>NZ_BJDH01000003.1 GCF_005405005.1 Lactiplantibacillus daoliensis | reverse complement strand
GCTAACAATCTCGAAGATTGCTAGACCCTACACATTTGATTTGTCGAAACTTTGTTCAGTTTTCAAAGGTCTAATTTATTGGTTGATTACCTCAACGCAACTTAATCATCATAGCATCTGAAGCGCTTACTGTCAAATACTTTTTTCAAAGAATTCAATGGGCTTTTTCAACTATCGTTGCCGTTGCGACAACAGAAACTATCATATCAATTACTGAAGAAGTTGTCAACAACTAATTTCAATAATCTTTTTCGTTTCACCAGCACTAGGCTGACCTGTCGTAGCAGCAACGTGTACTAATATACCAATTTGAAATGAAAGTGTCAATGTTTTTCGACATCTTTTTTCATAATTTGGCAAAACACCTTGTTTTTCCTTATAATAAGCCCACATACATCAACACAAAAGAGGTGCTTGTCATGCTAGCCTGGTTCCCATTCATCATACTGACTTTGTTTACACTGATCGCCAGTCTTCATATCTGGCGACGACCAATCACAAAACGTTATCGCTTTAAACGACTTGCATTGCTGCTATTCCTTTGGGTTTTAACCGCATTCTGTTTTACACCTACAAACTATAGCTTTAGCAGTAGTGTCGTCCTTCCCTATATCACATTAGGTCCCGCCAAGATCATTCCTAATCCAATCCGCCAACTAGACCTAGGCTTTTGGTTGAATGTCTTGCTAACGATGCCTTTAGGTTTCTTAGTTGGCTGGAATTGGCCTAACCGTCCTTGGAGAGAAATCATCTTATTGGGCCTACTCACCGGGGTTTCACTAGAAACCGGGCAGTTTGTTTTAGATTGGCTCGTTCACATCAATCGTTGGATCGATATTGACGACGTACTCACCAATTGGGCAGGCGTCATCCTAGGCTTTGGTTGTTATCATTTAATCAGCCGCATCCCTGGGTTCCGTTGGCTACAAAAATAAAGGACGTTAGATGAGCACTCAATGAAGTGCCCACCTAACGTCCTTTTTAATTAATCATTAAAGAATAACTCAAAAACGTGTTGTCGATCACGATTCCAGACACGATTATCACTCGTTGGATAAACGCGATTCGTCAATAGGACCAGTCCTACTTGCCGGTCTAGGTCAAAAGCTACTGCCGTCCCAGTGTATCCAGTATGCAGATACTGATGTTTACCGTTGTAGCGTTCCCAGCCAAGCGTTCGGCCTTCCGAATCATGTTCACCTAACCAGTCGAAGACATTCTCATCTAAGACACGTTTGCCTTGATACTCGCCAAAATTCAACATCATTTCAATAAAGACAGTCAAATCAGTCAAAGTTGAAAACATTCCGGCATGGCCAGCTTCACCGTTTAGTAGAAAAGCCTTGTAATCGTGAACTTGCCCTTGAATCTGGCCGCGTCGCGGATCAAACTCAGTTGGCACAAAACGAATCTTGGGCCGATTTAAATTATAACCCGTATTCGTCATAGCCAGCGGATACAACACATGATCTTGAATACTGCGTGCCAAAGCACCGTCCACCGTCCGGATAATCCAACCAAGAATGATATAGCCTAAATCAGAATAGACATATTTTTCACCCGGCTGATTAATGAGTTCAGCGTTATAGACTGCCGCAATTAAATCTTCTCGATTCATATTTGTCAAATTATCAATATCCGCCGGTAACCCACTATTGTGAAGCAAAAGTTCTTCAATTGTAATTTCCTTGTGAGCAAACCCTGGCAGAAAACGCGCTACCGGATCATCTAGTCGAATCGTATGATCAGAAAGTAATTGAAAAATCCGTGTTGTGGTTCCCACCACTTTAGTTACTGAAGCTAAGTCATAAATCATCGAGGGATCTAACCCAATTGCAAAATCATCTTTGCCTTGTTTACCATGATAGTATTGATTCACACCTTGGGGCGTAATCACGCTAAACGATGCCCCATAGATATCACCAGCATCAATACAACTATCAATGTATGCTGCTATTTTATTAATCACGTGTTATGGGCCTACCTTTCGTCATTGCCGTCACGTCAAACCCATGCGGCTTGCAGACTGTCGTACTCTTTTATCATAACGAAAATCCGGATAAAAGCAACGCCAATAACTTTTTAAATTTTAAGTGTTTTAGTGTTGCAACCGCTTACATTATCTGTTAGTATACTAAGTGAGGAAAGAAATTAATCCTCATTAGCAAGCTTCTCAATGAGCATTGGCTGTCGCTGTAATGTTAGACAGCTAGCAAGACAAGTTATGGTCGTTATCGAAACCATTTCGGGCGTTGAAGCGTTATCGGTCTAGCGAGTGTCGTGAGATTTTCCGTTGGATGGCTGAACGTTAACCCTTGAATTAACGATAACCGCAACAGAATTAATTGGTGTATCTAGACTATCAAGTTTTAATCTTTAGATTAGAAACAGGGTGTCGCCGATGCCAAGTTTAAAGTTCCACTAGTACAGTTCCATTGTAAGCTTCAGGTTTTAAAAAGTTTAAACGGAGGTGCATGTCTGTTACGAAGACATTCCTAAGTTTTAAACGCGAGTTCGGCTTTCGTTAAAACCCGTTTGAAGAGTCATGAATCAAGTATTTAGGTACTTTTGATCGACTAGAGCAGATAGCTACAATAAATACGGGTTAGTCCGTTAGAAGTTGGACACACGTAAAATTGAATAAGCATGAAGGTGTAACGTATTAAGAACACTGAACAAGTATTCCTTGCTAATATGGATTATTCCTCATAAGTAGAACTCAAGTTGAGAAGCCTTGGGTTCTATTTTTTTGCAGCCGTTTTAACTAAGTCATTCATATACTTACCACGTTCCAGCATTTTAGACGTCAACCGTTAGACGAAAAAAATCTGATGGTTCCCCAACTAATATTATATAGAAGAAAACACCCTCCTTACTAACCAGTCGCAACCGTTTACATCCCTATCATCAACCCGTATACTGGTACTAAACTCTAAGGAGGATTTTTCGTTTGAAAACACTCAATTTAGGCCAAAGCGGCATGCAGACATCCGCAGTCGCTTTAGGCATCATGCGCATGAACAGTTTAAACGTTGATCAGGCCACCAAAGTCATTGAAACTGCGGTTGACTTAGGAATTAACTATATTGACTCAGCAGACATCTACGGTGGTGGTGACTCATCCGCCATTTTTGGCAAAGCACTAAAGCAGTCCACAGTGAGTCGTGACCAACTCTTTATCCAATCCAAGGGTGGCATTGTTCCTGGAAAGCGTTACGACTTCTCCAAACAACACATCCTTAATGCCGTTGATGGCGAACTCAGTCGCTTAGGCGTGGACTACTTAGACAGCTTTCTACTTCACCGGCCAGACCCATTGATGATCCCTGATGAAGTCGCAGAAGCCTTCAACGAATTACAAATCAGTGGTAAGATTCGGCACTTTGGCGTCTCCAACTTTAATCCCATGCAAGTCGAGCTCTTACAAGCCGCTGTCAACCAACGCTTAATGATCAACCAGCTACAATTTGGCGTCATGCATACCGGCGCAATTGATTTTGGCCTCCACACAAATATGCAAGATGACCGTAGTATTAACCACGATGGCGAAATCATTGAATACTCTCGTCTCCACCATATGACTATCCAAGCTTGGTCACCTTATCAATATGGCAATTTTGCTGGTATTTTCTTGGATAATCCGAAGTTTCCTAAGTTGAACGACGCGATGCAAGCACTCGCTGATGAAAAGCACATGAGCAAGAGCGCGATTGCCACTGCTTGGATCTTACGCCACCCCGCTAAAATCCAGGTCATCCTGGGCACTATGAATCCTAAACACTTGGCAGAAAATGCCGCCGGTGCCGATATCGACTTGACTCGGCAAGAATGGTACGACATTTACTTTGCCGCTGGGAATGATTTACCTTAATCTAACCAAAGACGTTGTTCACCATCAAACTGGCAAACAACGTCTTTTTTACGGACCGTCCCGATTTTCTTTAAGTTTAGCGTAAGAAGCCACGAATCCCTTAAAATTCAAGTTTTTATATTTCGAGTTTTAGTAAAACTGCGCTATGATTAGTACTGTAAGTAGCAATTTATTATTCAATCAAACAACTATTTTAACTGCATGATCAAGGGGAGCCCTGCTATGTCAAAATTCAACATTACACTCATCAACGCTGACCGCGCCAAGGCAATGCTGACGGAATATAAGGAACAACGTAAGAATTCGATTCCGCGGTTAGCCCATCCGGGACGCTACATTTTACCGGACTATAAATTAACTCGTCGTCGGGCGGCGTTTAAGATTGTGAAACACACTTTCTTAACCCCCCACTACAAATCCTACGTTGCCATGGACTCCGACAATGGTCACACACTCTGGTTTCACAATTTTGGCTCACTCACTGAGGCCTTATTCTGGTTGGAAACTGGTTTAAAGATCAGTGATACGGACTCACATTCAAACTATAAGGAATGGTCCGCTAAACACGCTGAAGACATCAATGCCTTTAAAGAAGCATTGCGTGATCGTAAGAAGCAACAACCAAAACAGAAAAAAGCAAAATAAACAAAACGGACTAGGCAGCGATTGCCGAATCCGTTTTTTATTACGCTTGATCAGCCAAATACGCTGGAAAGAGTTCCTCATATAAGTCAATGAAATCAAGGTACATCGTCGCTGAAATTGATTCATTTGCCTGATGTGAGCTGAAATTTCCCGGACCAAAGACGGTATAGTCTGCGCCGGCAAGTTGATCAATGAGGAACCGTCGTGCATCCGTCCCACCCGGGGCACCAACTGCTGGGATGACCTTATCGCCTAAGGCCAATCCCATTGACTTCGCCGCCAATTCGGTAATTTTAAGTTCAGTGGGCGTAAACTTAGCTTTTGCTAAATACGGCTGCCCTAGCCGTTGAATCAGTCGTAACATCCGACCATTAGGATCACCGACGACTGGTTGTACAGACATATTAACTTGCAAGCTAATGTCACTACCGTTGGCGGCATTGAATTGTGCAAGTGTGGTTTCAAAAGTCTTAATTAACGTCGCATTACTAACCTCCGGGATGGTCCGCATACTAATCTGCGCTTCAGCCAAATTAGGAATCGTGTTCACTTGATTTCCGCCGTGGAAAACGTCAATGTTGAACAACGTTTCGGTATTCAACACCTCATTTTTAATGCCAGCTGTTAACGTGGCAATATTTTCTTGAATCTGAACTAAGGCATTCACCAAGTGAGCAACCGCATTATTCCCCATTTTTGGCATGGAACTATGCGCAGTCTTCCCTTTAGACGTCAACGTCACGTCCACCGACCCAGCCTGCGCATAACAAATGTTATAGCCAGTTGGCTCAGCAATCATTAGTGCGCTCACACCTTGCATATATCCCGCCGCAGTCAGGTCTGCCGCACCTTGCTCCGCAAACTCTTCGCCATACGTCGCTAATAACCGAATCGTCCCATTTAGTGGAATTTTTCGTTCCTTCAGCTCAATCATCGCAATGACTAGTGCCGCTAGACCGCTCTTCATGTCACAACTGCCTCGGCCAATCAGTTCATCGCCGACTGTCGTCAGAGTAAACGGATCTTGATTCCAATCAGCGCGCTCAACCGCAACGGTATCCATATGACCAGACACTGCTAAAACGGGGTTACCACTACCAATTTCTGCAACCAAGTTCGCCCGTCGATCACCGGCTGGTAAAACATGACAATCAATCTGGGCTTGATCAAACACCCTTTTTAGATATTCCGCAACAGCCAGTTCGTTACCATTGACAGACTGAATCTTAACCAATTGACGTAAAATCTCAATCTTTTCAGCACGCTCCATACATAACATCCTCTCAATTCCGTTAGCAATAACTGTGATAATCAGTTTAAAGTCATCATAGTTCGAATCATCGGCCAAGACAATGATATGCGAACCTTGGTAAGGTGACTTAAAAAGAGCAACAAAAAAAGACCTGATCACCATGATCAAGCCTGCTAATGATCCGACCTAGCTCGATAATCCCCATTATCAAGGCCCACCTATGCCGAACCATTCCTCCAAATAACTACTCCCTGAACAGATCTACCCAATCTCTTTTGACCTTAGTCATACCGATACCGCCTAATTCGGCATCGCCTTAAACATGCCGACTCGAACGCTAGACTGCCAGTGTGCTTTGACCGGCATCGGTCTAGTCGGCAAAGTTTTCGCTGCTGCCGGCGGTAATATTAGGATTCCTGGCCGCTGCTGTCGGTGTAATAAAACCGGCAAACTGGTCCCTGACGGCTCAGCGAAAGGAGACTGATTGGGGCTGATGCCACCGAACCAGGGTCCCCCAACCACTAATCAATAGTCCCAATCCCAAAACTGCCATCAGTTTACCAATCATCTTCACCATCAGTGACCACCTTGCCTCATTTATTTCGATTACAAAAATAAGTATAGAAGTCTGGTGTAAAACTAATGTCACTATCTAGTAAAGTTCTTGTTTAGATTACGTAAAGGCAAGCTGACGGACCCTCGTTATTGAAAAAGCGGCCCGCATTTATCATGCAGACCGCCGATTTGATTTGATTTAATTTTATAAACTAGTCCGTTTCCGAAGCAGATTTACGACTGACGCGTCGTTCACCTGCATAGTCGGATTTAGTTGAGATTTCAACATCGCGAGCTAATGCTTGCCGTTTCGCTGCAACTTTCTCTTTCGCAGCGACCTTAGCTGCTTCCTTCACTGGATCTGTCGTCAAATCATGATAAATAGAAACTAACAAAATCAGACAAACCGCGATCAATGGGAACCCAGACATCGCACAAATGGACTGAATGGCTTTGAACCCTCCGACCGTGACTAACCCTAATGAGAATAAGAGGAAGATGACAACCCAGCTCATCCGGTTAAAACGACTAGGTTGCTCGCCAACAGATAATTGTTTACTTGTAAATGATGACGTGATAAAGGCAAATGAAGAAACCGTCGTTGCCAAGAAAATGAAGCATGATAAGCAATACAAAGCTAACATGATCATTTTAAGTGGCAAAGTAGTCAAAACAGCTGCGATAACTGCCGCTTGTCCTTGGGTATTCAAGATATGAACTAAGTTAACGATACCCATCTTTTGTAAGTACAAGGCGTACCCACCTAAAATGGCATAAAAGCTCACACAACCTAAAGAACCCCAAAGTAACATACCACCTAAGACTTGGCGAATCGTCCGACCACGTGAAATCCGCGCGATGAACAAACCCATCACTGGCATAAAGGATAACCACCAGCCCCAATAGAAAATAGTCTGGCTTTGCATAGCGGTCATTGGCCCATTTGGAGATGAATTGAAGCTTAAACTAACAAATTTATTGATAAATAATCCAATACTATTCGTTTCAGAATTCAAAATATAAGTCGTTGGACCAACCAATAAGACGACAACTAAGAAGCCAATCGCTAACCAAATGTGGGCTGAACTTAACCGGCCAATCCCACGTTTGAGACCATTAAAGACGGCTGCAGCAAAGATGACAAATAGAATGGCAAACAAGCCAAGTTTTAAGGTCATCGTATCGGCAATCCCGGTAACAGCGCTCAAAACTTTTGAAATGACGGGAATTTCCATCCCAACAGAAGTCCCGACACCACCCATGATGCCGATAATGACTAAGAAATCAATGACATTGCGGGCCAGCTGTTTAGCGAGACCCGGACCTGCTAAAACTGAAATGGCGGCACTGAGCCGTTGCACTTTGACATGCTTCACATACATTGCATAAGCAATTCCAATGGTGGCTGGTGCGAACATCATCCATGCCATCGGCCCCCAATTAAACTGGCCGAGCATGTGCGCATAGTTATACGCGGAATTTGAAAATGGCTTTACGCCAAATGATGGACTTTGTAAATATCGCAATGGATCGGCAATACTCAACATTAAAATGCTGGCATCGATCCCCGTTGCGTAAACCATGCTGCCCCAATGGAATGTTGAAAATTCCGGTTTGTCTTTGGGACCACCAAGTTTGGTTTTACCGAGCTTACTAAAAGCCAAGTAAATGAAGAAGATAAAGTTGATGACGTAAACGAGCATGTACAACCAACTCATGTTAACCGTTAACCAGTTCAGAATTGAGCCTAAACCAGTCTCCAAGGATTTACCACCAACTAACAGAAAAACTGAAGCGACAGCAAATAACCCAATCGTTGGTAAATACACCCACCAATCAATATTCTTGCTTTTTAAAATAATAAACCTGCTACTGAACATATACTTTCTATATCAAATATTCGTGGTTCTTCCTCCCACAACTGGGAGTCCCCACGCGTTAATTTCCGACTAGCAATCGGTACACCCCTCCGAGATTGATTCCTCGGAGCACTCAGTACCCTTATTAAATAAGGTTTAATCGGCATTGTCTGCAGAACTCGGTTTGTGCTAACTCAAAATCAGTAGCAGAATTTCCTTCTTTCCGTTGGTTGAATTCCGCGGGACGCCATACTGACAATTTTTAATTGCGTAATCTACGTTGGTATTCACCATATTTAGCGCTGATAGCTAGTGCCAGAGTGTGAGCGAAGACGGGAGCTGGTGAGCATTGCCTAGCCAATCACATAATGCGTTTTTGGCATTCTGTGACTGGCGTAGCAAGCGAAACCCGCTGCCTGAGCGAACACGTTTCGACTATTAAGGTAGAAACGTGTTCGCCGGCACTACGACCTCCGCTTAGGGTTGCCGGACAATCACTCGGAAAAACACCGAGTCATTGTTCGGCCATCCTAATGCTCAGTCGCAACCCGTGCCGACTCACACTCTTACACACAACGTAACGATCAAATTGTTATATTCAATATCTTGCTAATGGATAACCCCCTTGAATTTATCAGATAAGTTAGTTGCATGCAGTCACCTAGCAAGTTTAAATGGTGCCATCATACACAAAAAGGTCGCACAACAGGGTAACAAGTTACCACCTGTATCACGCGACACCGCTAATACAAATGCTGATTTCAGTATTTATTCTGATATCTGATATTCATCTATTAGTATACTAGCATTAGAAATAATGTAAAATGACCGGTTTGACGGGTGTTTAAGCCTATCATGATAAGCTTAAGCCACCTTTTAACCGGTCTTTTTAGGTGATTTTTCAGAAAAATAATCGCATTTTTCGCAAATTATTATGTTTTGTTTAGAATCATTCTTATCTGTTTAAATTGAGCCATTTTAGTGTTACGCTTGTGCTAATCATAAAGGAACCGATTACAAAGTTCAATAGGAGGGGTTATAAATGCGACACTATTACAAATTAACTTTAACAGTTAGTGTTGGAATTGTGGCATTAATCTTAGAATTTGGCTTACACCAACAGTTAGCCGCACAAATAATCATTACGTTGATGGGGTCAATCATGGCTCTTTCCATGTTTGTTGAAATGGTCAAAACGTTACGTTCTGGTAAATATGGGGTGGATTTATTAGCCATCACCGCGATCGTCGCTACCCTAGTCGTCAGTGAATATTGGGCTGGACTGGTCGTTTTAATCATGTTGACCGGTGGTGACTCACTGGAAGATTATGCTGCCAAACGTGCCAATACTGAGTTAAAGGCTTTGCTAGATAATTCGCCGCGTACCGCGCACCGTCTCGTTGACGGTCAATTAACAGATATTCCCGTTGAAGAAGCGAGTGTTGCCGATCAATTAGTCGTAAAACCGGGCGAACTTGTCCCCGTTGATGGTCATTTGATTGATGGGACCGCACTCTTCGACGAATCTTCCTTGACAGGTGAATCCAAGCCAGTTGAAAAAGTGGTTGGTGATGACTTAATGTCTGGAGCTGTCAATGGTGATAGTGCTGTCACAATGATCGTAGATAAAGTCGCCGCCGATAGTCAATATCAACAGCTGGTTAAATTAGTTAAAGAATCCGAAGCTCGGCCCGCAAAGTTCGTTCGTTTAGCCGATCGCTACGCCGTGCCATTTACATTAGTGGCCTACGTGATCGCTGGGGTCGCTTGGGCCATGAGTGGTGATCCACATCGTTTTGCCGAAGTCTTAGTTGTTGCTTCGCCTTGTCCATTAATTTTAGCTGCCCCAGTTGCACTCGTTTCTGGCATGAGCCGGACCAGTCGAAATGGGATTGTTGTTAAAACTGGTGACATGTTAGAAAAACTCTCCACCGCGAAGTCAGCAGCCTTTGATAAAACTGGGACAATCACTAGTGGTCAATTAACTGTCAACCAGATCATTCCTCAAGCCGGTTTTACGGCAGAACAAGTCTTACATTTGGCCGCAAGCGCTGAACAAAACTCAAGCCATATTTTAGCTCGTTCGATTGTTAAATATGCCAACCATACACCGCTGAGCACAGCCAATGACTTAGCAGAAGTCACTGGGAATGGTGTGACGGCACAAGTTGATGACCATGCAGTTAAAGTCGGGAAATTAAGCTTTGTCGACCCAAGTACATCACAAAAGCCATTGGCCCAAACAGCTATTTACGTGGGCATTGATGATCAATACGCCGGCGTCATTACCTTTATCGACAACGTTCGACTGGAAGCCGCTGCCACCTTACAAGCGCTCCATGCTGAAGGGATTCAAAACGTCATGATGCTCACCGGGGACCAACGTGCCATTGCCGACAAGATTGCGGCAGAAGTTGGGATTGATACCGTTCAAGCCGATTTACTCCCTGCCGACAAAATCAAGAATCTAAAAGCGATTCCTGAAGCTGGCCGGCCGGTGATTATGGTCGGAGATGGCGTTAACGATGCACCTTCCCTAGCCGTCGCTGATGTTGGGATCGCGATGGGCGCACACGGTTCAACCGCTGCCAGTGAATCAGCCGATGTCGTTATTTTGAAAGACGACCTGAGTCGCGTGGTGACCGCCATTCAAATCGCTAAAGACACGATGGCCGTTGCTAAGCAATCTGTCTGGATTGGGATTGCGATCTGTACTATTTTAATGTTGATTGCTAGTTCTGGGATTATTCCAGCGCTCTTCGGGGCCATGTTACAAGAAGTTGTCGACACGGTTTCCATTTTGTGGGCACTTCGGGCATTGCGTGATCGTCCTCGAGCAGCCATTAAGCCAGCTGCGATTCGTCAAAATTAATCACCGAATTGTGGTAAGCTGGATTGAAACGAAACGGACGTGATTGTATTGCCAAAATGGATACTCGACTGGTCGGAAGGCGCACTAATTTTCATTGGTGTCTTAACCTTGGTTTCAGTCATTTTGCTTAATGTGCCCTTAAGAGAAACCCTTCCAGTCGACTTTTTCTACATGTTGATTACCTTCTACTTTGCTTGGCGGCGGAGTAAACAGACTAAAAAGTAACTGGGAGTTTTTCTCCCACGCTGTCAGAAAAGTTAATTTCTAAAAACAAAAAAAAAGATTGCTAACTGTAAGCATTCACCATCTCTAGGTGATTTGCTTAAGTTGCAATCTGTTTTTTTTATTATCACTAAAGGTTGAACGTAGCAAAACCATCACAAATGTCCCAGTACCAGTAACCGTCACATTTAAAGTAGGCTTGGCCAAACTCAGCGCTCCGTCAGTCAAAATCGGTGTGCTATGGGGGACGGCTCCAGTCGAAGTGCGGTCTTACACCACAGACGGTCCGGTAGATTTGCGATTTTGGCAAAGCTTCCGGGCGAGGCTCAAGACGTTTCTAAGGCTTGAACCGGTCCCTCGTCCGCATGTTATCGGCAACAACCGGAAGCAACAGTAATCAACTAGTTTTCGCCGCCTGATTATTGACGTAGTGGCACAGAACAGCAATTTTCAACCTTCAGTTACTATGATCATATAATTTCTCTTGCTTATCGAAAGCAGCAATAAGTTACGCTTCCACTGGAATCAACTTAAACGACTCATAGTCAAACAAACCACGATCCGTTAGTTTTATCGTCGGAATTACGGGAAGCGTTAAAAATGATAAAGTAATAAACGGATCAAACGAAATCTCCGTTTCACAAATTCGATTATAGGCGGCCTTGATCGTCCCGAGTTGCTGCGTGGCAACTTGATAGGAACTGGCCGATAATAGTCCGCCAATTGCTAACGGCATATCTGCAATAACTTGTTCATCATCCGTTACCGCGATCCCGCCATTTGTCATCGTAATCTGATTAATTGCCCGTAGAATAGCCATATCTGACGTCCCCACCGCCACAATATTATGAGAATCATGGGCAACAGAACCAGCAACTGCACCGTGCTTCAATTGGAAGCCATGAACTAACCCAACACCCACTCGCCCAGTATTTTTGTGCCGTTCCACGACAACCATTTTTAGCACGTCTTGTGCTAAATCGGTCTGAAATTCTCCATCAGCTACTGGAACATCAAAAAGCAAATGATCAGTTTCAATGTGGTTAGGTTGTACCCCAATGACATTCACGTGACCAGTTTTCAAGGGTAGTTTCAATTCAGCAAGCGTCGCATGTTGATGAATCCGAGTTGCGGTAAATGGTAATGGTTGCGTCGCTGCTTCTGTCGTCACCCA
The DNA here is from genome assembly GCF_005405005.1 of Lactiplantibacillus daoliensis. Classification (GTDB taxonomy): domain Bacteria; phylum Bacillota; class Bacilli; order Lactobacillales; family Lactobacillaceae; genus Lactiplantibacillus; species Lactiplantibacillus daoliensis. The sequence goes on along the minus strand of NZ_BJDH01000003.1, from coordinate 328,259 downwards.
TTGACCGGCCTTCATTGTTCGCTCAATCGTCACTGCATCAACATCATCCAAGACGACTAAATCCGCCAGCTTCCCGGCTGTCAAACACCCACGATCATTCAAACGGTGGGCATTAGCGGCATGATAACTTGCCAACGTGTAGGCCAAAGCCGGCCGCATCCCGTTCTTGATTGCTAATTTAACGTTATAGTCAATGGACCCTTCCGTGATTAAATCCGCAATGGTTTTATCATCCGTACAGAAAGCGAAACGACTCGCATTGGCTTCCGTGACCGCTCCAATCGTCCCAAGAACGTCCCGTTCAACCGTTCCCTCACGTAAGAAAACATACATGCCGGCCTTCACACGCGCCAAAGCTTCGGTAACAGTCGTACATTCATGATCCGTATCCAAACCAGCATTTCGCATGACGTTTAATTGATGTGGATTCAAGCCGGCCGCGTGACCATCCGCATGATAGCCATGCGCATTCGCATCTCGAATTTTCGCCAACATATCTTGGTCCCCACGTTCAACCGCGCCATAATCCATCACTTCTGCAAGACCGCGAACTTCTGGTTCTGCATATAGCGGCCGTAAATCTGCCGCATGTAACGTCGCACCATTATCGTCAAAGGGCACACAAGGCACTGATGACGGCAACATAAAGAAAACATCCAGTGGTGTCTGGCGTGCATCGTCAATCAAATATTGAATGCCAGCTGTCCCAGCAACATTCGCTAATTCATGCGGATCAGTCGCAATTGCGGTCACCCCATGTTTCAACAAAACTTTCCCTAATTCACTCGGCGCCACCATCGAACTTTCCATATGCACGTGCGCGTCGATCATGCCCGGAACTAACCACTTACCAGTAGCATCGTAACGTTGTTCAGCCTGATAGGGCTCATCCTTCAAGTTGCTAATAATGTGACCATCCTTAATCCACAAACTGGTCTGCTCAAATTCACGAGTCAACACGTTTAACACTTGCCCACCAGTAATTACCAAATCCACTTTTTCAGTCACGTTGTGCTCCTTCTGCCTATTCAGAAAGAAAAAGAGCCGACTGCCACCCGTCGCAAAAAGAGCTCCGGAAGTCATTCGACTCAATTCGCTTATAGTCCAGCATTTACGGTGCTGGGTAGAAACTCGCCATCCTTATCATGGCATTATATAGGCAATTAATTTAGTTAAATATTTTTTGTTTGTCAGTAACCTTAGCAGACTTCCAATTCAAATGCAACCCAAGGTATTGCCCATTCAGCACTTAATCGCTTAACTAACTGACAGCCATTGACTAGCTGAAACTGTGACTACCGGTCGCCATTTAAAATGGGCTAATCACAACGATTGAACACAATTTATTATTGATTCAGCGTTGATTTCACCGCAATGACCGACTATGCTATTAACAACTACTAAAATAACTATTAATTAACGCATTAATTTTTGTGAGGTGCAATTTCTAATGATGATGATGAATAATCCAACCATGCTGTCCTATATTCGCCGGGAACAAACGGTGCTCGGCAACCTGTTGTCGGCTTATCCCGATGCGACGGCCGCTGCCCTGGCCAACGTTCCCAAGACAACTAAGCATTGGCTAATTTTGACAACTGCTTCAAGTCTCAATGCGGCCAAAAGTGCCCGGCCTTATATGCAAAAAATGGCCGACATTGAGGTTGAGGTTCAGGACGCCGTAGCCTATTTAAATTACGGGCACGTTAATCCCGCCATTGATACAATTATTGGCATTTCGCTCAGTGGCACTAATCAAACAACCCTTGCCGCTGTGAAAAAAGCTCAAGCCGGTACAAATGCCACAACAATTGGGATGACAGCTCAAAAAGAAAGCGACTTAGTGACACTCGCAGACACCAGCTTCAATCTGCTCACAGGCAAAGAAACAATCCCGTATATTACGCTCAGTTACAATGCTATCGTCTTGTCACTCATGTTCTTAAGCCTACGTAGCGCTGCCGACCGTGACTTACTCACGGAACTAGCAGCCAATCAAGAACTTGATGACTTCGGACTGATCATTGAACACATGAACGAAACCATCCAACGGGCCAATGACTATTACCGTAAATTTACGATTGACTTCGGGCTGGCAACTGAATTTACAAGCATCGGTGCCAGCAGCCTAGCTGGTACCCTTGCCGAAATGCAAACTAAGTTCACCGAAATCGTCCGGGTGCCAACTCGTGGCTACACCCTATCTGAGTTCACCCATGGCGGCTACCTTGGTGCTCACGAAACGCACCGCCAATTCTACGTTGAAATGACCACCAAGCCCGATGTGATGGCAACCATGCAAGCGGTCAAATCGTATGAATCACGGTTAACACCACATATTTACACGATCAGCTTTACCGATGAGCAACCCGCCGTCAACGACGAGCAAACGTTGCAACTTTATCCAATTGAGGATGATCTCAAAGTACCATTATTGGCGATTATTCCGTTCCAAGTCCTTTCTTGGTTCATTGCAAAAGCTAAGGGAATCAACTTGTCACATCCAATTTTTGATAACTTTCAAGCTAGTTTGAAAACAGACAAATAATTAAAAGCAGGCAACCTATTTCAATCAAAGGTTACCTGCTTTTATGTTGTTATTTAGTTAGCTTTTTGGACTGCCAACTATAATGAATTCGTAATTCTGAAAATTGACGATAGTCGACATAATGGTCACTCTGTAAACGACCAAGGACAATATCCGGGTGCATTTGGATTCGTTTTGCAAAAGCGATGATAGCATGCTTACTAAAATCTTCTTCACTAACAAACACTTGCCAGTCACACTTAGGAATTAAGGTATCTGCTGCCCACTGATCAGCTTGTTCTTCTTCAAGACTATCACCGTATTTTTTATTAATTGTAAAAAAAGGCGTTTTATTGTGTAAAACGAGATGACCTAGTTCATGAAAGAAGGTGAACCAAAAACTATCATGAGTCTTCTGTCTAAAGCTTAGCTCAATAATTGCTTTGGGAAAAGGTGATAACCAGCGCGTCGAACCACTTACCCGACTTTTGGGTAGTTCCGGAACGGCGACAACAGCTATCCCGACTGAAGCTGCCAGTTTTTGCAATTTAGGCATAAACACCTCAGAATCAGTCGATTGAACTAACTTCCTAAATTCAGGAATCTTTTGTTCTAACTGATCAGCGTCAAAATTTTCAGTTGAAATTTGATTAGCCATGAGTGTCCCAGCTTGTAGCCACGACTGCAAGGCGAAGTTATCAACTTCAAACTTATCTGAACTTGATCTAAATGCCCCAACTAACAACGGATTTTGCTCAGTTTGCTTCTTAAAAGCATCAAATGAAGATACTCTGAAAAAGCGTAACAAATTCTTCAAGCGCTCAGACTTATCAGTCGTCTTAGGAACAAATCCTAACTTAGCCATGTGGGTGTACGGAAACTTATCCGCATATTGAACATGCTCGGCCAACAGTTCATCTTGTTTTTGCTTTTCAATAAAATCATCATACTGGCTTTGTAAAGATAACCAAAATTTAGCAGGAACATTTAGAACAAATTCTAATTGATTGGCGGTTTGTGAAGTTATTCGTGACTTATTCATCAACAACTCCGAAACATGTTTTCTCGTAACACCCATTTTTTCAGCTAACTCAGCCTGAGTCATGCTTAACGTTTCTAATGACTCTCGAATGGTGTCACTTGGCTCGGTCACATAATCTGGCGTTACTTTATACATTTTAATGGCCATGATAATCTATAACCTCCCTCACCAAAATACCAACCACGGCTTCTTTCACCGTCGTCACATTATTATCTGTGTCTAATCCCCGAAAGACTAGCCGTACATTTCTGGTTAAATCAACTGCAAAACAATCCTTATATTTTCCGGTCAATTGATGCAACCGTGGAGGCGGTAAATGGCTGATTTCAACTAAGCTTGAAGCTGCCGAGAGTTCAGTTATTCGCTGCATGAGTTTTACTGAAATCTTATCACCGTATTCCCTGACCATTACTTTATGAGAGCTTAGTACTTTCATAAGTTTTTTTGTTTCGGCGTTAATTTCCAAAATGTGTAACCTCTCTGGTTAATATCTTTACACATACTATAACATAATCTCCAATGTAACAAGTCAAAAGACATCACAATATCAAATATACTTGCATTTTGCAGTAAAATGGCCCCTAACAACTGGGAAGATACCAGGTTTGTTAGGGACCACTTTTTCTTAATTGATTTCAGTTGCTTGTGCCATTTTAGCTTTAGCTTTTTTCGTTTGACCAACATGTGCCAAACCGATACCAGTAAACCCACTAATAATTGAAATAATTGGGCAGAGTAAGCTGAAGAAAACGAATGGTAAGTATTGAACCGTTGGGACGCCTAAGGTTGTCGTTAAGAAGACCCCACCAACACCCCAAGGAACTAAGTAGTTAATAACTGTCCCACCATCTTCTAGGACACGTCCAAGCGATTGATCGGCCAGGCCACCATCATTGAAGGCTTTCCGAAAGGCCCGACCAGGTAAGATAATGGATAGGAATTGTTCACCAACGAAGACGTTGACGCCAATACAAGTTAAGATGCCGGCAGTGATCAACTTACCATCACTCGTTAAGTGCTTGGCAATTGGGGTCATGATTTGACCAATCAAGCCAAACTTCATCAGCAGACCACCTAAAGATAACGTGACAACGATTAATGCAACCATGCTCATCATGCTAACGATACCGCCACGTGATAACAATGTATCCACACTAGCATTGCCCGTTTTTGAAACAAAACCTGTATTAATAATAGCAGTTAATTTGGTCATGGTAATTTTAGGCTGTTCAAATAAAATCAGGCCAGCAGAAACAAAGATGTTTAGAAGCATCGTTGGAATGGCAGGCATTTTAAAGCCGGCACAGACGAAGACTAAGATAATTGGCAGTAAGGCTAATGCAGAAACACTGAAGTGACCATTCAAAACAGCGACCGTTTCATTAATTTTTGCCAAGCTAACGTTGGCGTTGTCGTGGCCTAATACCGCGAACAAACCGAGACTGATTAAACCGGCTGGCAAGGTCGTCCAGAGCAAGTGCTTGATATGGTCAAATAAATCCGTGTCAACGACCGCTGAAGCTAAATTATTCGTTTCAGATAATGGCGATAGCTTATCCCCAAAAATCCCACCACTGATAATCGCACCGGCAACTAAGGCGGGGTTCAAGTTCATCGTCACCCCCATACCGAAGAAGGCAATTCCGACAGTAGACGTCACCGTGAAGGCACTCCCAACAGCGGCACCTACTAAAGTACAAACAATGAAAACAGAGGGTAAAAACCACTGGATATTAATTAATTTAAAGCCAATCACCATCAACGTTGGAATCGTCCCAGCGGCGATCCAAGTGGAAATCATGGCGCCAATTAAAATGAAAATAAAGATTGGAATAATCCCTTGATCAATGCCTTCTTTAATTCCGGCATTGACTGCGGACCATGGAAAGCCACGGAGCATTGCCCAGGCAGTCACAACACCCATAGCCAATAGAACTGGCACTTGAGGTGACAAGCTGAACCCAATGACACCGAGACTCATAATTCCTAAAACGACTAACAATACGATAACTGCTTCTAAGGTGCTAACTTTCGGGGTACTTTTGGTTTTATTCATGATTAAAAACTCCTTTAATCAAAACTTCAGCAACAACCAACTAGCAGCCCTGATATCGCGCAATCCCACCACAATGTTTAATTTCCATCCTAATCATCCTCTTCATATAAAAAAATCGTCCCCATTGTTCGTTAGAACAACAGGGACGATTAGACTAGTCGCGGTACCACCCAGGTTGAGGATTCATTAAAAAATCCCCCACTCACTAGAAGATAACGGTTCTAGTTATTACCCGTCCAAATCTGGAACTCTGTTACCGTATTTCAATGACAGCTCCTGATCGGTTCGCAGCAACCACCGACTTCCTGACACCCAGACCTGCATCTACTTGATGTAACATTTAACGTTCGCTTATTAACTTGTGATTAACAATACCACCATTGATTTTAATCGTCAAGACATTATTTTAATCTTTTTCTAATTTTTTGCTTAAAAGTGATTGTTCTTGCCGCCTACCGATTGGTTTCTAAAATGCTGGAACGCCATGGGTCGTTTTGAAGCCAAAGGACGGTCTTCAAAGCCGACCTTGGTCTAAGTCCGGGAAAACTTCACCCGCACTAAGTCCAATTTCATGGCTGAGCATTTTAGAAACCAACCTCACGGCTAGACTCACATTGTTTCAGCAAGCCGAAAGTGAGCACGCTATTTAACGTCGGGCGGTTCAAAATTGGCTCAGTGGTGCAATTTTTCTTAGTCGGCGGTTCTCCGGCTTAGAAAAAGCCCGGCTTGGAAGACCGCTCCTTGGCTTCCAAACGCGGCCACCACGTTCCAGCCGATTTTGGACCAACCAGAGTGAAAAACGAACTAATTAATCCCGTGGTTTTACTGGGGCTTTGACGCCATTTACGACGGCTCGGGGCATCTCATCATTTAAAACCGCAATGGCATTGTCGGTGACAATTTTGGCCATTGCGTCCCGTGCTTCAACCGTAGCATTACCAATGTGCGGTGTTAAGACGACATTTTTCAAATCAGCAAAACCTGGCGTTAAAGTCGGTTCCGTTTCATAAACATCCAATGCTGCCCCTGCGAGTTGTCCTTGTTGTAATGCAGCCAATAAAGCATGTTCATCAACTAATGGGCCCCGCGCCGCGTTAATCAAATACGCAGTTGGCTTCATCAGTGCTAACTGGTCGGTCCCTATCAAATGCTGGGTCTCACTCGTTAATGGGGCGTGTAAACTCACAACATCCGCGGTCTTCAGCAACTCTTCCAAGGAAACATCCGTTGCATCCGTCTTACTAGCAGTGAACACATTTAAAGGATGCCGTTGTGTGTAGATAATATTCATCCCAAAGGCATGCAAGCGTTTCGCTACCGCTTGACCAATGGCACCCATCCCGATAATTCCCAACGTCTTCCCTTTGACTTCATGACCCAAGAAAAACAATGGTGCCCAGCCATCAAAACCAGTCGTCCGCATGACCTGATCGCCTTCAACCAGTCGGTGCATTAACGCCAAAATCAGTCCAACGGTAACCTCTGCCGTGCTAGCGGTTGACACACCGGGTGTATTCGTCACCGCAATCGCTTGATTGGCCGCATAGTTCACATCAATATTATTAAACCCGGCGCCAAAATTGGCAATTAACTTTAGATTGGGCGCATGGTCGATCACATCACGGTCAACTTGCGTTGATAGGGGCGTAATCAATACTTCAGCGTCTGCCACACCAGCAATCAGCTCCGCATGTGAAATTAATCCGTTACCTTGATAAATTGCTGGTTGATACCCGGCCTGTTGTAGGCTGGTAATCCCACTAGCTGGAATTGCTGCTGAGATAAAAATTTTTGCCAATTGAATTGCTTCCTTTCAAAAAAGAGCCGCCACTAAAGCGGCCGGCTCAACGTGACTTACCATAAAAATGAAATCATTGCTTTTGCAACTCGTGGATTCTGATTCAATGCACAGTGGGCGGCGGTCGAACCACTATAGAACTGTTCCTTATAGGTCGCCAATTTATGCTTCAAGACATAACCAATTGACCGGGCCGACGCAACGCCGACATAACCATCATTGTTAAACCCATCATTGGTATCCCCGATCACGTTCAACATCTTAACGTTGTTGGGAAAATTCTGCCGTTGCTTCAACATCGCTGCAAAGTGACTGGTGAATCGAATTGGCTTAGCCGTCATTTGCCGCACTTGCCGTTCCGTTTCAGCATTTAAATAACCCGTCAATCCATCAAACGGCCCACCAATCGTCACAATTTTGTTCAAAGTTGGCACTCGATGATCATGCCCGTACTTCAACGCTTGGTTCACAATATCGTTAGCACCCAGTGAATGACCAACCGCATTGTAGCGATCAACGCCATATCTGGACTTTAGCTGGACTAAAACTTGGTGTAACCAATAAATCTGCGCTTTCTGGGTGGCATGATTATCTTGAAAAATCACCTGAATCATTGGGTTCTTAAGTGACTGATGCCAATAACCCTTGAAGGCCATGACACCATTCTTATAAACATGGACGACTAACGCTTTTTGCGCCGCGCCTGATTTTTCAGCGTGCTTGATCAAGTAATTCGTTGAACTAGCGCCACCATTGTAGCCATGTAAAAATATCGTTGCGGTCTTCGTTTTTTGATACTGATTGCTGAGTCTAGCTGCCGACGTGGGAGCTAATTGACTCGTCACCTTTGTAATTTTGGGATCACTATTGCGGGCACCAATTAAAACAACTGCCGTCCCGATTACAAAGGCCAACAGTAGAAATTGAAGCACCGTTCTAAACCGTTTCACCAAAATTTTTCGCTCTCCCTATTATGTTCACCCTTTCTATTCTAACCGATTCAAATCAAATCTCAATTATTATCTTTATCGCGCACAATCACAGGCACCTTCGATACCGTTTTCGGCCCAACACGCTTATAATTAAACGTGTATCAGTAAGTCCAACTTTTTAACCAACAGTCTGATCACTTGGAGGAAATTATGTACGATAAAAATTTTAAATATCCGGATAAGGCAGCTTATGATTTCGTCATCAAGGCCTTGGCCGTTAAAGGCATCACCTATAAAGAAATTGCCCAAATCACCTATAATTTACAGATCAACTATGTTCCTAATCTAACCATTGACGAATGCGAACTTGAAACCAAAGAAGTCCTTCATAAACGGGAACTTCTCAACAACGCCATGGTCGCACTGGAATTAGATCGGCTAGCCACAGAGGGTCAACTCAAAGAGCCTTTGCAGACGATTGTTGCTAGCGATGCTGGTGTATTTGGGGTTGACGAAGGTTTAGCCTTAAACATGGCGAATATTTATGGGACGATTGGTGTGACCAATTACGGTTATGTCGATAAAGTCAAAGAAGGCGTCATTAAAAAGCTAGATACCGATAAATCAGGCGTTGTGAATACTTTTATTGACGATCTTGTTGGGGCCATCGCCGCTGCCGTCGCTGCTAAAATTGCCCATAAGTATGCTTAACTAATTGTGGTTACCAGCAATGTACAATTATTACTGGTAACCTTTCCCTCCCAAATCACCATTTATACCGGGATTGTTATAAAAGAAAAGGAACGTTAACTGTCCTCATCAGTTTATGAGGTCAATTAACGTTCTTTTAGTTTAAAAGTTTATCCCAAAATTAGTCAGTCACATTCAACCGCACTAGCTTTAGGCCATTTGATGTTCCGACAATGACTTCATCTTCAGGACACGCTGATCTCGTGGAATAAACATCCGAATCTCATCCTGATTGAAACCACATAACAAACGATGGTCATCAAAAATAATTGGCCGTCGTAATAACTGTGGCGTTTGACTCAAAACATGAACCGCTTCACTCAGCGACATGTCTTCAATCGGTGTTGTCCGACTTAATTGTTGGTACGCATTCGACTTGGTGCTAATTAAATCATCAATCCCATCGTACGTGTACTGTAGCAAATGTTTAATTTCAACTTCAGTCAATGGCTGTGCATTCATATTCCGTTCATGGAACGGGATTCGATGCTCTAATAACCAGCGATGGGCTTTTCGACAACTTGCGGTACTAGGTAACACACATAAGTTTATCATTTTATTATCCCCAATCTTGCTTGCCTAACAATGCAACCCCCATTATTGTGCACTGTAATAGTTGACGTCATTAATTAACAACCTAATCATAGCAAAATTTCGGTCTAATTGCTAGCGTTTTCAAGAAAATAATAAAAATAATTTGATGTGCGCAGTTTATAAAATGAATAATACTCGTTTTATAATTGCTATTATAAATAAATAACTATAAAAGCAGTGGTCATTGAGCCTTATCTTGTAAGTAAGCCATCAAAACAACGGCTTGGTTGCGCTGTTCATCCTTTGCGCCGTATAATAAAATTACATTCGTTTGTTTGAGTTGTTCAGTTACTTTTTTTACAAACTCAGCCGTCATTGGATTAGACTCAATCTCTGCCTGATAACGCTTTTGAAATTCAGGATATTTAGCAGGCTCATGATTAAACCACTTCCGTAGCTCAGTCGTTGGCCCCATTTCTTTGGCCCAGTCATCCAAATGGGCATTCACTTTTGAGATACCGCGCGGCCACAGCCGATCAACCAAAATCCGGTAGCCATCCAAATCAGCTGGCTTGGTATAAATTCGTTCTAACTTTAACATCAACACCATCATCTTCAATCTTTAGAATTCGAGGAATTATCTTGTCTCAATCAAAATTTGCAACCGCCGACTATTTTACTGGTCGGTCGACAACTGACATTGCCCAGTCTTTATTGGGTACAACACTATTATATCGCACTCCCGAAATTACAGTAGGTGGTTTTATTGTTGAGACCGAAGCTTACTTGGGAACCAACGATACCGCCGCGCACGCCTTTAAAGGACGCCGCAGTGCTTTCAGCGAGCCACTCTATCGCGGTCCGGGAACCCTTTATATCTACCGATTACGGGCCAATTATTTATTGGATATCGTGACGCAACCGGCTGAAGCCCCAGAAGGCGTCTTAATTCGTGCGATTGAGCCCAGTCGCAACCCTGCACAACTCGTTAAGAATCGTGGCAAAAATGGCGTGCTAGTCACGAATGGTCCCGGCAAACTCATGCAAGCACTTGGCATTCAGGATCAAGCCATGAATTTGATGCCAATTAATGATAGCCAGTTCGCTATCGGCCTTAGCGAACGAAAAGTGCCACGCCAAATTCTCGCCTTACCCCGAGTTGGGGTAAATCCCGACGCTGCCAGTGGACAATTGCCACTCCGCTTTGTGGTGGCTGGCAATCCTTATCTTAGTGATATTAAGAAGCGAGATTGGCAGTCAGACCACGGCTGGGTAAAATAGTCGAGAACGGTGTTAGTACTTCGTTTGGTCAAAAAATCCAGTCTAACTGAACCAACTACGGCTTAGTTAGACTGGATTTTTTAGCAGCTAAAGGTTGAAAGACTCAAAAACATCACAACTGTCGCAGCACCAGTGACCTTTACGTCTAAATTCAGCGCTTCGTCAGTCAAAAATAACTACTGACTTAGCTGGAGGTTGTTGCTGATAACATCGGACGTGCAGGGGGTGTCTGAGCGGCGCTTTTTGCCGGCCTTACACCACGGACGGTCCGGGAGATTTGCGGTATTGGCAAAGCTTTCGGGCGAGGTTCAAGACGTCCCTAAGGCTTGGATCGGTCCCTCGTCCGCATGTTATCAGCAACAACTGGAAGTGACAAATTAATAACTTTTAGCCCTCAATTAGTCGTCATTACCCTTCACCAACGACCACTTCAACCTGACCACGCTTTGGCACAAAGTTGATGCCATAAATTGGTTCACGTAATACTTTTTCATATTCTTCAAGAACATCACTCGGTAACGGTGTGTGGGCTGATAAAGCTTGCAAGAGATCATCAACTGAGTATACTTCCGCCATGTTGACAAATAGTCGCAGATTGCCGATAACGTCATTGAGTAATTCCGTCAAAACCGCATTGGGCTTGCCATTACCATCCGTCACAACAACTTGATTACTGTCCACTTCCTGATGATTTATCTTAGTTAACTTAACGATATCAAATATATTAAGCATGTGGTCGCCCTCCGTTAATTATAGCCAGTTTTCCGCACTAATGATTAGTTGCTAATAGTTTAACACACTCTCAATACATTGCGGGGAACGGCCGCTCACTAGCCTTGACTACTGTGATATCGGTCCCAAATTTTAGTCTGAACTTTCGGCATCGGTAACTGAGCTAGTGCCGTTGCACTGACAGTCTTACCGGCAAAAAAGGCTAAATCAGCTGGCACAACTTGACCTGTCAACAATTGAATCGTCCACTTTTGGTGCGTAAAGGTATGCGTCACCGGGCGAACCGCTAATGCTTCAGCGGTTAAATCTAACTGATAGTCGCGCTTAAAATAGGCTACCGTCGCCGTGATTAGTTCATTCACTGTATAATCTTCCGCCAAATCCAAGTCTGACAGCTTGATTAGTGGCACCGTCCACAGATTGGCCAACATCCCTTTGCTACTCCGCTGCGCCATCAGCCAATCTGGACCCATTTTGGTCACGACAGCCACGTAGTCGATTGGCTGTGGTCGTGGCTTTTTCGTCCGCACCGGATAATCCAGTTCTTTACCATCCAAATAGGCTTGGTTAAATCTTTTCACAGGTGAGTGCGCCGTGTCCGGTTGGCGAGCAGTCATATAACTCGCTCCCAAGTCCATAATCGCCTGATTAAAGTCACCCGGCCGTTCTTTAGAAATGAGTTGACTGATGACGTCCTCAAAAATTTCGCGCGTCCCTGGCTTAGTGATATCAGCATCAATTTCTAACAATCGACTAAACACACGATAGGCGTTCCCATCCACCGCCGGCACCGGCTCATTGAAAGCAATACTAGCAATAGCGCCCGCTGTATATGGTCCAATGCCGATCAAGTCACTCAGCTCGGCAGCCGTCTGTGGCCACTGACCGTCATAATCGGCCAGCAACTGCCGCGCACAGCGTTGCATGTTACGGACTCGGGAATAGTACCCTAAGCCTTCCCATGCCTTTAAGAGCCGTTCCTCGGGTGCCTGAGCTAAGGCGGTAACCGTTGGAAACCACTTCATAAACCGTTGATAATAAGGGATAACTGTTTGCACCTGCGTTTGTTGTAACATAATTTCCGAGACCCACACATGGTATGGCTCGTGATCTTGCCGCCACGGCAAGTCACGGCCCGCGTCATCATACCAATTTAGCAAGGTGGTTTGAAAGTCTTTGATTTTTTCTGGTGGCCACTCGATCATTTTACTGCCTGCTATGCAAGATATGGAGAAATGTAGAAGAACATTACTGATTTCCACATTCAGAAAGGTTACATATTTCCTTTCTTGATTTTACTTGCTGCCGTTTATTACGCCGGTATTCCGATATTCCACTAGGGGGTAATCACATTGACCAACTATGACAGCTTAAGGACTTAGCCAGCCCCGTTAAGTTGTTATTTTTTAGATTAAAGCTAGTAGATTAGCAACGGCATTTTCATCACGCTCGAGTACTGCGCCACAACTATAACAAACATATTCATTATGCTTAGTCCGATGTGTCTCATTACCCTGGAGCGTGATTTTGTCGTCCCCAGACTTGCTATGACCACACTTTGAGCAACGCTGGGTTGAAGGATACTGTCGATCTGCCAGTATCAGTTTTTTACCGTACCAGTCACATTTATAAGTTAATATCTGCCGGAAGTAGCCGAACATTGAACGCTGCAAACCTTTAGAAGCAACGTGGCTCATCTGCATAGCTTTAACGGCAAGTCTTCAATCACAATCTTATCGTAATTGTTGACAAGCTTCGTCGTAAGCTTTTGCATGATGTCATGTTGGATATTAGCAACTTTACGATAATCACGTTGTAATTTGGCTCTCATTGCAACGTAACGACTACTCTTGGTTGCTTTATTACCATTCATGACGCGCTTACGAGCTAACCGCTTTTGATAAAACTTGATTCGCAGGTACAACTTACGTAATCGTTTCGGTAAAGTATCAACAATACCGGCAGTATAGTTTAAATGACCGACATTCACATCAACAGCTGAATTATCACCAGTTCGTAGTTTGGCCTTTAGTTCCACTTCTAAAGGCAGACTAGCCCAGTATTTGCCATTTTCACGATAAATACTGACTACTTTTAGGGCGCCTGACAAGTCAGCGTGTTTACTAATCCTGATGTCATACCAGTCTTTAGTACCACGTGGTTTATCCAATCGAAGTTTTCCAGCCACAATTTTAGCTCGGTCGGTTTTGAATCCCTGTCGAGCGACCTTCTTTGACTTGAATGTTGGTTTACCCCAATCAGTTTGTGATTTATCAAAGAAATTTTGCCAAGCATTGCCTAAATCAGCAATTGCTAATTGCAAGGTACGTGCTGACAATTCATACTGCCAATCGGCTTTATTCGCAACTAACTCATTCCGAACTGAATAAGCACTCGGGTAAGGACTATTTGAATCTAGCGTATGCAACTCATACATATCATTCCAAGTAGCCAATCCCTCATTCCAACAATACCTCCGATAATCGCAAAGGCTATCGAGCACCTTTGTCATATGACGATTAGGGTAAAGCCTTACCTTTTGTGTTCGGATCATCAGCATCGTCACCACCCAAATTAGTGTTGTCTGTTAGTTTGTAAGCACACTTCTAATTATAATTTAGGCGACTGCCAATGTCAGTGATTTGATCATCAAGGTGGTATAAATAAAACGACTCTATTTAGGAAAGACATCTTACAAATTTTTACAATATTCGAACTGTGACGCCAAGTCACTAGCTTTAATCGTTATCAAGCACACACCTCCATATTTACTATCTGTGGGTGCTTGGTATTCTCTTCTACATATTTCTACGTTTTAGTTAATGATTGCTTTCTCCTAAAAACGCCACGCACCCCATTAAACAGGGCTCGTGGCGTGACCATTAACTATTCTAATCGATCAGCTAAATCAACTAAAGTTTTTTCATAATGATCAGTAACACTCGCATCTTGAAAATCTGCGTTAAAGACTGCTAATGTCATATATTCAGGATACTTAACGATCACTGTTGCTAACCGATCATTAGATTCTGGATACTTTTGATCTTCATTATTTAAAATATCTAAACTTGCTTGATAACAAACATTTGATAAAAACAAGTAATCGACAAAATAGTTAAAACCTAATTCGTTTTTTAATTTAAAATGCGCGTCAGCATCCACCGTTTCCTGAATATTCGTTAAATACTTAGTCACGATTTCTTGATATTGACGTAACAACTCTTCCTTAGCTTCCGCATGTGCTTCGGTTGACATAAAATTCCCCACCTAACTTAAATCCTGTGAGAATTATAACATATGCCGCAATCCCAAATTAATGTTCTGGACTAAACCAGCCAGCTGTTGATATTGCCATTGCCGTTCAGTCGTCACCGCCGTTGGATCATTAGGTTGCGTTAAATTGATTAATTTAATGCCCTGATCCGCCGCCCGTAATGCATTTTCATCGACATAAGCGGACGCAATTGCCCAACTAATACATTCCAAAGCCGCAGCGCCAATCGAGCTCGTACTGTCTGCAATCATCGCGTCAACCTTGGCGCTGGCTTGCCGAACTTGATAGACACTTGCTAAATTGACCTGCCACAATTCATTGGCGTCAATCGCTAACCGTAATTGGCGATCACGCTTTTGATTGTCATCGACATACTGCATCGCTTTTTTCGCGATAATCAACGCCCATTTGGCGAGTTGTTGTTGTGAGAGTTCACCAGTTAACCCTTCGATTTGGGACCGTATTCCAGGGTCATCGTCAATCGATATCTTAGGGTGACTCGGTCTAAAACCTTCCGTCATCACGCATTCCTACTTTCTTCTGCTCCTACGACTATTCAAAATAACTGTTCTACCAGTCGCTACTACCGCTAAACAGGCCCCTTAGTCAGGTGCCTGTTCACAAGTCAACCTAATAACTAATTGGCAATTATCGCTTATGCGACTGATATTAATGCATTGTACCAGAAAATCAGCCACTTTGGGCAACTAAAGATCAAATCACATCAAATCTTCAACTCTCAAATTTAAATGTTCATTTTAACACCCTAGATTAGCGCTTATTTCTAAAAAAAGGCGGCCTCCAAGTAGCATTACTCGGGGTACCGTCTCACGTTTTTTATTGAATTTCAATGTGGTGCGTATCAGCCGCAGCCTTCTTAGGCAACGTTAACTTCAAAACCCCATCTTCATAATGGGCTTCAATTTTAGCAGCATCAACATCTGGCAAAGCATATTGACGCCCAAAGCGACCAGTCCGGCGTTCACTAGCAATGATGTTACCATCCTTATCGCTGTCATCGCTAATGCTATCACGTTTGACCGCAATCGATAAGTTGCCATCACGATACTTCAAAGCAATGTCATCCTTCTTAATGCCAGGAACATCAACGTGCATCTCATATTGTTCGTCAGTTTCCTTGATGTCAGTCTTTAAAACTGAACTAGCCCCAAAGTTGCCTGAAAATGAACGTTCCAAACCATTTACCAAATCATCCATCTTAGTCAGATCATTAAATCGATCAAATAAATCATTGTGCCAATTCATCATATCGTTAGCCATATCTTAATCACCCTTTCAACTTGTTTACAGTTTCTATCCTAATCATTTGAACCTTGATTGCAAGAATTTAGCACTCAATCATTAAGAGTGCTAATTTCAACTTTAATCTACTTGGTAAACGCTCATGTCGACCGGGATAATCCGCACGACTTTATGCGGCGTGATTGTCAAATTCTTAGTCGAACTTTGACGAGGCCAACGCGATTGCGGTCGGTCAGCCAATTCAAGACCAACTAGCATCCGAATCCGATCCAAGATATCTGGAACCGCGTAGGCATTATCGCCCTGATTAAAGGACGTTTGTAACATATTAATTTCAACTTGTAGGTGCTGATCACGATAACTGAACGTCACCGGTACATACACTAACGCGGTGGACGAACAAGTTTCTTGCGCGAGCGTTTGATCCAGCGTGGCAATAAAAGTCGTAAATTTATCCATACAAACCACCCCCATCCGTTAACTAATATTATACAGCGGACGTAACGGGACGGCTATCTTTAGCCAAAAAAATCAGGTCAATCACAGAGAATGTGATTGACCTGATATCATTGAGCGTCAGAAATTAGTTATTAGATAATTTCTTAGCATCTTCATCGATCGTTTCAAAACCGGAAACGCCATTCTTTTGCTTTGGATGCTTTGCACGTTCTTCTTCAGCTTTTTGAATCATAGCCTTTTTTTGTTCCTTGCTAAGCTTTTGTGCCATGAGACTCGCCTCTTTTGTCTTGGAAACGGAACCATCGTCCGTTACAAGTTTATTATAGTGCTATTTTTAAGAAGTGACACAATTTTGCCTCAAAAGTTTTGAGACTTACAACTTGCATTCTGTAATTATAAGATTTACAGTTAAGACATTCAGGAGGGGATATTATGACAAAAGTACTGATCCTCGGTGCCGCTGGCCAAATCGCCCGGTTAGCCGAACAACAATTTTTAGCTCAGGCAGATACAGAACTCACACTTTACTTACGTAATGCGCAACGTGTGGCTGATTTGAAATCAGACCGAGTTAACATCATTGATGGTGATACGACGGATGCCGACAAATTGACTCAAGCGATGCAAGGCCAAGATGTGGTTTACGCTAACTTGGCTGGTCAAAATATCAAAGCCCAAGCCGAAACCGTTTTGAAAGCGATGCACGCCACTGGTCTCAAACGACTCATCTGGATTTCAACCTTAGGAATTTACGATGAAGTACCTGGTAAATTCGGTCAGTGGAATAACGACACCTTAGGGAGTTACCTGACAACTTACTATAGCGCAGCCGAAGTTTTAGAGAACTCTGACTTGGACTACACGATTATTCGCCCAGCTTGGCTGACGAACAAAGACGAAATCGACTATGAAACCACCGGTCGTCATGATGCCTTTAAGGGAACCGAAGTTTCACGAAAGAGTATTGCGGCCTTAGTCGTTAAGCTCGCCGAAAATCCTACCGAGGGTGTCCGTGAGTCCCTTGGCGTTAACAAACCAAATACCGATGGCGATAAGCCAGCCTGGTATTAATAAACTAATACAATTGATCAAAATCTACCGTCATTATTTATCTTGTAATGATGGTAGATTTTTTAATTTATTTTTCATTTTTGGCCCTATGAAATCAGGCTTTTAAAATCAGAGTCCTTTCAAGTTGACGAGATAAAACACGGGTGTTAAATTGTAAACTCAATTTGAAAAAATCTTGGATTTTCTGATCCAGTTTTCAAGGAGGTTTTACCCATGAACTTAAAATGGTTTGTTAAAAAATTCAACGGTCTAACGACCACCCAGTTACACGATATTTACCAGTTACGTGCAAAGACGTTCGTTCAGGAACAAGCGCGTAGTTACCAAGATCCTGATAATACTGATTTTGAAGCCCGCCACGTGTTTGCCTATGATGGCAGTCAACTCGTCGCCTACGCACGAATTTATGAGCATGATGGTCTCGTGACATTTGGTCGTATTACTACCGACAGCAGCTACCGTGGTACTGGCCTCGGCAAGCAATTAATGAATCACGTCATGGCAATTTTGAAGGTTCACTATGCGACAGCAACCATTGAAATCGATGCCCAAACTCAAGTTCAGAAATTTTATGAAAAATTCGGCTTAACCACACAAGGCGAGCCATTCACCGACCTTGGTGCGGAAGTCATTAAAATGCAAGCCCCAGCACGCGCGTTGGTTCTTGCTTAAGGCGCGGCTGGTTCAAACATGAAAAGAGCCCTCAAAAAAGCTCAGAAATCGAGAAAGATTTCTGAGCTTTTTTAGACCAATTGCTTAGCTTGCAAATACTGTTTTAAGACCGCTAAATCTGCTTCAACGGTTGGTAAAATCTTCTTGAACCGCCGACTGTAAGACGGATGATATAACGGGAAGATCGAATAATCACTCCCCGACAAGACAAACCGCTGATCCTGAACTGACCATTGCCGGATCGGTGCTTTTACGATTTGTCCATGAACCGCACTGATCTTAGCTTGCGGACCAAGCAAGCGTTGTAATCCCGTATTGCCCAATGGCACCAGCAAATGGCCTTGTAATTGCGCTAGTTCCGCATCTAACCATGGCGCGCTGGCTTCTACTTCGGCACGCGTTGGTCGCCGGTCACTTTTACGACCGGTCGCCCCGAGCTTTACCGGACGTGACCGCACCGCTCCCGTCAAATAAATCTGATCCCGCGTTAGGTTCAATTCTGTCAACCAACGATTTAATTCAGTTCCCGCCGGCCCTTGAAACGGATGACCAACTGCGACTTCGACTCGACCTGGCGCCTCTGAAACCATGACGAGCACCGGATCAAGTGACCCTTCGCCCGGCACATACCCTTCTAAATGATCAAACTGAGTCAGTAATTCGCGGCCTTGTGCCTGTTGTTCCGCCGTCAATAACGTTGCCATTGCGATTCCTCCACTTGTTAATTAATAGACTTAATACTAAGTTACCCCGCCAAACATCCGGCGTCAAATCTACAGAACTTTTGTACCAAATGTACAGGTGTCATGTCAAAAGCACCGACAAATCAGCATTCATAGCTGATTCCACTAAATTGCCACAGGCTTGATTGAGATTGTGTGATGTGTCACAATATAAATTGTAAGCGTTTTACATACGAAACAAATTTTAAAAGTGAGGACTTGTTATTATGAAAATTAAAGCAGCCGTAGTTGATCAAGTCAACGATCCATTTGTCATTAAAGATGATATTGAACTAGCCGACATGGGACCAACTGATTTACAAGTTAAGTTAGTCGCCAGTGGTATCTGCCATTCCGACGAAGCTATCCGCAAGGGCGATGCTTCTCTCGGTTATCCCGTTATCTTAGGCCATGAAGGTTCTGGTATTGTTGAAAAAATCGGCGCACAAGTTAAAAATTTTGCCGTTGGCGACCATATCGTCATGTCCTTTTATGCAGACGGTACTTGTGATAACTGTTTGAAAGGGATGCCAACGAAGTGCCGGAACTACGCTGACTATAACTTAAGCGGAACTCGTCCTGATGGTAGCGACCACTTCCAAGAAAATGGTCATCACGTCAGCGATATGTTTGACCAGTCTTCATTTACGACTCATACCGTCGTCGACCAACGTAACGCCGTTAAAGTTGATAAAGACTTAGACTTACGTCGCCTTGGACCTTTAGGCTGTGGCTATGTCACAGGTAGTGGCACTGTTTTGAATACATTACAACCACGCCCAGGTCAAACGATTGCGGTCTTCGGGACCGGTGCAGTTGGTTTAGCCGCAATGATGGCCGGCAAGATTTCAGGTTGTACAGAAGTCATCGCCGTAGATATTGTGGACGATCGGCTCACCTTAGCTAAGGAACTCGGTGCCACCCACACGATCAACAGTAAAAACGAAGATCCCGTTGCCGCCATCAAGAAATTGACCAACGGCTATGGTGTCGACTTTACCGTTGATACAACCGGTGTTGAACCCGTAATGGTCTCCGCTATTCATTCCCTGGCTCAAGGTGGTACCGCTGCATTAATTGCCGTCACTGCCAAGAATATTACCATCAGTTCATGGAACGACCTCTGTGTTGATGACAAAAAAGTCATTGGCGTTAACATGGGTGATTCAATTCCACAAGTCGACGTTCCTCGGTTAATTGACTTCTACAAACATGGTATGTTCCCATTTGAAAAGACTGAAAAGTTCTACAAATTTGATCAAATCAATGAAGCTAACGCCGACTCCGTTAGTGGTAAGACGATCAAACCAGTCTTAATTATCGATGAAAGCTATCAACCAGAAGCTTAAAAAACAGTCTGACGCTTTTAAGACTCAAAAAGGTATTGCTATTCCCAAAATACGGATAGCAATACCTTTTTTGATTGTCCTTAGTCCGAATCTGGGTCACTCCGAAAACGTTGCAAAATATAAATCGCAAAGACGACCAGTACAGAACCGATAATTTCAATCAAGCTGACTTTTAGGCCTAAGAAAATAATGCTCAGGATAAAGGTCACCACCGGCTGAACCGCGTCCACGATACTGACCACGGCCGATGGCGCAAATTGGAGACTGTGTAATAATGATAAAAAGGCAAAAATCGTCCCAATTAACACGATTGCGCCAATTGATAACACCAAGCTTGGCGTGATTTTCGGCGCCCCTCGCCAAAGCGGGTGATACAAGTTAAACAGAATACCGGCGATCAACGTCCCCCAACCTAAAATAACGACTGGTGAATTTTCTGCAACAATTTTCCGTGGCAACACAACATAAAGCGCTGCGGTTACCCCAGATAACACACCCCAAACTAGTGCGTCCATTGGGATGGCTAATTCGTGGATGTTGCCACGTGTAATCGCCAGAAAGACACCCAACAGTGACACGCCAAAGGCAATCATATCTGTTCGCAATGGCCACTCGCGCTTAAATGCCAAAGTACCTAACACGATAAACAATGGGCTTAAATATTGTAAAATCGTGGCTGCTGCCGCAGTCCCTTTTTCAATACTCACGTAGAACGTATACATGTTCGCCATCAAACCTAGGGTCGCATACGCAACCAACTGGCCAACCGACGCCCAGGAATGGAACACCTTAAAAATACCGCGGCCTTGCTGTACCGCACCAATTGCTAATAAAATAACTCCGGCAGACAAGGTCCGCACGGATAAGAACCAATCGGCTGGAATGGCCTGATTCTGTGATACAAATTGCATGACCGTTCCAGAGATCCCCCAGAGTGTCGATGCCAACATCGCCCACATGATCCCTTGCATGTAACGACTTTTAGTTTTAGTTTTCAATTCTCGTTTACCCCAATTAATCAATTAATGGCAATATTATACCGGGGCTTGATTAAAACTCACTGAAAATTTGTCGCAAATTTTCAATAAAAATAGCGGATTCAACCAAAATTGGCAAATCCGTTATATCAATTATTTAATATTAATATTTTAGAATAGCGTCCCAACATAGTAATGAATAAACATGGTAATAATCCCAACAATGACGTTGCGTGTTACCGCTGTTTTAACGTTACCTTTGCCGAGAACCGCTGACAAATAACCCGTCAATGCCACTGATAATGACACCGCGACAATCGTCCCTGGCCATTTCAGCGCCGTTGGTAAGAAGGTCATCGCAAATAAAGGAAAGATTCCTCCGGCTGAAGCAGAAAATAGTGATGAAAAGGCCGCATCCCAGGGATTCATATAATGGCCTAACTTCATATCATACTTAATGCTAACAACCGTTTCTAGTGGCTTCTTAGCGAGCAGGTCTTTCCCAATTGCAAGCGCAGTTGCTTCCGTCACGCCAAGCGTCATATAGTGTCGCTTAACTGCTGCTAGTTCACCATCAAAGTCTGTTTTCAACAACTGACGTTCTTTTTCGACTACGGCTTTTTCCGTATCTTTTTGTGTACTGACCGAGGCATACTCCCCTGACGCCATCGAAAAGGCGCAGGCAAGTAAGTCTGATAACCCGGCAATAAAAATTGTAAATTGATTGCTAGTCGCTGCGGCAACACTGAATAGAACACCAACAACAGTTAAAATACCATCATTAGAACCTAGGACGCCTGCCCGCAACGTATTCAGCTTCTCGTCCATGGTTTGCTTGCCCTTATCTTTGGGCTTGGTTTTTGACATAATCATTTACTGACTCCCTCTCAATTCTCACTAGGCAAATAGGTGACCGATAAAATAGGTCACTAACATCGTCAATAAACCAGCGACCACATTGCGAATAACGCTATGCTTGCGATCAGCATTCCCTAAGATGGCCGCGGAATAACCCGTAATTGCCAAAGCCACGGCCACCGCAATGACGGTTGCCAAGACTTTGATCCGTGGTGGGAAGAAAGTAATTGAGACTAATGGCAAAATTGAGCCGGTTGGAAATGAAATCATTGAGGCAATTCCGGCCGCATATGGACTAATAAATTCACTCGGATTAAAGCCATAGCGTTCCCGAACAGTCGTCACCAACGCGTCATCTTGCATCATTTCTTTAGTCGCCTGTTGCGCTAACGGCACACTAATTCCCTGATCAACGTACTTTTGGGTCACCATCGCGCTCTCGGCGTCATAGTCATCAGCTAGTGCAGCTTTTTGGCGTTTAATCGCCATTTTTTGGGCATCCTTTTGGGTATTGACCGACACATACTCGCCCATGGCCATGGAGATCGTCCCTGCTAGCATCCCCGCTAATCCAGAAATTAAGATCGAATAGCTATTGGTGGTTGCGCCGGCGACCCCGACAACAATCCCCGCAACGGATAAGATACCATCATTGGCACCCATCACACTCGCCCGTAAAATGTTAACGCGTTGCGCTAAAGTCATTTTTCGTTTCATTTTTGCTAACCCCCATCAGCTACTTTATAATGGTTCTTACCTGGTAAATATTATTCCTTTTCTGATGAAATAGCAAGTCGTTTTCAAATAAAAAGTTATGTATCCCTAAATTCCATTCAAGTGTACCATCAATTTCATTCTTTTGTTAAATTAACTAAAACTTGAAAGGCTTGACTATCAATCAAAAAAATGGCGCAAAAAAACGCCTAACCATCATCAGTTAGACGCTCCATACCCTAATTTACTGCTTTAAATTGTTGTGCTGCTGCCAATGGAAATTCAGTTGGTTTTGCGGCAGTCATGAGTTCTTCGGTTAAAGCGACCCGCGTAATCGTCTGATCATCATATGGTTGCATGTAGAACGCAGGTTCCGCCATGCTCATATAAGACCGATACTGCGTATAATCAGCAGAGCCATCCGCTTTAATCTTGACCCCTTTAGGAATTTCAACGGAATTTAACATGTGTGACAAAGCATTGACCGCTTCGCCATCCGTCTCAACGGCTTCAGTATGTTCACGATTAAAGACGGTCCGGATAAATCGTGATGGTGACGTGTAGTCCCCAGGCATCCCTAAAGCACCAGTTCCAGGGCCAAAGGCGTTGATCGTTAAATCGCCATATTTGCGATTAACGGCGTGTGGTTCTGGTTGCAGTTCCACATAGTTACTCAAATTCTTCAAATGCCAGTCAAAGTCTGGTGAATTAGTCATGACCCCGACCGGATTCTTCATAAAGTGCATCCCATCAGCTTCTTGTTCC
The DNA here is from genome assembly GCF_005405005.1 of Lactiplantibacillus daoliensis. GTDB lineage: Bacteria > Bacillota > Bacilli > Lactobacillales > Lactobacillaceae > Lactiplantibacillus > Lactiplantibacillus daoliensis. The sequence continues at coordinate 304,483 of NZ_BJDH01000003.1, read as the reverse complement.
AAAACAAACGTGTTACCGTCACGATCACTAATGATCCAATGTAATGGCACCACGATGTTTAACAATGGCGCAGCTGATTCCGTAATTGTTAAATCAGCTAAACGGTCACCTAATTCAGCAGTACTCTTAACGTTACCAAGAATCCACATAATCACTTCATGTGGTGCTAAATTGATTTGACCGTCAACTGGTTCCGTCGCGTAATGGGCTTGACCAGAAAAGTACAGTGCGGCCGCACTGACACCATATTCGTTCACACCATCGACAAGGATATAACCATCGAGATCCCGTCCAGTTCCTGCGAAACTATAAGGTGCGTCAAATCCGTCTGCATTGGTGACACTGGTAAAGTGGTGTTGCCGAGGAATAACCACTGGCCGACCACCAAGTTCAAAAGCAAAATCCATTGTTCGGGCTAAAAATTGATCACCACCCGTAGTTTGATACGTTAAACTTGTACACATGGGACTCACTTCCTTGATTTCAATACTATTATTTTAGCACCTTAACCAAGGAGTTACACGCATTTGCGACAATTAATTTACGGCTATCAGTTTAATCTTTAATATGCAAGGTCATCGCGTTAATCGCCACGACCACTGTACTTAAGCCCATCACAGCCGCCCCGACCATTGGGTTCAAAATAAACCCGACTGGCGCTAAGACACCAGCTGCTAATGGAATCGTGATGACGTTGTAACCAGCTCCCCACCAGAGGTTTTGGGTCATCTTCCGCGTCGTTTGCCGAGCTAATTCTAGGAATTCAACGACATCGTTGGGATTGCTCTTAACCAAGACCACATCCGCAGAGTCGATGGCAACATCCGTCCCAGAACCAATGGCGACCCCAATTTCGGCACTAGCCAAGCTAGGCGCATCATTGACGCCATCACCAATCATCATGACATGGCTGCCATCACTCTGATATTGCTTAACCAATTTAGCTTTATCTTCAGGCAATAAACTAGCATGAACTTCGGTAATTCCCAGTTGTTTCGCAACGACTTGAGCACTCTTTTCATTATCACCAGTTAACATCACTGGCGTAATCTTCTGTGCCTTTAAACTGTCAATCAAATTCTTGGATTCTGGCTTGATTTGATCCCCTTGGGCGACATAGCCTAAAACGTGTTGATCTTGAACTAAGAAACTAACCGAGTTTCCAGCTGAAGCCAGCCGATTAAAGGCAGCTTGGTCATAAGCTAATTTTTGTTTGTCCAAATAAGCCGCTGACACGATTTCGTACGTTTGACCATTAACGGTCCCGCTTAACCCCACACCGGTAATTTGATGACCATCCGTTGCTTCCGGAATCGTTAATTTTTGTGCTTTGGCTGCGTTTAAGATACCGACTGCTAAGGGATGACTTGAGCCATTTTCCAAGCTAGCCATGATTGTTAAGACATCGTCGGCTTTAATTTTTGAATCTGTACTCTCATATTCAGCAACTTTAAAGTTACCAGCCGTTAACGTCCCGGTCTTATCCATCAACGCATAATTTAGTTTTTTGACTTGTTCCATCGCATCCCGATTCCGAATGAGCAACCCATGACTGGCCGCAATCGCCGTACTACGCGCAACAACTAAAGGTACCGCCAATCCAAGGGCATGTGGGCAGGCAATTACTAAGACAGTGACCGCAATTGAAAGAGCCAAGGCTAAGTTACCCACGAGCATCCAAACGACAAAGGCCACGATCGCCACCGTTAAAGCAGCATAGAACAATAATCCAGCAACGCGATCGGCCATATTTTCTTGATCCGATTTGGCTGCTTGTGCATCTGTGACCAACTTCATGACTTGTGCTAAATAACCTGTCTCACCAGTCCCAGTGACCCGCATTTCAAAGGTCCCTTCACCGTTGACAGAACCACCAACGACTTTACCATCTGGACCTTTTTCAACTAACCGCGCTTCACCAGTGACCATGGATTCGTTAACTGAAGTATTCCCACTAACGATCACCCCATCGGCTGGAATCTTTTCACCAGCGCGAACTTGAATATGGTCGTCTTTAACTAATTCTGAAACATCAACATCTTTCGTTTCGCCGTTAACCACTTTGTGCGCGGAACTTGGCAACAATTTGGCTAAATTATCAACAGCAGAACCGGCATTCATGACCGTATCCATTTCAATCCAGTGTCCTAACAGCATGATATCGATCAAAGTCGTCAATTCCCAGAAGAAATCAGTCACTTGTGGCGTCACATTTAAAATATTATTCGCAATGACGGCGTAGATACTGTAAACAAAGGCAACGCCGATCCCCATGGCAATCAGTGTCATCATCGCTGGCTTCTTGTTGGCTAATTCGGCCTTGGCACCACTGAAGAATGGTTGTCCACCATAGATGAAGACAATTGTCCCAATAATGGCAGCGAGATAGTCCGTCCATGGATGGCTAATGAATTGGAACGGTAACCGCATCCCCATCATCGGACTCATCAAGAGAATCGGAATGGTTAAGATTAAGGAGACCCAGAACTTCCGTTTCAAGTTTCCCATGTGCATCATTTGGCCGCCACCCATATCCATGTCCATATCTGACATGTCCATCTTGCTCATGTCCTTAGCTGAGTCCATATCTTTCATATCGTTCATTTCTGCTTTATTCATAATAACAACCTCCCCGACAATCAAACTTATGCCGTTTACATTTGTAATTTATGACTAAAGTTTACAATCGTAAACGATAAAAGTCAAGAGATTGGATTGAAAAAATAATATTGCCAACAAGTGGAACCCACAACGTACATTGACTAAAGATAGGGATTACCTAACTAAAGCGGACATTACCATTTGTTAATTGCCCTACCAAGTGGCACTTTTTTCGAAGGATTGCCTTTAATCTTGGCGCACTTTTTCGATTAATTGACGCACAGCGATTTGCTCTGTCTGCTTCACTAGCTCGGCTTGCTGACTAGCTAATTGCGGATGGGCTTGAATTTGCTGGCGCACGTGTTTAGTCACAACTGCTTGTAGCTGTGCTTGCGTCGCGGTTTGCTTTAACTGCTTGCCCAGCTGGGTTAATTGGCGCCGCGTTAAAACTTGCCACTGGTCCGATAATTGATAGGTCACCGTCTGGCGCTGCTTTTGACCAGCAGTAGTCACACCTGCAAACAACCACTTTAGACTCGTTTTTTGATAGTAATAGTGCCAAGTTCTAGTCACCTTCGCCACCTGCTTGGCAGGAACTCCGGTAACTAGTCGCACCCGTTTTTGCCGATTTAGCACCAAGTCAAGCCGCTGTGTCTGCGGCTCGCGAGTGGCATAGGCTGTATACGCCGTCTTGCCTTGTTCCACCTGTTTAGTGACCAATACCTGATTACCCTTGATCTGTGTCACTGGGGCAATTTTGCTGGTTACCGTCTGAGGTTTAACGGTTGCCCCATAATGGTACTGCGTATCCAATAAGATTATCCCTTGGCAGCATAACATCACAACCATCATTAGACTTCCCCAGCGTTGGTGGTGTGTCACTAATAACCAACCGGCTAGGCCGCCCGCCAAAACCATGATCATTATTAACATGTTGTGACCTCCCTCGTTTTGACACTCAAGAATAGCGCTGGAATAACCGCTACGGCCGTTCCAACTGCAATCCAGATGAAGGTATGGTAGTAAGCCGCACTCAACATGGTTGCCGTGGCAATGTTATTCCCTTCATAACTCGCGATAACTGCTGCTAAAATTGCAGTCGCAATGGATCCACCAATATTTTGGGCCATCCGCGTTGTCACCGTCGCCTCTGGGATTAGTACTGGTGCTAAGCCTGTATAACTATCACTCATAATTGGAATCGTCACCCCACTGCGGCTGAGCCCCATCAAAAATAGCATTGTCAAGATCAACCAATTTGGGGTGCTTTTCGTAAAATACGCAAACGGTAATGTCGTCACAACGGCCATGATTAATGAAATAACGACAACCCATTTAGCGCCGTACGTATCTGTGATTTTACCGACCTGTGTTCGTGTCACTAACATGCCAGCTCCCAGCGCAATCAAATAAACACCGGTCATGATCACACTCAAATGCCGAATATTTTGTAAAAATAAGGGCAACGCAAACATCGCACCATTGACCATTAGTCCAGACATCGATAGTAGTACCGTTGAAGCAGCAAAGTGTGCATTCTTAAATAATTTGATTGGTAAGAGGGCTTGCTGTGGCCAGTTGACGGCATATACCACATAGCCTAACAGACAATCCAAGCCAACTAATCCCGGTGCCAACACACTTAATTTGCCAAAAATATCATTTTGGCTGAAGTTAGTCACCGCGACAATCAGACCAGCAAACCCGCCAACAATCAAGATAAAGCCAATCCAATCAAAAGGTTTCTGCGTTGACTGTTGGGGCATAAACTTGGGTAAATAGCATTCAACTAAAACCAGCGCGATCACAACTAACGGAATATTAATATAGAATAACCAGTGCCAGCTCCAAAACTTAATTAGAGCGCCACCCACCGTTGGTCCTAAAATTGGAGCAAACACGATCGGCAGCCCAACCACGGACATTAACTGGCCTAAATTTTGCCCTTGTGCCATGCGAATCATTAACGTCGTTGCCAACGGAATAATAATACCAGCGGCCGCACCTTGGATAATTCGGCCAATTAACAACGTCGGCACATTCATGGCGACTCCAGAAGCCAGTGAGCCAATTAGAAAAGCCAATTGAGCCAATGCCATTAATCGTTTCCCAGAAAATTGATCAACGAGCCAACCTGCTAGTGGAACTGCGAGACCTAGAGCCAAAACATAGGCCGAGGTTACCCACTGAATACTATTGACAGTCGAGTTCAAATCTTTCAGAATAGTGTTAACTCCAATGTTCGTCATTGTTGTATCTAACATTGGCGCCATCATGACAAAGATCATGATAAAAGCAGCCTTCATATTCATCTGTCCGGCCTCAGACGCCGTAACAGCCGTACTTTCACGTGACTTCATTTATATCTCTCCTTTAAGGTACTTGTGGTACCTAATTAGAGATAATACACGCTTTTCCTAAAAACACAAGAGAGTGGTGACTTAAATTGCCAACTGAACATCGCAAACGTGGCCCAGAACTTGAAGCGGCCATCTTAGACGCAGCTTTTAAAATTATGCAAACAAACGGGTATGATCAGATGACGATGGCTCAAATCGCTACTGCCGCGCACACTAATAAAAATGCTATTTATCGCCGCTGGGACACTAAAATGGCAGTCATTACGGCGGCCGCCAAACGTTATTTTCAATCCCACCCTGAATTAGTCCAGCACGAGTTACCAGACACCGGCAATTTTCGTAACGATCTCATTGCACTGATGCAACTCCCACTACCAGCAATTCAAGTGATTGGCAGTCACAATCTTAAAGCCATCGCTTTAGATTTACTGCCGAATGTTTCTAGCGTTAAATTTGATTTTCTGAATGATAATTATTTTCAGCGCTTCTTAACCAAGATCTTGGCGCATGCAGCGGCACGTGGTGACTTAAAGACTACTCCGGAACACCTGCCCGCAGCGGCAAAAGGACAACCAACCCTGCTACTATTGTCCTATATTTTGAGTGAACGCCCCTATGATCAAGCAGCTGTCCAGTCATTAGTTGACGATATTTTATTACCCGTCTTAACAAGATAAAAAACAGTCACGGAAAATCCGATTGGACTTTTCGTGACTGTCTTTTTTAAATAAATTTTAGTTTGCTTTCACACCTTCACCGGCAGTTTCGTCGGCTTCAGCTTGTAACTTAGCTTGTTCTTGTTTGTAGAGGATGGCATCTTGTTTACGAGCAAATGGCCAGTAAACGAAGAAGGATAGCACGATCATCCCAGCTTGCCATACAGCAGTCCGCCAGTCACCAACTAATAAACCTGAAATAATTGGCGGCGTGGTCCAAGGTACCATTGGTCCACGGAAGTATGGGATAACCCCAAACTTAATGGCAAGATAAGTGGCACCCATTGAAATGGCTGGCATCAAGATAAATGGTGCGGCCAAGAGTGGGTTCATAACAATTGGGGTCCCAAAGAGAACAGGTTCGTTAATATTAAAGATCCCAGTCCCAATCCCTAAACGACCAATTGATTTCATTTGTTGTGACTTTGCAAAGAAGACCATGAAGACAACCAAACCAAACGTCATCCCAGAACCAGTAACCGTCCCGAATTGATCAAGTAATGATTGCGTCACAATATGCCCACCGTTGCTAGCAGAAGCAATGTTACCAGCAGCAGTAATCTTAGCGTTAGCTAATGAGTTAGCTTGCAATAACGGTCCCATGATACCGCCAATAATAACGGCACCGTGAACCCCGAAGAACCAGAACAATGGAATGAGTAACGCAATAACCAACATTCCACCAAAGGTATCAGTCAACCCTTGTAGTGGTGTTTGAACAACTTTGTAAATGAATTCGATGAAAGTTGTGTTGCCGAAGACATCGAACAACCCATAAACGACTAACCAACCAACGGTAATGGCAGTTGCTGGAATTAAAGCCGTAAATGAACCGGCAACAGCAGCTGGAACTTGTTCTGGTAATTTAATCCGAATATCGCGTTTTAAGAACCATGAGTAAATCCAACCAGTAATTAAACCAATAATAATAGCTGCAATCATGCCTTGGCCGCCTAACCAAGTCCGGTCAATCATTTGGACTTGTGGCGCCTGAGCTGCGGTAACTGCAATTTTGCCATTAATCATAATGGCAGTTGTAGGCCGCTGAATAATTAAGAAACTGACTAATGCGGTTAATCCGGCTGGTAATGGATCAAAACCGTCATCTTTAACCCAAACGTACGCAATCCCCGAAACGGCGAAGATTGACATGACGCCAAATGACGCATTATAAATCTGCATACAAATTGCTGATAATCCGGTCTTGGTCATCCACGCCGCCCATGAAGCAACAGGCAACTGGGCTAAGATCAAGAACACCGAGCCAATCATGATAAATGGTAAGGTGAAAAGCATCCCATTTTTCAGAGCAGTGATGGCTTTGGTGTTTACGAACTTCATTATCGGTGGTAAGACTTTGTTATTCATAAAATCGCCCATAATTTAACACCCCTTCGTACTATAATTGCAAATCAATCGCGAATCCCGACTGGCCAGCCTTTTTGTATCCGCTTTCATTTACTACTATAGATGACGCCATTAGCTTTTTAAAGACCTAACGGCGCTAAAAAAACAGGTACTAAAAATATAACCTGTCACAAAGAAATAACCTGTCACATATTAGGGCAAACGTCCCTATCTATTGGCGTTTGCACGCCGGGCTGCTTGAATTTTATGGGTCTTATGCATAATTTGTTCCATCGTTAGAACTACCGGTACCTGTGTGGTCAAATCAACATCATCGTTGATCACATCCCGGACTTCATGCGCGTTATACGCAACATTGACATCAGAAAGTCGAGCTAGTGTCGAGATAGCAGTGTTCGTAATTGAGACCACTTTGGCCCCTAGTTCGTGATAAAACTGCGCTTGTTTTAAAACCTGTTCCCGTTCACCGGAAACTGAAACGTCAACTAAAACAATTTTTTCTGGATGACGAAGTTTCGCTGGTTGTGGCTGAAAAGGATCGACAATCGATAACGTATATAACCCTAAATTTGCCAACAACCGCGCCCCGTATTGTGCAAAGGTCGCACTCGTCCCAATGCCGAAAAACAAAATCAAGTCGGCATCAACCATCATCTCCGCTACTTGTTGTACGTGATCTTGGTAAGTTTGATCGTTAAAACGGCTCAAAAATTCATTAACGGAATCAACAACGCGCGTCATTTTGGGTTGTTCGAGCTGCTGGTGTGCTAAATCACGTTTAATCACGTACTTTAATTCCATAAACCCGTCTAACCCAACTTTATTGCAGAAACGTAATACAGTCGTCGTCGAAACATGGCTTTTCGTCGCTAACTCGCGGATCGTCATATTAATTACAGCACTTTTATTTTGAATAATGTAGTCATACACGGTTAATTCCAGCCGATTCAAGCTCTCAATTTCCTGATAATTAAACACTGCCCTCTCCCCCTTCTAACTAAGTACAATCATACCATTTTAAGCACGCTATTATTGACGAAATACACGTGCTGTCGCATTTCTGCGCCCTAATTTAGGCTTAGCCAAAAAAACTAGTCGGCAATCACCTAAGTAATTGCCGACTAGTGCCCCTCACAAAACAGGGTCTGATTAACATTTCACGCCACCTGGCAAACAATCGCAATCAACTGTTGCCGGCGCGGTTTTGGCTTTTTCAGCCAAAACGGTTTGTAAGTTTTCAATATCATGCTGGCTCAATTCAAGTTTCTCAATTAAATCAGTCAACGTTTGACCCACGCGCATCTGACAAAGGTGACCAAATAACGTCGTCACCGCCTCATCCATTGACGGTTGTTCATCAACCGTTGGGTAATAAGTAAAGGCCCGGCCATTCTTTTCCGCCCGCAAAGCACCCTTTTTAATCAAGCGCCCTAATAACGTCTTGACTGTCGCCGTTTTCCAGCCCATCTTCTCAGCCATGATTTCCGCCATCTGACTACTCGTCACACTGCCCAAAGTCCACGTGACTCGCATGACTTCCCATTCAGCATCACTAATCTCTAATTGTGTTTGTGCTTCCATTTGAATGGCCACCTTTCAAGTTATTTTTTCTCAATACTCGGTTTCAATAAGATTTAGTATAGTTTACAACCGTAAACGAGAGATTGCAACTAATTGTCTTCTTTATCATAGCGCCAAACCTATGATAACTGAATCACTTTTTTGCATATGGACAACTAAAAATCCCCGGTTATCACTTTATGTAGCGCTATAAATAGCTATAGCGTTTCAAGTCATCAATACCATAGTCAAAACAAAAAGGCTACGATTCCGTCAGTAACAACGGCAATCGGAGCCTCGTTTAGTTAATGTCTAAAAGTTAAAAATCCTGTATCTGCGTCACTACGTCAACAATCAAGCTGTAAAGAACTAGGCGATTACTGCCGTTTCCGGTTGTTGCTGCTAATCAGTGATTCTTTCTTATAAATCTGTTATTTACACTTAGCGGAGTCAGTCGAAACCGGTGTGCAGTGTCAGCGAGATTAGTCAGCGTTCTTGGCAGACTAATCTCGCGAGGCAATTCAAAGACGTGTTTTGTCGGCTTGGAATTGAGGCGCCAGACCGCACTTCGGCTGGCACCGCCCCCCCACCGCACACCGATTTTGACTGACGGAGCGCTGAAATTGGCAAGTCTACTTTTGATGTAACGGTCACTGGTGCTGCGACATTTTTGATGTTTTTGATACTTTAGTTAATGTCGCCGACGATACCCAGCGGCACCTAGAATTGCTAACAAACTAATTCCCAGCGCTGCTAGCCATGAGGTTGGCTTAACTTCGTTCGTTCTCGGTAAATTACCAACTGTTACGTTAGTCGGTGCTGATTGTAATGCCGTTGCCGGATCAGCCGCTACCTGTTCTGGTAAAGTTTTAGCAGGTTGTTGATTAGAACTATCATTAATCATGTCGCCATCACCATTGGACTGACCACCATTATTACCAGGATTGGTGGTCCCACCGCCATTGCCTTCATTAATAAGGTCACCATCGCCATTATTGTTATCACCGGTACCATTACCATTGTCGCCCGGTTCTTCTGAATCCGCACTAACCGTAATTGTCGCTGTCGCCGTCACGACATTGCCAGCAGTATCCGTATATTGATAAGTGATTTGATAAGTCCCGGCCTGGTTCGTATTCACCCTGCCTGTAACTACTAAATCCTTAAATGAGAGCGCTTGGCCATTGGCGTCGGTTGCCCCAGCTAAGTTATCAGCCGCCGTCCAGTCCGTTCCAACTTTTAGTTGACTATCTTTAACTTCGATACCAGCTTGACTCGCGACCACATGCACTGTCACTGTTTTTGTAACTTGATTGCCATCTGTCCCAGTGTAACTATACGTAATTTGGTAATCACCAGTCTTAGTGGCATCGACTTTGCCAGTAACCTGAACATCGGTAACACTCAGCGACTGGCCATCTGCATCCGTGGCGCTGACAAAATTATCCGCTGCCGACCAAGTTGCTTGTGGTCCGGCAATCACTGTGGTATCTTGCACTTCTAAAGTGACTTTGCTGGCAACCACGTGAATAACAGTTTCAAACTGTTGAACATTCCCCTCGCTATCGGTGTAGCTCAGTGTAATCGTCTGGTCACCGACTTTGGTTAAATCAGGTTCTCGATCGACGTTCACGGTCAAATTGCTCAAATCAGTTACTGGTTGGCCATCAAAATCCATTGCTGCCGTCACACTATCAGTCCATGACCATTTGGCATTGGGACCAGCCACTACCGTCACCGGTTTAGTCGTTAAGCTGGCTTGCGTTGCGACCACCGTTACCGTCGTCGTTGTCGTGACCACATTGCCGTACTTATCCGTGTACGATAGGGTTACCGTTTGTTCACCAGCCGTGGTGAGATCCAACCCCGTTGCCGTCACCGTTGCCAATTCAGCAGCCGTCAGCGGTTGACCAGCCGCGTTGGTGGACTTCACTTGGTCAACCGCTTGACTGACGTCCCAACTGGCATTAGGTCCCATTTTAACCGTGGAAGGTTGACCCACCAAGGTTGCCTGACTTTGTGTCACGGTCACGGTGGAGGTAGCTTGTTTTTCAATGCCGTTAGCATCCGTATAAGTTAACACGACCGTGTAGGTCTTATTCGGAATCGACGCATCAATGGTCGTCACGTTTGAATCCCCATTAACACTTGTCACTTTGACCAAACCATTAACATCAACTGCATTTAAATCTAACTCGTTGCCATCAGCATCTACAATTTTAGCCACACTATCTTTAGCGGACCAATTACTATTAGGACCGGCCACCACCGTTACATCTTTGGCCGTGAGGGCAGCACTCGAAGCTGGCGACCAGATATAAGTTGTGGCTGCACTAGGCACCGAGTTTCCAGTGTACAGGGCCACTAACTCAGCGCTGGTATATGCCGGGTCGGTAGCTCCCGTCGCCGCTTTATTTTGCCAAGTCCCGGCTTGTGTTGGCACGTTTGGCAAATTAACGCCCGCCATCAAACGCGTATTTGCGCCCAATGTGAGTTCTTTCAGGCTGCTCGTTGACTCAAACACGCTCATGAATGCCGAAGCGCTAGTGACGTTCCGCAAATCCCAACTCGCAATGTCCAATGCCGTCAAACGACTATCTCCAGCAAAGAGATTGGCAATCTGGCTCGTCGTACTCGTATCCCAACCGGTCACGTTTATACTGATTAAGTTAACACAATTACGGAACATCCCACCCAATGAGACTTTAGTTCCGGCAGCGATGTTTTTACCGACTTGCCATTGACTCAAGTCTAACGTCTGGACGCCGACACCACTAAATAAATTGTCAAAATCAACCACTCTGCTAACATCCCAATTTTCAACAGGAATCTGAGTCGCCACGGCAATGTCCGAAAACATCGCGGTCATATTCGTGACATTACCGGTTTTCCACCCTGACAGACCAGAAAAATCCGCAATTTTCGTACTGGTGAATAAATAGCTCATGTTCGTGGCTTGCGAAGTATCGATGTTTTCTAAACCTTCAATACTACTAATTTTTTTGCCGTATGTCCCCCGTTGTGAAAAGACATTACTAAAATCACTTCCGGCGACAACCGGTCCATCAATAATCACCTTGGTGATCAGATTCCGTTGATTATACCAAGACAGCGTGCTGGCCTTGGCAATGCTACCAACATTTCCAGCATGAATCGTCAAAACGCCATCACTATCTAAGGTCCATTCACTACCACCATCAATTTGTAACGTGCCCGAGTACGGATAGGTCACGTCTGCACGTGCTAAATTTGACCGTGGTGTCTGTTGTGACGCAGCTTCCACAGGTGGCGCTGGACTCGTTTCCACCACTGCTGATGCTGAAGGCTGAACAATTGTTTCTGGCTGGCTTGCCGGTGTTTCAGGTCGACTCACATCAGCTTCCGCTGGTTTAGGTGTCGGATTAGCTGGCTGACTGGTTATTTGCTTGTCAGCAGCTGGTGTCGCCACCTTGGGAGCCGGTTGGGTACCTTTTGTAGTTGGCACCACAGTGGCATCGCTTTCATTTTTGCTGTTACTCTGATCAGTAATTTGATCACTTGTCCCAGCCTTCAAAGTGACTTCTTTCTGTTCAAGCTTACTTGAAGCCATTGGTTGATTCGTTGTCGGTTCAGGTTCAGTTGAAGGTGACGTTTCAGCTTGACTAGCAATCGTGCTAAAATTCACCGCTGCTAAAGTCACGCCAGCAAATACCCAAAAGCGACCCTTTTTGTACATTTTATAAACCATTTTATCATTACGTTTATTTTGCATGTTCGTTCTCCCCATCCAAATGACATGTTGACAGTAACTAGTTGCTGTAATGCTTACTTAAATCTCATGTTATTAATTACCTCGTTATAACGACTAATACAGTGTCGAATTACTTGCATCCGATTAGTTTGTTAGTTAGATTTATTAATAATACCCATAAATAAATAAGTACCTTATCTATAATGAATGTATCATAAACGGCTTAAATAAAGCAACAATCCAAACTAATATTTACCTGTTTATCATTTAACTTATTATCTTATGTTTTTTAATTAAACTACTTATTTTACGACAAAAAAGAACAGCCGCAGCTGTCCTTTTTGCTAATACTTTAATTATGACGACGTTTGCGAGCTAATCCCAATAAACCAGTCAGTCCAGTCAATGTTAACAAAGTCATTCCGAGAGCCTGCTTGGAATTAGATTGAACTTCATCGGTCTGCGGTAACGTCGAAACGGATTTAGCCTGTGATTCTGTAGCCTGTTTGGCTGGCAAAATCCGTCCAGTTCCCATTTTATCAGCAACTGACATTGGCTGTTCTGGGTCAATTTGAATGCGGTCAGCCATCGTTATCACCTGATCTGATTTCGCACCACTTGGTTTAGTCGCCGGTGTAACTGCCTCAGCTGGATCAGTAGGCGTTACTGGTTGATCAGGATCAATTTGATCACCAGTGCCAGTGCTGTCGTTATCATCAGTATTCGGATCAGTTGCCGCAACAACGGTTACCTTGGCCTTTGCGTTCACCACGTTACCAGCGACATCCGTATATTGGTACGTGATTGTGTACGCTCCAGGTGTTGCCATATCAACAGTTCCAGTCACTTGAACATCATTTAAGGTCAGTGCATGACCATCAGCGTCAGTGCCACTGACAAAGCTGTCATTTGGCGTCCATTTAGCCGTCGCCCCTGCAGTAACCGTGGCATCTTTCGCCACTACCGCTGCTTGAGAAGCATGGACTTTAACCGTGACAGTCTTGTTTAGATCATTACCAGCCTTATCAATATAGCGATAAGTAACGGTATACTCGCCAGGCGTTGTCGTATCAACATTACCAGTGACTTCAAGATCGTCCAAAGTCAGCGCCTGACCATCAGCGTCTTTAGCACCGACAAAATTGTCTGCCGCCTGCCAAACAGACGCACTTGGCCCGGTAACAACCGTTGTCCCGTTTGCTTGTATATCAGCTTTAGTCGCAACAACATGCACGGTCACTGTCGCTTCGTGACTAGTGCCAGTAGTATCCGTGTAAGTCACTTTAACCAGTTGATCACCGGTCTTCGAAAGGTCCAATTGACTCAAATCCGCAACCAGGTGCTGGTCAGCTAATGCTTGATCAACATCAACGGCTTCACCATTGACGTCGGTAAGTCCTTTAATCGCCGCTTTCAAATCAAAGACGGCTTTAGGGCCAGCGACAATTGTTTCTGGCTCGGTCGTTATAGTAGCTTTATTTTCGACAACGTGAACCGTGATTGTGTAGGTATGCGGTGCACCAACCCCATCCTTGTAAGTCAACGTGACCGGATAGTCACCGGCTTTAGTTAAATCAGGTTGGGTATTGGCCGTAATCGCTAATCCTGACAAATCAGTGACTGGATTGCCGGCTTCATCGGTAGCAGCGGTGATGTTGGTTAAGTTGTTCCAATTAGCTTGACTACCAACACTAATGGTTGTCTCCGGCACAACTGTCAAGCTCGCTTTGCTCTCTAACACGTGAACAGTAGTGGTGGCGTATTGCACGTAGCCATAGCTATCGGTAAATACAAAAACAACACTATAGTCACGGTTACCTAGTCCTGGAGTATGCACATCTATCCTATGAACATTTTCATCACCGTTCACACTAAAAATCTGAACCCACTGACTAATATCGTCATAGTCAAGTAAATTTTGGCCGTTACCATCAATAAGCTCGGACAAACTTTGTTTACGACCCCATCCTACGTCAGGACCAGCAATAAAGGTTAAATCTTTGGTCTTGATTTGTGATTTAGGTACTGGCGACCAAACATAAGTGATCTTACCAGCTGGAAAAGTACTATTCCCGCTACTGTATAAGGCCATTAATTGCGCACTCGTATAGGTGTCACCACCAGTTGTGCTTTGCCAAGTCTTTGTCTCAGTAGGTACGTCTGGGAGACCAACATTAGCGTAATAGTCTAATGCCTTAACGTAAAACATTAAACGTGAGTTTTCATTTAACGTTAATGACTTCAGATTAGTAGTACCAGCAAGCGCAGATGCACCACCGGTAACACTTCGTAAATCCCAATCAGAAAGATCTAGTGTTGTCAGTTGTTTATCACCTGAAACCAAGTTGGCAATTTGGGTGGCATGGCTTGTATTCCAACCAGAAACATTTAAAGATTGTAAGTTCGTACAAAAAGCAAACATCCCACCAAGCGAAAGCGCTTGTCCACCGGCGCCAACGTTCCAATGGCTTAAGTCCAACGAAGTTAGTGGCGTATTCTGAAACATCATGTTGAAAGTGTCAACTTTACCAACATTCCAATTACCAATTGGAAGCTTGCTACTATCTGTAACTAGCGTTGAGGAAAACATCGACATCATATCAGTTACATTGCTAGTGTCCCAATCTTTCACACCAGAAAAATCTGAAACGCTATCACCACTGAAAGCACCATACATATCCGTCACATGTGACACATCAAGATTTTCCAATCCTTCAATATCGGTTAAAGGAACGTTGCCTGGGTCATTATTATATTTAAAAAATATCGAATTTAAATTAGCTCCCGCAATAACATTAGGTTCAATAATAACTTTACTAATTTTTGCACGAATTTTGGTACCATTCGGTAAAACCTGATTACCTGCCCAGGGTGCCATCCCATCAGTAAGTGTTCCGGAACCAATCGTTAAGACACCATCACTAGTTAAGCGCCATTGACTCGTCCCCCAATTACCAGATGCTACTTCCCTCACGGTAGCAGCCTTAACTAAAGCCGCTCTTGAAAGATTTTGAACTGCCATGGCACCGATCGCATTGTTCGTTGTCTCCTGTATCTTATTCAGGGTTAACTGATTGTTAAACTCATTAGTCTCATTTTCTGAAGTCAGATCCGTCACTGGTGCCTCAACTGTCGTGACAACTTTTTTAGCCGTATCACCATTCTCAACTGGAAGTGTGCTCTCAGGCTTAGTTGTTGCCGCTGGTTCGTCACTAACAGGTGCCAGCTTATCCGTCTCTTCGTTAGTGACCGTTGTATCTTTCACATCACTAACCACTGATGTCGTTACTTTTGACGTCGACTTAGTCTCGGAACTTGACGAACTTTCAACTGATTGCGCTTGCGTGCCAGTTTCACTATCTTTTTCTGGCTGTTCTTTAGCAGTCGTTGTTGCCGTTGCTTTGGAAGTCGCTGTTGCCGTTTTAGACACACCTTCGGCTGAACTTGCATCACTCGCACCGCTGGGCTGACTCGGCGTAGCACTACTTTGCAACACAACTTGTGACTGGCTAGTGACGCTTTTTTTACTCGTTGAACTAGTCGCTGGTTCTGAGCTTGCTTGAGTTGTGGCATCAGCATGACTCGTTACCACACTCATATTCATGGTAACAACTGCCATTCCGGCAAAGATCCAGAAGCGTCCTTTTTTGTACATTTTATAATATAATTTGTTATTTTGGTCTTGCTTCATGATTCTAGTTCCCCCGTTTCAAATCCACTCTGCAAACTAAATATCCTTGATTAAATCGCTTATTCAGACATAAAACTGTCAACATCTATACGATTTGCTAATACGTCTGGCCCCAAAACAGCTTATTAGCCTGTTTTGACAACAATCACGTTTATCCATTGATAAATACAATTAATTACTCTAGTCAATAGATAAGCACTTTGTTCATTTATAATGTACCACAACCAGTCAATATAATTCAACAGATATTATTTATAATATAATCATAAATATATTAATATCCACAAAGTTAGCAAAGATTACTATCTTTGTATCCTTGGCGTCAGTGACAAATTTTGACTTTAACTGAATTCCGTGAGGCCCTTGACTAGCCCTTATATAAATGATGACCCGACGAAGATACCGCTTGCCTTTCGTTAATGGATCGTCACATTTTATAATAAAAAAAACTATAATTAAGACCTAAAATAACGATCGCTTTTAGGCTGATACATAAGCCACTCTTTTCCACATATATACACTATTAAACTGATCGTAACAGGGTCCTGATACCGACCAAATAAAAAAGGGTTCAACCCATTATTAGTTGAAACCCTTAGTTGGTCTGTTTGACGAATTGCGCTAACAACGTCATTAGTGTCGTGACCGTCGTTGGGTAATCCGCCGTATGTTGTAATAAATACCCGACTAACTTGCTTTGATACAAAACAGTCGTAGCCGTTTGCCCGTTAGTCTGTAGTAACGTTCTGCGAAATTCATTTAATAATTGCTGTAACTGAGCTTGCGCTGGATCGGCACGATCTAAGGTCAGAGCCGCCCGACTAATCGCGTCTAAAACCATCGCTTGCGTGATTTTTTGTTTAGTTGTCATATGATCCGGGCCCCACCTTTTTTAGAATAGTTCTTAGTATACACTGACTTTTCAGAAAAGTACTCATAAATGTTTACAAATTGCCGACTAGCAGTAAGTATGTTAGGATATGCCATCAGCTCACTTGGAGGTCCCCTATTAATGAAACCAAATTCTAAATTTTTACAACGACTACAACAGTTTATGATTGGCCGCTACGGTCAAAATGATACTTTAAATAAATTTCTGAACAACTTCGCCCTACTCTTAATTGTCGCAAGTTTCTTTCCAAAAGTCACTTGGCTCGCGCTCATTGCCTTACTACTATTATTGTTGAGTTACTGGCGACTCTTTTCCAAGAAGATCTACACACAAGTTGCCATCAATCGTGGCTTTCAACATCTCTGGTTTCCACTTATATGGCCTTTTACCCGATTAGGCTATCAGGTATCGCAGCATTGGCACTATCGTTTCTTTCATTGTGAAAATTGTCAACAGCGCATCCGGATTCCACGTCATCACGGCCGTATTCGCGTGACTTGTCCGAAGTGTGGCCATCAATTTGACGCTCGAACTTAACCACTTATTTCAGAAATGTTAAAACTTTTTTTCAGAAATCACTTACGAAGCGCGCCTTTTTCTGGTACAGTGACCTATTGTGTCTACTGTACGGAAAAAGGAGAAATTTAGCATGCAAACCAAGTCACATTCAAATCCTAATCTAATTATGATTGGGCTATTACTCGGAGGCTTTGTGGGAATGTTCAGCGAAACTGCACTGAATATCGCCCTTCCTCAATTAGAACAACAATTACACGTCAATACTGGGACAATTCAATGGCTCGTTACCGGTTATCTACTGATGGTCGGCATCGTCTTGCCATTATCAAGTCTGTTAACGAAACATTTTACTACCCGACAACTGATTATCTTCGCCTTAAGCGATTTTATTGTCGGCGCCATCGTTTCAGCCTTAGCTGGTAACTTTGCGTTACTGCTGATTGGCCGAATGATTCAAGGCATCGCGACTGGCTTGATTCTGCCACTGATTTTCATCGTCCTATTAGCTGTTTACCCACCTGAAAAACGGGGTGCCGCCATGGGATTCGTTGGCCTAGTTATCATGTTTGCACCGGCTTTAGGACCGACTTTGGCTGGTTTAATCTTAGGTGCCCTTTCTTGGCACTGGATCTTCTGGTTGTTCGTCCCATTGTTAGCAATTGCGCTGATTATTACCATCATGTTCATGCAAAATGTCTCCAAAGTCACCAAGCCCAAAGTTGATATTTTATCAATTATTTTATCATCCATCGGCTTCGGTGGTTTAGTCATTGGGGCTAGTTTAGCCGGTGACAAAGGTTGGGGTAGTCCAATGGTCTTAATCGCACTAGTCGTTGGGATCATCTCCCTGTACTTCTACTGTCATCGTCAATTACACTTAGACACACCCATTCTGAACTTACGGGCGTTTAGCTTCAAAAAGTTCAGTGTCGGGACTGTGCTCGTTATGATTGACTTTGGGATTATCATGTCGTCAATGTATCTATTACCGATGTACTGGCAAAAAGGTCTGGTAGCTCCCGTTGCCATGACTGGAATTTTAATGTTACCTGGTGGGATTGTTAATGCGATTGTTTCCGCCACCGCCGGTCGTCTTTTCGATAATTATGGTGCCAAATATTTAACGCAGATTGGTTTTGCAATCAGCTTTGTCGGTGCCTTGATGCTTATTTTCACTACAACACATTCGGCTTACTGGTACGTCGTTTTAGCGCATATCATCTTAATGATTGGGGCACCGTTAGCGATGTCACCAGCCCAAACTTACGGACTAAATGCTTTGCATGGTCCGGTTGCCGCAGATGGTAGTACGATTTTAAATACCTTGCAACAAATTCTGGGCGCTTTGGCAACTGCCATTGCCACAAGTTTGTTGGGGATTGGTCAAGCTGCTAGTCATGCGAGTGGCTCAACTGCCTTCGTGCATGGTGTTCACTATGGCTTCTGGTTCACCTTGGCGTTATCTGTCCTAGGTTTCTTTGTTTCGATGCTTGTCAGCAACAAACCTGAGAAATCAATCGATCCCTTAGCAGAAAAACGTGCGGCTGAATCAGCTCACCAATCACCTGCTGAAGAAAATTAAATCAATTTGATTAAAAAACGTTGGGTCGCTTGAAACCCAACGTTTTTTTGATTGCACTTTTGCCAGCTATCCGCCACAATGGGGAGGTAACGTTAGACAAGGAGCATTTAAATTTTAATGGAAATTATAATTAATCTGATTATCGGAACCAGTGCTATTCTAGCGCTCATTTGTTGGGGCCTCACTGGTTATTACTTCCACCAAGTTCAAAAATTAATGGCCACCATTTGGTTATTAGCTGGCATTGCCGCTGCTGGGGTCGCAGGCTTCTTCATCTGGGCCGCGATTCCACTTTGGACCAGTATTTAAGGAGCGCTTTTTGATGATGAATCCAGCCGATGTTTTTAACAAATATCTCAATAAGTACCAGATTACAATGCAACATCCTGAACATGGTCTGGTGATGCTGACATCGCCAGTTTGGCCTGAACATCCGGAGCTACAAGCCCAAGTTTTGCAAGCACTGGAAAGTTTTAATGGCGTTCACCAAGTCACGGTTAATAGTTCGGAACAACTCGTCATGCGTTACGATTCGGACCAATTACGCAAAATGAATCCATTAGCTTTATTTTCAGTTGAACGGCGTTTGAGTCGCCAATACCATCACGCTGGGTATTAAATCAAAAAGGCAGGATAAGTCCTCCGTACAGGAGTTCTCTACCCTACCTTTTTGATTCGACTATGTAGGATCAGAAAAGTGGTTACAATATATTACTTGATTCCACTTTTTCTGACATTAGTGTGTACGTTGTTTTCCCCAACTAAACAGCCAAATATAAATCAACGCAATTACCAAACTACCTACTAAGCTCGTCAGTAATTCTCGCGTTCCATCACCCATTGTTACAGCAAATATTGCCCGAACGATAAAATAACCTAACGGAATGATGCTACCCGTAAAGTTAGTTTTCTGCTGTTTTCCTAATATATAACTCCAATAACCTAGGCCAATGGTAACGGCCGCAAAAATTAATCCAATTATGATAAGAATAATCACCATCTAACACCTTCATCTTTCCAGAATGTAGTAGCTCCAGTCAATTCAACTAATATCGTTATTCCTACTTTCAAACTCATATAATCCAGTCATATAACCCCTCATTTATCATTCCATCCACTTGTATTAAATCTTTTCTAGCACATTCAAACATCAGCTTCTCAGATGAAAGATATGGTAATACTTGCTCTTGATGTATATAGTAAGTATCATTTTCAAGCTGCACCTGGACAAACAGCGCATTACCAATAATGACGCTATCTTCCACAATTGTATATTCCTGCCAATCGCCAGCATTCATTCTTCTAACACTACCAAATAATGCAAGTTTGCATTCATATACACCACCAACCTTCATAAATTCAAAAGTCTTATCAATGCTTACAGAAGCCGAATCATCAAAACACGTTTCAATAGTTTGGGTTTTCATATTTTTTAAATCTACCACTCTTGTAATCATATCTTGTTGAATTGATAACAGTTTATACATATAAAACACCTCTTTTTCACTACTTCAAATTGGAAAGAATGTGACTATAAAACCATTTGTTCCATAAACTATCCGATATTTTTTCCATCAACCCTATACTCTGAGTATGGGCCAACCTTACTTGCACCGCTTTTTATTGGTTTAGACTTTATAGCTCTATCTAAGGCTCTTGGGATATCCTTCTGTGCTATTCCCCTTTCCTTAAATTCTCGTGCATGCCGCTGCTGTATATGCTTCAATCCGGCTCGACTACTTCCCTTTTCAAGCCACATTAACTTACCATCTGAGTTTTTCGTTACCATGAGAACGTCTTTGGCCGAATATTTCACTCCCTTTGCCTTCAACTGTTGCAACAATGCGTTAGTAACAAGCTGAGGCTTCTTGACAGCTACTTTCTTCTTAGTCCTACTCTTACTCCGTGCATAAGCTTGCTTACGATCCCGTTTTGCTTGCTTCTTTTTATTGAACTTCTTTTGTTTCTTAGTTACTTTCTTACCGTACTTCTGCTTATAAGCTTTCTTACTCATCACCCGGCGGCCAAGTGTTTTAGTCTTCTTGGCTTTTACTGGTTTAGCTTTCTTTCGTTGCTTGACCAGCTGCTCGGCTCGCTTCTGTGCGGCCTTCTTTGCCGCCGTTTCACCTGTTCGTTTGGTCACAGCTTTCGTTGCCAAATGCCCAACTCTAATATCTTTCGACACTTTTTCAGTCTTTCGAGCGGTCACTAATAACTTGGCGATTTTTGCGACTCTTGCAGCTTTGGATATCGGAATAAAATTAAAAGCTGTCCATGCCGCACCCAACCATCGTGAACGTTTTTTGCCAGTCGTTGCATCTTTACCAGTAAACATGGTATAGAGGTCATTGTAACCAACAAAGTCCCCCACCATCGAAATTAGGCTCTTACTGATCCCGGTCTTACGACTAATCGTAGACATTAATGCACTGCCACTTGATTTTTTCTTTTTGATCGCGGGTCTGTGTTTAGTCATTTGGCGCTTCTTCGAATGTGAAACTTTCCGTTTCTTAGCAATTTTCTTTTTCTTTGCGGCTTGGTGTTTCTTGACTGTTTTCTTGCGCCTCTTTGGCGTAGCTTTTCGTTTCTTGGCTGATTACTTCTTTTTCTTCCGTTTCTTAGTGGCTCGTTTCTTACGCACAACACGCCGTCGCTTTGGTGCTGCGCTGCTTCCTACGCACCCCAGCATGACGGACCGCTTTACGACGCCGAACTGCGACCTTGCGTCGTCTTGGCGCTTTCCGTCGAACTACGCGCCGCTTGGTTACGCGTCTGGCACGATGCGACTTTTTCGCATGTCCACTCGCATGGCGCCGAACAACGTGCTTACGTGAGTGAGTTACTCCACGGCGATGTGCCGAAACAAATTCCGCTGAGCCTGCAAAAGAAGTCAGTACTAATGTCATCACCATGAAGACAATTAAGACTTTTTTCAAAATTGTATTGACTTTTTTCATCTTAACGCCGCCCCCATTTACTACTGGGGAGCGGTACCGCGATAGTAATGAGTAACATAACTAACCCGAGCCACATCAATGGTGAATTACCAACTGAATTAGTTTGTGGTAATAGTTTACCAAGAATTGGATGCCGCTGCTTGAAGGCCGCATTTTGTTAGTCACTCCACTATTATTCGTTTTATCCGTGCTTGATGAACCAGAAAGTGGGCATTATTGGCAGTTGATGTGTCCCCAACATCATTAGCCTTAGCACCCCATTCATAGCCGGCACCCACCGTATAAGCGACACCTTGATCACCGCACTGAAACTAAAAAAAGTCGAAACAATGTCCGGCTTTTTTGCTAACTATTATTGATAGATGCATGTGGAAAAACACTTTTGATATTTTTTAAAAATAATTGAATCATTGGTCCTAGACCAAACATTGCTATCAAGGTTGCAAACCCAACTTTGGCCCCCATCAGGAATCCTAAAACAATAAAACTAGAGTCTAAAAGGATTCGGGCATATCGTAATGACCAACCAAAATGATTAACTAAGCAATTCATAAGCGCTTCGGTTGGCCCACTTCCTAAATTTGAGGCCAAGTAAATAGCCGTCCCAAGTGCCATTAGTCCAAACCCAACTACTGAAACAATTAAGTCAAACTTAGTCGTTACATAATTCTCAAATACGGGGCTTAGCATATTCACTGTTGCACCAACCGTTAACCCATTGATAACACTGCCAATCCCAAGTAGTGAACGATTCCAGAAGAAGGTAATTATCAGGAATATTACACTTAGAATTTGGCTCCATGTTCCAAAACTAATACTTGACCATGATTGAATCTGATTCATAATTCCCAAAATCAACGTACTAATCGAATCAAAACCTGAATCAGCTACTACTATTAATTTGACACCAACGCCACAAACCATGCTACCAATAATTGTATAGATGATCTTTTTGATCAACTTACTCTTTTTAACATTCACACTTCACCTACGTTTTCCATTTCCAACTGTTGTTTTAGTAAGTTTAAAAACTGTTCATAAGAAGTCGTTTCAGCAAGTTGATTAACATTTATCGGCTCGCTCAGAACATTGACCAGCGCTTCAAAGATATCATTGAATTGCTGAGCGCCTGCCCGGTTAATCCCAATTAAAAATACAATTTTTACAGGTTGGGATTGCCACATCACAGGTTTTGAACAGCGATAAATAGCAATAAAGTTTTTAAGTGCATCCATTCTAAATGCATGAGGAATTGCCACACCTGATGGAAATCCTGTTGACGACATATTTTCACGTTTAGTTACCGCTTGACCAAAGCCATCAGAAATATACTTCTGTTGTTGTAAGGCACCTAATAAATATGTCAGTATATCTTGCCTAGACATTGCATCTACATCATCAAAATATACATTCTCCGTCATATACTCTTGAATATGATTAATTAGCCGGGGCATAAACTTCAGTTGCTTGGCTACACCAATTTGACGCCTAATCAATGATTGATCAGCTTGTGTTAAAAACGGATGAACCATCAATACTGGTTTATCAAGTTGATGGATACTATGAACTGTACTAATTACCAAATCAGCCTGACTTGCTGTTTCCGTATTCACCAAAGAAGACACCGAGAAAATACGAATTTCATCTGAATATAAATATTTAATCTTATCTACCAACGATTTTCTTATATCATCATAAACATCGGTAATTAAATAGACCTTTAGTAACTGTTGCCTATTTTTTTGCTCTAAATACGCTCCTAAATGCAATGCAATAAAAGTTATCTCATCTTCAGTAAAAGTAATAGCCAGTTTTTGATTTAATGAAACAGCTAGATACACAGAAATATCATAAATCAGTGGATAAGTTGTTTTAATATCAAGCAGACTAGTACTTCTGTTGAAGTGGTCAACCGCAAAGCGACGTGATAAATTTTGAACATGAATTGCCAACTTTGTAAAAAAATCCTCATCTGATAAATCCAAAAAATAATTTTGCTCAGCTTCGTGCAATGCTGCTTTGAGCGCCGCTTTTATTCTAGGTTGAATAAGTGTTTCGATATTTACTACAGCATGATCATCAGCAACATCCTGATTGCCGACAAATAAGATCGACAATTGCTGCATTTCAGGATTAGGTAGTTCAATACCATAATTTCTTTTTAACTGTACTGCTATCTCACTAACAACAGCCTCCTCGGTTGGCAATTTAACTGTATCGGCTGATTCAGGAATATCATTTCCTTGTTGAATACGCTGTAATGCAATTGCAAAATGTAACACAATATTATTAAGAGCATAATTATTAATAGTTAGCCCTTTGGTCTGAGCAGCTTTTTTAATTATCTTTTGAAGATCAACTAACGGAATATCTTCTATCAACTTTTGAATACTTTTACGAACATTATCTTGAAAGTTAGCCTCATCGTATAGTATTCCAAGGATCAATTTACGCTTAGCGCGTTCACTTCCAATTAAACGATAATTGAATTCATTCCCTTGAATATAAACATCATAACTTTCAACTTTCTTTTGCAATTTATTTATATCAGTTCGGATAACAGCATCAGAAACAAACATTTGATCAGCATAATCATACAAATTAATGCCTTGACTACCGTCATGTATTAATGCCATCAGCAACTTTGTAATACGCTCATCACTAGTCGATACCTTAACCGCTGTGGTGGAACTTTTCTTATTAAATTTATAGCCATTTCTCCCGGAAGAAATACAATCGTCATATTCATTATTCAGCCTATTTATGACGTTTCTAATGGTACGAGTTGTACATTCAAAACGTTCAGCCAATTCTTTGGCACTTGTCCATTTATAAACATGTGCTTTCAAATAACTTAATACTTCAACATCTCGTTTTGACATATTCTTCCCCCAAACTGGTTATTATTAAATAACTAAAGGTCTACGCCATTACTACTGATAACTTTTTGATACCAATAATAACTGTCTTTCTTAATTCGCTTTCCAGATCCTTTCCCAAAATTATCTAAATCAACATATACGAAACCATATCGTTTTGCCATTTGAGCAGTGGAACAACTAATGATATCAATCGGTCCCCATGCTAAATAGGCAATAACATCCACACCGTCTTCCATTGCTGCTTCCATCGCCGCAATATGTTGTGAAAGATATGAAATCCGATAATCATCATGGACTGTGCCATCTTCTAGCTTGTCATACATTCCGAAACCATTTTCAGCAATGATAATCGGCTTTTTATACCGATCCCAATTTTGAGATAGTGTATTATATAACCCCTTAGGATCAACACCCCAGCCCCAAGGATTAGCTTTAATATTAGGATTTTTCACAACAGATGCTGGATCCATCGTATTGCGCTTAGCATCTACCACTTGTGAGTAGTAATAAGAAATTGCTAAGAAATCCATTGTATTATTACTTAACAAGTCCAAGTCACCAGGTTGAATATTCAAATCAATATTATGATCTGCAAAATAATTCAATGCATATTTCGGATACGCACCCTCAAACTGAACATCCGTATAGAAGTACTCCATCCGATTGCGCTTCAGTGCTAGTTCAACGTCATCTGGATCACAAGAGAATGGGTATGCGGTGCTATCAGCCACCATTGTCCCAATTTGCATGTCCGGATTAATTTTTCGTGCAATTTCAACTAACTTTGCACTAGCAACAAATTGATTATGAACGGCTTGATAAGCAGCTTCTGAATAATTATCAACAGTATCATAAGGAATTGCAGTCGAGTTAAATGGTTCAAATTGAATTAAATTAATTTGATTGATTGCAATCCAATACTTTACCTTACCTTGATAACGTTTCAGGACAGTTTCACCATACTTTACAAATAAGTCCACGACCCTTCGGTTATTCCAGCCTCCATACTTGGTTGTGATATTCAGCGGTGTTTCATAATGTAAAATCGTAATAATCGGTTCCATTCCCAATTCAATAATTTTATCAATTAAATGATCGTAGTAGCTAAGTCCCGCTTCATTAGGCTCAGTCTCATCACCTGTTGGGAAAATTCTAGTCCAATCAATTGATGTTCTAAACGCTTTGAATCCCATATCTGCCAATAGCTTCAGGTCCTGTGGATACGTATGATAAAAGTCTATCCCTGAGCGTTTGGGATAATAGCCATCTTTATCTGCTAAATGTTGCTTGATATCTGCCGTTGAAACACCTTTAATTTGTTTTGCTGAAATTTCTGCATTTGTTAAATCAGGTTCATATTTGTGGATATCTGCTAAACTGATTCCTTTACCATCAATTCCAAAGCCACCCTCAGCTTGATTGGCAGCAATGGCACCACCCCACAAAAAGTTTGTTGGCATCTTATAATTCATTTTTAGTTCCTCCTACATAGTTATTTTTCAGTAATACTTACAACAATTTTCTCTAAATGATCCGCAATCAGTAATTCACTTTGTGCTGTCATCAGGGTATCCTGAGCATGGCAAAACAAGGTTGAATACCGGATTTGGTTACCGTTAGCTTCTTCTTGAAGCGTATCAGTTTGTAAACCGTGCGCTATTACAATTTCTTGGTGAGCAGTTGCTAAGAATTCATTTGCTATCGAAAATTGTTTGTTTTCGATAGCTTCCAGAGCTTTTACTACTGCATCACGCGTATTTCCCGCATGAACTAAAATATTCATTGAGAGCATATCAAGATCATCATTTAATGGTTCTTCTTCTACTTTTTTCATACTTAAGCCTCTAATCTGAAACAACTGTTTGTTGTGACATTTCTTCTTTCTCTTTAACTACTAATGAATTATCGTATGCCTTAAAGAATGGCCAAAATACAATCCAAGAAATTGCAAAAATAATTACTGCTAATACGATTGCACGCCAATCTTGTGTGGCCAAATATGATGTAATTGGATATGGAATATACCAAAGCAAGAATGTCTTGGTTGGAATAGCAACCCAATTCCAAGCCATTGAAATATACACAATTGTTGGAATCAGGATGCTATTAATCCACATCGGTACCATCAAATAAGGATTAAATGCAATGGGAGCACCAAATACCAATGGTTCATTAATATTGAATAGTGAAGGTACGAATACAGCCTTACCAATAGCCTTCAATTGAGCTGATTTACTGAACAGCAACATAATAAACGCTAACGCTAATGTTGTCCCAACACCGCCCATGCTAGAAAATGCATAACAAGTTTCCTGTGTAGCAATGTGTGTTGCAACACCACCATTCGCTACTTGCTTTGCATTTTCAGCTAAACCAGCCATATATACTGGATAAATGACTGGCATCATTACCCAGCCACTGATACCAAACGTATATAAGAACACTGGAATGAAGACTGATAATACAAATCCTGGATAACTCTGAACAATCGATGCTAAAGGACTGAATACCAGCAAGACAACATTGAAGAAATCAATCTTAAATTGAACTGTAATCAACCAACCGACCAACAATAGAAACGTAATCGGTAATAGACTATCAAACCAACCAATAACAAAATCTGGAATGGCAGTATCTTCTCCAAAGAAAGAATGTTTTGCAGCTAAATTCATAACAGCTGCAACCACTAAGCCAGTAATAATAGCTAAAAACATCCCAGTTGCACCGAAACGACTCATAATAAATTTAATGTTTCCAGACTTGGTAATTGTTGGTGAAAGCAACATCATAAATAATACCAACGAAGTCGCACCACTAATAATTTTGCTACTATTATTCTTTTTCTTTTCCATGACGTAGTACGGAATCAGGAACGCAACTACTAGCCCAAACATGCCAAATGAAAAATCACTAATAATACTAAAATCCGGCATTCCTTTGAAAACATTTTGTAAAAGAGAAATAATTGTGATTAATGACCCAACAAATACCAATGGTAATGCCGTCATAATCGAGTCCTGAATTGCGGCAATCCATGGATTTTTCACGATCTTATTTACTTTTGGTGCAAATGAGTTGGTCATAAAATCCATTATTTTATGCATTATATTCACCCCTCCATTTGTTGAATTAATTCCAATGCCTTAGGACCATTTAATGAACCATATATTGCTTGAGGAATAACTGCAATCTTTATGCTTCTGTCACCGACTTCTTTCTTTAAGTCATCCACCATATATGACAAATGTGGTCCAATTAATAAGATATCGGTTGTATCAATCCGATCGTCTAATTGAGATTCACTACTTGCTTTTACGCTAACCTCAATGCCTGCCTTTTTAGCAGCTTTACGAATTGCGGCCGCCATAAACCCACTAGATGCACCTGATCCACAAATCAATAAAATGTTTTTCATATCTGAACACTCCTATCTGTATTTGATTACAAGTACATTGTGCCAATTTACGTAAGCGCAAACAATTACTCTTTTTTCCGCTTGAGCGGAAAAAATAAAACAATGTATGAAAACCAACAATTAGTTTCCATACATTGTTTATTTTTATTACTTATTTCGCTGGTAAATCGCCACCAGCATGGAGTATCTTCTGCATCACTCGATAGACCCGCTGATGTTGATAAGCTGTCACCAATTGGCCTAATTCAACCGTGCTATCAGCCATCAGTTTTGGTTTGGGCAGTCGACCATTGAATGCCGTTCGTTTTGCATCCGGATCGTCAAATTGATACAAGGTGACCGTCCCTTTAGGGGTGACACTGGCGTAGTAGACATAGCGTGTCTCATCCGTATCAGTCTGCCGTCTGATCACATAAGCTTTGGCAGCCTTTTGTTTGACCACATAATAAGTATAGGTCGCCTTTACGCCATTCTTCATTTGCCATAAATACTGCTGACTGGCTGCTTCATAATACACCGACAACAAACTGACGGTTTGATTAGCCGTCAACCTGGTCGTTGAACTAGTTGCTAAGACTTGGACTGCTTTGTGATCATTCCGAACACGCTGGTCACTAGTCTCTGGCCGGAGCTTAGTGGTTTTGAGCTGATGTACGAATTCGGTGATGATCAACTCAGCAGCTTGGTACCGCAATGCGCCAACTGGCCACAAATTGGTGGCACTGGCGAATAATCCCAAGACTACCACCGCAAGCCATGCCAACCGCATTGCAACATGATGCTTGATAGCTGTTTGGCCCAAATCATGCGGCGTGGTTGCCAGCGTCACTGCTTGCCCTGACGTTTCAGCCGTCAAAGTCGCCAACGTTCGATTAAAGTGCCAATGCCCATACATATTTAACCCCAGTCCCACGGCCACACCGCCTAGACTTTCTGTGAACCATAGCTGGGCAGTCAGGGCAGTACTAAACAAGCCTAATAGTTCCAAGCCAACTAAAATTGCACTCGCCACCGCAATGATTTTGCCAATCAAAGCTAGCTGATGACCACGTTGCAACTCTGGTCGGCGCCAATAATCACTTTGCATGATAAAGTGTCGACTAGATTTAATTTGTTGCGGCGTCATATTTTTATGATAGTTTAACAAATAATCAATCAAGTTACGTTGGTCGCGACGTAAGCGCCGCCGGAAATACCCCGCCACAACCATTAAGATGATGGCAAGTCCTAACATTACTTTTATCATACTCAGGTCACTCCTATGATGTTTATCACTATAGGATAACTACGCGAAAACTGTCTATTATCATTTATTTCCATTTAAATTATTTAGCTGACCATTTTACAAAAAAGGCCAGTGGCTAATCTCACCACTGACTCTCGTTAGAAATTTAAAATTCAATTGTTGCCATGAACTTACCTTCAGCGCCACTGAAATCAATCACGTGACGCTTTAAATTGGCCGTCCAAGCTTGACAACCAGCAGCTGCTAACCGTTTGACCGCTTCAGCCAATGACAATGTGCCATCAACGTATTCCTGGCCAACTTTAGCAACTTCCTTAGGATCTTCTTCCATCGCAACCTTGGTGCCTAATCCATTCGTCCGCCGTTCCACTAGGTAACCATCCGCACCGAAATACGTGGTTGAACCAGTGGCAACTTCGTATTGAAAATGTTGAACACCTAAGTCAGATTGCTTTTTAGCAACCGTGGCAAAATCCACGTGGTCGCCGAGCTCAGCTAAAACTTTATCAATTGCATCTAATTTAAACATAGTTACGCCCCTTTAAATTTCGTTTACTTCTCCATTGTAAACCAAGTTACACGGATTTGGCTTTCATTGGATAGAAAATCCGCATTAAGCCCATATAAATCAAGCCAATAATTGCCATATCAATAAAGGTAGCGCCTAAAACATCCGCAACAAATGGAATATGCTTTAATCCTAAATAAATTATTACCCCTAAGGCCCAACACCCGAGGGCAATCCAGTTCACGCCATGTGAATACCAGTACTGTCCCTTAGAACTCGCCAACTCATTCACATCATAATTTTGATGATGGCGCCAATAATAATCGATCAACATCACCGCAATCATCGGGCCTAACACCATCCCGATATAATCCAAGAATGCCGTGAACGCTGCCAAGAAGCTCCCAATAACTAATGGAATCAAGGTGACCAATGTCGCAATCGCAGTGACAGCCCATAGCGCCGGCCGTAGTCGAATCCGTGGAAAAATATTTGATAAAGCCGAACCGGCCGCTAACAAATTAACCGCATTGGCCGTCATACTCGTCAAAATAATGACCAGCAACGCTAGCACACCTAATCCCAAGCGACTGGCAATCGTACTTGGATCTGAGTTATTCGGATCATAAGTTCCCGAGGTGATCGCAATACTCATCGTGGCGGCTAAACCAATAAAGGCAAACCAGAAAACCCCTGTAAAAGCCCCTAAGAACGGCATCTTAGTTGCCCCCGACCGTTTACGGGTAAACCGGGTAAAGTCGGCACCAGCGATCACCCAAGCCAAATTAAACGCCGCTAAGGTATCCATCCCAGCTCCAGCGGTCATCTGCAATTTTACGGGCGCATGCCAAGTTAATAATTGTGAAAATGTCACCGTCTTGAAGACAACCACAGATTCCCACAAAACAAATAGGATGACTAAGATGATCCCGATCCGCTCTACGATTTGAACCGAGCGCTGACCAACTGAAACACTTAGAAAATGAAGGATGCTCATCACAACAACCCCCATTATCAGGCCCTTGGCACCCCCAGGTTGACCATAAACTGGCCAGCCGATAATATCATGCAACAGATAGCTCACCGAAGTCGCAGCAATAAACGTATTCACCGCCGTCCAACCGATATAAATGGTTAGATTAACGAAAGACGGTACATAACTGCCCCGCACACCGAATGATCCGCGAATCAGACTCATGGTCGACGCACCCGTTTTGTACCCCATAAAGCCAACCAACGATAAACACAAATACGACAACGTCGACGAAGCAACGATTATTTTCAAAGCAGTCAATAACCCACAAGCTGCTAAGACCCCACCAACATACCACGTCCCATTGTTGGCATTAGCCCCAATCCACGTCGCAAACATGTCCCAATTCGACATGTGTCGGTGCTTTGGCGCTACCACTTCAATCTGATACTTCGTTTCCTGCTTCACGACGTTCACCCTTTCTACATTGTTAACCATTGTCCGTTTTTCAGTGACAATGGTCAAGTCACTTTTACGCAAATTTGCCCGTTGTGCTTACTTTTAAAAAGCCGTAAGATTAAGAGAACATAATGATTACATCAGTTTCACAAAATGTTTTACAATAAAAAAGAAGCAGACTTAAAATAACGTATTTATTAAATGACAGGTTAAGGAGGGTGACTCAGTTGAAAGGCGCACTGGTAGGTTGGCGACGAAATCTCGCTGTTTTATGGTTAGGGACATTTATTGCGGGGATGGGATTCTCTGAAGTCATGCCGTTTTTATCACTCTATGTTGGTGAACTCGGTCACTTTACCCGTGGACAATTAACCATGTATAGCGGACTCACATACGCAGTCACCTTTTTCGTAATTGCAGTGGTATCCCCACTTTGGGGTAAGCTCGCCGATCGTCGGGGTCGAAAACTTATGCTACTCCGTTCATCGCTCGGTATGGCCATCGTCATTGGAGCCATGGGGTTTGTACATAATATTTGGATGCTCATTTTTCTACGTTTTTTGCAGGGCCTCTGTGCCGGTTATATTCCAAATGCTAGCGCCCTAATCGCAACCGAAACACCAAAGGAAAGCAGTGGGACCGCGATTGGAATTCTCACCACGGGATATGTTTCGGGTAACTTGATTGGCCCAATTTTAGGTGGCGTCTTAGCCCAAGTCTTTTCAATCCGACTGACTTTTATTATTACCGGGGTACTCCTGCTAATTGTCTTCGTCTTGAGCCTGACACTCGTCCATGAAAATTATCAGCCGAGCCCAGCATCTAAAACTGCTGAATCAGGTAGTCTACTCAGTCAGTTCAAGAATCCAACCTTGATTATTACCTTATTAGTCTCTACGATGATCATTCAAATGGGTAACAACTCGATCACACCGATCATTAGCTTATATGTCAAACAATTGATGCATAATGTGGGACCAATCACCGTCGTCGCTGGAATCATTGCCGCATTACCTGGTATTTCGACACTTTTATCCGCCCCACGTCTCGGTCATTTGGGCGACACCCGTGGGACCGACCGGATCTTAGTCTTCGGCTTTGTGTTTGCAATCTTGATGTACTTTCCACAAGGCTTCGTTTCCAGTATTTGGACACTCGGATTACTCCGCTTCATGATTGGTGTTTCAGATGGCGCGTTATTCCCAACTGTGCAAACGCTACTCTCCAAAAACACCCCCGTGCATCTAACTGGGACAATTTTTAGTTGGAATCAATCATTTCAGGCTCTCGGTAGTATGCTTGGCTCCTTACTAGGTGGGGTCGTTTCGAATTGGTTCGACTACAACGGGGTCTTTATTTTCACCGCTCTGTCACTACTATTGAACTTCATTGTCGTCTTGATCTTTATTCCAAGCATGCGGCATCCATTTAAAAATAAAGCCTAAATCAAAAGTTGAAAGACTCAAAGGCATCACAGATGTAGTAGTAACCATTACGTCTAAAAATAGACGCACCTAAATTTAGCGCTCCGTCAGTCAAAATCGGTGTGCTGTGGGGGACGGCGCCAGCCACAGTACGGTCTGGCACCTCAATTCAAAGCCGATAAAACACGTCTTTGAATTGCCTCGTAAGATTAGTCAGCTAAGAACGCTGACTAATCTTACCGACACTGCACACCGATTTTGACTGACTCCGCTAAGCATAATTGACTATTTCTCATAGTCTGATTATTGACATAGTAGTGCAGACCGGCTATTTTCAACTCACAACCTTTAGACCTAAACAAAAGTGCCACCAACCGTTGAGTTGATGGCACTTTTGTTTATTTTAAGATTCGTTGAATTTGCATAGCCATTAACATAATTTCTTCATCTGACAGGGGGACGGTAAACTTCATATTCAGATAGGCCGCCACTTTTTGCGCAATCTGGTAGGCCCGCCGATTCTGACTCTGAACCAATGCCACCATTGCCGGATCACTATCCGCTAGCAACTTATGCGCAATCGCCCGCTCGACTAGAAACTTCACATGCACTAGACAACGTTGATAATTGGGGTCAGCTTCATCTAAAGTTCCACCAGCCTGATATTTAATAATATTGATTACACGACCAATCAATTGACCTGCCTTTAAAGCGTCTTTCCGTTCATCCGTACCATTCTCGGCATTGATCACATGGGCCGCAATGTTCGCAGCTTCTTGGTCAGAAAACTCAGTGCCCAAATGATCGTTCATCAGCTTAACGGCAAAACTGCCAGTCGCAAACTCAGGCGCATAATAAGTCTTAATTTCCCAATAAACGCGATTCGTAATCACAATCCCTTTTTCAGCCCGCTCTAAAGCGAACTTCAAATGATCCAGTAGCGAAATAAAAAGCGTATCGCTGAGTTTCATGTGTAACCGTTCCGTGGCATGATTAATCACTTGTTCCGTAATTTCAATCAATTGAGGTGATGATGAGGCAATGGTCGTTAATAATTGTTCGACATTAGGATCAGGCGCTGGCACGAAAACCTGATTAAAATCTCCGTCAGTAACCACCGTTCCAGGTTTCTTACCGTAACCGACACCTTTACCAAGCAAAATGAATTCTTGATCACGCTCATTTGTTGCCAACACAACACTAGAGTTCAGAACCTTTTTGATGTGCAGCATGTCATCACCTCCACCCTCAGTTTAACTTAAGTCCGCACCATTTGTCCGAATAACTTTTTGATACCAAGTGAATGAGTCCTTCTTATAGCGGTTCAATGTCCCATGGCCTAAATCATCTTCGTCAACATAAATGAAGCCATAGCGTTTCGACATTTGTGAAGTGGAAGCACTGACTAAATCAATCGGTGCCCAACTCGTATAGCCGAGCAAATCAACACCAGCGTCCACAGCTTGAATCATTTGTTCAAAGTGTCCCTTGAAATAGTTGATCCGATAATCATCGTGTACTTGATGATCAGCAGTTAATTCATCCTTAGCGCCCATCCCATTTTCAACAATCATTAATGGTTTATGGTAACGATCGTAAAGTTGTAACAATGAAATTCGCAAACCAACTGGATCAACGGTCCAACCCCAATCAGTCGTTTCCAAATGTGGATTCTTGCCACCAACAACCGTATTGCCGGTAGTCAATGTTAAATTACTGTCATCATATGACGACACCATCGACATATAGTAGCTGAATGAGACGAAATCGACCGTATTCGCCTTTAAAATTGCCAAATCGTCTGGTGCCATGGCAATTTCAATTCCCTGTTCTTCGAAATAATTCAAAACTAAAGCTGGATATTCCCCAAAGACCTGCACATCAGCTGGGAAATAGTTCATTGTATTCTTGTTGAATGAGGCCAACACGTCCCGTGGATCTGATGAGTTGGGATAATCGGTCAATTTGGTCAGCATGCAGCCAACCTGGCTTCCTGGAATTGTTTCATGACATGCCTTAGTAACTAAAGCTGAAGCGACAAATTGATGGTGAAACGCTTGGTATTCCGTCTGTAATAAGTTCTCAGTTTGATCTGGAATAATCCCCGCTGAGATAAAGGGATGCCGTGTCACACTATCAATTTCATTAAAAGTCAGCCAATATTTCACATTATCCTTGAAAGCCGTGAAACACGCCTGACAAAATCTGACGAACAAGTCAATGACTCGGCGATCAGCCCAACCATTATACTTCGTGGCTAAAGCAAGGGGCATTTCATAATGCGACAACGTCACAATTGGTTCAATCTTCGCCGCGTGCATTTTGGCAAAAACAGCCTTGTAATAAGCCAAACCAGCTTGATTTGGTTCTGTTTCTTCCCCAGTTGGAAAGATCCGCGTCCAGGCAATCGATAGGCGTAAGGTCTTGAAGCCCATTTCATGGAACAGGTCAATGTCTTCTGAATAACGATGGTAGAAGTCAATCCCCCGTCGTTTTGGATAATCGGCGGTGTCTTGGGTCTTAATCGCGGCATCAATGTCGGGCATCGTCACACCAACTTGTTTGCGATAATCTTTAACATCAACTTTAGGTTTATAGGTCGCCACATCTGCCACCGATAAGCCCTTGCCATCAACATTCCAAGCACCTTCAGCTTGGTTAGCAGCAATCGCGCCACCCCATAAAAAGTCTTTTCTTAATCCCATCTGTTAAACTCCTAACTTTGCAATATTCATGACTGAATCATTAATTGAATTCTCACCAGTTTCATCGACTGCCACCGTGTAATCATTTTGATTAGTCACAACCATCATGGTTACTGGGTTGTAGCCCGCAGCCTTAATCTTATCAAGTTCAAACGTCTCAAGTAGCTCACCGGCTTCAACGTGTTGGCCAACTTTAACATCAGATTCAAAGTATTTTCCGTTCAGCTGAACAGTGTCCAACCCAATATGGAATAGCAACTCGGCACCATTATCGGTCTTCATGCCTAAAGCATGTTTCGTTTCGTAGACCATTTCAATCGTCCCAGCAGTTGGGGCAACCAGCCGACCTTCACTCGGATCGACCGCAATCCCTTGACCAATCAAGCCTTGCGAGAAAACATCGTCGGGAACTTCGGACAATGGCATCACTCTGCCAGCAATTGGGGCATTTAAATCTTCAGCAGCTACTTCCGTAGTCGTTGATTTGGATTCATCCGTTGTGGTATCGGTTTCATTCTTCCAAGAAATCAGACCAGCAATGAATGCAACCCCAAATGAAATCACAAAACCAATCAAAGCATGAATTAAATTAGCTGGATTACTCTTATCTACAAACATTGGCAAACTAGCTAGTCCAGGACCAACTGCTACAAACCCTGCTAACCCAACCAATCCAACATAAGCACCACCAATGACACTACCTATAATAACGCTAATTAATACTCTTTTATGCTGAATCGTCACGCCATAAAGTGCTGGTTCGGTAATACCAAACATTGCCGAAATCCCAGCAGAAATCGCAGTTGCCCGTAATTTTGTATCTTTAGTTCGTAAAGATACAGCAAAGCAAGCACCACTTTCTGCCAAATTATGTGCCAATGACGCAGGATTATAAAGTGATTCTCGTCCTGTTGAACTGAGACTAGAAATAACATATGGAATCATTGGTTTGTGCATTCCTGTTATAACCATAAACGGTAAAATTCCAGCTAGCAAAGCAGTTGCAATCCAGCCAAAGTGAACATTTAAGAATAAAATAACACTAACAAAGCCTTCACCAACGACATAACCCAATGGGCCAAGAAATAGTAACGTAACCGGTGCCGTAATCAGCATTGACATCATTGGGACAAAAAAGATTCGAATATTTTTGGGCGAATACTTCGTGAACAACTTTTCCATGGCTGCATAGAATAAAACGCTTAGAATTGCCGGAAAAACCTGCGAACTATAGGTCACGTTCATCATTTTTAAACCAAATAATTCTGTCCCTTTAGTTAGCATGGTAACAATATCTGGTAAAATCAAGACACCCACGATTGACATCGCAACCAGCTCATTAACTTTTAACTTCTTTGCAGTTGTTACTGCAACTAGAAGTGGTAAAAAGTATAGTGGCGCTGTACCAATCAAATTCAAGACTTGATACGTTTGACTCTTATCACTCATCCAACCAAACATAGAAACTAACATCAGCATCGCTTTAAGAATCCCACCACCGGCAATCGCTGGCACTAGGGGTTGAAAAACACCAATAATAAAGTCTAAAACGACTTTACCAAACGATTGCTTTGGCCCTTTTGCGCCAGCACCACTGGTTTTACCATCCAGTTCTGATTCAACGGCGTCAAACATCTCAACGACATCATTACCAATAATAACTTGGCATTGACCACCGGCAATCACTGCACCGAGCACCCCATCAATTTTCTTTAGTTGTTCCAAATCTGCTTGATCAAAATCATTTAGGGTGAATCGTAGCCGGGTCGAACAATGAATTAACGTGGCAACGTTCTTGGCGCCACCAACACCGGCAATAATTGCTTTAGCACTTGTTTTAAAATCCATTTTATTCCACTCCTTTAGACATAAAAAACAGGACCTGAAAAGCGATTGAGTCGTCACCCAATAACTTTTTAGATCCTGCCTGCTTTACCAGTTACATGTCTAGTTTTATTCGTTTGTATGTCATAAATGTAAGCCCTTACTTCGCTGATGTCAACCCTTTTATAATTAAATTTATTCTGAAGTAGCATAAATGGCTAGTCGCATCGGATTGCTTAATCCCATCAACTAGCCATTTATGCTACTTCATGTACGTTGCCATAAAAGCTGAAACTTTTTCTTCATACTGTTTAGGCTGCTTATTTAAAGCTTCACCATGTTTAGCGCCAGGTACAATCCATAATTTCTTGTCTTTAACCGTCGTCGCTTTGTAGTTCTCGTATACCATTTTCGTTGGCACAAACGTATCGACTGACCCATGAATAAAGAAGATTGGTAACCTATTCTTCTTCAATTGGTTGACTGAACTCGCTTCAAGGAAGTTAAAATGCGCTTTCCAATCCGCAACCCAGCTTGCGGTATAAATCAATGGGAACTTTGGTAAGTGATACAACTGTTTTAGCTCATACGTTAATTCGTCGGCAACACTAGTATAGCCACAGTCTTCAACAATCGCTTTAACTTGTGACGGTAACTTCTCACCACTCATCATCATCACCGTTGCACCGCCCATGGAAACCCCGAATAACCCAATCTGGCTATCAGTTCCTAAGCGCCGCACGACTTGTTGCGTCCACTTAACATAATCTAGTCGATCAGGCCAACCGAAACCATAGTAATTACCCTGGCTCTGACCATTGCCACGATCATCGGGTGCCAACACGTTATAGCCTTGACAATGCCACAATCGAATGTAACTCGCCATCTGCTCTTTATTTCCCATGTAACCATGTGCAATCACAATCGTCCGATTCGTTTTCTTAGCGGCCGGTACAAAATCCGCGACCAATTTAAGCTTATCCGTCGCCGAAGTTTCATGCCAAGTCTGCTTATCAACTTGTCTTAGCCAAGCTTTATTTTTCACTAAAATCGCGTGGCTCTTTTTTGAAGTGCTCGTTAAGACTTTCGGGGTCGGCTCAAAGGCAAAGTGGTATAAGTAGAAACTCCCACCGGTAATACCGATCACTAGGACAGCCACCACTGTACTTAACGCAATTACCCATTTTTTCTTGATTGTCATCGTTTCAATTCCTCTCTCATCGCTTTATGCCAAAGCTTGTTCCGTTAATAAATGATAAGCCACTGTCTGGGCAGCAAATTGGATGGCCCGTGTCGTCTGTTCAGTCGTTGATACCATCACCGGTTGATGACGTAACGCTTGCTCAAAAGCCGTAGCGAATTCAGCATAGCGTTTCTCAATCAAGCGTGACTCCCGAATAGCTAAGATGGCTTGGCTGATTGTTCCTAAAGGAAAATCTCGCTTCAAAATCGTGACGACTAGCACTGCCACAATTTGATTCCGATTATACTGACGACCAACTGGCCGACTAAAAAAGTGCTGTTTGACATAGCTGTTCACCATCGTCTTGGTCACTGCCGGGATGTTAAGTGGCGCTAACATTTGATTCACTAATTGTAATAATTGATCCATATAGATGGGCATCGCCGGTAGTTGATCCCACGAGTCCAACTTAAACATGTCTAAAGTTGTCATACAAATCCTCCAAACGTTAAGTTTTAATTTACCTGAAACTAGCTTCGATTACAAGGAAATTTAGACTATACATTAGATTATGTAGAATTATAATCTACATAATAAATAAACATTATTTACCTTATATCAACAAAACTTGAAACCATTGCCTGTTTTCCGCTAAAATAAGACATACCCCAAACTACCGCAACACAGAAAGGACGTTCTTCATGAATAACGTTTATTTAGCCGCCCCTTTTTTTGACGATGCACAACAAGCACGCATTGAACAAGTAAAGGCTGCATTAATTGCGAATCCAACGATCAATTCCGACGGTATCTTCTTACCGCAAGAACATCAATTTGAAGATGAACCTTTTGGTAGCCGTGCTTGGCAACAATACGTCTACGCTTCCGATATGCGCCAAGTCCATCGTGCTGATCTCGTCGTCGCCTTACTTGACTTCGATATGACCAGCGCCAGCAATGAACCCGATTCCGGGACAATGTTTGAAATCGGCGCCGCGGTGGCTGAAAAGACCCCGGTGTTGGTTGTCCAATTTGACGCTGACAAACAATTGAACCTAATGATTGCGCAAGGCCTCACCGCCTACTTCGACGCTAGCAAAAATGGCTTGCAAGAATTAGCCACTTACAATTGTAATGATTTAAAATCAAAACCAGCTAAACGGCCGGTATTCTAACGATAATCGAAAGACGAGTTCTCAAAATTCTGAGAACTCGTCTTTTTTAAGTTATTCTACTAGATCCGTCACATAACCTCGACGTCGTTGTTGCAAACGTTTAGTTGTTTCTAAAACCATCGTTGGAATGAACATTCCCAGCATCGTGATTACCCAAGCAGCCGGTGGAATCGTTACAAAACTAAATAAGTTTTGAACACCTGGAATAGCAGTCAAACCGATCACTATGGTAACACCCACTAGCAATGCCCAATTCAAAGATGGATTGCGTTTAAAGCTAGCCCGTGAGAGTGGTTGACGTTCCTTGATTGCATAAATATCGATCATCGATCCAACACCCAAAATCAAGAAGACCATTGTCATCCCAACCGGTGCCTGATTGGCAGTTAGCACGAAGCGGCCGAGTGCATAGATTCCCAATGTTAAGACTGTAAAGGTAGCGGCCCGAACCGCGAGTCGGCGACCTAAGCCCCGCGCTAGAATACTCTCGTCATTGCCCACTGGTGCTTGTTGCATTGCGGTAGCTTCACCGGGTTCCCGACTAAGGTAAAAACCAGGAATACCGTCTGCTAGCACATTGACTAACAGTAACTGTTCCGCTAACAACGGCGCTCCCCAACCGAATAGTACGGCGCCAACCATCAGGAAGATTTGAGCAAAGTTGACACCCACTAAGAATTCGACAGCCTTCAAAATATTTTGATAAACTGTTCGTCCTTCCTTAACCGCGGCAATGATCGTGGCAAAATTATCATCCGTCAGAATCATATCGGCAGCACCCTTGGAAACTTCGGTCCCAGTAATACCCATGGCAATCCCAACATCCGCGACTTTCAAGGCTGGCGCATCATTCACGCCGTCACCCGTCATCGCCACTGTCGCCCCAGTCGACTGCCAAGCTTGCACAATCCTAATTTTGTCCGTTGGCGATACCCGGGCAAAGACGGCAATGTCTTTAATCTGGGCAGTTAAGTCCTCATCTGATAACCCACGTAGCGTTTCGCCAGACATCACCTGTTGATCCGCCGTTAAGATCCCAATCTCTTTGGCGATTGCAGTCGCGGTCACTAAATGATCCCCAGTAATCATCACCGGCTTGATACCCGCGCGTTTAGCTTCACGAATCGCTGGAATCACTTCCGGGCGCGGTGGATCAATAATTCCAACGATTCCAGCCAACGTCACGTCCTGATTAACCGCATCCCAATCAGTAATTGGGGCTATTTGTTTTGGCATCACCTTATAACCGACCGCTAAAACCCGTAAGGCCGCTTCACCAAATTGGTCATGGGCCTGTTGCGCAGCGGCATCATTGGCTGCATTAGCTTTCAACGGAATTCGATCCAAAGCGCCTTTAACAATCACGAGTTGTTGATCATCATTTAAGGCATGCACGGTGGTCATCATCTTTTTCTTGGAATCAAATGGATCTTCCGCTACCCGTGGATAGTCCTGCTCAAAATCCGCACGACTCGTTTCATTTTTGGCTAACCAACGAACAATTGCCAATTCAGTGGCGTCGCCAAAGGTCTGTTTCCCACCGTTTACTTGTTTGATTTCGGCATTAGTTGCTAGGCCAAGCGATTGCATCAATTGACGCCCAGCCGCTGGAACTGGGCCACTGGCGGACATAATCCCCGTCTTTGGCGTCCAATATTTCGTAATCGTCATTTTATTTTGTGTTAACGTACCGGTCTTATCTGAGGCAATCACGTCGATGCCACCAATTGTTTCCACCGCACTCACGCGGCGCATGATGGCATGCCGATCAGCCATCCGTTTGACCCCATGCGACAAACTGATCGTCACAATAATGGGCAAGGTTTCCGGTACGGCCGCAACGGCCAATGAAATCCCAATCATCAAACTGTCAGCGACACCTTGATTTTGAACCCAAATACTCAGAGCGAAAATCAAGAGTCCACCTAGCACGGCAAAAGTAGTTAACCAACCAGATAATCGGTTTAAACGACCTTGTAACGGCGTCGCCCGTTTCTTCGTTTTGTTTAAGAGACCGGCAATTTGACCTAACTCAGTTGTCATCCCGGTAGCCACGATCTGGATCACAGCCGTCCCAGCCGTTACAGCAGTTCCGGCAAAAGCTTGTTGCATTTCAGTCGGCGTCGTTCCCGATAAATAGGCGTCTTTTTCAACCGCCACACTTTCACCCGTCAACACAGCTTCGTCAATCGTCAAATTAGTACTTTCAATCACGATAGCGTCAGCTGGCACTTGATCGCCGGCTTTTAATAACACTAAATCACCTGGCACAATTTTTTCAGCGGCGACTGTCTGTGCGACATTTTCCCGCCGCACAGTGGTCGTGGGCAGACTCATCGATTTCAAGGCCGCTAACGCTTTTTCTGCTGAAGCTTCTTGGTATAAGCCAATCGCGACATTGATGATTAGAATTGAGCCAATGACGATGGTCTTCATCCAACCGCCATTTTGTGCAATGGCCATGTAGCTAGCGAGCCCCACCGCAAATAATAAGACCAACGATGAGACATCACTGAGATGTTGCCAAATTTTCCGCCATAGTGGGGGCTGCCGGCTAGCAATCAATTCATTGATGCCAAATTGTTCCAACCGCGCATCGACCTCAGACGACGTTAAACCAGACTTAGGTGTTAAGTTAAGTTTGCTTAGCTTCCCGTTGCTCATAACATTCTCCTCTACTTTGATTATCGTTCCAATTGCTATCAACTAATGATACCGCATACATTTAGTCGATTCTTGCCCAGATTATGAAGAAAGTTTGAGGATTGAGCTCGGGGCCGTTGGTTAATTGTTCTCTTAAAAAGGAACAACCAAAGTTCACCTTACTTAAGGCGACTATTCTAGTTTCAACATTAGCTATCTATCGGTTGAAAGACTCAAAAGCATCACAAATATCCCAGTACCAGTTACATCTAAAGTAGACTTGCCTAATTTAGCGCTCCGTCAGTCAAAACCGGTGTGCTGTGGGGGACGGTGCCAGCCAAGGGACGGTCTGACGCCTCAATTCCAAGCCGATAAAACACGTCTTTGAATTGCCCCACAAGAATAGTCGGCCAAAAACGCCGACTATTCTTGCCGACACTGCACATCGATTTTGACTGACTCCACTAAGTATAAATCACAAATTTATCCAAAAAAGAACTACTGACTTAGCTAGAGGTTGTTGCTGATAGCATCGGACGTGTAGGGGGCGTAAGGCTTGAACCGATCCCTCGTCCGCATGTTATCAGTAACAACCGGAAGCGGCAGTATTTGATTATTGCGGTCGTGTAACAGGACAAGTATTTTCAACTTGCACCCTTTAGATTGGTTACTACTATCAAGCATTAGCTTCAACATAAAAATTTAGCTAGTAAACTGTCATGACTAACTTAATTTGCGTTAATATTGTTATAATAGACATTAAATTATAAGTGGAGGCCCGGCGAATGCAAATCAAATTAATCTCAACCAGCGATGTTCATGGCTATTTAGCACCTACCGACTATAGTCGGCGTGACCGGGTGGTGCCTTTTGGTCTCAGTCGTGCGGCGACCATGATCCATCAACTAACGGCTGAAGATAACGACGCAGTCTGGCCAATTGTGATTGAAAACGGTGATTTCGTGCAAGGTTCACCGTTAACCTATTTCATCGCCTGGCGACATCAAGAAGGCGCGCCTCTCTATTCACGGCTTGCTAACTGTAATCACGTTCAAGCCGGCGTCTTTGGCAATCATGAATTCAATTATGGGCTCGACTTTCTCGACCTCTGTGAATCGGCTCGCAATTATCCAATGCTGGCTGCCAATATTCATGACGACTTAAACCGTACGCTATTTGCCAAGCCCTATACGATTTTGGAACGCGCTGGCGTCAAAGTCGCAATTCTAGGCTTAACGACCCAGTTCGTCTCACGCTGGGAATTACCAAGCCATCTGACTGGATTACATTTTACCGATGTGGTCGAAACGGCCAAGAAATATGTGCCAAAGTTGCATGAACTCGCCGATATTGTCGTGGTTGCTTATCACGGTGGGCTGGAACGAGACCCGAAAACTGACGCCCCGACCGAACGACTGAACGGCGAAAACCGCGGCTCAGCTTTACTGGCTGAAGTACCTGGGATTGATGCGCTCATTACTGGGCATCAACACCGGCGCTTAGCGGTAACCGTCCATGGGGTGCCCGTCACTCAGCCTGGGATGAAAGGGACCAATGTCGCCATGATCACGTTAGACGTTAATGACCAAAAGCAGGTCATCAATCGAAAGCCTGAAGTCTTCAGTGTTAAAACCAGTGAACCTGATCAGCACGTCATGAACTTGTTGTCCCCAATTAACACGCAAA
Organism: Lactiplantibacillus daoliensis; assembly: GCF_005405005.1. Taxonomy (GTDB): domain Bacteria; phylum Bacillota; class Bacilli; order Lactobacillales; family Lactobacillaceae; genus Lactiplantibacillus; species Lactiplantibacillus daoliensis. Next base: position 260,384 of record NZ_BJDH01000003.1, on the reverse strand, counting down.
TGGAGGACTGGCTCGATACGCCGTTAGGTAAGATCAATGGTAGCATGTTAGTTCATAGCCATTTGGAAGCCCGATTACACAATCATCCGTACCTTAATTTCATCAATCAAGTTGAAATGGCCGCTACCGGTACCGATATTGCCGCTACGGCGCTCTTCAACGACGATGTCCCTGGCTTAAAGCAACATGTAACCATGCGCGAAGTTATGAATAGCTACGTCTATCCAAACAAACTCGCCGTTGAAACCATCACCGGTGCCGATTTGAAGCAAGCCTTGGAACGTTGTGCAAGTTATTTCTTATTAGTCGCTGGCAAAGTAATCGTTAATCCCGAATTTTTAAAACCGAAATTACGCCATTATATTTATGATATTTATAGCGGGATTGACTACACCTTTGACCTCACTCGACCAATCGGCGATCGCGTCGTTCAGCTCGATTATCATGACGTTCCCGTTCAACCAGATCAATCGCTGACCGTAACGTTGAATCATTATCGTGCAGGCGGCGGTGGCAACTATCCCATGTTTGGGACGGAAAAAATCGACCGTCAGCTTTCGACGGATATGACCGTTTTAATCGCTGATTATTTTGCTGAACATCCCGTGGTGACTGCAACCCAACCAACTAATTTTAAAGTGACCTACTAATCCAAAAATCGTCTAACCTTAAATTAAAGTTAGACGATTTTTTTAATTTGACCTATGCGACCTGCAATCCCAACATGAGTAATCCCATCGTTAGTGGCGCTAATAGTGTACTGACGAGTTGTATTGCCACATAGTCATCCGCTGGAAGCTTTTGCTGGACCGCTAACATGGTTGGAATGGCCGCTGTAGGAATCGCTAAAGTAATGACGACGAGTTGCTGTGTCACTAGTGGCACCCCTAGCAGGTACATTCCTAACCAAACAAGACACGGTAAGCCTAAACTTTTTAACACCACATTTTTCAAGATTGATCGCGTGATCTTGACGCGTTGCGTCGCCAAGATTAGCCCGAGGGCAAATAAAGCGACACCCCCAGCAGCCTGCCCTAGCTCGGTTGCAACTGGTAACCATCGTAACGGTAACTTAAAACCATTTAAATTCAAAATAAAAGCTAAGATCGGGGCCCAGACGACTGGCTGCTTGCTAGCCGTTACGAGCGTGTCTCGCAGGGCTACCCAACGCGTTACGGTCGCTTCACGATTGACCAGCGTCAACAAAAAGACACTGATAGGAACTTGAATCAAATTCATATATAAACCGCCTAGCGCCACTAATAGAATACTAATCTTACCAAAGACAATTAATAGCACGGAGGTTCCCATAAAAGGCACCGACGGACTGGCAATCGACAAGGCCGTTAATGTCGCTACCGCTAACGGCTTGCCACGCAAAAACTGCACAACAATTAAGATTAGTAATCCGCCCAACATGCCAACTGCTAACCAAATGGCGACAGCAATATTTTGTAGAATCACCGTCCGCTTTAACGTCAAGATCCCACCAAATAAGCTGAGTGGTAAAGCATAGGTCATTACCAGTTGAATTAAGCTATCACTCGTATTCGCCGAAAATTCTTGGCGCCATCCTGCTAAAGCGCCCAATCCCAATGTCACAACAATGGGTAAGATCGCCAACAATAACGTTGTCAACATGCTGATCGCCTCTTCGCCATTTAATTTGCTCCGAGTTTAGCACAACCAGCTTGGCCATTCGTGCAGCTTTTGACCCGAGCAGATGACACAAACTTTACCTTCAGCGGTCACGCGACTGTAATTCCCTCAGAATTGTTAGCTCATGGACAGCTAGGCTTTCGAATCCAAGTTCTTTAGCTTTTTAACCGGCTAATTAACTTAATTGTTTTTCCGCAAAGAAATTTAACTAAATAGCAAAATTGGACACAAAAAAGCCGCTAAGTTCAGACTTAGCGGTTTGCTCAATCAAATGGTGTTAGAAATCAACTTCATCAGGATCGTTAGCTAAACCAGCGACACCATGCATACCGTCGATTGTTTCCATATCAGCAGCACTTAATTCAAAATCAAATAATTCTGTATTTTGTTGAATCCGATCTGCGTGAACAGACTTTGGTAATGGTAAGAAGCTATTTTGTAATGACCACCGTAAAACAATCTGAGCCACACTCTTGTTGTACTTAGTTGCGATCGTCTTCAATTCTGGAATGCCAAAAATCTTACCGGTACCAAGTGGACTATATGCTTCAGACAAGATGCCATGGGCTTCATTGTATGCAACTACGTCAGCTTCCATATCACTTGGATTCAAGAAAATTTGGTTAACTGCTGGCACAACTTTGGCCGTCTTCAAAAGCACGTCTAAATGCTTTGGCCGAAAATTAGAAACCCCGATAGCCCGAGCTTTGCGGCTAGCATATAACTCTTCCATGGCTTTCCAAGTATCAGCCGTCAATTGTTCAAAGTTATCCCGCATTGCCGCTGGGTTTGGCCAATGAATCAAATAGAGATCCACATAGTCCAAGCCTAACTTTTGCAGTGACGTCTCTAAAGCCGCCTTAGTTGCTTCGTAGCCGTGATCAGCATTCCATAATTTAGTCGTGACAAATAAGTCTTCCCGTGCAACACCACTGTCCGCAATTGCCTTACCAACACTGTCTTCGTTGCCATAAGCAGCCGCAGTATCGATGTGGCGATAGCCGGCCTTTAACGCAGCTAAAACAGACTCATAAGCGACTTGACCATCAGGAGTTTGCCAAGTCCCAAATCCAACGATTGGAATCTTAGTCCCATTATTTAAAGCATACGTATCGGTGAGCTTTGTTAATTCTGTCATCAAGATGCCTCCAGTATTTTATTTACGGCTTAATTTTCTCGTATTAAGCCATCAATGGTCAAGCAATCTGTTCTTAAACGAGTGACGTTTCCCGTTTTTCGTGAGAAAATACAATTAATTGATTTCGAAGGGGGCGCCACCGTGACTGAACCAAAATTATTAATGCAAACAACGTTACTTGCTGGCGCCATTCTGCTCGAAAATGGGGCGGAAATTGCCCGCGTTGAAGACACCATGCACCGGATTGCGACTAACGCCGGTTATCCCGATGCCCAGATTTTCGTGCTCTTAACAGGAATTACGGTCTCCTTACCTGAAACTGACGCCAGCCAAGTCCGCGCCATTCATCAACGCGGGATGGACTTAGAAAAAGTGGACCAAGTCAACACGTTATCGCGCCAATTTGCCAATCAGACCATTGATCTCAAACAGTTTGCCGAAGCCCTCGCACGCGTTAATCAAGCCGTCCCAACCTTTCCCTTTAGCTGGTTAGTCATAGCCGCTTTAGTCGTTAGTGTGACTTTGATGGTCGCCTTTACAGGACACGCGACTCCGACCGATCTCATTACTTGTGGCCTAGCTGGCATGGTTGGTTTCGCCGCCTATTATTGGGTGAACCGTCTCGCACACATCCGCTTTTTAAGTGAGTTTGTGGGCGCCTTTCTAATTGGCCTCATCACCCTAATCGGCTCTTATCTCACGCAAAATAATTATCATCCTGATGCGATTATTATTGGTGCTGTAATGCCATTGGTTCCCGGAGTTGCCATCACTAATGCGGTCCGCGACACGATGACCGGTAACCTGCTCAGCGGCCCAGCACGAGCAATTGAAGCCATCCTTTCCGCCTGTGCAATTGGACTAGGAATCGCTTTAACATCAATATTCTACTAAAAAGGAGACTGGCAATCATGTGGCATTGGCTGTTTACAACTGGACTCTTACAAACGATTCTCGCTTATCTCGCCACGGCGGGCTTCGGGGTCTTATTAAATATTCCCCGGCGCGCCGTTAATCTTAGCGGCTGGGTCGGCGCTGCCGGCTGGTTAACTTATGAAGTCCTCTATCAAGTTTTACCCACCACCATTGACGTTAAACTGGCCATTGGTAACTTAGTCGCCGCAATTGTCATCGGGGTCGCAAGTGGTCTGGCGGCACACTACAAACAGATGCCCATGATTATTTTTAACATTCCTAGTCTGGTGCCACTGGTACCCGGCGGTCAATCCTACCGCGTCGTGCGTAACTTAGTGACCGGTCACCCTGAGATTGCCAATCAATACTTAGCACAAGTGGTCATCATTGCCGGCGTCATCGCCATTGGCTTTCTCGTCGCCGAATTCATCAATCGCATGACTTGGCACTTGGCGGCGAGTTTAAAACAGCTTTAAAAAACACCACCTTAGCCGAGCAAAGGATTAACTTCGCTGCTGTTAAAGTGGTGTTTTAAACTATTTTCAATTTTTAGTGTACAAGCGTAAAGTACGCGATGACCAAAGCCCCTAAGACGATTCGGTACCAACCGAAGGCCTTAAAGTCGTTCTTCTTAATATAATCCAATAAGAAGCGGATTGATAAGTAAGCAACGATGAAGGAAACAATGACCCCAACGGCCAAGACTGCCCCTTGCAAGCCAGCCAAAGAATTGCCATGATCGAAGTATTTATACAGCTTCAACAGTGACGCCCCAAACATGGTTGGAATCGCCATGAAGAATGAGAACTCAGTTGCAACATAACGAGAAGTCCCAATTAAAATGGCCCCTAAGATAGTTGCCCCAGAACGTGATGTCCCTGGTACTAAGGAAAGTAATTGGAAACAGCCGATGAAGAGTGCTGTCGTGTAAGGTAACGTCTTCAAGTCGCCAAACTTAGGCGTTAATTGCTTGTTATGGTTTTCAATAACAATAAATAGAATCCCATAGATGATCAAGGTCGCTGACACAACGGCCCAGTTCATCAAATGAGCATCCATCCAGTCATTTAACGGTAATCCGATAATGACTGATGGAATGACTGCTAAAATAACTTTACTCCATAAAACCCAAGTATCACGTTTTTCAGTGCTGCTCTTACGTGGGGATAGCGGATTTAACTTATGGAAATATAGCACAACCACCGCCATAATGGCCCCTAATTGAATCACAACGTTGAACATATCCGTGAACTGCGTTGATTGTTGCATCTTGATGAATTCATCAACCAACACTAAATGTCCAGTTGAACTAATTGGTAAGAATTCGGTAATCCCTTCGACAATCCCCAGGATGACCGCTTTAATCATATCTAACAATGTCAGATTCCTTTCTTTTAGGCCGGACGCGCCCCATGCAAGTCCGGTTTGATCACAACTTCCCCAACAATTCCGCCAGACGGTTTGTTTGACGTGGAGAGTCCTGTTGCCGCCTACCGTTTGGAATTATTTAGGGCTGGAGCGTGGTGGGCACGTTTGGAAGCCAAAGAACGGTCTTCCAAGCCGGCCTTTTACTAGGTCGCCGGTAAACCACCGCCAACCAAGTAAAATTTCACCACTGAGCCCTAAATAATCCCAACCTCACGGCTAAATCACTGATCACTATTTAGCCATGAGGTAGCCATACTGGTAGCTCAGCCATGGCGTTTATCTTAGTCACAGTGTTTTTCTGTGGCTTAGATAAAAAACGATTTTCGAGACCGTCCTTTGGCTCGAAAACGTTTCATGGCGTTCCAGCCACCAGCATGGCTACCGGGAGGCGGCAAAGAACCAGTCACCACTATGCCATCTGGATTAAGCTATTTAATTATAGCAATGCTTAACGCTAGTGAATAGCATTTGAAAGTAAGGAATTTGTAAAGTTTAGGCTGATAATTCCGCTAACGCAGTCTCATAAGCCTTTTTAGTTTGTTCGTCGAAACAGACTATCTGAATTAATTCGATGGTCTTCGCCGTGGTGGCCGCAGTCGCTTGCAAGGTTCGCAACGCAATTTCAGCCGCGACTGCCAGTGGAAAATGATACACACCCGTACTAATCGACGGAAAGGCAATCGTTTTACAACCATTAGTTGCAGCCAAGTTTAAGCTATTCCGATAACTATTTGCGAGTAATGTGAGCTCGTGATGTTGGCCGCCCCGCCAAATCGGACCAGGGGTATGCACAACATAGGTCGCCGGCAATCGAAAACCTGGCGTGATTTTAGCTTCACCGGTGGCACAACCATGCAATGGACGACAGACTGCCAGCAGTTCCGGTCCCGCAGCACGATGAATCGCCCCATCAACGCCACCACCACCTAACAAAGTCGTGTTAGCCGCATTCACAATGGCGTCCACCCGACTTTTCGTAATGTCACCTAAGATAATTTCAATTTTAGCCACCCTTAATGCCCCCTAACAATCAAGTCAACACTCGCCATTGCTTGCTGCTTGAGTTGGGCTGCTCCAGGGTGTTGTTTAGCCAATATCTGCAAACCAGTTCGAACTTGCATTAAACTAGCTGCCACGGTTGCCACTGAAACTGATAGATCACTTGTGTGGGGTGTCAACAGGCCAACTAGTCGCGTCTGTAAATTAGCGTAAATTGCCTGAGTTTGGTCCGCGATCAGGGCATCCTGATCTCCCAACTCTGCCATCAAGTTAACCATCAGACATCCCGCTGGCCACCGGTCACTTTGAAATGGCATTAATAAACAGTCAGCCAATAGCGCGGTCAGTGGAGTCCCCATGGCACGATCACGCTGAATCAATTGCGTCAATTGTTCGTCCAAAATCGTTTGATATGCTTGGAGACTGCGGCGTAACGCCACCGACTTGCTGCGATATTGCCGATAAAATTGGGACCGTGATAACTGACTAACCGCTACTAAGTCATCAACAGTCGTCTGTCCATAACCACGCTGCCAGAATTGAACCATCATGGCAGCCGTCGTCGCTGCCGGCGTTAATTTTTGTGAATTTGCCATTTTGACACCTTCCTTAAAAATCACTCGCTAACTAAATACTGAATTCCTCGCACTAGTGCATAAAGATAACTTCCCAACGCAATGACTGCCAACACGGCTACTAGCACAATTGCTAACCAACCACTGTGAGCTAGGTTGTTCATGTAAAACCCTGACACAGCCAGGACAATCAAAAAACAAACGGCCATGATCGTCGGGAGTAGTTGCACCCAAAAGGCGCGCCCAGCTGGTTGATGAACCTCTGGATTGTCACCCGTTAGTGCCCACACAATTAAGGGAAACAGTACCGGCAAGAATAAAATACTCAAATAACTCAAACTATTTATCACACGATTCCGTGTCATCTCGGTCCCCACCCTTCATTAGTTACTCCGAGTATAGCGAACCACGGTCCGGACGGCAAATGATAAAGAAGTCTAAAAATCTTTAGGAGTCTATCAAATTGTGCAGCCCATTAACCGCTCGAATCATTAGTCTGCTATAATTTAAGTTGCATTAGTTAAGATTCGGAGGAAAATCTTTATGATGAAGAAAAAGTTCAAATGGCTCGGCTTACTGGCCGCCTTATTACTAAGTGTTGGGAGCTACCAGTTAGCCGCCCATGCGGATGATAGCTCTGATGAACCAATTGTTACTCTTGGTTCAAGTCTGACTAGCAGCCAAAAGAGCGGTACGATCGACACGTTAACTTCCAGTTTAAACGGTTCTAATTACCAGACACTGACAGTTAACGGTGACACCTTGGTCAAATATCTTAATCCAGCTGGTGAAAACTTTACTAGCAATTCAGGTGTTTGGTCGAGTGCAATGATTCAAAAAACGAGTTCCGGTTCCGGGATCAACGTTAAAATTCTCGACTATAACGGTAGTAATAACATCACCACCATTACCGCCGATCAATATAAAAATGCCGCGTTGACCGCGGGGATTGCGGACGCCAATATCTATGTCACCTCAGCCACCTCGATTGATGGTTCTGGCGCGTTAGCCGGTGTATATGCCGCGTACGCTCAGAACGGGAATGCATTAAACACCCAACAAGTTAACGCCGCACAGAGCGAATTAAGTACCTTGAGTGGCATCACCACCGCTAACAAAGGGAAAGATGGTTACACGGACGCACAATTAAACAACGCCGTGGCTGGCGCCAAAGCCGAAATGGCTAAAAAAGGTAGCAATGTTACCAAGAGTGAAATCACAACTATCGTTAACCAACAAATTACTAACAATAACTTAACTAATGTCATCACCAATAATCAAAAAACAGAAATCATTAACTTATTAGTCAAAATTCGGGATTCCGGTGCCTTAAATTCTTCTAGTTTCAAGACACAAGCTAACTCACTGATGAAAAATATCCAATCCAATGCCAAGGGTATTTTCAGTAAGCTAAACACACCCGAAAATCAAAACTTACTTCAAAAAATTTGGACTGCCATAGTGAACTTCTTCAGTTCCATCGTTAAATCCATCTTTGGTTAAATTTAGTCACAACAAATAACGGTCACACAGTCGCTTCCGGCTGTTGTGGCCGTTATTTGTTAACCAGAGACTTAAAAGCATCACAAATGTACCAGTAACCGTTACATCTATAGGCTCAACCAAATTTAGCGCTCCGTCAGTCAAAACCGGTGTGCTGTGGGGGACGGCGCCAGCCGAAGTACGGTCTGGTACCTCAATTCAAAGCCGGAAAACCACGTCTTTGAATTGCCCCGTAAGATTAGTCAGCCAAGAACGCTGACTAATCTTACCGACACTGCACACCGATTTTGACTGACTCCGCTAAACCTAAATAACTGATTTATCCCCCTCAAAACTACTGATTAGCTGGAGGTTGTTGCTGATAGCATCGGTCTTACACCACGGACAATCCGGGAGATTTGCGATTTTGGCAAAGCTTTCGGGCGAGGATCAAGACGTTTTTGAGGCTTGACCCGCTCCCTCGTTCGCATGTTATCAGCAACAACCGGACGCGGCAGTAATCGACTCTTTCTCATCGCCTGATTGTTAACGTGTGGTGTAGGCTCAGAATTTTCAACCTGCACCCTGGGTTAACCAATTAAAAATCGAAAGACGCAAAAAGTCGTCCAGCACCCACACAGAGGCACTGAACGACTTACTTTAATCATCGATAATTTAACTGATATACCTTAAGCTTCGGCACGCTTGTCTTCGGCATAACTGGCCTTATCAGATTGCTTGCCGGCATTTTCATTGACAAACTTATCCATAAATTCTTCAACCAAGTCCAACGTCTGATATTGCTTAGCTGGACTGAACATTTGGCGCCAAACACGGTTCCGTTGTAATAATTCACTGAAAACAACGTGTTCAACCCGGGCACCTTCGGGAGTCAACTTCAAAACTTTATTCCGACGATCGTGGTCTTCGGCTTCTTGGTATAAGTAATCTTTCCGTAATAACCGGCCGATTAACCGTGAAATTGCTGACCGCGTCACACCATGAGTTTCCGCAATATCCATTAAACGAATCTTACCCTTAGCTTCAGCAATGTCATAAAGGATGTAAAATTCATCTAACGTAATTCCGTGCTCCGTGGCTGGTTCCGCAAACATGTCAGCTAGGTTCTTAAAGCCGTGTAAATACATATGGCTGAATCGGTCAAAAAACTCCATATCTTCGTTCATATTAAAATCTCCCTTTCAATCTAGCGGTTGAATTATGATCAGTCAATGCCCATAATTCGCTCCAAAGTTTTTCTTTAATTAGTAAGCGTCTTTTATCATTTCCCCGATTTAAAGTGTACTAGTATATTTTACGAAATACAAGGAATTTAGGTGAATTTTTATATTAATTTTTTATTTCTAAACTCAGGTTAATCGTCGCATGTGAGTGCAAATAATCAATGAATTGTTCATAGTAATGATCCGTGTTGTACTTAGCGGTACTCAAGTAAATCTGGTTAATCTTCTCAGTGCTCTCACCCAGTAACAAGTAGAACGAATGACCAATATTCTCTGATATAGCTTCAACACTAGCTTGCAACAACTTGCGTTTGAAGAACACAGCCATCCCACCAGATACAGAGAAATTAATCGCATAACGAATTGCAATGGTCTCACCATCAACACCAATCGCTTCTAGCCAGTCCAAGGTGACTAAAACCAATTCCGTCGTGAGTTCTGGACTCTGGAAAACATCTCGAATAAAATGCTCAATTTTGGGATTTTCATCCAACGTTCGCAACAAAAAGCTCATCTGAATCATCGTCCGTTGTTCCGCTGACAGCGCCGTTAGTTGCTCATTACTATAGGTAAACGCACTCAGCATCAATTCGTTCAACATTGTGCTCAACAGGACGATTTTCTTGGGAAAATAGTGTTGTAACAACGATTTACTGATATCACAAGCTTCAGCAATATCCTTCATTTGAACCAAATCATACCCGCTTTCGGCAAATAACCGAAAAGCGGTATTAACAATTTCCATGCGGCGTTGGGTATTTCTTTTTCGTGGCACCGACGCCACCTCCTTCATTATTGATGAGTCGTGCTAACATCGCCACTGATTACACTTGTCATCGTTAAGATAAACCTCGTTAACTATTTTTCAAATAATGTTAAAAAAGACCCAATTAAGACCTTAACCTCTCTAAATAAACTATACTAATATACCATTCAATGCAACTTATTTTTGCTTATTCATTAAATTAATTGCATCCAAGCTAATTGTGTCGGCTTCCATGCTCAATAATTATCAAATTGTTTAATAATCGTTAAATCCTAAATTTGCGCTCGAGAATAGCCATTAAAACGAATTATTATGAGCTCTTTAAGAAACGGGTAGTACCCATTAAATTAACAAATTAAGCGCTTTCTTGAATTGCAAACTGTGGTAAACTTAAAACAATAAATGTTCGAGGAGGCTTTCAACATGAGTACAAACAATTCATACAAATTAGCCGATATCGGTCGTAGCAACCCCATCTTTTCACAAATTCGGTCCACGATTGAAACCGCCTTTTATGGCAACAACATGACTCACATTCCGAATGTCGCGACAGCCTATGAATTAGCTGTCCAAGGGCCCGGGACCATTCAAACCGATTTGCCAATCTATCGGCCTACTGATCTCGGCCTGCCTGCAGACGCTAAGATGTTAATCGACAACACTGGTAAAGTCGTTGGTCGGACCGCCCAAGCCCGGCGGATTCTTGGCGATGAAGGCGTGGATGAAGCTGATATGGCAGGACGTTTACGTCAGGCCGTATACAACGGCCAGCAAAAACACTTCATTAAAACCGACGTACTGGTTGGCCTAGATGAAGATTTCATCGTTCGCGCCCATTTAGCAATCCCAGAAGGTTATGCCAATAACTTGCTCTCGTATATGTTGAACTTCCAACCAATTACCGAGCATTACCAAGAGATGTTCGATAACTCCGTGGCCTATCCTGAAGGCGACATTTACATCTATGCAGACCCAAGCTATCACGATCCTGATTATCCAGATGGTTTGGCGTTATTCGATCCTAAACATAATGCAGCGGCCATCTTGGGGATGCCATACTTTGGAGAACTCAAGAAATCCACGTTAACATTAGCTTGGTCCATTGCTCATCGGCACGGCTACGTTTCCTGTCATGGTGGTTTAAAAGCTTTCCATTTCAAGGACAAGCAAGATCAAGTCTTCGCAATGTTTGGTCTCTCTGGTTCTGGGAAATCCACGCTAACTCACGCTAAACATGGTTATAAATATGACATCACGGTGTTACATGACGATGCTTTCGTCATCAATCGCAAAAACGGGAGTTCCGTGGCGCTAGAACCATCTTACTTTGACAAAACTAATGACTATCCGATGACCTCTGACGAAACCAAGTACTTTATGACGATTCAAAATGTCGGCGTTACTTTGGATGATCAGGGACGCAAAGTCTTAGTCACTGAAGATTTACGTAACGGCAACGGTCGGACCATCAAGTCGCGTTATGCTTCAACGAACCGTGTCGATAAAGAAAATGCCCCAATCAATGCTATCTTCTGGATTATGAAAGACGACAGCCTGCCACCAGTCATTAAAGTAGACGATCCTGTTTTAGCAGCGACTTTCGGCGCAACGCTAGCAACTAAACGCAGTTCTGCTGAAAATATCGTTGGTAATATTGACCGTAACGCACTCGTTATCGAACCATTTGCAAATCCATTCCGAGTTTATCCATTATCGGAAGATTATCACGATTTCAAAGCGTTATTCGAAGAACGTCACCTCGATTGCTACCTATTGAACACTGGTTCATTTGGTGATAAGAAGATTCCTAAGGAAATTACTTTAGGCGCCTTAGAAGCAATCGTCAATAATACGACTGAATGGGAATCCTTTGCCGGCTGTGATCACATGCAAAACTTGAAACTAGCTGACTTCCCAGTTGATTATGACAACGCTGACTACCGCAATTTGGTGGCAACTCGTCTAGGTATTCGGGCCAACTTTGTGGACCAATATCAGCACACCCACAACGACCGTTTACCACATGAAATTACCGATGTCTTAGTTAAATTGCAAAGACAATTAACAGACAAAGTAACTCGTTAGCCATTCGCGCCCCGTTTTTTCCGATTTAAGGTTATAATAAAAGTATCAGTTACCGCACTGAACTTTTACGAATTCTAATAATCGGGGTGAGGAGCATGGAACTACCATTGAGCCAATTGTCAGAAAAACTGATTGCTTTTGAACGTCAGCACCATCTCACAGACGGTGATTTAGCTTTCGGCAGTCAAATATCTGTTGAACGGATTCATAACATTAAATCCGGCGAAGTAACACCAACACAAGACGAAGTACAACTGTTGAAGAAATATATGAACAGTAAAGCCAAGGCTTAGTCGCCCGATTAGCTTAAGACATCCATTAAGTTGGATGTCTTTTTTGTTTCGGTGGACAGAAAAAGCCGTCCATCAAAAGATGGACGACTTATGCCAACGTCAGTGACGTTAGTTTTGATTACATATGGATTGCAAAGCTAGGAGTGTAGTATGCAGTACTCTTAACAGATGCAGGATCACCGTAGTCATGGGCACCAATATATTGGCCACCGCCTAAGTAAATCGCAACGTGATAAGGTGCACTGTCAGAACCCCAGAATACTAAGTCGCCAGCTTGTGCTTGGCCGAATGAAACATGGGCGCCAAGAGTAGCTTGTGCGTAAGTCGTCCGACCGATTTGACGGCCAGCCTTAGCAAAGGCAGCTTGTGTAAATGCTGAACAGTCTAATACTTCGTAAGGAGTCCCTACTAAAGTATAAGCAGCTGAGATTGCTGAGCTTGAACTAACGTTAGTGTTAGTTGCTTGGCTTTGGGTAGTCGTTGCAACACGGGCACTCCGACGGTAAGTCGTAGGTGTCGTGTTTTGACTTTGACTAGTTGAAGCTTGAGTTGTTGAAGCTTGAGTTGTTGAAGCTTGACTAGTTGAAGCTGATGAAGAAACAGAGCTTTGGCTAGCTTGGCTAACAACACTTGAGCTTTGTGAAGTAGCTGCGGCGCTTGATGCGACAGAGCTGCTTACACTAGCAGTTGAAGTGCTTGATTGAACAGCAGCACTTGATGAAACAACGCTGCTTGAAGCTGCTTCGCTCGTGCTACTTGCACTAGTAACAGATGAGCTGGTAGCAACAGCACTAGTTGCTTGGCTACTTGTTGAAGTAGCAGCACTCGTTGACTTAACACTGCTTGCACTAGCAGTAGCGGTCTTTGAGCTGTCAGAAGTCTTAACACCAGGGATGTTAATCTTTTGGCCGGCAACGATGAAATCAGCGCTACCTAATTTGTTTTCTTTAACAATTTGGTCGATTGAAACGTGATACTTTTGTGAATATGCCCAAACTGTGTCCCCAGATTTGATAGTCATTGAATCTGCGTTTGCGACTGCTTGGCTGGTTACCATTAAACCGGCTAATGCAGCAGTACCTAACATAACTTGCTTAATATTTACTTTTTTCATTTTAATGATGATCACTCCAAGAAGAATGTCACGCATATGTACTTCAAGCCAATACCTATGATACTCAATAAGTGTTACATACAAGTACCAACAAAATAACAATATGTTACGAAAGTTACAGAACCTTAACAATATACCACAAACGTAACAATTAAATTTTAGAATGCCTTAACGGCGCGGTTTTAAAGTGGACAATCATTGACCATTTGAACCTTTTATGGCAAAACTTTTTTAAAAAAGTTTTAAAATACTCATAAAAAATAAAAGGAAGCGCTTGATTTAATCATGCGCTTCCCTAATTTGTTACATTTCTCGATGACGATGGTGGGTTCGGGGTAATCCTAACAACCAACGAATATCGTTTCCTGTAAAGTTCAATTTCAAAAATTCAGTCTGACTGGCTTGCTCATACATCGTAGCGAGGACCTCATTATCAAGATCCACCACCCTTTGAGCAATGACGTCATCAAATAAATACAACAGGGTTGCATCCGCAATTTTGCTAACCGTAAAAATCTCATTGGCATTTTCAAATAAAGCTTCTTTCGAACGCTGTAACTGGACTTGCTTAAAATTATCATAGGCATGATTGAGTACTTGTTCTGCTTCGGTCATCAACACAGTTGTTTCGGCCATAATGGCACCCCCTTGAATACCCTAATTTTAACGGGTAACCTCCCAGATAGCCACAGCTTGCCGTCGATTTGTTCGAAAATTTGTTATACTGATTGAAGTTACGGAGGTAATTAACTTGACGAAGTCCGATGAGCGTTACTATCAACCAAATGACATCAAAGATGCGCTCCAAACGATCCAAAAATTATTCAATTCATATACCAATGCGCCACTGACGCCCGAACTACTTGCCTATCACCAAAAGTTAGTTCACCAATTAGAAACGAACCTACTGCCGCTCGCGCAACAAAACCAGGATAAACTGCGTTCTGACCAAATTAACAGCATGATGGCTGTCATGCAAGATTGGACAAAATTACGCTTAAGCGGCCAAATTTTCAACGGCAAGATGCAACACTTTAAGTTTGTCAGCAAAGATCAACCACAGTTCAAACGACGGGTTCATAAAATCCGCGGTGGGCAAAATCATCGGGCTAGTCGGCATTAGTTAGGGCTTGCAAGCGCTCAATTTTGCGGTATACTAATTATTGTACTTGGGCCTTTAGCTCAGTTGGGAGAGCGCCTGCTTCGCATGTAGGAGGTCGTCGGTTCAAATCCGGTAAGGTCCATTGATTATTAAAACGATTAGAAGCTGACAATTTTGTCGGCTTTTTTTGTCGGCGCTAATTTGTTCCAGTCATTGTTTAGGCTTATAATTTAACCAATCAAAAGGGATAGATAGGGGATTAACACTATGGACAAAGAAACTAACGACGAATTAGTCGCGGCATTAACCGATCAGCTCAGTGCTGCTTATACGGCTGCCCAGAAAACCAATGACCTGGCTATGCAAAAATTATTATTAGCCAACGCTACTGATTTAAACAACGAAAAACCTTATTTGGATGTCATTACGAATTTGACGCATGATATCTCAAAATATTATATTCATAACCACCAAGTACCCGAGCCGGTCATGGCAATTTATCGTGAATTGCAAGCCGATGTTAAGGCTGGCAAGATTGATGCTGATGAAATGCGCCAGCGGAACATTGCCCTCGGAATTATCATGTCACCGGTCATGTTTGGTGGGATGTAACTGTACGATCACTAAAAATGCAACCTTGTTGAAACAACTCAACGAGGTTGCATTTTTTCATGTCATGATGTTGCTAATTATATCAGCAATCTTTTACCATCAACCCACACAACATCTGCTATAGTAGAGCTATTAAGAAGACATATTCGTAAGGAGACATACTTTTATGGCAAATCGTTATTTGCATAACGTACAGGGACTATTTGACACGATTGCCCCCAACTATGATCGCATGAATAATATTATCAGTCTGGGAACGCATCGCCACTGGCGTAAGCAAACGATGGCCCAGATTAAGCTCGCGCCCAACGCGCACGCCCTTGACTTATGTTGTGGCACTGGTGACTGGACAATCGCGATTGCGCAAGAACTTGACCAAACTGGCGAAGTCATCGGCTTTGATTTTTCAGCACCGATGCTAAAAATCGCGCAACAGAAAGTTAGCCAAGCTAAATTAGCTGACCGAGTCTGGCTCAGACGTGGCAACGCCATGCACTTACCTTTCAAAGACAACACCTTTGACCTAGTCACAATTGGTTTTGGTTTACGTAATTTACCAGATAAACCCCAAGCCTTGGCCGAAATATATCGAGTGCTCAAACCCGGCGCTCAGCTAGTTTGTTTAGAAACGTCACAGCCCGATCAACCAATCATTAAACCCGTTTGGCAATGGTATTTTACCAAAGTTGTGCCACTATTCGGACGACTTTTCGCCCACCAATATCAAGAATATTCCTATTTACAAGAAACCACGCGCCACTTCGTCAGCTACCGCCAACTTGTAGGCTTATTCGAACAGGCCGGCTTTGAAACCGTTCATTATACCCGCTTCAATTTCGGAGCGGCCGCGGCTCACTTCGGCACGAAACCGGCAAGTTTCCATGGCTAAACTCGCTGATTTAAATACCTGCTTAGCTTGGTTAACGCAACCGGCCACACCATTACCACAAGTCGACGGCTTGATTTTATGTGGGAACAGTCTGCCGTTGACCGCACAACTGGCTGCTCGAACTGCAACTGAACAACAACTTCCTACTATTGTAATTGCCGGTGGCATCGGTCACGCGACCAAATATCTACGACAGAACATGGGTGTTGTTAACGATCTGAGCGAAGCAGTGTTAATGGCTGATATTGTGCGACAATCCGGTTATCAAGGAAAAATTCTGCAAGACCAGACCTCTACCAACACCGGTGCCAATGCTGATCATGCGCACGCGTTGGCACCGTCCAACTGGCATCACATTCTGCTTGTTCAGGATCCACTATTGGCGCTACGTAGCCAACTAACTTTCGAAAAAGTTTGGGGAATCTCCTACCAATTTGAGCGGCTACTGCCACCGGCTTTCCAACTCAGCCAACTTAATCCCGTGGCATTTGGGTTGCATCGCGCCTATCAAAATGCTTGGCCAACTGCTTACTTCACCGAATTATTATTGGGCGAAATCCAGCGTTTATGGGATACCCCCGCGGGCTACGGTCCAAACGGGAAGAGGTTCATCCAACATGTGACCCTCCCCGAGAACGTATTAGCAGCCTACCAGCGACTTTTAAAAGAATCTTTACAACGTGAACGCTAACTAAAAACAGCTACCACTAACTGAATCAAGGTTAATGGTAGCTGTTTTCGTTAATCATCAAATATTTCTGGATACAAATTACGCAAACGCTGCGCTAACTGCTGGCCCGCTGCTTGTGACCCAGCTATGTCCAAATGCACCCCATCTGTTGTACTTAATTCCCAGTTCGCCGTTTCAATTAACTGAACCGTCATAAATGCTGGCACTACTGTCCGAATCACCTGATCGAATCGCTGATTAAATGGCACCAACACTGCAATTCGACTATTCGGATACAAATCCTGCACTTGATTAATGAACTGTTTTAACAAAGCCGTAAAACTTTCGGCTGATTCCAAACCATCATTCGTCCCAACATTAATCACGACAGCATCCGTGGGTGTTGGCTGCCAAGGGGTTTGCCGATCAATCGCGGTCAAAACATTGGGTAGTGGCGGCACACCACCACGCCCCGGTTTATTGACCCCGATAGCACTATATGCGATCCGCACATCATGCGTATTCAATAAATCACTCGCAATCGCTGCATAGTTTGCTTCGCCACGATAATCCCTAGCAGGTGTTTTGCCAGCCACCCAACAACCAGCTGTAATTGAATCGCCAATAAAGGTCAAACTGTGGCGGCCTGGTTTAACTGCTGCTAAAGTCCCATCCGTTTGCAGCGCTTCGACCGCAAAACCACTTGCACCATCCCAAACTGGATCTAAATCAGTATTCCCACTCATAACCACCCGCACTACATGGGGTTGTCCATCTAGCGTTAAGCGAAAAGGCATTGTTTTAACTGCGACCCGTTGATATGGCAAGCCATCGATCTGAATGGCGACCCACGCACTGGCTGTCGCGGCCAAATCTAACAAGTTAATCGTAACAAAGCTCGCCTGTTTCACTTGGAACCAAAAAGCGGCGCCTAAATTCGTACTAAACATGACACGAGTCTTTTTAATCGTTTTAGCTGCCCAGCGGCCTTGAAAATAGGCCGGCATGACGGGATTGTTCGCCGTCGTTAATTGATATTGCATTTTCTCACTCCATTAATTCTTAATCTTATTTTGCAAACTTGATACCCGTCAATTTCTAATCAAGGACTAGCTTATATACTAGACTCATCAAATCAAATAAGGAGTCTTCAATATGAAATTTCAACAGTTCTTAACTAAACATACGAACCAAATTACACTAATCACTGGGATTCTCATCGCACTCGGTTTTCTCAGCAAATACGCACTCAATTATGTCCTTGGTTATCAAGTCTTTCTAGCAGTCGCTTCGATCATCGCGGTCGTTCCAATCGCCGTTCGCGCATGGAGCGCCTTGATCAATAAAGTTTTCAGTATCGAACTCTTAGTTAGTATTGCCGTTATCGGGGCTTTCATCATCGGTGAATTTAACGAATCCGCAATCGTGACGTTCTTATTCTTATTCGGGTCATATCTCGAAAGCAAAACCCTTCAAAAAACACGCAACGCGATCAAAGGGTTGACCGATTTATCACCAACCACAGCTACCTTAGTGACAGACGCTGGAACTGAAGAAGTTGACGTGGATGATGTTGACGAAGGTGATGTCGTCCTCGTTAAAACTGGGAGTCAAGTGCCCGTTGACGGGACTGTCGTTGAAGGCAATGGGTATATCAACGAAGCTTCCATCACTGGTGAATCGCGCCAAATCAACAAGAATCTCGACGATCAAGTTTACTCCGGAACCATTGTTGAAAACGGCTATTTAAAGATCAAAGCCACTCAAGTTGGTGACGACACGACCTTTGCCAAAATTATTGAACTCGTCGAAGAAGCACAGGATACGAAGTCGAAGGCTGAAAAGTTTATTGACCGCTTCGCGCAATATTATACCCCCGCTGTCCTCGTCTTAGCTGCTTTGGTGTTCGTCTTCTCCCGTGATTTCCGGCTGGCGATCACTGTCTTAGTACTTGGCTGCCCTGGTGCCTTGGTCATCGGCGCACCCGTTTCAAATGTTGCCGGGATTGGGAATGGTGCTAAACGTGGTATTCTCATCAAAGGTGGCGAAGTCGTCGATACCTTTGCCAAAGTGGATACTTTAGTTTTTGATAAAACTGGGACTTTAACAGAAGGTAACACCGCTGTTTCAAGCTTCAAGGCTTACACTGACAATCAAGATCAATTACTAAACCTTGCCGCAACCGTCGAAGGCGTTTCCGACCATCCACTTGGTAAAGCCATCATTGATTACGCCGGTAGCCACGCACAAGCTAGCGAAGCCCTTACCTTGGACAATACTGAAACCGTAAAAGGTCAAGGAATCTGCGCCGAAGTCAACCAATCACAAATCGTCATCGGCAACCAAAAGATGTTAACCGCACATGACATTAGTTTATCGCCAGACCAAGCTCACGACTTAAGTGACATGCAACAAGCCGGTAAATCAACTGTCATCATGGCAATCGACGGCGTCGTTCAACTGATCTTCGGTATTTCTGACACCGTTCGTCCTAACGTTAAAGAATCCTTAGCGGCCCTAAAGACCCAAGGCATCAAACGCTTAGTTATGTTAACAGGTGACAATGAATTAACTGCCGACGCGGTCGCTCGTGAACTCAATATTGATGAAGTCCACGCGAACCTCTTACCAGAAGAAAAAGTCGATTACGTGAAACAGCTCAAAGCTGACGGTAACACTGTTGCCTTTATCGGTGACGGGATTAACGACAGTCCCTCAATCGCCAACGCGGACATTGGAATCGCCATGGGCAGTGGGACTGACGTCGCCATCGATACTTCCGATGTCGTGCTCATGCAATCCAGCTTCCCAGCGTTAGTTCACGCCCACGGCTTAGCTAAAAAAACCGTTTTGAACACTCGCGAAAACATTATCATTGCCATCGCGACCGTTGCCTTCTTATTAATTGGTTTAATCTTCGGTTACATTTACATGGCTAGTGGCATGTTCGTCCACGAAGCCAGCATCTTAGTCGTCATCTTCAATGCAATGCGCTTAATCAACTTCCGGACCAAGTTCGACAAGACCCGCGAAGAATCCGTACCATCAGCTGCCACAACTACTGCTTAATTAAGTGAGCTTAAAGCGACCACCTTCAAATTTGAGGGCGGTCGTTTTTTTGATAACTAGCTAAAAGGTTGAAAAACTCGAAAGCATCACAAATGTCGCAGCACCAGTAACCATTACGTCTAAAGTCGACTTGCCAAAATTCAGCGCTCCGTCAGTCAAAATCGGTGTACTGTGGGGGACGGCGCCAGCCAAAGAACGGTCTAGCGCCTCAATTCCAAGCCGACACTGCACACCGATTTTAACTGACTCCGCTAAATGCAATCAACTGATAATCACTGATTAGCTGGAGGATTGGACGAGGCTCAAGACGTTCCTGAGGCTTGAACCGGTTCCTCGTCCGCATGCTATTGGCAACAACCGGAATCGGCAGTAATCGACTAGTTTTCATGACCTGATTGTTGATATAGTGGCACAGACCAGCGACTTTTAACTTTAATCCTTTAGTAACCAGTAATGATGAAACAAAATAGTTGCCTCCAGATACCCATGGGGGTATATTAATAACATTAATTAAACCTATTGGAGGACTTACAATGATTAAAGAAATTCATGACCAAGATTTTGCCAAGGAAACTGATACTGGGATTGCCGTTGTCGACTTTCGCGCTGACTGGTGTCCACCATGTAAGATGATGGATCCTATTTTGCAATCACTATCTGAGGACCCAGCTTACAAGGATAAAGTCAATTTCGTTTCATTGAATGTTGATAACGACCAAGAAGTTGCTAGCCAATTCCAAGTTCAAGGCATTCCAACATTCTTAATCAAAAAGGACGGCCAAATAATCAGCCACATGGTGGGCGCCCGTCCCAAGTCCAATTTTGAAATTGAATTACAGAAAGCCGTCAACTAGTTATGGCAACCGCTGAAACGCACTACGTTACCCGCAAACAGATTACAACCCGTTTAAAACGGTCGGCTGGGCAGCTGGACGGTGTCTTACGGATGATGGACGAAGATCGTTCTTGTGACGACGTGCTCGTGCAATTATCCGCCGTTAAATCCAGCATCGATAAAGCCATGAAGCTCGTCATTGCGCGCAATATCAACAACTGTGTGGATAATATGACTGATGTCGACGTTGAGAACTTAGAACATTCATTAGATCTTTTATTAAAAACGAAATAAGACTAAAAAAATCCGCCGGTTTAGGCGGATTTTTTTGTTTCAATTATTTATCGTCCCAATTTCCCTTTTTCCAATCATCATGGGCCCAACTATCCTTGTCCCAGTCGTCTTTTTTATCATCTGATTTGGGTTCATCATTGGGCCGATTCTTGGCACGGCGCATTAATACTGCCGTCGAAATGACGGTAACAAAGCCAGTTGCTAGGATGAACACAACTGTCCAAGTAACAATTTCGCTAATCGACATGGTTTTGCACCTCCATTTTTTAATAGCGCTAGTATAGCGCAACTCGACAGCAAAACCAACCTAATACCAATGATTGGAGGTAAATCCTGTACCGAACTGCTTTAATCGAAAACTAAACCGCGTTGAATAATTGCCTTAATGATAAGGCAACGACTAAATAGCGACCTTCGATTAGCTCACAGACTAATCCAAGGTCGCTATTTTTAGCTTCATTAACGTTTAATCTTCGTCGTCATCATCGTCTTCTTCGTCCAAACCATCGCGGGCATCCTGGCCTAAGAAAGCTTGTAATTGTCGAATGTTCCGGTTGTTACTACCACGGTAGCCCACTAACCAAGCAGCTAATGCGGGCCGAGATTCCTTTTCGGCTAATTTGATGGCCCGATCAACGAACAAGTTTTCCGTATCGAAATCCTTAATCGTCGCTGCGACCAACGTGTCAGCGTCATTGTACTTGAAGGCCCCGTTTTCTTCTAACATTGAATACTTGGTTAATTCCGCCGTTGTTGCGGATGGTTTCTGGGCCTCGTCCAGTAACAAGTCAGCCAGCTCAGCAAAATTCTTAGTATTCAAAGCAATCAAACGCGCGTATTCGTTCCGTAAGCTAAATGAATTCGCCCCTTTGACGTACCATTTAACCTGATTTAACTTCACATATTCCACCATCAGATTAGATAAAATATGGTTCGTCATCGCGCCCGCCGTTGGGACATGATGATCGATGTCACTTTGTTTTAATTCTGCTGCATATTGATCTTCAATCGTTAATTCGCTCATTAGGGTTCCTCCTTATTTGACCTTGACGCTTTGAACTTCGTAGCCCAAACCGGTCACAACATCCGTCAACTTATCCGCATCAGTAACACCTTCATCAAAGTTTGTTTTTACTTTGCTGGCATTGAACAAAACTTTGACATTTTCCACGCCACTTTGATTTTCCAATGCCTTTTCAATTTTAGTCATGCATGATGGGCAAGTTAAGGTACCTAGTTGCATCGTTGCTTTTGCCATAATAATTACCTCCATTAAATTAGTACTGATTGAATACTGCTAGTTTACAAGTTGAACCGGCTTTTGAACTTGACCGCCATCAAGAAATGGCAACTTTTTCTTTAACTTGCTTGACGGTATAGCCTAATTCAGTTACCACATCCGCTAGCGTCTCGCCGGTCGTCACGGTTTCATCAAAACTAACTTTGACCTTGCTAGCATTAAACAAAACTTTGACGGTTTGCACACCAGCTTGCTTTTCCAACGCCTTCTGAATCTTAGTCATGCACGATGGGCAAGTTAACGTATCCAGTTGCATAATTGCCTTAGTCATTTTTAATTACCTCCGTTTGATTACTTGATGGCTTTATCATAACGGGAATTTATTGATAAAAACTTGACCGGCATCAAGAAACAAAATCTTTTTTCGTTATATGATAATGGTGTTCAAAAGATGAGTCATCGTTATATCTATATAGTAGAAACTTGTCGACCACCAGATGAGTGAAGCCCATTTATAAGTTGGAAACCACCGCCCAACGAGGACGATCTTTACAAACAATAAAAAGCTAACACACGTAAAACTCTGATATAGTTATGATGAAAGATAAGGGAGGTTAATATTATGTCAGCGCACGCAACTCACGAATGCGTTCAATTAGTACCTATTTTTCAAGAACTCGCGGCAGATCAGCTTGATACAATCGAGTCCATCGTGCAACATCATCATTATTTACCTGGGGAAACGCTATTTAATGCGGATGATCCTCTGGACACGTTGATGATTGTTTCGGGTGGTCAGGCAAAAGTTTATCAATTGGCAGCCAATGGTCGGGAGCAATTATTATATTTATTACAGACTGGGGATATTGATGGTGAAGCCGCCCTATTCGAAAATAAGCGACGCACCTCATATGGGGAAGCCTTAGTGCCAACGGATGTTTGTAGCATCCGTCGCGAAGACTTTCAAACATTAATGCAAAAATATCCAAGCATCAGCATTAACGTACTAAATGTCTTTGGCAAACGGTTGACCCAACTGGAACGGCAGACAACCAGTACGGCCACTGAATCCGTGGAAGCGCGGCTGGCAAATTACCTCACGGAAACGGCCGCTTCACTTAAAGTAACGGCCTTTAAATTGCCACTCAAAAAAAAAGACCTCGCTACCTTCTTAGGGACGACGCCTGAAACCATCAGTCGCAAGTTAACTCGGTTTGAACAAGTAGGGCTTATTACTCAAAAGCCTGGTAAGATCATTCAAATCAATGATGCGGACCAATTACTCTTAATTGAATAACATCGCATTGGTCGGGGCAAATCCCGGCCTTTTTTCGCGCCGACAATTTTAATCTACGTTATAATTAAAGCTGTATTAGAAAATTAATCGAGGAGTGGATTTAATGGCAACAATCAGTCAAACCGCAGTTAAACAAGATCTCTATGACGCCGTCAATGGTGACTGGCTCAAAACCGCCGAAATTCCCGACGATCATGCATCGACCGGTGGTTTTATGGACCTCGTTGATGCGATTGAAAAAACGTTAATGCACGATTTTGATGCCATGGCCGCGGGTGAAACCGAACCAACTGACCCGCAGCTAGCTGAATTCATTAAATTTTATCAATTAACCAAAGACTTCAAGCAGCGTGACGCTGCGGGCGCCAAGCCCATCTTGCCTTGTTTAAAACAAATTGACAGCTTAAGTGATTTTGCCGATTTACAACAACGCATGCCAGACTGGATTTACGATGGGTTACCACTACCATTCAGCTTGGACGTTGACGCCGACATGAAGAACACCAAGGTCAATGCGCTCTTTGCCCAAGCACCTGGCACAATTTTGCCAGATAAGACGTATTATGATGAAGGCAACGAATCCGGGCCAAAACTATTGGCAGTCTATGGTCAAATGATGACCCAACTATTGCAATTAACCGGCTACAAAGAAGCTGAAGCGCAAAAGATCGTTGACGACACCTTAAAATTTGACCGCTTGATCGTGCCATGGGTCAAAAGTGCTGAAGAAGCCGCTGACTACAGTAAAATGTACAATCCCCGCGACTTCAAAGACTTCGCCAATGACAGCAAGTACCTCGATTTAGCTGCCATCACCTATTCAGTCATCAATGGCAATCCAGAAGTTGTCATCTTGCCAGAACCTGCTTTCTTTGATCACTTTAATGAAGTTATCAATCCTGAAAACTTCGACATGATGAAGAATTGGATGAAAGCTAAGCTCGTTCAACGTTTAAGCGGCTACTTGAGTGATGAAATGCGGACACTTGGGACGACCTATTCACGAACCTTGTCTGGTCAAAAGGAACCGCGTAACCAAGCCAAAAGTGCCTACTACTTAGCCACCGGAACCTTCGATCAAGTCGTCGGCCTTTATTATGGTCACAAATACTTTGGTGAAGCTGCCAAAGCCGATGTCCATCAAATGGTCGAAAAAATGATTGGGGTTTATAAGCGCCGTTTGGAAGCGAACACTTGGCTCAGTGCTGATACCCGTGCCAAAGCGGTCACTAAGCTGAATAATCTGGGCATCCAAGTTGGTTATCCAGACAAGCTAGAAGCCGTTTATACGAAATTCCATACCCTGTCAGCCAAAGACGGTGGGAGCATTTTGAGTAATGCGCTCGCTTTTGGTCGCATCGCGCGTAAAGACATGTTTGCCAAATGGGGCCAGCCGACCGATCGGACTCGTTGGGAAATGAGTGCTGACACGGTCAATGCCTATTACCATCCATTTATGAATATCATTGTGTTCCCAGCCGCCATTTTACAAGCACCATTCTATAGTTTGGAACAATCTTCCAGCGCTAACTATGGTGGGATTGGGGCTGTGATCGCCCATGAGATTTCACACGCTTTCGATAATAACGGGGCACTATTCGATGAATTTGGGAACTTGCATAACTGGTGGACTGAAGCAGATTCTGCCCATTTCAAAGAATTAGCAAAGTCAATGATTACCGAATTTGACGGCCTTGACTTCGCCGGTGCTAAAGTGAACGGAACCTTAACCGTCTCCGAAAATATTGCGGATGCCGGTGGTTTAAGTTGTGCCGAAGAAGCTGCCAAGAGTGAAGACGACGTTGATTTAAGTGCCTTCTTCACCAACTGGGCCATGGTTTGGCGGATGAAAGCAACTAAGCAATATATGCAACTATTGCTTTCCATCGATGTCCATGCACCAGCTAAATTACGGGCAAACGTCCAACCAAAGAACTTAGATGATTTCTATACCACTTTTGACATTACCCCTGAAGATCCAATGTATCTTGCACCAGAACAACGCGTCAAGATCTGGTAGTTTCAAATTATCACTAAAACGTCTGGTGTCTACCAGGCGTTTTTTAAGTCTTACTAAGGAGAAAACGATGCCCAAACTAGAAAAGTATCATCCAATTTTAACGCCCAACTACACGTTTGACTGGCTGACAAAAACTAAAGTAAAAGACCTATTTACGCTGCTTCAACAAACTCAGCCCTCATCAAAAGCAACCACCCTCAGCATCGCTGACGAAACCAATCAAACGATGCGTGATATTTTTCATGACAAAAAGTTGATCTGGGGAATTACCGACCGCAAATCCAACCAATTCATTGGTCAAGCCGGCTTTGATCCGCTTGATTTAACCAATCAGACTGGCACATTAACCGTCACGCTCTTACCAGATTACCAACAACTGACGGTGCTAACTGAAATTTATGACCGCTTAGTGTCTTTTGCCGGCCATGAATTAGGCTTAACAACGCTAACCACGGTGCAATCACAACCAAATCCAGCACTAATCAAGTTATTGACCAAACTAAACTTCAAAGAAATAACCGACAACACGTTTACATTAAAATTTTAAATCAGCTTTCAATTTAGGCTCACTTTCACAAGCAAGTGAGCCTTTTTTTGTTTATGTTTGCGCTTTCAAGAGCTATCCTTTATAATCAAACTATGACATGTGGTTAACTATTTTTACAGAAAAATATCAAAATCGTTAACTTCGATTATTAGTGATATATCAGCGTTTAGTTATCACCAGATTAACGAAAATAATCATTTTTCTGCTGATTTTGGTTGCGTTTTCTTTTTAATAAAGTACAATTAAATTGTTACCTAATTCATGACACACAATTTCATTTGTGAAATCGCTAACATTAATTAAGGAGTGTTTTTAATATGAAAGTTATCGTTATTGGCTGTACCCACGCTGGCACTGCGGCAGTTAATCAAATCTTGGCCTCAAATCCTGATACTGACCTAACCATTTACGAAAGAAATGACAATGTTTCCTTCCTTTCCTGTGGGATTGCGCTCTATTTAGGCGGCCAGGTCGCTGATCCACAAGGCCTTTTTTATTCAAATCCAGAAAAATTAGCTGAACTCGGCGCCACGGTTCATATGCAGCACGACGTCACCAACATTGATACAGACCAACATACGGTAACCGTTAAGGACTTAGTTAGTGGTGAAGTCAAAACAGATCACTATGACAAATTAATCATGACCACTGGTTCTTGGCCTGTTATCCCACCAATCGACGGGATTGACAATCCAAACGTCTATCTCTGCAAAAATTGGGGGCATGCCCAAAAACTGTGGACTGACGCCAAGGATGCTAAGCGCGTCATTGTCATCGGGGGAGGCTATATTGGGACTGAATTAGTTGAAGCTTACCAACGACAAGGTAAAGAAGTCACCTTAATTGACGGCTTACCACGAATTTTAAATAAATATTTAGATCAAGACTACACTGACCGAATTGAACAAGACTTCGTTGACCATGGTATCAAAATGGCCCTTGGACAAATGGTCAAAGGCTTTAGCGGCGACGGCGATAAAGTCACTGTAACAACTGACAAAGGTAGCTACACCGCTGACATGGCAATTCTATGCGTCGGTTTCCGCCCCAATACTGAGCTCCTCAAAGGCAAAGTTGATATGAATGCCAACGGTTCAATCAAAACCAACGACTACATGCAAACCTCTGATCCAGATATTTTTGGTGCTGGCGATTCCGTGGCTGTTCATTACAACCCAACCCATAAAGACGCCTATATTCCATTGGCAACTAACGCGGTTCGTCAAGGGACATTAGTTGGGATGAATATTTTCAAACCAACTCGGAAATACATGGGGACGCAATCAACTTCAGGCTTGATGTTATTCGGCAAAACCATCGTTTCTTCTGGGATGACCTTAGAACATGCCAAAGCAGAAGGTGTGCCGGCCGCAGCTGTTACCGTTGAAGATAACTATCGGCCAGAGTTCATGCCAACCACGACACCAGTCTTAATGCAGTTGGTTTACAACCCAGAAACACGGGTTATTCTAGGTGCGCAATTCATGAGTGAATACGATGTCTCCCAATCAGCGAACACCATTTCAGTATTGATTCAAAACAACAATACCATTGATGACTTAGGCTTTGTGGACATGTTCTTCCAACCAATCTATGACCGGCCATTCAACTACTTGAACATTCTCGGCCAAGCAGCGATTGCTCAGGAAGCCAACAAAGTTACCGAATAACCAAGTCTCACCCACTTTCAATGTGGTAGTCACAGGCTAGCAATTTTCAACGTGTAACCTTTAGTTGACCTGTGATAAAAATGCCACTCCAAGCGTTAAATGGGCTTAAAACAAACTTAGGATTCAAGATATGTTCGAATTCAACAAATAAAAAACGACCGGTAATTACTCACTAATTAAGTAACTACCGGTCGAATTTTATACTTTTTTAAAGGTCGAAAGACCCAAAAGCATCTAAAATGTCGCAGTACCAGTAACTATCGCATCTAAAGTAGCCTCACCCAAACTCAGCGCTCCGTCAGTCAAAATTGGTGTGCTGTGAGGGGATGGCGCCAGCCACAGTACGGTCTAGCGTCTCAATTCAAAGCCGATAAAACACGTCTTTGAATTGCCCCGTAAGATTAGTCAGCCCAGAACGCCGACTAATCTTGCCGACACTGCACACCGATTTTGACTGACTCCGCTAAGCGTAAATAACGAATTTATTTTCTAAAAACTACTGACTTAGCTGGAGGTTGTTGCTGATAGCATCGGACGTGCAGGTGGCGTTTGACCGGCGCTTCTTGCCGGCCTTACACCACGGACGGTCCGGGAGATTTGCGATTTTAGCAAAGCTTCCGGGCGAGGTTCAAGACGCTCCTAAGGCTTGAACCGGTCCCTCGTCCGTATGCTATCAGCAACAACCGGAAGCGGTAATAATTGACTATTCCCACGACCTGATTATTGTCGGGTGAAACAGGCCAATGGTTATATCTTGCTATCAGCTTGGCGCATTCGATAGCGTCCAAGTAATCTTCCCTGAATAGGCCCCCGGTGTTGCGGCGGCATTTGTTTCAAATACAAACCCATTATCTTTGGTCCAATTTCCCATGACATCGTATTCATCCGTATCACTGGTACTCTTGTGACTGTCAATCACAGTACCAGACCCATTGATCACAGTTGATTGGTCACCGTTTTTAAAAATAATTTGGCCCGGCAACTTACGACCATCTTCATTCATAAAGTCACCCGCACTGGCTTGTAGTTGCCAGCTTGAGTCCTTGCCACGCTCATCCGAAACCACTAACGCCCAATCGTCACCGCGCTGCGCCGTTTGAGCCTTACCATCTAAGGTAATCGGCATAAATTTACTCGTTGACGCGACCGTCTTAAAGCCCAATGAGCCACTCGTGACATGAATTTTCACGGTCGTTGTATCCGAGATGTTTTCATCCTCATCCATCACATAAACTTCTAAAGTATTGTCCCCAACTTTAAGCTGGTCAGCCAAGACCTTGAACTTTAAGACGCCCGATTCATCGTCATCACTCATTTTAAACGGTTCCAGATCTGTCCCATTTAATTTGGTATAAACCGTGATCCAGCTGTTCGTCAACTGTTCAGAGTCCTCACCAAAAACTAACCCATTAATCTGAACATCTTTCCCTTTTTCAACGGTTAAATCTGTTTTAGGAATATACAACGTAATTGGCTGGTCTACCGTAATCAGATAATCTGGCGCAGTCGTCTTAGCTTCAAATTTTTCATTTCCAAAGATCGCATCGGTTGCCGTCGTTTGTGTATTGATTTTGACATCATCAGCTTTACCAATCAGCGTGATGGTAGCCGTTGGATTAGTTGCAAACAGTGGATAGCCAATTGAATACTCAATGCTTTCCGCACCCGCTTCAGGGGCCTTCAACAGTTGAGACTTCCCATCCGCATATTTGATACTGGCCTCACTAAAGGTCACGGCCTTGGGTAAATCAAGTTTTGCCGTCAGCCGATCCCAATCAATTTGACCATCTAAATAATTGACCTGGTAAGTGTATTCCAACTCATCTTTAGCTTTAACCTTGGTCCCAGTCGTAACTTCACGATTTTTACTTTTGTCGCATACCTTGACGTTCGCATCTACATCAATTTTCAGATGTGAAATGGACTCGAAGACAACGAGACTGTTCCCGGCGTTGCTCCCGTTCGTACCGACAAATCCCCAGCGAACTAAGCCATCGTTACTGTGAAACTGACTCGTGTCAATGACTTCGGTCTGCGTAATTGGATTGGCATTAGCGGTCCCATCCGGATTAACGTCATTCAGGGTATAAGTCATCGTTTTGGTGCTCGCGTGCCATTTTAAGACCAAATGGTGCCAAGTGGCATCCGTCAAACTCAAACTGGGCACTGGATTCGTGTGGGCTTGCGTAAAGAGATAACGGTCGGCCCAAAACAGCTGAGTCACTTTTTTATTGAGATAAGTGTCGGCAGAACCCGGATACCCGGTCGCCATGTGTTGACCTTTGATCCCAACGTCAAAGGCACTCCCACTCCCAGCATCACTATATGAACTGGACGTATTCGAATACGTATCAAATTCCAATGCCCAACTATTTTGAATCCCAGTGGCCGCAATTGCGGCTGGGTCCGTTCGTGATTTGTCATCATCGACACCCCAGACACCCATGGTTTCACCAATGATATTCTGATTAGTAAAACTCGCCGCAGCCGCCGTGCCATTCGGATCATTCTGCATGACAAAAGCTAACCCATCACCGGCCTTACTTTTGGATTCACCAAAGTACAACCACATGGATAACGTCGTATCTTGGTTCAAATTGATCCGATTCGTGTCACTCGACCAAGTCCCACCAAGCTGACGTTTGGCATTATTGATTTGAATCGCTTCAGTATTTGGTGATGACGGATTAGTAACTGTCTGAATTGAAGCCGAATTTGCGACGCCATCCGCAAACGTTCCCGGTAGCGTGAATAATTTTCCCAGTTGATCTAAGCCATTCGGCGCTGTCGTTAGTGGGGCAGCAGCTGCAGTTGGTTCAGTATCTGCTGCCTGGGTGCGCATCGTGGTGACGCCTAAACCTACCATCACCATCAATCCGGCTAATAATCCTGTTGTTAGTCGCTTGCGCATCGCAATCTGCTCCTCTCAATTAGTCCTTTTCGTCGTGACGGCGATTTTTGAGTAGTAACCAGATTACTAGTCCTAGTAAAGCAACAATGATGGCGCCTAACGCAATGAACCACCAGAAGTAATTTGGTTGTTTTTCTTGTCCAACGGCCGTCTTATTCAATTCCTTCGCTTTTTTGGCACTAATGGTAAAGTTGCGCGTAAAGGACCACTTATACTTGCCCTTTTCAGCGGTCGCCGTTAAATGTAACGTATATTTACCGGCTTTTAGTGGTTTGGTCCCATCCCCAATGGCAAAATTAAAATTGCTATTCGGGGCCATGGCCAAGTTTTCTTTATCCGTTGTGACCAGCTTCTTGCTTGAATTAACAGCTGTCACATCACTCTTAACTTTCAATCCATGCATGATAACCGGTTGTGTATTTTGCAAGTTGGCTGTGACATAATTGCGATAATTGAGCTGTTTGGCTTTCACACCCAATAGTTTCATTTTAGGTTTAGCCGTGACTTTTTCTTCCTCTTGCAATTGCAGTCCAATGACATAGGCGTATTGGTTTTCAATCGTCATCCCACTCGATTTTTTCTTACTAGCAGTTGTTTCTTGGACGACGTTAATCCCACCCAAGGCAACGCCACTGAAACCCTTCTTGGGAACTTTCAGTTTAAAAGTCACAGCCTTCGTGGTTTTAGCAGGAATTTCTACAGTTTGGGACTTCGATAAGGCCGACTTGATGTCGAATTTCAAAGACTGATCCGCCTTGGCCTTGCTTTGGCTATAATCAATAACCCCATTATCGTTTGTTGTCGCACGATTTGGTGTCACAACATATTTATGTGCTGAATTATCGCTATTCTTGATTTGAATCGTTAAGTCCTGCGCTTGTCCAGGTGTGACTTTTAAATCAAAATAGGATACTTTCGAATTAAGTTGATTTTCAGGTAAGTCTGCTGAAACAGTATAATTTAAATTTTCCGCGTGAGCGGTTGCCATGAACCCGCCAAAAATCACACTCATCATCACTGTTAACGCCAATAATCCTTTTTTCATCATCATTACCCTTTCCTTCCTTCAACGGTAATTTTATGTAGCGCGCAACCCGTGACTGGCAGGATGGTCAATGAGTGACGCCTGATTAGCCGAACAATCCTAAGACTGGATTATTGAACTAATTAGACGTCCCTCACGCCTGCTGGCACGGGTTACACCATATCGTCAACTTGGCGCATTAGTGAGCGACCAAGTTAAGGTACCGGTATATTTACCGGCTGACATTTTAGATTCGTTCACATGAAGTGTGGTGGGCTGAGATCCCCGGTTCATAATAAGCAACCAAGTCCCAAGTCCAGCCTGTTGATCTGCTTTTAACACATTGTTCACGGTACCAACAGTCAAATGACCGGCATTAACCAATTGAGGTGCGGCACTGACGTTGACTGTGACTGGTTTTATTTCAATCGACCCCAAGTCAATTGTTGCCGCTAAGGCTTGATGCCCATTCGTCGGTGCACTTGGCAAGACCTGCAGTGTCCAGCCACTACCCGTGGAACGTCGGTCTGAAACTTGAACCATCGCCCTTTGATTTTTAGCGGTCGCAGTGACCGGACCGCTAGTGGTTGTAATCTCATTGAATAACAAGTTACTCAAATAATCGATCGTCAAAAGCCCTCTGGAACCGGTTCCGGTCACATTGCCTGGATCTGACTCATCACCAGGATACGGTTTTGAAGGGTCATCCGGATCAACTGGGTTAACCGCACTATCATCTTCATTAGGTGTTATTTTAACTTCGATCTGCGACTGAGTTATTTGCGTGGCAGCTTGGGTAGCCACTGGTATCACTAACCAGCTGCCAATTAAAACACCACTTAGAACTAACCACCAAATCAACGGCCGCATTAGTGACACCTCACTTCTATCAGTGCAGCACTAACTAATTAGGCTATTCAATCCCAGAAGGCGCATTGTTTAAGGTCCAAGTTAATGTTGACTTATAAGCTCCCGCGGCGTTACCAGCTGGAACAAGCAAGCTCACTTGGTCAGTGGTGTGGGACATATCAAATATCCCGATCCCTTCCTCTGCATCAGCAGATAAAATTGGTTGTGAATCAGTATTGAGCGTTACCTGTGATGCGGTAGGTGACTTGGAAGCATTGCCAGGATCGAGCGCCGCAACTTTCCCTTTTTCAAAGGTTAGAGCCGCGCCCCGTAAAACGCTACTTTTTGCATCCGTTTGAAAGGCAGTTGCACTAACCCCAACATGCCAGCCGGACGTATTCCCAGGGTTTTTAACCTCCACTAAATCAGTGATCGTATCAGCACTATACGTTGCTGACTCAATCTTGTTCACATGTTCCCCGAGATTAATCGTAGGTGCTTTTTCTAACGTGATATCCTTAGTTTCTTGATCTTGTGTTAAATTAATCTCAGCGGTGGTATCTTTTTGCACATCCGTGTCAGCAGCTTGGGCAGCTAAGGGTAAAACGGCGAAAAGTGACACCCCAGCGATCAGTGTTCCAATTGTCTTCTTCATTACGATTGCTCCTTTGTTTGTTGACGGCTTTGCCACCAGAGTTTGATCAGTAATCCTAACAAACTAACGATTAGTAACCCCATCCCAAATAGTGTCCATTGTTGAATTTCATTCATCTGTGGCAATAAATTTGCCAATGGGCCAGTTGAATCGGTTACCGACGAGTTCAGTGGCTTGATTGTCACATTGTACGTGCCTTGTTGCACATCCGCGCTTGCAATGAGTGGGCGGCCACTCATAAAAGTTGTTAACCCTGTGAGCCCAATATTCCAACGCAAGTCACCACATCCTTTACTCGTCTTTACAATTAGTCAATTAACAAAACTAAACATTTTTACCAATAGTTATTTTTGTATTTTCCCTATCAGCACGCAAAATATAGCACGCTGTTGTAACCGCTGTCAATTAATAAGAGGGGTTAACCAACGGCCATAAATCCCTTTCTAACGGACTTATGAGGGGTTTCTCATTTTTATAGAAATACAATTATAATTATACAAACTGTTCAAATCAGTTTATCGCCAAGCCTTTTGAGGATTTATATTTTTTACTTTTCAGCAATTAGATGACCCCTTAAACTAATTAGCTGATTAATATTATTTTTTGATGAGATTAAAATGAGAATGTTCATTAGCCATTATCATCGACAACCATAGCTAATAAATAATGATATAAAAATAGAATGATTAAACTCGATTGCTTATCTGACTGGTTCTAACACTAATTTTCGTGATGTCTTCTCAAATTAAATTAGTCGTTTTTTATAAATAAATTTATCCGTGTCCAAGAACCGATTATTAAAGCTTGCTGTATAAACAAGTACATTTATATAGGGTAATCAAATCTTAAGCGTCAAAATCCTTATCCTAGCACGCATACGCAAGTCAGTTTATTTCCTATGGTATACTAAAAAAACAAGTTAATTTATTGAAGGGAATGAACAAATTGCCAGCTAAGAAAACTTTTAGTGATGAAGAAGTCATTGCCCAAATCATGCAGTTATTCTGGCAAAATGGTTATTATCATACTTCTATGGACGAAATCGTCGCAACCAGCGGCGTAAAAAAACAAAGTCTGTATAATGCGTTCGGGGATAAACACACGCTTTACCTCAAATCCCTGCAACACTACCATCAACAGATCCTGGCTGCCTGTGCGCAAGCGATGCAACAGCTAGAACAAAACGGCGAATCACCATTAACTGTCTTGATGATGCTGTATAGTCGCGGTTTGACCGAACCCAAACAACCAACTGGGGATCTAATGGCCAATGCAATTGCGGAATTTGGTGCCACTGATTCTGATGTTAAACAAGCCACCGATCACTTTTATGAAGATTACTTAACCTTAATGGCTTCCGTCATCTTAAAAGGTCAAGCCAGTCAAACTATTATGACTACCGCAACGAGCATGACCCTAGCTCAAAGTTTATTAGAAGCGCGAATTGGATTACAAACGCGCTTACGCCAAGGCGCACAGCCAAATATTGCTGAACACGAACGAACTTGGCAAGCCTTCTTGCAACCCTAAACACACTAAAAAAGCCTACGAACTTAATATTCGCAGGCTTTTTAGTCGATTTTTAACTTGATTAGCTGTATGCCCGTACCAACCAATGTTCAGCCGCTGGACTGAGCTGACTGCCAAAATACTGTCTAACGGCCTGAACCCCAGCATAGTTATCAAAATGAAACTGACTGGTCAGTGTACCACTAGCCTGCAGTGCCATCGCAAATTTTAAATCAGCAGGTTGAATCATTTGTCGAAACGGCTGAGTCTCTTCAGCAATAATCGGTAACCACTGACCTTTGAGCATTGCGGCAGCGCGCTGGTAACGCCAGTCATGCGTTAAAAGCGATTGTAAATCTGTTGGTTCTAAAGGACTAGTCATCACTGAATACCCCTTTTCGTAACGTAACCACTTGACCAATCACGGGTTGCACCGATAACTGGTCGCTTGCCTGTGCTAATAACCAAATCACATTCGTAAAACCGTGAGCGGACACTTGGCGTTCACCACGGCCATCCGTGAGAATTAAGGCCAAGGCAGTCTGATTCGTCAAGTGTTGGCGCGCTAAGTCATCAAAAATACTCTGGTAAACTGTCCCGCCGCCACCGTGTCTGACGAATCGAATTTGTTGTGGCAAACTGGCCTGATACGTTTGTCCAGGTTGTACGATCGCATCGAATGCTTTGACGGTGATCGTTGCCGTGACAGCTTGGGTTAACGTTGCGACTTGGCTTAATAAATATTGTAGCGTCGCATCACTAACGGAACCAGAATGGTCCACATAAACTTGAATCGCTAACCGGGTCTCCGTAATTTGACCCGGTAATTCCATGTGGGCTGGTTGCCGGCGGTTAAATCTCGCATGAGACGGCTTCTTGCCACTTGGCATTTGCCCCAGACCACGCACTAACAATCGGCGCCAATCAACGGCGGCTGGTTGGCGACTGATTTTGAGACTCGCGGCCACTTTGCCAGCGACTAACCCACGACCGGCTTCTTGCGTGTTCGTCCAAGCATCATGAGTCAGTTGCTGTAACCGTGACGCCGCCAAATTAGGATTATTCAACTGACCAGTACTAGCTCGCCAGCCACTTGGATCATCAATCAACGGTAGTTCTTTTTGCTGACCTGATCGCAATTGTTGCCGATTATCAGACTGATCGGCTTTCGACTGAGTTGGGTGCCCAGACTGATTAGCTTCATGTTTAGCGACTTGGAGTAACTTCAAATAAGTTGCAGAATCAGCCCTGATTGGTAACGGCTTAGCTACCAGTGGCTGAACCGTCTTTAGGCTTGTCATACCGGTGGGGAGACCGGTCACATATTGATTAACCGCCAAATCAGTCGCTAAAGTCACTAATGATTTTTGTCGCTGAACTTGGTCTCGATAACGCAATGGGTGTTGCCAAATCACATGTAAAGCGACGTGCTTCAAACCGGCTTGTAAACTGTCGAAGCGCGGAAAAGTCTTGGCAATTACAGCTGGTGAATATTGTAATTTCAAACGATTATCTGCCCAGGCTAAGCCAAAGGCCATTTTGAGTGGTGCCCGAGTCCTAACTAACCGCGTTAAAACCTCACCATAAAATTGATCAGTTGCCAATAATTCAATCACCGCACGATCTACCATCGTTTGACCGGCCAAAATTAGTGGTTCAGTTGGCCGCTGATTTAACTGCTGCCGCCATTGCGCATACTCCGCAGCGTTATTTAACATGCGCTTCACCCACTTCTATTGATTTGACCAACCGGCAACTTGCTGTAAATACTGATACAGCGCCGTAACATATGGACTAGCTTGCGCAATATTGACCGTATACAACTGCTTAAGTAGCTCTCGATTTTGACCGAATTGTTGCACCAAAGCAAACTGACCATCTTGGCTAACAGTTTGTAGTAGTTGTAAAAACCGACCTGCATTGGCATCACTGGTTAACGCATAGTGAGTTGTCAGGCTTAAACAACTCCGTAAAACAGCGCTCTTTTGCGGTTCGGTCATCGCTTGAAATTGGGTCAACACTGCCGCTGGCACGACTGACCCAACTGGTTGCGCTTCATAGATCATAGCGGGGGTTAAGTGAATCGCTTGCTGCGCCAAATATTGTTCAAATACCCGTCCCAAATTTTGACCAATATCCCCTTGAAAGATATCCAACGCCACTTGTTCACGGTCCACTGCTGATAATTTCTCTAATTCAACTAAATTAGCTGATACTCGCGCCCAAGCACGAGGGGTCGCAATAAAGTCAGCTTGTTCATCTGCTTGATTCAAACGTGACACATCTTCTCCGATAAATTGTTGTACCAGTGGATGAATATTGGGGGCTTGAGTCACTGGATCTATGGCAGCCGCCCATTTTAGCCAATCCCCTGCATCAGTACGCATCACTAACCGGACCGTCCGATCTTTAATCGCCGCATCGCCAGCTACTACCCCGTAAGTGCTCGTTTCAAAACCAGTCATACTTGCATCAGGATTTTCAGCCAAAATTAACTGCACTTGTGCTGGTAACCGCAACGTATTAATCGTCCGTTGCAATACTAGATTCATTAATTCGCTTTGAACGGCTTGAGTTCCTCGATTAAACTCATCTAAAAACCATAGAATTGGTTTCTCAGGGTGCGATTCCGCATAAGTAATAATTTCAATTAATGTATGCGTATAACCAAACTGTACGTCGGCCAATCGACCGTATGCCTTTGTTTGAATAAAAGACTCGCTAGTCAGTGGCGGCACTGGAATGGCTAAATCCCCTTTTTCGGATAAACTAACAACCGTTGTAAATAATTTAGCGCCCATTTCTCGGGCCACATCACTTACTAAGGCAGACTTGCCAATTCCCGCTTCACCAACAATATTAGGCACATTCCCGGCTTTCAAAATAACAGGTACTGCCGTCAAGAGTCCTTGATATGATAACGCCATTCCTTTACCCCCATTTTCAGTCTTGTTTCACGTGAAACAGTTAGTTGAATGCCAACTGATAACTAACTCGACTCTCCCCATTACCTTCTGGAATCACTTGTAATTGGGCAGGCAATTGACTTTCCAATTCTGTCACATGGCTAATAATGCCGATCATTCGTGACTGACCTTCAACTTGCTGCAACGTTTCCATCGCCATTTCCAAAGCCTCTTCATCTAATGAACCGAAGCCTTCATCGATGAATAACGCATCAATCTTAATCCCACCAGCTTGTTCCTGAATGACCGCCGCCAAAGCCAAAGCTAAAGATAGCGCAGCCACAAAGCTTTCCCCACCTGATAGCGTATGCACACTACGGACTTTTCCGGCATTATCATCATAAATGTTGATTTCCAAGCCAGTGGCATTGCGGTAATTTCCATACGCCGTATCTAGTTGAAATTGATAACGACCACGAGTTAATTGTTGTAAGCGTTGATTGCCTTTTTGAAGTACTTTTCGCAAATAGGTCTGCAAAACAAAGCGTTCTAAACTTAGTTTTTGAGCCCCATTACCGTTCGCAACTTGGGACAGTTGGGAAATCTCAGCTAACTTTGTCTGCTGCTCATGCACTGCTGCTAGTGTCGACTGCATCTTTTCCACCAATGTTTGGTTGGCTTGTAACTGCCGATCCAAGTCGTAATATTGTCGCTCAACTTGTTGTTCAGCCACCTGTGTCGTCTCAACTTGCACCGCCAACGCTGATAAATCAGGTGCTGGTCGATCCGCAATTGCCTGTTTAACCGTCGTTAATTGTCCCTGCAATGTTGAAACTTGCTGGTCGTAATCATTGATCTGCTGGCGTAGTTTTCCTAGCGTGGGTAACTGACGCAGTAGTTGTTGTAACCGATCAAAGTCAGGAGCGTCCCAAACTGCAGTCATAGCAGTGTTTAGATCGGTCTTTGCCGTTGTCACGGTCGTCTGCGCAACTGTGAGATGCTGCTGAGTAGTGGCCAATTGGGCCTTAACCGCCGACAGCTGATCATTCACATGGGTCACAGCTTG
Source organism: Lactiplantibacillus daoliensis (assembly GCF_005405005.1). Lineage (GTDB taxonomy): Bacteria > Bacillota > Bacilli > Lactobacillales > Lactobacillaceae > Lactiplantibacillus > Lactiplantibacillus daoliensis. Next base: position 221,521 of record NZ_BJDH01000003.1, on the reverse strand, counting down.
ATTAGCCGCTTCAACCGCGGTCTCATAGTCAACTTGTTCAGCTCTTAACTGTTCCAGATACGTCTCCAATGCCGCTAACGTTGGATAATCAGGTAAAATCTGTTTTTGCCGATCCGCTAACTGGGTCTTTAATTGTAGCGCCTTATTAGCTGCTGATGTGACCGCTTGGGTCTGTTCCTGTTGTTGTTCAGTAACCGTAGCTAGTTGGGATTTTAATTGTGCAAGCCGCTGCTGCGCTTGTTGTGCCTGACTAACTTGATCAGCATTCGCCTTCAAACTCAGGGTCAGTGCCTGCTGCGACTGTTGCAAAGTGCTTTCAATCGTCGGTAACGTACCCGCTTCGACCACGGATACGCCGATGGCTGTTTTAAAAGTCGTTTCCAATTGTTGCAACTGGGCTTGAGCCGTTGCCAGGGTTTCTTCCAGATGGGTAAGTTGGCTTTGACCTGTGGCTAATGCTTTAGCCGCCTTAACGCTCAAAGCTTGGGCTTGCTTAACCTCGACCTCAGTTACTGTAATGGTATCTGTCGGCGCCGGTTGTGGATGCGTGGTCGACCCACAAACCGGACAGGGCTTATCCGGCAACAAATGTTGACTCAACAAGGCAATCTGCTCGCTCGCCCATGCACTATCAAGTTGTTGATAATGCTGTTCTTCGGTAGTCACTGCCGCTTGCTGGCCGTCAACCAACGTACGCTGTTTTAAGACGGCTTGCTCAGCCTGGTCAACAACTTTGACTTGCTGCTTAACTGCTGTCAACTGTTGCTGTTGCTCGGCCAGATCACGTTGTTGCGTCGCTAATGCCGCAGCTTGCGTCATTAAATCTGGCAATTGTGTACTTAATTTAGTTAAATCTGTCTGTTCTGACGTTAATTTTTCAAAGGTAGCCTGCGTTACGGCTTGTGCCTGTTCCCGGTTTGTTTGCGCTTGTTCAGCTTGAACTAGTGCATGCTTAGTTTGTTCAGCCTGTTCGTAAAAAGTCCGTTTTTCCATTAAGGTCGTTACCAGCGCTTGCCGCTTTTCGGCATCTGGGCGTTGCGTCGCCAGACTTGTCAGTGTGGCCGTAGCGGCCGTTTGTTGCTTAGTTAACGACAGCTGCTGTTCAGACAACCGCTTTTGCGCTGCTGTTTCCGTCGTAACCTGGTTTTGTGCAGTTTCCAGCTGTTGCGTAGTAGTGGCTAAGCTTTGCCCCCACTCTAGACTTTTAACCGTCTGCCGCTTATCCGTAATCATTGATTCTTGGGCCTTCAACTGTGCGCTCATTGTTGATAATTGGGCCAACTGATCATGATTTTTTTGTAATGTTTGACCAACCTGTTGCGCCTGCTGAGCTTGTTGCAACGCTTTTTTCGCCGTCTCAAGGGTCGCTTTCAACGCGGTTTGCTGAGTCTGTTGGGTCGCTTGTTCTGCCATTTGACGTTCAAGAGCCACTTGCGGCGTCAATTCAGCCGCTTCATCTGCCGACAGTGTCTGCCAAGTCAGCTGTTGTTGATACGTTTGTAAGGTTTGCGTCGCTTGCGTATTGGCCTGTTGCTGCTGTTTTAATTCACGGCGTAAGTCATCGGCCCACTTCCGGTACAAGCTCGTCCCGAAAATATCACGTAAAACTTTTTCCTTATCATCACTGTTAGCCATCAAGAATTGTCGAAATTGGCCCTGTGGTAACAGCACAATTTGAGAAAATTGATCACGCGTCAATTGGAGTAAGTCGTGAATATACGCTTGCACGGCATTCACTTTGGTCAGCTCCGAAACTTCTTGCCCAGCCGCATCAAAAACCGTTAACGTCACGGCTGCAGCCTGAGTATGGACGCCACTACCGCGTTTTTTTGCTACTTCTTGCTCAGGCAGCCGTACGACTTGAACCGTCTGACCTTGATGTTCAAAATTAAAAGTCACGACAGTTTCATCTTCAAAAGTAGCAAAGTCTGACCGCATTTGCTTAACTTGGCGATCTCCCCCAGAGGTTCCGCCAAACAAGGCAAAACACATCGCATCAAAAATAGTCGTTTTCCCAGCGCCGGTCTTCCCGCTAATCAAGAAAACTGGAAAGTCGCTAAATTTCGTGAAATCAATCGTCTGGTGACGAAATGGCCCAAAGAAATCAAGCTTTAAGGTTAATGGTCGCATGTTATTCCTCCTTGTTGGCCGTAGTAAGCGCCTGTTCTGCCCAGGCAACTTGCTGGGGTGTCATGTCACTATCCGTTGTTTGTTCAAAAAATTTTGTCATTAATGTCATCGGATCCAAAGTGGGATCAATCTGGGCAGCTGCTGTATCTGTCACAACCGGACCATCAGCGCGTTCCAGCTCGATAATATTAGGATAGATTTCACGTAAGGCTTGCATCACATTGGGAATGACCCGCTTGTCCGTTAATCGAATCGCTAAATAATCATCCTGCTGCTGTTGCTGATAAAATTCAGGGTCCGTCAGCGTTGCAAAATCAGCTTCGAGTACGCGAACATCTCGTTGTGGGGTTAATGGTTTGAACGTTACTTTAAAGGGCTCAGTATCCACGATCCAGACGCCTTTCTGTTGTGTCGCTTCTGAAACTGAAAACTTAACCGGTGACCCACTGTACCGCACTCGTTCTGCATGCAACGCATCCTTGCCATGTAAATGTCCCAAGGCAACATAATCGAAGGGGGCTAACAAGTCAACGGGAATGGCATTCAATCCACCAACCATGACCTGTGTTTCCGAATCAACATGTTCACTACCCGCGGCAAAAAAGTGGGCAACGAGCACGTGCTTCTTAGCTGGATCAAATTTAGCTTCCATGGCCGCAACTAACTTGATCATCCCAGCTTCAGCAGTCCGAATACGATCATCTTCAAAATATTTCCGAGCTTCAAACGGCTCAAAATAAGGTAGTAGGAAAAATTGAGTATCATCAAATTCAACCGGCGTTAACGCCTGGCTTAATTTTGTATTTAAATAGTAATTTGTTGCTTGAAACCAGCGACTCCCCGTCCGCAAACGGGTCGCACTATCGTGATTGCCACTAATCGCTAGTACTGGCAAATGGTTTTTTAAATTCAAATCTATCAACATATCGTCCAATTGGGTGACTGACTTTTCATTGGGAATCGCCCGATCGTACAAGTCACCAGCAATGACCACCGCATCGACTTGCTCATCAATCGCCAACTGACGAATCTGTTGATACGCTGTATCTTGTTCAGCAGTTAAATCAAACCCATGTAATTTTTTACCAATATGCCAGTCAGCCGTATGTAAAAAACGCATTGTAGCCCCTCCTTGTAATGACGCGTTATCTGTTTAATCGATCATTATTAAGCCTTATCATGGCACGGATCAATTGCCATGTCTAATGATATCACAATAACAAGTGATAGGGAACATACGTTCTTTTTGCTTGATTGTACGCTTGGTACTAGTTGCCTTAAATTGCCACTCTGGTTGGTCCAGCATTTTAGGAACCAACCGGTAGGCGACAATTTCAACTAGCACCAAGCGCATTTGATTGTCTTTGTTAGTTCAACAAACAGGTCAAATTACCTGCTCACCGAACACTACTATAAAATAATTTATTACCAGACGTAGGCACTATTTTAAGATAAACATGCTTACCCGACTTATCAATGAAGTAACCGATTACAATAATAGCAACTATTTTATACTAGGTTGGTAAAAACGGGCTGAATTTCAGGACTAGCATCAGCGACTCAGCAAAAAGTATTGTAAAATAACCTTATGTTAGCAATTATTCTAAAAAGGGAGCGTGACATTTCATGCGCAAATATTTAGCCGAATTTTTCGGTACTTTCATGCTGGTCTTTCTTGGGACTGGCGCGGTTGTCGTTGCAAAGGGCGACACCTTAACAATTGGTTTAGCTTTCGGGCTCGCCATTACAGTTTCTGCCTATGCCTTCGGGGGGATTTCGGGCGGTCATTTTAATCCAGCCGTCACCACTGCAATGTTAATTAATCGGCGAATTGAGGCTATGGACGCCTTATGGTACATCGTGAGTCAAATCTTAGGTGCCATCGTTGCTTCCGCAGCAGTGCGGAGTTTCGTGAGTGCCTTAGGCTTGTCAACAAGTGCCTTAGGCCAAACTGATTTTTCTAAGATCAACAGTGGCATGGCCTTCTTCGTTGAAGCCTTAGTAACGTTCTTATTCTTAATGGTTATTTTGAACGTGACGAGTGCTGAACATGGTAACGGGGACTTTGCCGGCATTACCATTGGGGTCACTTTAGCTTTCTTAATCATCGTTGCCTTAAACTTAACCGGTGGCTCATTGAACCCAGCTCGTTCAATCGGACCTGCTATCTTCGCCGGCGGCACCGCTCTTTCACATCTCTGGGTCTACATTTTAGCCCCAGAAGTTGGCGCGATTTTAGCCGCCTACTGTGCCCGTGTCATGGGTAGTGAAGATTAACATCACTATTGCTAAATAACTAAAAACGGACTATCGAGACCAGCTTGGTTTCGATAATCCGTTTTTTATTATTTCTTTCGCCAATGTCGATACCAAGAATGCAACGTCCCAATCACTAGACCAATGATCACGACGACTGCGGTAACGTAGCCAAATATCCCGATATACGTAATCCAATTGTTGTCCGAGTGACTCTGAACAAGCAATGATGATCCAACGATTAAGGCCGCCAAGATTACTGCCAAAACAACCTTATTGACCATCGTATCGATCCGATCAATAAACATCTTCCGGTGTGAAAACACGATGTTGACCCGTGTCTGGCCATTTTCAAATGTCTCCAACGCTGATAATAATCGCGATGGCAATTTAGGCGTATCGCGCAAACTTTGCGCAGTTGCTAATAACCCATCTTCCAGCTCATTACGCAAGTTCAAATGTTCACGCATATATTGCCGGGCGAATGGCCGAGCAACATCCATCATCGACAAGCTCGGATCCAAAGTTTCAACAATTCCTTCGATCGTCCCAAAAGCCTTCCCTAATAAGGTGACTTCTGGGTTCACCTGAATATTATTCGTTCGGCATACTTTGACCATTTCAAAAATTAGCCCTTGGAAGTCAATATCGCCTAAGCCAGAGTTATAATACTGACCTAAAAATGGCGCTAGTTCACTGAAAAATGCCTCTTCATCGACTTCCCCAGTCCGATTCGAGATGGCTAGAATGGCCTTCCCAACCTGACGGGTATTTTCAGTTGTCACGGCAATGACGACATTCGCAATGCCAGCCATTAAGTTAGGACTAATCGAGCCCATCATACCAAAGTCTAGATAAACCAAACGATATGGTGGTAACTGCCGTTTACCAATGATTCCAGTCTTTTTCGCTACGGTATCGTTATAGCCAATATCATCTTTTTTCAACTCACGTAACAAGATATTGCCTGGATGGGGATCTGCATGAAAGAACCCATCCTCAAAAACTTGTTTTAAAAAGTTGGTGACCAACACATGTGCCAGGTATTGCCGCTCTTCATCATACTGGTGATTGTTGTCCGCATCCGCTTGCGTCATTTTAGCCATAAAATGTTGGATACTCGTTCCTGGCATATATTGATTAACCAAAACTTTTTGCGTACTATACTTCGCATAAACGCGTGGCACCCGTAAAATGTCGTCACGATTATTCAATTGATAAAAACGAGTTCCATTACGAACTTCAATACTGGTATCCAGCTCATTGAACAACGATTGTTTGATTTCAGCGACCATCTCACGTAAGTCGATGACCGATGAATCCGGAATGTAGCGTAAAAGTGGTAACGCCCGTTCAAATAAGGAAATGTCCAAGGCGACTTCAGCGTCAATACCGGGATGCTGTACTTTGACAACCACTTTTTGCCCATTTAACAAAGTGGCATGATGCGTCTGTCCCATTGAAGCAGAGGCAAACGGTTGCTCATCAAAACTCGCAAACATGTCATTCATTTGTTTGCCCGTCTGAGTTTCAATCGTCTTTTTAACAACTGAAAAATCATCCGAACGAACATTATCTTGCAGCTTTTTAAATTCATTGGCAAATTCGGGTTTAACGATGTCCGTCCGTGAAGATAAAATCTGCCCAACCTTGATAAAAGTTGGCCCAAGTTCCTCAAAAGCGGCCCGCACCTGACTGGGATGTTTTTGTCGAGCCAAATTGCTTAAAACATTATAGCGCCGCAGCACACTCACAATCGTTCGAAAACGCGTGTGGCGATTCTGATTAGCTTCCCACTTGGGGATTTGATCTGCCATTTGCAGGCCCCCTTCACTACTGATAATTTATCTCTATTATCCATCTTTCACACCCAATCCGCACTAATTGAATGACTTTTTTCAGAAAAAAGGTTGACAGTCACTTAAATCGGCTGTAAATTATAGGCACATTAAAAAACGGTTAACAAACGCGTTGATAAACAAAGTACATCTTCGCGACAGTTCTCAGAGAGTGCCAGTTTGGTGAGATGGCATAACGTCGTGATGATTGAAAATCAGTTTTGAGCGGCAGTGACGATGGCTTAGCCTAGTCGCTGTTGGGTGCTCCCATTATCGAGCCAAGGTATCGCGGGTGACCGGTCACTTGCCGTACCTGTGAAGGTTATCATAGTAATATGATGGCAAAGCTAAGGTGGTAACGCGTTTTAAACGTCCTTGTTTCTGAGAATTCTCTCAGACTGCAAGGACGTTTTTTTGTTTAACCGACAAAATTTAAGGAGTATCTGCTAATATGCTAAATAAAATCCAGAAACGAAACTTAACCAAACGTGATTACGTCACTCTGAGTTCAATGATCTTCGCCCTTTTCTTTGGCGCTGGCAACTTAATTTTCCCACTGCATCTAGGGCAATTAGCTGGTAGTCATTGGGGTGTTGCTGCTGTTGGATTCTTGGTGACGGCCGTTTTACTACCATTGCTTTCAGTTCTAGCCGTCTGTGTCACTAAATCAAAAGGCGTCTATGACATCGGTAAACCACTCGGTGCCACGTTCGCCATCGTCTTCATGGTCTTGATCCACTTTACAATTGGACCATTCTTCGGGACACCTCGGACCGCGACCGTTTCCTTTACGGTTGGTTTAGCGCCCTTCTTCCCAGCCCGCTATCAAACTTTAGCTCTACTCGTTTTCTCGGCGGCTTTCTTCGGCCTGGCTTATTACCTCTCATTGGAACAGCATAAAATTATGAACCGTGTCGGTAAATTATTAAATCCATTATTCTTGTTATTATTAGTCGTTGTATTCTTTGTCGCTTTCAGTAGTCCCTTAGCTAGTGCCAGTCATACCGCTGCCACAGCCGCTTATCAAACCGCTGGCTTTACGAACGGCTTCCTACAAGGTTATAACACGATGGACGCGTTGGCTGGTTTAGCCTTAGGGGTGACGATTGTGACGGCCGTAAACTTCATGGGCCAAACTGATCCCAATAAAGCTGCTTGGGTTACCGCGCGAGCTGGTTTATTTTCCATGAGCTTCGAAGGTGTCATCTATGTTCTCTTAATCTTAGTCGGCGCCCAATCATTAGGCATGTTCAAGCTTTCTGACAATGGTGGTGTGGCCTTCAACCAAATCGTTAATCATTACATGGGTACTTTTGGTCAAGCCGTTTTGGCCGTATTGATCATCACAACCTGCTTGACGACCGCTATTGGCTTAGTCGCAGCTTTTGCCCAAGACTTCCATAAACACTTTAGCTTCTTAAGTTATAAAGGTTGGCTACGACTCACTTGCTTGGCTTCCTTCTTGACCGCTAACGTCGGCTTGAATCAAATCATTGCTTGGTCGACGCCAGTATTAATGTTCCTCTACCCATTAGCAATGGCACTGATCTTCTTATCAATCCTGTCACCATTGTTCCATAAGGCAGCCGTCGTCTATCGGTGGGTCGTGGTCTTCACGGTTGTCCCAGCGCTATTCGACATGATGGCAGCCTTCCCAGCTTCTGTCAGTCAATCTGCTCTTGGTCGTGCCATGGCACACGTTCAATCATTTATGCCACTCGCAGCAAGTGGGATGGATTGGCTCGTCCCTGCCTTGGTTGGTGCAGTCTTTGGAACCTTGCACTACTTGCTACTCCAACATGGTAAAAATACTGTTAGTGTTGGTGAACATAACTAGACGTCTAAAACAGGCTTACCCAAATTTAGCGCTCCGTCAGTCAGAATCGGCGGGCTGTGGGGGGCGGGCTAAGAACTTTCAACTTGTAACCTTTAGTAGACATTAATGAAATAAGCGTCACACGTGAATTTAGACGTGCGACGCTTATTTCATTTTGTACTATCGCGTTCAATCAAGCTGGTTCCTAATTCCACCCGCTGAGGCGTCTGGCGACCTTCCAAACGACTAACAATCAGATCAACCGCTGTGGTGCCCATCAGCTCCGTGTTAACATCGACGGAACTTAACTCCGGATAGACAAACGTTGCCAAGGATGTATTGTTAAAACTGAACAATTTTACTCGTTCTGGCACTTTGATATCCGCTGCTTGTAACGCTTTTAATGCCCCGGCAGCCATTGGATCGTTGGTAATGAAGAACGCCTGTGGCAGCTGGTCACCCAAATCTTGAATGGCTTTTTTCATCATCAAGAATCCAGATTGACTCGTATAATCGCCCTTAAAGACTAGTTTAGGGTTAAAAGCATCATGGCGTTCCATTGCTGTTCGAAAACTCAACATCCGCTGATCTACAACTGCCATTTCATGGTCAGTCGTCATTTCACTCCCGTGAATTAAGCCAATCTGGCGAATATCACGATGCCAAAAGTAATCGACGACCCTAGCTGTTGCTAGACTGAAATCCGTGACCACACTATCAAAGCCAGCCGCGAACTGATCGTCATCGACAAAAACTAGCTTATCGGTAATTGCTGCCATCTTAGAAACTTGCTTGGGACTAAACTTACCGATGGCGATAATCGCATCAACAGCCGTATCTAACTGATGCATATTACTTTGGAAGATCCGAGTCACCTCGAACTGCTGTTGCTGACCACGTTGTTCAATTCCCATTCGAATCGACATGTAATACAAATCATCTTGTTCTTCCGACTCAGAATACCACTGAACGATGGCTAATTTTTTACGCGCAACCGGCATTGGATGTCGTTTACTTTTTGAGTAATGTAACGTCTTGGCAACTTCAATGATTCGTCGCCGGGTCTCATCGCCAACTGAAAGGGATTCATCATGATTCAAAACGCGGGACACCGTTGCAAGTGAAACACCGACCTCTTTTGCAATATCTTTTAATGTAGCCGCCATGCAATGGCCTCCTAATTCATTCCATATCGTCCGTGACGCAACGTTTTAATGCGCCAACTATACGATTTTAAACCACATTAACTGCTGCGACAAACCGATCAAACGCGGCCTCACCGGCAGCATCCCATTTAAATACACCAGCATCTGCTAAGACGCGAGCAAAGACTTGGCCCACTTCACGATCAATAATCTCTGTCACGTTCGTTTCGGTAAAATCATATTTTGCCCTCAATGCGTCCGCCCAGGGTTGATGCATTGCGACCATCTGATTCTGCCGACCCAAAACGTAATTTTCAACTTCATGTAGTTCAGGCTTTAACCGTGCCGGCAAAATTGCCCGCCCCATCACTTCGATTAAACCGATATTTTCTTTCTTAATATGTTGGACATCCTGATGTGGATGGAAGATGCCATCAGGATATTGTGCCGAAGTTTGATTATCACGCAACACTAAGTCCAACACGAACTGATCTCCAATTTTACGAACAATTGGGGTCGTCGTATGATGACGCACATTATCGGTATACGCCCGAACATCAACTTGTTCGTCAGAATATGTCAGCCAACATTGATGAATCTTAGTTGCCGCGTCAATTAACGCCTCAGTGTTCGAACTCGTCAAGCGGATCGTTGACATTGGCCATTTGACAATTCCTGCTTCAACGCCCGCAACACCAAGATCAATCTGTCGATCAATTGGCGCCTTCATCATTGGAAAGACATGTCGCCCACCTTGATAATGTTCATGAGTCAGCATCGAGCCGCCAACGATCGGCAAGTCCGCGTTACTCCCAACAAAATAATGTGGAAACTGTTTAACAATTTCAATCAGATTACTGAAAGTCTGACGATTAATCACCATTGGCCGGTGAACCCGATCCAAGAAAATTGAATGTTCATTAAAATAAGCGTATGGCGAATATTGGAAGCCCCAAGTTTCACCACCTAAAGTCAGCCGAATGACCCGATGATTGCTACGCGCAGGATAACCTAAGCGGCCTAAATAGCCCTCGTTTTCGAGACAAAGCTGGCACAATGGATAACCATTTTCAGGCGCATCCTTCGCCGCGGCAATCGCCTTAGGATCTTTTTCCGGTTTCGACAAGTTAATCGTAATTTCTAGTTCACCAAAGTCCGTTTTAGCGGGGAAGACAACATTCTTCGCAATCGCGCGCGTCTTGATATAATCATTCGCCTGACTTAAATGATAGAAATAATCTGTTGCCGTTTGCGGACTCGTCTGATATTTATTCCAAAAGGTTTGGTTTAAAACTGACGGTAGTGGTGTCACTAAGTCCATTAATTGGTCAGCTAAAATATCCTGGTCTGATTGATTAGCTTCAATTTTGCCACTCCGAATTGCGGTTTGAACTAGCGCATCCGTCAAACTAGTCAATTGATCATCCGGTGCTTCAACTGGCTCAGCCTCACCAACAAGTGCTAAGATCCGATTATGGACATAAATTTGATCTAATTCAGTATATTGTGACGGTGACGCAATGACAGCGGCTACAAATTGATCAATGGTTGTCATTAGGCTTGGCCTCCCCGATCATCATAACCAGCAGGATGACACTGTTTCCAGTTCCAGGCCGTCTTGATAATCTCTTTGACATCATCATATTGTGGCTGCCAACCCAAAACCTCACGGGCTTTATCACTAGCCGCAATTAACGTGCTTGGATCGCCGGCCCGACGCGGTGCCATGACTGCTGAAATCGGCTTTCCGGTAACTTCTCGGGCAGCATCCAACATTTGCTTATTTGAAAAGCCCGTCGAAGATCCGAGATTAAAGGCATTGCTATCATGACCCTGTTTCAAGTATTCTAACGCCAAGATATGAGCATCCGCCAGATCAACAACCTGAACATAATCGCGCACGTTGGTCCCATCAGCGGTTGGATAATCACCACCAAAGATTTGCAACTGCTCACGCTCACCCGCAGCAACTTGTAAAATAATTGGCACCAAGTGTGTCTCTGGATGATGATCTTCACCGATACTGCCATCAGGTTTGGCTCCTGCCACATTAAAGTAGCGTAGCGCAACGAACTTAATACCATAAGCGACATCAGCCCAGTGCATGATCTTTTCCATCGCTAATTTACTTTCGCCATAAGGATTCGTGGGTACTTGTGGATCAGTTTCTTTAATCGGCACCTGCTCAGGCTCGCCATAAGTCGCCGCCGTTGAAGAGAAGACAATCCGTTTGACCGCATGTTGCTGCATCACTTCGAGTAATTTGACCATTCCAGTCGTATTATTGTCGAAATATTTGAGTGGATTTTTCATCGACTCTGGCACAATTGAAAAGGCTGCAAAGTGCATCACACCTTCTACTTTTTCTTGATCAAAAACACTCGTCATGAAGTCAGTATCTCGTACATCTCCTTCATAAAAGCGCGCTTGTGAGTTGACGGCGGCACGATGACCGGTCACCAAATTATCAACTACCGCAACGTCATACCCTTTCGCAATCAAGCGATCGACCGCATGAGAACCAATATAACCGGCCCCACCTAAAACTAAAACTGCCATGAATTTTCCTCCTTTATCAATTCAGTCCTAATTATGCCCGAGTTGTCGCCAATTCCCGTGGACCATCAGCGATTTCAGCAATATAAAAGTCAGCATCATGACCAATCTTTTCTCGGTAAACTTGACCAACATTTTGTTTGAAGGCTGCCACTTGATCCTTCGCCACGATGGCAATGGCACAGCCGCCAAAACCAGCACCGGTCATACGAGCACCTAGCACGCCCGATTGCTGCCAAGCCGTTTCTGCTAAGGTATCAAGTTCTTTACCAGTCACCTCGTAATCAAAATGGAGCGACACGTGTGACGCAGTGACTAGGCGACCAAACGTGTCCAAGTCATCATTTGCTAAAGCTTCAGTAGCCCGGATCGTCCGCTGATTTTCAAAAACCGCGTGGCGTGCCCGTTTGATCAAAGTCTCATCATTAATCAGATAAGCAGCTTCATCAAATTCAGCTTCATTTAGATCACCCAAGGATTTGATAGCTAGCTTCGTTTGTAATCGCCGGAGCGCTTCTTCACATTCTGAACGCCGCTCATTGTATTTAGAATCTGCTAATTCACGCCGTTTATTCGTATTCATAATCACAATAACATGCTTGCCCAGTTTTACAGGGGCATAGGAATAAGCCATGGTATTCGTATCTAGTAAAATTGCTTGATCTTTTTTACCCATTCCCACCGCAAATTGATCCATGATTCCTGAGTTAACGCCAATATAGTCATTTTCAACTTTTTGGCCCAATTTTACTAATTCTAGTTCACTAACTGACAAGCTAAAGACCGCTTTAAGAATCGTCCCCATCAATAATTCAATTGACGCTGACGAAGACAAGCCAGCCCCATCTGGTAAATTACCGTGCACGAATAAATCAAACCCATGATCGAATGTGACCCCAGTCTTCGCCAACATGGCTAACATGCCCTTCGGATAGTTGGTCCAACCGGCAGACTTTTGATAGGCCAAGTCATTAATATCAAAGCTTACAATGCCTTGATCAGGGATGTTGGCGGAGTACATCCGCACTGTCATATCTGTGCGGGCAGCGTATACGCCGTAGGTTCCAATGCTAATTGCACAAGGAAAAACGTGCCCACCATTATAATCAGTATGCTCGCCAATTAAATTAATCCGACCAGGGGAAAAGAAAACACGTTCTGGTTGACTGTCGTACACAGCTTTAAATTCTTGTTGTAAGTTAGTGACTTCCATAATTGGAACCTCCGTAGTTTGTTTTACTAAAATTTTACTAAACTAAATGTAAGCCTTTCCAATTGATTTGTCAATCCATTCAAACTGCTCATTTGTTGCTAAAAATTAGGGCCAGTTTCTGCCATTTACACGATAATGTGCTATTATAAATATAATTATTAGGTACAATCAGGGCCGCATTTTACGATGCGGCCCTGATTTTTTATTATTTAGGAAAAGTCGAAGTTTAAAAATCGCCAGTCTGCGCCACTACGTCAATCATCAGGCGGTGAAAACTAGTCGAATACTGCCGCTTCCGGTTGTTACTGATAACATGCGGACGAGGGACCGGTTCAAGCCTTAGGGACGTCTTGGTCCTCGCCCGAAAGCTTTGCAAAAACCGCAAATTTCTCGAACCGTCCGTGGTGTAAGGCCGGCAAAGAAACGCCGGTCAAACGCCACCTGCACGTCCGATGCTATCAGCAACAACCTCCAACTAATCAGTGCTTTTTAAGAGATAAATCAGTTATTGATTGCTTAGCGGAGTCAGTCAAATTTAGGTAAGTCTACTTTAGACGTAACGGTTACTGGTACTGCGACATTTGTGCTGTTTTTGAGCCTTTCAACCGTTAGCTATTTAGTTAACCGTTCATATTGATAACTGATCGTATGCGTCACTGGTTGACCTGGTCGTAAGATAATATCTCCAAAATCGTCTTGATTGATTGCATCTGGCAATGTCTGAGCCTCAGTTGCCAAAGCATTATACTGATGCGCAGCCTGTTTATCAACGTCAAACGGGTTAGCTGTAAAAATGATCAAACTATTCCGATCTGAATACAACTTAACTTGCCGCTGACCGTCCGTATCACCCAAGGCCGCAATCGGTTCGGTCGCACTGGGCGTCACTTCGTAAGCATCATCAAATTCCACGCCGTCACGCTCAACCTTGAGCTGCTTTAATGCCTCTTGGACTGGTTGCGGATAATTAAAATCATAAGCGGTGTTCTTAACTGCTAATTTGCGACCGGTTGGCACCTTCTCTGCATCAAATGCTAGATGCTGATCACTGTGAATCTGTAACCATTGATGTTCAAGCGTGGTCCGATCATTAGCTACGTTCCAATAAACGTGATTAGTTGGATTAAACAACGTCGCCGCATCCGTATCACCAGTAAATGCGATTGAAACGCGATTGTCATTATTCAGCGTAAATTTAATCTGCACGTCCAAATTACCTGGATAATGATCATCAGTGGTTTGAATATGCCGGCTCAAAGTCACGCTGACACTGTCAGCTGACTGGCTAAACTCACCATTAAAATTCAACGTATTAAAGCCATGATACCCACCATGTAATGAATGAGTCTGCTCATTCATATCAACCTGATAAGCTTGACCATCAATGGTAAACTTGGCGCCCCCAATCCGACCGGCCACTCGACCGATGGATTGACATAAACAAAAACCCACTCGCTGATAGTCAGCCATACTGTCAAGGCTCCAAATCAGTGGCCGCTCAACCCCGTCTTCATTGACGACAAATTCCTGCCACGTCCCACCATAGCTTAAAACTGAGATTCGGGTTTGTTGATCATTAATTAACGTATATCGTGTCACATCTTGACCTGCTACTTGGCCAAAAATAGTTGCTTTTGTTTCCAATAACCACACCTCCACATTTTATAAACCGTTTTCATCGTTTATTATAGCAGAAGTGTCTACCCACTTTAGTAAAAGTTTTAACTAGACCAATTACCCGTGCTACCCCTTACTATTGACAGCTTTCATCAAAATTGCTAAGCTTTTGGAAAGCGCTTTACTAAACTAATTATTTAACGCTTACACACTAGGAGGATTTCACTTATGATTTTTGTTAACTCACCATTAATGCAAGATAAAATTATCGACTTATTAAACAACTATAACGAAGATGGCGTGACCTTTGAATTTGTCGACAAACAAGGCATGAAGCTACGTTTTAAGACCAGTTCTGATGACCCTGAAGCAGCCGCAAAGCTTGCTAAGTCTGCCATTAAAGGTCAGGACTGGGGCACTGTGCTTTTCTTCCAAGCCGCAGCAGAATAATTAAACTTAACCAGCTTCAGCAAAGGAACCAATTCACTTTCGAATTGGTTCCTTTTTTGCGCTTTTTACTAATTGACAACCTCTTTTATAGTTTCATTTTGTGATATAAGTCACGCGAAATGTTGAATTACATTACCTATCAAAAGTGTTAACTTAAAGGTATCAAAATCAGTCTCTACCTGAAAACGGAGGATTTCAATTTATGACAAAATCACTGGCACAACTTTATCCAATTTTGTTTGGCGGCGACTATAACCCCGAACAATGGCCAGAATCAACTTGGGAACAAGATATGACCATGTTAACCAAGGCTGGTATCAATTCCGCAACCATCAATGTTTTTTCTTGGGCATTACTAGAACCAAAAGAAAACACATACGACTTTTCAATGCTAGATAAAATCGTCAACATGTTATCTGAACATCACTTCAAAATTGTCATGGCCACTTCAACCGCAGCCTTACCTGCCTGGATGGTCAAGGCCTACCCAGATGTAACGCGGGTCGATACTCACGGTATTCGCCAGGGATTTGGCAAACGCCACAACGCTTGCCCTAACAGTCCCAATTTTCAGCGCTTAGCCAAGGGACTCGTCACTGCAATTGCCAACCGCTACGGTGATAACCCAGCGATTGTTTGTTGGCACATTTCAAATGAATATGGCGGCCAATGTTATTGCGAAAACTGTGCGGCAGCCTTTCGCCTGTGGTTGAAACAACGTTATACCACTATTGACGCCTTAAACACCGCTTGGAACAGTAACTTTTGGAGTCATACTTTTCATGACTTTGAAGAAATCGTACCACCGGATCAACATACCGATGAATTTGAAACTGGCGGCGCAGTTCTTGGTGGTGAATCTTTAGACTACCGGCGTTTTCAATCAGACAGTTTGCTCGCCAACTTTAAATTAGAAAAAGACCTCATTCGCACGGTCGATCCCGACACACCTATCACAACTAATTTTATGGGTACGCAAAAAGATCTCGATTATTTCAAATGGGCCAAAGCCTTGGATGTTATTTCCTGGGACAACTACCCCAGCTTCGACACACCAGCTTCATTCACGGCCATGAGTCACGACCTGATGTACGGCCTGAAGCAACAACCATTTATGTTGATGGAACAAACCCCCGGGTCACAAAACTGGCAACCTTATAACTCACTGAAAGAACCTGGTGAATTACGAATGCTCAGTTTTCAAGCGATGGCACACGGGGCCAACACGGTTCAGTTTTTCCAATTGCGGCAATCACGAAACGGTTGTGAAGAATTTCATAGTGCTGTGATTTCACACGTCAATTCAACCGAAACCAGAATCTTTAAAGAAACCGCGCAAATTGGTGCAGATCTTAAACTGCTACCCGCTGACCTGCTGACTAGTCAGAAACAATCTGAAGTCGCGATTATTTTCGATTGGGAAAGCTACTGGGGCGTTGACTTTTCGGTCGGCCCCAACGTACGGCTTAACTATGTCGATCAAGTCCATGCGTATTATCAATACTTTTATCAGCACAATATCGCCGTCGATCTGATTTCGACCGATGCTGATTTATCATCCTATAAATTAGTCGTTGCGCCGCTCATGTTTATTTTAAAAACTGGTTTTGCCGATAAGGTCACTGACTATGTTAACCAAGGTGGCACCTTTGTCACCAACGCCATGAGTGCAACCGTTGATGAAGAAGATAATGTCCTGCTAGGCGGGTATTTGACTGCCCTCCATGACGTCTTGGGTCTATGGGTCGAAGAATGGGATTCACTCCCACCAGTTAACAATTGTCGCATTCAGTTTGACAACCAAACAACTGCTAAAGCTGACATGCTTTGTGACATTATCCATCTCGAAACCGCAACAACTATTGCCGCTTATCACACTGATAAATTCTATAATGAGTACCCAGCAATTACGGCGAATCATTACGGCCAAGGACGGGCCTTTTTCGCTGGCACCTATCTCGACCAAGCTGGCATGGCAGCCTTCGGTCAGCAACTCATCACCGCTGCCGGTTTGACCCACCCTGACGATCAAAATGACGGTGTTGAACTAACTAGCCGTTATTCAAACGATTACCGTTATGATTTTCTAATCAATACAACGGGTCAGGCCAAGTCTTATCACTACGATCCAGCAACCACAACCGCACACGAACTGCTAACCGACCAATTAATCCAAACGGGCGACTACCAACTTGCACCCTATGCCGTTAAAATTATTCGGGCATAATCGGACGCTTAAGATAGTTTAAAACCCAGTCGAATCCTAACGTTAAGGATTCGGCTGGGTTTTATTTTCTATCAGAATTAATGGTAATATTAATATAAACGTTTATTTGATGCGGGGGGATTAATAATGAGATACCGATTTAATGTTAACGATCGTTCACTGCCTTTCTATGTCGACAGTATCGGCTACGACTGGCATCAGGAACCAATTGATCGTCCCCATGGTTATCCTTACGTTCATTGGCTACAAACACTGTCAGGTAGTGGTGAAATCACTGTTGGTAATCAAACAGTGGTCCTATCCAAAAATCAAGGCATCTTGATTCATCAAGGCGTACCCCATCGTTATCACGCCATCGGAACCGACTGGCAAACTGAATTTTTTACCTTCGGCGGTGCTTTGATTCTTGAGACGACTGCCATGTTAGGTTTCCACGACTACTTGCTGGTCCAAGAAGCAGATAGCCAGGTTTTTAACTTCATCAAAGAACATCACGCTGAAATTGAGAATCCAGAACCATTGCAACTTTATCAGTCATCTGAACTCGTTTATCAATTTTTACTGTTGCTAAAGCGACATATGATTACTAATCCCCATAATCAACCGATTTATCAAAATGTGATTGAACCAATCGTCCAATTCATTCATCAACACTATCAAGAAGAGCTGCAAAATCGTGATTTTTCTCGGCTTTCTAATTATAGTGAACAGTACATTCTAGCCATTTTCCGACGATTTGTTGGTACTTCACCACATCAATACTTACTGCAGTACCGCATTCAAAAAGCGAAAGAGCACTTACTCAATAATGCAAATGATTCCATCGAAACTGTTGGCAAGCAGGTTGGTTTCAATACAAACAGTCACTTTATTGCCGTCTTTAAACGATTCGAACACATTACACCTGGTAAATTTCGCCAATTCTATTTTTAACAAAATGACAACAAAAATAGTGCTCAACGCAATGGCTGAACACTATTTTTTATCGTCTAGCTTAAATCAATATCCAGTGGATCTACTTTAGGCTTGACCGGCTTTTTCTTTTCCAAACCATTATTTTTAATCACATCTTGGTACCAGTAGAATGACTTCTTCCGATAACGATCAAGCGTCCCTTGACCCTGATCATCTAAATCAACGTAAATGAAGCCATAGCGTTTGCTCATTTCACCCGTTGAAGCACTGACCAAATCGATACACCCCCATGGTGTGTAACCCATGAGATCGACGCCATCAGCGATGGCACCAGCCATTGCTTTGATATGGGCTTTCAAGTAATCGATACGATAGTCATCCGCAACATAAAAGTTTTCATCTGGTTTATCAACGGCACCCAAGCCATTCTCAACCACAAATAGTGGCTTTTGATAACGATCATAAAGTTCGTTCAAAGCAATCCGTAACCCAGTTGGGTCAATTTGCCAACCCCAGTCACTGGCTTTCAGGAATGGGTTTTTGACGCCACCCATTAAGTTACCAGCAACAGTACTCGTGTCGCGATCCGTTGTTTCAACCGCCATCGACATGTAATAGCTAAAACCAATATAGTCGACCGGGTATTGTTTCAATAAGGCCAATTCACCATCAGTAATCTGGAGATCATCAAAGGTTAAGCCATACTTCGCTAACAAGCGCTTCGTGTAGGCTGGATATTCGCCACGGACTTGAACGTCGCCACAGAAAAAGTTGAAATCTTGATTCTGCTGCAAATTTGCTAATTGATTCTTAGGATTTGAATCATAGCTATAACTTGTCGCATATAAAATCATGCAACCAACGTGTAAGTCTTTGCGCAACTCGCGAGCAATTTTAACAGCTTTAGCACTCGCAACAAATTGGTTATGCCAAGCTTGGAAGACATTCTTTTTATCGTTGGCACCAGTTGATGGTACCATGCCCTGACCCATGACTGGGAAATGTGCTGCACTATTAATTTCATTAAAGGTCATCCAATATTTGACCTTGTCGGCATAGCGCGTTAACACTGTCCGGGCAAAACGTTCATAAAATTCAATCAAATAGTGGTTCTTCCAGCCACCATATTTTTTAGCTAAATCAAGTGGTAATTCATAATGTGAAATCGTGATAACTGGCTGAATATCATGTGCCAAACACTCATCAATGACATTGTCATAAAATTTTAATCCAGCTTCATTTGGTTCGGTTTCATCACCATTTGGGAAAACTCGTGACCACGCGATTGAGAACCGGTAGCACTTAAAACCCATCTCAGCAAATAAAGCAATATCTTCCTTGTAACGATGGTAGAAATCGATACCAACATGATTTGGATACGTATATTTAGTTTCATCAATGGTCCAATCAAAGTCTGGTTGTGACACAATCTTAAAGCGATCCTTGCCACCTGGTAAGGCGTCGGCGATTGAGAGTCCCCGGCCACCTTCTTGATAGCCACCTTCGAGTTGATTTGCGGCAGTTGCGCCACCCCATAAAAATCCTTCTGGAAATGCTGACATTAAACTGACACCCTTTCTGGATTACCTAATTTCCGGCTGTGTTAACCCTTACATTTCCAGTATAACAATGTGAACTAACAAATACAGCCTAAAATGTAAGCGAATTGCGACACTGGGAAGTTTTCTAATGACGAGTTACAATCGATTTTTATTAACAATTAAATGTTCGGAGCATGTTAAACTTAATAAATAGTATTTTAGAAAGGATCATCCATTATATGACTTATAAAACTATTCTATTTGACGTCGACAATACCTTGATCGATTCAGCAACAATTGCTGCCAATGTTTTCCATGAAGTTGCCGCCGAACTGGGCCTCGATGTACCAGCGAAAACCATTCGTGGTTTAGTGGGTATTCCCACCGAAAAGATTATCCAAGAACTCCACTTAGACCATGCAGCCGAACTCAATGAAGCTTTCACTAAAAAAATCGGCCAACATAAAGACGAACTACAACTATTCGATGGTATTCATGAAACTTGGGCCAAATTAACTGCCGTCGGTCGAGAAATCGGCGTCGTCACTTCAAGAACGGCTGCTGAAGTTCAAAGTGACCTCGGTAATTTTCCAGAGATTACAAGTCTGCCAATCATTGTCACCGCAGATAAGACCACTGAACACAAGCCAAGTGGTGCCCCACTTGAATATGCAATTCAACAACACGGCCTCGTAAAAGCTGAAACCATGTATGTTGGTGACACCATTTATGATTTAAAATCTGCTTTAAATGCTGGCATCGATTTTGCCAGTGCCACTTGGGGCGCACTACCAACCACTGACTTTTCAAAAGCAACCTATCAACCAAAACGCCCAATTGATCTGCTTTCAATTGTTACGGCATAACTAGAACCAATCGTCAATGACAACCTGATTTAAACCAAAAACCACCGCAATTATC
Organism: Lactiplantibacillus daoliensis; assembly: GCF_005405005.1. Taxonomy (GTDB): domain Bacteria; phylum Bacillota; class Bacilli; order Lactobacillales; family Lactobacillaceae; genus Lactiplantibacillus; species Lactiplantibacillus daoliensis. The sequence goes on along the minus strand of NZ_BJDH01000003.1, from coordinate 200,896 downwards.
ATTTAATTGATAACTACGGTGGCTTTTGAATTTCTATGGCGTTTCGATGCGTCACGTCAGCCCCACAACCAGCCCACAAAAAAACACCGACATCTTCATTTCAAGAAATCGGTGCTTAGGAATTATTATTTTAAAACTAATTATTTAACTAATTCAGTTGCGGCATCAGGTGTTAAGAATTCTTCGTTAGGCTTTAAATCAAAACGCTTGATTAAGTCACGGAAATCTTTATCAGTAATTGATTGTAAGATCACGCCACCTTGTTGTTGAATCGTCGTGTAGATCAAAGCTGACTTTTCAACGGTTTCAACCAACCCATAGGTTTCATCCAATGAGTCACCGGCAGCAAAGACACCATGATGTGGCCAAACAACGACACGGAAGTCGCGCATCTTGGCAGCAGTCTTTTCGCCAATCTCGTTGGTCCCTGGGCACATGTAAGGAATCACGCCAATGCCTTCTGGGAAGACAACGATAGATTCTGGATGCATCTTCCAAAGGGTCCGACTGAAGCGCTTTGATGATAGCGGAACAGTAAAGGTCATGGCTACCAAGTTAGTTGGATGGCAATGCATGATAACACGTTGGTTAGGGTTTTGCTTAAGACGTTCGATATGACTCATCAAATGAGCTGGGAATTCACTGGTTGGTTCACCACCATCATTGAAGCCCCACATTAAGTCAACACGGTTGCCAGCGTCGCTAATCCGAACTAAGCCCATGTCACGTTCTGGGTAATCAATCATGTTCTTGAAGTAACGCCCAGTCCCAGTAACCAAGTAATATTTGCCAGCCAATTCACTAGCATCAAATTTAATTGGAATTTCACGTAGGACTTTGTCAGTCCCAGAGAAAGCTTCAACTTCTTCTTTAGTAAGACGTAAGCTGACGTTACCACCGTTACGTTCATCCCAACCATGGCGATACAAATTGTTAGTCGTTTTAGCCATATCACGAACATATGGTGATTCAATAAAGTCTTTCATTTTGACAACCTCTTCTTAATTTAGTTTATTATTCTGGCAATCTACAAAATTTAATTATTGATTGTCACGTGGAAATTGAACTTTTTGTTCATAACTGTGAATATCATTTAACCAATCGGTCCCAACTGGGGTATCATTTTGCAAACAGAATTCATCCCAGATTGCGCCGAATGGGAATGACTTCAATTCTTCGGTAACAGCTAAGCGCTTGGTGAAATCAAAGTTCAATTCCGCTTTCTTCAAATCATCAATTGGTGCTAACATTGCTTGCAACAATGCTTTTTGAGTTGCGCGAGCGCCAATGACCCAAGCTGCAACCCGGTTGATCGTGGCATCAAAGAAGTCTAAGCCGATATTAGTCCGACCTAACTCGTTATCACGAACCAATGAGCGGGTGATGCGCGTTAAGGCATCGTCAAAGATGACAACGTGATCACTATCCCAACGAACTGGACGTGAAACGTGTAACATCAAGCCTTTACCAAATGGTAAGAAGGCTGAGAACTTGTCAGAAACATCTTCTGTTGGGTGCCAGTGACCGGCATCAATCGTCCAAAGCTTACCCCGGCTGATTGCATAGTTGTTATAGAACAAATGTGACCCAACGGTGTAAGATTCAATCCCAGTCCCGAATAACTTACCTTCAACGGCTTCAATTGTATTCTTTTCGTCGTACTTCTTAGCAAAGACTTCATCCAAAGATTCAATCAAGCGTTCACGAGGCGCTTGCTTATCAATTGGGTTATCCTTAAAGCCATCTGGAATCCAGAAGTTATTGACTGATTGTTGCCCGAGTTCTTCACCAAAGTAATTGGCAATGGCCCGTGACTTCTTACCAACTTCGATCCAGTAATCACGAACAGCTTTTTCTGGACTAGCCAAAGTAAAGTTATGCTTAACCATAGGATTTGAGAAGAATGATGGGTTCATATCCAACCCAACGCCTTCTTGTTTAGCCCAATCGACCCAATACTTAAAGTCTGATGGTTCAACTTCATTGAAGTCCTTCTTCTTATCAGTCACACCATAAATGGTATGTAATTGAACTTTGTGACTACCTGGAATTAAACTCAAAGCTTCATGTAAATCACCAGTTAATTCATCAGGGGTGCGGGCACGACCAGGATAATTACCAGAAACGCCAATCCCACCAGTTAATTCTTGATCAGGATTCAAGAACCCATGTAAATCATCGCCTTGCCAGCAATGAATTGATAATTTAACTTGTTTCAGTTGTGCCATGACTTTATCGGTATCAACGCCTAATTCAGCGTAACGTGCTTTGGCAACTTGGTAAGCTTTTTCTACTTCATCTGTTTTGACCATTACAATTCCTCCTCAATCTAAATGAAACATTTCCTTCAGATCCGTTGTGACGGGACTATTATCTGGATTCGTATCCATCAATGGGGCCATATAGCGCCACCACTTTTTACAAACCTCGGTATCGGCAATCTTGTTATAGGTTGCTTCATCTGGTACTTCTAAATAAGCAAAAGTTTGACCAGTCGCTTCATTTAGAAAAATCGAATAATTCGAAGCCCCATATTCCTTCAATGCGGCACGCATTTCCGGCCATAATTCCGAATGGCGTTTTTTATATTCTGCATAAGCATCCTTGTGTAGATACATGACTTGACCTATTCTAACCATTTATGCCAACTCCTTACTGCGGCCCTTTAAAAAGTCTTGGTAGCTCTTTAAAATACCTGAATATTTATCCGTTTCAGGAACAAAGTGATTTAAGTCGAACGATTGACCAATCATTTCACGACCAACTTTTAAGTCAGCCACATCACCGGTGCTAATCATTTGAACTAACACATTCCCAATCGCTGTTGCCTCGTTAGGTCCAGCAACCACGTCAACCTTGGCTAACGTACTCGTCATCTGATTCAACAACGCGATATTACTGCCACCACCAACGATGTTTAAAGTAGTCAATTTGCAATCTAGAATTTGATCAAGTTTTTGAACTTCATTCGCATAGAACAAAGCTAAATTCGAATAAACCGCTATCATTATTTCGCTAGGTGTACGTGGAACCGTTTGGTGGGTCTCCCGACAATACATCTGGATTTCATCAACCATATTAAATGGCTTAATGAACCGTGGGTCGTTAATATCGATAAATTGTTGGAATGGCTTTTCCTGAGCAGCCATACTTGCTAACTCACTAAAGCTGTAACAATTCCCAAGGTCGCGCTTAATGCACTGGGCAATCCAGAGCCCCATGATGTTCTTTAAGAACCGGTAAGTGCCATAAGCACCCCATTCGTTAGTGTAATTATTTTCAAAGGCGGCTTGTCCATTCTCGGGAGTGTTTAATTCCTTGCCAAGTAATGACCAAGTTCCAGAACTTAAGAAGGCCCAATTCTCACCAACACCCGGAGTCCCAACAACGGCAGAAGCCGTATCATGAGTCGCCACCGTGATCACTTTAGTTGCTGGTAAATCGAAGCTCTTCATCCAATGATCACTGATGGTGCCGAGATAAGTCCCAGCTTCAACTAATTTTGAAAATTGGCTGTCGTGAACATTGATCTTCTTCAATAAGTCTTCATCGAATAAACCTGCTCGCAGATTTAACATTTGTGTCGTTGACGCATTTGTGACTTCTGTGACTGATTGCCCGGTCAAAACGTAGCCGATATAATCGGGAATCATCATGATCTTGTCAGTTTTACCTAATAAATCTTGATTTTCTTCATATAATTGATATAACGTATTAAAATCTAAGAACTGAATACCCGTTTTTTGATACAAATAATTTTTAGGTAAATCACTGGTTAGATCTGAAATCGCGTGTACCGTCCGATTATCACGATAACTAATCGGATCGGCGAGCTTGTGCCCGTCTTCGCCAACCAGTACATAATCAACTGCCCAAGTATCGATACCTAGATAGACTTGCTGGTATCCGGTCGCTTTTACTTTAGTCAGCCCAGTCAGAATTTCATGAATCAAATAATCGATATTCCAACGGTCATGACCATCATTCTTTTTAAAGCCATTTTTAAAGCGATGAATTTCTTTTAATTTAATGTGTTCATTTTCATCACATTCCGCTAACATCAGGCGCCCACTAGACGCACCGATATCAACTGCAACATAGACATTCTTCACTGATCATTCACCTCGTCTTGCCTCACAGCAACGCATATTATTCATTAATACCATTTCTATCGAGACAGTCCTTTTTGCTCCCTGTCTTGATTACACTATAATTGTATGCGCTAACAACGACTGTCACAATGTCACAAAATGCGAGGAAAAGTATCATATTTGCAGATGTTATTTTCCTGTTTGGAAATCAAAAAAATAAAAAAAGCCCGATAACTTAATATCGAGCCTCATTTAACACGGCTTTAAACATTGCGATTTCTTGTTTCTGTTGGCAAATGTCCATATTTTTGTTGGTACTTATTATAAAAATAGTTTTTATTGGAAAAACCAACCTGTCGAATAATTTGCGAAATTGGCAATTTAGTCGAAGTAATCAATAATTGCGCTTGTAATAACTTTTGTTGATTTAATAGCTCCGTGAAGGTCTGACCCGTCTTCTTCTTGATCAGATTACTTAAATAATAGCGATTATAATTTAACTCTTTAGCCACGGATTGTAATGAAACCGTCGCGTAACCTTTTTCAATATCTTTAAGAACTGTCAGCATTACCGGATCATTTAAACGTTGTTTTGATTTATTCATAATCTCGCTCTGATAATCCCGAACCAACGTAATTAACAAGATTGGTAAATAGCTACTAATAATCTGATTTGAGAAATTTCTAGAAAAATAGTACTCCGACAAGATAGTATCAATTATGTGGATCACATCAGAATCGCCGTGCTTGTGAAAGTAAATAAACAACGGTTCGGTTTGATCTTTAGTCGTCGTATTCATCAAAAAATTAAACAGAATACTATCCGAGTCATATAATTTGTCGAGCAAATCAAGGTGAATATCTTTATTTCTAAACAAAATATTAATCAGAATATCGTCATCGCCCAAGGCCTCTAAGCTATGTGAACTCCCGATATTCAGTAAGACCACATCCCCAGCATTCAGCTCAACGCGCTTGCCATCAATATATTCGACGCCATGGCCAGAATACATATAATTTAGCTCTAAAAACTGATGGGTATGGAGTGGGTATTTTGCATATCGATTATGTTTACTAACATAAATATCCTTGTTCTTAAAAAAATGACGGTTGTTCAAAGAGATAAAATCATCATTACTGGCATCAATCGTATCATCCGGTAAGTCCTGCACGTATTTATGCGTCTGTTGCTGAACTTTTTCAACAGCAGTTAATTGGTGTAGAAGCGCATCTAATTGCTTATCCATCATGTTTATTCATCCCCTGTAAATCCAGTACACATCTAGTGAAAATATCATATTGCAATACTCATTGTATCATTGTTTAATATTATTGGAAGCGGTGTCAGTATTTTTGTGCGAATCTTCACTTAATTCGTTCAATTTACTAACCATAAGTAAATTCTTTAATAAAATATTTTTAGAAGGGTGATTAGTCATGAAAATCGGTATTCGTGCTCATGATATTCATATTTTCGATGATCCTGAAAAATTAGCTGTTAGCTTGAAGGACCATCAATTTTCATACGTTCAATTTGCGCCACGTGTTTCACTTGCTGGTTTAACCCAGAATGGCGCTCAAATTAATTTTGGTTTAGGCAACCGTGTTAAACAAGCCTTCGATCAAAATGGCGTCAAAATTGCCGTGCTTGGGTGTTACTGCAATATTATTGATCCAGATATGGACAAGCGCCAACAAGTCTTACATCAATTCAAGAAGTATTTGACCGCGGCCCATTCATTCGGTGCCGATTTAGTAGCCACTGAAACCGGGAGTGTTGATCCAACGTTCCATAAAACTCCTAATAATTTCACTGCTGTCAAGATTGACGAAACGATTGAAGTCATTCGAGACTTAGTTAAAACAGCTGAAAAAGTAGGCTGTTTAGTCGGGATTGAACCCGGTGTTAACCATCCGATTTATTCTTTAGCAGTGACCAAACAGTTGCTAGCAGCCATCCCATCACCAAACTTACAAATCGTGTTAGACCCTGGTTCGTTAGTTATGAACGCTGACGATGATCCCGTTCAAATTCTCAAACAAGGTATTCACGACTTTGGTGACCGGATCTATGCTTACCATATCAAGGATTTCGTCTATAAGACAGATCATATTGAAATTACACCAATTGGTGAAGGCCAAGTGGACATTGAAGCGCTGTTCAAAACAATTAACACCGCGCAACCTGGTGCCTATGCCATTGCCGATGAATTGTCTGCCACCTCGATTGAACAATCATTGACTCGCCTACAGGCCATCGCGCAAAAAATTAATTAAAGCAAAGGATCGATTAAAAATGTCAATTCAATCAACTAACCCTTTAGCGGGTAAAATGCTTTATGCTTTTGGTTCAAGTATCGTTAATGGTCACTTAGCCAATGTCAGCTTTGTCGAAGATGTTGCTAAAGCTAATCATTTACAATATCGCAAATTTGCCATCAACGGTGCCACAACTCGGACTAGTGATCCCAACAACATTTTAAAGCAAATTATCGCCGCACCAAGTATTATTCCTAACTTTATCATTTTTGATTCCTGGGCAAATGACGCTTATCCTGAAATCGCCAATGATCCAAAACAATTTGGTGAAATTACTGAGGGTTTCGAGGCTCAGTTGGATTCAAAAACTTACTGCGGCGGGCTGGAAACCATCTGTAAAACGTTAGTTACCAAGTATCCTAGTGCCCAATTTATTCTCTTAGCCACTCATAAGACCCCTGCTCGTGAACTTGCAATTCAAGAGAAGATGTATCAAGCAGCGATGACCATCTGTCACAAGTGGTCGTTTGATGTGCTAGATTTATTCAACGCTGGTAGCTTTAACACGTTCATCAAAGACTATCAATATAACTATTCTTATGACCAACCGGATGAAAATGGTGGCAACCACGCTTATGGTGGTTCCGGAACACATCCAAACGCTGATGGCTATCGTCGCTTTTACGACACTGCCGTCACGAACAAATTATTGTCATTTGTTTAAACTTGTCCATCTAATCAAAATAGCGACCCACCTCATCGAGTTAAATACTGGTGAGGTGGGTCGTTGTTTTAACTAAAGGTTTCGCGTGAAAATCACTTTCTCTGGTGCGTCAACTATGATCGCTTCCGGTTGTTGCTGATAACATGCGGACGAGGGACCGGGTCAAGCCTCAGAAACGTCTTGGCCCTCGCCCGGAAGCTTTGCCAAAACCGCAAATCTCCCGGACCGTCCGTGGTGTAAGGCCGGCAAAAAAATGCCGACCTAACGCCACCTGCACGTCCGATGCTATCAGCAACAACCTCCAGCTAATCGATCATTTTTTGGGGGTGACTCTGTTATTCACGCTTAGCGGAGTCAGTCAAAATCGGTGTGCAGTGTCGTCGGCGTTCTTGGCTAACTAATCTCACGGAGCAATTCAAAGACGTGGTTTATCGACTTGGAATTGAGGCGGCAGACCGTACTTTGGCTGGCGCCGTCCCCCACCACACACCGATTTTGACTGACGGAGCGCGGAATTCGGGTGCGCCTATTTAGACACAAAAGCAGCTCGCCGAAATTGGCGAGCTGCTTTCTTTATTAACCCTTAGCTTTAACGTAAAGTGATTGCATCAATTCCTGATGCAAGTAAGCTAAAGTCCATACCTTGATCGAATTGACGATCTTCCAGCGTATTGAAGCGTTCAGCCATATAATAAGCCGTCAAGTACCGCTTCAAAATTGCCTTTGATGCTTTAAGATCATCAGCTTCTTCTGGATGGAAATTCTGAACAACTGCATAGGCAAACTTTTCTTCATCTAATTTCATTTTATCTTTAGCCATAATTAACACTCTCCATTTCTCAATTTATAACATGACTAGTCCCGTGGCGCCCACTAATAAGATAATCAAACCCAAGACGGTTTTCTTAACTTGCCCGCGAACCAGTTCATGCAAAACTAAACCACCAATTAACGTTGACACAATCACGTTTAACTGTGACAAGATAAATGCGTTGACCATGCCATTTAAAGAAAGTGAAACCAAGTAGGTCGCTGCCGCTGCTGAGAAAATAATCCCAGAAGAAATATTTTTCAAAGTTGCGGGTTGCCAAGCTTCATGCGGCTTAGTCATGCCAATCACTAATGCAGCCGTCAGCATGCCTAAAGCTTGTGGCAAAAAGCCATTCAAATTTGAGCTAACCTGCGCATAGTGTGGTAATGCTGAATAACCCCAATAACCGATAGTCGTGAAGATCAGAATGAGATATTCCTTTGACTGGCCAGCCGTAACTTTCAACTTGCCATTGGTCAAATAAACTCCCAGTAAGATCACTACCAGCATGACGAAACTTAGCAAAATATCCCGTGCACCATGCCACTCGTGAAATAGTAAGCCACCAATGATACTGTTACCAATAATTTGTAACGCCGTCGACAGCGGCATCGTCGTGCTAACGCCTAACTTCTCATAACCATTATATTGACCACTCTGACCAAAGCTCCAGCAGAAACCGGAACCAAAGAAGATCAAACCAGCTTGCCAAGTCACGGTTAAATGTAAAAGCCAGGTTAAGATTGCTGCAACTAACGTAATTCCAATAGTCGTCCCAATCATCTGTTGACGAAACGACCCACCGGCGACCTTACGAATCCAAATTGGTAGAATGCCCCAACAAAGTGCGGGGACTAATCCAATTAATATTGCCCACATAAGATTACCTGATTCCATCTGCTTAAAAAATAAACGGCACCACCGTTTGGTGAACACCGTCTATTTTTTAAATCTTAACTGAATTAATCTTCAGTTGTAGCTTCTTTAGCACGACGAGCTGCTAATTCAGCATCAACTGCATCAATCTTCTTCTTACTCAATGGATACCAGAAAATCAAGATCAAGCAACCAATTGCTAAACAGGCTGCAGGAATCAAGTTGGCAATCGCATAAATCCGGTTAGTAACAGCAGCAGTTTGCGTTGCACCACCAGTAGTAGAAGAAACATAACCAATTGCAGTTAACATGAACCCACCGATGAAACCACCGATAGCTTGGGCAACTTTACGAGCAAAGGAGTTAACACCATAAACAGTACCGTCTTCACGGAAACCGGTTAAGTATTGATGGTAATCAATAACATCGGTAATGAAGGCCCATACCATTAAGTTGAACATCCCTGAACCTAAAGTAGCTAAGAATAAGAGACCCAAGTATAACCATGGATTAGTAATGTGCATGAAGTACATCAACAAGTACATTGCAGTCCCAAAGGCTAAACAAACGATAGAAGCTTCACGCTTACCAAAGTTTTTAATCAACTTAGTTGCGAATGGTGCCAAAACAACAACGGTCCCATAAGTGAACAGCAAAGCGATTGAAAGTGCTTGTTTATTCTTAAAGTAGTCAGTAAAGAGGTAAGTTGCTAAAGTACCTGATAAGTTTTGGTTGATAACGATGAACAAGTCACAAACAACCAATGACATTAAAGCACGGTTAGTAAATAAACCTTTGATTAATTTACCGGCACTGACTTTTTCAGTCTTTTCAACTTGAACCCGTTCAGTCGTCATACGATAAGTAATATTGTAAGCGATGAACGCAATAATGGCACATAACATTGAAACCATAAAGAACCGGTTAGTTGAAACAACTTGTTGGCCATTTGCTAAGGTCTTGTATACCAATAATGGAATCATGAAACCAGTTGTGGCACCACCAATGGCAGAACCAACACTACGGAAAGTAGAAAGTGAAGCCCGATCATCAGGGTTATCACTAATCGCACTAGCCATTGAACCATAAGGGATATTAATACATGAGTTCAAGACACCATAAACTAAATAAGTGATAAAGATGTAAACAATTTTAGCATTCATACCCCAGTTATTAACGAAAGGTAAGAACAAAATGACAGTAATTGCAGTGAACGGGTATTTCATCTTGCGAATCCATGGACGGAACCGACCAGCTTTAGTCAATTTCGCCACATCGGCCATCCGACCAACAGTAACATCGGCGAAGGCATCAATAATCCGTGCAGTTAAGAATAAGATCCCAACGACAGCCCCAGAAATCCCCAAGGCGTTCGTATAGTAAATTGTTAAGAAACTGTTAACCAAGCCTAAAATGAAACAGTTCCCTAAGTCACCAAACATATAACCAATCTTGTCGCGCATCCCAAATGGCTTAGCATTCGTTTTAACCATTTGTGTTCCGGCGGCAGTTGGTGCAGCATCTGCTGCTGTATCAGTAGTTGCTTTCATTTAAAACACTTCCTTATATTTTTCACAAAACTTGCTGAGTAACCTAGAATTAATAATGGCAAGAAATCAAGTCACTCAGCAAGCGCTCTCATCTATGTGTTTAGAAAAATTCTTTCAAGTATTCTGTTAAGGCTAATGCAGCCATTGATTGACCATAAGGCATGTTAGAAGTCTTAATACCGTTATAGAAGTCTTTAGTTTCACCCATTGGTGTCCCTGCAGAAGTCTTCGCTAACGCACCAGTTTCATCAATGTTGTCGAACAAGGCATGAATCCCTTTCATAGCAACATCACGATAACTGTCATCAATATAATGTTCATGCATTGCTTTTAAGATACCGTAAGTGAAACCGGCAGTTGCTGATCCTTCCAAATAAGTGCTTGGGTCATCAACTAAGGTATGCCATAAACCAGTCTTTTCATCTTGGTATTTAGCAAGGGCTTCAATTTGATACTTCAAATTCATAATCATGAATTCGCGGAAAGCATCGCCTTCTGGCAAATCTAATAAGCAAAGCAATTCTGGAAAGGCAATTGTGATCCATGAATTACCACGGCCCCAGAAAGCACCAGCAAAGTTATCACGACGTTTGAAGCTCCAACCATGGAACCAAAGACCAGTCTTCTTATCTTGTAAGAATTGAATGTGCAATAAGACTTGCTTCTTCGCTTCTTCAACATATTCAGGCTTGTTCAAAGTCTTACCTAACTTAGCTAACGTTAAGATACTCATCATTAACGTGTCGGCCCACATTTCGTCAGGGTTCAAGTCACCATAAGTAACATGTTGGAAACCGCCCTTTTCAGTCCGTGGCAAACGGTAATACAACCAATCGCCCCAAGCTTCAAGGTGTGGCAAGTACTTCTTATCGCCAGTTTCTTCATAAAGATAAGCCAAAGTTAACATTTGAACCATGGTGTTAATGTTCTTCTCAACAGGTTCTTCAGCAAAATGATCGTCGTACCACTTGATAATCCGATCAAGGACTGCTTGTTTCCGAGTTAACTTGTAATACTTCATCATCCCGTATAAACCAACACCAGAAGTCCATTCCCAGAAGTCAAAACTCTTGTTATCAATAATGGAACCATCGGCAACCTTAATGGAGAATTCTCCAGTGGGATCGCTCAAATGAATTTCGTTGTCGATCAGCAAATCAACTTCACTTTCGACATCCTTCTCTTTATATTGTGCCATTCTACACACACCTTTCGCTTTCTATTGAAAGACTAATTTTTATCTCGATTGCAATCGCTTACAATTACTATTTAATAACTTATTCACTTTCACCGCAATACCAATATTCCAGACAAAAGTACCACATTTAAAGGAAACCGTTTTCCAACTTAACAAACGCCTTCATATCAACGTTCCTATCACGACTTTTTTTGAAAAACAATTAAAAAAAGTGCCAGCCCAATTATAATCATTCCTCATGACATGTGAATTCAGCCACATTTGATTTTCATTAAGTTAATCGTTTTACGGAAAAATCCCAGTCATTCAAGCATTCTTAAAGCTACTCGGAAAGGTCGCCTAAAAATTCAATACCAAATATATGAAAACTGTTACATTTGTTTTGCTATACTTAACTATGAACAACGAGGAGGAAATAATTATGTTTCTAGCAAATAAAAATGATAGTACCGCCAAGTTTTTAGCTACTGTGCCAGCCTTTAAACCTGTTTTTGAGTTATTAAATCGCGATGATTTGGATAACTTCCCATTAGGTCGGTTTGATTTAACTGATCAAATTTTTGGCGTCGCACAAGAATTCGATAGCCTACCTGACGCTAAAGGTCGTTGGGAAAGTCATCAAAAGAACATTGATATTCAGTTTGTCGTTTCTGGGACGGAATTAATCAAAGCTGCCCATTTAGACCAATTAACTGTCGCTGAAGATGCCCTTCAAAAGAATGATGCCCTCTATTACGATGACTTTAAAGGTAACTATTCTCGGATCATCTTACGCCCTGGTGACTTCGGAATCTTCTTACCAGAAGATGCTCACAAACCATGTCTGCAAGTTGAAGATTCAGTTAAAGTTAAGAAGATCGTTGTGAAGGTTCCTTATTCACTCGTCTTTTAATGACACAATAGTTCATAGTTAATTACGAAAAAGGTGCAGTCACAGAAAATCGTCATGATTTTCTGTGACTGCACCTTTTTCTTATCATCTTTAGTACATCAAAGACGACAAAACCCGTATGACCAACTTTCTTGATCATACGGGTTCACACTATTTAATATCATAGCTGACAACTAATCCGACTGTTCTTGATAATTGAAGTATTTAAAATCAGCATAACTCAAATGTTGATCTAAATCCTGGGCACAAATGCCGACCATCGCACCAGTAAAAGCTAGTTTACCATGATCTTTAATATAATCATCTGAGAGTCGCTCAGCTGGTAGGCTAGTTCCGATTAACTGCCAACCTCGCCCTTCGTCATAGTAAAACTGACTTTGCGTTTTTTGAACGATCACAGCTAGTTTAACCGTCTTAGCCGTTAAATAGCGGCGCTTAGAAGCGTAATGATGTTCACCTAATTCCGCTACTTCAAGCTGTAAATAAGCTTGTTGACAAGTTTCATCATAAGACCACTGTAAATACTCATAATTATCCGTATCGTAAAACAACGTTAGCCCTGCTAATTGTTGAAAATTATTCGGACTGAAAGTAACTTGCGTTTCAACACGAAAGTCAAATGATTGCCACCGCCGAGCCAGCAGTGTTTGTGTATGCAAACTAGTAATGCTTTGCGAACCATATAAGCGTAAATATCCTGGATGGTCAGTCAATGATACCCGTTGTTCTAACGGGCCTCGTAACGTTTTCAAGGTCAGCGGTAATTTATTGATTTGACCAAAGTCGATTTGTTGCGAATAATCAGTGCGTTGAACCACATCTTGGGCAATCGTCGGGGCCTCAAAGTACAAATCTGGGTGATTAGTATGATTGGCTAGTCGGGGCCAATCATTAATCCAGACTAAGCGTTGTAGCCCAGTCTCACGACCAAGTGGACAATTGCCTCGTTGAACATTGATTGGTCGTAAGGGGCGGGCCATGATGTGTACTAAATACCATTCGTCTGACTGAGTTTCAATAAAACTAGCATGACCTGCTTTTTGAAGTGGGTTGCTCGGGTCATCTTTAGTGGTCAACAACGGCTGATACGGTGAAACCTCATATGGTCCCATAACCTGGCGACTACGGCAAACTGCCGCCGCATGACTGTATCCAGTACCGCCGGCCGCCGATAATAAGTAATACCAACCATCTTTTTTTAGCAATTGCGGCCCTTCACACACACCCAGATCTGTTCCAGTAAAGAAATGGACACGTCTACCAATCAACTGCCGTTGTGTTAAATTTAATTCCTGAATCACCAGTCCGGCAAATCCCGGGCGATCCAAACGATGGTCATATAGCATATTAAGAACGTAACTATGGCCATCGTCATCATGAAAAATTGACGGATCAAAGCCGCTGGCCATCAAGAAAGTTGGGGCGCTCCATGTTCCGCCAATTTGATCCGCTGAAATCAGATAATTCAACGTGTCTTTATAAGTACCAGTTGTCTTGACATCCGTATAAATCAACCAAAATTTGTGTTGGGCATAACTAAGATGTGGCGCCCAGATACTCCCCGAATTATAATTACCACGCAAATCTGCCTGATCAACACGAGTTAACGGATTGTCGACCAATTGCCAGTTAATTAAATCTCGTGAATGATAGATTTCAATTCCTGGCCACCATTCAAATGTCGACGTGGTCAAATAATAATCCGTGCCAACTTTTAAAACACTTGCGTCAGGATTGAATCCCGGTAAGATTGGATTTTTAAATTGTTTTGGCATCCTAAAATCCCTCCACTTCTAATTTAACAATTCATCAATGATGGCCTGTAAAGGCTGGTGATCATGGTCTACCGTTACACTAGTCGCGGCTTTCTGTAACTCAGGTAGTGCATTAGCAACGGCATACCCTCGTCCAACCCCTTTAATCATCGCCAGATCATTTAAATAATCACCAACTGCCACAACGTTATCTAAAGTTTTAGGGTCATTTAACGCAATTTTGAGACCACTGAGCTTCGTTACGCCCTGTCGTGTTACTTCAACATAACAAACATCTGAAATAGTGACCTCGACAGTCAAATCTGACAACAGCAATTTGAATTGTTCATCATCACTGGCCTTCAAAGTCTTGATAGAAATTTTATCTATCAATTGGCCTTCCGCTAGTTTAGTAAACAATGTCGAAAAGGTCAGCTCATGATTTTGCCGAACAACTGAAACAACACGCCAAGAATCACCATTAATGGTCACGGTCAAAAAGTCATAATGTTGTGCCTGTAAGCGCAATAAAATCTCATAACTAATCGCCGTAGGGAGTTCTTGTTGTACAATTTGATGGTCAATCGTCTGAACATAGGCCCCATTTAACGCCACAATAAAATCCGGTGGCGATTGTAGCATTGCCGTTACGACCGCTAATCCTGACAACGCCCGGCCGGAAGTAATCCCAAATAATTTCCCTTGTGCCTGCCAGCGCTGAATCGCGACTTGATCCATTGAAGATACCTGCTTATTCTGATTTAACAAAGTCCCATCCAAATCTGAACAGAGTACCTGATAAGCTACCACAATAAAAAGTCCTTTCCTAACAAACGCAATAACCCCTCTACTAGATAATAATCACCATAATTCAAATTAACATTTTGACCAGCTTTATCATGATAAGCAGTAGTAGCGCCGGTTAAGATGCCATCATGGGCTGGATTTAAATCGCCATATTGCGTAACGAGTTGTTTCAACATTTTTTGAGCAGCGTTTTGATATAAGGCTTGCTCCGCTTCTGGGACGTGCTGCGCAATTTCTAACAGACCACAAGCAGCAATTGCCCCCGCAGACGTATCCACCATCACTGGTGTCTTCGGGGCCCGAAAATCCACAGCAGGAATGCCGTCAGTCTCAGTAAGATTTGCTAAGAAATAATGAGCGACGCGTTTCGCGGTTTCCAAATAGGCTAGATTATGGGTATGCCGATACGCTAAAGCAAAACCGTTAATCGCCCAAGCTTGACCACGACTCCAACTGCTACCAACTCCGTAGCCTTGGCCACCCATGGTCTCTACCTCAGCACCAGTGTTCGGATCAAAAACAACAATGTGGGCGACAGAACCATCCGCACGAACATGATGCTGCATGACGGTATTAGCATGTTCATTGGCCATTAACTTATATCTAGGATCTTGTGTCACTTCGCTTGCCCAGTACAAAAGCTGAATATTGATCATTGAATCAATAATGACCCACCCCGCACGATCACGGTTCCAAGAACGTAAATAATGACCAGCTAAGTTGTAACGTCCCGCTAACAGGTCTGCCGCATGACGGCCACGCCAATAAGCACGATCGTCATCAGTTAACCGATAATCAGCTACCGCGGTTGGCAACCACATAAAGCCGACGTCATGATGTAAACCTTCATACTTAAGAAAGGCTTGGTCCAAAGCGACTTCATTCTCCTTAGCCGCAGTTACTAATTCTGGATTAGCTTGATAGTGATTCAGTTGCCACAAAAGTCCGCCCCAGAAACCATTCGTCCACCAAGTAATATCAGTTTCTACCATATTAGTTTGATACTGACCTGCCGTAGCCATATATGGAATATTGTTTGGCCCCAATCGTTGCACACTCGCAATGGTCTTTTGATAAATTTGTTGTAACGTCGTTGTTGTCCAATCTGCCATGAGTAAATACCATCACTTTCACATTGATTTAAATAATAGGACTGGACAATTAATCATCCAGTCCTATCACTTGAAGTTAATTTGTAAACTAAATATCTGCCTGAGGATTTTAGTTCATAATATTGATACTAGTTAATCACTTATTTAGTAATTCCCAAGAATGTCAGGACAAAGGCTAGAATAACAATTGCGACCAAGGTCCGAACTGGCTTATTCTTTTTACGCAAATAGAAGAAACAGCCTAACACCAAGGCCAACGGTAATAGATCTGGCAAAATTGAATCAAAAATGCCTTGTAGATCTAATGTTTGTGCGGCTGTTTTAATTTTAAGTGAAGTCGTAAATGTCACATATTGTGCCGACATTGCCCCGACCATCATTAAGCCTAAAATAGATGCCGCTTTCGTGATTAAGTTGAGTGTCCCTGATTTCATGGCATTGACAATGAAATTATTTCCCAATTTATAACCATATTTACCAGCTGCCCACTTAATACCCCAATTAGGAACATTCAATAGCAGCATAAACAAGATTGGTCCTAACCAACTGCCTTGTTTGAAGAAGCCAATCGCAATCCCAGTTGCAATCAAACGAATCCCATTAGAAACCAATGAGTCACCGATACCTGCTAACGGCCCCATCATACTGGACTTCAAAGCACCAATACTCTTTGGATCAATCCCATTCGCCTTATTTTCGGCTTCCATTGAAGTAACCATCCCGAAAATAAATGGCGCGGCGGTAACATTTGTGTTGAAGAAGTCTTGATGTCTTAACATTGCATCATAAAATTCCGGCGTATCTTTGCCGTAGATTTTTTCAAGGTACGGCATTAAGACCCAAGAAAAGGTTACCGCTTGTTGTTTCGTATACGACGTACAGAACATTAACCATTGTGAACGCCAAAATAAATTGTTATAAAAATGGTTTTCAGCTTTTTTATCAGGTAAAAAAGTCGTTCCAGTTGAATTAGTCATTGTAAAAGTCCTCCTCTTCACTAGTAGTTGCATCTTCGGTCGTGGCTGCAACTTTATCCGTTTTATGATTTGTTAATTGACCAATAATTGCCAATACAGCAATCGCTGCACCTAAGAAGGCAATTTCAATTAAAGTTCCTTTGAAGAAGGCGACTAAACCAAAACCAATGAAAAAGTATGGTGCTAACTTTTTATCCCACAACGTGATCATCAACAAAGCCATCCCTAATGCTGGTAGCATCCCGGCAGCCACCGTCAATGACGACATGACAGCCGTTGGAATATTATTAACTAACGCTTTAATGGCATTTGTTCCTAACAAAATACTAATAAAACCAATTAAGAAATACATAGTCAGATAGACCGTTGCTTGGGTGAACCAGAGTCGCTTAAATGCGCCAATTTGATGGTCCTCAAGGTGTTTTTGGAAACGGGTAATTAATGACGTTGCCCAGAATTTGAACAAATCGTAAATCAGGGTGCCTAACATACTAAATGGAATTGATAAGGCCACTGCCACCGAAGGCTTAGCAGTCGCTAAAATTGCAAATGCACATCCGAAAACACCACCAAGACCGTAATCTTGTGGTAAAACACCACCCATCGATTGCGTCCCCATGTAAACAAGTTCTAGTGCGGCCCCAACTGTCATCCCTTCAACTGGATGACCTAACAAAATCCCAGTAATCGTGCTAGCGACCATTGGGCGATCCCAGCCCATGGCGCCCCACCAAGCCCCGAACTTAACTAACGCACACGCGAGGCCAACAGCCAATGCTTGCATAATCATAATTATCCCTCCAATAATTCATCGACAGACTTAACAGCATCATTTGGTAATGGTTGATAAATAAAATGACTTCCTTTAGTGGCCATCGTTTTGAAAATCGTCACTTCATCATCACTTAGATAAACAGTATCCGTAATCTTATGACGACCTTCAATTCCTGCAACTCGGCCATAATTTGCAACATCTAGAACACTTGGTTGTGTGGTTAATTCTGACAATAATTGCGCAACTTCAACTGGATTATTCATAACCAATAAAACTTGTAATCGATCAGCTCGTGGATCGTTCAGCATCTTAGCAGCCTTATCAACTGGTAAAATGAATGCTTTAATTCCTTCCGGTGCGGCCATCTTTAATGCACTAACCTGAATTGGATCCTGACTAATAGAATCACTCACCACAATAATCCGATTGACGGCTAACTGTTTTGACCAGGTGACTGCCACTTGCCCATGGATTAGCCGATCGTCAATTCTCAACATTTTAATCATTTGTCAACGCCTCACATTTCTCAAAATTTCAAACTAAAATAAGCCTTCAACATCATTAACTGCACTAACTTTAAGCTTTAACTTCTTGATTCGTTTACGTGCTTCCTCAATCTCATCATCTAAATTAGCCTCGGGTGAACTCAACACAACCTGCAATGCTAAGGCTAGGTTTGTCCCAGCAATCAAAGTCACATTTGGTCGAACAGTTAATCGCAATGCTGCATTACAAACACTACCGCCTTCCAAATCACCTAAAATAATCACCGTGTCCGTAGTGTCGATATCAGCTTCAATCTGGCGAACAATTTCATTGGGATCACCACCAGGTTCCAGTCCATAAGCAGTGACATTCGGCTGTTTACCAGCAATCATTTCAACTGATCGTTTTAGGCCTTTTGCAAAATCATTGTGCGAAATAAAATAAATTTTTCGACTCACACAAGTGACCTCCTTTACAATTTATTAATTGGTGCTTCGATCAGTTTCACGATGTATCCAACGATCACTACCGGTGACACCCAGCCACCACTGAATCAAGTTTGTTACGTTTCAGCGGGTCTCACTAATATATATGCAAAAACGATGCCAACTTTAGTCGAGAAAAGCTGACAAGTTTCCAAACCGCTACCGCTTGCGAGGTTGTGAAAGCCCTTGCAAAAATAAATCAAGCGTGTTAGTTTAACTTCGACAGAAAAAGCCACATTTTATAATGTGTCGAAGCTAAAAGGAGGATTTCTTGTGACAGGTATCGAAACCGTAAAACAAGCCCTAATCACTGCAACAAGTGGCGCTAACCAACTGGCAGATATTGAGACTATCACGACTGAACGACTTGCCAAACAAGTTGGCCTGAGCCGTAATACGGTCAGTCAATATTTAAATGAGCTGCTTAAACAAGAACAACTCATCCAAATAAAAACGCGGCCAACAAATTTCGCTGACCGGGCCACTTTTTGTAAATTATTTTTCATTCCGAAACAATTAGTTTATCCATCAATCAAGGCGCTCCAGCAAGAACAAACTGGCAATGCCAATGTTTTTCAATCTTTTATTGGCCATCAACTCAGCATGAAGGACAGTATTGATCGGATTATTACTGCCGTCACTTACCCACCAAATGGTCTGCCCTTTATCCTATCGGGAAATACTGGGGTAGGAAAAAGTTACCTGGCTAAATTGACTCACCAATATTGTGTTGAAACCGGGATATTAGCTCCAGAAGCACCCTTTATTGTTTTAAATTGCGCTCAATATTTTCACAACCCAGAATTACTCTCTAGTAACCTTTTCGGCTATGCCAAAGGCAGCTTCACCGGTGCCACCGAGGACTTCAAAGGTATGCTGGAAGCTGCGGACGGCGGATTCTTATTTCTCGATGAGTGTCATCGCTTAAACGCTGAAAGTCAGGAAAAGCTCTTTTCTTTTATGGACACTGGAACGTTTCAACGAATGGGCGAAGGTAATCGAACTCGCCATTCTAATGTCCGTTTGATTTTCGCGACAACTGAAAATCTCCAAGAGAATTTTTTGAAGACCTTCATGCGCCGTATTCCAATTGCCATCACTATTCCAGACTTAAATGACCGGTCTAAATTAGAATTACGCTTGCACATTTATAAAGCTTTTTTGGACGAAGGTCAGCGGATTGGCCGAACGATCGTGGTTAGTCCGTGGATTATTAATCGACTTTATAATTTTAAATATAAAAGTAATGTCGGTGAGTTAAAAAGCACAATTCAGATTTTATGCGCACAGGTCTTTAGTCGGACAACCCAATCTAATCAAATTACGATTAACTCTGAAACAATTGGTAGTAGTTCCTTAACCGATCTCTTGGCAGTTAATGAACAAGAAACAATTGTCCAAGATGATGTTGTTTTTAGCCCAACTGACCAGCTGAATGATTACGTCGCTCAATGGCATGATGATAACAACTTGATTAACGAGTTGGTCACCAAACTTGTTCAGTTGGACAATCAGTATCAGGAACAAAAAATCACGACAAAGGTCTTACAGCAACACATTGCTCGTGAAACCAGTGCCTTAATGGACAGATTAGTCCATCAAGATGGTGACTTTGAGAACGAAGCACTCAAATATATGGTCAATGTCATTCAAAAACTCTTTGATTATCTTGACACTTCCTTTTTCGTAAAGATCAAAGGGAATGCGGTCGTCGCCATTGCGAACTTTATGTATCGTAAACATGATTTCGACTTAAGTCTGACACCAACGACCATGGCTAAAATTCAGCAACTTTTACAATTATTAAAAGAGAGTACGACCATGGAATATCAACTTCTGCAAGCTTTCCTGGATTTAATCAAAACGAAGCTAGACTTTAAAATTGATGCTTTTGATGAAATCTTACTGCTGGGTTATCTAATCAGTTTAGATATTGATCACGTTGATACTGGCCAACATGCGATTATCTTGGCACATGGTTTTTCAACTGCTAGCAGTATTGCTGATGTTGCCAACCGTTTCTTAAATCATAAAATTTTCGATGCGTTTGATATGCCTTTATCAGCCTCGGTTGATCAGGCCAAAGAATTTATGCTGCAATATTTTAAAAGTAATGACTGCCATAAAGGCCTAATCATTCTAGTCGATATGGGCTCACTAATGTCCTTACCGGAAGCATTAAAAGAAGCAATCCCGGGACCCATACTGATCATTAACAACGTTTCAACGCAAGAAGCCTTATTTATCGGTGAAATGATTCAAAAAGGCACGGCCATTGATGAAATTGGGCGGCAAGTACAAGCAGCCTTATTACCTAAATATCAATTAACCTATCCAATTATTAAAAAGTCACCAATGATCATCACAACCTGTCACACTGGCATTGGTTCAGCTAAGCAGATCCAAGATTTAATTAAGAACAGCATTCCTGCCAATCTGGACTATCAAGTTGAATCCGTCGACTATGCTTATTTAAAAAAATATGGTCAACAAAGCCCTATTTTTAAACAATATGCTGTTCAGGCAATCGTCGGAACTAGTGACCCTAAAATTAACGGGATGCCCTTCATCTCGCTGGAACAACTCGTCTCAAGTAGTGGTACCAAAATTATTAAACAAATCTTTCCAACGGTCACAGATTCAGAAACAATTACTAGCATTAATCACCAACTAGTTCAAAATCTATCAATCGAACGCTTACTTTCAGCCATCACTATTTTAGATGTCAAGAAAGTTATCCACTCTATTAGCGACATGATTGACCGCCTAGAAGAAGGTGCTCAAATTAATTTGTCCAACAACCAGCAGGCCACGCTTTACGTCCATATTAGTTCGCTCATTGAACGCTTAATCCGTAATGAACCTGCTTTGACCTATATTCCAGACAATTTAGCGGACCGGACCCAAGGACTCACCCAGATCAAACGTGCCTTAACAGATATCGAGGCAACTTACGGCGTAAAAATTGCCTCTGGTGAATTGAATTACTTATACGATATTATCTTTGATGATTGAGGTAAAAAATGATGAAAACAAAATCTGATTTAGAACAATGGCGTCAAACAATGCTACCAACTAATTTTGAGTATTTAAATCAAAGTGGAGCGGCTTATTTACCGTCAATTCGGTCATTAGAAGCCTTATTACGACCATTATGGGGTGTCTTACCAGCTTATTTCACAGCTAAGCACCCAAGTCATACCGATCAATTTTATATTGCACAATTACAAAAAAGAGTTGAATCAAATGATCTACCCACCATTTCAACAGCCAATCGACAAATCGTTGTAGAATTAGGACCCTTAGCCTACGGACTAAGTACCTATTCAACGAAATTTTTAGCTTTATTCTCAAAAACTGGACAGCAAAATCTGATTACCTGGTTAAACAAAATTAATACGATTGACTTACCCGCCGGCAATTGGTACTTCTTCTTAGTCTTAGTCAATGGCGCTTTAAAACAGAATCACCTTTCCTATTCACAAGTCAAGTTAACATGGGCACTTACTCAAATTGAGACGTTCTATTTGGGACATGGTTGGTACACGGATGGCCCCGGTCAGCAGCGTGATTACTATGTTGCTTTCGCGTTTAACTTTTATGGCTTACTCTATACTCGAATGGCTAACGATGCGGCCGCTAAACGATTTAAACAACGGGCACTACTCTTCGCCGATGACTTTCAATATTGGTTTGATCAGCAAGGCCGCTCATTGCCATTCGGTCGCAGTCTGACTTATCGCTTCGCTCACGTAGCTTTCTGGTCGGCCCTAGTAGTCACTAAAGCCTATCAGTCCAGCCACTTTTCACTTGAGCAACTTAAAGGATTGATTATGCGGAACTTCGAATTCTGGCAACGGCAACCCATCACGCTACCAAACGAACATAATTTGTCAATCGGGTACGGCTATCAACAAGCGCTCATGGCGGAAGACTATAACGCTCCCGGCTCACCGATGTGGGCTTTTAAGCCTTTTATCTTATTCGAATTACCAACTGATGATACCTTTTGGCAAGTTAAGTCTGCGCCACTATCTAAATCAAAGCTGGTCACTCAACCAGCACCTGGCTTTCAAATTACCAGTGATATTGACCAAGCGACCGCACTTTCGGCACGTCAATTTCCAAAGAATCCTGCACTTTATCAAGGGGCTGAAAAATATAGTAAATTCGCCTACTCAAGCTATTTTGGCTTTAACGTTTCCCATAGCGGGTCCGGCTTAGCACAAAAGGCAATTGATTCAACGCTCGCAATCTCCATACCTGGTCATGACATGTATACGAGTCGCCAAACAATTGACCAAACTATCCTGACCGATCACTATAGCATTAGCCAGTGGCAGTTGTGGCAGCAAATACACATCACAACAACATTAATTCCGATTTCGGCTGCCTGCCATTTACGCTTACAACGAATTGAGACACCCGTAACCATTGACACTGCAGAAGGTGGTTTCCCATTACCAGTATGGAACCGTAAGTATAACCAGAGTACCGTTGCACCAAGTTCAGTATCACTAACTAACCAACATGGCCTCGTCCTAATTCAGGATTTACTCAACAACCGCCGGGCCAAGGTTGTGCCACAGGGACCAAATACAAATCTTTATTCGCCGGAGAAAAATGCTGTGCCAACATTAGTTCAACAAATAACACCTGGAACTCACTACTTTGCCTGCTTAGTCTACGGTAGTCCTAAGAATAGTTTGCCAACATTACCGGCAGTTAGTCTTAACATTAAGAGCGACACCTATCAGATTCAAATTGAAGATACCAACTTAATCATTCCTGTTCTTTAAGATCACTAAAAAGCGCCGTCCACAAATCCATGCAACCATGGTCTTGTGAACGACGCTTTAATTAACCTATGCACTAACTTTTATAAGAAGTCTTCACGAATTGGTGTGAATGAATCTAATAGACGACTGTCATCTTCTAGCGGAATACAGCCATGTTCGTGGTTGCTTGGGAAGTAAATGCTGTCGCCAACATGAACTTCTTGAACATCCGTATGATCTGAATACTTAATCGCAAATTTGAAAGAACCCTTCAAAACATAAGTTGTTTGGACATGAACATGCTTATGAAATGGAATTGTTGCGTCTGGCTTTAAGCCTCTTTCAAAAATAACTAAGGTATCCATCAAACCATCACCATGCGCAACAACCTTACGTAACGTATTGTCATCGACCCGACCTAATTTAATTTCACTATCTTTAAAGAACATAATAATCCATCCCTTCTAAATTTAGATATTTTTTTATAAAGCTTATAACCAACGGAAAATCAACCAGAATATCCCAGCCATCCCAATCATATCAGGATCGGCAAAGGTCGTCCCATGTACTCCTAACTTGGCAAACATGGCAATTGAAATTACTGGTAAGACTGATAACAGTAACCCATCAATCACACTGGCAATCACAGCACCACGAATCCCACCTTCAGCATTACCAAGGATTGCAGAAGCACCCCCGGTAATGAAGCAAGCCATCAATCCTGGTACAATTACTGGCATGCCTAATAGTGGCAAGATAACAATCATGACAACCCCAACTAAGAATGATACTAAGAAACCAATCAAAGCGGTATTAGGTGAGCGGTCAAACAAAACTAAGACATCGACACCAGGAATCGCACCGGGCGCGAAGATCTTCGCAAACCCTTTGAATGCTGGTACAATTTCATCAACGAACATTTTGATCCCGGCTTTAACAATATATAACCCGGCGGCAAATGTTGCGGCTTGTTCAAGTGAGAAGATAAAGGCATCTTCACCGGCAGCAACTTTGGCCAACTCAGAACCTGAAGTAAAGATTGCGGCAACAATGAACAAGATAAACATCGTTAAAGTTGTGGCAACAATTGGATCTTTCAAGAACATGACTTTATCACTAACGGTAATATTTTCGGCATCATGTTCTTTATTACCAAATTTTTTCGCGGTCATGGCCCCTAAAACATAGGACAACGACCCTGAATGCGCGATCGTATATTCATCCGAATTGACAACATCCTTCGTGTAATGGCCCAAGATAGTTGGCGATATCGCCATGTACAACCCTAAACCAATCCCACCAACGATGATGCCAACCGTATTGTTAACACCGACCATTTGGAAAACGGCCCCTAACGCAAAGGACGTGAATAATGCTAAATGTAACGAGAGGTAAACAGACTTGAAACGCGTGAAACGAGCAACAACAATGTTAGTAACCAACCCAACGACTAAGATCAGTGAGGCAACCCCACCTAAACTCTTCATCGTCATCGCCATCATCGCTTCGTTACTTGGCACAACCCCCTCCAAGTGAAAAGCGCTGTTAAATAGCTTGCTAAATGCGGTTAAAACATTAGCCAAGATGCTACTACCTAGTTTGATCATCGAAAAACCAACAAAGGAGATAATCGTCCCGGTAATAACTTTCGAAGGCTTATTTTTCATTGCAATTAAACCAACCAGTGTTACTAACGCGATAATAATGGCCGGTTTTTTTATAATCTCAATAAAAATTCCCATTTTCAGTTCCTCCATTTAGATTTCAACGAACCTCTTTGCGCAAAGAAGGTGTGTGTTTACTAAACCGGTTTAGTAAATCTCAAAAAATTAATTGGTGAAATCATTCACCAACATTTAATTGCTAATACATAAACTACTAAATCGGTTTATCTAAATACGAGTATACGTCCTTTTTTATAAAATGCAAGCGTTTTCACAAAGTTTTTATTGAATTTCGATTCGTCATTTGGGGGGCATACCGATAAACTTTGGCGGCTGTAGGTTTCGCATCCGCAATAATTGCTAATAATAATGTTGCGGCTTTAATACCAATTTTTTGGACTGGCTGAGCTAAAGTCGTGATCTCAGGATCAAATAATCGAGCAAAAGACACATCATCAATGCCGACTAATGATAACTGTTGTGGAATCTGAACATGGTGTTCCCGTACCCACATCAAAGTCTGCTCCAGTAGGACGTCATTCGTCGCCACTAAGGCTGTCGGCGGCGTTGTGCGTTGCATCAGAGCCGTTAACTCCTGATCAACTTGCTCTGGCATACAACTAATCACATTATCTGCCGGCGCTTTGACTGCAGCCTCTTTGAAAGCCGCTTGATAGCCATCAATCCGCTCCACCCGCGTGGTAATATGATCACCTACAGGAAACGTCATAATGGCAATTTGGCGGTGGCCATGGTCTAACAAGGCCTTAGTCGCCGTATAGCCGGCCTGCTTGTTATCCAATAAAACACTTGGAATATCAATACCAGCCAAAAAACGGTCCACAAACACCAGTGGCACTTGGCGTTGTTGTAGACGTTGATAAAAATCAAAATTTTCTTTCGTGGGAAAGACAATCAAACCATCAACTTGCCGAGCCAAGAAAGATTGAATTAAATCCCGTTCTTTCTCCGGATCATCATCAGTTGATGCAATGATCACTGAATAATGTTCAGCTTGAAAATATTTTTCGATGCTAGCCACTAACTCCAAAGAGAAACGTGATGTTAAAGTCGCACACACGAAAGCAATGACATGGGTATTTTTTTGTTTTAAACTCTTCGCAATTTGATTGGGATAATAACCTAATTCTTCAATTGCTTGTTCGATCTTTTTACGTGTCGCGGCACTCATATACGAATAACGTTTATTCAAATACTGAGAAACAGTACTTTTTGAAACGCCAGCGCGTTCCGCAACATCCTTCATGGTTGGTTTCATTTGCTTACCTCTATCAGTTTACATGCTATGGAATACGTTACCATATAACTAACCTATTTTACCAATAAGCACTCATACCTTCTAAGGAAAAATATAAAACTACTAATAATTACCAACCTTAATCGGATATAAAAAAGGCAACGATTCTCAACTTAATCGTTGCCTTCCCAAAACCTATTATTCTTGATAATCAAAATAATCAAAATCCGCAAATGATTGATGTTGATCCATATCCTGAGCACAGATTCCGACCATCGCACCCGTAAATCGTAAAGCTTGATGGGCACGAATATAATCATCGCTTAAATGGTCTGCTGCGATGAGCCGTCCGATTGGCTGCCAAGTCTCAGCTGTCCGATAAGCAAATTGTGCCTGAGCATGATCCACGGTTACGGCCAGTTTAACCGTGCCTGTTGCTGACACCTCAACCATATCCGAATAGTAGCTAAATTGGTTAGCATCAGCGACCTCTACTTGTAAATAACGCCGTTGCCGCGCCATATCGTAAGACATGTAAAGATACGCCCAATTGTCCGTATCATAGTATAAAACTAACCCAGCTAATTGCTGAAAGTTCTGCGGTTGAAAATCAATCTGAGTTTCAGCCCGGAAGCTAACTGCCTGCCAACGGCGTGCTATCAGCGACTGAAAATGATGACTAGATAAGCTTTCACGGCCATACAGCCGACAATATCCCGGCCGAGCAGTTAAGCTTAGCTGATCTGTTAATGGGCCGCGCAAGGTTTTAAAATCATGTGACAGGTATTCTTTATCAAAATCATAACGCTGCGAATAATCCAACTTCTGAACACTAGTAGCTGCAATCGAAGGTGCTGGACAATTAATATCTGGCACAACGGTTTTATTTTTTAAACGTGGCCAATCTGCAACCCATTCAATTGGTTGGATGGCCGTTTCGCGTCCCAAAACACAGTTTCCATGTTTAGTCAGTGGCCGCGCGCACAAAAACGAAATATACCATTCCGTGGGACTGACTTCAATAAAACTGGCATGACCGCACTTTTGTAACGGATTATCTAAGGCATGCTTCGTCGAAATTAATGGCGTATACGGCGAAAGTTCATATGGCCCAACGACCTTACGGCTACGAGCAACCGTGGAAGCGTGGCTGTACCCCGTTCCGCCAGCTGCGCATAACAAGTAATACCACCCTGATTTTTTCATTATCTGGGGGCCTTCACAAACACCCAGCTCAGTCCCAGCAAAAAAGTGTTGTCGCTGACCAACCAATTGCATCGTCTTAGCGTTAAACTCTTGAATCACAACCCCATCAAATCCTGGTGCCTCTAATCGATGATTAAATAACATATTTATAAAGTAATGCTTGCCATCATCATCATGGAAAAACGCCGGATCAAAACCACTGGCCGTCACAAAGGTCGGCTTACTCCAAGGTCCATCAATTTGAGCGCTCATAATGACGTAGTTCAAAGTATCTTTAAATGCCGTTCCTGAACGGACGATCGTATAAGTGAGCCAATACTTTCCCAGACTGTAACTTAGATTTGGCGCCCAGATTCCTTGAGAATTATCGACACCTCGCAACGGGACTTGTTCAGGATCATTCAGTGGTTCGGCCACTAATTTCCAATTGACAAGGTCCCTAGAATGATAAATCTCGACACCGGGCCACCACTCAAACGTTGACGTCGCCAGAAAATAATCGTCACCAACTTTAAGCACGCTCGGATCAGGATTAAATCCTCTTAAGATAGGATTTTTGACCATTGTCGTCATTTCGGAACACCTTCTTTGCCAAATGGTGTTTCGGACCACGGTACGACCAAATCTCGATCATTAATAATAATCGGTAAAATACTATAACCCGATTGGCTCAAACGAGTGGGTTGCCAATGATCCAATAACAGATAGAATTGGTGTCCTACTGAGAAAACAAATGTTGGCTGACCATCAAAGGTTCGATTGGCACGTGGTCCATTACAAGGATTATCAATTAACTTCGCACCATTCCAGAGTTGATGTGAACGCGAGAATAAAGCCGGATTAGGCCGCCAACCAGTGCACCCCGACGTAATCGTGAAATACCAATCTGCAGTTTTAAACATCGTCGGTGCTTCACGAGCCTGATCGATGAACAAACGAGTATAACGTCCCGTTGTATCACAGTAATCAGTCGTCAATTCAGCTAGAATCATCGTCTGATTTCCAGCTGAACTGTGTAACAAGTAGACTTGATCACCCTCTTGATAAAGGGTCATATCTCGACTATCTTGAAAATTCGGTTTGAAGATTTTTTTGACAGTAAACGGTCCAGTTGGTGAGTCAGCAACGCTGACACAACAGCCCGCATAGTGATAATCTTCAGTATCATAATGGCACCACATGACATATTGGTGATTTTGACGATTATAAACAACTTTAGGTCTTTCTAGAATAGCGCGCTCATTTAGCGTATGACTAGGGTCATTAGCCGCGCCTAATACAATGCCACAGGCCTGCCAATGCTGTAAATCATTGGACTGATAGCACGCAATCCCAATCATCGGTACCATATTACCACCCGTACTTGATTGGATATTCGGTGCCGATTTCTCTTCACCATACCAATAGTAGTGGTCCTCAAACTTGGCAATCATCCCGCCGTGAGCTTGAATTGGCTTTCCTTGGTCATCTAACCACATTTGTCCGTTTTTATTCACGCTTCACGCACCTCACTAATTAAGCCCCAGTAATCCCTAAGAATGTTAAGAGGAACCCCGCAATGACAACACCAATCAAGACTTTAACTGGACTAACATTTTTACGTAATAACCAAAAACAAATGATCGTCACAATCAACGGTAGCATTGCTGGTAAAATTTGATCTAAAACCTTTTGCAATTCAAACACAGTGCCATTGATCTTAGTTTTGAAGACAACTGGTACTTTTACCAATGTGGCAATCATCCCACCAACAACGGTTACACCGACAATTGAAGATGCCTTAGTAAACATTGTCATGACGCCGTCTTCAACGGCCTTTTGAATATACTGACTCCCTAATTTATACCCATATTTTTGACCGTACCACCGAATCAAGATATTAGGAATTAACGCAATTAATGGCAAAGCCGCCACAACCAGATTACCTTGTTTAGCAAAACTAATTGCAATCCCCATAATGATAAGGCCCCAGACACCTGAGAAGAACGTATCGCCAATCCCGGCCAATGGTCCCATTAACCCAATTTTCATACCGCTAATCCCGGCAGTATCGAAGGTGCCCTTAGGTGCTTTAGCATTTTCTTCTTCCATCGAAACCGCTAATCCTGAAACCGTCCCAACCATATTTGGCGTGGTATTAAAAAACTCAAGATTTCGTTGCATGGCTTCCCAATACTGGTCATCGTCTTTATATATATCACGATAAACTGGCTGGTGAACCCAGTCCCAAGCAACCCCTTGTTGGCGAGTATAGCTCATATTAAAGCCTAAAAACATATTGCGCCAAAATAGTCTTCTCGTTAGCTTTTTTTCACGATCAGTAAACTTAATTTTATTAGTCATCGAAGAAATCCCCCTCATCATTAGACTTTGAATTACTTACTTTTTTATCTGTTTTAATATTATTAATATCTCGATCAATAAAGAACATGATTAGCCCAAAGACAATCCCAAAGATACTAATCGCCATAATTGGTAACTGTAGATATGCCGCCAATGCAAACCCAGCGATGAAGAATGGTAAAAAGGCAATATTCCAAACATACTTCAATAACATAGCCATCCCAACAGCTGGTAACATCCCAGCCGCAACGGTTAATCCTGTCAAGAATTGTGCTGGAATACTATTAACAAACGCTTTAATACCAGCAGTACCCAGCAAAATAGCTAAGAATGCTAACAAGAAATAAGCCAACTCATAAACACCAATTTGAATCCACCATAGACGATTGAATTTGTGGCTATTACGTTCAGCAATGTACTTTTCAAACACTTCAACATTGGCCGTAAACCAAAATTTCAACAAATTCCAAACAATCACTGCCAACATTGAAATTGGCACTGCCAACGCAACTGCAACCGCGGGCTTTTGGTTTAATATCAAAGCAAAAGCCACCCCTAAAACACCACCAACTGCAGTATCTTGAGGCAAGACCGCGCCAATTTGCATGACACCATAAAAGGCTAGTTCAACGGCCGCCCCAATGATTAAAGCTTGAGCCGGATTCTTACCCAGTAAAATTGCTAATAAAATATATGTGATAAACGGCATCAGCTGTGCAAATGACCCATAAGCATTAATCCACTTACCGAAAGCCATCGCTAAGCCCACTACAAACGCTTGATAGAGTATCATGACTATTCTCCTTTCACGAGAGTCATAAAGTTAGTTTCATTATCATTTGGTAATGGTTGATAAACTAATTTAGCTGCTGACTCATCGATTGCCTTAACAACCTCGATTTCTTCCGTAGTTAAGTACACTGTTTCAGAAATTTTTTGCTTCTTTTTCAAGTCACCGGTAATTCGACCAACATTGGCAATATCCAATTTAGGTTTCTCTTGGACTTGTTCATTTAGTTGATATAAATCATCGACATTATTCACAATCATCAATATTTTTAACTTTGCACTGCGGGGGTCATTCGCCAAATCAATCGCTTTAGCAACTGACACTACCGCAACTTTAATCCCTGTTGGTGCAGCCAATAAAAGCGCATTTTTCTGAATTTCACTCTTGGCAACTTGATCATTGGCAACAATAATTCGATTCAGTTGTAACTCACGTGACCACAATAATGCCACTTGACCATGGATTAACCGATCATCAACCCTTATCATTTCAATCATTGTTTCACCCTCACTTTTACAATATTGCGTTATCTGGTGCACCAGATAACGTCATTCACTGCTTACACTAAGATACATGCAAAAACCATGCCATCGTTGATAGGACACCTTTTACACTGGCTAATAAACTAAAATAGCAGCTGTGTTTAAACTATTCTAAACACAGCCACTATTAACCAATTGTTGTAACTGCCACTTTACAGCCAAAACTACGAGAGATGCACCTTTGATTAAACACTAACGTAATTCCTTAAAAATCCAGCGTTGACTTGCAAAGTCACGGTTCTGCCGGTCGATTACTAAACCGACCGACATTAAAAAGGCGCCCGAATAGCATCGCTGCGTTCTAACATCCTGATATTGTTTCGTTGGCGTTAAGCCAACCACTTTCAACCGTTTAGGAACCGTATTAGGTCTGGCCCAAATGGTAATATGATCGACAATGACAAAGCCATACCCAACTTTGGACCACGCCCACTCATTAGCCTCATCCACCGGTAATACGGTGTATTTGCCAAACTGTAGCGTTTCACGATAAGCTTTATAAATCGTAACTTGACGCTGAATCTGTTGTTTTTCTGTTGTTGTCAATGCGAGTAGATCAAGCTCATAACCTAGATTTCCCTGCTCTGCAACAGTCCCACGAGTTGCCAAGTCTGTTATCCTGCCCACTTGGTGATTCGGTACTGCTGAAACATGGCTCCCCATCGTCACGGGTGGGTAGATTAAAGCCGTACCACGCTGAATTTGTAGCCGTTCATAAGCATCCGTATCGTCTGAAGTCCAAATCTGTGGCGTATAAGCTAGCATACCTGCATCAAACCGACCACCACCTCCGGCACAGCTTTCGATCAACACTTGGGGATGGCGCATCGTAATCGTTCCTAGGACGTGATACAGTCCCAGCAAATAACGATGATAGACCTCTCCCTGTTGATCAACCGCTAAGCCATGGCTATATGCATCCGTGATATTACGGTTCATATCCCACTTTAAATAATCAATTGAGTTTTCGGTCAGTAACTGATCAATTGTTTTAATTAGATAGTCTTGAACGACTGATTGTGATAGATCCAAGACATATTGATGACGGGCTAACTGTGGCCGATGCCGTAAATCACTCATCACCCAATCTGGATGTTGACGATACAAGTCACTATTTGGTGAAACCATTTCCGGCTCAATCCACAGCCCAAACTGCAAGCCTAGCGCCTGAATATCCGTCGTCAATGCTGACAAGGAACCACCTAATTTAGTCTCATTAGCGACCCAATCACCTAACGAAGATGAATCATCATCACGCTTACCAAACCAGCCATCATCTAAAACAAACAACTCGATGCCTAATTCACTGGCTTGCTTCGCCAATGCCAGTAACTTTTGCCGATTAAAGTCAAAATAAGTTGCCTCCCAATTATTAATGAGGATGGGACGCGATTGCTTAGCAAATTGTTTTGGCAAGAGACAATCCAAATAAAATCGGTGATACCGTTGGCTCATCTGATTAAAGCCCTTGTTGGCATAACTAAAAACAACCTCTGGTGTCGCAAATGACTGTCCCGGTGACAGCTTCCATTCAAATTCAAAGGGATTGATGCCCACTTGTAACCGCGTGTTCTGATGCATATCAACCGTTGCCGTAGCCACAAAATTACCACTGTAAATTAAATTGGCACTATAGATCTCGCCATGTTGCCAATCTGTATCTGGCGTCGCTAAAGCCACAAAAGGATTCTGCCCATGACCACTAGCACCGCGCTTGCTATCAGTCCCCTGAATACCTGGTCGCAATGGGGTTCTCTGAATATGATTTTCGCGACTCCAAGCCCCATTTAAAGTGACCAAGTCAAATCGATCGCTTAATAGATCCAGGCTAAGTGACTGGGCTTCATCGAGTCTTAGTGGTGTTGTCGCTGTATTTTTGACTCGGACGGACTGTGTAAAAATGTCGTAATCAACAAAAGCACTAATCACCAAGGTAACCGTTAAACCAGTAACGCTATCTACCAAATCAAATTCCCACGTCTTAACCTGGCCGGCCACATGGGTTGCTGGCAATCCCGGCAATGCTGGCTTACCGGCAATCAAACGCTTTTCCTTGAATTTCAAGTTAATAATTGCACTACCACTATCATCCCTGACTCGAATGGCCGGTGCTCTTAAATCTGGCGTGCCAAACGCAGGATACATTAACGGTAATTGTTCGAGCCTAAAATCACTGATACCATCTGTATCGGCTAAATAACTTGCCTTAGGTAAATCTTCAATCACACTTCTTAGGTCCGTTTGCACTGGCAATTTTCTCCCAAAATATAACAAGCATAAGTGACCACTTGCCAAAACACCGATAGATAGTTGACAATTAGCGGTCCTTAAGTCGTACTGTTGTAAAACTTGTTTGGGATTCAATTGTAATCACTCCTCACCAAATCAAAAAGTCTTTTCCTAGCAGACGCACAATGGCTTCCACCAAATAAAAATCACTATAAATTAAGGGCACTTCGCGATTAGTTTGATCATGATATGCCCCAGTACCACACTGAACAATGCCATCCGTCTTCAAGTCCCAATCAGTATACTGAGCAACGGTTGCTTTTAATATCTGGATAGCCGCCTTGCGATAAAATTGCTGTTCATGAATTGGCACCCACTTAGCAATCTCTAACAAACCACAGGCTGCACACAAACCAGCAGAGGTATCAATAATTTCCGGCTGTTCTGGTGCACGAAAATCAACAATTGAAATGTGACCATGTTGACTAACCATCGCTATAAAATAGGCAGCTATCCGTTTAGCCGTCTCTAAATAGGCCACCTTTTTGGTATGCGCATAACTTAGAGTAAACCCGTACAATGCCCAAGCCTGTCCTCGAGACCAAGCTGACCCTGGGGCATACCCTTGGCCTCCCGGTGTCTCCAATAGCGCCCCAGTCGCCGGGTCAAGAATCACAATATGATTAACTGAACCATCGGGCCGTACCACGTGTTGCATGACGGTGTCGGCATGCTCCTCCGCAATATAAGTTAGCCGTGGATCATTCAATGTCTCACTCGCCCAATACAAAAGTGGAATATTTAACATACTATCAACGATGACACCACCCGGATTGCCATGATTCCAGGAACGAATAAAATGGCCACGAGGATTGTAGCGTCCTGCCAATAAATGTGCCGCGTGCAATCCTCGGGCCTTTGACCGCTCATTACCTGTAAGTCGATAATCCGCCACCGCCGATAAATTCCACATAAAGCCAACATCATGATGTAGCCCAGTATATTTATCAAATGCCTGATCCAAGCGAGCTTCATTCGCTTCGGCAGTCTGTCGATAAAGCGATTTACCCGTCGCGTGATACATTAACCATAGCGTTCCGGCCCAAAAACCATTCGTCCACCAAGTAATGTCCCGTTTTCCCATATCCACATAATGCCCATTCTCTGGAATATAAGGGATCTGATTGCCTAATCGTTGGGCTTCTGCCGTCAATTTAAGGTCCAACTGTGATAGGACTTGCTTTGCCCAAATCTCAACTTCTGTCATTTTGTCTTCTCACTTTCATCAACTCGCAAAAAAGTCTTCATGCTTCATATTCTCACTTGGTACCTTAACCTCCGACGTAACACGTTGAACCTGACATTCTGAAATTAATTGATCAATTCGCGCCGCAGTTAATGGCTCTGTGTTGATTAACAGTGACAGAACAATCGGTAGATTAACGCCACTGACTAAAAAAACATTTTTCTGATTTGCTGATAACATCGAAACGGCTTGGGCAACACTACCACCCACAATATCCGTTAAAATAATACAGGGCTGACCATGCGTTTGTTCAATAAAGCTTTGCACCTCTGCTTGTAGATCACAATTGTCCACATAGGCATCAATAACTGCTAATTGATCTTGTAAACCCGTTAATATTTTAATTGAGCTTTGAATACCACTTGCCATCCGGCCATGGGTCGCAACTAATATTTTCTTCATGAAAAAAGGCCTCCCCAAATTACGATTTAATGATTACATCAATATACAAGCAAAAACAATGCCAAGTCAGTGTTCGCGCCTGATCAGCGTCGTCTGTGCAATGATTTTGCGAATTTTAAACACTATTTAAAGCGTCAGTGCGGCTTTAAATAGTTCATACAGCAATGAAAGTTCGTAGCCATCAATCGTAATGTGGTATTTTAATTCGATCGGTTTAAAAATGCCATGAGCAACCTCATAAAACGTCTGTTGTTTGGAATCTGTTGGGACTGGCATCGAATACGACCGCTGTGATTCCAACCCTGTCATCAAGCGTTCTACCATCAACGAAATGTGCATATATAAATTTAGCTTTATTTTTCCAGCAAACTTAACCTGATAATAATTTTCAAATTTAAGAATCACGGTCTCGACCTCTTGAATAATAATATTGGGATTCAAGAAAGAAAGCCGTTCTGTGACTCCCTCAACCGATAGAAATCGCACAAGTTGATTATAAAGTTGATCAAAGGTCTTGGCATCCAGATATGGCGTCAAAATAGTGTTGAGAAGTACCTGACCTTGCGGATCTAAAAGATCATAGATATTCAAATGCTTAATTGCAAACTTATCCGGTAAATTAGTCGTTGTAATCACTAATAAGGTTGCATCAAAGGCAGCCACATCATTCTCGGCAACACTCTGCTGTAAGGTCGAAAAATCCATCGTAATAACGCTAACTTGTTGGGATAAATAAGTCTGTAAAATATCACGCAACTGTTCGGAAATCCCCAAACCTGACATACATGAGATGACGATATTAGGCTGCTGTGAAAAGCCCTCAAAATACTGTGTTGAAATTTGATAGTCGGCACTCGCATGTTCAGCCAACTGATTAAATGGCATTTTCTGCTGAATCTTCAAGGCAGTATCTAAAGCGGTTACCGTGGTTAAGTTATTGATAACGAGCAAATCTCCCGTTAATTTACTTTTGATCTGTCGATATAGTTGGCCTAATGAGCCCATATCAATAATCAGAACAAAACCATTGGTCGTATCAAATGACGCAATTGCCTGCCGACTCTGCTCAATAATGTCGTTAACTGAAGTTTCAATGGGCATATCTAACGCATCAACTAGATAGGTCCCACAAAGCTGATTAACTACTGCTTGGATACTAGTCGCAGTTGCACTACCATGCGCAACCATTAAACAATGCATACTAATCGATTCATCGACCATATCGCTTAATCCAATTGCTAATAACGAAACTAACAATTTATGACTCGTTGGTTCCAAAATTGGTAAATGTTTATAAAAATTGGCAGCAACATGCTTAGCGCGGGCACAATGCCCATCAACAAACTGGCTTAATTGCACCGCTTTTTCAGCAGGGAGAACGATTTTTTGTTGATAGAGATCAAACAATAGCAATTCATAAGAATGGCCGTTTTTAAGCCCAAATTGTTGCTCAACAATTTTCTTAAACAGGTCCGCATGAACGGCATGCAGATATGAATTGGTCGCTCTCGGCTGCATTAGCGCATAACTTTGTAATAGATTGCGTACCTGTGATAAAGAAAACTCAGCGTTACTAGCCATTATCTCAACTAATGCGGTTGAAAAAGACTGTTGCATTTGTTGATTCGGAAGTAATGGTTGTCTAAAATCGACCTCTAATGGTGTCTGCGATAATACCCCTAGTGTTTCGAAATCCGACCGCGCTAGTTTCACATCATCAAAATCTGCTAAGGTCAATTGGAGTCCCATCGTTGTTGCCCGATTATAAGCCCGTGCGCAAGCGACTTTAATTCGATTTTTCAATGTGCCAATATTTCCTTCTGGATTTAAATTTAAGAGATACGCAGCTACCTCTGGCATAACTTCCAATGAACGCTGTAGTCTTTTAGATTCCTGTCTAAATAAAGTTGTAATCAGCTCTAGGCGCTCGTCTAATGGCCGCTCCGCATAAGTTTCAATATGAATGCTAACGGGGACTCGTCGTGTAAAAGTATCTAGTAACGCCGTCTTAGGATCTTCAGTCGTCGCAAAAATAAAACGCACTTTGGCTGCAACATCGTGTTGATTCTCGCCAATCGGCCGAAAATGACCGGTATCCA
Source organism: Lactiplantibacillus daoliensis (assembly GCF_005405005.1). GTDB lineage: Bacteria > Bacillota > Bacilli > Lactobacillales > Lactobacillaceae > Lactiplantibacillus > Lactiplantibacillus daoliensis. Next base: position 163,482 of record NZ_BJDH01000003.1, on the reverse strand, counting down.
TAAAGGTAAACAGTTTCTCTTGATTTTCACCTGATAACCGATGAATTTCATCTAAAAATAGATAGCCCCCATCAGCTTCAGCTAACAAACCTGCCTTATCTTGTTGAGCACCTGTAAAGGCGCCTTTAACATAACCAAAGAGAATTGATGATAACAATTCTGGGTTATTCGCATAGTCAGCACAATTTAGCACTTTAAAAGGAGCCTCTGTATCAATGGCACCAGATTCACGTGCATATTGACCGATCATTTGTGCCAAAAAAGTCTTACCGACGCCACTATTCCCAGTAATAACCATATTCAGACCGCCAGCGGGATAATTAACCGCAGCTAAACATTTTTCAATTAATGCTTTTTGACTACCAGTTGCGCCTACTAAATTTTGAAAAGGTCTCATCTTAGCGACCGAAATCGGTTGTTGATCAAGATACCAACGTACCGGTCTACCAACAATTTTTTTGACTTCACCAGCCTTCAATAATTGTGACAAATAATGACTAGTCACGGATCGACTCAATTCTAAACTTTGAGCCAGTTCACCGGTCGTCACGGCTGCTTGTTCGGTCATCACTTTTTCTAAAGCCTTACGTACTCGTTCCTGAGCAGTATCATTTGTTGCCAAAAGAAAGTCCCCCCTCGTCTATATGTATACGCTTACAATTGCATTACTGAAAACCTATCACGAAAACTAACCAAATGCAACTTGTGTTTAAAATGGTTAGTGTTTAATTTGGTTAAACACTAACTGAACTCGCTGATAACATCGGACGTGCAGGTGGCGTTTAACCGGCCTCATACCACGCCCAAGAGATTTATGGTGCTAGTAAAGCTCCCAGGCTTGATCCGGTCCCTCCCGCATGTTATCAGCAACAACCAGAAGCGGCAATCGTCGACTTTTTTATTGCCTGATTATTGATATAGTCCAGTAGCTTACACCCCTTAATATCTCAATACGTCGAAACTATGACTATTCAGGACGAGAAAAAAAGAGTCTGAAATTTTTCAGGCTCTCATTTTGTATCCCATTCTTACCGTGTATCAAATTTCTCCAAAGCTTGATCGTTATCATGTTTAACCGAGACGTAGACCCGATTCATCAATAAATTTTCGACAGCGATGAGATGACCGAACTCGGACGCAGTTAAATGACAATCCGTGAACGTAATGTTTTGCATCGGCTTGTCTTGGAAAGCTTTCAAATCAAAGGCTCGCGCTTCCTTTGCATAATCTGCACTCAAAGTCGCCACAACATTACGAACCGTGATATCACGCACTAACGTCTTTTGTTGCTCAACTGGAATCTGGGCGGCAACGGCGGCCCACATCGGCGGCATATCTGGCGTGACCGCCATCGTTTTTTTATTATATTGAGTATGCCAGTTCATCAGCCATGAAAATGGGAACTGCACATTATGCATTTCTAGATGTTCTACCAAGATATTACTGATAGTTCCACCACGGTCAGCAGATGACTTCATCCGAAAACCACAGTCCGTGTTTTCAAACACCATATCATGCACATGGACATCGTGGACGCCAGCCGAAACTTCACTCCCAATCGTCACACCATAACCAGAATGAATCACACAATGGTCGATCTCAATCTTTTCGGCTGGTCGATTGACCCGCAAACCATCACCATCACGACCAGACTTAACCACAATACAGTCATCACCACAACTCAAATCACAATGATGAATATGAACATTTGTTGAGGAATCCACGTCGATGCCATCCGTACTAGGACCATTATTTTCGGTAACAATTAAATTTTTAACCTCAATCTGATCACAATAAGTAATCTGACAATTCCAAAAACCAGATCGACGTAACGTTAAATCACTTACAACACAATGATCCGACTGATACAGCAGAATTTCTCGTGGCCGTTTAACTTCGTAATCAACAATCCAGCGTAAATTCTTTGCATCGTATATCTTACGCTGCCCACCTTGCTGATCAGTCCCCCAGTAGCGTTCCCACCAGACCGGACCTTGGCCATCGATTTCTCCAGGACCACTAATGCTAACATCGGTTCCTGACAAAACATTGAGAATCGCTGCAGGCCACTGGGTCTCAACGCCAGCAATACGGGTTTCAATCATCCGATAATCATCCAACTCAGTGGAACCAACTAATTTTGCGCCGGCTTCGAACTTCACTTGCGTGTGTGCAGCGATAAATAGGGATCCCGTTAAATACGTTCCAGCACCGATTTCCAAAGTTTCTCGGGTTTGAGCAGCTTGATCTAACGCCGTTTGTAAAATTTCGGTATCCAACGTCTGACCGTCACCATGGGGCTGAAATTGACTCAACTTCAACATTTAAAACACTTCTTTCTTTGAAAAATTCCAATAGACTAATAACTTTTCGTAATCATTCTCTATCTCTAAAAGGAGCTTGTGTATCCGTTAAAATCTCAATCTGTTCGATTAACTAAGCTAATAACTAAAAGTTGAAAGGCCCAAAAACATCACAACTGTAGCTGCCACACCAAAAGTAGACTCGTCCAAATTCAGCGCTCCGTCAGTCAAAATCAGTGTGCTGTGGGGGACGGCACCAGCCAAAGAACGGTCTGGCACCTCAGTTCAAAGCCGATAAAACACGTCTTTGAATTGCCCCGCAAGCTTAGTCAGCCAAGAACGCCGACTGAGCTTGCCGACACTGCACACCAATTTTGACTGACTCCGCTAAACATAAATAACTGATTTGTTCCCTCAAAACACTGACTTAGATGGAGGTTGTTGCTGATAGCATCGGACGTGCAGGTGGCGTTTGACCGGCGTCTTTTGCCGGCCTTACACCACGGGACGGTTCGGGAAATTTGCGGTTTTAGCAAAACTTCCGGGCGAGGGTCAAGACGCTCCTGAGGCTTGAACCGGTCCCTCGTCCGCATGTTATCGGCAATAACCGGAAACAGCAGTATGTGACTAGTTTTCACCGCCTGATTGTTGACGTAGTCGTGCAGACCGGAAATTTTTAACTTTCAACCTTTAAGCTAATAAGCCAAAATAATCTTTGGCATTATTGTAAGCAATATCTTGAACGACTTTTCCCAACATGGCTTCGTCATTAGGGACTCGCCCTTGTTCAACTAATTGACCATAGAAGTGGCATAAAACCCGCCGGAAATATTCATGGCGTGGGTAGGACAAAAAGCTACGCGAATCCGTCAGCATCCCTACAAAATTCGGTAATAGACTGGTCTGAGCGAAGATTCGCAACTGTTTTTCAATGCCTTCAGCGGTGTCATTAAACCACCAGCTAGCGCCCAATTGCAGTCGTTGACGACCACCGGCTTGAAAAGCCCCCAGCATCGTTGCCAACTGCATCCAGTCATTATCATTCAGTGAATAAAAGATCGTTTTAGGAATCGCCTGTTGTGTCTGCATCCGAGTACATAGTTTGGTCAGTTCGCCAACGATGTCCGCTTGCATGCCAACCGCGTCATAACCAGTATCCGGACCGAGTTGTTCAAACATCGGCCGATTCAAATCACGAACCGAGTTAATGTGGAACTGCATCGTCCAATCGAATTGCGTATTAAGTTGCATGAGCTGCTCTAGCAACATCGTTAAATACTGATTTATTTCACGTTCAGTTAACGCCTGATTCTGGCGACCCTTCGTCAAAATAGCATCTAGCTCTGGCTCAGTTGCTTCGATAAACTGATAAGTCAGTAGCGACTGGTCTGATAAACGCCCACCAAGGGCATTAAAGTAGTCAAAACGTTGCCGTAAAGCCACCTTCAAATCACTAAAATGGGCAATTTTATGGCCTGATACCGTTGCTAATTCAGTTAAGTACTGCCCAAAACCATCCCGGTCAATTTGCATCAATTTATCCGGTCGCATCGCCGGCAGCGTCCGAAAACCATTTTCGCCCTCATCAGCCTTTAAAAGTTGTTGATATTTCAGTGTCGAAGCTGGATCATCGGTCGTGCAAACCACTTTGACGTTCGAATTTTTGATTAAATTCCGTGGCTTAAATCTTGGCGTTTGGAGCAGCTCATTCGCACGACACCAAATATCCGGCGCCGTTTTCCGACTTAAGAGGTCATTAATGTGAAAAAAGCGCCGCAATTCCAAATGTGTCCACTCGTACAACGGATTTCCCAATGACTTTTCAATCGTTTCGGCCCAAGCCAAGAACTTATCATAATCATCACCATCACCCGTGATCAGCCGTTCTGGCACACCGTTCGCTCGCATCAAGCGCCATTTATAATGGTCGCCATAAACGCCTTCGTTCAGCCAAATCTTAGTGATGTTGGGATAATTTTTATTTTCATAAATTTCTACCGGATTTAAATGACAATGAAAATCAATAATTGGCATTGATTTAGCATAATTTTCAAATAAATTTTTGGCCATTGGACTATCCAGTAAAAAGTCATCTGCTAAAAATTGCACGGTCATTCACCCACTTTCTAACTATGATTCGTATTTAGCTTGCACTGCGGCTTTACTGGTTTCAATTCCCTGCAGTAAATCCAAGTGTTCTGCAATGTGAAGATTCAAATAACGGTCATATTGTGCTTGGTGGGTCTCTAAGATATCAAATATCCGATCACGATAAACATACTGATAGCTATGTTGCGCATTCATAATCGACCCATACATGGTGTGCAAAACTTGTCGACCATCATCATCACTCAATAGTGACATGACATTATCAACATTGATGGTTGTCGGTAACGGTGCCTTGCCATCGGTTTGCGCATTGAACGTATAGAATGACGCAACATCATCCAAGTTGTCATAAGCGAACTGATATAGTTCAACCATTAACTTCGGTTCAACTTTAGCTACAACTCGCAGTGCTTCCAGCCAGTTAGTTCCGGCCGTTTTAACGTGCCAACCATGTTGCTTAGAAATTCGACCAATAATTTCATAAACCGACAATTTATCAGAACCCGAGTGAATACTTAATTTATACCCAAAGTGTTCCGCAATGGCTTCGTGAATCTTGTATTCCCGTTCAAAACGCTTAACATCACCCAGGTAGTCAATCGCCTTTTGAAATTCGCCATAAAACTTAGGAGCCAGGGTTTCTGGCGTGATATGCTCACGGTTGAGTTCATTAGCAAAGAAATAATGATTGGCGGGGGTTGTTGGGACGATTGTTTCATCCATGGAAATTTCGAAATCTAACTGATATGGCACCACAAATTTATGATAGATATAAGTCGCATAACGCACGGCCCCGTAGAAAATCAAGACAGATTGTTCCAAATCGCGCTTAGAAAAATGAACTTGGGACGCCTCATTGATCTGGAAAGTCTGATCGAGATAAGTTTTATCAAACCGAGCCGTTAAATCAGTATCTAAAGCTTGATATTGAGCATCCAAGGCTTGATCATCCAAATCTGCAACTTCATTATGAATCTTTTCCGTGCAGTCCAAAGTAATCATGCTACAACCAGCTTTAACGGCATAATCAACTTCGTAAGGATTCTTAACGTGATCGCCATCCGCAGCCCAGCCATCGGTATAGCCTTCTTCAAATACCGACCAACCAGCATCTAACAACACGTCCGTATTCGTACGATTCATTAATAACAATTCACGAATCGACTGTTGGGCCAATACCGGCATGATACCACGGCCTTTAAACAGTCGTAAATGCGCATTTGACGCGATTCCTAACCGGTCTCCCAACCCAAAGGTATATTTATAGCCATGGCGTGAGGTTGGCTTGATCCAAGCAAAACGCTTTGCCAAGGCCTGCCAATTATTTTCGTTTAGGTCACCGACAATCAGGACCTTATCCGCATCAGGACATTTTTCACGGGCTTCAAAGTCACCAATCGCCGCTTGATCTTCATAGACAACTAAAGATTTTTGAATCTTGTTCGCGACTGATTCATGCAAAATAAAATAAACATTGCGACGATCAACTTGAATCGACGGTTGATAAATTTGATCATCTGACAACTGATCGTAGTTGCCCTGTGCAGCAATAATTTCATTGACATCCTTCAACAATTTTTGCAAAACCATTTTAACTACCTCCATTTAATTTCAAAGCGCTATTGCGGCATGTAGCGTTTCACGAACCGCTCCAGGACCACTAATCATCGCCATGAAGTTTTTTTCAATCGTCTCGCCCAGCCCTAAGGCATACAAATCATGACCAAAAAACGCCGGGTTACTTAAAATCGGTTGTAAGCTGTTATGAACAACGTCCACATCAGTTGTGCCTAACTGAATTGGTGCCAATAGCGGTTGCAAATCAGCCAATAATGGGTCCGGACTAAGGGTAACTGTTTCACCATGATCATCGAGTCCCATTAGGTAGCGACACCAGCCAGCAATGATTAACGGAATCGCGGTTAGTTTTGCTAACTCGTCGGGATCAGCCTTCGCGTAATGTGTTAAGGTCACGCCGTATCGCACAGCCATTTTCTGGGAAGTATCCGTTGCAATCCGTTGTGGTGTATCTGGAATATTGGGATTGGGCAGCCGTTTCGTAATTAACTCATCAATGAATTGTTTAGGATCAATAATTTTTGGACTAACCACTGCCGGTAAATCTTCCTGATAACCTAAGTGCTTAATCAAGGCCAACAGATCCTGGTCAGCAACTTCAGCCGCAATCGACTGATAGCCAAGCAAGCAGCCAAAGATAGCTAACGCAGTATGTAACGGATTCAGACAAGCCGTAACCTTCATTTGATCAGCTAGATTAACTGTTGCCCGATCCGTTAGAATGACCCCCGCCTGAGTTAAATCTGGTCGGCCATTAGGAAAATCATCTTCTAGCACTAAATAATGAGCTGCTTCAGTATTTCCAAACGGTGCAATATTCGTTCTTTTAGCGGTATGCAAAATTTGCGTGTCTTCAAAATCATGTGCTGCCAAATATTGCGCGACTGATTCGGCCGGATTAGGGGTAATCCGATCAATCATGCTCCAAGGAAAAGTAATCTTGGTCCGATCTTGTAAATAAGCGACAAATTCCTGTGGCACTAGTTGTTGCTGCAACCACCCCTGAGCGATTGTTAGCATACCATCTTCCAATTTTTGGCCGTTTTGCGAAAAGTTATCCGTACTAACTAATGCTAACGGTGCTTGGCCGTTTTGATAGCGTGCATACAGTAATGCCGCCAAAATTCCCATGTTCGTCTGTGGGTGACCCGGTCCCTGGGAAATATCAGCTTTTGCCGCTGGGATCAACTGACCAGCCAAATCGGTTAAACCGTACCCCTTCTCAGTAATGGAAAAAGTCACTAGTTGTAACGAGGCTTGGGTAAAGGCCGCTTTTAACCGATTCCAGGATTCCTTGTCTGTCGGCGTTAACGCCAAGCTGTCAGCAACACTTGCGACTAATTCCCGATCATAGGGCTGCTCATTTGTCATCACCACGCGTAAAAATCGATTGTGGTAAGGCTGATACATTTGATTAATAACTGCCGCATCATATGTTTCGGCAACAATGACACCGGCCTTTAAGGCACCAGTATTGAGTAACCGTTGCGCAATGGCGGCATGAAAACAACGAAATAAATTTCCACCACCAAAGTGGACCCAAACTGGCTGCTGACGCCCTGCCTGACTCGCCTTTTCCTGATCAAACTTTGGAACCGTAATCCCTACATCTTCAAATTGTTTTGGATTATTAACGTAATCAGCTAATAATTTGACCATCTGTTTTTCACCTCTAATGATTGCCTTTTTCTAAAGCTTCCCATAGACCATTCAAATACGAGATCCCAAGGGCACGGTCGTATAATCCATAGCCCGGTCGACCTTGTTCTCCCCAGATATCACGGCCATGATCTGGACGGATATAACCTTCATAGCCGCTCTGATAAAGCGCTTTCATTATTTCGTACATATCCAAGGAGCCCTCTGAAGATAAGTGGGCAGCTTCATGAAAGTCGCCGGCAGCATTCATAAATTTAATGTTGCGCGCATGCACAAATGGCACCCGATCTTTAGCAACAAATTCCCGAATCAAGGCTGGAACATCATTCTTTGGATTTTCACCTAGGCTCCCTGTACAAATGGTAAAGCCATTATATTTTGACTCATACAATTGCTCGATCGTTAGCATATCTTCACGATTTTTAAAGATCCGTGGCAAGCCAAACAAAGGACGTGGTGGATCATCTGGATGAATTGCCATCCGGACATCACATTCTTCACAAACGGGCATAATTGCTTCCAAAAAGTATTTAAAATTATCTGTTAACTTTTGCGCATCAACATTTTGGTAAGCCGTAAATAACTGCTTAACCTCCGCTAAACGTTCCGGCTCCCAACCAGGAAGGACGTAACCGTTGGACGAATTTTGAACTGTTTCAATAATTTCATCCGGTGTCCCTTCAACAAATTGATGTTCAAATGCCAAATCCGTTGACCCATCCGCCAGCTTATAGTGTAGATTAGTACGAACCCAGTCAAAAATCGGCATAAAATTGTAACAAATAACTTTTATGCCATACTTAGCTAGATTACGAATCGTCTGCTTATAATTTTCGATATAACGATCCCGCGTCGGCAAACCAATCTTGATATCATCATGAATATTGACTGATTCAATGACCTCTAGCTTTAACCCAGCCGCCTCAACTTGATTTTTCAACGCGGCAATCTGGTCTTCTGGCCACACCTCACCAACTGGAATATCAAACAAAGCGCCAACCACTTGTGTCGTGCCTGGGATCTGCCGAATATCTTGTAACTTAATTGCGTCAGACGCACTACCATACCATCGGAAACCCATATTTTTCATTACTAAACCACATCCTTACGTCAAATATGCGTAAAACTAAAATATCAGTTCACCGGTAGCGTACTGTTTATTTCACCTTAGGTCAATGCTTATTGAGATAACTGCCAATAATAAATACTAAAATATCGCATTAATCTTAAAATATGATATTATCGACTATGTAAATTCCAAATACTGACATATCAGTTCACCAACTTTTTAAAGAGGGGTTATCATGGCATCTACTAATACAATTAACCTGAGTGACCAAGCCTATCAGTTTATTAAAACCAAAATTATGAATTTAGACTATGCACCCGGCGCAAAAATTTCGACTACCTCCATTTCCGAGGCCAGTTCATTGGGCAAAACCCCCGTACGTGAGGCCCTCTTACGGCTATCACAGGAGCAATTGGTCAACATGGTTCCACAGAGTGGCGCCTACGTTGCTAAAATTAATCTTAAAATTGCACAGGAATCGCGTTTCACTCGCGAATTAATTGAGACTGAAATTATGCAACAAGCAGCCGCCACGATTCAGGCAACCGACATTGACTGGTTAAATCAGAATCTCAAAGCCCAGACAGCCGCGTTACAACAGAAGAATTTATCCCGTTTCTTCGAGCTAGATAATGCTTTTCATCGCTACTTTTACGTGATGACTAACCACGACCTGAGCTGGAACTGGCTAGAACTCATTAACATCAATCTCGATCGTTTTCGGCGCTTACGCATTGAAAACAATCATTTGAAATGGCAGCCTTTAATTGACCAGCATCAAACTTTACTAACCGCCGTCATCAACCACGACTTAACTGACGTCCGCTTCCATGAGCTAATGCATATTCGTTTGATGCTTGCCGAAGAAGATTCCGTCCAACAAGCCTTTCCAACTTATTTTGTTTAAATCTTGGAAATAGCCAATCGTTACCGCTTCCGGTTGTTGCTGATAGCATGCGACCGAGGGACCAGATCAAGCCTTAGAAACGTCTTACACCACTATCACGGCCGATGCTATCGACAACAACCTTCAACTAATCAGTAACTCTTTTTTGTAAATCAGTTAATTACGCTTAGCAGAGTCAGTCAGAATTGGTGTGCAGTGTCGGCAATATTAGTCGGCGGTTCTTGGCCGACTAATATTGCGGGGCAATTCAAAGACGTGTTTTATCGGCTTGGAATTGAGGCGCCAGACCGTCCTTTGGCTGGCGCCGTCCCCCACAGCACACCGATTTTGACTGACGGAGCGTTGAATTTGGACAAGTCTACTTAAGATGTAACGGTTACTGGCACCACTGTAGTGATAATGTTTCTTATGCTTTCAACACTTTGTCGTTTAACTAAAAAAATCGTGAGCATTGACGTTTAATCAATGTTCACGACTTTTTAAATTAGTTCATTTTAATTTGATCCAAAGCTTTGACCAAGTACTCAAAATTAGTGCTGTTAGTAAACTTGAATTGATTTGACTCGAGTTTGTTAAACTTTTCGATCAAGAAGTAAGCTTGTAAATAACGTTTTAAGCCATCTTTACTTGCTCGTAAATCATCTTCAGCCTTTAAGTTGGAGCCACTCACGACGGCGCGAGCAAACTTGTCTGGATCAATCATTACCTTTTTATCTTTTGCCATTATTAACCCTCATTTCCCTTTATAATAATTATCATATAAATGGAAATGATTAGCGTCAACACGGTTTTTAGTAAGAAACGTAAAATCAATAGTAAATAGCTTTAAATTTGCTACTTTTCACTATTGTAAAACGCTTACAATAGTGACTCAAGTTTGACGAAACCATGATCGCAATAGCCTAGGTTTGACCGTTTTCGCTTCGCAGGTTGGCGCTGGATAGCGCTCCTCAATATTGATATTAGCAACATTTAAGGCACAGTCTCCACACAAGATGATGGCAGCGTTATCCCAGTCATGATGATAATATTGGCTATTCCTAATCGCAAACGGAATACCCGCTGATTGGGCTAATTTAACATAGCGACTTAAAATATCACTATCCAACTTAGCGTGTATCAACAAACCTAGGTTCTCCCGTCTTTGTAATTCTGATAAAATCTCGGTCGAAAAGTCTCGTTGCAAGGCTTGACGGAAACTTATTCTCAAATCAATCCGTTCTTGAAAAGTTCCTAAGCAACGATTTTGTTCATCCGGATGTAACAGCGGCGTTCCAAATAATGCGTTTTGCAAACGTTTATCCATTGCTTGATCATTGTCAGCCATGGGTAATCACCCCTACTCAAGAAATCCAATCTTTCAAGTTAACTAATCAACTAAATTTTGACGAAATAAAAGCTAAGCCTAACGATTCATTGCGGACGCACCGGAATCCATCAACCCACTAATTTCAGCTTCACTAACTAAGTTCAAGTCACCACTGACCGTCAGCTTCAAGACACTAGCTGCAATGGCATAATTGACTTGTTTTTGACCATCAAAGCCATGGAGGAATCCATGTAATAAGCCCGCACCAAAGGCGTCACCACTAGCCACACCTTCGTACACGTGCAACTGGTAAACTGGACTTTCATAGAACTGACCATCACGTAAGGTCAAAGCAGACCAAAGACTGTCTTCAACGGAGTGAATATTCCGTAAGATGCTGGCAACCGTATGCACATTCGGATACTTGTCGGTAACGGCCTTCATACCAGCTTTGAAACTTTCTTTTTGATCAATCCCATGGGCCATATCACCATCAAAAGCTTTAATCCCTAAGCTTGATTCAAAATCTTCATCATTAGCAAGGCAAACATTAACGTATGGCATCACCTTTGCTGAAAAGGCTTGCGCTTCAGCCGGAGTCCACATCTTACCACGATAGTTGGTATCAAAGACAACCGTAATTTGATGTTCAGCACAGTATTTAACCGCTTTCAAAATTGCCGATTGTAATTCAGTTGAAATCGCTGCAGTAATCCCTGAGAAGTAGAAGTAATCAACATCCGATAACAGGTTCTCCCAGTCAAAGTCAGCAGCCTTTGATGTGGCAAAAGAGCTTCCAGCACGATCATAAACCACGTTAGTCCCACGAACACTGGCACCTTTTTCAAAGAAGTAGATTCCTAATCGTGGCCCACCACGTAAAACTTTATGCGTATCAACGCCAAATTTGCGCAAAGTTCCTAAGGCTGAATCACCTAATAGGTTCTCTGGAAATTTAGTGACATAAGCAGCTTGATCGCCTTGCAATGACAATGAAACTGCCACGTTGGCTTCGGCACCACCATAAGTGGCTTCAAAACGGTCACTTTGTAAAATTCGTTTACTCTCACTTGGCTTCAGACGTAACATCATTTCGCCAAAAGTTAAAACTTTCATCTTGACACACCCAATCTAATTTTTAAATATTATATTCCTGATATTTTCTATAATAACCTTTTTTAAAACGCGCGTTAAGCCTTATTGTAACCGTATACTTCAATTTGAGTGAGTGCTGTAAATTCAGCACTGTTTTCGGCTTTTTTCAAATTATTCAATACTATTCTTTGCGTTACATGGGCTGGAAACTTTAAAGTTTGTAATTCAGCGGTCGCAGTCGTTGGGCAATCAATCGTGCTGCCATCATCAAATCCCAATGTCACTTGATCCCAATAACCATCGTGATCCCATTCCAAATGATCATGACGAAGCATTAACTTAACGCAATCAACAGTCACACGATGACCAAATTCAATTGTTAATGCTGCATCCGCTTGTTGATGAATGCCCCATGAACCGTATGGATATGAGCCATGCGAAATGTTGGCTAATTTACCATCAATCGCATTTTGCGCAATAAAGGCTGGATTCGTTTCAGCTGTCACATTCGTCACCGCATGTGGATAAGCCCCAGTATCAGCCGCCTGATCATGTGGATTGAGTGCTAAATTACGATAAGCCGTGATTTCGGCCGTAGTCGCTTTACGAACCGTAATGCAGTGCCGTTTCGAGGCGAAAGCGGTGTCAATTTGATGCTTATCAGTCGCGATGGTGTACGTCCAACTAGGTTGTGCTAAATAAACCAAGGTTGGTGCTAAAGTTTCATCCAACTGCACCCAGACATACTGTTCACCCTGATCCAAATCAACCTGAATCTTTTCACCAGTTTGCCAAACCATATTCTTAATTCCTAACACCGCCAAATCAGTACCAGTCACTTGATACGGCTTGCTAACCTTATCGTATGAAAAGACCCCTTGCTTAACTTGTCCGGCCTGATCCAATAATTTAATCGTAATTTTCAATCTAATTCCTCCTTAGTCAATTTAAGCCATCTTTTTCAGACTAACTTTCAGTGTACTCGATTTAAACATATTTCACACCCCGGTACGCCTATAAGAACATCAAAATCACCATAAAATCAGTGCGTTCCCCTTCAATCGCAGTAAAGCTTCGCCAAAGAAATAATCGGCGTAAATCAAGGGCACCTCATAGGTCGCCGGGCGATAATAGGCCTCCGTCCCACCACCGATAATGCCATCCTCGGTGAGTTGCCAATTGCCATAACGACCAACAATCGCCTGGATAATTTTAATCGCTGCTTGCCGATATGGCGCCTGTTGTGACTTCGGTAATAGCTCAGCTAAAGCTAATAAACCAGCCGCCGCAATCATACCAGCACTAGTATCAAAAATCTGTGGTACTTTTGGCGCTCGAAAATCTGCCAATGGAATATCATTGGTCAGCTGACATTGTTGGATAAAGTAATCCGCCACCCGTTTGGCAATGGTCAAGAATTCTAGTTGTCGCGTATGCCGATAAGTTGCAGCGAATCCATATAAGGCCCAAGCATTGCCACGGCTCCAAGCAGACTCTGCACTGACCCCTTGGCCGGCTAATTGGGTCAAAAACGCGCCAGTATCCGGATTAAAACTGGCAATATGCCCCACGGACCCATCTGGACGGACTAAATACTTCGCCACCGTTTGTGCATGTCGCGTGGCCAGCTTTGCAAAGCGCGGATCACCAGTCTGCTCACTGGCCCAATAAAGCAACTGAATGTTCATCATGCTATCAATGATGACCCAACCTGGATGATCGTTCCAAGAAACCAAGAAATTACCTTCGATGTTAAACCTGCCAGCCAACAAACTAGCCGCGTGGAGTCCGGTCCGATAGGCTTGTTCGTCCCCAGTAACCTGATAGTGTGCAACGGCTGTGAGTAACCACATGAAGCCGACATCATGATGAATATCTTTAAATTCATATAAGGCACGGTCCAATCGTTTTTCTTGAATAATGGCTGCTTCACGAAATTGGTCTTGGTCGGTCGCATTAAAGAGTTGCCATAAAATACCACCCCAGAAACCATTGGCCCACCAGTCATAGCCCCGTTCAATCATCACATCGCTATAAAAGCCATCGTATGGAATATAAGGCGTCTTGCCTGCCAAGCGGTCATTTTCGCGTGCGACTTTTTTGATAAATTGTTCTAAATACTGCGCGACCCAATCTGTCGTCATCATCCTCACCACCCTTTTCAAAAATACAAAAAACGCATCACCCTAGGTTGTTTTGCATGAACCTAGTTTGCCTGCGTTTTTTCTTTAAGCCTACTTAACCGATTTAATTGCCGAGATTAAAATCCCACCGACAACTTCCATCGCAACTGAAAACATAAAGATAGCTTCATAACCTAAGCCAGTAACAATCATTGAAGCAACCAAAGCCCCTAACATTTGGGCACCAGTTACCCCGAGGTTAATTAAGCCTAAGTCCTTACCAGCCGTTGCAGCTGATGGTAAAACATCCAAGTTCAAGGCACCATCGACGGAGTTATAAATCCCAGTCCCCATCGCAGCTAGTACCCCATAAACATACATCGTCCAAGGATTCGCATCAAATAGTGGGAACAATGCCGCTAACCCTAACAAGTAAGTTGCAATTGAAACTGGCAACTTAACGCGCTTTAATTTATCCGCTAAGACCCCTGAAACTAACGCAAAGGTTAAGCCAATAAACAACATAATCGACGAGAAGATTGAAATGGCCGCACCGGCACTCTTATCATTCATTTGCATATAATCAGTGAAGATATACAACAGATACGTGGTGATAATCGTATGCCCTAAGACCATGAAGAACTTCCCAAATAACGCTAAGTAATAATCACGGGCACCCTTAGTTGGTAATGAAAAATGTGTCACTAAATTCTTTTTATCTAACGTTACCTTGGGTTCATCCATATTGGATTTTTCGCCCGCTAACCAAATATGCACTAACATCAAAACTAACGCAATCGCTGCCATGACATAGAGGCCAACCCGTACATCGCCTAAAAATTGAGCAGCTAGAATGGCAAAAAGTTGTGGCACGATGGTCCCCCCAACCCCGTAAAAGGTTGAAATCGTCCCTCGCCACTTAGGTGCGATTCGATCCGAAATTTGCGCATAGATCGAAGCTGCCACAGCATTTTCGGCCGCCGCAGTAACGACCCAAACTGCAATAATCGCAATAATTGACTGAATGTTCGCAATTGCGACCAGCGATAACGAAGTCACAACTGTCCCTAAAATAATATAAGGCTTACGCTTCCCCAAGCGACTCCGTGTCACATCGGAGAAAGCCCCAAATAACAGATTCGCGATGGCCGCAGTTAACGAAGAAACCATGCCTAAAATCCCAACGGCCCAAACTTTGTTAACAGAATCAATTTGACTAAATAATTGTGGTAACAGCGTACTTCTAGCAGATGCCACTGGGCCGATCCAAACGGCTGGTGACATGAACATCGCCAGCGCAAACGAAACGGGTAATTTCGGTTGTTGTTCATCCTTTACTTTAGCATTAATTGCCATATTCGGCTTTTTTAAATTTACTTTCTGATTTGCTGCCATTTTATTAACATTCCTTTCAAAAGACACCTTAATGTAGTTCTAATTCCCGTACTTGATCCCCTAATTGAAGACTGACCTTTTGATCCTGTAACCCGACTATTGGCTGTTGTTGCCACTTGTTGCGAGCGTAGGTACTATCCGCATTAGCGTAGATTCCCGTTACCAGCCAGTGTTCCCCTGGTGTTAAAACCGTCGTGCGTCCTGGTAGCGCTACCACTTCTGGCGTCATTAAATTGGTATTGGGAAAACCACCAATCGTACCATCATTTTGTTCAACGGTGCTCCCCAACAAGTTGACAATGCCACTAAAACCGGCCGGACCGTCAAAGTAACTCGCGGTCGGTGTGGTCTGGTTAGTGCCAGGATTATCGGGAGAGTCTGCCACTGCAAAACCAGTTTCATAGGCCAAGCTAGGCTCCGTCACGACCAGATGATGAATTCGAATCTGCCACCCCTCAAAGGCGATTAACCAAGTTCGAACCTTCATTTTGTCGTTAACGCGCCAAGTTGATCCCACATAATCAGCAGTTTGGACCACATTGGAGACATTATTACGAGTGTAGAACATGCCGGGTTCAACAACATCCTCACCATGCCGATTAGCAACCATCGTGGTATCAAGCGTCTGCAAACCAATCATCGAATCCATCACAGCTTCTTCCTTAAGCTGATTTTCTCGTGGCACCGAGAAGCCAAATTGACTGGAATAAGCAAACTTAAAATACTTTTCATTCGTTAAAGCGTGGTAATTCGGGCCTGGTTGACCAGCATTCAAGAGCACCGTGTGACCATGATCATGCATCGCTAACAAGTGCGGTGCCGCCAATAATTTAGTTGCTGCTAAATCTGGCAATGGTGCTTCGTCGCTTTGCCAATATGAATGATCTGTTGGTAATGCCAGTAATAAGAAGATCTTATTGGACCAGTATGGTGAAGTCGGACTGTTATATGGCTCTGTCATTAATAACTGTTCATAGCCATAACCTAATGTTAGTAAGTGACTTTCACTAAAAATCGGTCGCTGCAACCACCAGCGAAGATTCCGATTGATAATGCCCTTAATAACGGCCGTTTTTTCTGGCCAAATGTTGCCATAAATCATGGCAACCCAGAAAGCGACTGCCGCATAACGATAGGTCAAGCTCCGACCAAATGGCACGTTCGCGCCATCTTCGGCAAAGAAATGGATGAACTGCTGAGCCAAGGCCTTGGCCCGTTTTCTGAACGTTACGCTCAATGTATCGTTTGGCACTAAAACGCTATATAAAATCCCATAATATTGAAAGGCGAATGGCGTATAGTAATCAATCCGGCCACGGGCACTATCTTGATACCAGCCATCGCCCTGATAGCAGGCTTCAATTTTTTGCAAAGCCGCTTGGACATCAGTTTGAGCGGTGGCACTGACTTCGACGCCCAACTGCTGTAAGACCTGATAGATCAAAACCTTGAAGAACTGCCAATTGCCATCTGAGCAATTATGCTCAAAAATTTGACTAAACCAAGCGCCGATTTGTTGCTGCTCGGGCGCTGTAAATTGTTGCCACAGATACTGTTTATGATGCAGTAGTGCTAACGCGATCGGTGGCATTTCGACCATGCGTTGATCACGATCGTGTAAATCGCCCCAATAGTCAGGGCTATTCGGGTCCGTACCAGCCAAGAGACCCTGTTTAATTTCATTTTGCCAAGCAACGTCAAGATCCTTAATCGCCGGACCAGCGCCCCACAACATGCGAGCAAAGCCTTCCACACCAGCAATCCGATTGCCATAACCGACGCCAGTTGACCCAAACATCACGCGAGCTGAACCCTGATAGTGTTGTCGTAATGGCTGATTAACTTGCTTGAATAATTGCACATAATCATTACGATGCTTCAATTTTAATTGTGCCATTGAGCTGTAACCTCCCTAATAAATTGATAAATCTAAATCTAGTAATCGCAATAATGCTTCGACATAAAACGCATCGCCATAAATAATAGGAACCTCACGATCCGTTGCCCGATGGTATTTCGCAGAACCCTTAGTCAGTAACTCATCGTGATCGATATCGAAGTCACAGAACTTGGTCGTCAGCGCCATGAACATCTTCAAAGCCGCCTGTAGATAAAAACGCCCCTCAGCTTCCGGTAACCACTTAACCAGTTCCAGCAGCCCACAAATTGTGATGGCAGTCGCAGTCGTATCATAATAAACGGGGTCTGCCGGTGCCCTAAAATCAATCACCGAAACATAATCATTTAGGGCCACGTTCGCAATGAAGAAGTTCGCCGCCTGCTTGGCCTGATCCAAATACTGCGGTTGGTGATTATGACAAAATGCCAGCGTTAACCCATAGATTACCCAAGCTTGACCGCGTGCCCAAGCGGAACCTTGACCGTAACCTTGGCCACCCAAAGTTGTCTGCAACTCCCCGCTCTTCGGATCAAAAACCGCAATATGATTACTCGAACCATCTGGTCGTAGTAGCGCAGCAGTGGCGGTTTGCGCATGTTGGGTAGCTATCGCCGCAAACCGCGGATCCTTAGTGACCTCACTTGCCCAATAAAGTAATGACAGGTTCATGAAACAATCAACGATGACTTGGCCTTGCTGTTCCGGTCCATTCCAAGCCACTAGAAAACCACCGGCTGGATTATACCGTCCCGCTAAAATCGTGGCGGCTCGTAGTCCCCGCTGCTTAGCGGCAGGATTCGCCGTCATTCGGTAATCAGCCACCGCCGCATTGAGCCAGACAAAACCAACATCATGATCTAAGTCATCAAATTGGGCTAACGCTTGATCCAAGTCCGTTTCAATCTGACGCGCGTACTTTAAGTATTTTGATTCCTGGGTTGCATGGTACATTTGCCACAAAATTCCGGCCCAGAAACCATTAGTCCACCAAGTCAATTGCTGATGACCGATATCAGCATATCGATGTTTAACGGCAATATATGGCATATTGGTTTTAATGCGATCACTCGTAACCGCCAGTTTAGTTTCAACTTGCTGCCAAATCTGTTGTAATTGTTGCTTGGTCTTTTCATCTAATTTGTATTGCATCTAATCACACCAACCAGTCTAAGAAAACGCTTTCTTTTTTGACTATATTATCTATTTCACTAAGTGTGCAATATACCGATTCTGCTACTTTGTGTTACAATTTCAGACATATCAGTTTGATGTTACCGATTCGGACCACTAATTTAGCTCTTTATGTACCGATTTTAACTGGAGGTCATGGCATGCCTGGCATTTTTAATTTTCAATATCTACAACTGGATTATATTTTGAGTATTTTTGATCAAGGTTATGCCCTGAATCAAAATTATCGCTATCAACGAGCTCAGACGAAGCTATTTGTCTATGTCCGGACCGGCCAGCTCTTACTAAAACATTCAACCGAGTACATCCTCAACCCACATGAAGGCCTGCTTTTAACAACTGATCAAGCTGTCAACGTGTTTGCGACAGTTCCTCACACAACGGCGCTCGTGATCATTTTTCAGGCCACCTCGGAACATTTAACTGCACTCGACGGACGGACTATGGCCATCACGCAACCACAATTAATCGACAAAATCAGTTCCGAAAGTCAAACAATTTTAGACCTCCGGCGGCGTAAACCTGAAATGTCCTATGACATGGAAATCGGCGAATATTTTATCGTCACTTGTGCGTCACTTTATAATCACACGACCGAATTACTCATCTCACTGTGTAAAATGGAAATCAAGCAACGCTTACCAGCCACAGTTAGCCCCGAAAAGGCCACGTCGCCGATTTCTGCCACTAGTAGCGACCCTCAAGAACAATTATTATACGCTCGTCGTATTTCTAATACATTCTACAAACAGCTGCTAATCAATCAAATTAAGGCCTATATGAAGCTCAATCTTGATAAACCCCTAACGATCCAGCAGCTCTCTCAAGCCTTTTTAATCAGTGCCTCAAGTCTAAAAAAGACCTTTAAAGCTGAAACCAATACGAGCATCATGGCCTATTTTAAAGCGTTACGAATGACGGCCGCCAAGGAACTCATTAGTGCGCAAAAACTGAACTTCACCCAAATTGCGGCCCGATTAGGCTTTAGTTCCGTTCATCACTTTTCGGCTGCTTTTAAGACCTATACCGGTACGACACCTTCGAGCTATGCAAAGCGTATTCACAACCAATCAAGGAAGTAGACCAAAAAAATTTGTTCTTAATTTGGTGACTGAACGAACCATTAATCAACAACAATTTTATGCCACCGATTGCCGTGATTACTGGTTTTCGTCTCTCATTCAGCGGATAAACTTTTACAAGCTTCACAAAATCATTTTGTGAAATTTTGCACGGAGCCAGTTGACAGCGCTTTCACATGGTGTTAATTTTAATTTGTTGATTTTAGTTAAACGTTTAACTAAAAATAATTACTTAAGTATTTATTGGTTCCAAGTCGTAATCTGGTTAACCTCATTCGGTTGGCTAACGGCTTTCCTAGAATTTATCGCGCGGATTCTAGGACTGAACCGCAATGATCAGTTTTCTTCAACAAGTCAAACATATTTGGGAGCGAAAACAATGGCCGATAAAAATCAAAAACCGACTTCAAGTGTCGTCGGCGAAATAACTAATGCAAAAATTAAAGATTCAGAACAGCCAAAATTACCTTGGCTAGTTTCCTCAGCAATGTTCCTCGCACCACTCTGCTGGTATGGTCCCGTCGTTGGGGCACGTAACGTCTTACTACCACAATTATTCAGTCAAATTGATCCGGCTAATAAAGTTTGGGCTGTTGGGCTATTAGCCACGGTCGCCACGGTTACTAGTGCGATTACTAACCTTGCCTTTGGGGCCCTTTCAGATGTCACCCGAACCCGTTATGGGAAACGGAAACCCTACATCGTTTTAGGTGCCGTTGTGATGGCAGTCCTCTTAGCCGTTATTGCTAACATTTCTTCGATTAAAGCTATTATATTTATTTGGATTATTGCTGCAGCTGGTGAAAATGCGATTGCGGCTGCGATGTACCCACAGATTTCTGATCGGATCGCGCCGAAATGGCGAGGAACCGTGTCGACTTTCTACGGTGTTGGCTTTACTATCGCACAACAAGGTTTCGCTTTGATTGCTGCTCAATTCTTGGGTAACGTTAAAGTTGGTATCTATGTCATGGCTGCGACTTCAATCGTTCTTTCTATCGTCCATGTTTTATTGATGAATGAAAAAGACAACTTAGCCGAAGACCATATTCCGTTAAACAAAGACACCTTGAAAAAGTACTTCTTCTTTCCAACTAAAGATGCCCGTGACTTCTATCTCGCACTCAGTGGTAAATTCTTCATGGTGGTTGGTTCAACCATCGTCACGACTTTTGAACTCTATATTTTCACCGATTACATTGGTCAAAGCACTAGTGATGCCGGCCGTTCAATTTCAATTTTCTCGTCAATCATGTTATTCATTGGGGTCTTCTTTGCCCTCGTTAGTGGCCCATTAGCTGACAAATTAAACCGGGTTAAAATGCCCGTCGTTATTGCCACCTTTGCGTTAGGGATTGCTGCATTATTCCCACTCTTTGCCAAGGCTGCCTGGGCGATGTTTGCTTATGCCGTCATTGCTGCCTTTGGTAATGGCCTCTATAACTCTGTTGACGGCGCCTTAAACATGGACGTGTTACCTTCTTCCGATACGGCTGGTAAAGATTTAGGTCTGATTAATTTAGCGAACACCTTGGGCCAAATGCTTGGTGCCATTGTTGCCGCAGCTATCGTCGGGAGTTTCGGCTATCAAGCCATCTTTATCTTCGCTGTTATCATGGAAATCATCGGTGGGGTCTTAATTGCCGCCATCCGTCGCGTTCGTTAAATTACTAAAGGTTGCAAGTTAAAAATGCTTGTCCTATTACACGACCGCAATAATCAGATTGTCAAAAATTGCCACTTCCGGTTGTTGCCGATAACATGCGGACGAGGGACCGGTTCAAGCCTCAGAAACGTCTTGAACCTCGCCCGGAAGCTTTGCCAAAATCGCAAATCTCCCGGACCGTCCGTGGTGTAAGGCCGGCAAAAAACGCCGGTCAAACGCCACCTGCACGTCCGATGCTATCAGTAACAACCTTCAGCTAATCAGTGATTCTTTTTTAGGAACCTGTTATTTACTCTTAGCGGAGTCAGGCAGAAGCGGTGTGCAGTGTCGGCAAGATTAGTCGGCGTTTTCAGCTGACTAATCTTGCGGGGCACTTCAAAGACGTGGTTTTTCGGCTTTGAAGTGAGGTGTCAGACCGTACTTTGGCTGGCGCGTCCCTCACAGCACACTGCTTCCGCCTGACGGAGCGCTGAATTCGGGCAAGTCTATTTTAAACGTAACGGTTGTTGGTACTACTGCAGTTGTAGTGCTTATGAGTCTTGCAACCTCTTAGTTAAGTTAAGCCGTCGTTATGAAAGGAACAGTGAGCTAAACGATGAACCATTTCAATAGTCAACTTAAAGACAACCCGTTAAAGACGCGAGCCGATTATGTCCAAGCATTATTAGCCTTGGTCAAACCAGTTTACGATCTAATGGCGGATGAAAAAAAGCTTGGTCGCGTTCGTATTAGTGATTCTGGCTCAGTTTACGATGAACCGCGCCGTGAAATTGAAGGCTTTTTACGTACACTTTGGGGCATTGGTCCACTCTGCAGCACTGCTGAACGTGCTGAGCAGTATCGTCAATACTTCACGCCAGCAACCCAAGGTATTGTTGCTGGTTGTGACCCCCAGTCACCATTCTATTGGGGCGACCTAACCGATTATGACCAACTCTTTGTCGAAATGGGTTCATTAGCCACCATGCTCATCTTAACAAAGCCATTCTTCTATGATCGATTAACCCCTACGGAACAGCAAAATATTTATCACTGGTTGGATCAAATCAACCACCGCAAGATTCCACAAACGAATTGGCTCTTTTTCCGCGTTTTGGTTAATACTTTTTTCGAAAAAGCACAGTTAGCTGACATGACTGACCAAATTGATCAGGACCTAACAGCTCTCGATAGTTATTACCTTGAAGATGGCTGGTATTTTGACGGCTACCGCAATCAAATCGACTACTATATTCCATTCGCCATGCAATACTACGGTGTTTTGTACAGCGTCTTAGCTGCCGATAAAACTGAAGCGCATGTGGCTAAATTTGCTCAACGAGGACAACTATTTTCTAAAACATTTAAGGATTGGTTTGTTAAAAACGGGACGGCCCTACCATTCGGCCGCAGTCAAACTTACCGCTTCGCACAATCAGCTTTTTGGGCTGCCAGTGCCTTTGCCAAGCTTCCCATCACGTCGACGGTTCAAGCCGAGGGCAAATACTTGCTCGGAGCGAACATGCATCAGTGGTTTAGCTTACCAATTTTCACCAGTGATAACTTGTTAAGTATCGGTTACGGCTATCCCAACTTAGTCTTCGCTGAAGGGTACAATGCCCCAGGTTCACCTTATTGGGCTTTGAAAAATTTCATTGTCTTAGCCTTGCCCGATGATGATCCTTTCTGGCAGTTGCCAACCACAATACCAAGTTTCCCAGTTCAAACGGTCAATCAAGCGTCACGTATGCTCCTTGTTCACGCTGATCAGGGACAGGAACTCCAAGCCTTTACAGCTGGTCAACATTCTCACGAACATGCTCATGGCGAAGATAAATACGAAAAATACGTCTATTCCACGACTTTTGGTTTTAGTGTTAAGAAAGGCAGTGTCTTGCCTAAGCAAGGTGCCTACGACAACACTTTAGCCATCAGCGAAACTGACACCGACTATCGGACAGCCTTTGGTTATCAAAAGTTTGCCATCCATGATGATTACGTTTATTCCCAATGGCAGCCGTGGTCAGACGTCACGATCGATAACTTTATTGTGCCAGTATATCCTTGGCACATCCGTATTCATCTGATCCAGACAGCGCGCAATTTGAACTTGTTGGAAGGTAGTTTCAGTGCACCCAACGGTGGCGTTGCGTTAACAACTACCGAGCCCCAACAGGCCCTCTACAATAGTTCCGTTGGGGCGACTGGCATTGTCGGTTTAACGCCGAACTTAACCGCCAGTCTCAGTGAACCGGAACCAAATACGAATGTCTTTTTCCCCAAGACGGTTTTGCCACTAATCAGTGGGTCAGTCACCCCAGGTAAACAACTGGTAATCACCGCTTGTCTAGGGGATGCTCATCAACAAGTTGACGTTGTGCCACCCGTGACCGTTAAGCTCGACGGCCAACTCGCACACATCACTATCGGGTCACAACATTTAGACGTGACCCTCACCGAACTAGCAAATTAAAAATTAGCGAGGAATTAACATGGAAAATTATCAAGCATTTGCAGAACAAACATTGCATAAAGTGACCAGTAAAATGGCCGCCGTTATTAACCGAAATACCGGTATTATTCCCTATACCACGGATGATCAGCACCAATTCGTTAACGTTTATCAGCAAGACCCTTTTTGGTGGACTAACGGGTTCTGGGGCGGCATTATGTGGGAACTGTACCATTTGACCGGTAACCATATTTACCGTGAACAAGCCCTCGAAGTAGAGCACAAACTAGACGGCAACTTAATGTCAGCGGAACATTTAGACCACGATAACGGCTTTAAATGGTTATTGACCGCTGTTGCCCATTTTCAAGACGACCAAGATGAGGCCGCTCATAATCGCGCGTTGCTAGCCGCCAACAATATGGCCGGTCGCTTCAATCTAGCTGGTCACTACTTCCGAGCTTGGAACGACGAAGACGGTCGCAATCGTGCCGATCTGGCTATTATTGACTGTCTGATGAACCTTCCCTTACTCTATTGGGCTAGTGACACGGAAAAAGACCCCCGGTTTAAACAAATGGCCTATGCTCATGCTTTAACCACTCAGAAATACATGATTCGGCCAGATGGCTCCGTAAAACATATTGCGGTCTTTAACCCTGAAACTGGAGATTACTTACATTCTCAAGGTGGCCAAGGCTATGGTCATGGTTCTTCTTGGACACGTGGTCAGGCCTGGGGGATTTACGGCTTCGCACTCAGCTATATTCATACCAAAGACCGTTCCTTCTTGGCAACCGCGCAACAAATTGCCAATTACTTTATTGCCAATATTCCAGCAAGCAATAAAATTCCAATTGATTTTCGTCAACCAGCTGAACCTTGGTTGGAAGATGCTTCAGCAGCAGCTATTGCTGCCAGTGGTTTGTTGACACTTGCGGATCAAGTTGGTTCCGCCGACCAAGTGATCTATCGTGAAGCTGCCGGACGGATTCTCAAGGCTTTAGCTGACACTGGGGCTGATTGGGACGCGACCCATGATGCTTTCATTACCCACTGCTCAGCTGAATACCATGAAGACCGCCATGAATATCCAATTATTTACGCTGATTACTTCTTTATTGAAGCGCTGATGAAATTGGCTCATCAAGATACAGCCTTTAATCCTTGGTAATTAGCTTCTAAACAAGCGTCATAACATGGTGACCCCCGTGTTATGACGCTTGTTTTAGGTTACCCTGCTAAAGGTAGAAAGGCTCAAAAACATCAATAAGGTGTATTACCAGCTACAGTTATATCTTAAAGTGAAGTTGTTCAAATTCAGCGCTCCGTCAGTCAAAATCGGTGTGCCGTGGGGGGGACGGCGCCAGCCAAAGAACGGTCTGGCGTTTCAATTCAAAGCCGATAAAACACGTCTTTAAATTGCTCTGCAAGATTAGTCAGCCAGGACACCGACTAATTTTGCCAACACGGCACACCGATTTTGACTAACCCCACTAAGCATAAATAACTGATTAGCTGGAGGTTGTTGCTGATAGCATCGGACGTGCAGGTGGCGTTTGACCGGCGTGTTTTGCCGGCCTTACACCACGGACCGTCCGGGAGATTTGCGGTTTTAGCAAAGCTTCTGGGCGAGGTTCAAGACGTTCCTAAGTCTTGAACCGGTCCCTCGTTCGCATGTTATCAGCAACAACCGGAAGCGGCCGTAATCGACTAGTTTCCACCTATAATCTTTAGTTATCCTGGGTTAACCTTGTCTGCGCGTTACACCGGGACCTAACAGCTTATCTTGACTTTAAGGAAAATCATATCTAGACTTTAAGGAAAAGAATGGAGGCGGATCATGAGTAAACCGGTTAATATTACCGAGATTGCTCGCCTCGCAAACGTTTCAGTGGCTACCGTTTCAAACGCACTTAAAGGCAAAAAGAACGTCAGTGCCACCACGCGTGAGCGCATCATTAAAATCGCAACCTCACATCACTATCAACCAAGCATGGCCGCTCAGGGCTTGCGTACTCAGCATACTAAGCTAATTGGTATGCTAGTTCATGATTTTCAAAACGTCTTTAGTAGCACCATTGCGGAAGACATCAATCAGGAACTGCACAAGCGCGGTTACTCATTGGTCATGATTGCCAATAACAGTAAACGTTTACTAAACGCCAGTTTATTTGACGGCTTAATTGTCTTTAATTATCCAGCCTCAAAGCAGCACCTGGAAAGTATGGTCACGGCCTCCAAGTTACCCACCGTTCTCATGGCAAGTGATAGTACTTTAAACAACGTCGTCAACGTTGTCACTGATAATCAGCAGTCCACCGCCAAACTAAGCCAATTATACGAGCATACGGACCATACGAAAGTCTGTTTTTTAACGAATGATCCCGACTCTTATAATTCCAAACGTCGCTGGCAAACCTATCACGATTATTTTATGCGTCAGCATCATTATGATATTACGCCAGACACCTTCAACGCTCACTTCCGTAGCGAACCCGCTCGTGAGCTTGCACTACGTTTATTACAGGCTCATCAATACAATTTTTTCTATTGTTTGAACGATATGATGGCTTATGGTGTCTATCAAGCAGCCAAGGCACTCAATTTAACCATTGGACAAGACATTAGCGTGGTCGGCTTTGATAATACTCAAAGCAACCTAGCTATCTTTCAGCCCAAATTAACGACCGCGGACCCTAGTATGCAACTATGGAGTGAAATGATTAGTAATAGTCTCGTTAGCCGAATTGAAGGTCAACAGCCACTCACTAACCAAACGACCTATGTCCCTAGTCGCGTCATTCACGGTGACTCCGTGCATTTAGTTAAATAATGCGGTTTATTAGTCAGCTGCTTCCCACATTAGTATCGTGGTGAGCGTTCTGGCAGTCAGTAATACTTGATTAATTTTCACTTTTGACTACAAAATCTAGAGTCATAACCACCCGTCAAACGGGTGGTTTGCTCCAGGGCTACAAGCCCCATGTACTGGCCAGCGTCTCAAGGCGCTGGCTTTTGTGGGTCAAAGCCAAATTGCCCTTGTCACTTTTGCCACCGCTTTAAGCGGTATTCGTTATTACTTACCTTGACCCTTAAAAGGGTCCTCATATTCACGTACACTTAATTTATCCACCGCCTGATCATGTTTTTCTTGGTTTCGGATATACTTCTTGATGGTTGCCTCGTTGAGACCAACTGTACTGACATAATAACCTTCTGACCAAAAATGACGGTTACCAAATTTATATTTTAAATTTGCATGCTGGTCGAACATCATTAACGCACTTTTTCCTTTTAGATACCCCATGAAGCTTGATACACTCAATTTTGGTGGAATACTGACCAGCAAATGAACATGATCTGGCATCATATGTCCCTCAATTATTTTGACACCTTTGTACTGACATAACATTCTAATATCCGTTTGTAAGTCACGACGATATTGATTATAAATTATTTCTTTCCTATACTTTGGAGTGAATACAATATGGTATTTGCACAGCCATTTGGTATGTCCAAGACTATTTAGCTTATTCGCCATTTCAAGCGTCCCCTTTCGATTTAACAATATTGGCTTCGACACCTACATTCTAAGTCAATCGGAGGCGCTTTGGTTTAACCACTTTGCCATCCGCCCGCATAGCGGGTGGTTTCTTGTTTCGCACGCTTTAGCGTGCTCAACTCGGCCTAAAGGCATAAACAAAAAAAGAGATTGTGGCCGTTGCCCAATCCCTTGTAACGCTATTATTCATCATCGTCGTTATCGGTTGTCGCCAACCGGGCGGCAACATCAAACAAATTATCTTGACCAACTAGTAAAGCTGACGCCGGCTGGTATGTCTCATTGCTCAAGTTTAAATATAAGTCTAGAATCATCGGTAAATTAAGACTCGCTAGAATGCTAACTTGCTTGTCATTGGCGTACCGTTCCAAACAAACATTGCAAGGCGTACCACCTGGCAAATCAACCACAATCACAGTTTCGCTCGTGGTTGATCGTTCAGCCTCAATCCGCTGACCTAACTCAGCCTTGCTGATCTCACCGTCAAAAGTTACCGCCGCAACATTTTTATGCCCACCGGCGATCATATCCAAGCTATTCAAATAACTCTGCGCCAAATCACCATGACTAACTAATATTAATTTTCGCATCCGTCTGCCTCCTTGGGTTGATCACTAAATTGTACTTGTGTAATTGCTTTTTCAGTTGTTTCAAAAACAACCAATTCATTCTGACCTAACTTCAAAAAATCTTTCGGAATATACAAGGTTTGCGTCGGACCTGCTCGCCAATATCGACCCAAATTATGACCGTTCAAAATCACAACACCTTTGCCAAATTGGGAACAATCCAGATAGGTACCATGTCTCTCCGAACAGTCAAAGTTAAATTTCGTCAACGTGGGTCCGTATTGAACAGTAGCACTGGTTTGCCAGTCTACTTGGGACAAGCGACTAAAATCAATAAACCATTGGCGCCAACCAAAATGTAAATGTCGGTCAATGACGACCCCGGTTCGAATCCCTTTGGACTGTGTCGGCGATAATAACCGTTGCCCATAATTGACACGACCAGTATTTTCGACCAGAATCTGTAACTGATTTTGTGCCGCTAGCGGTACTTCTACTTCATCACCTAAACTCGCTTGATACTGCATCGCCACCAACTTTTGATTGACATAAATATCAGCGCGATCGGCAACATCGACTAATTTAAGCTTTTCCGGCTGCTCCTGGCCCACAACCGTCGTTTGATAAAGTTGATAACCATAGCCACTACCCTGTTCCATCGGCAAAGGTGTGACCGAATCAGCAACTTGACCAAGCTCATCTAAAACATCAATTAACCGCACCTGTGCCGTTGCTGTAGTCGTTGGATAAGCCTTAACAACTGGCATATCTGGCATTACCGCGGGCACTTTTAAAACCGCCTGCAATTCGGCTAATTTTGCATTAGGCTGACCGTCTTCATGCAAAATTGCGTCATAGTCATACGAAGTCACTTGCGGATAATCAATCGCCTGCCGCGACGAACTCCCATTATAAAAGCCAAAGTTCGTCCCGCCACGAAACATGTATAAATTGAAACTAGCTCCTGCATCAACCAGCTCCTGTAAATCAGTTTTAAAGCTAGAGGCAGCACGTTTGATAATTTCTTCCTGCCAGCGATTAAACCAACCATCCCAAAATTCCATACACATGAGGGGCCACTGCTTACCATGCGCTGTCATAAATTGTTGTAATTCAGCTAAATTTTCCGCTGAATGCGAGCCAAAATTAGCCGTGACGAGCACATCATCATCAATTAAACTCCCCGCAGCTAAGGCTTGTTGCCAACTACCATCCGCAGTAAATAAAGGCACATCAACGCCATTATCGAGCATGAGTTGCTTGATTGCCCGTAAATAGGCCTTATCATTACCAAACGACCCATATTCGTTTTCAACTTGCATCATCAAGACTGGCCCACCGTGAGTAATCTGTAAGGGGACCAAAACCTTAAACAATTCGGCGTAATACGCTTTGACTTTGCTCATAAATCTAGGCGTATTCGAACGAACCAGCATATCCGAATAACGTAGTAACCAAGCTGGAAAGCCACCAAATTCCCATTCAGCACAAATATACGGACTCGGTCTTAAAATGACATATAAACCTAACTTTTGCGCCAATAAGACAAATTCTCGAACATCTGCCTGGCCAGTAAAATTAAATTGACCTTCCACTGGTTCATGAACATTCCAAGGAATGTACGTCTCGACCGTATTCAGACCGGACAACTTCAAGGCGCGCAAGGTCGGCTCCCACTCACTTGGTGCCAAGCGAAAATAATGAACTGCCCCCGCATAAATCTTAAACGGTTGGTTATTTAAATAAAATTGAGATTTAACTTCAAATTTTTCCATAATTTATCACTTCTCACCAATATGTTTGCCAAGCCGGATCATGTAGGCGCATCAATGCTTCCATATAGAAGTAGTCGCCCCATAAATTGGCTTCGTCAATTCCTTTACCCTGTGCATAGGCATACACCCCATGTTGTAATAAACCTTCTTGACCCGGTTGCGTACGATAAGCATCGAGGGCGCTTAAAATCCCTTTCGCCTCGCGTTGACCGTGTAACGCATAGCCTTGTCGCTGAGCTTCAATCAACCCACAAGCGACAATCGCTGCCGTTGAACTGTCTTTCGGTTCATCACTAGTTTCATCAAAGATTAAGTCCCAATAAGGCACCTGATCAGCCGCTGAATGGTCCAGGTAATACGTGAGTAGCCGGTCGTAAAGTTGCTGATCATCCGCCGTTGGGAAATAACTTTTATACAACGGTAACCCTAGCAAAATCCAAGCTTGCCCACGAGCCCAACATGACTCATCCGAGTAGCCTTGATAAGTCGCCCCTTTTAGTGGCGCACCCGTTTTAGGGTCAAAGTAAAACGTATGGTAAGTCGAGTAATCCGGCCGCACAATATGCTGAACGACTTGTTGATAATGGGCTTGTCCAGCAGCCGCGTAGCGTTCATCACCGGAAAGCTTCGTGGCAGCAAACAGCAACGGTAAGTTTAGTAAAGAATCAATGATCAATCGATACTCTTTAGGATCACCGACTTGACCCCAAGCCTGAATAAAATGACCCTTACTTTGGAATCGGCTTAAAAGCACATCCGCCGCTTGCATAATCATGTCTTGATATTGACCAGTGACCCGATACCCAGCTACTGCTGATAATGAATACAAGAAACCAATATCGTGATGGTCCAAAACAAAATGATCATCCAATCGTTGCTGAAAACTGGCTAACTGATCACTGGCAACCTGATGATACTGTTCATCACCAGTAACTTGATAGCTCATCCATAACATGGCCGTCCAGAACCCGTTGGTCCAGTCATCATTGCCTTTAATCCGATATTGCATTTCTGTCGTGCAAGCTGATGGAAAGTGACCACTAAATCTAGGCATTTGGGCGCGCACTTTTTCAACACAAGCCATCAATCGATCTGTTACCCATTGGTCATCTACCGGTGCTGCTAATTTCGTTAACGCCGCAGTCGCTTGGGCTTTTAACATTTTCCACCACTCCTCACGTTCACTTTAAACTAAAAGCCCGCGATCTCACTGAAATGACGCTGTCAGCGAATTGCGGGCTCCACCATTTATCTCTAACGGACTATTTCAAAAACTTGCTCATTTCAACTTCCGCATCATCCGGTACCATTTGCGCCGTCACGTCAACACCTTTAGCAATCAAGGCTTCTAAATCAGCTCGTTCTTCAGGTAAGAGACTGACCGACTTTTTGACTTGCACCGTACCTTCACGATTAGACATATTACCCACGTTAATTTTGGTAATATCTAAGCCAGCATTCACTAAATCCAATAAAACTTTGGGCCGTCGAACGACTAATAACACCCGTTGTTTCGCATATTTATCGGCTTGAATATTCGTAATTGCCTTTTCTTCGGTAATAATTGAAGTACTAATGCCACTAGGGGCTGCCATCCGTAAGATACTCTTTTGAACGCTATCGTTAGCAACTTCATCATCAATTACCATGATACGGTTGACTCGTAAACCAGTAGCCCAACGCGTGGCAACTTGACCGTGAATCAAACGATCATCAATTCTAATATTTACAAATCCTTGCATGTTTAGCGCTCCTTACTCTTTAAGCAAAAATCTTCAAGTTATAGGCTAAAATTCCGACTACGATCAAGATCAAGGTAACTCGAGTTGAGTTCATCTTTTTACGACCTAATAACCAGTAAGCCAGCAAGACAACTAACGCAGGAGCAAGACCTGGCATAATTTGATCAGCCATATCTTGTAATGAAATCTTGACGCCACCCTGTTTGTACTTGTAAGCAAAGACCGCGGTGATGACAGATGGAATCAACGCCCCAATAACCGTCAAACCAAGAATATTGGCTGCGCTCGTAATCTTCTTGAGTCGATTACCGAGAGAATCAATCAACTTGACCCCTTCACGATAGCCCATCCCGAAGAAGCTACGCATAATTCCGAGACGTAAGAACCCGTAAGCAATCCATAGAATTAACCCAATTGGATTACCTTTTAAGGCCATGTATGAGGCAATCGAACCAATGATCGTGTTTGGAATAACTGCAAATAGCGTATCACCAATTCCGGCGAATGGTCCCATCATCCCAGTTTTTAACCCGGCAACAGTATCTTTTGCCGCAATCCCTTGTTTTTCTTGAATCGCACTGTCGACACCCAAGATGATTGGTGCCATCGAGTTATTCGTATTGAAGAATTGTAATTCATTGATCGCAGCTTCGGCAGCCACATCGGTTTTACCATAAATTTGCTTTATCAGCGGATAGACACTGTAATAATAGCCTAAGCCTTGCATTTTTTCGTAGTTCCAACCGGCTTGGCCGAAGAAGTACCAGCGCCAAAAAGTCTTTTTATTCGTTTTGCTCAATTCAACTTTATTACTCATCTTCCATATCTCCTTCATCATCAGTGTCGGCAGCAGCGGGTTGTGCTGATTTTTGATTGTCCATGCCAAACGCAATTAATGCCATGGCTAAACCGATCATTGCGGCTCCGATAACGGGGACCTTCAAAAAGGCTGCTAAGAAGAAACCAACTAATAGAAAGGCAAAGTTTTTCTTTAATGGCAAGTAACGTAGCAAGATGGCAATCCCTAAGGCTGGCAAGATACCGCCGGCCGTTTTCAAACCGTTCATTAGCCACATTGGTAAGTTATTGACAACATCTTGAACGAATTGTGAGCCGAAAACTAATGCTAAGAAAACTGGTAACATCCGTGAAAGTGACGTTGGGATAATCCCATAAAGGTTCATATGTGTCGCTGATTTCAGCTTACCTTCACTAACTAATTTTTCAGCATGATGTTGTAAGAAAGTGTTGCAGAAACGTGCCAAGACATCCAACTGAATCATCAATAGACCAATTGGCACAGCTAAGGTTGCCCCAAATTCAGCACCTTTGCCACTCAAGACTGCAAATGCCGTCCCAAGCAAAGCCCCAGTCATATAATCTGGCATTGAAGAACCACCAAAGTTCCCAACCCCGAGGACTAACAAGTTCAAAGTCCCACCAACAATCAGACCGGTTTGCACGTCACCCATGATTAAGCCGGCAACGAAGCCAGCCATCGTCGGCTTAACCGTTCCAAACGTGGTGTTGTTACCATCATAAATTGCAAAACCTGAATATAACGTAATTAATAATATTTGCCACCATTGAATTGTCATGATGCAAAATCCCCCTTAAATGGTTTTCACTTCTAATTCAAAATAATCCCACCGCTTATAACTTTCGACATATTCAATCACCGTATTATCAAACAAATAACTGTGGCGGTGAATGAATGCTGCCGGTTGTTGTGCTGAATCTAACTGTAATAACTGACTTTCGGCCGTTGGTACTGGGAAAATAATATTGGTCGTTTCATCAATCTTGGTACTGAATAAATCGATGCCACTATCATCTCGAATTCGCTCATATAAAGAATCGTAATAACTCGGATTATCAAGCGCTTTCAAATTGAAGTAGTCAGCAACTAAATAAGTATGTTGCAACTGTACGGGGATGTCATTGGCTTGCCGTAACCGCATAATATGATAATAGCTATCGCCAGTTGCTAACCCTAATTCTTTAAGAATTCGCGGATCATGTTCTTTATCAATCGATAACACTTTGACTTTCTCATCAGCATCGTTATTTCTTTCGCGATCGAAGATCTTAACGACTTGCCCATTTCGAGCACGTGACACAAAAGTCCCTTTGCCCTGATGTCTAACTAGCAATCCTTTTGAAACTAATTCGTTAATTGCTTTAATGACAGTTGCAGAACTCACTTCAAATCGCTTTTTAAGTTCGGCTTCTGAATAAAACTTATCACCTGCCTTAAATTCACCATTCTTCAGTTGGTACAATAAAAACTGTTCGACTTGTTGATATTTCAATTGCATTTCCTAAGCACCTCCGGTTAACCGGTTAACCTAACAAATATAATTTAGCACGGTTCTCACGATTTGTAAACGGTTCCAATCAAATTGTTATTAAAAAAACGACTAACTTAGTTTTAAGGGCTAAGTTAGTCGCTAGTATTTATTTTCTGTTGTATTAATAATCAATCAAAAACTAATCGCATACTGCCGCTTCCGGTTGTTGCCGATAACATGCGGACGAGGGACCGGTTCAAGCCTTAGAAACGTCTTGAACCTCGTCCGGAAGCTTTGCCAAAACCGTAAATCTCCTGGACCGTCCGTGGTGTAAGGCCGGCAAAAGGAACGCCGGTCAAACGCCACCTGCACGCCCGATGCTATCAGCAACAGCCTCCAGCTAACTAACGCGGTCTGAAGTGATTGATCAGTTATTTACGTTTAGCGGAGTCAGTCAGAATCGGTGTGCAGTGTCGGCAAGATTAGTCGGCGTTTTTGGCTGACTAATCTCGCGGGGCAATTCAAAGACGTGTTTTATCGGCTTTGAATTGAGGTGCCAGACCGTCCTTTGGCTGGCACCGTCCCCCACAGTACACCGATTTTGACTGACGGAGCGTTAAATTTGCATGAATCTACTTTAGACATAACAGTTACCGGTATATTTGTGCTGCCTTTGAGTCTTTCAACCTTTACATTTAAAGTCGTGCATAGGCCGTCATAAATGACTCTAATTCATCTGGCGTTGGATAGCCATCATTATCACCAGGGGCTTGCACAGCAAATGATCCCACTGCATTACCTCGTAAAGCTGAGGCTTCAATTGATAGCCCATCTAAGCGACCAGTGATAAAACCAGCCGCGAACCCATCGCCAGCACCGACTGTATCGACAACCTTGGATACTTTGTAACCAGGCACACTATAGGTCCGTCCTGATTTAGTCTTCAAGAACGCACCCTTCGCACCAAGTTTGACAACAACCGTCTGGGTAGTCTCACCATTAGCTAAGAAGAAATCGGCAATCGCTTCAGGATCTCGTGAACCCATCAAGACTTCACCTTCATTGATCCCTGGCAAGATAATTTCAGCGTCGGCAGCCAGGCTATTGATTGTTGTGACCATCTTTTCGCGACTCTCCCACAATTGTGGTCGTAAGTTTGGGTCAAAAGTCGTTTGAATATGGTTTGCTTTTAATTTAGCAACCAATGCCTTGAACGTTGCCAAAGCTTCATCCGAGGTACCTGGGAAAATCCCTGTTAAGTGTGCCAATTTTAATTCAGAAAAATCAATCTTGTCCAAAGCGCTCGCAGCTAAGTGCGACGCAGCTGAACCACGACGGAAATAGAAGGTATTGGGATCACCAGCACTAACTTTTTCCTTCATTTGAAAGCCAGTTAAATAATCAGCCGTCGTACTGATGTAATTAGTTCCAATTTGATTCTGATGTAACTGATCTTTAATATAATCGCCCATCGGATCTTCACCCAACTGCGTGACATATTCAACGGAATGGCCCAACCGCGAAACTCCCACAGCAACGTTAACTTCGGCACCTGCTAAAAATTTTTGAAAGTGCGTTGCATCTCTT
The DNA here is from genome assembly GCF_005405005.1 of Lactiplantibacillus daoliensis. GTDB lineage: Bacteria > Bacillota > Bacilli > Lactobacillales > Lactobacillaceae > Lactiplantibacillus > Lactiplantibacillus daoliensis. The sequence continues at coordinate 128,136 of NZ_BJDH01000003.1, read as the reverse complement.
AAAGTCACGTCTTCATCTTGTGAGGCAAATAATGCCATTGGCTCACCAATTGTTAAAAATTCACTCATGGGTAATCGACTCCTTATTTATTGACGAAATAATCATTTTTATTGTTATATTTTTTGAGTTTGTAAACCGGTTTCCTAATTTATAGATTATGATGGTTAGTCGCATTTGTCAACCGCTTCATCATAATGTCACATCCGGTAAAGCACAAAAGTTTAAATTGAATACCGATCCATGACATCCGCAGATAACGTATGTACTTTAGCAGCTGGCTCACAATTACGTCCTTGCATCAAATCCATTAATATCTCCGCCGATAACCGGCCAATATAATCTGGATACTGTTCAACCGCTGAAATCCCAGGATTAACCAGGCCGGCCCAATTCCAGTCATCATAACCCGTGACCCCAGCTTGTGCTGGAATTGATAGCTTCAAATTCTGACAGATACGCAAAACCCCGGTTAAAACTTTGCCATTCGCAGCAAATATCAAGGGATGTTCACCGGACGCAATTAAAACTGATAGCTGCTTCTGAATCTCAGCCTGATTCTCATCATATTCAATCACTTCAACAGGCAATGGCGCAATCCCCACTTTAAAACCTGCCAGCCGATGCTCACGTGTTGAAACCGCTTTAATGTTTTCGCTAATAAAAATTCCCATGGTGTACTTTTGCCCCGAAATCTGCCCCAACTGACCAAGATACTGTGAAGCACTATAATTGTTAGTCACAATTGTATCCCATTGTAAGGGACTGGTTTCACGATCAACGAGGACCATTGGGACCTTTTCCGCGGCAATAAAATCATAGTCTGCCGATTGGCGAGAATTGGGTTGCAAAATGATCCCTTCGACCGACTGATCCAAAAGTTGCTCCAACTGTTCTTTTTCTTGCACAACTGAATTACTAGACTCCATAATGATCATTTGATAGCCTAAGGTTTTTAAATAACTATCAATGCCCTTCAACAGTAATGAAACATAAATATTAGAAATATCGGCAATCATGATGCCAATCAGGCGACTGTGATTCGTTTTTAACGATTGTGCCCGTCGATTGGGACGATAACCCATTTCCTTCACTGTATTGGCAATCCGCTGACGGGTCTTAGCTGACATATGTGAGTAATTTTGATTCAGAAAGCGCGACATTGTTGATTTGGACACGCCAGCCGCTAGTGCAACGTCCTGAATGGTGGCTTTTTCCATAGCATTGATAGTCCCTTCCAAATTTCAATAAGTTACTTTCATTCTAGTAGTTGTCAGACCAGTTTGCCAACTATTTATCATTTCCTACTATACAATGCCTTGATTGTCCGGCGTGTTGTCATACTTTTTTAGACTAGTTTCTGAAAATGTTCCTCACATCTCTCTAATATCCCCATGTATTAATTAAATTTTGATTCTTACAATCCTGATATTATGCGTTTTGTTAATAAGGACTTACTACTAACTTACTTTTTTCCACTTGCATTTTTTTTGATAGCCGTTATACTGAATTTGTAAGCGCAAACAAGAAATGTGTTTTCTTATTTAGAAAATGGAGGGTTTATTTTATGTCATTTAACATGGTAACACGCTATGCACATAGTCCCGAAGATATGGATCATTACAATACAGATCAAATGCGGGAACAATTTTTAATGGAAAAGATTTTCAGTGCCGGTGATATTTATTTAACTTATACTTATAACGACCGGATGATCTTTGGTGGGGTTACCCCAACAACTGAACCATTAGAGATTAAATTAGACAAACAATTAGGTGTTGACTTCTTCTTACAACGCCGTGAACTTGGCTTTATCAATATTGGTGAAGGCGGCTCAGTAACAATCGATGGTAAGAAAGAACATATCGAACCACATGACGGTTACTACATTGGTATGGGTACTAAGCATGTCGTCTTCGAATCAGACGATGCTGACAAGCCTGCCAAATTCTACGTCGTTGCAACACCAGCTCACAAGACCTATCCTTCAAAGAAATTAGCCTATAAAGACTCAATTTCAATGCCTTTAGGTGATCAAAAGCATATGAACAAGCGGGTCATTCACAAGTATATCGATGCTTCACAAATGGACACTTGTCAATTACAAATGGGTTATACGGTTCTTGAACCAGGTAACTCATGGAATACGATGCCAGCTCATACCCATGCTCGTCGGATGGAAACATACCTTTACACTGAATTTGGCGATCCAGATACTCGTGTTGCGCACTTTATGGGTACACCTAACAACACTAAGCATATCTTCCTTGAACCAGATCAAGCTGTTGTCAACCCTAGTTTCTCAATTCACTGTGGTGTTGGGACAACTAATTACTCATTCATTTGGGCAATGTGTGGCGAAAACCAAACTTATGATGACATGGACCAAGTCGACATGCATGACTTGCGTTAATCATCAGTAAAATACTAATAGTTCTGATAAATGCAGGGCCACGGCTCTGCATTTATTATTCACAAGAGTGATAGCGCTTGCACAAAAAAAGAGACATAGAGAGAAGATTTTAGCATGCCAATTAAAAAAGCAATTGATAAAGTACCTGGTGGCATAATGATTGTGCCACTCATTATTGGAGTATTGATCCACACCCTGTGGCCTAAGCTGGACGTTGAATTGTCCGGGGTCACAGGCTCGTTTATGGTTGGAACCTCGGCCTTATTATTCGCCTTCTTCTTCTGTATCGGTACGGGAATTAATTTAAAAGCCTCTGGAAAAATCGCGGCCAAAGGGGTCACGATGTTACTCGTCAAAGTCTTACTGGCGGCCCTGATTGGGATTCTTATCAACAAGGTATTGCCAATCACTGGGATTACCAGCGGTGTCTTTGCTGGTTTCTCAACCTTAGCCGTAATTGCCTCCTTTAACGCGGCCAATGGTGGTCTGTATACGGCCTTAATGTCCACGATTCCAAATCGTGAAATTGACTTAGCGGCCTACCCTTTCTTTAGTATTCAGTCAGGACCATTCTTTACGATGCTGACACTGGGAATTGCCGGCATTGGCGCTTTCCCTTGGCAAGCACTCGTTTCGACCTTGGTCCCATTTGTTTTAGGACTCGTTCTAGGTGGTTTAGATCCCGAAATTCGGAAGATGTTCCAGCCAGTTGGTGGGGCTTTAATTCCTTTCTTTGCTTTTACAATTGGTTATAGTATGAACTTTAGTATGCTCTTAAAGTCTGGCCTAGTCGGTATCTTAATGGGCGTTGCTGTCGTCTTTGTCAGTGGTTTCGTCCTCTATCTTGCCGATCGTTACATCGCGCGTTCTGATGGTTTAGCGGGCTGGGCGGCTTCTTCAACTGCAGGTGCTGCGATTTCTGTCCCCGTCGTTATTGCTGAAATGGATAAATCGTTTAAACCAGTTGCCGAGTCAGCCACAGCGATTGTGGCAACTTGTGTCTTGATTACGGCGATTTTGACGCCAATTGTCACCATGTGGTATTACCGTCGTTTACAACGAAAAGGACTTGTTCCAAAGGATCCGACTAAATAAAATCATGATCCCTCCTAGATTAATTGAGTTTTAATTCGTCGCTTCACTATTGGAACCAAAAAGGTTGGTACTGTGAAATCTCACAGTGCCAACCTTTTTTAGTGCTTAAAGCAATTCTTGAATTTGATGCTGGGTTTCTAACACCAGCCGAATAAAATTGCGCCGTTGTTCTTCTGGAACGCGATACTTTGGTGCACTCACACTAAACGCCCCGTAAAGTTGTTGATCCTTAACGATTGCCGCCCCAATACAATAAATATCGGGCTCATTTTCTTCATCATCGATCGAAAAACCGACGTTTCGGATATTCGTTAAGTCGCTTCGCAACTGTGGAATTTTCGTGAGCGTGTTCTTCGTCACTGGCAATAATTTAGTCCGGGCAAAGTAAGCTTTTAACTGCTCATCTGAGTACTGGGATAAAATCGCTTTCCCCATCGATGAAGAATACAAGTTCATGCGACCACCGATTGTTGACTTTAATTTAATACTCGAAGGACTCTCGAGCTTTTCGACTAAAACAACGCGATCATCTTCACAAACGCCTAGATTAACTGTCTCACCCGTTGCATCCCGTAACTGCTGGAGCAACGTTCTCGTGACGGAACGAATATCAAAGCTCTCAGACGCCTTCTGACCGTACATCAAGAACTGGGTACCAAGATAATACTTTTTGGAATCGGAATCGCGCCGGACAAACCCTAAAGCCTCTAACGTCGTCAGAATTTTTAAGGTTGTCGGTGTATTAATCGTTGCAGCTCGGCTCACTTCATTCAATGTTGGTGCGGATTCAGCAGTCAAAATTGCATCTAAAATCATTTTAGCTTTAATGAGTACTGACCCATAAAGCTTTGGTTTATCATTTACCATCAGCTATTCTCCTCAAATTGATGGATTTTCTCTTTTAATCTCTATGCTTTTACACTAAATGATTCAATCAGCCAATGATGACTAATTTCAATATTTCCTATCTGGAAAATAATTCATTCTAAATTATACTGTTTACTTTCCAGATTAACAAGTATTACCGTCAAAACGTTAATTCTACGTATTTGGTACAAAGATAATTAAAATAACACTTGATTTTTTGTCGTAAGCGCTTTATATTATTAGGTGTGATAAGGAAATTCAATTTCCTATAAAGAAAAAATATAAATTTGAAGGAGTGTTTTTAACATGGCAGATACACGCGAAGATATTTTAGCTCGTGAAAAGGATTTGGACCATTTCAATATGGACTTGTACTCATTAAAGGGTAAAGTTGCCGTTGTTACTGGTGGTGATACTGGTTTAGGTCAAGCTTACACGATTGCTTTTGCTGAAGCCGGTGCTGACATCTTTATTCCTACCTTTGGTCAAACTGGTTGGGAAGATACTCGTAAGATGGTTGAAAAGCGCGGTCGTAAAGTTGAATTTATGGACGTTGACTTAACCGAAGAAGGTATTGCTGATAAAGTTATCAAGAAGGCTGTTGACACATTTGGCCACATCGATATCTTGGTTAACAACGCCGGGATGATCAAACGTAACCCATTGCTTGAATCAAAAGATTCAGACTGGGATCGCGTTATCGGAATTAACTTAAGTGCCGTTTACCACATGTCATTGGCTGCTGGTAAAGTTATGGCTAAGCAAAAATCAGGTAAGATCATTAACATTGGTTCAATGCTTTCATTCCAAGGTGGTAAGTTTATTCCTTCATACACCGCAAGTAAGCATGGGGTTGCCGGCTTAACTAAGTCATTTGCAAGTGAATTAGCTGCTTACAACATTCAAGTTAATGCTATCGCTCCTGGTTACATCAAGACTGCTAACACGGAACCTATTCGTGAAGATCCAGCCCGGAACAAAGAAATTCTTGATCGTATTCCAGCCGGTCATTGGGGTGGTACTTACGAATTAATGGGTGTTGCCGTATTCTTAGCAAGTGCTGCTTCAAATTATGTCAATGGTCATCTATTAGCTGTTGACGGTGGTTACTTAGTACGTTAAGCTAACTGCGGCATTCTACTACGAGTACCAAATTGAATTGATTACAGGAGAGTAATACACATGCAAAAAGTCGAAATTTTGAAAAACATCGAAGCTGCTGGTGTCATTGCCGTTGTTCGCGGCAACTCACCAGAACAAGCTATTAAAACTTCTGAAGCTGCCATTAAAGGTGGCGTCAAAGGAATTGAATTAACTTTTACAGTTCCTAATGCCAATGAAGTCATTGCTAAGTTAGCTGAAAAGTACGCCGATACTGATGCCGTTATTGGTGCTGGTACCGTGCTTGACGCACCAACCGCTCGATTAGCAATTATTGCTGGCGCTAAATTTATCGTGGCTCCTACTTTTGATCCCGATGTTGCTAGATTATGTAACCTCTACGAAATTCCTTACATTCCTGGCTGCATGAGTGTTACTGAGATGCAAACCGCAATGCAATATGGGTCAAGTCTTGTTAAGATGTTCCCTGGAAATATCTTATCTCCTAAGATGATTGGCGACGTCAAGGCACCATTCCCACAAATTAGCATCATGCCTTCTGGCGGTGTTAATCTTGACAACTTGAAAGATTGGTTTGCTGCTGGTGCAACTGTTGTTGGTGCCGGTGGTAACCTAGTTGGACCTGGCGACAAAGGTGACTTTGATACCGTCACTGAAAATGCCGTTAAGTACATGAAAGAATTCAACCGTATTAAAAACGCTTAATCATTTCCACTCATCCATCATCAAATTATTAAGCGCTTCTATTACCTCAACCTATATATTGTTATAAAATTATGGAACCCATTAGATGAAAAGTGCAATTCATCTAACGGGTTCCATTTTTTATACTTTATTTAATTACAAGTTGAAAGGTCAAAAACGATTGTAACTACCGTGATATCAGTAACTGTCGTTCATAACTTATGACGAACGCTCCGTCAGTCAGAATCGGTGTGCTGTGAGGGACGGCGCCAGCCAAGGTACGGTCTGGCACCTCACTTCAAAGCCGATAAAACACGTCTTTGAATTGCCCCGCGAGATTAGTCAGCCAAGAACGCTGACTAATCTTGCCGACACTGCACACCGATTCTGACTGACTCCGCTAAGCGTAAATAACGCATTTATCCAAAAATGAACTACTGACTTAGCTGGAGGTTGTTGCTGATAGCATCGGACGTGCAGGTGGCGTTTGACCGGCGTTCTTTTGCCGGCCTTACACCACGGACGGTCCGGGAAATTTGCGGTTTTGGCAAAGTTTCCGGGCGAGGTTCAAGACGTTTCTATGGCTTGAACCGGTCCCACGTTCGCATGTTATCAGTAACAACCGGAAGCGGAAAGAGTCGAGCAACGTACGCCGAGGGGCCTAAACCCCTAAGACATCTAATGCTAATTCACAGTAGGTCATATTCGCCCACGAGAACCAGTCCCGGGTATACTGACTAACATCATCGACGCTGACACTTTCATGACATTGACCAGTTTGATTATCCGTTGTCGCTATCTTTTCAAGTTGGGCAACTTTGACCGTTTGATCCGTCGACGTCAAGCCCTCCATAGCCAGGCTAATCGGCCAGACATAAGCTTCCGGCGTATGATTACTGCCAATCCCTGCTAATACCTTACCACGATAATAATAAGGATTCTGAGCACTTAGAATGAACTCACGGGTATTTTGATAAATGACATCCTCAATAGTGGTATAACCAATAAACGGTAGCGCCAGCAAGCTTGGGACATTGGCATCATCCATTAATTTCTGATGGCCGAGCCCATCCACTTCATACGCATAGCCGACTTGACCAGTTGGCAATGTCACCAATGCATAACGAGTAATCCCCTGTTGAATGGCTGCAACCAACGTTGTGACGCGATCCTTGAGGTCACCAAGCTCATTCGGAATAAACGGGCTTAGCCGGGTCAAAACGGCAATTAAGAACAAGTTTGATGGCACATGATAACCGTACTCACACGCATTGTCACTCGGCCGAAAGCCATCCCAGACCATTCCAGTGTAACCCACTGGTGTCCCCTTGCCATCGTTCGTCAGCGTGTCATTAGCTGGACAGTCGACCCGTTTGAAGTAATAAGTTGACTGTTCATGATGCTGCTCCGTTTCCAAGACCGTCATGATTAGCGCTAGCGTCTGCCAGAATTCGGCATCCAAAAAATCCACTTGATCCGTCTGTTCAATTAGTTTCAGTGCCAAAAATAGCGGGGCACAGAGCGAGTCAATTTCAAATTTACGTTCCCAAACTAAGTCAGAGATGGGCTGATCAGACTCATCATCACTCCAATGAGCACCTGATGCCGTCTGATTAAACGCATTTGCGTATGGATCATGTTGAATATAACGTAACTCGCGACGCAAGACACCTACTAATACCGTTTTTAACTCGGGAATGACCGACATGAGTTTGACATAAGGTAGCACCTGAAAAGTCGCATCCCGTAACCACATGGCGGGAATGTCACCAGTCTTAACAAAGAATGTGCCATCGGCTTCGGCGTTCGTTGCTTTAGCGACCGCATCACTTAATAAGTGACGGAATAAAGTCGTCGTTTCATCAGTGGACAACGTCTGCTTGGCAGCGAAAGCGTCAATTTTTACTGTTAGGTCGTTTAAATCAAGTTTCATTGTAGCCCCTCCTAATTAAAACACCCCGCAGTTACGCAGGGTGTTTGGTCGTTTAGCAACAAGCCGATTGAACTGGATAAATGCCATAGGTCCGAATTTCACCAGGACCAAAGTCCGCTAAAGCTAATTCTAGCACGTTCGTGGCCAGATGTTTGGTCACAACGTTGTTTAAGTTAAGTTGTTTGATGACGCTATTTTGACCCAATACCAGGTCACCAGGATGGTGCAAGGCTTGTTTCGTTGGATTATAAACCCGTAAAACAAAACCGGTCCGATCCGTGGTCGTTGTTAAAGCACTAATAACCAATTGCGGTGTCTTAGCCTCAACGATGGGCGCATGTTTTAACCCAGCAGTCATTGGATTAATTTGGAAGTATTGAATCGGGCTCGTAAATCGATCTAAAGTCTGATTCTGATACGCCAGCGTCCCTGCCGACAAGGTATGGTGACGAGCTTGCAACCATGCTGGATCAAATGTCGCATCCAAACAAAGGCCCCCACTAAAGGTCATCGTTCCTAGCAGTTGGCTATCTGGTGTTGGCACATACTTCGTTTGCAACCCAGAAGCATCGCTTGGTCGCCGTAACAAGTCCGGCCGGCCTAGGTAGCCGACACCGCGATATAACGTGATTGCCAACTGATCAAACTGGTTACCGACAAGCTGAAAGTCCTTCTCACCTAATCCCAGCCAGGTCCAACTATGTTGCATATCGTGGGTATTGGCAAAGTGTAAGAATGGCCGTAAAGTTGTCGGTTCTTCATGGTACCCGATTTCGCGCCAATCGGCTAAATGCGGATCAATCACCGGCCGTTCGATATAGCCAAAAGGCGTATCTGCGTAGCTTGCTTGTGCTTGCACATCGGTCTGAATCATCAAGCGTAGTCGATGATCCTTAGCTTGATTGTCTACCGTTAAGTCGACACCCAACACTGAATCTGCCTGCTTTAAAGTTAAAGTCAACGTATAAGGGATGTTGGCACTCCGCTTTTGATCAGCTCGTTCAGTCAAATCAGCTGGCAATCGCCAGCTACCAGTGAGTTTCAATTGTGACATCAGCGGTCCCGCAATGCCTGCCACTTGAGCTGATTTGAAGTCTAAGTTTAACAGCCAATCTTGATAGGCCGGTGAATAGTCATACGTGTCGCCTTCATCGCCACCATCTTCTAATTTTAGGAAATCCCGATACGTGGTTTGGGTACGCTTGTCAATCAAAGTAATCCCGGTCGAGTTAGCAGAAACTTGATAATACTCATTTTCAATCATATTAGTGGTTGCTTGGTCACCGAAGTTCCCTGCAATTTCCGTCACTTTTAATCCAGTCCAGTCCGTTGCTGGAATCGTTAACGACACTGCCACCGTTGTCTCATAAGACAAGTCTGCGGTCATTTCGGCCGAGTCATGCCGTAAGGTCGCCCAATCTACCGTTCGCTGGCTCAGGACTTGGAAAGGCACTGGTTGCTGTTGCTCATCGGTTAACATAAACTTCGGTAAGCGTGACTCAATTTTGACTTCTTTAACAGCTGTCAGTGAACTAGGCGCCGCATTCCAGAAAAACAAGTCTAAATCGGCCTGCACATTGCTACTCAATTTACGCAACAAGTAGGCTTTTAGTGAAATACCAAGTTGCAGCGCAACCGTTCCCCGATGGAAAATGTCACGATTAGTCTCATCGCTATTGCAACCACCCGATGAATCATGGGCTTGGCCTCTAGCAACTGCCTTCCAAATTTCGCCGACGAGGCCTTGTTTCGTTGGAATACCATGCACTTGGGCAATCGCCATCAATGGTTCAACCTCATACGTCATCAAGCGTTCAATGCGATCATAAAGTTGCTTAAGGTCCGCTCGAGAAGAATAGATACCGCGGTGAATCTTAGAAGTACTAGGATCCACAAATTCACCTTGATAAGTTGGTAATGTGGTCTCTTTTGCGAGTGATTTAAAATATTCAGGATAAGTACTTTCAGCTAATTCATACTCATCTTGAGCGGCATTGGCCGCTGCAATCCGTTCCTTAAGGTTGAAATCAACTGGGCGCTGATCGCCACCAACTGGTAAAGCCAGGTTGGTGACCGCTGTATCAGAACTAATCTTATGCAGTAATTCGGCATAGTTATCATTCTCCATCAGTTCGGCACCGACGGGATAGCCATTACGTAAATTGGTCACTAATACTTTAGAATCATCATCGCTCGTCCAATAGAAGTAACGTGCAGACTTCTCTTTGGGCATTCCTCGCCAAAAGATTGCTTTATCAATGCCGAAACCATTATAGATTTTCGGCATATCTTGGCCCTGACCAAAGGAATCCGGTAAATAACCAATTGGCATGGTCCCGCCAAGTTCGGCTGAGAGTTTAAGACCTTGCTGCAAATTTCGGACAATCGATTCACCGGTCGTCACCATTTCATCAATTTGCGTGTACCAAGGGCCAACAAATAAGCGGCCGGCCTTAATGAATTTTCGCATTACAGCACTTTGATCTGGATCACTTTGTAAATAGTCATCAATAATGGCCATTTGACCATCTAACAAGTAATAATCCAGTTGGTTACTTGCCAGCGCTGCTAAAACTTCATCCATATGATAGGCAAACTGTACACGAGCATCTTGACGGGTAAAGTACCATTCAAAATCCCAATGCGTATGTGCCACTACTGAAACTTTTTTCATAAGTCGACTCTCTTTCTAACGATGGCTAGGCAGCTTCTTTAGCGGCAGCCTTAGCTTGCTTTGCAAATTGTGCGCGTTCGCTTCGTTGATTTAAAATGACAAATGGTGAATAGAGCAAGACATCTAAAATAACTAAAACCAAGGTCAAGACAACGGGACTCGTGTGGAACGCACCTAAGATCCAAGTACTCAAGAAGATCGGTTCATTACCAGAGTTCAGAACAACCAGTGGCACAACCCAACCAATTTTAGTGACCGTGTAAGCGATAATCGCATTCATCAGCGGGACAACTAACCATGGAATAAACATAATTGGATTTAAAACAATTGGTAACCCGAAGATAATTGGTTCATTAATCCCGAAGCAACCTGGAATAAATCCTAATTTGGCAATTTCACGTTCTTTTTCACCCTTTTTGGTAAAAATCAACATGGCAATAATCAGCCCAAAGGTCGCACCAGAACCACCAATCATGGCATAAACGTTAGTCATCGTGTTTGGTGCAATCGTGATACCGGCAAAGCTTTGCGTTGCGGCATACTTAGCAACATCTTGTAAGAAGACCGGTAACCAGAATGCGGACATGACTCCCCAAACGATGTTGAATCCGTGTAACCCAAGGAACCACAGAATTTGTTCAACGATAATCACCACAATAATCGCTGGTAACCCAGTTCCGACAGTCAAGAGTGGCTTAATCAAAACTTCAGAGATTAATTCAATTAATGAAACGAAACCTAAACTTTGAATAATAATCCGGACAATCCCGAACATCAGTAAAGCCCCAGTAATTGGGATCAATGATGCAAACGAATCAAAAATATTTTGTGGGACGCTATCAGGCATTTTAATCGTAATCTTGCTCTTACTTAGGCGAGCATAGATATAAACAGAAATCATCCCAACAATTAAACCGGTAAACATCCCAGAATAGTCGAAGAAACTAGTCGCAAAACCTTCAATCACTTTGGCTTTAGGATCAGCAAAGTTGATATTTTTTGGCACCATGACGAAGTAAGCAGCTAGTGCTAAAATAACTGCCAAGAAAATGTTAACTTCTTGATACTTCTTTTTTAACTCCCGCGCATATGAATATGACGAACTCAAAACAACAATAATTCCAATAATTCCTAATGTGGCGGTATTTAAGTAACCAAACAACTCACTCGTATTTGTGAGCCAAACATTGGTAATATGAGCATTTTTAATCCAGGCATCAAGTTGCATCTTAATCAAGTTGGAGAAAGAACCAATGATTGAGAAAGGAATCGTCATGATGAAAGCGTTTTTAATTGCTTGCAAAATACTATTTTGTTGCACCCAACCGGAAGCTTTAAGTAACGGTTCTTGGAACTTTTCGACATTGAAGGCCATAATCTGCTACCCCTTTGATAAGTTATTTTTCAGAAAGCGTTTTCTAACACTTTTGATTATAGCAAGGATAGTACAAATGTAAAGAGGAATATTCCGATTTGTATTGCCAAATTTCTATAATTTTGTCAATATTTGTATACATATAATTTAATTGTGCTACAATATGACTATTAATCAGGACGGTTGGGGTGAAAAAAGTTGTATAGGTATAAAGAAATTTATTCTGACATTAAACGCGACATTTTACGAAATCATTATCGCGCTGGGTCGGCTATGCCAACTCAGGAAGCATTAGCACACAAATATAAAGTAAGTCGGTTAACGCTGCGTAAGTCATTGCAGCTATTGAGTGATGAAGGGCTGATCTACAGTCAGCAAGGTTCCGGAACAATTGTCCGGTCGCAGATTGCCAATAATAATGGCGAACTACTGCCATTAGACCTCCCCATTGGCACAACCTATACTCACCGTGATCAAAAGATCACTAGCAAGATTTTGCTATTCAGTGCGCGGTTACCCGATGAAAACGAACAAAAAAATTTACGAATTGCCGCTAATGAACCCATTTACGAAATTAAGCGCGTTCGCTATCGTGATGGGAAACATTACAGTTTTGAACATACCATCATGCCAACACGCATTGCGCCGCTCGACAAAAAGATCCTCGCTGGCTCCATTTACGATTATCTCGGAGTCAAAAAGAATATCTTCATGACCGATGCACGCCGGGTCGTCTATGCCCAAGCCGCTACCGAAGAATCTAGCCAAGCCTTGGCCGTCACAGTCGGCACACCACTTTTAGTCATTGAACAAATCGCATATGACCAAAAAGGCGACGCTTTCGAATATTCCACATCACAATTTGTCGAAGACCATTCCAAATTCGTCGTCGATGTCCATCGCAGCGAGTATTGGTAACATGTTGTCACAAAAAGGGCGTACAACTAGGTCGACCTAGCTGTACGCCCTTTTTAATCATTCAGACTCACATTACTTTTGATAAGTTAATGTGCCCACTGAGTCACCGTGATCAACATATTGAGGTTCGACTGTCGGAACGCTATCAATCTTATCCATATTTGTGTAGACGATGACGATAGTCGTCCCTTTACCACCAGCTTTAACCTTGTCCAAATCCATGGTTGCAAGAGCTGTGTTTGGTTCAACATGTTCTCCAGGTTTAACGAGCATTTCGAAGGGTTCACCATTTAATTCAACGGTATCGAGTCCCATATGAACTAAGACTTCAAGGCCTTCATCAGTAGTGATCCCAATGGCGTGTTTGGTCGGGAAAACGGTTGAAATTGTTCCAGCAACTGGCGAAACGATATCATTATGTGCTGGTTCAACTGCAAAACCATCGCCCATCATTTTTTGTGAAAACACATCGTCTGAGACCGATTCAATCTTAATCAATTGACCTGTAGCTGGTGCAACCACTGCTTCTGTTTTGTTCTTCTTAAATAGTTTAAACATAATAAATCCTCCGTTCAAATTAATGAGTGCCGTTTACAGACCTCGTAATGGCAATTTTCGTCTAGATCAACTGTTGTAATCAACAAATTACTCGTTAGCGCTTTCAAATCCGCTATTTTTAAGCCGCTAGTGACCCGCTCGCCTAAGTTCACATAAAAAGTAATCAGCTCAGTGGCTACTGCTGGCAAGTGCATCACTAGTAATGTCTTTGACTCATCAATCATGATATCAATCGTTCGATCGCGCTGTGAATAACCTGAGATAACGCCTGCCACCGGTGCATAAATATTAGTATCTTCGCACTTCATCACAATTTTCATTTTGTGCTCATCCGTAGCAACATGATAAACACTATTTGTTGGTAACTCAATATGAATTAATCTTTTAATCACTGTCATGCCGCATCAATTCTTTCGATTTAGTCACATTCATCATCAACATTTGCCGCGCAACATCGGTAGCATCCGCAATATCAACAAATATTCGGTTATCAACAGTTTTAACGGACGTTACCCCAATTCCTAGCTGTAAAATGATATCAAATGGATCTACCCATGAGACATCTTTAACCTGTACCATAATCTGATCATTAACCACCGTAATTTGCTGAATATTGCCATCTAAACCAAAACACTCATAAAGCATCGTGGCTTTCTCGCCAATCGGTGTCAGACCATATTCATCAAGTTCAGCATCATAAATGTCCAGACCGGATATGAGTTGCCGCATTACACTAAGTATTTGGGGGACATCTAAACCGACAATTACTTGAATCGCTTTGCCACGTCGAACAACCGTAATGGCACCATCCGCAATAAATTGCTCGTTGGAAGCCACCGCTGTCGGATCATTCACAGTGACTCGAATTCGTGAGGCACAATTAACGATCTCATCGACATTAGCGCTGCCGCCTAGATCCTTCAAATAATCAACCGCCTGCTGAGAGAAGCTATTCTTTTTCCCCATTCTAGACATCCTCCTGAATCAATAATAATTGCTAAGTAAAACAAGTCGCGAAACTGATTGTACTTAACATAACTTTTTCTTGATTAACCATTTCAAATTTACGATTCAGAACTTAATTAGAAAAATATCGGCAAGCTAACAACTAAAATTACTTGACCCAAATCCAATAAGAAACCGCTAACATTTACTGCTTAAAAAAATGCTAATCTTCTAATGCTTGATTAGTCGTACTGATATAGTTTATCAGTCCCATACTGAATAAATCTATTAAAACATGTAGATCTGAGAAGAATTGTTCTTTTCGATTCTCATAACTCACATTCTTTGAGACCGTATCGTAATAAAGATTGTACTTTGCTATTTGTGACAATTTGTTTTGTCGAAACGATGTAAAGGCCAAGGTTTGTACCCCTTGCAAATTAAAGTTTTGGACCATCTTTAAAACCACATCATTCATGCCAGAATAAGAAATCACAATCAGTGCATCATTTGCATCAATATGTGTTCGTGACAAGCTCATTTCATCGACTGCACTCGGAAAACTAAAGGCCATTTTTCCTGATAAATACAGGTTTCGTTGCAGTTGTTGTGCGACAATTTGTTGCTCCCAACCAGTCGAATAGATAAAAATCGTTTTTGCCCGGTTTAACATTTCATAGATATCATCTAATTTAGTACTTTTAAATTGATTAGACATCCATAAAACCGATTTAACTGTTTGTGAAACAAAATCAATGTTCACATCTTGAACTTGTTTGGCTTCTTCTTGTAGTAAATATTTGAGTTGGCTAAACCCAGTTAGTCCTAACTTCTGACACGCTCTAAATATGGACGACTTAGAAAATAATGACTTCGTTGCAACATCTGCTAAACTTGCCTCTCTAACCATCGTTCGATTTCGATTAATAAACTGGATTATTTCCTTATCCGTTTCATTCAATTCACTAAAGTGTTCGTTTTCCAAAGCTTCTAAGTTCAAATCGCATCCCTCAATCTAACTCGTTTATTTATTTAGTAAATCTTACTAATTACTAAACCACTTAGATTATAACATGCTGCTTAAATGACTATTTTAATTTTTAGTTGCCACAGTCTCAGACATAAATAATCACCTATCACTGATAAAAATAAAGGAGAGCACCCTTATTTTACTATCTAAAGTTTGCTCTCCAATTGTTGTCCCTATTCTGTTTTTCGAATTACTTCAATTCTGGCCAGAAGTCCTTATTGGCAACAACCATGTCATCAAGAATATCCTTAGCAACACCAGCATCAGGAACAATCTTACATAAGCTGAAGGCTTCCCATAACTTCGTGTAAGAATGTTCTTCCCAAGCATCAACAGCTAATTTCTCAACACTGTTTTGTTCAGTGATTAACCCTTTCTGGAAGGTAGCAGCTTTACCCATGGCAATTCGTTCAGCACCAGTTGCACCGAACAAGCATGGAACTTCAACCGTTGCAGTTGGGTCAATATTTGAAATTGCCCCTTCATTAGGGATAATTGCTAACATCCGTTGCTTGGTATCGTAAGCAATCGCGGTACATAGGTCAACGATGTAAGTTGAATGTTGATCTGAAACAAAGTTAGTATCTTTGGCACTACCATTCTTAACGATTCGAGCACATTCACCGAAGACATTCTTTTGACGATAAGCTTCGACTTCATCTGTCCGAGTGTAGTTAGGGTCTGAATGTTTAACTACTTCAGTTGGATATAGATAATACTTCAAATAAGTATTAGGCAACGTGGTTGGATCCAAAGCATAAACATCAGCCGCCATCTTGAAGGTTTCTTCCCAGCTAGCTTCAGTATTCTTATCATAGTCGCCGCCGACCCAATAACCATTCTTAGAAACGTATTCCTTCAAGGCAGGCATCAAATCTTTACCAGTCTTGTCGCGAATGTCTGTCCACCAACCAAAGTGGTTCAAACCATAGTAACGGAAGACTAATTCATTACGATCCTTCAAATTAAGAATTGCGGCCATCCGATCCATGATATCAATTGGCATATCACAAATGTTGATGATCTTTGAGTTTGGACGCAAACGCCGAGTTGCTTCAGCAACAATTGCGGCTGGGTTTGAATAGTTCAACATCCAAGCATTTGGTGAATACTTTTCCATGTAGTCAACTAACTGAATGACACCAGGAATCGAACGTAAACCATAAGCAATCCCACCAGGTCCAGTCGTTTCTTGACCGACAACGCCATGTTTGAGCGGAATCTTTTCATCTTGGCTACGCATTGCGTACTTACCAACCCGGATTTGGGCCATGACGAAGTCAACATCTGAGAAGGCTTCCTCTGGATTAGTAGAAGCTTCAAATTCAACTTCTGGTGCGCGTTCTTTAACTAAGATTCGACAAGCATCAGCAATCTTCTTTTGCCGTTCGCCGTCATTATCGTAAAATTTTAATTTGCGTAACGGGAACTTTTTAATATGTTCCAATAAAGTTAAAACGATTCCTGGGGTATAAGTACTACCACCACCGGCAATTAATACGGAAAACTTTCTATCATCCATGAGTAATTCCTCCTAGAACTATTTATGTCTCACTTGATTACATGCTT
Organism: Lactiplantibacillus daoliensis; assembly: GCF_005405005.1. Lineage (GTDB taxonomy): Bacteria > Bacillota > Bacilli > Lactobacillales > Lactobacillaceae > Lactiplantibacillus > Lactiplantibacillus daoliensis. Next base: position 110,956 of record NZ_BJDH01000003.1, on the reverse strand, counting down.
AATACTACTCTAAATTTAAGCGCTTACAATACTTTGAAGCGAGCTTGGAAACGGTTTCACAAGCCATCCCATGTTTCATAAATTGAAATATATTTCAACACCTTTTTAGCTTTAGAATCCCTAAAACAAGGGGTTTTCAACGCCTGGAGCACCGCTATTGATTTCCTAATAGCGTTTCACCAATCCGAAAATAATCATTAATCCGCTGATCCACACGTAGGTCCACCGGCAAGCTAACACTGTTCTCTTGTGGATCTGTCACCAAAACAACCTGACCAGCTTGAGCGCGGTTCGCAGCTTGGATACCTGAAACAGAGTCCTCAAAAATAGCACTTTCGGCCTGATCTGCACCTACGTTCGCCATGGCTTTCAAAAAGATGTCTGGTGCTGGTTTACCAGGTAGTGAAGAATCATTCAAAGCCACCTGATCAATAGTAAACCAACGTTCCAAATCCAAATGTTTAAAAAAGAACTCAACATTGGGTCGTTCTGAAGCAGTGGCAATATTTAACTTAACGCCCTGAGCACGACAGTCATCCAAAAATTCCGGTAAACCAGGGACCAGATGAAAATCAGCTGACTGAGATAGACACAGGGCACGATAACCTTGTTCTTTTTCTTCGCTCATGGTTGCTAACTCAGTCTCAGTAATTGGCCGATGCGAATAGTATTCAAAAGTATAACGATTGTTACGTCCGGCAATATGATTTTGAAACTCCGATTCGGTCATTTTAACGTTGAACTTTTTGGCCAAAAAATTTCCCCAAGAAGCCTTTTGAAAAACAGCATCAAAAAACATTGTGCCGTTAAAGTCAAAAATCATGGTATTGATCATGTTAATCACTCCTAAATAGTTATTTTTACTAGGTTGAAAGACTCAATAGCATTACACATGTCGTTGTACCAGTAACCATCACATCTAAAGTAGACCTGCCCAAACTAGCGCTCCATCAGTCAAAACCGATGTGCTGTGAGGGACGGCGCCAGCCAAAGGACGGTCCGGGAGATTTGCGGTTTTGGCAAAGCTGCCGGTCGAGGGTCAAGACGTTCCTAAGGCTTGAACCGGTCCCTCGTCCGCATGTTATCCGCAACAACCAGAAACGGCCATAATCGACTAATTTTCATGACCTAATTGTTGATGTCCTCGAGCAAACCGGCAACTTTTTAACTTTCAACTTTTAGTTATTTTTACAAAAGGACAGCCCAGTCATCACAATAAGTGCTGGCTAAGCTGTCCTCAATCAACTATCACAAACTTTACTTAATCCAATGGCGGTTATTTCAAACCAATTGTAAATAGTAACCACGTACAGATTAGGTAAAATGGTGTACTTCCAATAATCACGGCTAAAGTTTGTTTATCAATGGTTGTTGATTGCGCTGCATTAATATTTTTCGATAGATAGAGCACAATTAAGCCAAGAATAACTGAGATGATGTTGCCAACCATCAATTGTAGTATTGTCAAAATACTAAATGTGACAATTACTGTCATCCGATTGGTTAGCAAGACCGACTTTCTAAAGTAAAGGACATAGGCAACAATCAAATCCATCAGTGTCACGATGAACATAATCGTTGTAATTGGACTCTGCTTAAAGTAAGTCTCTAACCCCATGTTATTCATGTTTAAAGCCAGAGCAATATAAGCAAAGTAAGCTACTGGGACAATCATCAAAACTGCAATATAAATATTTAACGCTTTCCGTAAATCATAGTGCAATCCGGTGATGACTCGGTCAAAAAATCTTGAAATTCTACCATTCTTTGCAACCATCTGGCTGACCCCCTACCTACTAACTAGTAATTCACAACTAAATCAACGACAACATTGCTTGCGCAAACTTTTCATGATCCTTCATATCAATTGTTACTTTCTTAGCATCAACTTTAACACTGTTAATGCCAATATTTAATTCTTTAAAGACTGACTCCTGGTCAACCTCAGCTGGATTAACAACAGTAACGACTAATTCATTAGCAATATCTTCAACATTTTCAATATTTTGATCAGTCCCTAACGAATCCATCAGTAAAACAGCATTCTGTTGCATTGGTGTCAGTTCTTTAACTTCTGGTTTTGATTCAGTATCCATTTGGAGTGGACCACTTGACAAATCGGTCATCTTTTCAAGCACTTGAGCAACATCTAAGCCAACAATGACTTGGATTGCCTTACCATGCCGAACTACACCGACGGCTTTATTAGCTTTAAACATGCCATCTGAGGCAACCTTTTCAGGATCTTTAACCGTAACCCGTAAACGTGTGGCACAACTAGTCATGTCCTCAATGTTTCCGGCACCGCCAAGACCTTCAAGGTAAGCTTGAGCACGTTCGATATATGGATTTGATGGTGAACCAGTCTTTGCTTTGTATTCTTTCTTATTGATTAGCTTAGTATCTTCACCTTCTGCTTCACGACCTGGCGTTGCATAGTTGAAGTGTTGGATCATAATCTTGAAGACAAAGAAGTAAATAACTGAGAAAATTAAACCGATTACAATTTGAAGAACCCAAGTGTGCCAATGGTTAGCCCACAGTGGGATCCAGTTCATACTCAAGAAGTTAATTAACCCACCATCGAATTGACCGACGATCCCAAAAGCGAACATCGTGGCATCCAAAGTAGCAGCTAATAATGAGTGAACGACCCAGAGAACAGGAGCAGCAAACAAGAAAGTAAATTCAACGGGTTCAGTAATCCCAGCAGCGATTGAAGTCAACCCAGCAGGAATTAACAATGCAGCGGTTTGCTTCTTACGGCTCTTCTTAGCAGTAACATAGAAGGCGTAACAAATTGCAGGAATACCGAAGACTTTTTCATTACCAAACAATTCAAAGCCCATTTCTGGTGCCAATGACTTGATTGGTGCGGTACTGGTTGCAAATTGTGATAAATGTTGTAACCAGTATGGTTCCAACCCGCCGGCAACTGCAGCTGGTCCATATTGGAATGGAATGTAAATAAAGTGATGTAACCCAGTAGGAATCAAGACACGTTGCAAGAAACAGTAGACCCAGACCCCTATGACACCCGATGTCTTCATAAATCCTTGTAGCGCAGAAATGCCTAATTGAATCTTTGGCCATACTAAACAAGTCACGAAAGCTAAAACAAACATTGCAGCAAAGCCTAAAATGACAACATATGATGACCCTTGGAACGTTCCTAACCAATCAGGTAACTTCTTGTCAAAGTACTTATTGTGTAACCAAACCACGATCCCAGCAACAACTAAGGCCCCGACGATACTAGTATCAAGTGTCTTGATACCTGCAATCATAGTTAACCCACCGTTAGTCGAGTTCGCAGAAAGTTCAGCGGCATAATTTTTAACACCAAAGGTTGGGCCCCAGATACTTAAAATAGCACCTACAAAATAATTAAAAGTTAAATAAGTGACTAATGATTCTAGTGCGGCCCGACCTTGTGATTTCTTAGCTAGGCCAATTGGTAACCCAACAACGAACAGCAATGGAACTTGACGGAAGATAGTCCACCCACCTTCTTCAATGGTGTACCAAATGCCGTACCAAGTCGTCGTGGTCTTAGCTAAACTTGGAAAAATAGCAGCATTAGTAAACAGGGAGCCAAAAGCAACAATCAACCCAGCAAAGGAGAAGAGCAAAACTGGTACGAACATCGCAGCCCCGAATTTTTGCAATTTCTGCATCATGATTAATTCATCTCACTTTTTTTAAATTAAAAAGAAAGACTAGTACAAATGATTGCAACAGTCTTTCTTAACTACTACTTGTCAAAACTAGTTAAGTTCTGGCCAGTAGTCCTTATTTGCAACAACCATATCATCTAAGATATCTTTAGCGACACCTGCGTCAGGCACAATCTTGCATAAACTAAATGCTTGCCATAGCTTCGTGTAAGAATGTTCTAATAAGGCATCAACAGCTAATTTTTCAACACTATTTTGTTCCGTAATCATCCCAGTTTGATAAGTAGCAGCTTTACCCATGGCTAAACGTTCTGCCCCGTTGGCACCAAACAAACAAGGTACTTCAACCATCGCGGTTGGGTCAATATTTGAAATAGCCCCTTCGTTAGGAATAATTGCTAGCATCCGTTGCTTTGTGTCATAAGCAATCGCCGTACATAAGTCGACAATATAAGTTGAATGATCATCTGGTTTGAACCCAGTATCTTTAGCAGTACCGTTTTCAACAATTCGTGCACATTCGCCAAAGACTAATTTTTGACGATGGGCTTCAACTTCATCTGTTCGAGTGTAGTTAGGGTCTGAATGTTTAACAACTTGGGTTGGATATGTGTAATACTTCAAATAAGTATTAGGTAAGGTCGTTGGATCCAAGGCATAGACATCCGCAGCCATCTTGAAGGTTTCTTCCCAACTTGGTTCGATACCATCTTCATAGTCGTCATCAACTAAATAACCATGCTTTGCAACATGTTTCTTTAATTGTGGCATCAAATCTTTACCAGTTTTATCGCGAACATCCGTCCACCAACCGAAATGATTCAAGCCATAATATCTGAAGACTAAGTCGTTACGATCCTTCAACCCAACGATCTTAGCCATCCGATCCATAATGCCAATTGGCATATCACAGATATTAATAATCTTTGAGTTTGGCCGGAGACGACGAGTGGCTTCCGCAACAATTGCAGCTGGGTTTGAATAGTTAAGCATCCAAGCATTCGGTGAATACTTTTCCATGTAATCGACTAATTCGATAACACCAGGAATTGAACGTAACCCATAAGCAATCCCCCCAGGGCCAGTTGTTTCTTGGCCGACAACGCCATGTTTAAGTGGGATTTTTTCATCCAAGCTCCGCATTGCGTATTTACCAACTCGGATTTGAGCCATCACAAAGTCAACATCCGTGAAAGCTTCGGCTGGATTAGTCGTTGCTTCAAATTCAATTTCTGGTGCGCGTTCCTTAACTAAGATTCTAGCGGCATCCGCAATTTTCTTTTGGCGTTCACCGTCATTATCGTAAAATTTTAATTTACGAAGTGGAAACTTGTCGAGCCCGTTCAATAAAGTTAGAACAATCCCAGGTGTATAAGTACTCCCACCACCGGCAATTAAAACTGAAAACTTACGATCATCTGTTGCGTGAGTCATAAAAATACCCTCCAAACCTTTTTATAGCTTCATATAAAGCGCTTTCATCAATTGATATTTTCATTATTGCATGCTCACTACTGGACCGCAATAAGTTAACGGGATTTAGAATGGCGTTTCAGGATATTAAATTAATTTCAGCTAATGAAATTTTTTTCATACATTTGTACCCACCACTCACAAATGCCCATTTATAGGCATTTGTAAATTATGTAAACTAATAAAAATCATTTAAGCATACATTTTTATTATAAGTATATACAGATTAATCTAATATCTGCGAGCTAATTCAGCACCCTTTTTCTCAAAAGAAAGGCATAATTCGCTCATGTTTTCACATGTTATTTTAACGACCTTTTCATGTTTAACCGTTCGCTTTTTCTAGATAGATTTTTGATTCACAATTCATCAAGGCTCAGTCAAAATTCATCATCGCTGGCCGTTGCATCAAATCCAGGCACCGCTAACTCTCCTGCCATATCACCGTTTTTTTTAGTCTTGTCTTTATATCACACAAACGTTACGCTCTAAACGTAATTACATGTTTGTACAAAAGGAGACTTTAAATTGAAAATCGAACTAAGACTAGAAAACAAGGTAACTCAATCACCCTAACCGTCCCTGGTACTTTCAACATTGGTGCTGGTGTAACTGTGGAACCAGAGTTAACAACTAATGGTATCTTTTACCGATTCGTTGAAGAAAATCCAATTCTAAACTTTGACGCGGAAATTCTAACAGACCTAATTGCTGAGAAGACTCCCAGCTACAAGTTAGTTGACGAGTTTAAAAAACGCCAGCAGGCGATACCGCAAGCCATCAAAAAAATTGAGCACGAAACTTTGGCCCGTGCAACACCTGTGACTAAAAAACAGCTAGAAAACGATATTGGTTTATGAAGTGGTTCCTTCCAATCAAGTTAGACGCTATCTAAAAAAGTTAAAAGAACGACCACTCAAGCAAACTTTTGTAACGATTATTTATGATTTAATTGCAAATACACCAACTGCAGGTAACCAAAAGAAAGGTGACCTTGCCGGTATTTATGTTCGATCATTCAAATATAAGGGGACACAGTATCGTATTGCTTATACAATTACAACTCAAAGACTAGTCCTACTTCTCATTGCCGGTACACACGAAAACTTCTATCAACAACTCCGCAGCTATTTATCTGAGAATCACACGCTGTCCAACTAAAAAAAGAGTCCCAGTTCATCAAGAACTGAAACTCGCCCTTTTTCAACCTCAAACTAAGGTTGTCCAAATCAATTGCAAATTCAAAATAATTAAAATAACGGCCACGACCCACGAAGTATATTTCACCCAAGGCCGATTAGCAAAGACACCCATCAACTTTTTATCACTCGTAAAAATAATTAACGGAATCATCGCAAATGGTAAAGCGACCGACAGAAAGACCTGTGATAATGTCAGTAACCCTTCAATCTTCGCTTCGTTACCGTGATAGTAAACCGCAAAAATCAATACTGGTGTGATTGATAGCAACCGGGTCAATAACCGTTGAGCCCACAGTGGCATCCGTAAATGGATAAAACCTTCCATGATGATCTGCCCGGCAAGAGTCCCGGTAATCGTGGAGCTTTGCCCAGATGCTAACAACGCAATTGCAAACAACATACTTAACATCGGACTAGCAATCGCGCCAACGATTTTCGAATTATTCAATGCGTTGAATAAATCAGCGAAGCGGCCTAAATCACTATGCGTCCCAAAGAACAACGCTGCTCCTAAGATTAATAACAAACTGTTAACCACAAAGGCCAGCGTCAATTGAATATTCGAATCAGCAATCGTAAACCGAATCGTTTTACGTACTGAAGCTTCATCGTGAATATCATATTTCCGCGTCTGTGAAATCGATGACCCTAAATACAAATCATGTGGCATCACCGTTGCACCAACAATCCCTAAAGCCAAATACAACATTGGCTGATTGGTCAGAATCTGTGCTCGCGGCACATACCCACCTAAAACGCCCAATGCATCCGGTTTCGACAAGAACACTTCATATGCAAAGACAAACAGAATGACGGCCACTAAGGTTGCCACAATTGCTTCAATCTTATGGAAGCCTAATTTCATTAGGAACAATAGAATCAACACATCAAACGCCGTAATCGTTATCCCAACAATTAGTGGGAAACCGAATAAAAGTTCTAGCGCAATCCCAGAACCAATGATTTCAGCAATATCCGTCGCCATGATGGCTAATTCAGTGATGACCCATAAGCCTAATCCGGCCCATTTGGACGTTCGTTCCCGGGTTAATTGCGCCAAATCACGGCCAGTCACAATTCCCAGTCGCGCGGACATGGCTTGCAATAACATCGCAATTAAGCTGGAAAGTAAAACAACGCTCAATAAGGTGTACTTAAAACTCGCACCCCCACCAATCGACGTAATCCAGTTCCCAGGGTCCATATACCCCACTGCAATTAGCGCTCCTGGCCCCGTATAAGCCAATAATGTCCGAAAATAACCTTTATCTTCTGGGACCTCGATCGTCCCATTGATTTCATCTAAGCTCTTACGTTGCGAGCCAGTTTCTTTAATGAACTTACTGGACTGCTTTTTTTCGCCCGTTTCCTTTTTCAAAACGGTACGCCCTCTTTCTGCGTATCTACAACTCCTGAGGGGGTTGAGCTAAATTTTTAATTTTTTAACGCACGACAATTACGGAGATTGGCGCTTTCCGCGCTAACCGCGGTCCAATTGCACCAGCAATCTTCGAGTGTGCAAATTCCGTATCGGCACCCGTGACCAACAAGTCCGGTTTAAAATCCGGAATCACTTGTTCCAAAATCACATCGTCGACATCCCCGCCTTCATATACCAGCGGTTCAACTTGTTTAATCCCACTATTTTCTGCTAATTTGACATAGTCTTGTACCACTTGCTCGACATGCCTTCGTTTAGCCTGAATCTTAGACGGCGTCAGTGAATCAAAAATATTGATATCTTCACTTTCCATCACGGAAACGATTCCGAGTGGCACACTATAATCGCGTGCTAAGGTCGTTGCATACCGAAAAGCCCGTTCTGAAGACGTATTATCATCTTCATCCACCGTCAAAAGAATTCGACGATAAATCAACGGTTCATTCATTTGATGACTATCCATTTTTGTGACCCTCCTCATTGAGTTGAATTGGTAATTGCCACTATTATTATAACCCATTCACCAGCCGAACGTGGGCGTTCATTAACGCTTTTTCCGATCCAACCAGCTTATTTAGGTAAGGCCGCTAAGGTCTGTTTTAACCAAGTCACGTAATAGTTTTCTCGACCAATCGCATGTTGCAAAATCAAGTAATGACCAAAGTTTTCAGCCTGTGACTTTTTAGTTGGAAAGACTGTCGCCAATCTTGCCTGTAGATGCTCACTTTTATCAACATGAAGTTGTAACTGTTCCAGCAACATTTCTGGCAAGCGTGGATCGCGATTCGTCCGCACAAAATAGAGCTTTAAAATAAACTCATCTTTAGTCGCGGTGAGCTCCGGCGTTCCAGCAGTAATCCAGGTCGTTAAGACTGCCTGCCCCGTGGGTGTCGTATGATAAAGTTTTTTCTCGAGTTTTTCGCCACTAATCGTGATTTCATGGGTGATATAGCCCTGCTCCTCAAGCCGCTTTAGCTGCGGATAGATTTGACTGTGTTGTGCTTGCCAGAATTCACCGATTTCGTGATCAAAAGCTTTGGTCAAGTCATAACCAGTCAATGGTTGTTGATCTAACAACCCAAGAATAATGAATTGTAGTTTGTTTTTTTGCGCCATGGGACTTTCCTCCTTGACGAATGATTAACTTCAGTATACACTAACCTTGTTGTTTAAAACATGTAATAAGTTACATGTTTTACTTTACTTGTACTTTTAATTACGGAGGGAAAACTAATATGACTAAAACATTTAAAACTTTAGACGATTTTCTAGGAACTCACTTTATCTACACTTACGATAACGGTTGGGAATACGAATGGTACGCTAAAAACGATCATACCGTTGACTACCGAATTCACGGCGGGATGGTCGCTGGTCGTTGGGTCAAAGACCAGGAAGCTAATATCGTTATGCTCACCGAAGGTATCTATAAGGTTGCTTGGACAGAACCAACTGGTACTGACGTTGCGTTAGACTTTTTACCAAACGAAGGTAAAGTTAACGGCACCATCTTCTTCCCGAAATGGGTTCAAGAACATCCTGAAATCACAGTAACTTTCCAAAATGAACACATTGATTTAATGGAAGAAGCTCGTGAAAAATACGCAACTTATCCAAAATTAGTCGTTCCAGAATTTGCGACAATTACGTATATGGGTGATGCTGGTCAAAATAATGACGATGTCATCAGCGAAGAACCTTATCAAGGTTTACCTGACGATATTCGTAATGGTAACTATTTTGACAAAGATTATCATCGTTTAAATAAATAATGTTTCACGTGAAACATCAAAACGGCCGCCACAAAAATGTGACGACCGTTTTTTTCTAATATACTTAATCATGACTGACATCTAAAACAACTGCTCCAAGTTGCTGATCAAAATCAGCCTGCCAGTGCCCCGCTGTTAAATGCGGTGGTAACACGAAAGTGCCAGAAGAGACCCGTTGCCCAGCGCTTAAGGTTTTTCCTTGTTCTGCTAGTTTGCCCACCAACCAGTGTAACGACTTTAAGGGATTTCCGAGCACCTCGCTGGCTGTACCAGTTTTAAGCTCTCGACCATCATGTGTTAAACGACAGTTGACAGTCGCAACAGCATCAACTGAATCAAAGCGTTGATCCGTATCATGCTCTTCACCATAGACAACTAAACCACCAACGGCCGCATCGGCAACAACCAAATTCTTTGGTAAACTTGGGAACCAGTCTGCAAACCGCGAATCTGGTAATTCTAAGCCTGGCGCCACAGTCGTCTTATGCCACAAGTCAGTTAGTGAATCTGTCGCTGACAAAGTTTCCTTAGCTTTAAAAACCAATTCCACCTCAACGAGTGGTGCCATTAACTGTCCCAGTCGAACCATCGCTGGCGCTGCTAAAAAATGACTTGCGACCTGAGCGCCATATAATGGCGTATGTGCATCGAACATCTTTTGAGTTTCGGCACTAGTTAGCGAAACCTTGTAGCCGCCAACCGGTTGCTTTTTTAACGCGGTCAATTCAGCTTGAACACGATAGGCCGCGTCTTCATCAGCAACTGCCGTCTCAAAATCTGCCATTTTTAAAGCATGTTGCGTTTGATAGGCCTCAAATAATTGCTGGGCCACTTCAGTTTCTGTTGCTTTCGTATTTGTCGTCATAAGCTAAGACTCCATTTCTATGTGTGTTATTAATTCAGTGATAAGTGTTGTTACTATGTGTTAAAACTTATTATGTGTTTAGCTCGCAAGCTAAGCTGATTACTACTATGTGAACTTTATGACCGTTTCGACGACTGAGCTGATTGGACGTTCAAATCGCTATCCGTCAAAGTCGTCAGTGGACTGGCCCCCCTTGGCCATTTCTGTTGGGTACCAGCCACTCTAATGTCCGATTTCATCGTCCTCACCACCTTGAATTGACTAAAAAAAGACGTCCTTCACTAGCTCTACTGAGTTAGTTAAAGGACGTCGATAACGGGTTACCACCTTTGTTCGCATTCATCTCACAATGAATACCTTAGCGCGTACAGCAAAATGCGATACGCCGGTACACTAATGGGTACCATCCAGAACCGCCTCCACTTAATTTCGGGGTTCAACTCAAAGGTGATCATAACTAAGTTATCCAGACTGCCTCACACCAATCTACAGCTCGCTAACTGGACACGCTTAATTCCGTTCCTTTTCAAAGTTTTTAATCAAAATTTAATTTATGAATTGAGTTTAGCGCGTGATTTAGTCTGTGTCAAGTGCATTATTAAAAATAAATGTGAGTAAAAGGAATTACCAAAATTGCTAGTAATTCCTTTTTGCTCACACTTGATAATTTTATTCAGTTTTGTGAATTAATTTAAATTTAAGGCGACATATTGTTCAGTATGCGTATCACGTAACGTGTAATTCGGGGGTAAAGCATCGCGATCGGCCTTCACAATCTGAAACCCAACCCGTGCATAAAATTTTAAGGCGCCCTCATTGGCCATGACACATTTGAGCGTCATAGGTTCCGTCGCGTATTGACGCATTTCCGTCAACAAGCTTTCACCAATCCCCATTTGTCGAAACTCCGGTGCAATGAATAAAAGATGAATAAAGTTTGCTAACCGATATAACGAACAGAAACCAGCGCGCTGACCGTCCACCCATGCAACCTGAATAAATTCCCCGCGGCTATCGTGTTCAAAATCAGCCAATTGAGGATCTGTCACCCATGGAAAATCTTGCTGCCGGTCAATCAAATAAATCTCAGCCAACGCAGCTCGATCCGCCGCCGTTGCCGTTTTAATTTCAATTGTTGCCATCGTTGATCACCCTCCCCCATCATTAAAGTTATTATGGCGGTTTTAGCATTAGAATACAACTTCAGCGCTAATTGTTACCCTGGGAAAATAATCTTGTAAATCAGCCCCCTAGCGCACACATTCATGAAAACTAGCATTCAACACAGCACAAGCGGTATAATACAGCATAATCTGTCACGATGAAAGCAGGGGAAAAATGCGAACAGCAATTGTTACCGATAGTGCAAGTTATCTATCGGCCGCCGATATCAAAAAATATAATATTTTTGTCGTTCCGATTACCGTTATCTTTGGTCAACAGACTTACTTGGAAAACGTTGAAATCACGTCCAAAGAATTTTATGAACGGATGCGGACCGCACCAGAATTACCAACAACCACACAAATCACGTTGGGTCAGATGCAGCAGATGTATGACCAGTTAGCTGCTGACGGTTATGATGCCGTAATTAGTATTCATCTTTCTTCTGGCATCACCAGTTTCATCACTAACCTTGAAAGCTATCTACCAAATATTACAAACATTAAAGTTTATCCATTTGATTCCTTAATTACCGCCGCGGGTGAGGCCAACATGGCGCTTTTAGCAGCTAAATTAATCGCGGAAGGCAAGACACCTGAAGAAGTGATTGCCCAACTTAAACATTTGCGCGATACGACCGAAGTTTACTTCGTCGTCGATAACCTCAGCCATTTGGTACGCACGGGCCGCCTTTCTAATGCGTCACGCTTGGTTGGTAACTTATTACGTATCAAACCAGTGCTAACTTTTGAAGATGGAAAAATCGTCGCCATTGAGAAGGAACGCACCATGCGACGGGCCTATGCTGCAATTAAGGCAAAATTGGCCGCTGCCATCGAAACAACCGACTATCCATTGCGAATTACGATTGTTAATGGGAATAACCCTAAATTGCAAGCCGCTTGGGTCGCAGATATTGCCGAAAGCTTCCCTGGCTTGACCATTGACCAGAGTGAAATCGGTCCAGTCGTCGGCGTTCACGTTGGCGAAGGGGTCATGGGACTATTCTGGGCTAAAGATTGGGAAAAATGGCCCAAATAAGTTAACTTAAAAATCAAATTAGGAGAGTGGGACAAAAGGCGGTTTGCTACCGAACATAGCCTAGAAAGTCGAATGATTGGCATTTTCAATCGTTCGACTTTCGTAGCTAAGCGGCGGTCGCAGCCTTTTGTTCCACGTTTCGGCTATAAATATTAGGAATAACAAAATGAGCCTGGGATCTTATCCCAGACTCATTTTTAGTTAAGCTTTCGCTTTTTTCTTCTTTTTACCTTTTTTCTTGCCAGTCGGTGCTTTATCTTTCTCAACTAACCGATGAGCTTTCTTCAATAACTTCTTGCGTCCAGCCGCATCTAACTGTTCCCAAATCGTGACAAGTTCGGGATCAACTGAACTCACCGGTTCCGTAGCAGTGACAGAGCTTTTAGCACCCAATAACCACTCCGGCTCTACCTTTAGTGCAGTTGCCAAAGTGACAACTTTATCGTGTTTGGCCACATATTTACTACTCAACCACTGACTAATCGATGACCGACCAATCCCGGTCGCTTTGGCTAATTGGGCGGACGTCATTTGGGCGTGCTGCATCGCGGTTTCGAGTCGTTCTGCAAAAATACTCATGTGTTTTCCTCCCATCAGGTTTAGTGCAACGGATCCCAGGCTGGCAATCGCCGTGCTGGTTCCTTAAGCAATGCTTGAAACTCTGGTGCGAGAAACTGTTTGTGAACAACAACTTCATAGACATACTCATCGAACCAGTCTTGTGTCATCACAAAATAGCCTTTGTCACCATTAGCTTCGCCCCAACTATTTTCAACTTTCCATTTAGTTGGTGTGTCATCAACGATATCAACACCCGTTAACGTCATGGCGTGACTCACTTCACCCTCGCCCGTCTGTAACCGTTGGGCCTTGGTCAAATGACCGTTGATGCCAAATAATTTAGCAGATTCATATAAATGGGCATCCAAATAACCCGCTTTCCGGTCCATTTGGCGTAACACATCATTACCAAACCAAATCGTTTCGCCAGATTTGAGTTGTTGTACCGCCACATCCGTCAAAACACCCATATCGACGTTCAAAAATTCAATCGGTTTACCACCAATGACGTTGTCCTCATCTGGTAAGCTATATAGCTGATTTAATGGCTTATCTGGTGAATTAGTCACTACCACATAGTCATCCAGATCAGTATCAAAATAGTTCTGATAGAAGTCCTGAGGCGTTAAACCGGCTTCGCGATGATAATTTTTATCATCATCCCGGTATTCCAAGTCAAAAGTCATTGGTGGTTCACCGAAAGAATACACCGCAATGCGATAAACTTCTTGTAACATACTTTTTTCAAGTGACTGGAGTTCGGCTTCATCGGCCCCATCCATGACCAATTGACGGAGCTTTAACCCATCTTTACGTAACTTCCGACTCATAACCTCTTGAAAATCACTAGTGTTAGTCGTGTTGAAAGTCTCAGGCATTGCACTCGCTGGTATCACACCGTACTTCTGCACGAGACTCGCAGCCATCGCCCATTGACCACCATCTTCACCAGGATTATCAAATAAAAACTGGACTAAACGATCATTAATTGGCTGGCGAGCAGTTTGTTCCACATTACGGTAGAACATGTTAGCGCGTTCAATTTTATCCCAGAAAAATAAATAATTTTGTGATAATTCAAAATCTTTGACGTGGTACTTAGTCGCAAATTTGTGTCGTAAGGTATTTAATAATGAAAATTCCCAACAACGGCCACTGTGCTTCTGATTACTAACCTTGCCTGTAGGCAGATCAATCGAAAAGGTCCGATCTAACCGGCTGGCTGCTTGGTTATCATAACTAGTGGCTTTAATGCCGTTTTTGGTGATTGCGCGGGTCAAAACAGGTGCGAGTTGATCTTCTGCCTGTTTAGTACGAAGTGCAGTCAGCGCGGCTTTCGTTAATTCAGTTGCCATTTAATTACCTCCATCAATACTCATTTAAAATTAATTTTATCTCATTGGTCACAATTTTAGCCTTGTTGGCACTGGAGTTCAATGTAAACGGGCTCAATTTGTTTACTTTTCTAAACAAAAACGACCAATCACCAAATTTTCATTGATGGTTAGCCGTTTATTTTTCTAATAACTGATTGAATTTACATTATGACGTTTAGTCGCGTTGGTGTCCCAGAACGGCACCTTAACAACACCTAAAACCTTGTTCGCCGGAACAAACCCCCAATAACGACTATCGTTTGAAACCGAGCGATGATCGCCTAAAACAAAGTAGCTATTCTTGGGCACTCGCGTCGTCTTGACGGTCCAACCATACTTGTCTGTCAAACCACCTAGATCCCAATTGCCAGTGCCTTGTGTCCGTTCAAATTGGCTAATGAATTTCTCGTTTAACGCCTTGCCATTGATGTATAGCTTGCCGTCTCGCGAACTAACCGTATCACCAGGCATGCCAACCACACGTTTCACATATTTCACCGTCTTGGAATGCGCGTCCGGGTCAACATTATGCGCATAAAAAACAATCACGCTCAAATGTTTAACTTTGGCCGGTTTAACCACAGCGACACGTTCACTATTCTCCAAATTAGGTTCCATTGATGGCCCATCGACACGAACCATCGTGAACACAAAGTGGCGAATCACCATGGCAATCAACAGCCCCACGACAATTGGTAATACCCAACTCATGATATTTTTAAAAGTTTTCATCCACCCGTTTCTCCCTTATCCCCATGGTAACTTTCAATAATTATAGCCCAATTACGGGTTCCTGTCCGATAATAGTCAATTGGTTTACAAATTCGTAACCTCACTGTTCAATCTTTAACCATGCTTGCTTGCCGCCTGTCGGGTAGGCAACAATCTCAACTATAAAAAAACGCCAGCCACCGTAAAAGATGACTAGCGCTCATATATATATCACTTATTTCGTTTAATCTTGAACCTTAGCGATTCGCCCTTGTTGAATGTAAACACTCAGGATAGCGATATCAGCGGGGTTAACGCCACTGATTCGTGAGGCTTGCGCAATTGTCGCTGGTTGGATTTTCTTCAACTTTTGATGGGCTTCAGTTGCTAGGCCATCAATCGCATCATAATCAATCCGATCAGGAATCTTCTTCGCTTCCATCTTCTTCAAATGCGCTACCCGTTCTTCGGCTTTTTTAATGTAGCCCGCATATTTGATTTGGATTTCAACTTGTTCCACAATGTGGCGTTCCAATGGTTCAGCCGGTGCTGGAATAAATTTCATCAAATCATCGTAACGCACTTCCGGCCGCTTTAAGAAGTCAGTCGCCAAAACTGCATCCTTAAGGGCGCCAGAATTGTGCGCAATCAAGAACTGGTTAACAGCGTCATTGGGCTTGATTCGAATGTTGTCTAAGCGGTCAAGTTCGTCTGTGATTGCTTGACGCTTAGCTTCAAAAACCGCATAGCGATCATCATCGATCAGCCCAAGTTCACGCCCTTTGTCGGTCAAACGTAAATCGGCGTTATCATGGCGTAGAATCAATCGATATTCGGCACGACTCGTTAGCAGACGGTAAGGTTCGTTGGTTCCTTTAGTCACTAAGTCATCAATCATGACACCAATATAAGCATCGCTCCGCTTCAAGGTGAATTGACCACGATCCAACGCACGTAAACCGGCATTAATTCCGGCCATCAAGCCTTGTCCGGCAGCTTCTTCATACCCAGAAGTCCCATTCGTTTGACCCGCAGTGTAGAGGTTCTTAACCAACTTAGTTTCCAAAGTGGCCTTCAATTGGTAAGGGGCAACCACATCATATTCAATCGCGTAACCAGGACGCATCATTTCAGCGTCTTCTAGCCCTTTGATTGAATGCAGAATCCGTTGTTGAACTTCTTCAGGCATCGAAGTCGATAACCCTTGAACATACCATTCATCCGTATTCCGGCCTTCTGGTTCCAAGAAGAGTTGATGCCGTTTCTTATCAGCGAAACGAACGATCTTATCTTCAATTGAAGGACAATAACGAGGGCCGACCCCTTCGATCACGCCAGTAAACATCGGCGCGCGATCTAAGTTTTCACGAATAATCTTATGCGTGGTTTCATTAGTATAAGTTAACCAGCAAGATAATTGATGCGTCAAATCCAAGTAATCTTCATCTTTAGTTTCAAAACTAAAGTGATGTGGTTCTGGATCACCAGGTTGTTCTTCGGTCACACTGTAGTCGATAGTATTACCGTCAACTCGTGGTGGTGTCCCAGTCTTAAACCGTTCGAGATCAAAACCAAGGCGTTCCAAATCACCAGATAATTTCATGGCTGGTTGGGAGTTGTTCGGACCCGAAGAATACATCAGTTCACCGATGATAATCTTCCCGCGAGCCGCGGTCCCAGTGGTTAAGACGACACTTTTGGCACTATAACGCGCCCCCGTGTTGGTGATAACCCCTTTGCAGACGCCATCTTCAACGATTAACCCATCGACAATTCCTTGACGCAAGGTCAAGTTAGGTTCGCGTTCAATCGTGTGTTTCATTTCTGAATGGTAAGCATGCTTGTCGGCTTGGGCCCGTAATGCCCGCACGGCTGGGCCTTTACCCGTATTCAGCATCCGCATCTGGACATAGGTTTTATCGATATTACGACCCATTTCGCCACCTAAGGCATCAATTTCGCGCACAACGATTCCCTTAGCTGGTCCCCCAACAGATGGGTTACAAGGCATAAAGGCGACCATATCCAAATTAATGGTCATTAACAACGTGCGATTGCCCATCCGTGCGGCTGCTAAAGCAGCTTCAGAACCGGCATGACCGGCACCAACGACGATCACATCATAGTCGCGACCAGTATATTCCTTTACTTCTGTCATAATTAAATCTTTCCTCCGTACCGTTTACTTACCCAAACAGAATTGGCTAAATAATTGGTCGATTAATTCGTCTTCATAACTGTCCCCGGTAATTTGACCGAGAAATTCCCAACAACGGGTCATATCGATTTGAACCAAGTCGACAGGCATGCCAGTTGCAATCCCTGTTTGGACATCCTGTAACGCCTGTTTAGCTTGATTTAATAACCCGATATGGCGCGCATTAGTCACCATGACGCTATTCTGACTGCTCTCAATGCCTTCACTAAAGAACAACTTTGCAATCCGTTGTTCAAGTTGCTCAACACCCGCGCGTTGTAGGACGGACATGCTTAACACGTCACTCGCATCTACAAATTTAGCTAATCTCGTTTGATCTAGTTGCGCTGGCAAATCAGTTTTGTTCAAAATCACAATTCGTTTAGAATCCTTTGTATCGGCTAATAAGGCTTCATCTTCCGCCGTGAGCGGTTGACTATTATCCAATACTAACAAGACTAAATCAGCCGCACCAATCGCTTTACGACTGCGCTCGACCCCAATTTTTTCGACCTTATCGTCAGTATCACGAATCCCGGCAGTATCGACTAATTTCAACGGTACACCGCGGACATTCACATATTCTTCGATGACATCCCGGGTCGTCCCAGCAACATCAGTCACGATTGCCTTATCTTCATGTAACAAATGATTCAGCAAACTCGATTTACCAACATTCGGCCGACCAATAATGGCCGTTGCCAGCCCTTCACGCAAGACTTTACCTTGCTTGGCCGTAGCTAAAAGTTGGTCGATACTTTGACTGACTTCGGCTGCTTTTTCTTTCAGCATCTTGGTTGTCATCGCTTCAACTGCGTCATATTCAGGATAATCAATATTAACTTCAACTTGCGCCAACACATCCAAGATATCTTGACGTAAATGACGAATTAAGGTTGATAGGTCACCATCTAATTGGTTTAGCGCCACTTTCATGGACTTATCCGTTTTGGCACGAATCAGATCCATAACAGCTTCAGCTTGCGAGAGGTCCAAACGACCATTTAAGAAGGCTCGCTTGGTAAATTCACCAGGTTCGGCCATTCGTGCGCCGTGGCTCAGAATCAGTTGCAAGATTTCGTTAGTCGCAACAAGGCCACCATGGCAGTTGATTTCAATCACATCTTCACGTGTATACGTCTTAGGTGCTCGCATGACGGAAGCCATCACTTCATCAACTTCCTGTTGTGACTCGGGGTCCACAATATGGCCATAATTAATTGTGTGTGAATGAACCTTTCTTAGATCCTTCCCTTTAAAAATCTTTGCTATTACATCAAATGTCTTATCACCGCTAATGCGAATGATAGAAATCCCACCTTCACCAGGTGGCGTCGAAACCGCCGCAATTGTATCAAATTCCGTGGTCGTTGGCATAACCGATCAAGTCCTTTCTTAACGTCGTTTCAGCGTTTTACCGCCTAATACCATACCAAATTTTGCCGTCAATTAGTTAATAATATGTCCTAAAATGCAGAAAAAAAGTGCCTACTCCACGCCACCTTAAAGCGTGGATAAAGCACTTTGACTACTTTATCTAAAAGATAAGAATGATTAACACTTACTATAATAGCACATTTGTCGTTTGTCAAACGCCTGTTTGCCCGCCAAATATTTCCTTATTTACGAGCGGCCACAACAACGGCCCGATGCGGATCTCGGCCCTCTGAGAACGTTGTAACGTGCCGATTATTGGCAAGTTCCGCATGAATCAATTTGCGCTCAAAAGAGGGCATTGGATCCAAGAAAACCTGCTTACCAGTCGCAATGGCCTCACGCGCGGTACTTTCTGCCAAGCGTTGCAAAGTTTCCTCACGTCGTTCACGATAATCATCGACGTCCAAAACAACATTCACGTGAGACGCGCCATGATGATTCATATACACCTGTGCCAAATCTTGCAAAGCATTAATTGTCCGACCATGTTTGCCAATCAAGAGCCCTTGCTTCGCCGTATCAAAATTAAGCGTGGCATAGCGATTGCCAAAGTCGACATCCAAATCAGCCGTAATACCAAGTTGCTTCACAACTTCTAGCAAGTAGGCACTTAACTCACGGACGGCCGTTTCATTAGCCGCTTGCCGGGCCGCAATTTGTTCCGGGGTTCGCACTGGGGCCGTGGTGTCGGCAGCCGTGTCGGTCACACTCATGGTTGCCGCCGAAGTCACGACTGGTTGCGCTGAAACTGGTGCTGAAGTGACGACTGGCTTTGAAACACTGACTTTTGGTGCCACGGTCTTCACTGACTTCTTAGCCACTGGCGCACTAGTGGCAGGCTCCTCAGCTTGTGATTGTGGCTTAACGATCGTTGCCGCACTTACCGACACCTTTGCTTGTGAACTTGGCTGTGGTTTCGCAGTTAAACGAACCTTAGCCGCCTGCTTACCGATTCCTAAAAAGCCCTTCTTGGGTTCCGCGAGAACTTCAAGCTCAACTTGATCGCGGTTTAATTGCATTTGTTTTAAACCAGCTGCCATGGCAGCTGCGACGGTATTACCTTCAAATACTGTCATCCGATTTCCTCCTCGATAAAAATACCTAGGACTATTATAGCATTACACCATGGCAGGCGGGAATCGAGGGCATGATTGGACAGTTTGTTGGTCACGAAAGGATAAATTTAGCGACGAGAATTATTGTTGACTGAATGGTAAAAATTGAAGGCGTGCTTATTTTGGCTGGGGATTAGGCACTTTTCTTAGCTTTATAGTCGAAACGTGGTAAAACCAACTGCGAGTTCCGCTTATCCCAGCTAAATCACTGCTCGGAAAAACGCCGAGCAATGATTTAGCCACGATAATGCTCGCTAGCAACCCGTTGATTTTACCACTCTACAAAAAAAGACCCACCACATGGGCAGGTCCATTTGTATTTAACGTTTATGATTCCGAATCGCACGCTTTCTAGCTTTTTCAAGGTCGCGTTTACGATCACGTTCTTTTTTCTTCTTCTCTTCCCGTTCGCGATTAATCTTGAAGGGATTTTGAAGTAGTAAGGTTTGACCAACTTGGAAAGCGTTGGAAATAACCCAGTACAAGGACAACGCGGATGGTACGTTGATGGCAGTAATCAAAATAATCACTGGCATCAAGTACGTCATCGAAGTGGTCATCCCGTTTTGCTCTGGTTGCGACTTCATCGACAACCACGAACTAGCAAACGTGAACAACGCCGCTAGGATTGGCAAAACGTAATACGGATCTTTACTCCCAAGTTGCAACCATAAGAACGAGCCCGTCTTCAACGCTTGCGTCCGCCAAATTGCTTGGTATAAGGCAATCAAAACTGGCATTTGAACTAGCAACGGCAACATGCTGGCCATTGGATGAACGCCATACTGTGAGTATAACTTCTTCATCTCGGATTGAAGCTTCTGCTGAGTTTCCATATCGCGTGATGAATATTGCTTTTGCAAAGCTTTCATCTGCGGTTGGATTTCTTGCATCGCAACCATGCTCCGAGTTTGGAAAATCATCAACGGTAAGATGATGATTCGGATAATCAACGTAAACGCGATGATCCCAAGTCCATAACTATGACCAAACAAGTGTGCCAGCCAAATAATCGCCCGTGAGAAATTCAAGATGATCAAGCCATCCCAAAACCCGGTACTCTTATCCGTGATTGGGGTATTACTACACCCACTCAAAACTAACACTAAGGCTAGTACGGCCAGCATTGCCAGTATTTTTCTGTACTTTTTCAAACGAATGTCCTCACTTTAATCATTGTCCAGCAGGTGCGCTAGCTTTAGCGCATGGCTAAGATAAGCTTTGGTTTCGGCTTGCGACTTACCGGCAACGGTTGGTCGAGCAATGACGAGAAAATCCGCATCTTGTTTGAGTTGCGGTTTCAACTCAGTGATTGATTGCCGAATCCGGCGCTTAACCCAGTTCCGAGCCACCGCATTCCCAATCTTTTTACCGACTGAGATGCCGACCCGAAAATGCGGTTGCTCCGGTTTATCCAAAACGTAAATGACAAATTGACGATTGGCATACGAGTTGCGGGTCTCAAAAACTTGCTGAAACTCAGTTTCTTTTTTTACCCGATATGATTTTCGCATAATCCATCTCCATGTGTGCACTCAAGCTAACCTGAGCGAATTGCTACATAACTTTACAGTCCTAGACTAATGAAGGTCTAGGACTGTAAAGAAAAAGCCACTGATTATCAGTGGCCTATGCAGACAATACTTTTCTGCCTCGTTGGCGTCGACGGGCTAACACTTTACGGCCATCGCTGGTGCTCATCCGTTTGCGGAAACCATGGACACGTTGACGATGCCGCTTCTTTGGTTGGTAAGTTCTCTTCATCATGACACCTCCTTCTCTATAATGACATGAATCAATTCGATTAAGTCGTTATTTTCAAAACGCAGTCAAACTCTAAACGCATTTCCTGAATACTATAGCATATATTGTCAATTTTGAAAACCATAAAATTGTTTTGCCCTTATATTAAAACGCCCTATACATTTAATCCTTTTAGGAAAAAGCTTGTGGAAACACCTCGTAGCCTTTTTAGCTGTCCCCAATTTGTGCACAGGCTTATCGACAAAATGACAGCCTGTGATTTAGTTATCCACAAGAGTTATTTTGAGTGTGTATAACTCTT
Organism: Lactiplantibacillus daoliensis; assembly: GCF_005405005.1. GTDB lineage: Bacteria > Bacillota > Bacilli > Lactobacillales > Lactobacillaceae > Lactiplantibacillus > Lactiplantibacillus daoliensis. Next base: position 88,859 of record NZ_BJDH01000003.1, on the reverse strand, counting down.
CTAAAGTCTATTGTAGCAAGCTTAATTTTGAACGCTCCGTTGTGTATAACTCGAACAAATTTAAGCTAAGGACTTTTTTTGAACATCCTGTGGACAACACTAAAAACACCCTGTGATTTATTTTAACATCTGTTTGTCCACTTGTGGAAAACTCCAGTTGTTCATGCTAGAATAGAATTACGTTTTTTAAGAAAAGGGGTATCCACGTGCTGGAACGTAATGACTTATGGAATATCATTAAGTTCTCCATGAAAGGTGATCTTTCATCGATCACTTTTCAGACGTTTGTCGAACCGGCGAAACCACTCCAACTCAATAATTTACAGATGACAATTGAAGTTCCGACTAAATTACATCGCGATTATTGGGAAAACAACTTGGCGGCCAAATTTACAGATTATGCCTTCCAAGCAACTAACGAGCAGATTACGCCAGTGATGATAACTGAAGAAGAACGTCAGCAGCTTACGAAAAAATCGCAAGCGACTACCGGTAACGTTGCATCTGGTGAAGCAGCCACTGCAACTACCCCCACATTTATGCGGGAAACGAAACTCAACCCAAAATATACATTTGAAAGCTTTGTCATTGGTAAAGGTAACCAAATGGCGCACGCCGCGGCTTTAGTCGTGTCCGAAGAACCAGGCACAATGTATAATCCGTTGTTTTTCTATGGGGGCGTCGGGTTGGGCAAGACCCACTTGATGCACGCTATTGGTAACAAATTATTAGAGACCGACCCGAATAGCAAGGTTAAATACGTGACGAGTGAAGCTTTCACGAATGACTTGATCAACGCCATCCAAACGGGGACGCAAGAATCTTTTCGGGAAGAATACCGTAACGTTGATCTCCTGTTGGTCGACGATATTCAATTCTTTGCTAATAAGGAAGCAACGCAAGAAGAGTTCTTCCATACTTTCAATGCTTTATATGAAGATGATAAACAAATCGTCCTCACTTCTGATCGGTTACCAAACGAGATTCCAAAATTACAAGATCGGCTAGTTTCTCGATTCAAATGGGGCTTATCTGTTGATATCACACCACCGGATCTTGAAACCCGGATCGCAATTTTACGGAATAAAGCCGATTTAGAAGGCATCGACATTCCCGATGACACGTTAAGTTACATCGCGGGACAAATTGATTCCAACGTCCGTGAACTTGAAGGTGCCTTGGCACGTGTTCAAGCCTATTCACGTTTGAATAACTCACCAATCACCACAAGTTTAGTCGCAGATGCTTTGAAGAGTCTCAATTTAAGCAATAAATTATCGGAAGTCTCAATTCCGGTCATTCAGGAAAAAGTCGCGAAGTATTATCACGTCACAATGGCCGAATTAAAGGGTAAAAAACGTAATAAGCAAATCGTTATGCCACGACAGATTGCAATGTACCTATCCCGCGAATTAACGGATAGCTCTTTACCGCGCATTGGGAATGAATTTGGCGGTAAGGATCATACCACGGTCATCCATGCCTATGATAAAATTGCAGCAGCACTTAAAACTGACCTTGATCTTCAACAAGCCATCGGAGATTTGAAAAGTCAGCTTAAAGCTTAGTGTGGATAAAAGGGCATAACTCAAAAAGTTTTCCACAACTTATGCACATGTGGAAAACTCGACAGTCATCGCATTTCTAAAACTTTTCCACATTACCCACTGCTCTACTATTACTACGACCTTTTATTACTTAATCTAATATAGAGACATCACGAAGAAGAGAGGATTCAGTTATGAAGTTCACAATCAATCGATCTGCATTTATTAAAGAGTTAAATAATGTTCAACGCGCTATTTCATCAAAAACAACGATTCCCATTTTAACGGGACTAAAATTAGACGTTGCTACTGAAGGCATTACCTTAACGGGTAGCGACGCTGACATTTCCATTGAAACAACAATTCCAGCAGACGACGATAACAATACATTAGTTGTTGAAGATACCGGTTCAATTGTGTTACCAGCGCGTTTCTTTAGCGAAATCGTTAAAAAGTTACCAGAAGATACGATGACAGTTGCCGTTACCGACGGCTTTCAAACCCAAATTACTTCTGGCGCCGCTTCCTTTACAATTAATGGCTTAGATCCTGAAAATTATCCGCATCTGCCAGAAATTGATACGACCAACACCATTACTTTGGCTGGTGATGTTTTCAAAGAGTTGATTGGTCAAACCGTCATCGCGGTTTCTAATCAAGAAAGCCGGCCGATTTTAACTGGGGTTCATTTTATTTTGGCTAATGGTGAATTTTTGGCTGTTGCTACTGATTCTCATCGTTTAAGCCAACGGAAAATCAAGTTACCAGAAGCTAATAATGCCGACTACGACGTGATTATTCCTGGGAAAAGCTTGACTGAACTATCACGGATGATCGGCGATGATAACCCAGACGTGCAAATGCGTTTATCTGAAAATCAAGTGCTCTTTGTCCTTGGTAACACCTCGTTCTATTCACGATTGCTGGAAGGAAACTACCCCGATACCTCACGATTGATTCCAAAAGAATCAAACACGACCGTTGAAATTGAGGCACCTGCTTTATCCGCTGCGATTGAACGGGCATCCTTGCTTTCACATGAAAGTCGCAATAACGTGGTTCGTTTCTCAGTCAATCCAACTGATAAGACTATTACGATTTTTGGTAACTCACCCGATGTTGGTGAAGTAACCGAACAGTTGCAACCCGCTGAGTTAGATGGCGATGAACTCGAAATTTCATTTAACCCAGATTACATGAAAGAAGCACTCCGTTCCTTTGGCCAAGCGATGATCAAGATTTCGTTCACGATGGCATTGCGTCCATTCACTTTGGTGCCAACCGAAGAAGGCGAGAACTTTATTCAATTGATTACGCCAGTACGGACGTTCTAATTACTGAATAAATATACAATCAGCGCAAAAGGTCACCTAATTTCAACCGAAATAGGAGGCCTTTTTTTGTTGGTTTATAGGTTTGAAAACGCTTGGCAATCATAGGATTACAACTGGTGTAACTTTTAAAGTGACATCGTTAAGTGACGTTTATACAATTTCTAGTTTGAAAGATGACGTGAGTTTGGAAAGCAACGGTCAGTTTTGATAATAAGTCGACTGATTGTCGATCTGAGCGATTCTCGTTGATTGGATTAGAAAGTAGGTCTGGCGAGCTTAAAATAGCATTATCGGCGCATGTAACTGTTTCAGGCTGTAATCGAACAGGTCGAAATAGACTCAATTTAAGGTCTATTTCAGTATGAAAACGAAATTGACCTAACTTTTGATGTAAAAAATTAACCAATTTCGCGAAAATCCGTAAATTTTTCGAATTCTAGCAAATTTACCCCTAGGTGAGTACCCCGACATTAGTTTTGCTTAAATCGTCTTAAAATGGCTCTGAATGCCGTTATAAATTGAATTTTCATAATAAAACAGGTATAATATAACCTGTTGAGGAGTGTGCAAAAACACTCGGCACAGACGTTTGATAGCTTGTAATTGAAAGTTAGGCAGGTGACATTTTGAAACAGCCAGTACAGATTGACACGTCCTTTATTACTTTGGGACAGATGTTAAAAGAAGAGGCCATTATTAGTTCTGGTGGTCAGGCTAAGTGGTTTTTACGTGAGACCAAAGTCTTAGTCAATGGTGAACCCGATGATCGACGTGGTCGAAAGCTTTATCCCGGCGACACGATTGAAGTTGAGGCGAACGGGTCATTTTTTATTCGCTCAAATCGGACAGAAACGACTGATTAGATGTACTTAGAGAATTTGGAACTGCATGACTTTCGGAATTATGAGCAGTTAGCGGTGACTTTTAGCCAGGGTGTCAATGTATTGTTGGGCGAAAATGCCCAAGGTAAGACAAACTTGCTAGAAGCCATTTATGTTTTAGCGCTGACCCGTAGCCATCGTACGGCTAACGATAAGGAACTCATTCGCTGGCAGGCGTCCACGGCAACTTTAAAGGGTCGGTTACATAAAGCAACCGGTAGCTTACCGTTAGAGTTGGAACTGGGCAAAAAAGGTAAACGTGCCAAAGTGAATCACCTGGAACAGGCCAAGTTGTCACAATATATTGGCAATTTGAACGTGATCGTCTTTGCACCGGAAGACCTATCGATTGTGAAGGGGGCGCCGTCAATTCGGCGCCGCTTCATGGATATGGAATTCGGGCAAATGAGTCCGCGCTATCTTTATAACCTTAGTCAGTATCGAGCAATTCTGAAACAGCGTAATCAATACTTACGCCAGTTAAATCATCATGAAGCTAAGGATAAGGTATACCTCGGGGTGTTGTCGGACCAGTTGGCGGCGTTTGGCGCTGAAATTATTGCCAAACGTTTAGAACTGTTAAAACAACTCGAACACTGGGCTCAAGTGATCCATGCTGAAATTACACAGGACCAGGAACAACTCAGCTTTCATTATGTGACGCAAGTTGCCACCGAGGAGTTAACGTCGGTGGACCAAATCTATCAAACGCTACAAAAAATGTACGCGCAGCAACAAACCAAGGAAATTTTTCAGGGCACAACGTTGCTGGGACCACATCGCGATGATCTTCAATTTAGCGTCAATGGTAAAAATGTACAGACTTTTGGCTCGCAAGGTCAACAGCGAACGACTGCTTTGTCGGTGAAGTTAGCTGAAATTGATCTTATGAAAGCTGAAACGGGTGAATATCCGGTCTTGCTATTAGACGATGTGTTATCAGAATTAGACGCCGCACGACAGACACATCTGTTGACGGCGATTCAAAATAAAGTTCAAACTTTTTTGACAACGCCGAGTTTGGATGGCGTTGCAAGAAAATTAATTAATGAACCCAAAGTATTTGAAGTTAACCATGGCATTTTACATGAGGAGGAACCGCATTGACCGAAAATGAAAAAGAAACCAAGCTTGAACGGGCACGCGAATATGACGCCAGCCAAATTCAAGTCTTGGAAGGCCTCGAAGCTGTCCGGAAACGTCCCGGTATGTATATCGGGACGACCAGTAGTCAAGGACTACATCATTTAGTCTGGGAAATTGTCGATAACGGGATTGATGAAGCGTTAGCTGGTTTTGCTGACAAGATTCACGTGACCGTTGAAAAAGACAATAGTATCACCGTGACTGATAATGGTCGTGGGATTCCAGTTGGCACGCAAGCAAAGACTGGAAAGCCAGCTTTGGAAACAGTTTTCACGATTCTCCATGCTGGGGGTAAATTCGGCGGTGGCGGTTATAAAGTTTCTGGTGGGTTACATGGGGTTGGGGCTTCGGTCGTCAATGCCTTATCCACGGAACTAGACGTCAAGGTTTTCCATGAAGGTCAAGTTTATTACATGGACTTTGCCCGTGGTAAAGTCAAAACGCCAATGAAAGTCATCGACACTTGCCCAGAAGATGCGCATGGCACCGTGGTCCATTTCTTGCCAGATCCAGATATCTTCCGAGAAACCACGACTTATGATATTGATATTTTAACGACTCGGATTCGTGAATTGGCCTTCTTGAACAAAGGTCTCCAAATTTCAATTCGCGATGAACGGCCAGAAGAACCCACTGAAAAAGACTTCTTGTATGAAGGCGGGATTCGGCACTATGTTGAATTCCTCGATAAAAATAAAACGGTCTTGTTCCCTGAACCAATTTACGTCGAAGGTGAACAAAACGGGATTACCGTTGAAGTCGCTTTACAATATACGGATGACTATCACAGTAATTTGATGACATTCACGAACAACATCCATACCTACGAAGGTGGGACCCATGAAGAAGGGTTCAAACGCGCTTTAACGCGGGTCATTAATGACTACGCTCGTAAGAATGGCATGTTGAAAGATAATGATTCTAACTTGTCTGGTGAAGATGTGCGTGAAGGCATGACTGCCGTTGTCAGCGTAAAACACCCAGATCCCCAATTTGAAGGTCAAACCAAGACCAAATTAGGAAACTCGGATGCGCGGGCTGCGGTTGATCGCTTGTTCTCTGAACATTTCAGCAAGTACTTGATGGAAAATCCTAGCATCGGCCGTAAAGTTGTCGATAAAGGGACGTTAGCTTCCAAAGCGCGGGTTGCAGCTAAACGGGCGCGTGAAGTGACTCGTAAAAAGAGCGGTCTGGAAATCAGTAATTTACCTGGTAAATTAGCTGACAACACCAGTAAAGATCCTGAAATCAGTGAATTGTTCATTGTCGAAGGGGATTCCGCCGGTGGGTCGGCCAAGCAAGGCCGTTCACGTTTGACGCAAGCAATCCTCCCAATTCGTGGGAAGATTTTAAACGTCGAAAAAGCCAGCATCGATAAGATCTTGGCTAACGAAGAAATTCGGTCACTATTTACCGCGATGGGAACTGGTTTCGGCGGTGACTTTGATTTAAGTAAAGCCAACTATCACAAATTGATCATCATGACCGATGCCGATGTCGATGGCGCCCATATTCGGACGTTGTTATTGACCTTGTTCTATCGCTATATGCGGCCACTTGTTGATGCCGGATTCGTCTATATTGCCCAGCCACCGTTGTATCAAGTGCGGCAAGGTAAATTCGTGAAGTATATTGATTCTGATGAAGAATTAAAAGAAGTCGTTGGTCAATTAGCGCCATCACCAAAACCTGTTGTACAACGGTACAAGGGGCTTGGTGAAATGGATGCAGAACAATTGTGGGAAACCACGATGGATCCCGACAAACGGCGCTTACTTCGAGTTCGTGATGAAGATGCAGCGGATGCCGATGGCGTGTTCTCCATGTTGATGGGGGACCAAGTTAAACCACGGCGTGAATTTATCGAAGACAACGCTGTGTTCGTTAAGGACTTAGACGTCTAGCGGTTATTTCGCTGCTTTCGTCGACCAGTGATAACACTGTGAGGTAGACCTGCAGCCAAAGAGCGGTCTGCAGGGCGCTTTTCAGCCGGAAGAACGCGTCTGAAAAGTTGGCCAAGCCACTAAGCTGGGTAAAACATCCAGCTAATTGGCTTACCACGGTGTTATTACTGGTCGACTCCAGCGTCATAGCCTGACACTGTGAGGACTGAATATTAGTCCGCTCGTCGCCGGGGCTCAGCCGTGGGATTCCCTTAGTCGCTCTTTTGGTGGCTTAGGGAAAACCGAGCTTGGAGACGTGGGTTGTCGGCTTCAAGTCGTGTTCACAGCGTTCCAGCCCGTCACGGCGACGAGCGGACGGTGAAGCGAGCACAAAATAAGTAATCAAGAAACTTAAAAACGAATTGGCAAACACAGATGAAGGAGGATACAAGACTTGGCTGAATCAGATTTACCAAATCGAATAACCGATGTGAACTTGTCCAAGACCATGCGGACGTCATTTCTAAGCTACGCCATGAGTGTTATCGTGGCGCGGGCCTTACCAGACGTGCGTGATGGCTTGAAGCCTGTTCACCGGCGGATTCTTTACGGGATGAGTGAACTTGGGGTGACCCCCGACAAACCGTACAAGAAGTCAGCCAGAATTGTTGGGGACGTCATGGGGAAGTATCATCCTCATGGGGACTCCGCAATTTATGAATCAATGGTCCGGATGGCTCAAGACTTTAGTTACCGCTATATGCTAGTGGATGGTCATGGGAACTTCGGTTCAGTCGATGGTGACGGGGCGGCCGCAATGCGGTATACCGAAGCTCGACTGAGTAAAATTGCCGTTGAAATGTTACGCGATATCAACAAGGATACCGTTAACTGGCAACCAAACTATGATGACACCGAACGTGAACCAGAAGTATTACCAGCACGTTTTCCGAACTTATTAGTCAATGGTGCGACTGGGATTGCTGTCGGGATGACGACAAATATTCCACCACATAACTTGTCTGAAGTTATCTCGGCCATCCATTTATTGATGGATAACCCGGATGCGACGACGGCGGACTTGATGGAAGCTGTACCGGGACCTGACTTTCCTACTGGCGGGATCGTCATGGGTAAGTCTGGGATTCGGAAAGCTTACGAAACTGGTCGCGGGAATATTATTATTCGCGCTAAGGTGGATATTCAAGACCAAAAGAATGGTAAGGAACGCATTGTTGTAACCGAATTACCATATATGGTCAATAAAGCTAAATTAATCGAACGGATTGCCTCCTTAGCACGGGATAAAGAAATCGAAGGTATCACAGATATCAACGATGAAAGTGACCGTGAAGGGATGCGCGTTGTTATTGACGTTCGGCGGGATGCCAGTGCTTCGGTAATTCTGAACAATTTATACAAGATGACATTGATGCAAACAAACTTTGGCTTCAACATGTTGGCCATCGTTAAGGGCGCACCAAAAGTGTTGAGCTTGAAGCAAATCTTGATTTATTATTTGGAACATCAAGAAGACGTTATTCGGCGGCGGACGCAGTTTGATTTGAAGAAGGCCCAAGCGCGGGCTCATATTCTAGAAGGATTGCGGATTGCACTTGATCATATCGACGAAATCATCACGATCATTCGTCAATCACAAACTAGTGATATTGCGAAGAACCAGTTGATGGATAACTATGGGTTATCTGACAAGCAAGCACAGGCTATCTTAGATATGCGGCTTGTTCGTTTAACTGGCTTGGAACGTGAAAAGATTGAGAGCGAATATCAAGATCTGTTGAAATCAATCGCGGATTACAAAGCCATCTTAGCTAGCAAGGAACGCATTAACCAATTGATCTACGAAGAATTACTTGAGATTCAACGTAAATTTGGGGATGCGCGTCGGACTGAATTGATGGTCGGTGAAGTCTTAAGTATTGAAGACGAAGACCTGATTGAAGAAGAAGAGGTCGCTGTGACCTTGACACACAACGGTTATATCAAACGTCTTCCAACGACTGAATTCAAATCACAACATCGTGGTGGTCGTGGGATTCAAGGGATGGACGTCCATGATGATGACTTTATCGAACATCTGTTGACGACTTCAACGCATGATGTGTTGTTGTTCTTCACCAATGCTGGGAAAGTCTATCGGATGAAAGCCTACGAAATTCCTGAATATGGTCGGACAGCCAAGGGGATCCCAGTGATCAACTTGCTGGGCGTTAACTCTGGCGAAAAGATTCAAGCGGTTGTCAATGTCTCTGGTGATGCCAGTGATAGTGATAAGTTCTTGTTCTTTACAACCGTCAAAGGGGTCGTTAAGCGGACACCTGTCCAAGAATTCTCAAATATCCGGAGTAATGGTCTGAAAGCTATTACGTTGAAAGATGACGATGAATTGATTGGTGTCACGATCACGGATGGTGCCCAAAACATGATCATTGGGACTCATGACGGCTATGCTGTTAGTTTCGATGAGAAGACGGTGCGTTCAATGGGTCGGACAGCTGCTGGGGTTCGAGGCATTCGACTTCGTGACGATGATTTTGTCATTGGCTTTGATATTCTTAAACCTGACAGCAACGTCTTTATCATCACCGAAAAAGGTTATGGTAAACAGACGCCTGCTGCGGAATATCCGATTAAGGGACGTGGCGGTAAAGGGATCAAGACAGCCAACGTGACCGACAAAAATGGTCATTTAGCTGGTTTGACGACTGTGACTGGGCTCGAAGATATTATGGTGATGACTAACCAAGGGGTTATGATTCGCTTTAATATTGCGACTGTCTCACAAACTGGTCGGGCGACCTTAGGGGTTCGTTTGATTCGTTTGGACGATAATGGGCAAGTCGCAACAATGGCGAAGGTTGATCCAGAACCAGAAGATGACGGTGATCAAGCCATTGATGGTGAAACGACTGCTGAAGGAGCTCAAACTGACGGCAACGATGCAACAGCGAGTGAAGCTGCAACGAGTGAACCAACAACAGATACACCAGATTCAGAAGCTTAAAGTAGTTTAAAAGTTGTGACCAATTTTTTCACTGGTCACAACTTTTTTTCTGAAATAAAAACTATTTCCCGGGAAATAGTCGTAACTGATAACTGTAACGTGATTGAGATTTTTTGTACGTCGGCCGCTTCAAACCTTGCAACATAATGAGTTAGATGTTATACTTTTAATTCGTGAGTATCTAAGCTTGATTAGATTACTTTCCTTGCTCTTTCAAAAGAAAGGGCCTGAAGTCCATAAGGAGGTGCAAATTTCATGAGTGAATCAAAGAAATATGAAATTACTTACATCGTACGTCCAGACATCGATGATGCTGCTAAAACAGCCTTAGTTGATCGTTTTGACAAAATCTTAACCGATAACGGTGCAGAAGTAATTGATTCAAAAGACTGGTCGAAGCGTCGTTTCGCATACGAAATCGGCGGGTTCACCGAAGGTACTTATCATATCGTTAACTTAACGACTACTGATGATGCTTCATTGAACGAATTCGATCGTCTTTCAAAGATCAATGATGACATTTTACGTCACATGATCGTTCGTCGCGAAGACTAATTAATTCGAAATAATTTACGAGAGGAGCACTTCTATGATTAACCGTTCAGTTCTTGTTGGCCGACTAACAAGAGATCCCGAATTACGATACACTTCTGGTGGCGCCGCGGTGGCATCGTTCACCTTGGCCGTTAACCGGAGTTTTACTAATCAAAATGGGGAGCGTGAAGCAGATTTCATCAATTGCGTCATTTGGCGTAAAGCTGCTGAAAACTTTGCGAACTTTACCCATAAGGGGTCACTTGTTGGGATTGATGGCCGGATTCAAACCCGGAATTATGAAAACCAACAAGGACAACGCGTTTATGTTACAGAAGTGGTCGTTGACAACTTCTCATTATTAGAATCACGCGCAGAATCTGAACGTCATCAGGCTGCAAATGGTGGTAACGGCGGTAACGCTGGGTACAACAATAACAATGGGTACAATCGTCAAGACCAAAATGCAGCTCCTCAACAATCTTCATCGAATAACAATAATAATCCTTTTGGTAATGGTGCGCCTACTAGTGCAACAAGCACTAATGCGCCTGCTGGTAATAATGGTGCCCCAACGAGTGGGTCCAATAATAACCAAGCAGATCCGTTTGCCAATAATGGGGATCAAATTGATATTTCGGATGATGATTTACCATTCTAGTAGCTTAGCTACAGATATCGAGGAGGGAAATACCAATGGCACAACAAAGAAGAGGTGGCCGTCGTCGTCGTAAAGTCGACTTCATCGCCGCTAACCATATCGAATACATCGATTATAAAGATACTGATTTATTACGTCGTTTCGTTTCAGAACGAGGCAAGATTTTGCCTCGTCGTGTAACGGGTACTAGTGCTAAGAACCAACGTTCTTTAACTATTGCTATCAAACGCGCACGGATCATGGGCTTATTACCATTCGTTTCTGAAGAATAATTTAAGCCAGTTAAACCACAGATTATTCTGTGGTTTTTATTTTGGCCTAATTTTTGGAAAACGAGGCGAGTTGATTAGTTTGGTGCCGGGAATCGAGTTGAACCTTCCTTTTCACCCGCAATCGCTGAAACGTTACCCTGGTTTGTGATAAAATATAATTATTACTGAGAACACTTGAGGGAATTTCAAATGAAAAAGTTTTTTTCGCGCGAAAACATTCCATTTTTCTTACAGAATCAACAATTACGCCTACTAGCAATCGTTATCGTGGGCTTATCGTTGATTACTTTGGTGACCGGTTATTTAATGAACTGGATCTTTGGCACGGTGGTGCTGGTACTCATCATTATGGCCGGTTTTATGTCGTACAATACACTGATCGAATTGAGTTCCAGTGCTAATGAATATATTTCGGATTTATCGTACCGAATCAAACGTGGGGAGCAAGAAGCCCTCATTCAAATGCCGATTGGGGTGTTGATTTTTAATGCTGATCAGTCGATTGAATGGGTCAATCCTTATTTGCAACGATACTTTGGTAATCAAGATGTGATTGGTTATCGACTTGAAGATGTTGATGAGGAGCTGGCAGCGGCTGTTAGTGCTAATTTAGAGACGCCCGCAACAATCCGTTGGCAAGATTACCAGTTTGATTTACGCGTCCAACAGAGTACCAATACGTTGTATTTGATGGATGTGACGAAGTATGCTGAGTTGGCAGATCAATTTGAAGCTGAGAAACTTGTGATTGGGCAAATATTTTTAGATAATTACGATGAAATTACTCAATCAATGGCTGATACTGATATTTCGAATTTAAATAATTATGTTACTAATGAATTATCCAAATGGACGCAAATGTTTGGGATGTATCTCAAACGGTTGGATGATGACCACTTTTTCCTATTAGGTTACGCTAGCAGTTTACAGCGGGTTGAGGCGAATAAGTTCAGGATTTTAGATCGGATTCGTGAGTCCACTTCCAAGCAAAACTTCCCGCTAACGTTGAGTATTGGGATTGCATACGGTGAACGGAACATGAATACCTTGGCGGACTTGGCACAAAGTAATATGGATCTTGCGCTCGGTCGGGGTGGGGATCAGGTCGTGGTCAAAGCCGAAGATGAACCGGCTCGTTTCTATGGCGGGAAGACGAATCCAATGGAGAAACGGACGCGGGTTCGTGCTCGGATGATCAGTCAGACGCTACAGGAACTGATGAATCAATCGGACCAAGTCTTTGTTCAAGGACATCATCAACCTGATATGGATGCTGTTGGCGCCTGCTTGGGGATTCGACGGATTGCAGAAATGAACGGTAAGCAGTGTTGGATCGTCTTGGATGAACAGAATTTACATTCAGATATTCAACGGTTGTTAGACCAACTAAAGGCCGACGAAAAGATCGAAGCGTCGATTATTTCACCGGCTGAAGCGTTGGAAAAAGCGACCGACCAAAGTTTATTGGTCATGGCGGATCATTCTAAGCCAAGTATTTCAATGTCCAAGGAACTCTATGAACGGCTTGAAAATCACGTGATGATTATTGATCATCATCGTCGAGGCGAAGAATTTCCGGAAAACCCAGTTTTGGTTTATATTGAACCATATGCGTCATCAACTTGTGAGCTGATTACCGAAATGTTCGAGTATCAATCGCATGATGCGGAACCAATCAATAAGATTGAAGCCACAGCAATGCTGACAGGGATCGTCATTGACACGAAGTCGTTCTCGCTGCGTTCCGGCTCACGGACCTTTGATGCGGCCAGTTATTTACGTTCAGCTGGCGCAGACAGTTTGCTCGTGCAACAATTCATGAAAGAAAACGTTGATAGTTACTTGCAACGCAATCATTTGATTGAATCGGTTGAATTTGTTAATCAGGACATGGCGCTGTGTGTCGGCGAAAATGATCAGGTTTATGATCCGGTCACGGCTGCGCAAGCCGCAGACTCGTTGTTATCCATGTCTGGGGTCGATGCGTCCTTTGTCATCACGCGCCGTGAAGATGGTCGGATTGGGATTTCAGCCCGATCATTAGGTGAGATCAACGTCCAGGTTTACATGGAAAAATTAGGTGGCGGTGGACATTTATCAAATGCCGCTACTCAAATTGAAGGTCAATCAGTCGAAGAGGTCAAACAAACCTTGATTGATTTGCTGACAGCACCAGAAGATAAGAATCCAGAATCTAATTAGGAGTGAACACACATGAAAGTTATTTTCTTAGACGATGTACGTGGTAAGGGCCAACGAGGCCAAATCAAGAACGTTCCCGATGGCTATGCCACGAATTTTTTAATTAAAAAAGGGTTAGCGAAAGAAGCTACCAAAGCTGCAATCAGTACTTTAAAGGCTGAACAAAAAAATGAAGCCGCACGCGAAGCCGAAGAATTGGCAGAAGCAAAAACGACTAAGACCGCTTTAGAGGCTGATACCACAGTTGTTGAATTGACGGCGAAGGCCGGCAAAGATGGCCGATTATTTGGGTCAATTCCTAGCAAACAAATTGCAACTGCTTTGGCAGACCAATATCAAGTTAAGTTAGACAAACGCAAGATCGAATTACCAGAGCCAATCCGGGTGTTGGGTTACACCAATGTGCCGGTGAAGTTACATTCTGAAGTAACGGCCAAGATTCGCGTCCACGTTGTCGCACAATAAAAGGACGGACTGCGCATGAACAATGATGGGCTGGATCAAACCCCACCACAAAATATTGAGGCCGAGAAAGCCGTTTTAGGGGCCATTTTTTTAAACAGTGATGCCTTAGTTGAAGCGATGGAATTCGTGGAAGCCCAAGATTTTTATCGACGTGCGCATCAGATTATTTTCGCCAGCATGGTTACTTTAAATGACCGTGATGAAGCGATTGATGCGGTGACCGTTAGTGATTTACTCACTGCGCAAAATCAATTAGATGATGTTGGCGGCATGGCCTATATTGCTGAACTGGCTGGGTCAGTGCCAACCGCAGCTAATGCGGGTTACTATGCCAAAATTGTGGCCCAAAAAGCCACCGTGCGGCGATTAATCAAAACGGCGACTGAAATCACGACTAAAGCGTACACCGAAAATGATGACGTCACGACCTTATTAGATGATGCTGAACGAGATATCATGAATGTCTCGGAACAACGGAATCAAAGTGGGTTTAAGTCGATTGCGGACGTCTTAAACTCATCAATTGAAGAAATTGATCGCTTATACCAAAATGATGATGATATTACCGGGTTACCGACCGGATTTGGCGAACTCGATAAAATGACGGCTGGGTTGCAACCAGATAACTTGATTATTTTGGCTGCACGGCCAGCCGTCGGGAAAACCGCGTTTGCGTTAAACATTGCGCAAAACGTGGCGACCAAGACCGATACGACCGTTGCCATTTTTAGTTTGGAAATGGGGGCTGAGTCGTTAGTCAATCGGATGCTTTGCGCGGAAGGCAGTATCGATGCTGGGCATTTGCGAACTGGGCAATTAGATGAAGAAGAGTGGGAACACTTGGTGGTTGCCATGGGGAGTCTCTCCAAGGCCAGCATATTCATCGATGATACCCCAGGAATCAAAATGTCTGAAATCCGTGCTAAGAGTCGCCGTTTAGCCAAGGAACAAGGTAACTTGGGACTGATTGTTGTCGATTATTTGCAGCTGATCGAAGGCGGCAACACTGAAAGTCGGCAACAGGAAGTTTCCGAAATTTCGCGGCAAATGAAAAAATTAGCCAAGGAACTCGGAATTCCAGTCATTGCGTTATCTCAATTATCGCGTGGCGTGGAACAACGACAAGATAAGCGACCAGTATTGTCAGATATTCGTGAATCTGGGTCAATTGAACAAGATGCGGATATTGTTGCGTTTCTTTATCGTGAAGATTATTATCGCGATGAAGATGGCGATGATGATAATGGTGGCGGCAATTTTGGCGGTGGTGGTAATGACTTCAATGGCGGTGATCCTCGTGATGAGGATGACCAAGATGTTGGTGAAGTCGAAGTAATTATTGAAAAGAACCGTGCGGGTGCGCGTGGGACCGTGAAACTATTATTTGTAAAACCATTTAATAAGTTTTCATCTGTCTCGTATGCACAAGAACCGCAAGGCTAAAATTAAGGCTGGCTTGCAATCTTCGGATTGTGAGCCTTTTTATTTTTCGTGAAATCGGCCGCGTTCCTGTTATTTTGATTAAATTTTGCTATGATTAAAATAGTGTTTTTAAAAGGTGGCGATGTAATGGGGCGGAAACAAACGATTGGGATTCCATGGTTAATTGTGGGACAGTTTATGAATAACATCGGGATGAGCTTTATTTGGCCGTTGACGACGATCTATATGCACAATGTGCTAGGAAAGTCGCTGACTGAAACTGGTGTAGTTCTGATGCTTAATTCAATTGCTAATGTTTTGGCTAGTACGTTAGGTGGTCGTATTTTTGACCGCAGTAATCCATACTATCTCTTACTAATGGGTATCATCCTAAATGGCGTGGCCAACTTTAGTTTGATTTTCTTGCATGGCTGGCCGATGTACCCAATCTTACTCGTCGTGACTGGCTTTGCGAGTGGCTGGTTGAATACGATGTTTAATGCGCTAGCGGCGAGTGTGCCCCATGACAAGGTTCGGCGGACATTTACCTTCATGTATTTAGCAGCTAATCTCGGCGTTGTGTTTGGGACAATGTTTGTCGGAATCGTTTATAGCATGGGGATGGCATTGCTTTTCTCAATGGTGACGGGCCTCTACGCCATTTTCTTAGTCATCGCTTTTCTGGAGTATAATGTTGATTCCTCCGGTGTGACTGGGGTTGATCCTCGTCAGGCTCGAAATGTAAAACTACCTAAAGCCAATGCCCGCATGGTTTGGACATTTTTTATTAGCTTATTTATTATTTGGCTACTGTACGAACAGTGGGTCAGCAATTTATCGGTACACATGACAGATTTGGGCATGCCATTACGAAATTATAGCTTTTTATGGACTGTGAATGCTGGCTTGTTAGTGATTATTCAGGCTATCCTGAGCTTACTAGGCAACCGAATTAAAAACTTATATTATCAATTTTTCTTTGGCATGTTATTTGTTGGGTTATCGTTCTTGTCGCTCGTCAGTGCCCATGATTATTTGCACTTTGTCTTCGCAATGGTCTTGTTGACCATTGGTGAAGCCACTTGGTCACCGGCAATGCCGACGTTAGTTAGTCAGCTGTCACCGGTTAGTGCCAAGGGACGTTATCAAGGATTAGTTCAAGCGTTTAGTGCTTTGGGCCGGTCATTGGGGCCACTTTTCGGTGGGGTTGTGATCGACAATTGGTCTTACAAAGCCTTGTTCTTATTAGCCTTCGTAGTATTATTAATAGTACTAGCGGTTAACATGGGTGTCGTTCATGTTAATCAGCATCAAGCCAAGAATTATCTTAATACGGAAATTAAATCAGAGTGAATGTTTCACGTGAAACAAAATAATGTAGAAGTTGGTGGCAGTAGTGAAAGTCATGCGAAAGTTACGCGCAAAACGAGTGGTCATCAAGGTTGGGACGAGTACCTTAGTCTATCCTGATGGCTCGATTAATCTGCGCGCAATCGACCAGTTAGCTTTTGTAATTAGCGCAATGCGGCATCGTGGTCGTGAAGTTGTCCTCGTTTCATCGGGGGCGATTGGCGTCGGTTTAAATTATATGGGACTTAAACAACGTCCCAAAGCCATTCCGGAACAACAAGCCGTTGCTGCGATTGGTCAGACGGAATTGATTTCGATTTATAAGGAACGCTTTGCTGTCTATGAACAAAAAATCGGTCAGTTACTGTTGACTCGTGATATTTTTGTTTATCCAAAGAGTCATCACAACGTACTCAATACGTTTGACGCTTTATTGGCACAAAATATCGTACCGATTGTGAATGAAAATGATACCGTTGCGGTTGATGAATTGGACCATGAAACAAAATTTGGTGACAATGATCAGCTGTCGGCAATCGTTGCAACGAACATTGGCGCTGACTTGCTCATTATGTTGTCGGATATTGATGGCTTCTATGATGGCAATCCGAATGGCGATGCGGCCGCAAACCTATTGCCGCATATTGAGACGGTCACACAACACACCTATGAGCTTGCTGGTGGCAGTGGCAGTCGCTTTGGAACCGGTGGCATGATCACTAAGTTAAAGGCGGCTGAGCGGATGTTAAAGGCAGATGGTCAAATGATTTTGGCAAATGGCGAAGACCCGTCAATTATTTTTCAAATTTTAGCGGGTGAACCCGTCGGAACTTTATTTGGTTAACTTGAAATGACAGGAGGAATTCAGATGGATGTGGCAACAAGTACCTTACAGACACTTGGTCAACAGGCACAAACAGCTAGTTATGCGTTAGGGTTACTGAGTACTGCCAAAAAAAATGAGGTTTTACTCGCAATGGCGACGGCGCTTGATGAAAATCAAGCTGCTATTTTAGCAGCAAATGCAGAGGACCTTGAGAACCCACAGGTCGCTGATAAGTTCATTGATCGGCTTACATTAACAGCGGATCGACTGAAGGATATGGCGACTGGACTCAAGCAAGTTGCGGCCTTACCAGATCCAATCGGGAATGTTGACCGTGCTTGGCGCAATGAAGCTGGTTTGATGATTGCGAAGGAACGCGTACCATTAGGTGTCATTGGGATGATTTTTGAAGCTCGGCCCAATGTAACTGTGGATGCATCGGCGCTTTGTTTTAAAACCGGGAATGCAGTGATCTTACGTGGTGGTAAAGAAGCGTTACACTCCAATCAAGCGCTAGTGAATGTCTTGCGGAGCGCTTTAGCCGATGCTGGTGTTGACGAAAATGCCATTCAGTTGATTCAAGATACCTCACACGAGACGGCCGCTAAATTCATGCAGTTGACGGATTATATTGATGTCTTGATTCCACGCGGAAGTGCACGTTTGATCCAAACGGTGCTGGCTAAAGCCACGGTTCCTGTAATTGAAACGGGTGCTGGTAACTGTCATGTCTATGTTGATCAAGCCGCGCAATTACCGATGGCAACGGCGATTGTCGTCAATGGTAAAGTGCAACGGCCATCTGTTTGCAATGCGACTGAAAAATTGTTGATCCATCGTGCAGTTGCTGCGGACTATTTACCAACCATTATTACTGCATTACGAGATCAGGGGGTTGAGGTTCGTGGGGATGCAGCGACACAAGCAATTGTGCCCGATGTTGTGCCCGCGACTGAAGTGGATTGGGGAACTGAATATAACGACTTGATTATTGCGGTTAAAGTCGTTGATTCCGAAGCTGAAGCGATTCAACATATCAATCACTATAATACGCAACATTCAGAAGTAATCGTCACTGATAATTATCAGGCCGGTAAGTTATTCCAACAACGGATTAATGCTGCTTGTGTTTATATTAATGCTTCAACGCGTTTCACGGATGGTTTTGAATTTGGTTTTGGTGCTGAAATTGGGATTTCCACGCAAAAATTGCATGCCCGTGGACCAATGGGACTGGCAGAACTCACCTCTTACAAATACGTGATCGACGGGAACGGTCAAGTTCGGGAATAGTCGTTCATAAATAATTAAATAACGCCAAAAAGCTGGTAATACTAATTACATCATCGTAATTGGTATTACCAGCTTTTTTAGTCATCGTGATGAGTTGCCGAGTGCTAACCTGATTCATTTAGAAAGTGACCGAATGAACAAGACGAAAAAAGGTGTTTTTTCTAGCTAATTCGCTTAGGGCGACCGATACGACGCCAAACCTTGTCGTGACCGAGTTCCTGTGAATAGGGTTCTGGCAACAGTTTGCAGTGTTTGTGCCCGAAAATTAACTAAAACCCCGATATAACGGTATTTATAGTGGCTATTATTAACTTAATAAGGCGAACTTATCAAGGATAGGCAAGGCCAGTTCGCCCACGTATACTAAAGTTAAGTCTTATTATTGTTCAATATATCACATGCAGGGGGTGTGGCTATTTTGGCAGATTCAGAAATGACGTCAGCAACCCAGAGTTATTTATTTAATACGGGACGGGGATTTGAAAGTCAGAATTATTTAGGCTGTCATGTTGAAACTGATGGTCAGGTTAGCTTTCGGGTTTGGGCACCACATGCTCAGGCGGTCGGGGTCGTCGGGACTTTCAACGATTGGCAAGCAGCGCCGTTGTCGCCAGTTGGGGCAACGGGGATTTGGCAGGGGTTATTTTCGCAAGTTAAGCTAGGTGATTTGTATAAGTTTGAGATTACGAGTGCAACTGGTGAAAAGCAGCTTAAAATTGATCCATTTGCGCAACAATTCGAGCGTAAACCTGGTGATGCGGCGATAGTCGTGGCACCGATTGCAGAACAGTGGCATGACAGTTTGTGGTTAGCGCGGCGCAAGAAATCGAACCCCGCAAATCGCCCAATTAATATATATGAGGTTCATCTTGGATCGTGGCGCCGGCACGATAATGGCGATTATTACACGTACGCGGAGCTGGCGGAAGAACTGATCCCATATGCGCATCAAATGGGTTATTCGCATCTGGAACTAATGCCAGTCATGGAACATTTACTGGACGCGTCATGGGGTTATCAGCAGATGGGCTACTTTGCACCGACCAGCCGATTTGGGACCCGCGATGAGTTTTTAAGCTTTGTTGATCAGTGCCATCAAGCCAATCTTGGTGTGATTGTGGACTGGGTGCCGGGGCATTTTATTCGTAATTACGATGCGTTATATCAGTATGACGGCACGCCGACTTACGAATATGCGGATCCGAATCAGGCTGATAATCGTCGTTGGGGTGCTTGGAACTTTGACCTTGGGAAAACACAGGTTCAGAGCTTCTTGATCTCAAGTGCCTTATATTGGCTGAATACCTGTCATTTAGATGGGCTTCGCGTTGATGCGGTCTCAAATATGTTGTATTTAGACTATGACGAGGGTCGTGAAGGTCAAGTTAACCAGTATGGCGATAATCGCAACTTGGCAGGGATCGCGTTTTTACAAGAGTTAAACACAGAGATCTTCAAACGACATCCGGACGTTTTGATGATTGCGGAAGAATCGTCCGCCTTTCCACAGGTTACCGGTCGCGTTGATCAGGGCGGCTTGGGCTTTAATTACAAATGGAATATGGGATGGATGCACGATACGCTAGACTTCTTTGAAATGGATCCACTCTATCGGCATGATCATTTCAATTTACTCACGTTTGCGTTTGTTTACATGTTTGACGAGCAGTTTATCTTACCATTCTCACACGATGAGGTTGTGCATGGCAAAAAGTCCTTAATGCATAAAATGCCGGGCGATCGCTATAACCAATTTGCTAATTTACGGACGATGATGGCTTATATGGCGGCATTTCCTGGCAAACAGTTAAATTTCATGGGCGCAGAATGGGGTCAATTTTTGGAATGGCGTGATTGGGATCAACTGGAGTGGGTTGATTTAAAAGACCCACTTAATCGACAGATGCAGCATTATACGGCCGCTTTGAATCAGGTCTACCATGCGAATCGGCCGTTGTGGGAACTCGACCATGAGTCAACCGGCATCGTTTATAGCAATACGGATGATGCGGCTAGCTCCACGATGGGTTTCATTCGCCAAGCGAAGCGCAAATATAGTTTCGTGATTGCAGCGTTTAATTTTGTCCCTGTTGAACGGCGGCAATATCGCATTGGGGTGCCATATCCCGGGGAATACGAATTGTTACTCAATACGGAGGCGAAGGCTTTCGGGGGAACTTGGACGCAATTGGAAACGACATTTACAGCGGTTAATCGGCCGTATAAGGGGCAACCGGCGAGCTTTGAGGCAACATTGCCAGCCATGGGAGCCTTGCTAATTCGGCCTGTCAAAGTCAAAGGGGAGTCGAAAAAATGAATGATGACATGTTAGGCATTATTTTAGCTGGTGGTCAGGGGACCCGGCTAGGCAAGTTGACCAAAGGGACGGCTAAGCCCGCGGTACCATTTGGTGGGCGTTATCGCATCATTGATTTCACCTTGAGCAACTGTGCAAATTCGGGCGTTAATACAGTTGGGGTCATCACGCAATATCAGCCACTGGAACTCAACGCGCACATCGGCAATGGTGCGAGCTGGGGCTTAGATGATTTAAATGGCGGTGTAACCGTGTTGCAGCCCTATTCATCCAGCGAAGGCGAGAAATTCTTTGAAGGGACCGCCCACGCGATTTATCAAAATATTGAATATATTGATCAACAAAATCCAAAATATTTATTAGTTTTATCCGGCGATCATATTTATAAAATGGATTATGACGCGATGTTGGACTATCACAAGGCCAAAAAAGCCTCACTGACTGTAGGGGTTATTCCGGTGACGAAGCAAGAGGCCAAGCGGTTCGGGATGATGAATACTGATGAAACAGATCGGATTATTGAATTTGAAGAAAAGCCGGAACATCCCAAGAGTGACAAGGCTTCAATGGGAATTTATATCTTCAATTGGTCGACGTTACGTGATTATTTGGTCAAAAGCTATGCAACTGATAAATCAATGGAGGACTTTGGTAAAAACGTCATTCCATCATACTTGGCACACAACGAATCCGTTTATGCCTATGCTTTTAAAGGATACTGGCGCGACGTCGGGACGATTCAGAGTCTATGGCAAGCCAATATGGAATTTCTGTCACCGCATAATCGACTCAACATTGGAGATAATAACTGGCGGATCTATTCCAAGGCGCAAGTTTTGCCGCCAATGTTTTTAACCGAGACGAGTCAGGTCAACAATTCGATGATTGTTGATAGTTGTTACGTTGCGGGTGAAGTAGACCATTCGATCTTGTCACAGCGGGTCTCTGTTGGTATGGGGAGTCGAGTCGTTGACAGTATGGTCATGCCAGGCGCAACGATTGGCAAAAATGTGGTGATTGACCATGCCTTGATTGGTGAAGAAGCGGTGATTGGCGATGATGCGATTGTAAAAGGCACCGCGACAGATATTGCGGTCGTTGGTTATAACGAAGTTGTGGGGGTGGAGAAACCATGAAACGTGGAAGTGTAAGCGCAATTATTAACCTAGTGGAACCGTGGGAAGCCTTAGAACCATTAACCACCGCGCGTCCGGTCGGCATGTTGCCATTTGGTGGTCGCTATCGACTATTAGATTTTCCGTTATCAAGTGCGATTAACGCCGGTATCCAAAATGTAATGGTCACGTCACCACGATCGGGACGTTCTGTCTCCGATCATCTGCGTAGCGGCCGTGATTGGAATCTGGATACCATTCGGGGCGGTTTGTTCATGTATCCATACAATGATTTGAAGCTGGTTGCGCCTGAAAAGAAGGCGACCCTGATTCATCATTATTATGATAATTCAATCCTATTTTTGAAGCGCAGTCACAGCGAATATTCGGTAGTCATGAGCACACGAAATGTGGGTAATATCGATTTGAAAGCGCTGTTACGTTATCACGAAGAACGCGATAATCCGGTCACGACCGTGTATAAGAGCGTTGATCCTAAACAATTGATGCCACAGAATACGATTTTGCAATTAACAGACAAAGGTATGGCAACGGCAGTGATTCCAACTGAAAAAGCGAAATTACCAAAAACGGCCAAAAAAGCTGCTAAAAATATGGATATTTATTTAATGAGTACCGTGGATTTGATTGAAATCTTGGATGAAGCCAATCGGCGCGGTGACTTGATTAGTTTGGAAGAACTCATGAAGCAGGCGGTGATTCAGCATAATGCCAATGCCTTTGAATATACAGGATTCCAAGCAAATATTCATGATTTAGCCAGTTATTTTGCAGCGAATATGTCAATCTTGGATGAAGCTAATTTCCGTGCACTGTTCTATAGTTCTCGGCGGATCTATACCAAAGTTAAAAATGAAGTGCCGACTTTCTTCGCCGAAGGGTCGCAATTTCGGGCGAGTCTCTGCGGCACCGGGGGTTACATTGAAGGTCAAGTGGACCATTCAGTCATTTTCCGGAATGTTCTGATTAATCGTGGCAGTCAGATTAAGGATGCCGTGATTATGCAAGGCACTCGGATCGGTGCCGGCACCAGGATTGAAAATGTGATCATTGATAAAAATGTCGTCATTGGTCCCAACTTGATTCTCAAGGGCACGCCGACGGAACCGCTCGTTATTAGCAAGGGCCAGCATATCTTTCGCCAAACGGAGGTGGTCACGAGTGACTAAGGTACTGTTTGCTGCCGCGGAAGCTGCGCCGTTTTATAAGACGGGTGGTCTGGGTGACGTGAGCCTGGCGTTGCCCAAGGCGTTGAAAGCGGCTGGCGTCAAGATTCGGGTGGTGATTCCTTACTATGAGGCCTTATTTCCGGAAAAGTATCGTGATCAGGTCAAAGATTTGTTGCATTTCACGGTCCAAGTTGGCGACAAGTTACAATATTGTGGCATCAAAACACTCCAGTTAGATGGACTTGACTATTATTTGATTGATAATCAGGACTACTTTGGCCGCGAGGGATTGTATGGCTATTGGGACGACGGTGAACGGTTCGCCTTTTTCCAGATGGCGATTTGTGAAATGTTAGAACGGGTCGACTATATTCCGGATGTGCTTCACCTAAATGACTGGCATACTGCGTTTATTCCGGTTCTTTTGAAAGAAAAGTACTACTGGATCAAGGCCTACCGGCAGATTAAAACCGTCCTGACGATTCACAACATGCAGTTTCAGGGAATTTATGATCCAGTGATTTTGGATAGCCTTTTTAAGATTGGTTGGCAGACTTTTAACGAAGACGGAATCGCTTTTTACGATCAGGTCAACTTTTTAAAGGCTGGCATTAATTTTGCGGATGCGGTCAATACCGTATCGCCGACTTACGCACAAGAGATTCAAACGCCACAGTTCGGGGAACGCTTAGACGGGGTTTTACGGGCTAATCAGGCGAAGCTGAGCGGCATTATGAATGGGATTGACATGCAACTGTATGATCCAGCGACGGACGCGGCGTTGACGGCGACTTATTCTGCAAAAGACTTAACGCCAAAAGCACTCGACAAAGCGGCCTTGCAAAAAGCGGTGGGCCTGCCAGAGGCTGATGTCCCGGTGTTGGCGGTCGTTTCACGGTTGACCACGCAAAAAGGCATGGATTTATTACTGGATGCTTTGGACGAGTTTCTCAAAAAGCAAGCGGCGCAGGTCATCGTCTTGGGGACGGGTGATCCGGCGTTAGAACATGCTTTTGAAATCTATCAGTTAGCCTATCCTGACCAAGTTGCGGCCCAAATTAAGTTTGATGTTAAACTGGCGCAACAAATTTACGCCGGCAGTGACATTTTCATAATGCCATCTGCATTTGAACCTTCAGGCTTATCACAAATGATGGCCATGCGTTATGGGACCTTGCCGCTTGTGCATCTAGTCGGTGGCTTGAAGGATACGGTTGTGCCTTATAACCAATATACCGGTGCGGGCACCGGGTTTGGTTTCGATGACTATCAGCCCGTGGTTTTGCGCAAAATCATGACATTGGCGGTTACCTTATATCACGAAGATCCCAAGGCTTGGCGGCAATTGCAGCAACAAGCGATGATGCCAGACTTTGGCTGGGGAAAATCGGCTAAGAAGTATCAACATATTTATCAGATGATTACGAGTTAGGACTGAGGGGGTGCGGTTTTTGAAGTTAACACAGGCACAATTTAAACAAGACTTTTTAGCAGAAATCAAAACGTTGTACGCGACTGATTTGAGTGACACGTCGAAGTTTGGTCAGTTTCTGGCGTTAGGCCACTTGGTTCGGCGTTACGATGGGCCAAATTGGACGCATACGTCTGACCAGTATCGCGAACAAGATCGCAAGCAAGTGTATTATTTTTCGATTGAGTTCTTGCCGGGGCGGTTATTAAAATCCAACTTACTGAATTTAGGCCTACTGGACACGGTTCGGCAGGGGCTAAAAGACCTTGGCTTGGACTTTGACGAGATTAGTACGGCTGAGCCCGATCCTGGTTTAGGAAATGGTGGTTTAGGCCGACTAGCGGCTTGTTACATGGATTCCATGGCCAGTTTAGGTATCGCGGGTAACGGGAATGGGATTCGTTATCGCTATGGCCTTTTCAAGCAGGTGTTCATGGATGGTTACCAAGTTGAACTACCGGATGACTGGCTGCGAAACGGCAACGTCTGGGAGATTCGGCGGGAAAATAAGGCTTGTCTGGTTCGCTTTGGTGGTAATGTCTGGATGGCGCCACAACCAGACGGCAGTCTAAAGGCGATGTATGAGAATACGGACGATGTTTGGGCCGTGCCCTACGATACTGGGTTAGTAGGCTATCGTAATGACGTGACCAATACGTTACGACTTTGGTCGGCGGAATTGCCGCCCAGTGCCGATAAAACGGGCTTCTCACAGGCAAGGCGGGATCGAATCGATGAAATTACGCAGGTCCTATATCCGGATGATTCTAATTCGGCTGGTCAAGCACTTCGCTTACGGCAAGAATACTTCTTTTCATCCGCTGGGGTGCAGAGTATCGTCCGCCATTATGGCTTGCGACATCAAGGCGTCAAAGCCTTGGCTAAAAAGGTGGCGATTCACATTAATGACACCCATCCGACACTGGTGATTCCAGAATTAATGCGACTTTTGATGGATGAACATCATTGTTCTTGGGAAGTCGCCTGGGCTCTTACAACGCAGGTGATGAGTTATACCAATCACACGATCATGCAAGAAGCTTTGGAGACGTGGCCAATCGATATGTTCAAAGGCTTATTGCCACGAATCTATCAAATTGTCGTTGAAATTGATCGACGCTATCGTGAGGCCCAAACACCGATCTTTGGCGAAGACCTAGTTAATCGCACGGCACCACTGGGCAACGGGCAAGTTCGGATGGCCTTTTTAGCGGTCATTGGGAGTCACAGTGTCAACGGCGTCGCACCATTGCACACGCAACTTCTGAAGGAAGACGTGCTGCGCGACTTATATCAAGTTTACCCAGAGCGCTTTAATAATAAGACGAACGGGATTGCAACGCGTCGTTGGCAGCAATTGGCCAATGAGCCGTTATCCAGCTTGATTGATTCAAAGATCGGGCCAACTTGGCGCCGCCAACCGAACCAATTGAAGACACTGACAGCTTACCAAAGTGATGCTAAGTTTTTAAAACAACTGACAGCGGTCAAAACAACCAATAAGGCCGCGTTGGGGGCCTATATCAAGTCGGAATTAGGAATTACAGTACGGACGGATGCCATTTTCGATGTTCAGATTAAGCGACTACATGCCTATAAGCGCCAGTTACTACACGTTTTTGAGATTATTCGGGAGTATTTAGCAATCAAGGATGAGCCCAAAACAGTCACGCCGCCACGTGTGCATATTTTTGGTGCGAAGGCGGCGCCAAGTTATCATTATGCGAAGTCGATCATTAAACTGATCAATGCATTGGCCGACTTAGTGAACCATGATCCTGCGATTGGGGATCGACTAAAAGTGGCGTTCATTCCAAATTACGGGGTGTCCTTGGGTGAGCTAATTATTCCGGCAGCGGATGTCAGTGAACAGATTTCAACGGCCTCGAAGGAAGCCTCTGGGACTAGTAATATGAAGCTGATGGCCAATGGCGCCGTTTCCTTGGCGACTTTGGATGGCGCCAATATCGATATTATCGAAGCGGCTGGCGAAGTCAATGAGTATTCGTTTGGACTGACGGCGAAGGCTGTTTACGGTTATTACGAACGTGGCGATTACCATGCCGCTGACTTTTACAAGTCTAATCCAGAATTAAAACGCGTCCTCGATACGTTGATTGATGGGACCATTCCGGGCATTAGTACGGAAGGCCAAGAAATCTATGACTCGTTGTTACGTTATAACGATGAATTTTTCGTCTTGGCAGATTATGAAAGTTACGTTCAGCAGCAAAAACAAATCAGTCATGATTTTCAAAATCAAAAGTTATGGCAACAAAAGGCCTTGGCGAATATTGCTGCGTCGGGCGTTTTCTCGGCTGATTTAGCGGTGGCTCGGTATAGTGATGATATTTGGCAAGTGCCGCATACCAAATTACTCAATTAAAAAGGAGGTGCGGGGATGATGATCCAACTTGAGTATGATTCGTTTCAGCCCCAATTTAAGACCCCCTTTGGCGCGGTTCCACAGCAGACGCCAATCCAGTTTACGATCAATGTTAAAACGAGCGATACTATCGGACAGGTTACCTTATGTATTGTGCGCGATGGTCAGTGGGATGCGGAGAAAGATCTACCAATGACGGCGAAGACGCCGACGGGCTATCAGGTCAGCTTCACCCCCACCCAAGCGGGACTCTATTTTTACTATTTTCAAGTCAGCACGAGTAATGAAACGGTCTTTTACGGTTGTATTGACGGGGGTTATGGCGGCCTCGGTGTGCAATATGCGCGCCGCGAACAAGTCCAAATGTATCAATTGACCACTTTAGCGGCAGTTGAAACGTTACCGAAATGGTATCGCGAGGGCGTTGCTTATCAAATCTTTGTCGATCGGTTCTATAATGGCAATCCGGATGGGCACGTTAATGCGCCGAAACCGAACAGTTTTATTTATGGGCGTGCGAGTGATCGACCGATGTACGTGCGCGGTCCTGGACAGGATATTTTGCGCTGGGATTTCTTTGGCGGCAATTTGCGTGGTATCGAAGCAAAGATTCCGTATTTGAAAAAATTAGGGGTCACAATCTTGTATCTCACGCCGATTTTTCAAGCGACGAGTAACCATCGGTATGATACGGGTGATTATTTGAAAATTGACCCAGTGTTAGGTGATTTAGCTGATTTTGACCATTTAGTCAGCGCATTGCACCGCGCCGGGATGCGCGTGATTTTGGACGGGGTTTTCAACCACGTGGGCGTTGACTCCCGCTATTTCAATCGGAGTGGGCATTATGATACGGTCGGGGCTGCGCAAGCACGGACGAGTCCCTATTATCCTTGGTTTACCTTCATTAATTATCCAACAGAATACGACAGTTGGTGGGGGATTACGGACTTACCGACCGTCGACAAAGAAAACAAAGCCTATCGGGACTTTATTTTTGGGTCAGATGACTCGGTCATTGATTACTGGACGTCACGGGGCGTGGATGGTTGGCGACTAGATGTTGCGGATGAGTTACCAGATGATTTTATTGCCGGCATTCGAAAAGCATTGGATCGTTATCCCGATAAAGTGCTGATTGGTGAAGTCTGGGAAGATGCCTCGCATAAACTCGCTTACGGCCAACGTCGGCACTATTTGGAAGGTGGCGGGCTACAAGCGGTGATGAATTATCCGTTGCGTCGCCTAATTATTCATGTTTTAACGGGAACCATGTCACCAGCGGATTGGTGGCGTGACTTGATGACATTAAAAGAAAACTATCCGCAAACGACGTTCCAATTTAACTTTAACAACATCGGTAGTCATGATACGCCACGTATTTTGACGATGCTACAAGAAGATATGGCGCGCTTACGTTTAGCGGTAGGGATGTTGTTGACGTTGCCTGGGGTGCCATGCCTGTATTATGGGGACGAAGCTAAGATGACGGGTGGTAAAGATCCAGATAATCGAGCCTTCTATCCGTGGGCCAATGCTGACTTAGCCGAAATTCGGGTCGTTGAGCAGTGGACTCATTGGCGTCAAAATCATGCTTGGCTTAATACCGCCAATTTTGCACCACTATATTTAGCCGATTACGGGATCGGTTACGTCTATTGGCAAGATGGACAGCAAGTGTTGGTGGTCATCAACGTCACAACGATGACGCACGAAATTACCCCAGCCGCTTGCAAGCTGTCGGTTGTCCCCGAATCACTGGCAACGGCCATTAAGCAGCGCTTGGTCGGGCAGACTTTGAGTGGGAATGAGTTACGACTTATTGAAAACTTTACTTGAAGTTTACATGAATGCGATAGTTTAAAACGAGACTGATGGTTATATTATAAGAGTACTTCTTAATCAGCACCCCGCGATTATGTCATTAAGAAGTATCCCCGTCGATCCTTAAGAGACGACAAAGAAGTCATGACTTACCTTGATTGGTCGTGGCTTTTTTGGTGCAAATTTTTACGAAAAACGCGTTTGAAATCAGTAAACCTGATTTTCATAGCGGAGTGAGTTCCGCGGTATAATAGTCCTAGTGAAAATTAGGCGAAACTAGTTTTCAATTGTTTCACTAGGAGGTAATTGTGTGTACCAAGCAGTAGTATTTTTCGACCTGGATGGCACTTTGATGCAAGACGATAAAACGGTGGCAGCCAGTAGTGTGGCCGCGCTTCATCAGTTGAAAGCTAATCACGTGTTGCCAGTCATTGCAACGGGACGCAATGTATTTGAGGTCGCTGATTTAATGCGGCAGACAGGCATTGATTCGATCGTTAGTGCCAATGGAAGCTATGTGCAATATGAGGGCCAATTTTTGGCGGCTCATGAGCTAGACAAGGACTTACTTCAAGATATTACGCATTATGCCAACCGCCACCAAGATGCATTGGCTTATTATAATGACGCCAGTTTTGCGTTGAGCCATCGTGATGCATTGACGGTGGCGAATTATCGAAGTTTGGGACAAAAGGCTTTAGTACAACCGGATTTTTATCGCCGGCATCATATTAATTTCTTACTAACATTTGATCCGATTAGTGCGGAGAAGTATCAGTGGCGTTACCGTGGTCATTTAACGTTTGTGCGCAATAACCCGCGCGCACTCGATACGATGGCTTGGGGCGTTTCCAAAGCCACTGGGATTCGTGATATTTTGGTCAAAGCTGGACTCAGCGGTGTCCCAACGTATGCCTTTGGGGATGCTGCCAACGATATCGAGATGTTTCAATTAGTTGATAAACCAATCGCTATGGGCAATGGCCTAGCCAATGTCAAAAGCTTGGCTGCCTATATTACGACTGATAATATGCACGATGGGATTAAAAATGGTTTGGCTCATTTTGGCCTGATTTAAGCGTGAAAAATGGCTATCTTGTCCTGTTAATATGCTGGATAGCTGAGTTTGCCGCTTCGGTCGACCTGGCTGACGCTGGAATGTGGTACCGTTTGTGAGCCAAAGGGCGGTCTCACAAGCCAGCTTTCACTAGACTGGCAAAGGATGCCGACCAAGTGAAATTTCACCACTGAGTATCAGCCGGCTCGACCTACGCTAGTGAACAACTACTATTAGAACTAGTGCAAAAATACAGCAATTCAAGTCTTGAACATAGGCTTATTATTTAAATAGCGTGTTGAAAAGACTAGTTTACTTTAATAGCGATACTCCGCCAGGTAGACTTAGTCACTAGTTCCAGACAAAATAAAACAGGAAGAAAATTCTCGATTTATGAGAATCTTCTTCCTGTTTTCTATCTAAAATGATGCAATTAAGCAGTCATTATGGGTTATTTTTAGCATTAAGCCATGGCTTTTTCAATATTGGCTAAAGTTAATTGGCTGGTTTCGGTGAAGTTGACGTCGGCGGCAGCTAAGACTTTTAGATTGCCAATCCCAACTGACGTTTCGCCCGCGCCATTGATTGATTGAACGCCGGCTGCAGCATCTTCAACCCCGATACATTGGGCTGGATCTAAGTCGAGAATTTCAGCGCCCCGACGGAAGATTTCTGGGTCTGGCTTGCCGTGCTTCAAGCTGGCTGGATCAACGGACTTAGTGAAGTAGTCGCTTAAGCCTAAGTGCTTGAGCACCAATGGTGAGTTTTTAGAAGCTGAGGCCAATGAAAGTAAGTAGCCCTTAGCTTTTAAATCATCTAAGAAATCCTGAATCCCAGGTAAAATGTTGGCTGGTGTCATTTGGGCAACTAACTTCAAATAGTTGTCGTTCTTTTCAGTCGCTAACGCTTCTTTTTCGGCATCCGTGAAATCAGCTTCTTTATGATCACGTGCCAAAATTAAGTTTAGTGAATCCATCCGGCTAATACCCTTTAACGCATCAGCTAAGCTGTCATCCCATTTAACACCAACTTTGTCAGCGACTTGATGCCAAGCCTGACTGTGAAAAATTGATGTATCCGTAATAACCCCATCTAAATCAAAAACAAATCCTTTAATCTCAGCAAATTTTGCCATTTGTAACATCCTCCTAATTATGGTCGTACGCCACAGTGAGCGGCTTTTTAGCTTGTAATTGATAATTCTTACCAGCAATGGTGATTGGTTGTTTCTGGTCAGCGGTGACCGTGATTTTTTCGTGATTAATCACAAATGTATAGTGAGTTCCACGGAACGTGTGCTTGAATTTCAATGATTGCCAATGTTCTGGTAATTGTGGATTGACCTGAAGCTGCTGGGATAAGACGCTAACGCCCCCAAAGTTCCGAGTCTCAAGGAGCAAGGTGGCACACATGACGCCTAAATGAATTCCTTCGGCCGTCGTCCCACCTTGAATATCGTAGTAGTCCGAGAAAAGTGCCTCTGAGAACAGTGACCAAGCTTGGTCGTAGTTTTCATCCAGTTGATTTAAAACGGCATACACGATCCGTGACAAGGTGGAGCCGTGGGTCGTCCGTTCCAAATAATATTGAATATTATGTGTCAAATATTCTTTAGGCAACGTATACCCAAGCTGTTTAATCAGCTTTTGCACGGTCGGCACGTCGAAGTTGTAGAAAGCCATTAGCGCATCAGCCTGTTTAGCAACTTGATAGGCGTCAGGCGTTTTGCCTTCCGCTTTAAGAATCCGGTCCATCCGCGAAATATTACCAAATTTTTGGCGATAAGCTTGAAAGTCGAGCGTTGGTAAGTTGAAATAGCCTTCAAATTGCGCAATGATACCGCTATTGTTGATTTCCAACGTTAACTTGTGGCTAATGTCAGCCATTTTATTTGCCAAATCGGTATTGAAGTTGGCTGCCGCGGCGGCTTTTTGATAAGTTGCATTGTCCAATTGATCTCGCAATTGTGCGATGGTATCAAATAACCACGCCACCATAATATTGGTATAAGCGTTATTCTTCAAACCAGGCGTTTGGTGATTAGGATAATTTTCGTGGAATTCATCAGGACCCATGACACCAGCAATACTGTAACGGCCGGTTGTGTCGTCGTAAGTGGCTTTGCTAATCCAAAATTCGGCGACTGATAGCAGCATTTCCATCCCATATTTGGCGAGAAAATCACGATCCAGCGTGGTATGGTAGTAAGTCCAGACATCATAGGCAATATCTAAGGAGACGTGACGCTGTAACCGACTGTTGTCGGGATCCCAAGCTTGCGTAATTGGGTTTAAATGAGTGAATTGGGATTGCTCGTCACCCTTTTGCGCGGATTGCCAAGGATACATTGCGCCGGCAAACCCCGCTGCTTTAGCATTTTCACGGGCTGCTGGTAACCGACGATAGCGATACAACAGGAGTTGTTTGGCTAATTCTGGCCGGTGCAGCGTGAAGAAGGGTAACATGAACATCTCATCCCAAAAAACGTGCCCACGATAAGCTTCACCATGTAATCCTCGAGCACCCGCAGAAGCGTCTAATTGACCGCTTTCTAGCGCAGCGGTGGAGACAAAACTGTGATAAATATTCACTCGTGTCAACCGTTGACTGGTCAAGTCACCACGGATTTTAATGTCCGCATCTTGCCAAGTTTGATCCCAGTAATCGCGACTCGTTTTAACCGTATCATCGAAACTGGTTTGTGCCAGCGCTGTCGTCATCTGTGTCAGCGAGGCGTCGTTAGCCACGTTACTGGTAGCAATGACGACATCTTTATCAAACGTATACGTCTGGTTGGCTTGCACAGCGAGTGACAAGACTTGTTGAATGCCTTGCGGTTGGTGTTTAAGCTCAATCAGGTCGCTGGTGTTGCAATCCGGACTCGTCAATTTAGCGCCAAAAGTATAGTTGATCTTTGACGTTTTTGTTTGGCCGGCGAGAAACATGGTGTTAGCACAAGATTCCAGTCCTAATAATTGCAAATGATGCTGGTCAAAAACATTATACCGGCTAACGTTGCTATTGACAACGCTTCCATCAATTTCGGAGATGATTTGTAAGCTACCAGAGAAGTTCAGTGGTGTGACCTGATAACGAATGCTGAATCGATGCCAAGCCTGCATATTTGCGAGTTTTTGTGATTGAATCTGTAATCGATGTCCAGATTGTAACTGGACTAGCATGGTCGTGGTCAAGATGCCGGTCTTCAAGTCAAGGCTGCGATAGACATCTTGAATGTCACGATCGTTAATGGTGAAAGGTTCTTGGTTGTCGACACTAAACGTCATGTATTGCGCGTTCGGAAGGTTGACTAAGTCTTCGTTGACGACATCGTGATCTTTGATTTTCGTCGTTTCCTGATCGAAAATACCGGCAACGTAGGTCCCTGGGTAATTATTCTTATCGGCACGAGATTCAACGTAAGCGCCACGTAGACCGAAGTAACCGTTGCCGACGGTTAACATCGCTTCTTGGCCGTTATTGCGGACACCTTCGTATTTGCCATAGTAGTCGAGATGCCATTTTAAATAGGTTTTCTTCGCTTTCACAGCAGCAATTAAGCCATCACGGTCGACGGCCGCCCGACTTACAACTGGAATGTTTAGCAGATTAGTTAACGCTAACCCAACGTCGATCCGATCATAATTGACCCCCACAATTGTGTCGGAAAATGAGTAATCTAAGCCGTTTTCAAGAATGGCGGCATCAAATTTAAGCCCCGCTAGTCTAACTTTGATGTTTTCTAAGTTATCGTTGATTGATTGGTCAGGATTGTAGGCAATCGCATAGCGAGTTGTTGCTGGCTCGTTTGCGGTTGGGTAGTAAGCAATGTCCATGGCATCATTTTCAATTCGTAATTTAATCAGTTGCATCGAATAACCACTCCTTAGTTAATTGACTGAAAAAACGTCATAAATATTTCAAAAAAGTTCTATCCCACTTTCAAGCCTAGACCAGATTTTTAGGTGTTTCAAATATTGTCGCCGTAAGCACAGCCACTCTGGTAGAAAAATGAAATTAATAATTAAGTTGAATAAACTAGTGTCTTTACTTGCTTTCAGAGGTGTTTTTCAGGACAGCTAATGTTTGAAAGAATTAAAAATATTAGTACTTTAGCAGTGCTAGTAACGTTACGTTTAAAGTAGACTTGCCCAAATTCAGTGCCCCGCAAGATTAGTCAGCTAAAAACGCCAACTAATCTTGCCGACACTGCATTCCACTTTCACCTGACTCAGCTAAGTGTAAATAACAGCTCTATAAAATAGAACCACTGATTAGCTGGAGGCTGTTGGCGATAGCATCGAACGTGCAAGTGGCGTTTGATCGGCGCTTTTTGCCGAACTTACACCACGGACGGTTCGGGAGATTTGCGGTCTTGGCAAAGCTTCCGGGCGAGGTTCAAGACGTTCCTAAGGCTTGGACCGGTCCCTCGTTCGCATGTTATCGGCAACCACCGGAAGCGGCAGTAGTCGACTAAATTTTCATTGCCTAATTATTGGTGTAGTGATCGCAGGCCCGCAATTTTTTACTTATGACCTTTAGAGGACAGTGATTTCAGGAGTGTAGGGTAATAAAGTAGACACACTAAAAGCACCTGGAAAAACCAGATGCTTTTAGTGTGCTATGTTAGATACTTATTCTAGGCCAGATTTCACCGCGGAATGAGTCTGTCGTCTGATGAAGTGGTGTAATTTCTTAGTCATCTAATTTTGGCAGTAATTCTAAGTGATCCATGGCCATCATTTGACGAATCTTAATACTATTTGTTTGAAATTTCAGAATAACTGGGTCATGATAAGCCAATCGTTTCTGAAATGGTGTCAGTTCGTTACGCCAATCGGTGGTAAAGGCTTCGTGACCCGCGAGCGTTAAGTGGCCCTTCAACATTAATGAAGAATAGTCAGTTAGGTTATAGCAAAACAGCGTTGCACGGTTGCAACGCTGGATATTTTTAACCGTGGTTGTTTGCCGACTAGTATAGAAGAAAAGTTGTTCTATGTGGCGGTCTGAGGGTAAGGGACTTAGCGCGACGGTCGTCGGGAAGCCATTCTCATCAATTGTGGCAACGGTGAACACCGCTGTGGCTTGAATCATTTTTTGCGCCGCCTGACGCGTGGTATGTTGCATGTGTTCCACCTTCTTTGTCCCTTTAGTATGCCGGAAATGGACCGGTGTTGTCATGTGTTCTGCTCAAAAATGACTTATTTTAGGACACAAAAAAATCAGCCTCCACGGTGGATTATCACGGCGTGAAAACTGATTAGTGGTTATGGATGGGCAGTCAGGGGATCGAACCCTGGACCCACGGATTAAGAGTCCGTTGCTCTGCCAGCTGAGCTAACTGCCCATAACTCAACAAAAAATATAATATCATGAATCGGGGACGCTGACAACACTATTTTCGCTTTTTTTTCAAAAAAAGTGACTTTTTCTGTAAAATTTGTCTCCCATAACCATTTTTAAACCGCGATAATGTTGTAACAAATCGCGGTATCATGCGGATTGGCAAACGAAGAAAGCCATAGTTATTTGTGATATACTAAAAATAGCGCTGAAAAGTGTTTTTCAGCAGTCCAGACGCAGGTCATGGTTGATTAGGCCTGTATTAATCGAAATTATTTAAAATTTGACTTGAACCTGTATTCCCCTAAGGAGGAAGTAGCGTTATGAAAAAAATCTTAGTTGTTGATGATGAGAAACCAATCTCAGATATTATGAAGTTTAATTTGACCAAGGAAGGTTACGAAGTCCATGTCGCGGCCGATGGTGAAGAAGCTTTACAAAAAGTGGAGGAAGTCCATCCAGATTTAATCCTCTTAGACCTAATGTTGCCAAAAATGGACGGCTTGGAAGTTGCTCGTCAAGTGCGGAAGAATTATGACATGCCAATTATCATGGTTACGGCCAAGGATTCTGAATTGGATAAAGTCTTGGGTCTTGAGCTGGGTGCGGATGATTATGTCACTAAGCCATTCTCAAATCGTGAACTAGTTGCCCGGGTAAAAGCGAACTTGCGGCGTCAAGGTACGCCAGCAGCGCAACCGGCTGAAGAAGAAACAAACTCCGATATTGAAATTGGCGATTTAGTGATCCATCCAGATGCTTACATGGTTTCAAAGCGTGGGGACAATATTGAATTGACCCACCGTGAATTTGAATTACTCCATTATCTGGCGCAACATATCGGTCAAGTGATGACGCGTGAACATTTACTGCAAACAGTTTGGGGCTACGATTACTTTGGCGATGTGCGGACAGTTGATGTCACTGTGCGGCGTTTGCGTGAAAAGGTCGAAGATAATCCTAGTCATCCAAAGTGGTTAGTGACGCGGCGTGGTGTCGGATACTATCTCCGCAATCCTGAAAATGAGTAGAGGTCGTTAAACCGTGTTTAAACTTAAGCGGAAGAACTTTTTTAAGTCGATTAATTTTAAAATTGCGCTCGTCTTCGCATTGTTGTTACTCATTACGCTGGAGATTGTTGGGGCAATTTTTGTGCGTCAATTGGAAACGAAAAACTTGGAACAATTTAAGACCCAGGTGCAGATTCCAACGTATGTTGACAACTCGTTGGCAGAGCAGTTGTCGTCCAGTAATACGACGAAAGCCAATACGCAGCTGAAAACGATTTTGTCAGATATTAACAATTCTAATATTGATGAAGTTCGCGTCATTGATAGCAAAGGGACCATTCGCGGGACGAATGATGTGAATGATCAGGCTATCGTTGGGCAAAAGACCACGGACAGAAATGTTAAGAATGCCATCTATAATAATCGTTCGTATACTAAAAATACCTATGATACTTCGAATAATAGTCAGTACTACATCTCGATAGTGCCGTTATACAGTTCAAATACGACTGGCAATAATAGCCAGTTAGTTGGTGTCCTGTATGTGCGGGCGAATATGAAGTCTGTCTATAATACGATTAATTCAATTATGCAGATTTTTGCGGTCGCGTCACTCGTGGCGATGGCCCTAGGCTTAGGCATTGCGATCATCATTGCCCGGGCAATAACGCGACCAATCGAAGAAATGAAACGGCAGACCCAACGGATTTCTCGTGGGGATTATGCGGGACAAGTTCGCGTTTACAGTGATGATGAATTGGGACAGCTTGCTGGTGCCATCAATAATTTGTCGATTCGGGTCGAAGAATCGCAAGAATCGACCGAAGCGGAACGGCGGCGATTGGATAGTGTCCTCGCACATATGAGCGATGGGGTTATCGCGACCGATCGACGTGGAAATATCACGATTATTAATGAAACAGCCTCCGATTTTGTCGATGTTACGGCTGAAAAAGCAATTGGTAATTCCATTTTGGATATGTTACAGATTCGTGATGACTATTCGTTGCGTGATTTGATTGAAAATCAAGATGAATTGACGTTGGACTTTTCGTCAAATGAACGTGATTTAATTTTGAATGCTTACTTCTCATTGATTCAACGAGAATCTGGGTTTATCAGTGGGTTAGTCTGTGTTTTGCACGATGTTACGGAACAGCAGAAGATCGATAATGATCGGAAGCAGTTCGTTTCAAATGTGTCGCATGAATTACGGACACCTTTGACGAGTCTACGGAGTTATATTGAGGCTTTGAGTGACGGCGCTTGGAAAGATCCAGAGGTTGCGCCTGGTTTCTTAAAGGTAACTCAGGAAGAAACGGATCGCATGATTCGGATGATTAATGAGCTGTTAAGCTTGTCACGAATGGATTCTGGGACGACACGTGTCGATATGGAACTCGTTAATATCAATGAAATGTTCAACTATGTGTTGAATCGTTTTGATATGATTTTGAAAAAGGATGATAATCCCGCCAAATACTATACGATCAAACGGGAATTTACGAAGCGTGACCTCTGGGTAGAAATTGATACCGATAAATTTACCCAAGTGCTCGATAATATTATGAATAACGCCATCAAATACTCGCCCGATGGTGGGGTGGTGACCTGTCGTTTACTCGAGACCCATAATCAGGTCATTATCAGTATTAGTGACCAGGGTCTTGGAATTCCACGGGCCGATTTGAATCACGTCTTTGACCGATTCTTCCGGGTAGATAAGGCGCGGTCGCGGGCACAAGGTGGGACTGGCCTGGGATTGGCTATTTCGAAAGAAGTCGTGCAATTGCTCGGTGGCCGGATCTGGGTCGATAGTGTCGAAGGTCAAGGTTCGACCTTCTATATCTCATTGCCATATGAACCTTATGAAGAGGAGGATCTTTGGGATGACGACTCGCAAGCTTAGACGCCTCATTTTACCCATCACTTTAGCAGTTTTGATTATTCTTAGTGTGGGACTGTCCATCTATATTTGGACCAATCCGTCGCGCTATGAACGTGAAAATAAGGTTAGCACCGCCTCTTCAAACTCAACCTTAGCGACTCGAACGATTGATGATATTTATTTGCCGACGCAGCTCGTGCATACTGATTCAGCCGGAAAACAGACCTTGTTGATCAATAAAAATGTCAGTTTGGTCACTCAATTTAAAGCGCAGATTAGTAAGTGGGATGCGACGAGTATTGTTAAGGCTCGGATCACGTCCGCTAAGAGTTATGAAGCCTTGCTAAATGGCCAGGATTCTTATGTGCTAAACTTTCCGGACAGTGTGACGGTTGCCATGTTTAACACGATTTTTAATCAGAATTTGAAGAACTATCGCTCATCTGAATTTAGTCGCATTGTGATTCCGGTTAATGATACCGATCATTTGTATTTGCTGAATGATAGTAAACATCAGATTTACAGTGTGCGCTTAAAAAAGAAATCCTTAAAAATGATGCGGAAAGTCTTACAGGCCAACAAGGTAACTGCGATTGCGGTGAAGATGACCTATGAAGCTAATAATACGTATTTAGATTACACGCAGCCGGTGACGATGCAACATTATAGCTATCTGATGAATGAACAGTCGGCTAGCCAGTTAGCCAACCGGTTGTTAGATTCCGATGGTAATTCGTCAGTCTCAGTGCGGACGCATAATGGTGAACAGATTTATACGACCGGGGCATTTAAGCGGATGACCGTGAATAATAAGCTCGGCACGGTTTATTTTGAGGATTATAGTGATTCAGGCGATACGCGTCAGATTTCATTTACGACGCAGTTGCAGAAAAGCTATAGTCACTTAGTTAGTCTCGGCGTTCCAATGGATAATATTCGTTATTATGGTTACGACACCACGAGTAGTAGTGTCATTTATCGGAGTTACGTGGAAGGGTTCCCGATTTTCAATCAAACGGAAAATGGGGATGTGCGGATTCAGATGACCTCTAATGGCCTGGATCGCTATTACTTCTCACTCGATAGTTTGCAAGTTCCGGTGCCAACTACTGGGAAACAGACGGCGGTGACGCTGCCGAGTTCCACGGCAGTCTTGAAACAATTGGTCGGGGCTGGTTATAAAAATAATAAAATTGGTAGCATTGAACTCGGCTATCAGTGGTCGCAAAATAAGTCATCCAAACTCGTGATCGACTTAACGCCGACTTATTACGTCTACTATAATGGTACTTGGCGGACGTATACGTCGATGCTGAACGAATCATAAGGGGGCGGACGCAGTGAATTTTCGAAGAATTGAATGGATTTTCGTGACGGCGTTCGTGGTCCTCGATATCTTTCTGGTCTACATGTTTGTCCAGACCAGTTCGAGTGATACGAGTACAAAATCGTCGAGCGATACGGCGACGACCGTGATTCGTGAAATGCGAGATGACAATATTAGTTTCAGTAATCCTAGTAGCAATGAAGGGACTGGCTACTATATTGCCGGCAATAACGACAGTGGCTTGAAACAACATTTGGGTCAGTTAACTGAACAGACGGCGCGATTAATGACGAGTAGCAAATTAACGAGTTTGTTACACACGACGGTTGCGGTAGATAAGAATCACCCACAGGCCGACTTGGATCATTTTGTAAAACAAGCAGCGAATGTGATTCATGGCGATCAATATGTTTATTCTGCGGCATTATCGTCTTCAAGTGACTATGTGTATATTCAAAAAGTGGCTGATGGTGAGATTCTGACGGGTACTGGTCAATTACATTTGATGGTCAATAAGAATCGGCAGTTAATCAGCTATACACAATCGTATGTCGGCAATGTTAAAACGTTACGTGAAAAAGCCGTCACGATCAGTGAAAAGAAAGCGTTAGTCGCGTTATACCAATACAATCAAGTTTCTAATAACTCACGAATTGTGTGGGGAAAGCTTGGCTATACCCGGTTGCTGAAGTTGAAAGATAGTAGTGTGTACGTGCCAACGTGGTTGTTTGCGGTTAAGAGTAAGAACAGTTCCAACTATAGTTTGCATCGCATCAATGCTTTTACGGGAGCTGCGATGAAGAACGGTAGTACGGAAAACGCTACGGATGCTGCAAGTAGCGAGAGCAGTACCGCCGGAATGATCTGGCATGTTGAATAACAATGATGAGATAACGTCTGGAATTTTGGTTCCAGACGTTTTTTTTATCATCGTAACGTGTCAGGTCTGATACGCTGGACACCGTCAGTTGCACTCCGGCCCTAAAAGCGTGTATCATAACAACGGTAGTAGCTGAATTTCAGAGATGGGAAGAACCTAAATAATGGTATTAAAATTAGCAACAGATCAAATGCAAGTTAGTGTGTTGGCTTCCGGGAGTACCGGCAACGTGACTTATATTGAAACACCTGAACACAAAGTCTTGGTTGATGCGGGCTTGAGTGGTAAAAAAATTGCGAATCTGATGACTTCGATTGGACGCGATATTAATGAAGTGGACAGTCTTTTCATCACACATGAACATACCGATCACTGTCATTCGGCCGGCATCTTGGCCCGGAAATACGGCCTAGACGTGTATGCCAATCAGGGGACTTGGGATGCCATGGCTCATCGAATTGGCGAGGTTCCAACTGAATTGAAACACGTTTTTGATCCCGATACGACTTTAGGCTTGGGTGATTTGGATGTGGAATCCTTTAGCGTCTCACATGATGCCGCGGAACCACAATTTTATGAACTGCACCACGCGGGGAAATCCTTCGTGATTATCACCGATACGGGCTATGTTTCGGAACATGTTGAAGGCGTGATCAGCGATGCCGATGGTTATTTATTTGAATGTAATCACGATTTGGAAATGTTGCGGATGGGCCGTTATCCTTGGCCTTTAAAACAGCGGATTCTCGGCGACGAGGGGCATTTGTCAAATGAAGATAGTGCCAATGCGTTGATGGATGTTATTGGTCAGCACACGAAGCGCATCTATTTAGGCCATCGGAGTCAAGATAACAATATGAAGACTTTGGCTCATTTGACGGTTGCTTCGATGATGAAAGAGCATGACTTCGGGGTTGAACATGATTTTCAACTCTATGATACCGATCCAGAAACCGCGACAAAGTTAGTGACGCTCTAAATAACGATTTTTACAGTTACACAATCGTTCAGTCATAGAAAAATCATATTTTTTAGCTAAAATGAAGTTAAAACTTAGTTCTATGTAGGGAGGGATCGCGTTTCGACGCGAAATTATGGCAAATAACTCATTAGTCAAAGTCGCTGTAACCGCTCTTGTTGCCGGCTTGTTAGGTGGCGGGATCGCTTATGGTGGTATCAATTATCTAAGCAATAATAATGTCACAACATCTTCGACCAGTGTACCAACTGGGTCCAATAAGTCCGGCTCAACTTCCACGGCCAATGTGAAAGTTAATGTCAGTTCCCAAGCCACGAAAGTCTTTAAGGACAATAAGGCTGCCGTGGTCTCCGTTATCAACTTACAGAAGCAAAGTACGACTAGTGGCTGGAGCGGAATTCTGGGTGGTGCCGATGGTTCGGACGATGATAGCTCTAATTCCAGTTCTTCTAGCAATAGTAAGTTACAAGAGTACAGCGAAGGCTCTGGGCTTATTTATAAGACGAGTGGCAACGCAGCCTATATTGTGACGAATAATCACGTGGTGAGCGGTTCTAATGCCATTCAGGTCATTATGAGTAATGGGACGAAGTTGTCTGCTAAATTAGTCGGTACGGATGCCGTTACCGATTTGGCGGTATTAAAGATTAATTCTGCTAAAGTGACGAAGACCGCTAGCTTCGGTAATTCTGATAACATTGAAGTTGGTGAAAACGCGTTGGCGATTGGGTCGCCACTGGGTTCGAACTACGCCACGACTTTAACTGAAGGGATCGTTTCCGCTAAGAAACGGACGGTTGCCACGACCAACACGTCTGGTCAACAGACGGGGTATGCGACAGTCATTCAAACCGATGCTGCGATTAACCCTGGGAACTCCGGTGGGCCACTCTTTAACTTAGCTGGCCAAGTGATCGGGATTAACTCAATGAAATTATCTTCCGATAGCTCTGGGACGAGTGTTGAAGGGATGGGCTTTGCCATTCCAAGTAATGAAGTTGTGAAGATTATCAATGAGTTAGTTGAAAATGGTGAAGTTGTTCGACCAGCCTTGGGCGTTGCGACGTATAACCTTTCAAGTATCTCAGCGAGTGATCGTAAATCTGTCTTGAAGCTCCCAACTAGTGTGACTAAAGGGGTCGTCATTATGAAGACTTACGCTGGTTCACCGGCCAAGGCAGCGGGATTGTCCAAATACGATGTGATTACGGAATTAGGTGGTAAGAAGATTACCAGTTTAGCTAATTTGCGGACGGCATTGTATGACCACAAAGTTAACGATACGGTAACGGTGAAGTACTATCATGAAGGGTCGTTGAAGACCGCCAACATGAAACTAACGGAAACGACCAAAACGTTAACCAAACAGTCGAATTAAAAAATGAAGCTTTCATAAGCGTGCTAGGATGCAATCGTGTCCTAGCGCGCTTTTTGCGTTGAATCATGAAAAACCGAAGACTAGTTTTTTCAAAAGTTGCGGTTGTGACGATCTCACGGGACTAAGGCTAATAAAATCCGAACGAAGCAGTTGCAAGCACGACTGACCATTTTTTACCAGCCAAGGGATCTGTGCATAATTGTGCATAACTTCGGGGATAACTTTTGTGCTTGGTTGTGGTAATTTATTAACAAGCGTCAGAGCGGCAATTGGGCTTGTTCAGAAGTTATACACAGGGCGACCTTTTACCTGTGGACTAAATTTTTAAAATATATTTTAATCAAGAACGATTGTTGATATAATAGGATTTACAACCGGAGACTACGAACAAATGTTGCTGTGGAAAACTGTGGATAAGTCCGGATGAACTTGACAAAAAGGGTCTAAATAAATGTTGTGGCAAACATACGTTCAACACAACATATAGAAAATTGAGTTATGCACCTGTGGATAACTTTGTTGATAACTTGTGTAAAGGTGGTAAATTATGAACATCAAAATTATCTGTGTCGGAAAATTAAAGGAAAAATACTTCAAACAGGGGATTGCGGAATATGCGAAACGGATGAGTAAATTTGCAAAATTCCAAATTGTCGAGGTTCCAGATGAAAAGGCGCCAGAGTCATTAAGTAACGCAGAGATGGCTAACGTCATGGAAAAAGAAGGTGCTCGTATCCTGGATAAGATCAAGGATCGCGATTACGTGTATGCGTTAGCGATTTTAGGGGAAGAGCGGTCGAGTGAAGAATTCGCGGCCGAAATTGATAAGCTGACGACTTATGGGCACAGTGATATTGATTTTGTGATTGGTGGCTCGTTGGGATTAGCGCCGGAAGTATTAAAACGTGCTGATACGCAGATTTCGTTTGGCCGCTTCACACTGCCTCATCAGTTGATGCGGTTGGTACTGACGGAACAGGTTTATCGGGCGTTTATGATTAATATTGGGTCTCCGTATCACAAGTGAGACGATTTTTCTTAGGATTGACCGTTAAGTGGGGTATAGTTACGGAAGCCTACACCATAAGCAACATAAACAAACAGGCCTCGGCGATTTCGAGGCCTGTTTGTTTATGTTGCTCACATCACCGCACTGTCTCCAGCCAAATACCGCTCAAGTTTATGATCAATTACTTTCAGCTGTTCCTGCTTATCAGCAATTGAAGCGATGACTTGCTTACGCTGTTTGCGCATTAATTCAATTCGTTGAGGTAAGCTGCTATCGCCTTCACGTACTAAGGTGGTGTAGTGTTGCAATTCGGCAATCGACATGCCAGCTTCT
This sequence comes from Lactiplantibacillus daoliensis, assembly GCF_005405005.1. Lineage (GTDB taxonomy): Bacteria > Bacillota > Bacilli > Lactobacillales > Lactobacillaceae > Lactiplantibacillus > Lactiplantibacillus daoliensis. The sequence continues at coordinate 44,511 of NZ_BJDH01000003.1, read as the reverse complement.
CTCAAATAATGTAAATTAGTTATCCAGTGTAGGTCTTCATCATTAAAGATCCGTTGATTATTTTCGTTGCGCTTTTCTGGTGGTAATAAGCCACACTCTAAGTAATATCTGACTGTTCGAATAGTGACATTAGCGGCTTTAGCAAACTCACCGATTCGCATCAATTTATTGTTATCCATTTCGGCTTGACCTCTCGTTACGTTAGGCTGATATAGTATATTCATCATAACAGAAAAGGAAGCTATGGATATGACTATCAAGACATTAATTACTGGTGCTGATCGCGGGATGGGTTACGAATTAGCCCTAGAACTTGGTTTGAAAGGCCAGTACATCTATGTTGGTTCTAGAAATTTAGCCCGTGGACAGGCTGCGGTTGCTCGGCTCGAGGCTGTTGGTGTTCAAGCTCAGGCAGTACAGTTAGATGTGACCGATCATGAGTCGATTGTTGCCGCGAAAGCGAATATCACTGATAATTTAGATATTCTAATCAATAATGCTGGTATTGCCGTTGATCATGAGACTAAGCCATCAGAACTGTCACTAGACGCAATTCGGCAAGATTTTAACGTAAATTATTTCGGCTTGATCGACGTCACGCAGGTCTTCTTACCACTTTTGAAGGCAGCGCCGGCTGGCCGGATTATCAATATCTCCAGTGCGGTGGGATCATTGACTTTGGCCAGCGATGCCAGTACCAGCATTCACAAGCTACAAGCATCAGGCTATCAGGCTTCTAAGTCGGCGGTCAATATGTTCACCGTTAAACTCGCCGCAGAACTTGAAGGAACGCCTGTCACGGTAAATGCCGTCAATCCTGGCTGGGTAGACACCAGTTTTGGTGGTGGCGGTGGTAATCGGACCGTGCAAGTGGGTGTGGCGCGGACCGTGGAATTGGCCACTTCTGATGTGTTAACTGATTCTGGTACGTTTTCAGATATTGATGGTATTGTTCCTTGGTAACCTGCTTATATCAAGTAAGACAAACTGAGAAGATAAAGTCGTCTCTAGAAGGGAAAATCAATATTTTAGACAAGGTATCTTAACAACTTCAGACCAAAATGAAAGTAATCTCAACGTAGTTGTTTACGAGGAGATTACTTTTTTTTATGTCAGATGATACTCGAAACCTAGAAATTGATTATCCGACTATTTGTGTAGCTTTAATTCCTGGAAAATAATTTCGGTTTAGAATATATGAAAGGGGACTTAGTTTTTCGACTAAGTCTTCTTTTATGCGTAGTGCTGGTTAATTCGATGCCAAGTATCCTGGTTTGTAAAATTGATCTGAACTCTGCTTTAATAAAACTCGCTAATTCATCTTAGATGATTGGTCGGGAATGACTTAGTTTGATTATCTTTGTAGATTTGTTAGAACCATCTTAGCTATCGCGTCAGAGTGCCGATACTTCTGTTCCTTATGAAAGAACATGACGCGTTCATTTCTTAGATTGTTGCAATTGAGTTTTACATAGTTTTAGGAGATTAAGCTTGTGTGGGGAGTAGACTGAGTATTTTACTATAGAGGTAGGGAGCGGCCTAATATCCTGATAGTTATTGTTAAAGAATTATTGATGGGCTATGATTATTGGTGATCAACATTTTTCATAATCCTTTGAGTGGGGGGACAAATATGAATGATGACGATAATTTATTTTCACTCATTTGTAAGTTACTTATAATGATACCGGTTTGCATTGTTTTGATAGGAGCACTTATTAGTGTCTTAGGTCAGATATAAATTTGTTGTGCCCTCTGGTACATTGAGCATATAACGAACAAGCGCATTGAATTTTCTTTTGTGAAAATTTAATGCGCTATTTTGATTATGCCTTTAGGCCGAGTTGAGCGCGCTAAAGCGTGCGAAACAAAAAACCACCCGCTATGCGGGCGGATGGCAAAGTGGTTAAACCAAAGCGCCTCCGATTGACTTAGAATGTAGGTGTCGAAGCCAACATTGCTAAATCGAAAGGGGACGCTTGAAATGGCGAATAAGCTAAACAGTCTTGCACATACCAAATGGCTGTGCAAATACCATATTGTATTCACTCCAAAGTATAGGAGAAAAATAATTTATAATCAATATCGTCGTGACTTGCAAACGGATATTAGAATGTTATGTCAGTACAAAGGTGTCAAAATAATTGAGGGACATATGATGCCAGATCATGTTCATTTGCTGGTCAGTATCCCACTAAAATTGAGTGTTTTAAGCTTTACGAGATATCTGGAGGGAAAGAGTGTCTTAATGATGTTTGGCCCACAAAAGTCAGCGCCCTGAAATGTTGGTCAGTACATTTGGTTTATAGGTCTGGAGCAAATCACTCGTTTGACGGGTGGTTATTATGATCGAGTTGTTTTCCGATTTGGGTGTGTAGCCATATTTGATGTGTGGTGTTAAACGCCAATTTTATATGGATAGCTGTTTTCTGAGGGACACCTGTTAAGCTGTCTTCGGTTATAAACTTATTACTGACTGGTACAGTCAGGTCTCCAGAGATAATTGTCATCACGGGTTGCCTTTTTTAGTTGTATTTTCTGTTAAGTTAGAAAGGTTTTTAATATGAGTATAGGAATTAGAATTTTGCTATTTTATCGGTATCTTGTACGACAATCTGATGTGTTGTTAGATTTGTGTATTGTTAAAGTCTAATTGCTACTGTATGCTTGAAATGTGATTTGAAAGTCAGGATGCAAGTTAATGTAAATTGTTGATATTGAAAATTTAAAATGCCGTTATATCAATGAATTTTTAGTGTGCTCCCCACATACGTAGGGATGATCCTGTGTCGGGCGCGTTTTCATATTTAATAAGTGTGTGCTCCCCACATACGTAGGGATGATCCTCAAGGCGACCAACTAACGACAATCAATAATAAGTGCTCCTCACATACGTAGGGATGATCCTTAATGCGACCTGTGATCGTGCGATCATTACCAGTGCTCCCCACATACGTAGGGATGATCCTACCCACCAAGCATTTTTTTAACCAGAGGTAAAGTGCTCCCCACATACGTAGGGATGATCCTATGCTTCTAAATTTTCAGAAATGCAAACAATTGTGCTCCCCACATACGTAGGGATGATCCTTATGGTAAAGTTGAGTTAATATCGAGTTTTTAGTGCTCCCCACATACGTAGGGATGATCCTAAATTAGGGCTTGAAATTATGAATAATGATAAGTGCTCCCCACATACGTAGGGATGATCCTGTTTTTTCATTATCATGATCTAAAGCATTTCTGTGCTCCCCACATACGTAGGGATGATCCTTAAAATAGCTTGTAAACGATAAAAATCTTTACGTGCTCCCCACATACGTAGGGATGATCCTATACGTCAACTGGCTCTTTATCAGGCATTAGCGTGCTCCCCACATACGTAGGGATGATCCTAAGACAACAAATAACACAAGAATTGCTGTTGTGTGCTCCCCACATACGTAGGGATGATCCCACGCAATCACACCATCGACGGCGTTAAAGATTGTGCTCCCCACATACGTAGGGATGATCCTCGTCACTTTCAACATAATCTAAGCCACCTGACGTGCTCCCCACATACGTAGGGATGATCCTCATTGGTTGCTTGGCTTTGTGCGCTAGTAGCTGTGCTCCCCACATACGTAGGGATGATCCCAATTCGATTAAGCACACACCATTGCAATACTTGTGCTCCCCACATACGTAGGGATGATCCTGGCAATAAACCTGTCATGACGCAACTTGAATCGTGCTCCCCACATACGTAGGGATGATCCTGGAGGCCGCCAAGAAGACACTTTCGGCCTATGGTGCTCCCCACATACGTAGGGATGATCCTGCTACAAAGTCATTGGCACGTTCACCAGAAACGTGCTCCCCACATACGTAGGGATGATCCTAACGGCGTGTCTAAGGTGGCTAAGCTTCCGGAGTGCTCCCCACATACGTAGGGATGATCCCAGCATTTTTAACTAGTGAGCTAAAAGTAATTTGTGCTCCCCACATACGTAGGGATGATCCTTTAATACAGAGGCATTTTCAAACTTTGCCGAAGTGCTCCCCACATACGTAGGGATGATCCCTCAGACCATCAACCCATGCAAGACGTTTTATCGTGCTCCCCACATACGTAGGGATGATCCCGATGTTATTTTGGAAACAGCTCTTGGCAGCGCGTGCTCCCCACATACGTAGGGATGATCCTCAATACGATAACAATGCGCACACTGACGATTTGTGCTCCCCACATACGTAGGGATGATCCTATCAACAACTACCCAAATTAGAAAAAGTTCAAGTGCTCCCCACATACGTAGGGATGATCCTGGCTAAATTGATTTTAAAATTCGAAAGAAAGAGTGCTCCCCACATACGTAGGGATGATCCTTTTTCGTGTCTTATCTGGATTGAAAACTAATTGTGCTCCCCACATACGTAGGGATGATCCTGACTGATTGGCGGACTCTTACCGATGTGATCAGTGCTCTCCACATACGTAGGGATGATCCCGGTTAGGCCACCGGTTGTTTCGTTATAGCTTTGTGCTCCCCACATACGTAGGGATGATCCCTGATAAAAATTTTCAGGCTTTAAAGAATGAAAGTGCTCCCCACATACGTAGGGATGATCCTATATCCTTGGCGGCACTGAACCGTACCATTTCGTGCTCCCCACATACGTAGGGATGATCCCTGAGGTAGTTAGTGACAACAGTATGACCTATCAGTGCTCCCCACATACGTAGGGATGATCCCCATGCCACGTTGCCATTTGAGTTGCGTGTTATGTGTTCCCCACACAGTGTGGGGTTGATTTTGTTAAATAATAAAATTGTGATAAATGTGGTCAAGGTAAATCTGGAAATGGCGACCAAAAAATAGCAAGCGTTAGTGATGAAAAATAAGTCAGTACATCATTGGGATAGGACAGACCTAAACTTTGAATTACTAAAGTTGTATAATGAGTTGTTTTGGAAACGCTTGCATTATGATTAGGATAGTCTTAAAGGGGAATGTGCTACGAAAACATGCCAGTGATGGCTAAACTTGTATGTCAGGAAGTGATAAGTTCACCATAAAATGTATTCGCTTACAAAAAGTGAAGTAAGTAAACGGTATTGTAATCTTACTCAAAGTACCAGTAAAAATTTTTTCAGCAGTTTTCGTATTTGTATAGCAATGGAACATCTTCATGTTTTAGAATTACTAAATAAACATAGCAAACAGTTACGAAGGGTAGGGAAATACTTATGGACATAAAATTATCTGAACAAGCATCTGTTTTATGGGCGAAAAAACGATCTGAAGATGGTCGACAATATTGGTTGCCACTAATTGTGCATTTGACGGATGCCCAAAAGACAATTAATTGGCTCTTTAACCAGTGGTTGTGTGACGGTCAGCGGCAAATATTACAGGGAACTTTATCGGAAGAGGAGACGCAAAAACTAGTTAAGTTCGTTGGCTTCATCCATGATATCGGGAAGGCAACGCCCGCTTTTCAAGCGAAACCAGCGTATGATCGTGATGATTCACTAGATGAACAATTGAAATCGCAATTAGCCCGTGGCGGTTTCCTTGATTTTGATGAGTTACGCTTAGCTTCAGCCAACAAGTCGCCACATGCACTAGCTGGTGAAGCCATTGTTGAGAATTTTGAAATTCCAGAATCAATTGGGGCGATTATCGGCGGACACCATGGTAAGCCAGAATTTGAAAGCCCGTACGATCAGTTAGATGACTATACAGCGAATTACTTTCAAAGCGACAATAAGCCGGCGCTCCAGGCACCGTGGAAACATGTTCAAAAGGAATTATTTAATTATGGACTGGTTACTTCGGGATATCAGGTTGCTAGTGATGTACCTGATATCAAGCAACCACAAGCAGTGATCTTAGAAGGGTTGCTTATCATGGCCGATTGGGTAGCGTCCAGTGAATACTTAACTCAGGATCAGAGTATTCCGTTATTTCCACTGATTGAACTTGATCAAACTTGGCAAGACATTAATATGACTGAACGTTTTCGTGATGCGATGGCAGCCTGGGACTTAGGTGGAGAATGGGAACCACAAAAGGTTAGTCTGGATGATCCTTATAAAGCGCGATGGGGATTTGACGAGCGTCCCGTGCAAGCAAAGATGACGCAAGCAATCGAAGCAACCACCGACCCTGGCATGGTGATTGTAGAAGCACCAATGGGACTAGGTAAAACTGAAATTGCATTGATTACGGCCGAACAGCTAGCCTATAAAACTGGTCGAGATGGTATTTTTATGGGGCTACCAACCCAAGCAACAACCAATGCAATGTTTGATCGAGTTGAAGCTTGGGTGGAAATTTTGGCTAAATCGCAAGACGAAAATTTCCAGATTAATCTGATGCATGGTAAAAAAATGTTTAATCGGAAATATTTAGCCTTGCCTAATGCGGTAAATGTTTATGCTGACGAAGGAGAATCTGGTTCGGTCGTCCTAAATACGTGGTTTTCCGGTAAAAAATCAATTTTAACGAAGTTTACGGTGGGGACGATAGATAATCTCCTGTTAATGGGATTGAAGCAGAAACATCTCTTCTTACGGCATTTAGGCTTTAGTGGCAAGGTTGTCATCATCGATGAAGTCCATGCGTACGATTGTTACATGGATGCTTATCTGTGCAAAGCAATCGAATGGTTAGGCACTTATCATGTGCCGATTATTATCTTGTCAGCGACTCTGCCTAAGGATAAGCGGAATATCTTATTACGAGCTTATTTAAAAGGAAAATATGGCAAATTCTATGAGAAAAAATTAATCGCGCCAGCCGATTGGGGAGAGACTGAGGCCTATCCATTACTCAGTATTCTAGATGGTCACCAGCTTAAGCAAGTTAAAGATTTCCCAGGCCTGAGTGACCAGCAGCCCCAGACATTACATGTTCAACGATTGAATGAACCTGACGATGAGTTGATCTCTGCGGTTGTCGCAAAGATTAGTGATGGTGGTATTGCCGGCATTATTGTTAATACGGTTAAACGTGCGCAGACATTGGCGAAATTGGTTCCGTCTGACATCAAACTCATGGTGTTACACTCTGCGTTTTTGGCTACTGACCGGACTGCTCAGGAAACAGCTTTACAGGCGGCAATAGGAAAAAATGGTGAACGTCCCGATAAAATGATTGTCATCGGGACGCAGGTTTTGGAACAATCGTTAGATATTGATTTTGATGTACTCTACACAGACATTGCACCGATGGATTTGATTCTGCAACGAGCCGGTCGCTTGCACCGACATCAGATTGCGCGGCCAAAAGACTTACAACAGCCCCAGCTTTTCATTATGGGAATTCAAGGTCCAAATGATTATGGGTCTGGTAACAAAGCAGTTTACGGCAACTATTTACTGGCGAAAACGGATCACTTTTTAGGAAATACAATTACGTTACCCGATGATATTTCGCCACTTGTACAGCGAGTCTATGAGTCGAAAACGGACTCTGAAATTGCCGGTATTGCTGCGGTACGAGCTGAGTTTGATGATAAGAAAACTCAAAAAACAGACAGAGCGGCTGTCTTTCAAATTGATGATCCAGATCTTAGGTTTGGCGAGACAATTCATGATTGGCTAGGGCGTAGTCTCGGCAACGTTGATAAGGATGAACAGAAGGCGAGTGCGGCAGTTCGTGATATCCAAGAAACGTTGGAAGTGATTCTTGTGCAACGCACCAATGAGGGCAATTTCTTGCTCGACGGTCGTAACTTGACAGGCGTTCAACCGCAAGAGATTGCACAACAACTGGTCAGAATTCCCTTTGTTGTGACACCAGGACCAGATAAAATTGAGCAAGCCATCAATGACTTGGAAAAATTGACTAGTCGTTACTTTGCTGGTTGGCAAAGTAATATGTGGCTAAAGGGTGCCTTAGCTTTACCGTTAGATCAGGATCTTTCAATGAGTTTTGAAGGCTGGCGGCTAACTTATTCATCGCGGTTGGGACTTAGTTATGTAAAGGAGGATGATTATGGACAATAAAAGGTTTAACTTGGTTACTGATCCGTGGCTAAAAGTGATTGAAATACAGTCTAATCAGGAACGCACAGTTTCACTTACAGAGTTATTTGAAAATAGTCAAAATTATCGGCAGCTTGCCGGTGAGATGCATAGTCAGGATTTAGCGCTTCTACGGTTGCTATTGGCCATTTTAACTACGGTTTATACGCGATTTGACGCAAATGGTGAGCTTTATTCATGGCTAGAGAAGGAAACCAACGAGTTAAGGGTTGATCAGGAAATGTACGACGACAATGGTCAACATGACTTGCTAGCGACTTGGAAAAGTTTACATCAAGCCGGTCATTTTTCTGAGGTCGTTGTGCAATATTTGGAGCAGCATCAGGAGCGGTTTGATTTCTTTGGTGAGCAACCTTTTTATCAAGCCACGACTGAAGATTATGATGCTTTAGTGCCTGAAAATAAGCGGGTTGCGGCGGGTAAAGGCCAAGTATCGATTAAACAAATTAATCGACAGGTTTCTGAAAGTGCGAATACGCCAGCTATTTTCGCTCCCAAATCAGGAAAAGCTAAAAATGAGATTCAGTTAGATGAACTCGTGCGCTGGGTCATTACTTATCAGAATTTTACCGGTGTGACTGATAAAACTAAAGTGGTTACGGCTGAGAAGTTTTCTAATCCGGCCGGGTGGCTTTACCGGCTTAATCCAGTTTTTGTCAAAGGAGAATCATTATTCGAAACCCTGATGTTAAATCTGGTCTTAATTAATACTCGAAAAAGTGATGCTGAATATGTGTTTCAGAAGCCGGTTTGGGAGTATCCAACAGTCCACGACTATGTTGAAATGCGTAAAAAGCAGATTTTACCAGATAATTTAGCCGAGTTATACACTGCTTGGTCACGGCTCTTGCATATCGAGTGGCGTGACAGTGGCCACCCTACAATATTCAGTGCGGGCATCCCAATGTTTGCGGCGGATAGTGCGTTGATTGAACCGATGACCACTTGGCGGCTGGATAAGAAAACCAATGAATATCGGCCAGCACTTAAAGGTCTACAATCAGCCGAAATTTCGATGTGGCGCAACTTTGGACAGTATGTCAAGGTTAAGCAAGCGGATGATATTCATGAGCCAGGAATGGTGATTTGGCTACGTAAACTTAAAAAAGAGCACTTAATTGCGCGGAATGCCCCATTGATTTTAAATTCGATTGCCTTGATTAGTGATGGTAACGCCACTTCGCAGTCACCAGCAGTTGAATTGATCGATGATATGCAATTGCAAGCAGATGTCCTATTTGATCCAGAAATTGCGGACTATTGGCCAACACGAATTGAGGGCGTTATTGAGCAGACACAAACGGTCGGTAAAGATTATTATCATTTTGCCAGTGACATTGCAACGATTCGCAACGTTGAAACACGACCATTTGCGAGTGCCCTGAGTGCTAAGTTTTATGATCGCTTAAATGAACCTTTTAAGCAATGGTTGGCAGGCTTGACTGGTGAGGATGATCGAGACGAAAAGATCAATTTGTGGAAAGACCAACTTAAGGAAATCACGACCCAAGCAGTGGCGGATGTGATGCAATCGCCTTCACCACGCGATATTAAGGGGATTTCAGGTGAAAAAGGACTGTTAAACATTTTTACGGCTAAAAACCGCTTAATGTTTAATTTACGGACGCATCTTGATCCAGAGAAAGGGTGATGAAAAGTAATGACTTATGAAATTGAAGCAACAACCAATCGAATCATTAAGTTGTTAAATCGGGATGGTAGTAACCGCGACAAAGCAACTTTGAGTAGCCTAATTAATGCGCCGACAATTACAAGTCAGCGTGCACAGGCGGTTTGGCCCATCTTGCTGGCCAATCTAGACGAAACTCAGCTTAGTCATAATGGTGTGCCAACCCGAGGTGAAATTGCGGTCTATACGGCAATTCGCTTTTATGCGATTTATCAGCAAGGTCAGGAACAATTTGTTTACGCTAAAGCTAGCGGTGACCAACCAGATGGCGTTAAGTTTTTCACGGCGTTAGCGATTTTACGTCAAAAAGAAGAGACACGTAAAGCATTGGATAGCCGTGTTCAAAGTATCCTAGCAACGACTAATGCAGCTAGTGTGATTAACGGTCTTTCACATTTAAACAGTCTGCTAAAGGGACGTAACAGGACACAAAAAATAGACTTTGCTTGGCTCGCACAAGATTTATATCGGTTACAAGCCAGTTACGAACAAGCAACACAAGTGCGATTACTTTGGGGACAACAATATTTTAGTATGAAACCAACAACCAAAACTGAAGGGGTAGAAAACTAATGACTAAAAAAAATTTGTATGTTGACTTAAGTGTCTTACAAACAGTACCATCATCAAATATTAATCGTGACGATGCTGGTGCACCCAAAACGGCGTTATACGGTGGCGTGACACGAGCACGTGTTTCTTCACAAAGTTGGAAAAGGGCCGTGCGATTAGCTTTCAAGGATGATAATGTTTCTGTCGGAAAACGCACCAAGGAAGCGGCCAAATTAGTGACGGCTAAGTTAAAAGAACTTGATCCAGCGATGACTGAAGATGTTGCTGCGGATAAAACTAGTGAACTCTTTAAAGCCGCTGGGATTAAGTTGAATAAAGATAATGAGACGGGGGCATTATTGCTAATCAGTCCCGGCCAAATTTCGAAGTTAGCGCAATATGCCATTGACAATGAAACTTTGGATAAAAAAGAAGTCAAAGCAGTTTTAAACGGTGATCAATCAGTTGATTTAGCTTTATTTGGTCGGATGGTCGCGGATAATCCCGAATTGAATGTTGATGCTTCCGCACAAGTGGCACATGCCGTTTCAACGCATGAAGTAGTTCCCGAATATGATTACTTTACGGCTTTGGATGATGAACAATCAGATGATTCAACTGGTGCGGCAATGCTAGGAACCATTAACTTTAACTCGGCAACATTATATCGTTACGCTAATTTAAATATGGTTGAACTGGTGCATAACTTGGATGAAAAGGATGCGATTCAAGGTGCGAGCGCCTTTATTAAGGATTTCTTGTTATCCATGCCAAATGGTAAGCAGAATACGTTTGCCAATAAAACATTACCAAGCTATGTCATGATTACAATTCGGACGGATACCCCTGTCAACTTAGTGTCGGCATTTGAAGAACCGGTTACGTCGAGAAATGGGTACGTTGAACCTTCGATTAAGCGGCTCGAAGAGGAATATAAAAACACTTTACAATATGTCGACCAACCAATTTTAAATCTCGTATTAAGCAAGGATGACTCAAAAGTTGGTGAAAGAGTTGCCAATGTCACTGAACTTTTAGAGAAAGTCACGGCGGCTTTAACGAAGGCGGTTCAGGATGAAAACATTAACGATTAAATTAACAGCGCCATTGCAGTCATATGGTAATGAGGCGACTTTTGAACGCCGGACAACGAATGACTACCCAACCAAAAGTGCCATGATTGGGATGGCCGCGGCCGCGTTAGGCTATCGTCGCACTGATGAACGAATTTTAGACCTGAATGACTTAGATTTTGCGGTCAGAATCGATCAAGTTGGGAAAAATCTGACGGATTATCAAACGGTCGAATGGAAGAAAAATACACGAAAAATAACGTATCGAGACTATCTTCAAGATGCAGTCTTTGTAGTGGCACTAGGAAGTCAAGATGATCAATTAATCGATGATATCAAGTTTGCCCTAAAGCATCCGTATTTTCCACTGTTTTTAGGCCGGCGTTCCAATGCACCTGCTGGCGTACTAGATATTCGTGATTTTTCGGATGAAACGCCAGTTACAGTTCTTCAAAAATTAACTTGGCAAGCGACTAAGCGGTATCAAAAAAATTGTCATAGTCAATCACTTGAGATTGTTGCTGATGCGAATTTAATACCAACGGCTGCTAGTGCCATGGTGAAAGATCAGGTTGGTTCATTTGACCAACGTCATCGTAGTCATCGTTTACGCGCTATTACTAAGATCAGAGTTGATCGCGACAAGCTGGATATGCAGGTAAACGAACCTGAAACACAGCATGATCCGATGAAATATCTATAGAAAGGAACAAGTGTATGTATTTATCAAGAGTTCAAATTGATACTAATAATCGATATAAAACGAAAGATTTAACACATCTTGGTGCTTTTCATAATTGGGTTGAACAAAGTTTTCCGGCTGAGATTGCAACTGAAACGCAGTCTCGACATTTATGGCGGATTGATGTTTTAGCTGAAAAAAAGTATCTGTTGGTGTTGAGTGAGTCAAAACCAGATCTTGAGTTGTTAGCCCAGTATGGCGTACCAGGAACGGCAGTCACTAAATCGTATGCTAAATTGTTAGATCATATTCAAGTGGGTCAAATCATGCAATTTCGATTAACGGCCAATCCTACCCATACAGTGACGCGTCCGGGCGAAAAACAGGGCCGTGTGATGCCACATATAACAGTCGCACAACAACGCGAATGGTTGGTTAAGCGTGCTGAAAAATCCGGTTTTCAATTAGTTGAACAAGTTCCGGCAGATGGACCGGAACAGCCAGCAATATTAGCCTTTGATATTGTCAATCGCGAATGGCCGATGTTACATCGTAAAGTGGGTCGTGGTGTTCGGCTTAGCCGAGTCACTTTTGAAGGCTTGTTACGAGTCGAAGATGTTGCTGAGTTTAAGCAAACGTTGAGCAACGGGCTTGGTCGAGAAAAAGCATTTGGAATGGGTTTAATGACCGTTATTCCGGAGGCTTAGACCAATGAGCAAAAAAATGGGCGCAAAGAAGCCGGATCGATATGAATTGGGGCGTGTTCGTGATCGCATCACGTTTTTATACTTGGAGCATGCCAAGTTAAATCGTCAAGATAGTGCGATTCAAGTGACTGATAGTCGTGGTATTGTCTACGTACCTGCAGCAATGATCAGTGTGCTGATGCTTGGACCGGGAGTTGACGTGACTCATCGGGCGATGGAACTAATTGGCGAATCTGGGCTAGGGGTTGTCTGGGTTGGTGAGTATGGTGTTCGGCAATATGCCTATGGACGGTCATTGAATCATTCATCGGCATTACTTGTCGCCCAGGCCAGTTTGGTTTCAAATCAACGGTCGCGAGTTATTGTTGCTCGTCGGATGTATCAGATGCGATTTCCAAATGATGATGTTTCAAAGCTAACCATGCAAGCTTTGTGTGGTAAAGAGGGTGCTCGAGTTCGGCGCGTTTATCTTGAGCAATCGGAAAGAATGGGGGTGCCATGGTCACGGCGGGAGTACAATCCGGATGACTTTGATTCTGGAACACCGATTAATAAGGCGTTGACGGCCGCTCATCAGGCACTTTATGGGCTGAGCTATAGTGTAATTTCGGCCTTAGGTGCTTCTGCTGGATTAGGTTTTGTGCATACCGGTCACGATTTATCATTTGTTTACGATTTTGCGGATCTGTATAAAGCGGAGTATTCTATCCCGATTGCTTTTGAAGTGGCTTCTGAATATAGTGATGATCCAGACATTGGCAGTCGGACGCGATTAGCAATGCGCGATGCTTTTAAAGATGGTAAGCTGCTCGTCCGAATGGTCAAAGACTTAAAGTCCCTTTTAGGCGTGACCGAAGCAGACGATGAGGTTGAGACAATTAACCTATGGGATGACCGTTTGGGACTGCAAAAGTTTGGGGTCCAATATCAAGAGTTACCAGCGGGTGATCAGCCATGATTGTGATTACTTTGACGAAGGTACCAAGATCATTACGAGGAGACTTGACTAAGTGGTATCAAGAAATTCAAACGAATGTTTACGTGGGTAATGTTAGTGCTCGAATCCGTGATTTGTTATGGGACCGAATCATGAAGAATATTGGTCAGGGTGAAGCAACCATGGTCTATAATGCAAATAACGAATTAGGCTATCAATTTAGAACCACCCGCCGAGATCATGAGGTCGTTGATTTTGATGGCATTCCACTGATGATGCATTTAAATGTTGCCACAGGAGAGACGGTACATGGCTTCAGCAACGCTGCCAAATTCCATAAAGCTAAGGTAATGATGAAAAAGCGCGGGGATAAGGTGGCCAAGTCTCAGTCTGAAAAGGCGTCGATGGTCGCAATTGATCTTGAAACTACCGGTTTAGATTCAACGCAGGATGAAATTATCTCAATTGGTGCAGTCAAGCAATCAGGGGATGGTCAAGTAGATCGTTTTTACAAGCTAATTCAGTGTGATCGAAAGATTCCTAAAAATATCGTTGAGTTAACTCGTATTACCTCTGAAATGTTGGCCTCAAAAGGGGTTAGTTTAAGTGAAGGACTACAGTCATTACAAAAATTCTTAGGTGATTTAGCGATAGTTGGCTATAACTCACATTTCGATGAACTATTTTTGACTAATAGCTTTAAAAAAGTTGATCAGCCGGATTTGGCTAATCAAATATTAGATTTGATGCCGATGGTTAAGAAGTCGGATAAGTTTTTGGATAATTATCGACTACAAACTGTATTGAACGAGTACAACATTGAAAATAAAGAGCCACACAACTCATTATCGGATGCTGAAGCCACCTTTAAACTAGCAACCAAGTTAATTGAAAACGGGGTTTTGAAAATTTAAGAACCGCGGTATAACAACACTTTTTTAGTGTATTCCCCACGTATGTAGGGATGATCCCATTACCAGTAAATGAATCAAAACTAGAAATATGTATTCCCCACGTATGTAGGGATGATCCTTACATTCTATCAATGCTTACAGGTCATTCACCGTATTCCCCACGTATGTAGGGATGATCCTGGGTGGCGCTTTAGCTACCGAAGATCACCCTGGTATTCCCCACGTATGTAGGGATGATCCCCGACATTTGATCAACCTTTGCCAAATCTTGGTGTATTCCCCACGTATGTAGGGATGATCCCTTGCTGATAATTGCTTCCGAGCGCATTTTCAGGTATTCCCCCCGTATGTAGGGATGATCCTATTGCGCATGGCATTTACGGCGTGACGCTTAAGTATTCCCCACGTATGTAGGGATGATCCTAACTACACCCTAGCATTGGGTGTCGGCAAGTCGTATTCCCCACGTATGTAGGGATGATCCTATAGCCATTGTTCCATATTGTTGGGTAAACGTGTATTCCCCACGTATGTAGGGATGATCCCCTTTTTCTTGTTCTTCAGGGTTCGCGCTAGTCGTATTCCCCACGTATGTAGGGATGATCCTTGAAGAAAATTTAAGCGTCACACCGTAAATACGTATTCCCCACGTATGTAGGGATGATCCCAAGCTAAGGTCATAGCTCATGAGAGAGTATCGGTATTCCCCACGTATGTAGGGATGATCCTAAGAAGCCACCCAATCACTCGGATAGCTTCTAGTATTCCCCACGTATGTAGGGATGATTCCGTTTGGTCATATGGTTGAATCTTTAATGGACCGTATTCCCCATGTATGTAGGGGTGATCCGGTATGACGTAACAAATGGCAATGGAAATCGATGTATTCCCCACATATATGGGGATGATCCTTTATAGGTAATCGAGATTTGCAAAAAATTCATAGTATCTACAACGTATGTTATGTTCTGTGAAGTAATTTCTGTCCAGCTTTCGTGTGTTGTTCTAACGGAGAGGGATGTTGACATATTAGGAACGTAAAAAAATAGCATACTGAGTTTTCTGTTAAGAATATTCGGTATGCTATTCTAATTTTTTAATTATTTTCGATTTTTACGCTGTGGCTGCACGATAGTCAAAAAGTCTGCCAAGGCTTGTGGATCAGTCAATTGTCGGTTGCACTGATTACTATCACGACAAATATAATTACCTTTCTTGGTATAGGTACCCAATCCAGATGACTTAGTTGTTGATAGAAAGAGCGCAACATTTCCAATTGTTTGGCAGATTGCACAAACGCCTTTCACAGTTTCGGGTGCGAGTTCACCTTGAATACCGATTAACCGGTCCTCATAGGGTGCCACGAGATATTTCTTCTGATTGCCACCATCATTCCAGCCCAAGTAAGTTAATTCATACCGTTTCAGGCCATACCATTCTGGTTGTTTCAACTTTTTTACTTTCCGAAATAATTTCGATAGTTGTTTTGCTGAAAGTAATGGGAACGGTTCGACCATTGGGACGAGTAATTCAAGCAACTGTGCAGCAGACTTTCGCGATAAGCGGTCAGTTTCAAGACCCGTTAAAAAGAGTTGCGTATTCGGCTCATCACTTGGTAGCAGAGGTGTAACTTGCTCTAAAACTTTAGCGCGAATGGCTAAACGAACTTGAAGGTCATTGACGGACAAGTAGGCACTCGTCAAATCATTAACTTGTTGGGTGATAAAATTATATTGATAGGTGGTAATTGTTTGTTTCATAAATAAATTTCCTTTCAGATTCAAACCAGACACTTCTCTGAAAGGTGTTGCAGAAAAGTGTCGCTAACAAGCAGCACTTTTCCGTACTAATAATGACGCCATCATCGTCAATCATCTCCTTATTTCAGCCAAAAACACTGAAGTGATAGTAGTATACAAAAGATTAACTGGATTATCAACTACCTAGCTAATCACAAGTTAGATTGTTTCACGTGAAACATACAACTAAAAAATGACGAGGCCAGTTAATCAGCTTCGTCATTTTTATCATTATTTTCCTAGTAATTTGTCCAACATTGCATTCCCAGCACTCAAATCCTCATCTAGGTAATGTTTTGACCGAATCCGCATTGGATCGCCACCATGATAGTATTCATACATCAACTGACGCTGACCAAATCCGGAACTGGATAAGTCGAACGCTAAATTCAATAATTTTGAACGATCTTTGGCAGTTGCGAGAGAGGTCGACAAGGCTTGGTTTAAAATCTTGCCGTTTTCACCGTCAAATTCTGCAAATCCAGGGACACCTACCATTGAACCGGCTGCTAAACGTTGCGTGACTTGCATTGCTTCCTCGAATAATCCTGGTAAGGTGGCGCGAACGGCTAGCAATGCTTGTAGGTTGGGCGTATAAATACCAAATTTGTCCAGTTTACCATTATCTTCAGAACGGGTAATAGTGCCTTTGATTAGTTCTAGATTAGCGGTTAAGTGGCCTAATTTTTCTTGAACACCTAAGAAATGGTCCAGTCCAAGTGTATGTGCGACCCGAATCGCTAAGCTAGTGGCAAACTCTAATTTAGTAATGCCGCGGACTTCATCTTGATGTGACGTGTGGCCGAAAATCCCAGTTTCAATAAAGAAACGATTACTCATTTCATAGTCGTTTTCTACGAAGACCTTTTCCCACGGAATGAAGGCGTGGTCGAAGACAATATAGGCATCGATTTCGTCTAGTGCGTTGCTGAGTGGGTAATCGTCTTCGGTATAGCCAGGATGATCGAGTAATTTACGGCAGATGATTTTCACACCGGGAGTATTCAGTGGTGTGGCGAAGGCTACTCCGTAACTCGTATCACCTTTTTCAAGTAACAGTTCAGGTGGATTAAAGATCAATAAATCATCTGCAATGGGAGCCATCGTGTTCACCATTTTGGCGCCAGACACAACGATCCCATCGGAACGGCGCTCAATCGTATGGACGCCGGCATAACCGCTTGGAATGGCGTTAATCGGTTTACTTCGGTCAAGTTGTGGGTTTTGAAGTGCGTGGCTAATGAAGATATCATTTGTCTTGACCCATTCAGCGTAGTGTTTGGCATTCTCACCAAAGTCGGTATATTGATTGTGACCTAAAAAGGCACTACGTTCTGCTAAAACTGCCATCCCTGTGGCTAAAAAGTCAGGTGTGCGGCCAAGCATCCCATTGTTCGTTTGGGCAATTTCTTGATAGGCTTGGTGTTTTTGACGTAAATCGTCGACATTACGTGGGACTTTATAGGCGATGTCGTAGCGATGACCGTTTTCGACATAGGTGTGCACATCAGGATGTTCCTTTTGTAAGTTGTAGTACTGATTATTCAATGCCAGTGTCTTGCGGAAAATTGGAATATCTGAAACCTTAATCTGTTGACCATTCAAAAAGACGGTGCGACCGTCATCGAGTTCTTCAATCGTATGCATGCGTGTTCCCCCTCTTGAGACTTAGTTCTAGCATATCAAATAAAGCGCTTTCTAATCACCGGTAGACATAAACGATGAAAATAATTGTTTTTTCGTTGAAACCTGTGTAATTTCACGGTTGGAAGGGGAAGTTATGGTACGCTAGTTACGAGCTGAAATTGAGCTAACTGCGGAGGTACCATGAATGACGGCTGATGAAATTTATCAAGCAATTCAAGCAGATCCACAAAATCAAAAATTCACGTTACAAGGTATTCAGCCGTTATATCATGTTGACCCTGACGCAGAGATTTTGTTGATCAGTCAGGCACCTAGTCGACAGGCACAGGCGACGATGACCTTTTGGGATGATGCTAGTGGGGATCGACTGCGAGATTGGATGGGTGTGACTAAAGATCAGTTTTATCATTCTGGTAAAATCGCTGTCCTGCCATTGGATTTCTATTATCCCGGTAAACAACTTCATGGTGGGGATCTTCCGCCACGCAAAGGGGTCGCCGATAAATGGCATCCGGCACTACTTAAGTTAATGCCGAAGATTCAATTAACAGTGCTGATTGGTGCATACGCACAAAAAGCATACTTGTCGACTCGGCCTAAAACTTTAACGGCAGCGGTTGCACATTACGCCGATTATTTACCGGACTATTTTCCACTAGTCCATCCGTCACCACTGAATTACGGTTGGTTGAAACAACATCCGTGGTTTATGACGGCTGTTGTTCCGGTACTACAACGGCGAGTTGCGACAATTATAGACAATAACGATAGGAGCGGGACTACATGACGAAAGAAAAATTGACGAAGTATTGGACAGATTTCAAAAATTATCCTGAATATGCCGATTTTACGGGCTATCCTGAACAAATCTTAACTGAGGCATTGGACTGTTTTGAGCTAGTGATGACTAGTGTCACGACCAAACCAATCAAGCGTTGGGGTGCCAAAGAAATCAATGCCGGGTTAACGGCTTTGGCAGATGCAACGTCTGATGAGGATAATGAAGGTCTGATCATCACTTATGATATTACGGCAGCCTATTTACGGTATTTAGCTGAAGAAGGAAAAATCAGGGTATCATTCGATGATCTAGAGACTGTGTTAATTGATTTTGAAGAAAAGGAAGACCTACAAGGCCCGGTTTTACCTGCAGATACGCTATTCTCAGATCCTGGGGAGCGCTCGTACCAAGCCGATTTACCAGAATGGCGCGAGTATGTTGCCAACGATATTATGGCCTATTCTCAGGAGTGGTTACGAGCCTATTTTGAAACACCGACTTGGCAAAATGCTACCAGTGACATTGATCAAGGAACCTTGGAAATGATTATTGAAACGCTGGTCAGAACGGCTTATGACGAGTATCGAAAAACGCCAAAAAGCTGGACGAAAAAGGCAATTACTGGTGTGATGACTGGCCGACTAATCCGCAATGTCAATTTGATAGCTACCGATTATCAAGCTTTAGCACCAGCAGTGACGGAATTCCTAGCATTTGTTGGTCAAAATGGTTGGTTGAATGCGAAACGAGTCAGTGATTATCAACGATTCATCAACGCGGCCGCACCTGAAATGATTGCATTATCGCAAGATAGACAAAATTTCGGCCCAGCAAAGTTGATTGGCGAGAAGCTACAGGCGAGTGGGATTGATTTGTCGGATCGTGCAGCGGTCGACGATTTTATTCAACAAATTAATGCCGACGGTGGTGTCGATAGTCTATATGATGAAGACGACCTGTCTGATGAGAATGACGATCAGAGCGCAGACGTGGATGAACTCAAGAAAATTATGGCTGACCCAACTAAGTTTGCTCAAGTGGCAAGGGCTTATGATCCAGATCCACAAGCTGATTATTTAATGGCTAGTCATCAATCAAAAGAAGTTGGCTGGCAACGGAAAACGGCTGTTAAAGTCCATGAGTTAGCGGTGCAGACTGGTTTGAGACTATGGCTGAATCGCGACAGTTATCACTTTCCAGCTGGTTCAGAGTTGTCAGATGTTATGTCAAATACAATGAACTTTATTGATGTGTTATATGCGCAAAGCTTGGTCACACCGGCAGAATGGACCGTTGCTGTTCTCCGTGAAATGGGTGCATGGTTTCAGAGTTATGAAGTAGCTGAATACGATGAGATGAAAAAATTTGTCAAAAATTTGGTGGATAGCATGTATAACGATGGCATTTTAAGCAAGAAGCAAGCTGGGCAACTACCAGCCGCTTTTGCCGGGGAAGCAATTCCAATAGTCGAAACACCGAAAAAGGTTAAGGGTAAAGTCATCTCAATGAAACAAGCGCGTAAGTTACTTAAAAACAAGAGACGCCGTTAGAAAGGAGCACTAACATGAAATCATTAGTTGCTGGTGTGATTGCACACGTTGATGCTGGGAAAACAACGCTTTCAGAGGCGTTGCTTTACCGAACGGGTGCCTTGCGTCAGCTAGGGCGAGTTGATAATGGTGATGCTTTCTTAGATCCAGATGATTTGGAAAAGCAACGTGGCATCACGATTTTCTCACACCAGGCGAGCTTTAAAACGCCGTCACTGACAATGACGCTATTAGATACGCCAGGACATGTGGATTTTGCCAGCCAAACGGAACAAGTCTTGAGCGTGCTCGATTATGCGATTTTGGTGGTGTCAGCGACCGATGGTATTCAGGGCTACACGCGGACACTTTGGCGATTATTAGCACGTTATCAAGTACCCGTGTTCATCTTTGTGAACAAAATGGATGTTCCCGGAACAGCTGCTGAACAAGTTTTATCTGAACTACAAACCAGCCTTTCAGATCAGTGTGTCGCTTTTGATGAAGGTGAGCTGTCCGCGGAAACTTACGAAGCGATGGCTTTGCAAGATGATTCGCTATTAGATGACTTTTTAGCCAACGGAAAGTTAGCAGATTCGACCGTGCAACAGTTGATCCAACAACGGCAGGTTTTTCCATGTTATTTTGGTTCAGCGTTGAAAGTCAATGGCGTTGACGGCTTAATTGCTGGGCTTGAGCGTTGGACAGCCGTGCCATCTTATGCCACTGAATTTGGGGCACGGGTATTCAAAATTTCGTACGATATGACCGGTGAACGCTTAACTTGGTTGCGGCTGACGGGTGGTCAATTGGCCAATAAAACGGTCATCTTAGGTGAACAAAAGGTTAATCAAATCCGAGTTTATAATGGTGAGAAATTTGAAATTCGTCCGACGATTCAAGCCGGTGAGGTGTGTGCCATTCCAGGACTAACCGACACGTATCCAGGACAAGGTTTAGGAATTTTAGCCGATGGACAACGGCCAGTGATGCAACCAGTGTTGACTTATCGGCTAGATCCGAATGGTGAAGAGCTGCATGCTTGTTTAGCTGCGATGCGCCAATTAGAGGATGAAGACCCACAATTACGAGTGACTTGGTCTAGCCAGTTACAAGAACTTCGTGTGCAGATTATGGGAACGATTCAATTAGAGGTCTTGCAACAACTGTTACACGATCGTTTCCAATTAGACGTCAAGTTTATTGAGGGAAGTATCCTGTATCGGGAGACGATTACGCAGGATGTTGAAGGCGTTGGACATTTTGAACCCTTACGCCACTACTCTGAGGTCCATTTATTGCTGCAGCCGGCACCGCGCGGCAGTGGATTAACGTTTGCAACAGACTGTTCGTTGGAGGTGTTAGGCAAAAATTGGCAACATCAAGTCTTGTCAAATTTGCAGGCTAAGACACAATTAGGGGTGCTGACCGGGTCACCATTGACGGATGTCAAAATTACCCTAGTTGGTGGTCGTTCCAGTAACGTTCACTCGGTTGGTGGCGACTTTCGTGAGGCAACTTGGCGGGCCGTTCGTCAAGGGCTGATGATGCTCAAGCAAACTAATGGCTGCCAGTTGTTAGAACCTTGGTATCAGTTCCGTTTGACGGTGGGTCAGGAACAGATTGGTCGTGCAATGACGGATATTCAGCGGATGCATGGTCAATTTGAACCACCAGTGACAGATGCCGCGGGAGTCACAACGTTGATGGGGACTGCACCAGTTTCGGAAATGCAGGCTTACGCGCAGGAAGTGCGGGCCTATACCCATGGGCAAGGTCAATTGGATTGTTTGATTGATGGGTATCGGCCGTGCCACAATCAGGATGCTGTTTTAGCCAACCAGTCTTATGATCCAGTTGGTGATCTGGAAAATACGCCGGATTCGGTATTTTGTGCGCACGGCGCGGGCTATCCAGTGCCGTGGGATCAGGTTCCAGCGATGGCCCACTTTCCGTATGTTTATAATGGGACGCAGCTAAAAAATTTAACAACCTAAAAAATCAGGTCAGCTTTTAAAAGTTGGCCTGATTTTTTATAGTGGATAAACGACGTGAAATCTTTCAAGCACCATTTTAGCTTGGTCCGGCTCAAATTGTTTTCCCACCGTTGCGTATTCTTGAGTGAAGAAGGCATCATGTGCTTTTCGCCAATAGGCATAACTGCGGTCGCCTTCACCTTCATGGTAGGCGTGATCCGCCCCGATTTCTCTGTATGGGGTGATTACCACACTATCAGTCTTAGTGACACAGATTGGATTATTACTTGTATCTAAAATAACATCATAAGCACTAGTTGTGGCGGTTTTAGTACCAGTTAAGACCAACTGTGCCAAACTATTAGCAGCAACGCCAAACTGATAAGCGCTTTGTAGATGCGTATCGGCAGGTAACTTGAGGGTTGCTTTTGCTTGTTCAAAGAAGTTTTCGGGAGTCATCTTGGGTCCTCCAATCATGATTTAAGTATACGGCAAAATGTTTCACGTGAAACAACATGGGATTTGGTCTTGCCTTGAAGTGGACTTTAAGGGATAGACTGGTGATAGTAAATAAAGTTGCAATTCTCGACGAGTGATCACTAACTCGTTACAATTAATTTAATTAAACATGGAGATGGTATTGATGAAAACAGCAGTATTTATTGAACCCGGGAAAATGAGTGTGCAGGACTTGCCAAAAGCACAAGTTAAGCAGCCAACAGATGCCGTTTTGAAGATTGTTCGCGCCTGTGTCTGTGGTTCAGATCTGTGGTGGTATCGTGGAATTTCGAAACGCCAAGCAAATAGTCCCGTTGGTCATGAAGCAATTGGAATTGTCGAATCGGTCGGTTCCGCTGTTACTAATGTTAAACCTGGTGATTTTGTCATTGCACCATTTACGCATGGTTGCGGGCATTGTGCGGCTTGCTTAGCTGGTTTTGACGGTGATTGCATGAACAAAACCGATGATGAAATCGTGGGCTATCAAGGCGAATATTTACGTTTCAAGAATGCCAACTGGGCCTTAGTCAAAATTCCTGGTCAACCAGCTGATTATACCGATGCCCAGTTAAATGATTTATTAACCTTGTCAGACGTGATGGCCACGGGTTACCACGCTGCTACGAGTGCCGAAGTCAAAGCTGGCGATACGGTTGTGGTCATGGGTGACGGGGCTGTTGGGCTTTGTGGTGTGATTGCGGCGAAACTATTAGGGGCAACTCGGATTATTGCGATGAGCCGCCACGCTGACCGCCAAGCTTTAGCCAAAGAATTTGGTGCGACTGATATTATTGCTGAACGCGGTGATGAAGCGGTTCAAAAAGTAGGAGAACTCACGGCTGGTGCAGGTGCCGATGCAGTCTTAGAGTGTGTTGGCACGGAATTATCAGTAGATACGGCCATTAAAGTTGGCCGTCCGGGAGCAGTTGTGGGTCGTGTCGGGGTTCCTCAGAAGACCGAAATGAATACCAATAACTTATTCTGGCGTAACATTGGCTTACGTGGTGGGATTGCTTCCGTGACGACGGATGACCGTCAAGTGCTATTGGATGCCGTCCTAAAAGGTGAGATTCATCCTGGTAAAGTCTTTACGCAACGTTTTGAATTAGACGAGATTCAAGCTGCCTATGAAGCGATGGGTCAGCGTCGTGCAATTAAGTCACTTTTAGTCATTAGTGAGTAGTTAAAAAGGCTGGCTTAGTGCTAGCCTTTTTTAGTCGATGTGAATGAAGACTAATTTTGTCGTTGTTGAACGTTCTGCGTCAAACTGATAGTGTGGATGATCGAATTGCTCAATCTGAGATAATTCAGTTACCTGATTTTCAGCCAAAAAGCGCACCATGGCACCGCGAGCCATTTTTGCAAGCGTGGCCTTAGTTTTAAATTTACCGTCAACTAGGCTAGCGAAAACAATGGTGACAAATGGTTGGCCTGGTTTTAAATAGGGTATGATGCATTTGGCGTATTCTTGAGATGCCAAATTGATAATTGGTTCTGATTGTGGCGTTAAGGCGTGGTAAAGACTGTCACCCCAAAAGTCGTACAAATTTTGACTGGTTTCGATTTGGAGCTTAGCTTGCATTTCTAGACGATAAGGAACGATACCGTCAAAGGGACGCAGGATACCGTAGAAGCCGGATAAAAGACGTAAGTTGTGTTGAATATAATCAAGTCCAGCGTCAGTCAAGAGATCTGGTGCCATGTATTGGTATTGAATACCGCTATAGCTTAAAATCGCCGGCGTTAAATTGTGGCTTAAATCTAACTGTTGAAGCCATGCGTAGTTAGGTTGGGCAATTTTATCACTACAATGCCACAATTTTTTGGCATCGGTATAGGATAGTTGACGTAGCCGTGTTAGAAGCTGTTTAGTTTTAGCGAGATATTGTGGGTGGCCTTGAATCGCAAATGTATCGGTGTCGACGATCATCTTTTTAGCTGGAGCGATAATAATTTTCATGCGAACAACTCCTTTCATTGGAAATTATTATGCTTAGCTTAGCATATTATCGCTAATTGTAATAAAGTAGATTTAAATGAAAGGATTCAAGGGGTGAATGCATGAAAATTCAGACGGGAAAGATGCCGCTTCGAGGCTATCAAACGGCCTATCGCATTGTGGGTGATTTAAATAGTTCGCTCACGCCATTATTGTTGTTACATGGCGGCCCTGGGTCAACGCATAACTATTTTGAAGTCTTCGATCAATTTGTCGCGCAAACAGGGCGCCCTGTCGTAATGTATGATCAAATTGGTTGTGGCTTGTCGTCAATACCAGATGAGCCAAGCTTGTGGCGAGCAGGAACTTGGTTGGCGGAATTGCAAGCGTTGCGCGATTATTTACACTTAGACAAACTTCATCTGCTTGGTCAATCTTGGGGTGGTATGCTGGCAATTCGCTATTTATGTGATTATCAGCCAGAAGGTATTCAAAGCCTGATTTTAGCAAGCACGTTGTCGTCGGCGAAACTGTGGGCACAAGAACAGCATCGACTGATTAAATTTATGCCGCTCGCCGAACGGTCAGCCATTGCGCAAGCGGAAGCCACTGGTGATTTTACCAGGCCAGATTATTTGGCAGCTAATAAGCATTTTATGACACTACATGCCGCTGGTCCAATTACACCGACATCACCAGAATTCTTGCGTCGACCTAAAAACACCGGGATAGTTGCTTATGAGACAGCTTGGGGTCCTAATGAGTATTGTCCAACTGGGACGTTACACGATTATGACTATACGGAAAAGTTAGCTCGCATAAGTTGCCCTACCTTGGTGACTAGTGGTGTGAACGATTTGTGTACACCGTTGATTGCAAAAACAATGGTCGATCATTTACCGGAGGCTGATTGGACGTTATTTGCGCACAGTCGACATATGGCCTTTATCGATGAAACGCCCGCTTATTTCAAACGGCTGACAACTTGGCTAATACAACAGGATGAAGCATAATACTGAACTCAGTGTTATCAAATGAAAAATGATGATAAAAAAGACCGCCCGACGCAGTTACGTCAGGCGGTCTTCTTGATGAGGTGCGGCGACCTTCTGAACGCTTGCGCGCCGATCACGTACCCTCATCATGGTTTGGCACCGAGAGTATTATCGCATGATGTGTCGGTGTCGTCAATTGAAAACTTGATGGCACACGTCCTTTGAGGCGCGGCAGACAGTGTCGTAATTTGGCAAATGTGACCTTCAATCGGAGTAATTAAACTGGGCTTTTTTTGAGAGAGACTATTTCCCGGGTAATAGTCTTGATGGTAATGTTGACGACCGTATGGCTGATGTGACTGTTTTTGCAGTCATGGTCAGTGTCGATAGGTTAGTATAAAGTTGTTGGTCATAGTAAGTAGTGATATTATCTAAGAAACAGCAAGAAACCTTATTGTAATAGTCATTAAGGCGGCTTTATGGCTTCGATTGTCATTAATTATGTGAAAGGCTTGTCCTAACGCGCTGTTTATTTGGATAGTGAGCCAATGACCGCGAGTGTATAATGGTGTCTATAGCAAGTTGGCTTGGTAACTCAATGATGAGTAATTTTGTCGGATGAGTCAAAAATTAAAAGAATGATAACATCAAGTAGAGGATTGTTTATAAATGAAAAAAATTGCTATTTTAGGATTTAATGTTTTTGCTCCCGGGGGGACTTCCCGCAGCAATATTAATTTATTGGAAGAATTTGGTCGAGCTGGCTATCAAATTACCTTTTTTAATTTTAGACAGTTTACACGCCGGGATTTGCGCAAATTAAAAAAAGAAAACCCTACCGTTAATAATGTTGAGTTTTTGTATGTCGCAGATTTAGAAACGCATATTGATTTTGACTACTTTTTTATTACTCGAGAGAGCTTTTTCTGTGTGGCGCCATATATTCGTGCCAACAGTAATGCGATTATTGTTGGTGAAATCCATACCCCGTTGGCGTTGATTGAAGAGACCGACTTAACTGATTACTTACAATATTTCAGTTGTGTACGGGTCGCTACGGAGTCAATCAAAGCTGAGATTATGCGTCGTTTTCATTATGATCGGGTCTACGTTCAAACGGTAAGTCTGGAACATATTGCGAACGAACAAGCAAAATTTGATCCTGAAATTATTGATGAAAATGGCAATGTTAATTTGATCGTCCGTTCACGATTTGACCATCAAAAAGATATTCCTGCAACTATCAAGTTGTTAGACTATATGGTTCACTATCTTCAGCACAATGAGTTTCGTTTATATATTACTGGTTATGGACCTAGTGGGACGATGTATCATAATTTGGTTAGTTATTACGGGCTTGAAAATTATATTTTCTTCAATAGTAGAACGATTCCGAATCGGCATATTTATGTTTCAACGGCGTTTTATGAAACGCTTGGTTATTCAATTATTGAGGAGTTTGCTGGTGGGCACCCAGTTATCGCCTATCCAGGTGATGATAATGTAACACGAGAAAATTTTGACGATTTTAAAGATGTTCTTTGGATCAAGAAGGATCCAGAGATTGATGCACCAAAAATCATAGATTTTATCAAGCAACCACGAACGGAAAAGGATTATCGATACAATCTAGCACAAATTGCCAAGAAAAAAGGTCACTATGTTGCTATTTTTGAGTCATCGACTGCCAAGTTTAAGGAAAACATAGGTCGTATTGATAATGAAAAGGTTACTTATGATCAGATGTGGGAAGATGTTCAAAAACGAACCAAGTTTGATGGCATGCGGCGCTTCCGCCGAGTCTATTACAAAGTTCGCAAAGTGCCAGCAGTTGGGGCTATTGTGCAGCAAGACTGGATTCGTATTCCTGCTATGAAGTTATTAAGTAAAATCGTTGGGAAGACTCCGGACTATACTTCGAATGAGCCAATTGACGAGAATAAAGTATTTATTGAATCATTTCACGGAATAAATTTCTCTGGTGACCCTAAATATTTTGCATTAGAAATGAAGCAGCAAAATCCGGACGCTGAAATTTTTGTTAGCTCCAGAAATCAGCTCGTGGATATGGAAATCCTATCTTATGGTTTCACACCGATTCGAGTGGGGAGTTTGCGATATCTTGAAAAATTCCAAGAGTGTAAATATATCTTTATTAATGGTAATAGCCTTGATAAGGCTGGCAAACGAGAAGGTCAAGTATTCATCCAAACTTGGCATGGTTTTCCAATGAAGCAAATGGTCAATGATTTGGCGGATGCCGATCAACGGAAGAAGGAATCAGAAGCTTTCGCCCCACGGATGCAAAAGTGGGACTATTTAACGACTTCTTCGGCTTATAATGTTGATTTGCTAAAGTCGGCCTTTCGTTTGGATGATAACCCTAACTTGAAAGTCTTTGATAATGGGACGCCTAAGAATGAATATTTATTGAAAAACAGTACTAATACGGCTGAAAAACAGCGAATATTTGAAAAGTACTTTAACCGGCCTTATGACGCAAGCAAGAAAATCGTGCTATTTTGCCCGACTTGGCGTAAAGGGAAGCGTAAGGACGTGTCTGATCTTGATCTGCAGGCTGTTATGCAGGCGTTACCGGAAGACTATCTGATGATTGTGAAGTTACATCCGTTGGAAAGTCACTTGCGGCAACAATATGCTGATTTGAATCCACGAATCTTCTGTTTCTACAATGAATTAGTGGATATTCAAGAACTGTATATCTTGTCTGATCTACTGATTTCTGACTATTCTTCAGCGATCTTTGACTATTCACTGTTGAATAAGCCGATTGTGGTTATGCAAGAGGATGAAGCAGAATATGCCCAAAGTATTGGCTGGTACTTTAATATTGAAGACAAAGTTGGTCTGCATGCCGAAAATTATGACACGAATGGTTTAGTTCAGGCAATTCTAAAAGCGCCAGATACGACTACGGCTTCAAAATTGATCAAGGAACGACTCTTGACCAATGAACATGTTGGTTCCACTGACGAATCACTTAAGATTATCATGTCAGGATCTGATTAATTGTTTTTTATGAATCTGCCATTAATTGTCAACGCTTATATTGATAATTAATGACAGATTTTTTTATTAAAAAGTATTATCTAGGTGTATTATTTTTTAATGATATCCTCCGACAGCTAGTTTTTGGCCGTATTTGGTAAACACCGTAATGACGTGCTATAATTGGGGCTATTATTGAACACCGCGAATCCGGTACTTATATTCAGGAGGATGTACACATGAAACGTGTAATCACGTATGGGACATTTGATCTTTTGCACTATGGACATATTGAATTATTGAGACGGGCTAAGGCTTTGGGCGACTATTTAGTTGTGGCTCTGTCTACTGATGAATTTAATTGGGATAGTAAACAGAAGAAGGCTTACTTCTCATATGAGAAACGTAAGGCCCTCCTTGAAGCCATCCGCTATGTTGACTTAGTTATTCCTGAAGAATCTTGGGATCAAAAAGTTCGTGATATTAAACGATACGAAATTAATACCTTTGTCATGGGTGATGACTGGAAAGGTCAATTTGACTTTGTTGGCGAACAGACTGATGCTGATGTCATCTATCTGCCACGGACGCCAGAAATTTCAACGACTAAGATTAAAAAAGATTTGAAGATGTAAATCGATTGGCTACAATCCAAGTGGTTGTAGCCAATATTTGTTTAAGTGAAATTTTTATGAATAAGTCGTTAACTTACGTTTAAGTTGACCACTGACAAAGGACAACCTAATCGGGAATGAGTATAATATAAAAAGCTCGATTATAACTACTGTACTAGGAAGGAGCTGCTAACAGATTGGATAAGAAGCTCAAAATTCGTGCGCGTTATCTGACTAAAGAATACGATATGATGAAAACCAAAAGCGACAAGTTAAAGTCACTGATGCCTTTTGGGAATACTAATATCGAAAAATTCTGGGCCTTGAAGGGCGTTAGCTTTGATATTTATGAAGGCGATAGTGTCGGCATTGTTGGGCTAAATGGTGGGGGTAAATCCACCTTGCTCAATATTGTGTCGCAGATTATTCCGCCGACTTCCGGTGAACTGGAAGTTAATGGGACGACCAACATTATTTCGGTTGGCGCCGGTTTAAACGGTAAACTTTCAGGCCGTGAAAATATTATTATGAAATGTGAAATGCTTGGGATGAGTCCGGCAGAAATTGATGAAAAAATGGACGACATTATCAATTTTGCCGGCGACCAAGTGATTAAAAAGATTGATCAACCAGTTAAGACGTATTCAAGCGGGATGAAGAGTCGTCTGGGATTCAGTGTGCTAGTTCATCAAGATCCTGATATCTTGATTATTGACGAAGCGCTTAGTGTTGGGGATGCCCCATTCTTTGAAAAGGGTGTTGCTCGCATGAAAGCCTTTAAAGAGCAAGGCAAAACGATCATGTTTGTCAGTCATAGCCTGAGTCAGGTCAAAACACTTTGTGATAAGGTTGTTTGGATTGATCATGGTCGGGTTGTGATGGAAGGGACTGCGGCTGAAGTTTTACCACAGTTCGAAGAGTTTCAGCGTACCTATAATAAGAAGTCTAAAGCTGAAAGAGCTAAAATCACGCGTGATTCCGGCCAAAATTTCAGTTTGGAAGAACTACATGAAGAACATCCTGACGATCCAATTAGTTATTTCCAGAAAAAACTATATGACAAGCCATTTAGTTGGCCGACTCAAGGTGTTCTTGGATTTTTGACCTTGTTGCTAATTTTTACGATTGTCGCGACCTTGAAGGAAGTGCCATTGCGGACGGCAGTCTTGCACCCGCTCTATATCATACCGGCAAGCTGGTTGCTTGTGATTGTTGCAGTCATTGTGGTAATTGCTGGCATCGGAATTTTAACGCGGCATCGTAAGGAAAGGCATGTACTCGACTAATGAAAGAAACTTGGTTAGTTTTACTCGAACAATTTAAAAATCTAAACGTGATTCATCGACTTGCAAAGTACGAAGAAAAGTCGACTTTCCAAGCCCATATGTTAGGTAATGTTTGGCAAATCTTGGATCCAGCGATTAATATTGCGATATATTGGTTCGTCTTCGGGATGGTCTTGTATGGCAATAAACCAATGGATGGTTACTCATACATTGCCTGGTTACTTCCTGGGTTTATCGCTTGGCAATTTATGCGCGCAGAAATTTTGGGCGCTAGTCGTAGTATGGTCAGCCGGGTGCAGATGGTCAGCAAAATGCAATTTCCAGTTTCAACCATTCCAAGTATGACGCTGGCTAGTCAGCTGATTAATTATTGGTGGATGCTGGGAATCAGTATGGTCATCATGTTTATGTATGGTGTCAGACCATCGCTCTATTGGCTTCAGTTCTTCTACTACTTTTTCTGTATGATTGCCTTTTTATATGCGCTGGGGCTTGTTACTTCAACGATTACCGTTGTTGTTCGTGACTTCCATACGTTATTGAACAGTGCCATGCAGTTGATGTTCTGGGTGAGTGGTGCCATCTTTAACTTTAGCGCCAACGCAATCATTGAACAACATCCGATGATTATTCATATCATTCAGATTAATCCGTTCTATTATATTATTGCGGGGATGCGGGAGGCTTTCT
Source organism: Lactiplantibacillus daoliensis (assembly GCF_005405005.1). Lineage (GTDB taxonomy): Bacteria > Bacillota > Bacilli > Lactobacillales > Lactobacillaceae > Lactiplantibacillus > Lactiplantibacillus daoliensis. Next base: position 13,152 of record NZ_BJDH01000003.1, on the reverse strand, counting down.
TGGGTACCGGTTGGTTCTTCCACGATATTAAGAGTTTTGTTATCTTCTGGTCGATCACACTAATGTTATTGATCTTTGGGAGTCATATTCATTTGAAATTCCGTAGTCGCTTTGTTGACTATATTTAAATTACTGGCAGTCTTCTTTTAAAAAGAGGGCTGCTTTTTTCATATATTAGAGATGTTTCACGTGAAATGAGCCAGAACTAGGTCAATTCGTCAATGAAAACGCTTGAGCGGATTTGATGTTATCGCAATGAAAATACGGTATTATGTGTTAACTAATCGAATATCGTTTATGAAGGGGGTTAACATCGTGGACTTCAAACAGATGGAATATTATTTAATGATTGCGAAATTAAAAAGTATGACTAAAGCGGCGGCCGAGTTGCATGTTGCCCAGCCTTACCTGAGTCGCCAGTTAAAACAACTAGAGGATGACTTAGGAGTCACTCTTTTGAAACGGACGACCCGTGAAATGCAACTAACTGCGGCCGGTCGGGTACTACAACAACGGGCACAAGAGTTACTCGAGTTACGACAACAATCACTACAAGAATTGACAGCGGTTGCGGATGGTCAACTAGGTACCTTGAAGATTGGGGTCACGGCCTCAATTAACAATGGGCTAGTTCCCGCGTGGCTGGCACAGTATTATCAACAGTATCCTAAAGTACAATTTATTATTGAGGAACAGTCTGGTAGTGAGATGCCGGCAATGTTAGCACAACAGCGTATTGATTTAGGGATTATTCGGGCAACTGGTCCCATCGCAGGCTTTCAAATGTTGAAGTTACCTAGCGTGCCAATTGTGATGGTCGGGCATCAATTAGCAACAACTGCTGAAGATAAAGGGGTGCCAATCATTGTCCTAAAAGGTCAACCTTTATTAGTGCATCGCTACCATGCTAATTTGATTGCGAAGCTCTGTCACGCGGCTGGGTTTGAGCCTAACTTTTTAGCGCAGGTTGACGATCCACTGACACTTTTAAGATTGGCTAATCAGGGGCTAGGAACGGCCTTAATTCCACAGGATTGGCTGGATTTAGTTCAGTCTCGGCAACGTCAGGTTCAAATCTTAGCCGCACCGGAATTGACCCGACCGACAGCTGTTATTTGGCAAACTGAGAAGCTATCGTTAGCTGCGCGAAACTTTGTTGAATTGATTCAGGCACAAAAAATCGAAATTAAACCGAACGTACGTTTGATTTAACGGTGAAGTAGCGTATAATTAGGGCTATCAATTAGCAAGAGGGTGCGGAAAATGAATCTTGAAACACTGCAACAAGTGATCGCAACATCTAATAAAATTGCCCTGGGGACGGCCTTAGATAGCCAGGCAGATGTGAAGATTGTTAACTTCGTTTGGTTTCCAGAATCACCGGAGACGTTATTTTTCTCGTCTGTTAAGGATAGTGCAGCCTTGACGACGTATGCTCAGCAACCCGATGTTGCCTTTATCTCTGTTCCTAGTGATGGCGCAGTGGGTAATCCTTATATTCGAGCGCAACATGTGCAATTGGTGCGTTCTGATAAAACGATGGCTGATTTATTGCCACGGTACTTAGAAACCGTGCCAAATTACCAAAAAGTCTGGGATTTGATTGGCCCGAAGTTAGTCGTTTTTGAACTAAAGCCTAAAACATTATATGTTGATCCAGGTCTTGGTCAGGAAAAAGGAACCTTGCATTTTTAAACGAATTGGCTTGATCCAGTAATATCGTGCTTTTTTGAAAAAGAAAGACCCAACCGAGTTAGACAGCTCAGTTGGGTCTTTTCATGATTATAGACGGCTATTATAAATTAAGAAACTAATATAGCAGTTATCGCCATCAGGTAAATCATAACCAGTATTTTGGTTAGAACCATCGTTTTCATGTAAAACGACAAATTCACCAGAACCGTAGTCTTGATCATTTAAATAAGTGACAAGACGTTCGTCACATTCAGCCAAAGTCTTACCAGTAACGACTCGACGATTCCAACCACGATGAACAGCACCATTTGGATTAATCAAATTCTTCACTCCTCACTTTGAAGTCATCAATTGCATTATCATAAGTAATGTCACCTTGATGGACAGTGTTAGCTAATTCTAATAAAAGGAGCAACAGAATTAACCAAATTAAGCTCACACTTAATCATAGCAAAGTTTGGTTAGAATAATCAATGACAAGTCTTATTAGATTATTGCAACGGTTAGTTGACGGTAGCGCTTTCAACTATTACACTTAGAGTAATTAAAATAAACACTAGGGGTGTCCATAGATGGGCTGAGATGGTAATGTACTTACTAATCCCTTTGAACCTGTGAGTTCAGACTCGCGTAGGGAAAGTGTCGAAGCTGAGTCAAATTGGCGACCACCGGTTCAATGAAAGTTGAGTCGGTCTTTTTTTGTCCTTTTTGGGGGTGTTTGTAATGAAGCTAGACTTGTTAAAACAGTTACGGTCAGAAAATCCAATCGTGTTCAATATTGCTAATTTTGTCACCGCACAGGATGTTGCTAACGGCTTAAACGCGATTGGTGCGTTGCCGATTATGTCTGCGGAAATTCAAGAAGCATCGGATATGGTTAAGATTTCGAGTGCAGTTTGTCTGAATCTAGGGACTTTAACGGCGCTACAAATTGAACAGATGAAAGTTGTCGGTCAACTAGCTAATGAGCAGAAAAAGCCGATTGTTTTCGATCCAGTCGCAGTTGGCGCCAGTTCATATCGTCAGAGTGTGGCGGAAGCATTATTGACTGGCTTTCAGGTTGCGGTTATTCGAGGGAATGCTGGTGAAATTGCCGCACTTGTTGGTAGTGCTTGGCAAGCCAAGGGAATTGACGCCGGAACTGGCACGGGTGATCTAGTCAGTATCGCGCAAGCCTGCGCTGTGAAGTATCACTGTATCGTGGTGCTTTCGGGGCCGACTGACTTGATTACCGATGGGCAGCGCATGGGTCAAGTTAACAATGGGACCCAGTTGTTCCAATTACATGTTGGTTCGGGAGATCTGCTCTCTAGTTTAGTTGCGGCATTTACGGCAGTCGCGCCAGATGACTATTTTGAAGCTGCTCAAACGGCATGCTTGGTCTTAGCGGCGACTGGTCAATTGGTGGCCAAACAAATGACAGCTGATCGTCCTGGGACCTTTGGGATTGACTTACAAGACAAATTACATTTAATTACGGTTAAGGAAATTAATAAAATCGCCTCAGTTCGTTGAAAAGAAGGTTGACACAAATGGTTGATTATCCACAAGTTTTAACGATTGCTGGCACGGATAGCGTCGGTGGTGCCGGCATTATGGCAGATCTGAAAACGATGCAGATGCGCCATGTATTTGGCACGGCAGTGGTCGTCGCGGTAACGGCTCAAAACACATTAGGGGTTCAAGACTTTATGGCATTGCCAGAGAAGCTGATTAATGAACAATTTGCGTCATTGGCGGCTGACTTTAGTATTCGTGCTTGCAAGACTGGCATGTTGGCCGATGCGGAACATGTTCATGTGGTTGTTGAAGCGTTAAAGAAATATGATTTTGGCCCGTTGACGGTTGATCCAGTAATGATTGCTAAGGGTGGCGCACCCTTGTTAGCGGATGATGCGATTCAGACCGTTCGTGACGAATTATTGCCACTAGCAACGGTGGTGACACCTAATTTGCCAGAAGCAGAACGGTTAACTGGGTTGGGAATCACGACCACTGATGATATGGTTGCCGCTGGGCAAGCGATGCAGGCATTAGGAGCTAAAAATGTCATCATTAAAGGTGGGCATGGGCATAATCAGACTACTGCGGCTGATTATGTGATCCTGGCAGATGGCTCGGCATTCTGGTTGTCTGCGCCTTGGATAGAGACAGTTCGGACTCACGGGACCGGCGATACGCTGTCCGCTTGTTTAACCGCTGAATTAGCCAAGGGAGTTTCGATGGCTACTGCGATTCAAACAGCTAAGGCTTATGTGACCGCGGCAATCAAAAATACGATTCAAGTTGGTCATGGGCATGGCCCACTAAATCATTGGGTCAATCCAAATGACGAGGTGAGTCGCTATGACGCTTGATTTCTCACCAACGCAATTACGTGCATATTTTGTTTGCGGGTCCCAAGATGTTGGTGACCGTGACTTAGTAGCTGTTGTCGAATCCGCGTTGCAAGCTGGCATTACCGCCTTTCAATTTCGAGACAAAGGGAGCAGTCGGTTAACTGGTTTAGAACGACGACAATTGGGTCAAAGATTACACCAGTTATGTGCAGCCTATCGTGTGCCATTTATTGTTGATGATGATGTTGCGTTAGCATTAGCCTTGCATGCAGATGGGATTCACGTTGGCCAGAGTGACCAACAAATTCAGCAGGTTTTAGACCAGGTGCGAGGGAAAATGTTTGTTGGACTGTCTTGCTCGACACCAGCCGAAGTTGAAGCGGCCAATCAGTTAGCTGGGATTGCTTACTTAGGCAGCGGGCCAGTTTTCCCAACGACGTCTAAGTCGGATGCTGATCCAGTCATCGGCTTGCGGGGGTTAGCAACGTTAGTCAGCCTTTCTCGGCGACCAGTTGTGGCGATCGGTGGTATCGCGACGACACAATTGGCGGCCGTTGTCGGAACAGGTGCACGGGGCTCCGCTGTAATTTCTTTACTAGCGCAGAGCGATAATATGGTTGCAACGGTACAAAAGATGTTAGCAGTGACGATAGCGTAAAATGATTTCCCGGGAAATAACATAATCAGTGGCCGTGAACTCATGAAATGACTGAACATTGTTCTAGTTTTCAGCTTGTAAAATAATTAACCGGCCGTATACTAAAGTTGCATTCCAATACTTTAGTATCAGACCTGCTGTGAAGAAAGAGACAAACTGAAAATCGGAAAAATCACCGGAACGATTTGGAAGACTATCTTAAAACACTTTTTTATCATTAACTGTAAAAAGACGATACGAAATAGATTAAAAAGCTGTGCTCACAATCAAAATGTGACCATAGCTTTTTTCTTTGAAGACTAATGATAACCAGATCGCATTTAATATGAATCAATTATAGACTGCTATAATTGTGGATAGTTTTTTCACTAACTTAGCAGTTGACTTTTTGTATGAAGAAACCTAATCTTATATTAATCTAATTGCCATTATTTTCTAATTAACCATCAAAGGTAATGAATAGAAAGTGTTAATCAGATAGATTCATATGGCTCTGTGCCAGTTATTGCCGTAAAATCGGGGTGGTGGTACGAAATCAATTGTTTTTGTATGCAATGCGTATGGAGACTTTTGCAATAAATAGCGAAGAAAGAAGTTGTTGAAGATGACAAAACCAATTATTGGGGTAGCACCTGGGACGCTGGCTGTTGATAGTCAGATGTTTCCTGGTCGGCAACGCGACTACGTCAATCGGGTTTACTTGCGCTCGATTACTGATAATGGGGGGATACCACTAGTCTTGCCAGTAACCACGGATGCTACTACGATCGCGCGTTATGTGAGCCTGATTGATGGGTTATTGCTCTGTGGTGGTCAAGATGTGGATCCATTAATTTATGGGGAAGAACCATTAGAAAAGCTCGGCGGGATTGATCCGCAACGAGATGCTTATGAAATTGCTTTAATCAAAGCTGTTCATGGCGCGCATAAGCCGATTTTTGGTATTTGTCGTGGGTTACAAATCCTGAATGCTTGTTATGGTGGCACGATTTATCAAGATTTAGCCTATATGCCGGCTAACCAAGGAACTATCAAGCATTTACAAGCACAATTGCCCGCGTATGGTATGCACCACGTCCAAGTGGCAGAAAAATCAGTATTGGCCGACTTCTTAGGTGAAACTAAGTTAGCGGTGAATTCATTCCATCATCAAACGTTGCACCAAATTGCACCGGGATTTCAAGTTGTCGCAACCGCACCAGATGAAGTCGTTGAAGCGATTGAATCGACCACTGGCGGCTTACAGATAGCCGTTCAATGGCATCCAGAAGAAATGCAGGCAGTTAATCCAGTCATGGCACGCTTATTTGCCAAATTTATTGCAACCAGTCACAGTTAAGATTGACGGGGAATAGCGTATGAAAGCAACAAAAAAGTGGTTAAGTGGTCTAGGAATTATGGCATTGGGCTTAGTATTAGCTAGTTGTGGCACACAAACGCATTCAAAGTCTAAGGCTAGTAACAAAACATTGACAGTCACGGCTTCACAAGCAATTGCAACGGCTGATCCCAATAAAGCTGATGATGTCGTCAGTGAGGCCGCCATTGCACAGTTTATGGAAGGACTATATACGACCAATACCAAGGGGAAAGTCATTCCGGCCATCGCGACAAAGGTTGTGAAACCCACGAATGGTGGCAAACGATACACTTTTACGTTGCGACATAATGCTAAATGGTCCAATGGTCAGAAGGTGACGGCGGCAGATTTTGTCTATGCTTTCCAGCGACAAGTTGATCCAACAACGAAGTCACAAGAAATCGGACATCTAACGGAAGTTCAAAATGCTACCGCTATCACGGCTGGAAAGAAGCCAGTTAAGTCGTTAGGGATTAAGGCACTGGGAAAATATAAGTTACAAATTACCTTATCTCAAAAGACGCCGTATTTTAATTATCGGTTAGCGACTGAACTATACCCACTTAATCCAACTTTTACGCAAAAGTATGGGAATAAATATGGGACGACGGCAGCCAAAACGTTGTCGAATGGGCCATATATGCTCAAAGATTGGGATGGCACCAGCGATACTTGGAAATACGTCAAAAATCCTAATTATTATGATCAAAAAAATGTTCATATTAACAACATTAAAGTTGAAACCGTTAAGACGAATAGCACGGCCCAAAATTTATTTGAAAGCAAAGCAGTTCAAGTGACTCAAGTTACAGGAACCCAAGTGGCGGATGCCAAGCAAGGGGCTTTGAAAAAAGAGTTAACAGTGACGAAACTCAATCAGCTTTACTTTATGCCGTGGAACACTCGGCGGTCGGCGACGAAAAATGTTGATCTGCGTCGTGCAGTGAGCTACGCTTTAGATCGCCAATCACTGATCAAGAACGTTTTGAAGGATGGCTCCCTCGCGGCCACGTCACTAGTGCCGACGGGTAATACTAAGAATCCAAGTACTGGACAGGATTTTAATCAGGACACGGGAGATCTGTATCCGTATAGTCCAACCAAGGCGAAAACTTATTGGGAAAAGGCACAGGCGAGCTTGGGTAAAAAGACGCTGGCACTGCAACTACTGACTAGTGATGATGATGTGAATAAATCGGTTGCCGAATATATTCAAGCCGCAATTGAGAAACATTTAGATGGTGTTAAAGTCAATGTCAAATCCGTACCACTGACAAATGAAATCTCAACGTTAAGCAAGGGTAATTTTGATTTTGCCACGTTGTCTTGGTCCAGCGATTTTCAAGATCCAATTGATTTCTTAAATAAAGCTTCGGTCACTAATTCGGTTGATTTTGGGAAATTTCAAGATGCTAGCTATGAAAAGCTGATTGCCACAATCACTGCTGGCGACCAGACCAAAACTGCTCGTTATCAAAGTATGCAACAGGCGGCTAAGTTGGTTGCAGAACAACAAGGTGTTACACCGTTGTATCAAACAGCAGCGGCCCATTTAATTAGCAATAAAGTCGGCGGGGTCCATTTCACTTTGTTGCGGGATGCTTTGTATCGATACGCTTATTGGAAATAAATAGTGTTATTAAAACGGTTCTGATAACTTGTCGGAACCGTTTTTGAGTTTGCACTGTTTATTTTAAGACTGAACCAGTAAAATAGAACTTAACAAAAAATGTTTCACGTGAAACATGCGATATGTCACACGGATTTGGTGAAGGGATGGGGAAGTACATGGCTAAATTTCAATTTGAAGCAACACCGTTGGCTGCTTTACATGATCAATATGATGTGATTATTATCGGCTCTGGGAGTACTGGTTTAGTAAGTGCTGTTCAGGCGCATGAGTTAGGGCTAAAGCCGGTTATTTTAGAAAAAATGCCAAAGATTGGTGGTAACACAACACGCGCGTCATCGGGGATGAATGCGGCGGAAACTTTGGTTCAGTTAAAACAACACGTGGTGGACAGTTACGCTGATTTCTATCATGAAACGTTGGTGGGGGGCGGTGAGCAAAACGACCCCGCAATGTTGGATTATTTTGCATCACATGGCGCGCTTGCCATTGATTGGTTGGCCGCTCATGGGATTGAATTAGATGAATTGACGATTACTGGTGGGATGCGGGTGCAACGAACGCATCGGCCTAGCAGTTTGGCACCAATTGGTGGCTTTCTGGTGACACAATTACTGAAAGTAGTGGCTGCTGAAGAGATTCCATTATTCACGGAAGTCACGGTAACCGAGTTAGCAAAATCTGATGGGAAAGTCACAGGTGTGTCTGTTAAGTTACCGACGGGGCAGCAGCGGCAGTTAGCTGCACCGGCAGTTATCCTCGCTACCGGTGGCTTTGGGGCCAATCCTGATTTAATTGCCAAATATCGGCCAGATCTAAAGGATTATCGCACGACTAATCAACCGGGTGCTACCGGTGATGGGATTAGTTTGGCCACTAAAGCAGGCGCCGAATTAGTGGATATGGCACAGATTCAGGTACATCCGACCGTTCAACAAGATACGGCACATGCCTTTTTGATTGGAGAGGCAGTTCGTGGTGAAGGGGCAATCTTAGTCAATGAAGACGGGAACCGTTTTGTGAATGAGTTGACCACCCGCAAGGCCGTCACTGCCGCTATTGACCAGTTACCGACAAAACATGCTTATTTAATTTTGGATGCAGCCGTACGTGAACGAGTGCCAGCAATCAATTTTTATGACTCAGTTGGTTTAGTCGTGACGGGATCAACGTTAGTAGAACTTGCAGATAAAATTGAAGTTCCGGCTGAACAGTTAATGACAACGGTGACAGACTGGAATACGGCTGTGACGACTCAGACAGACAAACAGTATGGTCGTACGACTGGGATGGGTCATAAGCTAGCGACTGGTCCCTTCTATGCGATTCACATTGCGCCGGCAGTGCATTACACCATGGGCGGGGTCAAGATTAAACCCACAACGCAAGTGCTTGCAACAACTGGTCAAGTGATTCCAGGGCTATACGCAGCGGGTGAAATCGCTGGCGGTCTGCATGGTAACAATCGTATTGGTGGTAATTCCATTGCTGAAACAGTGGTATTTGGGCGTCAAGCAGGTCAGCAAGTTTATCGATATTTAACAGCATTAAATTAGCTGAATAAAACGTTGAAGCTGAGTATCATTGGCATCAACGTTTTTTTGACTTGCTTTATGGGAAGGCTTTCATTAGGGGCTGCAAGTAAGCTATAATTAAAACAATTAAAAGGCGGTGAGGCGGTATGTCTCTTCAAAGTGGCATGCAAGTATTATTGTCAACTGGAGTCAGTTATCAGATATTGGCTGTAATTGATCAGGGAAAACACTGCTTGGCTAAACAACTACAAGCTGATGCAGTGGTCGATATTATTGCAACAGCTGATATCGTTCAGATAACTGAACAAGGCCTGAGGACAGAAAAAGCAACTGGAGATCAAGAATTAGCTATGGTTGACGTTGTCGGTGAACGATACATTGACGATATTGACCGAAACTTAGCCACACTGGTTGATGGTACGACGGTCTTACTACAACGTGAAGCAAATAACCAATACGATGATCAGGCAATTTCTGTCTGGAACCTAGCGCATGCGCGTTTAGGCTATCTATCTCGCTATCAAAATGCGCCATATGCGGCGTTGTTGGATCAAGGGGCCTATTTATATGGGCAAGTCTGTCATCTTGATCAGAAAGCACAAAAATTAAAAGTGACGTTATTTCGCGTAACAGGCATCGCAGAAAATCCGGCTATTAGAATTCAACAGCGCTTAGCGCAAATGCCGATGACTGGTCCCGCAGCGTTGCCACAGTCGTTATTGAACACGCCGCTGGGAAATCTAATCGTTAAGAGTAACGAGCGTCCGTTGAAATATCAACTAACCGAGTTGACGCCTTGGCTGACGCCAGATGATCGATTGGCAGTGACTCGGCGTTATTTGGTGACGCCGGACTGGACGTCGGTCACGGACCAGAGTTTGGTTACTTGTGAATTGAGTGCTGAAACTAGTGTGATCGAAACTTGGCAAAACGCCACGGAACAGGCAGTTGTGCTCGCCAATAGTGACAGCTTTTATGTGGTTGGGCTGAGCGCGAAGACGTATACTGCTGATAATGATAACTTTATTACGGATGCTACGGTTCCCAAGGCTTTCTATCGAGTTGGTCAAGTTGCCGCGCATCAAGCGGCTGGTTTTGTCGTGAGTTGGGTCTCTTTTGGTGCCTTGCAGGTAAAAACAACGATGCAGCAAGCGTTACATTACCCGAGCATCCCGGCGTGGTGACCATACGCAGCCCAAGTAGCTGAGCAGTCACAATTGAGCTTGACACGTGCGGAGCTTGCGACATTGCTGGTTTCACCACGGCCGAATATTCAAGGCGGCCAAGAGCTGGCGCCAAGTGTGAGTGAGGTTACTGTCGCCAAATTACGTTCCGTTTTGGGCGATCAGGCGTATCATGCTTTAGCCAGTTATCAAGATCGGGTCCAGTTAGTCGAGGGTAGTTTGGCCAACGTGGACGCAGGGCTGCTCCAGACGCTTATTCATGCAACGATCTATCACGAAATTAGCACGCTGCGTTACTTCTCGCCAGATCTTGGCATTATCAGTTTGCCAGTTTATCCTTGTCAGATTTTTAGCGCAACTTTAGGCGAGCATGAGTCGCAGGAAATCGGCTGGTTAGCCTTTTACAATTTCGAGAGTTTTGAGGTTCAACAAGTCCCGTTAACGGCGATTTCAAGTGTTGCAATCATTGAAAATCCAGAACATCCCCAACGGCTGATGGCGCCGGAAGAATTGGATTGGTTACCGTTGTTTTTAAATAGTTGGAATGATATGGACTAATTAGTCAAATTAAAAAGCTGTGACCAGTGAAGGCCACGGCTTTTTTAATGATGCTTTAGAAATTCTTTTGCGGCAATTAATGTGTCCGCGGTCTGCTGATTCAGTAAGGGTGGCAAATTGTCAAAGTCGAAGTAAGCTAGTTTAAGAGTCTCATCGGTGGCAGTTTGGAGCGGTTGGCCTCCGATTGCTTCAACTAAGAACAATTCAGTAATCGTTTGGACCACATCACCGTTCGGATAGACGGTTTCACCCTGATCGAAGATCCCGATCGGAGCGACGATTTTGACGTCGATGCCACTGTCTTCCTTATATTCGCGAACACAGGCGGTAGCATAGGTCTCGCCATATTCCAAATAACCGCCAGGAAGACTCCAATTATGGGTATCCGTTCTAAGATTTAACAAGACTTGTTGCTGCTCATTGACTAAAATTCCCGCGGCAGTGTTTAAGATCAACGGTTTATGCCCGACCAATTCACGTAACTCTTTGATGTAATTCGCCATGATGCTTAACCTCACTTTGACTTATTTTTACTAGTATAACGGTTACAGCGACAAAATCCTATGTTAATGAACTTCTACATAGTTACCAGAATCACAGTCAGAATAGGTGTTAGTGACACTTTATTAGAAAACTATCATTTGCACCACAGTGAAATTTTAGCTAAGATGTAAGTTAACACTTGTGACAGGTCACAAGTTGTTCTTTGAATTAATGAAAAGAGAGAAAGTTATGCAGAGAAAATTAAGTACGGGCCAGATGCAGATGATTGCATTGGGTGGCACGATTGGGGTAGGGCTCTTTATGGGGTCTAGCTCGACCATCAAGTGGACCGGACCGTCAGTTTTAATCGCGTACGTCGTTTCAGGTGCATTTCTATATCTGATTATGCGAGCGCTTGGCGAAATGCTGTATGTGGATCCTAATACCGGATCGTTTGCTAAGTTTGCTTCCGAATACATACATCCTGTTTTTGGTTATTTAACGGCTTGGAGCAATATTTTCCAGTTCGTCGTCGTTGGGATGAGTGAAATGATTGCCTTAGGTGGCTATTGTCGATACTGGTGGCCGAATTTGCCGGACTGGATTCCGGGATTGATTGCCATTGTTTTCTTGGCGGTGGCCAATCTAATCTCGGTTAAAATGTTTGGGACGCTGGAGACGTGGTTCTCATTGATTAAAGTCGTCACGATTGTGTTGATGATTATTGCCGGATTAGGACTGATTCTATTTGGCTTTGGGAATCATGGTCAACCCATTGGGATCAGCAATTTATGGTCGCATGGCGGCTTCTTTACCGGTGGGGTAAAAGGCTTCGTCTTCGCCTTGTCGATTGTGTTAGCTTCTTATCAAGGCATCGAACTCATTGGGGTAACGGCTGGTGAAGCTGAAAATCCACAGAGTACCTTGGTCAAAGCCATTCGGTCAACGGTTGCGCGCATATTGATTTTTTACGTTGGCGCCATTTTTGTGATTGTCAGCATCTACCCTTGGGATCAGTTGAGTCAAATCGGATCACCATTTGTCCAAACTTTTGCTAAAATCGGGATCACTGCGGCGGCCTCAATTATTAATTTCGTCGTTATTACGGCGTCATTGTCCGGGACCAATTCTGGTATTTATAGTGCTAGTCGGATGACGTATACTTTGGCTGAAAATGAACAGTTGCCGCATCGGATGACACTATTAAATCGCCACGGCGTACCGTTCTACGCGGTGATTTCAATTTCGGCCGGAATTCTAATTGGTGTCGTTTTGAATGTGATTTTGCCAATGTTCTTCAAGGATGCTAGCGAAATTTTCGTAATGGTTTATAGCTCAAGTGTGTTACCAGGGATGGTACCGTGGGTTGTTATCCTAATTAGTCAGATTGAGTTCCGCAAGCAAAATGCCGATAAGATGGTTGATCACCCATTTAAAATGCCATTATCGCCATATTCTAATTATTTAACGTTGGCATTTTTAGCGTTAACGTTAGTCTTCATGTTCATCAACCCGGAAACCCGCTATTCAATTTTGGTTGGGGTGGTCTTCCTGGTGATTATGACCGTGATTTATTTCCACAAATACCGTCAGCCTAAAGCTGACAACTAGAATCAGCACTTACCAGTGAAATTGCTATAGTCCCTTTAAGGTTGACAGATGAAAAACAATAATTCATCTATCAATGCTTAAGGGGATTTTATTATGCCT
>NZ_BJDH01000002.1 GCF_005405005.1 Lactiplantibacillus daoliensis | reverse complement strand
CGAACACAGAAGTTAAGCTTCTTAGCGCCGAGAGTAGTTGGGGGATCGCTCCCTGCGAGGGTAGGACGTTGCCATGCAAACGAAGGAATCGATTAATTCGGTTCCTTTTTTCGTGCAGTCAGAATTTGAATTGCAAGTAGTTTTTGATTGTGAAAGTGACATTGAACCGCTAGGACTAGTCATAACTAAGGCCAGCACCGGCATGCTCGATGGAATAAGCGACGAAAATGGGTTCGCGATTGCAATACAGGGTTGTTAGAACATGTTTCGATATATTATTGACAACTAAAGCTTGAAAGACACAAAAACATCATAAATGTCGCAACAACAGTAACCATTACCTCTAGAGTAGACTTGCCTAAATTCAGCGTTCCGTCAGTCAGCATCGCTGTGCTGTGGGAGACGGCGCCAGCCAAAGGACAGTCTGACGCCTCAATCCAAAGCCGATAAAGCACTTCTTTGGATTGCCCCGCAGGATTAGTCAACCAAGTACACCGACTCATCTTGCCGACACCACACACCGATTCTAACTGACTCCGCTAAGCATAAATAACTGATTTATCTCCTCATGGCGCAGAGCTGTTGTGATAATGTCAGACCTGGTACTCGTAGATGTGTGGCTTAACATTAACAACTAGCAACGATGATAGCCTAATCATTTTTCAGTAATTGCCCCGACTTAACTGAATCAGATTGAAATCGCCACGTGTTTTGTTATACTATTGAAAGAGAAAATGCCGTTTTAGCTCAGCAGGTAGAGCACTTCCATGGTAAGGAAGAGGTCGGCAGTTCAAATCTGCTAAACGGCTTAATTGGATGACAAAATTCAAGTCACACAAATAAGGACTTCTCACGACAGGCTGATGTCATGGGAAGTCCTTATTTGCAACCACGTTAGTTTTCTGGGGATTGGATCACTTGTGTGGTGAAATCACTGAAGAAGTCTAGCATACCTTCTACACGCTGGCTGCCAAGTTGTTTAACCCAACTGTCAAAGACGTTTTGGATCGCATCAATCAACTGTTGATCAATGTCCTGGCCTTTAGCCGTTAGAAGTAGGCTCTTCTGCCGGCGATCGGCAGGATTGGCAACTTGGTAGACGTACTCGTATTTCAGCAGAATGCTGATTTGGCGAGAAATGGCGCTGCGCGAAACATGGTGACTAGCAGCAATATCCATCAACAGTAAAGGTTGACGGCTACTGCCAATTTCGTGCATGATCAGAAAGGCATCAAACGTTAAGTGGAACTGCTTAATTGGTTCTGAGATGTAGCTATCCATATAACGTAAGACGGTAGAATAGTATTTGAGAAAATCATTCAACATTTTGGGCGTGTTGTTCATCTTGATCCTCCTATGCGTTATCAATCATTGAAAAAATCAATTGTATCAAATTAATTATAACATCAGTCAATTAATATCTACATAATTATCATAAAACTAAATGAGTTTAAATGATAGCGCTTTATGACATAAACTAAAAAACGGCTAACATCTTTTGCGATGCAAGTCGTTTTAAGGCCATTAAGCAGCTGTCCGATGACGGCGGGCAATTAATGGTAAGATCATCCCTAAGCCCACAAAGATAATTGGTGTTGCGATATTTAAGCCCAATTGGAACCACCAGCCAGTAGGGTTAGCAGCCATATCAGTCTTAGGAACCATTCCGAGAATACATGCGAAGGCGGTGAATAGGAAACACCAGCCACCGACTAATTTACCCACAAGTGGATTCTTGAGGAACATGTAATCACTCTTGAATTCCTTCAAGTGCTTATTCAACAAGATGTAAGCTAAGAAGACCCAGAGATAACGCATTGGCATTACGACAGAGTTAAGGTTTAACAACCAGTTGAATAATTCGTTCATATTACCAATCCCAAGGGCAGGGATGATAATTAAGATGCTGACCAAGATACCAGTCATGATATAACCGTTAATTGGCACATCTTTTTTGTTCATTTTACTTAAACCTTTAGGCACAAATTCAGGATCGGCATCACCTAACAAAATCTTCAATGGGGCATCAATTGAAAAGGCGAGGGCTGAAATTTGCGCAAGAACGTTAGCAATGGCATAAAAAATCAAGAAGAGATTACCAACATGGTAAAAAGCGCCCAATCGTTGGAAGGCGTAGTAGGCACCGTTGGCCATCAAGTCCTTAGGGATGTCATTGGAGTTGAACAAGATTCCCATGGCAAATGAACCCAACAACGCACAGACGGCAACCATGCCGGCTAAGATTAACATCCCAAGTGGGAATTCACGACCAGGATTCTTCGTCTTGTTAACGTACGGTGAAATCTTTTCAGAGCCACCAACCGCGAAGACTAACATCGAGACGGTCGTGAAGTAAGCAAAGTCAAATTTTGGTAAATAAGACTTGATCGAAAGCATGTCCGGTGTTTGAACCGTTGCTTTGGTCATAAATGGTGCAGACACAGCCAAGATAATGAATAAGATCGACATGATGAACATCCCGGTCCCAGCAACACTCCCGATTCGTTTCAGAGTCGTTAAACCTAATGAAGCAATCCATAGGAAGAATAAAAATAGCACTAAACAAATGGATTGCACAACTAGGGCTGGCGTATTGTTGATGAAATTACCGTTACCCTTGAATAACCAACTGAGGGCAATCAGGATCCCTTGGGGCTTTTGTGCCAAATAAGGTACATGGACGATCCAGTAAGTCCAGGCAGCGTAATAAGCTAAGCGCTTAGTACTTGTTGCCCGAATCCAAGAGGAAACCCCACCTTCAGCTTCCTTGAAGGTCGAACCAAGTTGTCCCACAATTAACGTGTAAGGGACAAAGTAGATGATCATGATCAAGATCCAAGAAGTGACCACTGACAAGCCTTGCAACGCGAAATTGTTAACAACGTTACCTAAGCCCCAGACGGCCACGAATGCAATTAGTGCGATATTGGACCAACGTAGCTGTTTTTCAGTTTTCATAAGTTTGCTCCTTTTTTAGTATGAATATGCCTTATTATAAATCGGATTTGGAAGCGTTGACAAATACAATTTTTGAATGTGAGAAAGCGGTAACAAATTCATTTAATAAATGAGGTTTAACTGTTAGAACAGCGAAAATTTGCTATTATAGAGGTGGATGCTTGATTAAGACGAATTAAAGTGGCTAATAAAAGTTGTGGGGAAAGCAGGGATGGGTTTGAAAAGTGTCACAATTGGAACAGAAGAATTAGCAACGGGAATGCCTAAGATTGGGGTGGTGCTCATGGGAACGACGCGAGAAACCTTGTTAGGACAAGCTGCCCAGGTGTTGTCGTCCTCCGCGCAGATTGTTGAATGGCGGCTCACGGCTGATGATTGTCTGGATAATCGGGCTGAGTTGATCAATACTGCGATGCAGCTGCGGCAAGTACTAGGAACGATCCCAGTCATTGCGACACTTAAAACCGCCGTTCATGAAAGCTCAGCAACTATCAGAGCAGCAGATCAACTTTATTTGACTTTGGTAAACAATCGGCTGGCCGATGCGATTGAGTTGGATTTGGCCAGTGTGACTCAGCCACAGTTTATGTCACTGACAAAGCAGATGCGGCAACAACAGATTCGCTTGATTTTAAGTCAGACCTACGCCACTGCTTGCACCGCTAGCCAGATTGTTGCAGATTATCAGGCAATGGCGGCGGCTGGCGCGGATATTGCCCGAGTTCGGATGCAGCCTGAAAACGCCAATGCCTTACTAACGCTAATGGCGGCAACCGCAACGGCGGGGGCAGAATTGTCATTGCCGTTGATTTTAACGGCTACAGGTAGTCTAGGTCGTTATGGCGCGGCCTGTGGTCAATTATTTGGGTCTACAATCGTCTTTGGGCGCGTTGGTCGAGTCGGAGGTGTTGGTCAACTGCCGGTCAATCAATTGAAACAGACACTACAAACTTTGGCGACAGTTGAAGGGGCTTCAAAATGAAATGGCAATCGATTTGGCGACATACTGGCTATATTGTACAAACGTTGATGATTTATTTTTTACTGATTCAAGGACCTTATGATGTTTGGATTGCGAAGATTGGTTATCAGTTATGGACCTATGTGACGACAATTATTGGCATCACGGTATTATTTTTTATCGTTGAGCTGGTTTATAACGCTCTGCGCCAATATTTATTGAAACGACGTCAAAAATAAAAGAACAGGATTGGAATTTACCATCCAACCCTGTTCTTTTTATTTGGCTTGAGCAGCTACGAGTTGTTCGACAAAGGCATCAAGATGGGTGATGTCATCGCCTTCAGGAGCCAGATTGACGAAGACGTCTTCAGCACCTTTAGTGGCACCTGTTTTTTGGAGTGCCGCGCTGAAATCCGTCACGGCGCGACAGTAGTCATCTTCGTAGAACGTATCACCGGAACCGGCACAGCCGTATATTTTACCGGTTAAGTCTAATTCTTGGAGATCATCGAAGAAGTCCAAGCCTTCCTCGGGTAGGGCGCCTTCATCATATGTATAGGGGACGACGACACAGATGTCGACTGATTCAAATTCGGTGGCGTCGGCCTGTGAAATTTCTTCCTGGGTGACGTCGAGACCTAAGGCTTCAAACTTTTCAGTAATAATATCGGCGACATCTTCATTGTTGCCGGTAATTGTTGCAAAAATAACTTTAGCAGTTGCCATATCAATCCCTCACTTTCAAAAAATGGTTAAACCGATTATAACAGAATTTTAATCTGAAATTAAGTCGTGCAATCGTTTCTCAAAAATGCATGTTGCGAGCGGTTTCTCGGACGTGCATTCCATGCTATAATTTAACTATTAACGGTCGTTTTAATACGATTAATGAGAAAATTAAGCCAATCAGTGTCGGCACCTTAATTTGAGAATGAAAATTGAAATTAACTAGAGGGTATTAAAATGACGAAAAAAAATAAAAAAACGTCACTTGGAAAACGGTTATGGCATGCCATTACTGAACCGATTCCAGATGACAACGATGAAACAGAAAATGATGAAAGAATTCCATTGGCATATGACTTGAAAACATCGGCTGCGCCAACCGAAGTGGACAGTGCTGCCAGTGAAGCTGCCGCGACGCAACCGGCTGGCGAAGGCGACATTCAAGCGCCAGAGGAAGCGACGTCAGCGGCATCGCAGGCCGCTTCCGCCCAATCAACCCACAGTCAGCCGACAACCCGTGCAGAAGCAAAAGCTGCGCGCCAGGCTGCAGCTGTAGCCAAGTCGGCCCAATCGACTGCTGCGACTAGTCAGAAGGCTGAGAAGCGTCCTGAGTCAGCGACAAGTGCAGTCGCTAGTGAAACGGCAACTAAGCCTAAGCTAACGAAACGTCAAAAAACGTCTCAAGCGGCTAAGCCACAGTCAGCTGCAATGAGTCAGACATCAGCCACAGCACGTCCAACCAGTGTCGCTCAGGCAGCTTCGGTAACCAGCAAGGCGGACCAGCCGGTTATTTCAGTCAGCGCAACAGAGCGTGATCTTGAAGACGAAACGCCAGAATTGCCACTTTCACGAGAAGAACTTTATGGTGATCAACAGCCGAATGGTGGCAGTGCTGCACCACAGCGTGCACACGAGACGGACAACGTTGATGCGCTCTCACGAGTTGCTCGGCATGGTGAAGTCCAAGATAACTTGGAGTCAGATGAAAACCGGGACAATCCACATTTGAAGAAAAAAACTAAAGGACCAGTCCGGCCACATCAAAAGCAAAAGCCACAACGGCGTAACGGGAAGTTAACAGCCATCGGGGTAGGGTTACTCGTAATTGCCGCCTTAGGGGCGATGTTCATGTTTAAACATGCTAAGACGACGGAAGCCAACGCAAAAGCCGCAGCCGAGTCAGCAGTAACTGCTATCTACACCTCATCTGCGCAACGTGATATTTGGGCAAATGTGTCGGATTCTGAGTTAGCACAATTGCAAACGGCCGTTGATGGCATGAAACAATCAGATGAAAAATTACAGTTACAAGAATCACATGATTATGCTGCGAAAATGTTAAAGGTACGTAGTCGTTATCAAGCCTTATACAATTCAGACAAGCTGATCAAAGCGAGTGTCACTGTTGCGGATGTGACCAGTGCCCAAGCTTCACTGACGAATTCAAGTTTGCGGACGTCGAAGGTTTACTTTACGAACCGTTATACCCAGAAGTTCACGGAAATTAGCAAAACTGTCAAATCAGTTCGCAAGTATGACGCGGAATATCAGGCCTTCTATACTAAAAAGCATACGCTTAAGAGCACCGTGTCAACGTTGGAATTAGACGCGGTGATTAAGAAGTTGAAGCCTTATCGTCAAAAATCGGCGTTAGCAAGGACTGACTATGAGAAGCTGACTGCTGAGCGTAAGGTTTTGGCAAAGCAGGAGCAATCAGCGGCCACGAGTGCAGCTAATGTTGTCAGCAGCTCATCCAGTGTACAAGCATCCTCAAGTAGCGTTGAAAGTTCGTCAAGTTCAGCGGCTTATTCTAGCGCTACCAGCAGTGCAACGACGGGGACTGAGACCGATACGAGTTCGGCGGCCAGTTCTTCGACGTACGGCGGTGGAACGAGTGAAAGTAGTTCAAGCACTTATGGTGCTGGCAATACAACGACCGGTAACGGGACTGGTACTGGCGGGACCACGGCTTCCACGACAACTACGAATTAATTGGTGATTAAAGACGCGACGATTAGTAATGTCGCGTCTTTTTATTAAATTTGATTGGAGTGACAGTTAATGTCAATCGTTCTTATGAGTCAGGCAACCAAGCCTGAACAATTACAACAATTAGTAACGCAATATCCAACTTGGTCTTTCAAAACACCAGCAGAATTGACACCGGCTGAAATGGATCAAGTTGTTGTGATGTATGGTAATCATCCATTGTTAAAGCAATTGTTGGCGAGCTCAACATCGCAATTGAAATTTTTACAAGTTATTTCCGCAGGGGTGGACTATTTGCCACTAGCCGATTTGAAAAAGGCTGGTGTTTTAGTCGCCAATACGAGCGGGATTCATGCGGATGCCATCAGTGAGTCTGTTCTAGCAGCAATGTTGACCGTTGTTCGTGGTTATCATAGTGCCTGGATCAATCAGACGGGGGCACGGCAATGGTCGTTACCGCAATTAACGGAGACGTTGACTAACCAGCAATTATTGATTTACGGGACTGGTGAAATTGGTCAGGCCACGGCTGCCAAGGCACAGGCTTTTGGCATGCATGTGATTGGCGTAAATACCACTGGCCATCCGGCGGCTCATTTTGATCAGACAGTGGCGCTAAATGCGACCGCTGAGGTTTTAAAAACCGCGAACTTTATCGTTAATGCTTTGCCGCTGACCCCAACGACGCATCATCTATTTGATCACAAGTGTTTTGATCAGGTGACCCAACAACCAATGTTTATTAATGTTGGCCGGGGTCCAGCCGTCAACACCGCAGATTTGGTTGCCGCCTTGGATCAGCATCAATTAAGTTGGGCAGCGCTAGATGTTACGGAACCAGAACCATTGACGGCAACTGATCCGCTCTGGCAACGGCCAGATGTGCTCATCACGCCGCATGTTTCGGGTCAGATTGCGCATTTTCGGGCGACAGTCTTTCCAATTTTCAGTGAAAACTTTAGTCAATTTGTGAAGAATGGTCAGTTAGACCGTAACCAAGTTGATTTAAGTCGTGGCTATTAAGATTATTTCACAGTAATCAAAGGCTGGAAGGCCCAAAAATAGCACAAATGTTGCAGTTCCAGTAACCGGACGTCTAAAGTAGATTTGCCTAAATTCAGCGCTCCGTCAGTCAAAATCGGCGTGCTGTGAGGGACGGCACCAGCCAAAGTACGGTCTGATGCCTCAATTCAAAGCCGATAAACCCGTCTTTGAATTGTCCCGCGAGCTTAGTCGGCCAAGAATACCGACAAGCTTGCCGACACTGCACACCGATTTTGACTGACTACGCTATATGTAAATAACAGATTTATCCAACAACCGAAAGCGGCAGTATTCGACTAGTTTTCATGACCTGATTGTTGACACAGTGGTGCAGACCGGCATTTTTTCACGTTCATCCTTCAGACAGTAACCAAAAACGAGTTCGGGAAAAATCCCAAACTCGTTTTTTAATCACTGTGGTTCGTGAAAATCTTCAGCGGCACGTTCGTTATGACGTTGTCCTATGGCTAGAATGAAGACCGTGCTAATAATGAGCAAACTACCAAGGATGTCGAGCCATTCAAAACTCACACCGAGCAATACAACGGCAATCACGGTCGCCGATAACGGTTCAAATGCATCCAGTAAACTGACGACGGTTGGCCGGATGTATTTTAAACTTTCCAAGAAGAATAGGAAAGCTAATAAAGTGCCAAAGATGACGACGAAGCTGAGTTTACTAATATTGCCGAGCGTGAGTGGTATGTGGATACTCCAGAACGGCTGTACGATGTTGAATAGTAACCCACCGAGTAGCATTGACCAAGTATTCACGGTCATTGTACTGTATTTGGTCAGTAATTTAGTCGGCATTAAGGTGTTGGTCGCGGAAGTCACGCCAGATAAGAGTCCCCAGATCAGTGCCCACACGGAAATCACGAGAGTAGCCGGATTGCCGTGGGTGACTAGCAGAAATGACCCAATGACGGCTAAGACGATTGCGATGCCTTCCGAACGGGTCGGCCACTGTTGATGGGCAACGACGAGCCAAATGGCGATGAATACGGGCCCCATAAACTGTAAAATGGTGGCCGTCGCCGCGTTACTAGCTTCAACGGCTAAGAAATACGTAAATTGCACGGGCATCAAGCCTAATAAGGTATAACTAGCAATTTGCAATAAGTCGCCAGGGTGTCGCCAAATTGACCATAAATCAACCTTAGTCACTAGACTAATTAGTAGTAACCCAATGCCAGCGCCAAGCATACGAATGCCAGTTAGCCAAATTGAGTTAATGTCAGTCGTGTCAAAGAGTGTTTGTGCAATTGCGCCAGAAACGCCCCAAAAGGTGGCACTGACACTTGCGAGCAATATCCCTTTGACTTCACGCGTGGTTTCCATTATTAACCCGCCTCCCAAGTAAAATCATTTAAAGTCCATTGTACCTGATTTTACCTAGAAAATGGTGAGTCATCGTTAAGCTGTCGCCTCATCGGGTTCAGCGGTCGTGGCTACGGCTGCTTGACGGGTAGTTTCTGCCAAATGAACGAGATGCGTCAAGAAGGCATGCGTCTTAGCTTGATAATGATATTTTTGACCAAGACTAACGAGATACCCGTTGATATAGTCGACTTCGGTTGGGCGATTGTGGGACATATCTTGATACATGGACGGGTAGTGAAGCGGATTCGCAACCTTGCTGACGTAATTGACAGAGGCCAATTCTTCGGCCCGGGTATTCAACATGGTGACACCATCGCGTTCACACACATCATAGGCTTCGTTGATGAGCTGTTTACTAAGCTCATCAGCTCCTGGATAAGCGGCATACTCACCCATAGTAATTTCAAAGAGGGTACAGAGGGTATTTACCACTGAATTGAAAACAACTTTAGCGAGCAGGGTGCCGCGAAAGTTCGTCGTCAAATTAGGATGGAACTGACATTTTTCCAATTCTGTGACCACGCGATGCGTCATGTCGTCTGGTTTTTCGGTATAATTTGCCAGATTCATCGTGCCGGCACCTCGCGCACCGATAAAGTCCACATCGCCAGGGCCGTTCAAGACCGTCGCGACGAGGGCGGTTCCCGCTAAAACTTTTTCTGGTTTGAAGTATTGTAACAACTTTTCCACGTGACCCATACCGTTCATACAAGTCATCACGTATTGTTGATCATTGAAACAGTGGGCGCTGCGTTTGAGAAAATCAGCGAGCTGCATTTGTTTAGTGAAAACGACCCAGACGTCGGGATTCCCATGATAATCTTCGGGGTAATAGACTTTGACTGGGACCAAGTGGCGATCTTTATGGTCACGGGAAACGTAGACGCCACCTTGTTGATGCATTTTTTCCACGTTTGGTTCCCAGGTATCCACAAAATCGACTTCATTGCCTGCTGCTTGTAATAAAACACCGTAACGTAATCCCATGGCGCCTGCACCGAGTACTGTAAATTTCATATGTATGACCATCCTTTAAAATAGAATTATTAAATTTGATAAAAAAACGCTCGACAGACTTTTGTTAGTCTGCCGGGCGCTGAAGGCGTGATACCACCGGTTTTCGTCAACAATTCACATTGCTAACCTCAAAACGACCCCAAGGAGTTGCGAGTCGCGGCACGATAATGGGTGCAGCCATTGAAGGTTATAACGATTAGGGTTGGCCTTCACGCTCACAGTTGATGTTCAACTCAGATTGACTGGTCTGCTTACACCAAACCAGACTCGCTTAGCGGTCGTTCTGAGTTTACTAAACTGCTCGTCACTTTTTCTCATCAAATATTAATTGTGATTTAATCTACACGCAATTATCGCACTTGTCAACGTGCTACTTTGATTTCTTAAGAATCTTTCGTTTAAAGCCCGATTAACTTGTGTCTCAAGCACTATTAGCTTTGAATTCTTATGCAAGACTGTGATGACGGGAATTAGCGGATGATAATGACTTGTGTGGACCGAAATTGTAAGCGATTTCCATTATGACTTGGAATAGCGTACAATTAAGATTGTAAAAATGTAGGAGGGGTAAAACATATGCCAAAATATCTAGTCTTTATGGACATTGATGGCACCTTAT
This sequence comes from Lactiplantibacillus daoliensis, assembly GCF_005405005.1. Taxonomy (GTDB): domain Bacteria; phylum Bacillota; class Bacilli; order Lactobacillales; family Lactobacillaceae; genus Lactiplantibacillus; species Lactiplantibacillus daoliensis. Next base: position 416,210 of record NZ_BJDH01000002.1, on the reverse strand, counting down.
TGACAGACCATCAATATGTTACTGAACACACGAAGGCCACCATTGAACGATTGCAGAAACAAGATGTGATGTTCTACATTGCAACGGGGCGGATGTATGAACTTGCTAAGATTGTCCGCAATAAGATTAATCCAGAAGTTCATTTAGTCACGTCGAATGGGGCCGTTTTTGATGGTGCTCAGGGGCGTGAAATTACAAAATTAGGTGGTGCTGCAGTTGAGTTGGCTTACTTGATTGCTCGGCGGGACAACTTACCAATGATGTTGTTCACACCCGAGATGGCTTATTACACGGAGCAGATTCCCCGTTTTGTCGCGCGAAATGCCGCTAACTTTGATGCGGATGAAACGTCAATTGGGTATGCCGAGGTCGAAAACTTTACCCAATTAGCTAAAATTGAAGATCAAATTACCAACGGGGTTATTTTAAGTCGTGAGGATATGTCCCGTTTGGATTCAGCACGTGAAAAGTTGACGAATAGTAAGTTATTGCGCCTGTCCTCATCTAATCCAAATAATATTGAAATGATACCGCTTAATACGGATAAGGGGACTGCGGTCAAACAGATTCAGCGGGAACAACATGTTGATGCTGAACATACCTTTGTCTTTGGTGACGGCTTAAATGATGTTGGCATGATGGGCGAAGCCAAGTATTCTGTTGCCATGGGTAATGCGTTGCCACAAGTTAAATCAGTTGCTAACTATGTCACAGAGACGAATTACAATGATGGTTTGGCTAAATTCTTAGACGACTATTTTGAATAGCATCCCTTATAAACGGGAAAGTAAAAAAACTTCACTTTCAGGTGAAGTTTTTTTCGTTAACTGCTGTATGACTTGTTGTGTTGATGAGAATGTTTTTTAGTTAAAAGTTTAAAGGGTGACAGACTCAAAAATATTACAAATGTCGCAGTACCGGCAGTCGTTATGTCTAAAGTAGACTTACCCAGATTAAGAGCTCCGTCAGTCAAAATCGTTGTGCTGTGGGGGACGGCGCCAGCCACAGTACGGTCTGGCGTCTCAATTCCAAGCCGATAAAACGCGTCTTTGAATTGCCCCGCAAGATTAGTCAGCCAAGAACGCCGACTAATTTTGCCGACACCGCACACCGCTTCCGACTGACTCCGCTAAGTGTCAGGGTTATAAAAAAGAATCACTGGTTTGCTGGAGGTTGTTGTTGATAGCATCGGACAAGGCTCAAGACGTTTCTGAGGATTGAACCGATCCCTCGTTCGTGTGTTATCAGTAATAATCGGAAGCGGCAGTAATCGACTAGTATTCACCGGCTGATCATTGACATAGTGGGGCAAACCTGCAATTTGAAACTTTTAACCTTTAGATTTTTAGTTAAAAGTTTAATGAGAATTAACCGAAATCAGAGGTTTTTTTGATGATTTAGTCATTAAAAAAGCGATTTTTACGACATATTTGCAGGGGTATCGAATTGAATTTATCCCCCAAAGCCGGATTCGTTTATTAAAATTTCGATATTAGGTGGACACGGTTAATTGACTTTTCTGTCAGATTTGGCACACTTATAGTGAAGCTTGTGTTTAGGAAGTGACTTTGTTGAAAATAGAAATTTTACCGACCAACACGGCCATCCCATTAGCGATTCTATCGCTGACGGGCCTTGATAACCGTGAACTTAATCCGGCCATTGAAAAGCAGTTGGCCTTACGTCAATTATCGCCCGCATCACCACAAAATGCGCTGGCTGATTTGTTAATTTTAATCGCCGACCGCCATCAGGCTAAGATGCAGGCGTGGGATATGGCAGTTTTTCCGACCCAACCAGTGCAGATTCAAGCCTTCCGTGACCAGCCGGTGACCTTGTTAGATCAAGATCAAACCATCTTGCCACCTAATTTGGATGCGAAAAGTAGTCGGGTGCTCATTGTGATTGGTGATGCTAACGCGGATGATGCGACTGTTCACGCGACTGGTCAGGAATTGCAGCGCAAGATTAAAGCCTTTTTCGGCTTGCAAGCGCGATTACAGTTTCGAACGGGTTCCGGCCAACGGCAACCACTAGACACGGTCAAGCCCGTTTTTTAGGCGTAATATTAATATCAATTAGCTTGAACTGACGGTCGTTGTAATCAACGCGGGTAACGCTGGTATTTTTTAGGAGTCTGGTAGGTAGGTCGTGTGGGCTTAATTGGTAAAGGAAGGCACTTAAAACCAGTCCGTGAGAAACAATGAGGACATTACGATCTTCACCAGATTGCTGTGACTCGAAGAGGCTGATGCGACGGAGGGTACGATTGATCCGATCGGTGACGCCGACTAAGGTTTCGGCTGCGCGGGTCTGGTCTAAAGAATTGAAGACCCAAAGTAGCGTGGCAAAGCGTTCTTTGCTCAACATTAATTTAACGAAGGTACCAGGGCCAAGTTGTTTACGGACTTGGTTGACGATCCAAGTATTCTTAGTACCTTCTAGCCCGCCAAAATTGAATTCACGTAAGCCGACGTCAATCGTCGGCTTTTTTAGTTCGGGATGTAAGGCAGTAATAATACGAGCAGTTTGTTGTGCACGACCGAGATCACTAATGTAAGCGGCGTCAAATTGAACGTCAGCAAGCATCCGGGCGAGCCGTTGTGCTGAACGGACCCCCTTGGTGGTCAATTTTGAATCGTAAATGCCCTGTAAACGGTTGGCGGCGTTGAGTTCCGTTTGACCGTGGCGGACAAGATAGAGATGGATTGTTGCCATAGGAAGGCCCCCTTCAGATAGTTTGTTATAGGTCAATTGTACGGCGGCCAAGTGATTACGACAAGTGTTTAATGAAGCGCTCACAATAAAAAGCGCCCTTTTCACTAGTGGGCGAATTAGTTGTGAGCAACAGTTATTGATTATGGAAATTGTTTCAATATTATTAATGAGACCACCAAAATAATTATAAGAAAAAATGAATAACAATGATAAGAAATGGGTTTGACTTGCACGATTCAATTTGGTACGATTCTTCCTGTAAGATTTGCGCAAATCAAAAAAATATCAAACAAACAGGGGATTTAAACTCATGCAAAAAGCAAGCAAACAATTATTAGCAATTAGTACCGTTTTAGGGTTGGGATTAGTTATTAGTACAATTCCGGCAAGTGCGACGATTTCGTCAAATCCGAAACCTGACAATACAGCAAAGACACAAGCAACGGTAACTTTAAAACAATCGGAACAAGAAGGCGCAATCAAGATCGAGCAAGCACCGAATTATGAATTCAATAATTTAGAGATTTCTGCGTTTACTAAGGAATATGGTGCAACTGGGGTCAAAAATAATTTAGTCGTAAGTAATCCAGGGTTTGAGAGTGGCTACCATGTGACTGCTAAGATCAGTGCATTCACCAAGGCCGATGCTGCACGCAAAGGTGAAGCTGAAGCAGCGAAACTGACCGGGGCAGACCTCTTCCTTACTAATGGGACGGTTAGTGCGGTTGAGGCAGGTAATCCATCCGCAATGCCATTGACAACCAATAATATCCATTTAACTGGTACTGATAATCTAATGCTGAATGCCACCGCCGGCACTGCCTTGGGTCGTCATCAATTAGCACATGACAAGTCAGCAGTTCGCCTACGTATTCCGGGGGGGAATAAAGTGGGGGCCTATAACGCTACCATTGTTTGGACACTAAATAATACCCCAGCCTAAGTTACAACCTTGAATTTAGAAAGGAGTTGATTGTCATGTCACGGTTGTGGACTTTAGTCGTATTACTAGTCGTATTGGTTGGTCAGTGTCTCGGGCCACTTCAGGTAACGGCGGCGATGGTGCTACCGACTGAGGAGACGGCTGAAAATACCCCGGCTGCTGAGTCGGCACCGGCATCTGACCAGACGCCAATCGTGGCTGACGATGCTGAGACAGGCTCGGCCGAAACCACACCAATACCGGCTAATGATCAGTTGGCAGCACCGCGAGGCTTAAACTTCACGGCCTCAGTCACCGCCCGCGATCGACATGGCAATCAACTTGCAGTGGGAGAAACTGTTGCGAGTGGTGCGCCAGTGACCTATGAGTTTATTGGTCATTATCAAGCTGGTGCGCCACTCAATGATGGTAAATTCAATTTTTTGCCGCCAGATTATATTCGCTTTGTATCGGCTAAGCTAACGATGGCAAATGGGCGTGAGCATAATTTAAAATTGTCAGATAATCACTATAATGTGGTCATTCCAGCACAACTTAATGCCAGCAATTCGTGGGTACGCATCACGGTTAGTGCAGTTGCTGATGAAGTGGATAAGACCGTTACGACTAAACGTGGCCGGGCGCTGTTTAAGTTTGGCGGCCGTAATCGTTCATTAGACATACCAGTTTTTATGATTTTTGGCTTAAAGCCTTTAGAAGTCGATTTGCATCAACACCATTTTCAAGTGAAAAAAGCAGATGACATTATCATTAAGGGACAATTCAAACGCGATGGTGGCTTAAAGAGTAGTCTGATTACTGTAGAAGTTAAGTTGGATGATAAGGTGATTAGTACTTTTAAAATCATAGGTGCGGAACAAGTTAACCGCGAATTCGAGCTTGCGATCCCAGCCGAAAAGCTGGGAGTCGGTCGACATGAGGTGTCCTTTCATGGGATCGATAATCACAAGCTGCAAATTGTGCCGGTTAAGTTGACCGTGCAAGTTGAGGGTGAACTCGCTTTTAACAAGGTTAGTCCTCAGGTCCACTTTGATGAAGTGACGCTGTCGGGCTCGTCACAACTCACCGGTCGTCAAGATAACTGGGAGTTACAGGTGACCGATACCCGGGCTGAAAACCGACCTTGGCGGGTGATGGCCGCTGTGACCAAGCTGGTTGATGATGAGAATCGCCCACTTGCTGGTGAGTTGATTTATCACGAAGCTGGTCATGAGGTAGCTTTGAATGCAACAGGGATGCCAGTTGCACAAGGACAAGCTCAAGCAACACAGCCCGTCCATGACATTGTGGCTGGTTGGCAGGCAGACAGTGGCATTCTGTTAAGAACGCGTGCAGATGCCCTGCCTGGCAACTATCATGGTACAATTACTTGGCAATTAGAAGACGTGCCAGCTAGCCAATAAAAAAATCGCAACGCCTAAGTTAAATTAGGGTTGCGATTTTTTATTGGTTATTTAAATCTTCACTCAAAGTCCGTTTACTTTCCTGTTTCAAGATTTTCATCATTTTGCGCCGGGCTGCGAAGAACGGAATCCCAATATGGGAAAGGTTGCTCCGAAAGCGCCACCGATAATGATACGTTTTGTCAGTCAACAACTCTGCCGATTGGACGTAATTGGCATAGCGAAAGGCAAAAAGTTGATCTTCAAGAAAGTTAATTTCCTCGTTGAAAGTTAAGTGATGTCTCGTAATAACCGAGCGAATGAAGCACTTGTTCCACGAAAAGCCACCGACCGTGCCAAAATTGATGTTGGTAATGAGATCCTTTTGATCATAAGTTTTGGCCGGACTGGGAACCGCTAAGTAGCCAAAATGGCCACAAATAACCAGCCGTGACTTTGGTGACGCTTGATAGGCGGCCAAAAAGGCGGCTAAGAAGTTGGGTTCGACCCAATCGTCACCATCGACAAAGCAGAGGTATTTTCCTTTGGCTGCGGCCATACCGGAGTTACGAGCAGCTGAAACGCCACGATTCTGGGCGTGGGTAATGACGTGGAAGCGGTCATCACCTTTGATCAACGCTGCAATCTGGTCACCGGTGTCATCGGTTGAGCAGTCATTAACCACGATAACTTCAAAATCAGTTATCGTTTGGCGTTGTAGACTGGTCAAGCAGGGATTAATAAATTTATGTTGATTGTACGCCGGTACAACCACTGAAAAAAGGGGTGCAGACACGCTAATTCCTCCATCGTAATTTGATATACTTTACCATTATAGCCGTAAAGTGTGATGAAATTATAGCGAATTGCCTTTTTTTGAGGATAATTTAATTATTTGCCAGATTAGTGGTGTGAAAATAGAGCGCCAAGTCGGGATAAACGAAGACCGTATGCGAAAAATCAAGTAGGCTATTATTTTTATAATAATTGCAGGAATCAAGTGCCATATAGGTATCGCCGTGGTCTAGTTGCAGTAGATTGGCTTCTTCTTCTGTCAGATTCGTGAGTGACAGATAATCATCACTGTTGGCAATTCCGATCCCATACGCCTCGTTGAGAAAGTCCCAAATAGAATTATTGACCGCTTCTGGTGACAAGTAGGGGACAACAGATCGTAAATAGTAGGCTTTTTCTAAACAGTAAAGCTGATTATGCCAATAACGTAGCCGGATGACCCGGTAAAGCTCGGTATTCTCATCAATTTGCATCTGTTTTGCTAAAACCGCGTCACTACGGATCGTATCAAAGGTAACAATTTTTGAAACCAGGTTGCGGGGGTGCAGCGCGCTACTTGGCATGGTCCGGGATGATAAATTAACGACGGTTTTATTGCGGAGTTGAATGTTGGCGATAAAGTAGCCACTACCTTGAACCCGTCGCAAAAGGCCTTGTTGATAGACCAAATCAATGGCCTTACGGATGGTATTCCGACTGACGTGATAGCGCGCCATTAATTGCGCTTCCGTGGGTAATTTTGTTTCAAATTCACCGTCCTGAATCGCATTAACAAGCTTGGTCGCAATATCACGGTACATAGAAATCACTTCTCTCATCTAAGTTAATTGTTGCTAATAATTTGTAGGTACAAATTCGATAAATTCCGTTTATTTAAGTATTAGGACTTGTCAAATTTGTACCCATGACTTATAATTCTAATTGTAATGAAAGCGGTTTAGTAAAGCAACCGCAGAATCACAATAAATTAAAAAACTATTTAGGAGCGTGTTTATTATGGCTGAAAAAACAATTATGTTGGTATGTGCTGCAGGGATGTCAACTTCACTTTTAGTTTCAAAAATGCAAAAGGCTGCTGAAGCAGACGGTATTGATGCAGAAATTTTTGCAACCGCTGCCAGTGACGCCGATGCTAAATTAGCTGAAAAGAATCCTGACATTTTAATGCTTGGACCACAAGTTCGTTATATGTTAAGTGATTTCCAAAAACGCGTTGATATTCCAGTTGAAGTTATTAATATGCAAGACTACGGCATGATGAACGGTGAAAAGGTTCTTAAAGAAGCCGAAGCATCAATGGCCAAATAATTAAATAATTAGATGATGGAGTGCTGCCAGACAGCGAATGAATTTTAAAAACGGTCGGCAGCATTTTGATTGTGTAGGCACACGAAATAAGCTAAAAGGATGAGGATAATGGCAGAAGAAAATCAAGTACCAGTAGAAAAAGAAGCAAGCTTAGAAACAATCATGGGATTAATTGTTAATGGTGGAAATGCGAAGAGTTCGGCTTTTGAAGCAATCAAGGCCGCTAAAGAAAACGACTTTGAAACTGCTGATGCTAAGTTGAAGGAAGCTGACAACTTCTTAACTGAAGCCCACAATTCTCAAACATCAATGTTAACTGCTGAAGCTAACGGTGATCATACGCATGTTTCATTATTATTGGTTCATTCACAAGACCACATGATGAATGCCATTACTTTCCGGGATTTAGCTGGTGAAATTGTTGATTTATACCGTCGCTTAGCTGCTGAAGATAAATAATCACGTCTTTGGGGGACCCAGACGAATACCTTGATGGTGTTGGTTGGGTCCTTCTTTCGTATTAAGGATTAGTATTGCGGTGTAGCAGTGTTATTCACGCCTGCCGGTTGCGTTCATTTAGGAGCTGGAACGTGGTGGACACGTTTGGAAGCCACAGTGCGGTCTTCCAAGCCGGTCTTTTACTAACCGGCCAGCAAGATTCGCTGCCTGCTAAGTAAAATTTCACCACTGAGCCCTAAATGAACGCAACCTCTCGGCTAGGTGACTGGTTGAAGGTAACGTGATTTGGTGAAATAACTAGTTTTTACGCTGAGTTATGAGTTAAACCAGTATCCTGATTTGCTTCAGACCAGGTTGAGCACTTAACAAGTAACTATATTAGTAAGTTGTTGGACTAGTTTCTAGTTTAGAAGCTGGCGACTGAATGAAGAGGTATTACTCGCCGCTTGTATTTTGACAGATTGTTCAGAACAGAATTGATGTCAATTTAGCCGAGAGGGTGGGCGTGCTTAGGGCTCAGTGGTGAGACTTTACTTAGCTGACAGTTAGTAAAAGGCCGGCTTTCGAGACCGGTTTATGGCTCGAAACCGTGCCCACCACGTTCCAGCCCTAAGCGCGCCTACCCGGCAGGCGGGAAGCAACCACTATCTCAAACTCAATTTATATAAGTAATTTTTCAAAAACAAAAACACAAAAGAGAAATTAGGAGGATGCAACTATGGCAACAGGATACAAGATGCCCAAAGATTTTCTTTGGGGTGGTGCGGTCGCAGCGCATCAATTAGAAGGTGGCTGGGAAGCCGGCGGCAAAGGGGTCAGCATCGCCGATGTCATGACCGCTGGCCGGAATGGTGTCCCTCGTAAGGTTACGGATGGTGTTAAAGATGGTGAAGTTTACCCGAACCATTGGGGAAATGATTTCTATCACCGTTACCCAGAAGACATTAAATTATTTGAAGAAATGGGCTTTAAGTGTTTTCGGACGTCAATTGCCTGGACACGAATTTTTCCAAATGGTGATGAAGCTGAACCAAATGAAGCTGGTTTGAAGTTCTATGATGACATGTTTGACGATTTATTAGCACATGGTATCCAACCAGTGATCACCTTATCTCATTTTGAAATTCCTTATCATTTAGTTAAAAAATATGGTGGTTTCTCAAATCGTAAGATGATTGATTTCTTTGTTCATTTTGCCAAAACAGTTTTCAAGCGTTACAAAAATAAGGTTAAGTACTGGATGACCTTTAACGAAATCAATAACCAAACTGCCTGGTCAGATCCACATCCATTGTTACAAAACTCTGGGTTGGAACTAGGCAAAGATGATAACTGGGAACAAGCCATGTATCAAGCGGCGCATTATGAATTAGTTGCTAGTGCTTTGGCCGTTCAAGCTGGTCATGAAATCAATCCTGATTTCCAAATTGGTTGCATGATTGCCATGTGCCCAATCTATCCATTGACCGCTAAGCCACAAGATATCATGATGGCTGAACGTGCCATGCAGAAACGTTATTGGTTCGGTGATGTTCATTGCCGTGGCGAATATCCGGCTTGGTTACCTAAGTACTTTGATCGTAAAGGTTTTGACATGGATATTACCGCGGCTGACTTGGCAACTTTGAAGGCCGGTACCGTTGATTACGTTGGTTTCAGTTATTACATGTCCTTTGTTACCAAAGACCAAGGTGATGATCCTGAATATGACTTTAAAGAACCCGACGATTTTGTGGAAAATCCATACGTTGAGAAATCTGACTGGGGCTGGCAAATTGACCCGACTGGGTTACGCTATGCCATGAATTGGATGGAAGATCGTTGGCATTTACCACAATTTATCGTAGAAAATGGTTTCGGTGCTTACGACAAGAAACAAGCTGATGGCAGTGTTCACGATGATTACCGGATTAGTTACTTCCGTGACCACATTAAGGCAATGGAAGAGGCCGTGGCATTAGATGGGGTCAACTTGATCGGTTATACCCCATGGGGCTGCATTGACTTGGTTTCTGCCAGCACGGGTGAAATGGCCAAACGATATGGTTTCATTTATGTTGATGCGGATGATAACGGTGAAGGCAGCTTTGATCGGTCGAAGAAGGATTCCTTCAACTGGTACAAAGATGTCATTGCAAGCGACGGCGAAAAGTTATAGAAGGGACGATTATTGATGACAACGACTAAAAGTGGGTTACGTTCAGACTTTCTATGGGGCGGCGCGGTAGCTGCCCATCAATTAGAAGGCGGTTGGCAAGCGGGTGGCAAAGGCGTCAGCATGGCGGATGTCATGACGGCCGGTGCTAACGGTGTGCCGCGTGAAATTACCGATGGTGTGATTGCGGGTAAAAATTATCCGAACCACGCTGGGATTGATTTCTACGGCCATTATGAGGAAGATATTAAGTTATTTGCCGAAATGGGCTTTAAATGTTTCCGGACTTCGATTGCCTGGACACGGATTTTCCCAAATGGTGATGAAGCTGAACCCAACGAAGCAGGGTTAAAGTTCTATGATGACATGTTTGATACTTGCCTGAAGTACGGCATTGAACCTGTGATTACGCTTGCTCATTTTGAAATGCCATATCACTTAGTTGAAAAATACGGTGGTTGGCGGAATCGGAAAGTCATCGATTTCTTCGTACATTACGCCGAAACAGTTTTCAAACGTTACAAGAACAAAGTTAAGTATTGGATGACCTTCAACGAAATTAACAACCAAACGACCTATACGAATCAATTCTTGATGGCAACGGACTCTGGTTTAGTTTTGAAGCCAGATGATCCTAACGCCGAAGCCTTGATGTATCAAGCTGCGCATTATGAAGTTGTTGCGAGTGCTTTGGCTGTTAAAATTGGTCATAAGATCAATCCTGATTTTAAGATTGGGAACATGATCAACATGACACCAATTTATCCATTGACGGCCAAGCCAGCGGATATTATGCAAGCTGAAAAGGCCATGCAACGGCGTTATTGGTTTGCAGATGTCCAGTCATGGGGTTACTATCCACGGAATATGGAAGCCTACTTCAAACAAACTGGTTTCCGACCTGATATTACCGCGGAAGACCGCGAAGTTTTATCTGAAGGAACGGTTGACTACATCGGCTTCAGTTATTACAATTCCAACACAGTCGAAGCGCAAAAAGATAATCCAAGTTACCACTTTGTCGGCACCGAAGCCGTCGATAACCCATATTTGAAGACGAGCGAATGGGATTGGCCAATTGATCCCGAAGGCTTACGTTATTCCTTGAACTGGTTGCAAGACCGTTATAACAAGCCAATGATGATCGTTGAAAATGGGTTAGGCGCACGCGATAAAGTTGAAGCTGACGGGTCAATTCATGATCCTTATCGGATTGATTATTTGCGGGCTCATATCGATCAAATGATCAAAGCCGTCAATGAAGACGGTGTTGATTTGATTGGTTACACGCCTTGGGGTTGCATTGACTTAGTTTCTGCTGGGACTGGTCAGATGTCCAAACGTTATGGTTTTATTTATGTTGATAAAGACGATGACGGTAACGGGACCTTGAATCGCTCGAAGAAGGATTCATTCTACTGGTATCAAAAAGTCATCAAAACTAATGGTGCGGATATTAACTAATAATCTTACCAGCTTTATCATTGGCTTAAGTTAATAGGCTACTTATCGCATCGTTTTAATTAGACGTTCCAACTGGTATTTTGCCAGTTGGAACGTCTTTTTGATCAGCTAGCTTAAGATTTTTAAAGTCGATTATTGCCGCTTTCGGTTGTTACTGATAACATGCGCACGAGGGACCGGTTCAAGCCTTAGGAACGTCTTGCACCTCGCCCGGAAGCTTTGCTAAAACCGCAAATCTCCCGGACGGTCCGTGGTGTAAGGCCGGCAAAACACGCCGGTCAAACGCCACCTGCACGTCCGATGCTATCAGCAACAACCTCCAGCTAATCAGTGTTTATTAAGAGATAAATCAGTTATTTATTGTTTAGCGGAGTCAGGCCGTACTTTGGCTGGCACCGCCTCCCTAGGGCACACCAAGTTTGACTGACGGAGCGCTGACTATGGTGAGTCTGCTTTAGACGTAACGCTTACTGGTACTGTGACATTTGTGATGCCTTTGAGTCGTTCAATCTTTAGCTAGCCGTGGAATAAATGTTGGATATTTGGGTAGGTGGTATAAACGCCAAGTAAATAGCTTAGTATCGGGAGCTTAAGTAAGATAGTTGCGCCAAATTCGATACCGATTAGATTTTGATAGTGTTGCAACAGAACTTGATAGTCGGGTGGCAGGAAAGTGAGCGCCTGATAATGGCGCTTAGCGGTCACCCAGTCATTGAAATGAGAAACATCGCGGATGATGATGACGAGGGATAAAGTCCAAAAAATCAGTGGCCAAACGATTGGCTCAATGGGACTGTTAAGGAATAATCCTAGCAAGGATAGCACCTGAAATGAGATGTGGATCGTCTGACAGTAGCAGTTCAACAGCTTGGTTCGGTTTGAAAAGACGGTTTTAATCTCACCTATCCCTTGACGATGAATGTGCGCTAGCCGGTCAGTCAAGCTAGACTTGATTAAAAAAGCCGCACCAATAAGAATAGGCGCAAAGAAGAAAGCAGTCAGGAAGTAATTAACGGTCGGATCGTCTGAAAAAGGAATGAGATATTGCTCCGGGTAGGTCAGCATTGTTGCCTCCAATGGAGAAGTTTAGTTTTTCTGCTAAAGGTTGAAAGTTAAAAATTGCCGGTCTGCATGATTACGTCAACAATCAGGTAATGAAAACTAGTCGATTACTGCCGCTTCCGGTTGTTGCCGATAACATGCGTACGAGGGACCGGTTCAAGCCTTAAGAACATCTTGAGCCTGGTCCGGAAACTTTGCCAAAACCGCAAATTTCCCGGACCGTCCATGGTGTAAGGCCGGCACGTGCGATACTATCAGCAACAACCTCCAGCTAATCAGTGATTCTTTCTTGACTAAAGCCGTTATTTACGTTTAGCGGAGTCAGTCGAAATCGGTGTGCAGTGGCGGCAAGATTAGTCGGCGTTCTGAGCTGACTAATCTCGCGGGGCAATTCATAGACGTGTTTTATCGGCTTTGAATTGAGGTGCCAGACCGACCTTTGGCTGGTGCCGCTCCCCACAGCACACCGATTTTGACTGACGGAGCGTTGAATTTGAGCAAGTCTACTTTAGACGTAATGGTTACTGGTATTGTGACATTTGTGATGCTTTTGAGTCTTTCAACCTTTGGTTTTTCTGTTGATAGGTTTTATTGTACACTACCGGGAACAAATAGTTAGCGCTAAAAATGGTTCATCATGGGCAAACCAAAATAGCACTTCGCTAAACCAGTTCAGTTTAGTGAAGTGCTATTTGAAATTAAGCTTAGAAGTAATCAATCAGTGCTGGCTTTTCGTGTACTAAGACGGCGTCCAATTGTCGGGCAGCAGCTAACTTACCTTTAATTTGACCATGTTGCCATGCACTCGCAAGTGAACGAGCACCGAATAAGGCTTTTGTGAGTTGCTGAATTGAAAGTTGTAAATCTGAACGTTTCGTTAAATCGGTAGTTACTCGGTTCAACGTCACTTTTCCACCAGCAAGTTGTAATTCCCAGATGCCTTGATTTTGGAGTAAGGTCTCATCGGTAATCGCTAGCCGAACGGGGGCTAGGTCAGTTCCGGTAAAAGGATACTTTTTGATGAAGTCATGCAGCAAAACGATACGAGCCATCATGTATGGCACCGTTTTGACGGTGAGTGGGTATGGATCTGCCAGCAGGTCCAACCCGTGTTCATCACTGGGACCTTCATAACTAAACGTTTCGAAGCTCGTTCCATGCTTAGTGACAAAGTTAGCGAGACGTTCAAACGCAACCGGCGTACTGGTCGTCCATTCTTGAATGGCAAAATTAGTAGCTTGCCGTTCGTAAATAAGATAGCCTTCGATTTTGGCGGCTGCATTTCGATAGATGGCAACGGACCAATCATGTTTCAGACTAAGATAGTGGGTCCACCAGTCAGGGCGAATCAGGCCGCCACGTTGATTGACTGGTTGGGCGGCATAAAAATCGTTAATTAAGGCTAAGCCATCATTGCCATAACGTGTAATTGTGCCACTAAAATCAGTTGGCTTGAGCCTTGGCAGGTCTTTGGCCGCTATCGTTTGGACTGTGTGATTGAAAGTCTGCTCGTAGCCAAATTTTCGATAATAAGCATATGAAAATGGGGCAAGGTACGAGAGTTCAACGTGCTTAGCCGCCATTTCTGTGAGCGCGGTGGTCAATAGTTTACCCGCCCCGCCGCGACCTGAATACTCTGGTGCACTCATCACGTCGCCAATCCCATGCATACCATATTTAACACCATGAAAGTTAATTTCAAATGGCAGGCTGTACAGTCCACTGACCAATTTGTCGTGGTCGTGGAGTCCATAGATCCGGCCGTGTTGATAGCGATCCATGAAAAAGGCTCGGCGTTCAGGGGTATCTTGCCGATTAAACGCGTATTGATATAACTGATAAAAGGCTTCGCGGTCCTCATCAGTCGTTAACCGTAAGTTTGCTGTCATCAGTTATCCTCCTTATTTAGCAGGTAAAAACTTGAAGTCCATCCAAGGAACTAGTAAGTTCATAATCGGTAATTCTGCGGCTGGAATGTGACCAACCACGTTGATCCGACCGGTGTTCTTGAAGTCACGTAAAGCGATTTGGGTTTCACCTTTGTATTGACCATAGTCGTCATTATCAATTAGGACGTCACCAACATGGACATCATCAGTATGATGGGCAGGGAAGTCTTCGTCCTTGTAAATGACCCGTGTTTGTGAGGAACGGATGACATAGTCGGAACAATCGCCACGATAAGTTTGTGATTGATTGAAGAGCGCGGCAGTTTCAGCTTCTGATAAATCAGCTGGGGTTTCAACGTGTAACAATGGTAGTGGACTGAAGAAGACTTCACTGGCAGCCTTCAATTCAGCTTCGCTTGCATAGGCATTTCCGATTAAGACATCATCAATTAAACCAGTCAATTTCAAATGTTGGACTTGAGTCGCAATTGGTAACCCGCGATGGTCTTCCAAGGTACAGAGACCATCTTGCATTGGCCAAGGACCATAAGTGGCGTCATTTGATGAAACGAACGCCGCGGTATTGATGCCATATTGCCGATATTGCTTGGAGGTTTCTACAAAGTAGTTGTAACCTAAGCCGGTGTATTCTTGAGGATAGAAGTTGTGTGATCCCAACAGGTTATCCTTTTCGGGGAAGTAGTCCATAATTGTGTCGACATAGTGCGTCCCTTTAGACATATTGACTTCGATCTTGATCCCATATTCGTTGTGGGTCATCCGAGCTTCTTCTTGGCCAGTGAAACCAAGGTCTAAGCGGACACCCCAAGCACCGAGTTCATGGAAAAATGAGAGGTCGTCGTAGGAAACGCCGAGTTGTTTGAACAAACCGGGGTTCACATCGACCATCACTTGTAAACCGAGTTTATTGGCATACGTAATGACTTTTTTAAAGTTAGCGACAACTTCATCTTTGTCACCCTTGATTTCCAACAATGACGTGAAGACACGTTGATAACCATACTTCGCTGCTAGGTCTAAATAAGCAGCGTCTTTTTCAAAGGTTGACCGTTCAGGATAGACGGATACGCCGAGTTTACTCATAAAATAATTCCTCCAATTAGTCGTAGTTGTATTCGCTTTCATTGTAGCATGATTAATTGGTCCATACCAGCAAAACTACGAATTTGTTGGTACAAATTTGACCGCTGTTTTTATCGCTGGGATTATGCTACGATTTGAGTATTAACCTGCTTGGCGATGAGTTGTCTTGCCACTCTGGTTGAGTCAATTCTGACTCGCCCGGCGTTAAGCTAACGAGCAATTATGAAGTTATTTACTAATGGAAACATGTCGTTTGAGTTCTAACTAACAGGCAGGAAAAAGTTTAATCAAAGTGGTAATCAAGTAATAAACAACCTAAATGGAGGAAACAATATGACATTTGAAGCAATTTTACCCGCATTGAAAAAAGGTCAAAAAGCCGTTCGGACTGGCTGGGAAGGAACCGAATTGTATGTGGTTTTACAACCAACTACGACGTATCAAGGGGATGTCCTAAATCCTTATTTTCTAATTAAGACGGCTGACGAAGCGTTCAGCTTGTGGTCACCAACGGATTGCGATATTTTAGCTGAAGATTGGCAACTTGTTGACTAATGCAATTTAGTGAATATCAAGGTCAAACTGTTCTAATCACCGGCGCGGCGTCCGGAATTGGCTTGGCGCAAGTCCGAGAATTTTTATCACAAGGTGCTAAGGTCATTGCGATTGATCGGCAACCACAACCGGTGGAACTGATGTCGACTGAATCGCTGAATTATCAAGTGGCGGATGTTTGTGACGAGGCTGCCTTGGTGGGAGCGATTCAAGCAGGCGTTGCGGAATTAGGACAACCACTAATTGTCTGCAATACGGCTGGAAAACTCGACGGGTATCGGCCAACGTTAGAAACGTGTTTGGATCAGTGGCAGTCGATTTTAGCCACTGATTTAACGAGCCAGTTTATTGTCACGAATACCGTTTTACCAGGAATGTTAGCGGCCAAGCAAGGAGTCTTTGTCAATATGGCTTCAATTGCTGGTTTGGTCGCTGGTGGTGGCGGCGCAGCTTATACGGCTGCGAAACATGCGATCATTGGCTATACGAAACAACTTGATTTAGACTACGCAGCCAAAGGAATTCGGGCCAACTGTATTGCGCCGGGCGCCATTGACACCCCCATGAATGCGGCTGATTTTGCTGGTGACGGTAAGATGGCTAAGTGGGTTGCTAGTGAGACGCCGGCACAACGTTGGGCTAAGCCTAATGAAGTTGCGGATTTAACGCTGTTTTTGGCGAGTCGACATGCAGACTATATTCATGGTACGGTGACGCCAATTGATGGTGGTTGGTTAGAAAAGTAGGTGAGTGAGATGACAAACTGTGTATTTTGTCAGCCCTTGCCGTACGTGCTTGAAAACGATCGAGCCGCGGCGTTTTTCGATAACCACCCCGTTAGTCGGGGACATTTATTAATTATTCCCAAGCAGCATTATGCGACGTATTTTGATGTTCCGGCAATTGACCGAGTTGCGATGGCTGATCTGATTGAAACGGCCAAACAGTATTTGGATGCCCGTTATCAGCCTGATGGTTATAATATTGGGATTAATGTCGGCGCAGCCGCAGGACAGACGGTGATGCATTGTCATGTCCATTTGATTCCGCGTTACCATGGCGATAACCCACATCCAGAAGGTGGTATTCGTAAAATGTTGCCGGGTGAAAAAACGAATTGAGGAGACGTTAGCACATGGCAGATGCCTTAGATAAAGCCGGTCGTAAAGGGACGGTTTTAAGTAAAGATCAAGTTTATAGTGGTCCAATTTTTAATTTGGTCAAAGAAACAATCAAAACACCAGATGGATTAGAAGTCGAACGCGATTTGATTGATCACGGCAACGCCGTCACCATCTTGGCGATTACTGCGGATGATCAAGTGGTATTAGGGACAGAGTATCGGGTTGGCCGTAATTCCGAAACGATTGGCTTACCAGCTGGTTTGATTAACGCTGGAGAGGAACCGCTGACGGCTGCCAAGCGCGAATTACAAGAAGAGACCGGCTATATTGCGCATGATAGTCAAGTTATGACGACGATTAGTTCTTCGGAAGGTTTCACCAATGAATCCGTGAGCTTGATCTTGACGCACATTGATCCGAGTGAACACGGTGACCGTCATTTTGATCATGATGAATATGTGAATACCCAGTTGGTGCCATTGTCACAAGTGATTGAGCTATTAAAGGCTGGCAAGATTCGCTCAGCCCAAGGTATTTGTGCGATTACTTGGTATTTGAATTTTATTCGAGAAGGTTAAATGATAACTTTAAGTGATAAAATTACTTATACGGTAGTCAGCAACCCTTGTTAGGTGATTCGACAACCGTTGCAGATAATCGAACTGGGTTTGATGACACAACTTACGAATTATAATGATTTAGATTTGTTTGCGTTAAATAATAAAAATGAGTCTGGGAAAAAGCTCTCGGATCACAGTAAAAAGGTAGTATTGAGAAATTATGTGATTTCTCAATACTACCTTTTTTGACTTATGTATACGCGGAGATGACAATTCCTGCAACTAATTTTTATTTTAGTTAGTTAACATTTTGATACTCCTGAATACAAAGTGACTAAATATTGCTGAGTTTTTGATGCTAAGTTGTTATATTTTTAAAACGGTTTAGTCATAATCATGAAAAAAAGGAGGGGGAGATTCTATGACAAAATTATTTTTACAAATCGTTATTGGATTAGGCATAACGGCTGTAGGTGTATACGAAATATATGCTGCACGTCTATATCTCAAGCAGTTAAAGGCAAATGTTAATGCCGATACTTCAATCTTCGCTGCTTTGGCTCTTTGGAGTGGATTCACATTTGGTGCAATTCTTACTTTGGGCGGACTCTCATTTTTATTCGGTGCGTATAGTTAAGAAACCAGTACATCAAATTTAGAATTAGATGTTCGGGGGGGCATCAGTGGTATTAATCATTAGACGGTAGTAATGAGTGCGTGAGCAAATTCGCGCGCTTTTTTTGAGGGACATCGATGAAATTTAAATTGAAACAGCGATCAGATTACGAGTTGTTAACTGATAAGACAAAGAAAGTCAATTTAACAGTCACTGGTCTAATAATAGTAAAAAAATCAGGAACCAACAGTTTAGAAATATGTCAATCAATACGTTCTAGCGAAGATGAAATTGTAGTCGTTGATACTTGATATTTTTCTATAAATAAAACGGGTTAACTCACGAATTCGTTGATAAGTTACAGTAAATTGATGAGAATGTGATTGCGGTATTGGATACCAAATTAAGCAATTTTTTTGGCATCAGTATGATCTGTTTTTGATTGTCTCAAGGTGCTAACTTGAAAGTGTAGGCTCAGTGGGTTCAATTCCACGTAAGCTGGCGCTTATTCTCACAAAAGGCTTTGACAGGTCGGGAGTAGATACCAGTTGACTCAAAATAAATTACAGGACTAGTGAACGAGCAGGCAGTATCATGTCATATATGAAATCCCGTTTGTGCATGAGAAAACACAAAAACATGGATACACTGTCCGGCATGAAAAACGGCACAGTGACTTTTTCCCATCGAAACATCAATACCGAATAACAGCTACTTGATTCAAAATATAACTTCCTAAATACAGCTAAACGTAATTTTCATTTTCTTGAATCTAATTTCCCAAACACGGTCTCGAAGACCAACATACTTAAAACTGAATTATAAATGAAAATGACGGAAATCATGTTATATTACGGATTCGAAATCTAAAAGAGTATGTTCGATTTTAGCTTCATCTTCACTGTAACTCAAAAAAACTCCGCAAGATTGAAAGATCTTACGGAGCTAATCTTAGTATGTTTTGACTAGGCTTTGATTTTTACAAAGTTGCTAACCATGCTAAAAAGTGTTGCATTTCGGCATCCCATAAGCGCCATTCGTGACCACCAGTGCCTAAATGCCACTGATAATGGGCAAATGTGGCAGCAAAGCGCTGGCGATAAGCCTCATTTTCAGTACGCATAAAATCGACATCGCCGGCTGCCGTGTAAACTGCTAACTTTTTAACAGCGGCTTGTTGCGGATTTTTAGCACTCATGAGCCAGTCAATATCTAGACTGGTATCCTTTAACGGCCGACCGCCGAAGACTAAGGACCAGTCTTGCATATCTACCGTGGTATTATGTTGAAACTCGGCAATGTTAATGACAGGTGAAAAGGCACCGATGGCCCGGAAGCGTTCTGGAAAGTTGAGACCGTACTTGAGTGCACCATAGCCACCCATTGACAAGCCGGCCACAATATTATTTGCTGGTTCCGTGGCGATTGGGTAGAAAAATTGCATCCGTTGATAGAGTTCGGTAGTGAGATAGGTCCAATAGTTAGGGCCATAGGTCATATCGGTATAAAAACTCCGATCAACGCGCGGCATCACGATGGCGTAACCGTAATCAGAGGCGTACCGTTCAATATTTGAATAACGTAGCCAAGCGCTCTCATCGTCAGACAAACCGTGAAGTAACCAAATAACCGGAAATTTTGGACTAGTTGCGGTTAATGTTGGTACTTTACCAACTGAATTTTTGGCTTCCGGCAAGATGACCTCTACGGTTGTCAGCATTTGGAGCGTATTAGAAAAGAATCGTGTTTCATGTAATGACATTTTACTCAGCCTCGATGTTAGCGCTTGCAAAAATGGTTTTGACACGCTAGAATATATTTTGAAATTTGAGATTAACGTTCTACGTGTAACGTTATCATCATTTGTCTTGGGGGGCAATTAAAATGACAAAAAACATTTCAGTTTCTAAACCAGTGCAACGTTCTTTGGGTTACATTATCTTTGTCAGTATTGCAGCAGCGTTTGGTGGGGTTCTATATGGGTATGATTCGGCGGTTATTTCTGGAGCGATTGGGCCACTAACCAGTTACTTTCATTTATCAACGTTAATTGAAGGTTTGGTTGTTTCAAGTATTCTGATTGGTGGGACGCTAGGTGTAGGCTTTGCCGGAGTAATCAGTGATCACTTTGGCCGTAAGCACGTGCTCTCAGCTTCGGCGTTAATCTTTTTAATCTCTGCAATCCTGCAAAGTACGGCGCCAAGTGTGGCTGTTTTGATTGCAGCGCGGATCTTTGGTGGACTCGGGATTGGGATGGCGTCAATGCTGTCAGTGACTTATATTTCTGAAACAGCTCCAACTAATATTCGTGGCCGTTTAGGAGCGGTTTATCAACTGGCAAATGCGGTTGGGATTGTTTCCGTTTATTTTGTTAACGCGATGGTGTTGAGTGGTCATACTAGTGATTGGGGCGTTAATCTTGGTTGGCGTGTCATTTTGGGATTGGCTGCCGTACCAGCAGCAATTTATTTCTTAATTCTATTGCCTTTGCCAGAAAGTCCTCGTTGGTTGATTTATCATGAACAGGGTGAGCAAGCAATCAAAACACTCTATTTATTGAATGGCGAAACTGAAGGGCATGCTGAATATGACCGTATCATGACTGCCGCAACAGCTGCGCAAATTCACGCAAGTGGGACGCACGAAACCCTCAAGAATAGTGCCTATATCCGTAAAGTGACTCGAATTGGCATTATTTTGGCTGTCCTGCAACAAGCGGTCGGAATTAATGTCATTATTTATTACGCGCCGATGGTTTTTAAAGCGGCCGGTGCTCCCGGAAATATGCAAACTTTAACCAATAGTATGATTGGGATTGCGGCCTTCTTTGGGGTCTTAGTTTCAATGTGGTTGGTCGACAAAACAGGACGTAAAAGCTTGTTATTATGGGGTAACGCTGGGATGGCCATCGTTCAGTTGGTTGTAGGCATTATTTTAGCTAATAAAATCGATCTGGGGATGTTTACGCCATTTCTCATCACGTTATTTTTGTTCCTATTCAATATTTCAATGGGACCAGTTGTCTGGATTCTTTTGGGTGAAATTTTTCCAAATGATTATCGTGGCAAAGGAATGTCAATTTGTACGGTTTGTATGTGGGTTGCCAACTGGGCTATTTCTGAAATCTTTCCGACCTTGTTAGCTAAACTTGGGATTGGCGTGACTTTTGGGTTCTTTGGTTTAATGTGCGTTGTTTCTCTGATTTTTGTCTGGCGGACATTACCCGAAACTAAAAATCGTAGTTTGGAAGAGATGCGCGCGGTTTTTGCCCACAAATGAGCAGTCAAAATTAGTTCAGTAGGCTATAATGACTACTAGGATGTGATGGAGATGCAACGTGTAACTTTAACGGAAGTGGCTAAAGCAGCCGGGGTTTCCGTAACCACAGCTTCACGAGTTTTAAATCTTAAAAATGAAGGTAACCAATCAATTAAAATTGGTGCGGCGACTCAAGAAAAAGTGCAGGCCGTGGCACAGCAATTAGGTTACCAGCAGAATTTATTTGCGTCGTTGACGAAGCACGACAAGGCAAGTCAGGTCATTGGGATTGTGATTCGTGATATTAATGATCCGTTGTTAGCAAAATTGATTCAGCAGATCCAAGTTCAGTTGAGACTAGCTGGTTATGAGACATTTATTAGTAATTCTAATCAGGATTTTGATGAAGCGTCTCAACAAATTAAATTCATGTTAGCGAACTATTTCGACGGCATTATTATTGTGGACTATATTCCAACCAATAGTCATTTGTTAGCTTTCTTGCAAGCACAGTCTAAACCTTATGTAATCGTCACGGGCAGCTTCGGTGATCCAGCGACGCCTGTGGTTCGGACTGATGATGCTGCGGGAATTGATGCCATGGTCCAAAGTTTATCACCGGCTAACTTTAAACATTTTGGTTATGTGGGAAGTGACCAGATAGGTGTTGGTCACCGTGAGTCGATGTATAAAAACGCCTTGGGTTACGCGGGCTTGCCAGTTATTAGCGCAAACTTTATCAAGGATGCGCCGGCCAAAAAGCTGCAACACGATTTGCAGGGGCTACCGCTGGATCAATTATTTTTATTCTGTGCCACGGATCGAATTGCGCTGAAAGTTTATACCTGTTTGATTGCACTTAAAATCAAAGTACCAACGCAGGTTGCTTTAATGGGCTTCGATGGGCTGTATGATTCGGATAATTTAGCAGTTCGCATTGGTAGTGTTGCCCAGCCTCTGACTGAGTTGGCACAAACCAGCTGTCAACTGCTATTAGCTAAGATTAATAATCCGGCCATGACGTTACCCGCAATTACCGCTTTGAAGCCAACTATCAGCGCTGGCACGACTATGCCGATTATTTAAGTCAGATTTAATGTAAACAAAAAAATGCTGACAGCTATCACAGTTGATAACCGTCGGCATTTTTTGATTGTTAGTAAACGCTAAACTAAGCTGAAATATTTTTCTAGGAAAACGGCCACGCCGTCGTCATCGTTGTTCAGCGTATGGTCGGTCGCAATGGCTTTGACGGCTGGAATGGCATTGTCCATGGCGACACCAACTTTAGCAGCTTTCAACATGCCAAGGTCATTTTCTTCATCGCCAAATGCCATGAGATTGCTGTAATCATCATCGAAGTGGGCGAGTAGCTGCTTTAAGCCACTGGCTTTGTCGGTGTGTTGCGGTAAGAATTCCAACAAATTACGGCGTGATGGCACGGCATGAAACTTGTTGGTGATTTCAGCGGGCAACTGTTCACGATTGTCGACGGCTTTAGTTGAAGCACTGACGACTTTGCCGAATTTATCGTCCGCGGGTAAATCAGCGAACGATAAATCGGTGAATGGCATGAGCCCTTTCAAAAAGGCCTCATATTCTGATTTACCTAAATCAACCAATGAGAAGACTTGGGTCAAATCAATCACATCTAACGGAATCCCTTGCTGTTTGGCATAAGCATGCAAGGGCTTGATGTCAGCTTTACTGAGACTCGTTCTGGCGAGAATATCACCAGTGGCGTTTTGTTGAACTAAGCCCCCGTTGAAAGTAATCGAATAATCATCGGGTGTCAGTAAGTTTAGCTGTTTAAGCAACGGTTGAATCGCCTTTATGGGGCGACCGGTACAGAGTACTACGCGGATGCCGTTATCATGTAATTGCTTGAGCACTTTCTCGGTACGCAGTGAAATCGTCTTTTCGGAAGTTAGCAAAGTATTATCTAAGTCGAGCGCAATCGTCGTAATCATGACAAGTTTCCTTTCTAAAGCTTAATCTAAAGCCAAAATTTGTTGAATCACTGCGCCCATGTTGGCTGTCTCAGTTGTTTGAGAATGTCGTACTGGGGCATCCCGAAGTTTCTCAACTGTCGCGGGAATAGGCGTCTTGATCAAGGCATGTAATTGGTCAACTGCGGCTAACCCATCCACATCGGCAGGTGTCCCATTGATTGCTGATAAAACAGCTTGTGGAAATTTGTAGGGACTAGCAGTTGAAACAACTACCATGGGCCGCTGATCCTTAGTGGCGGTACGATATTGCTTGGCAACGGCAGAAGCGACCGCCGTATGGGGATCAATCGTGTAATGATGATGAGCAGACAAGTGATGAATTTCTGCTTGATCTTGACCCTCAGTGACAAAGCCAGCCCAGAAGTCTTTAATGGCTTGGCGCATGGCTGGTGTTAAAGTGTACTCGCCAGTTGTGGTCAAGTCGTGCATCAAGCTTGCTGTTTGGACTGGATCTTCACCGGTTAGGTAGAAGATTAAACGTTCTAAATTGCTAGAAACGAGAATATCCATTGAAGGTGAGCTGGTTAGGAAAAATTCGCGGTTTTTGTTGTAAACGCCGGTGTTGAAGAAATCCGTCAGCACATTATTGCGGTTTGAAGCACAAATTAATTTATGAATGGGCGTGCCCAGCTGCTTAGCATAGTAACCAGCCAAAATGTCACCAAAGTTCCCGGTTGGCACACTAAAGTTAACTTCATCGCCAGTCTTAATCTGACCTTGTTTAATGAGTTGCGCATAGGCATATACATAGTAGGCGACTTGTGGGAATAGCCGGCCAATATTAATCGAGTTGGCACTCGAAAATTGGAATTGGCTAGCGGCTAATTTTGCCTGCAAGTCTGGATCATTTAAGAGCTCTTTGACCTTCGTTTGGGCTTCGTCAAAATTACCGTTGATGGCGACGACATAGGTGTTCTCGCCAGTTTGTGTAATCATCTGTTGTTTTTGAATGGCGCTGACGCCATTTTTTGGATAGAACACGATGATGCGCGTCTGGGGCACGTCAGCAAAGCCAGCCATCGCGGCCTTACCAGTATCGCCAGAAGTAGCTGTCAGAATCACGACTTCACGTGCAAGCTGATTTTTTTTGGCGGCCGTGGTCATCAACTGTGGCAAAATTTGTAAGGCCAAGTCTTTGAAGGCAATCGTTGGGCCGTGAAAAAGTTCAAGATAGTATTGTTTGCCGTGTTTCGTTACTGGGGCGATGGCAGGATCGTCGAATTGATCGCCGTAAGCCGCTTGAATGCAGGCTTTTAATTCCGCTTCGGTGTAGTCGGTGAAGAAAAGTTTCAGCACCTCGTATGCAACTTCCTGATAGGACATCGTTGCGAGTTGGTCGAAGTTGAAATGGGTGGTCGGTAAATCAACGGGGACAAATAAACCACCGTCGGGAGTTAGGCCTTGTAAGACCGCTTGTGAACTGGTCATGGTGTGACTTGCAGTTTCACGGGTACTGCGATAAAGTGTTTCCATGGATGAACGTCCTTTCAATTGATTTTGTCTAAATGATACACTAAATTAGGCACAAGCGGGGGCGTTTACAAGAAAAATCCCCGGACATTTCATGAATCAACTAAATTTAATTGCGATAAATGTAACCGGTTACGAGAAATGGAGATTGAGAACATGCAATTAGCAGGAATTTTACATCGGCCTGAAAGTGAAGACAGCGCGATTCTAGCCGATCATCAAGTGTTGATTCGTTTACAGACGGCATTAGACGATGTCGCAAAAGTCGAATTGCTGTATGCCGATATGTATTTATGGCAGGAAGGCGCGCCAATGCACCACGTGGCGATGACCAAGGGACTAGCAACGCAAGCAAACCAGTACTGGACGTTACCCGTTGAGCTTCCCACTAATCGCGCCATTTATGCTTTCAAGATCACGGATCAAGTTGGTCAGACGATTGGTTACGGTGATGAGGGCTTCTTCGCTGATACGGCGGCGAATTGGGCAGTCGCAGGGCGATATTTCCACTTGCCTTATTTACATGTGAGCGACGCGGAGTTGCCACCAGCTTGGGTTAAACACACGGTTTGGTATCAAATTTTCCCAGAACGTTTTGCGAATGGCAATCACCACAATGACCCCGCCAATGCACAACCGTGGGGTCAGGGACCAGTTAAGCGCGACTCTTTCTATGGTGGGGATTTACGCGGGATTATTGATCATCTGGATGACATTGCAGACTTGGGTGTGAATGGTCTGTATCTTTGCCCAATCTTTACCTCGCCGTCCAATCATAAGTACGATACCATTGATCATTTTGAGATTGATCCACATTTTGGGACGAAAAAAGATTTTCAAGAATTGGTCGATCAAGCGCATGCACGTGGTATGAAAGTGATGTTGGACGCGGTCTTCAATCATTTTGGCGACCAGTCACCGCAGTGGCAAGATGTAGTTAAAAACGGCCAGGATTCGCGGTTTTCAGACTGGTTTCACATTCATGATTGGCCAGTCGGCCGGGACGCCAAAACTGGTGAGCTGAATTATGAAACCTTTGCGACCGGGGCGGCGATGCCCAAAGTGAACACGCAGAATCCAGCTGTTCAGCAATACTTGATTGACGTCACGAAATACTGGATCGAACAATTCAATATTGACGCTTGGCGTTTTGATGTGGCGGATGAAGTCGATCACGGTTTTTGGCGAAAGTTGTGCGGTGCTTTACGGCAAGTTAAGCCCGATGTTTATTTGCTCGGTGAGGCCTGGCATAGCAGTCAAGCTTTGGTCAGCAACGGCCAGTTTGATGCGGTCATGAATTACCCGTTGACGCAACCAATCTTGGCGTTATTTAAGCATGAATTGACCATTAGTGATTACGTTGGCAAAGCCAATTTACAATTAATGCAATATCGTCAACCCAACCAACAGGTCATGTTTAACGCCTTGGACACCCACGATACAGCGCGGCTATTGACGGTGTTAAATGAAAATGTTGATCAAGTCAAAGCTGCCCTCACGCTGTTGATGTTGCTGCCAGGAACGCCTTGTCTCTATTATGGGACAGAAGTTGGGCTAGTTGGCGGACCAGACCCAGATAACCGCCGCTGCATGCCATGGCAACCGGCTGAGCAGAACTTGGCAATGCGGGCATTTGTAACGAAATTGGTCACTTGGCGGCAAAGTCAGGCCGATTTCTTGGCCGATAGTGAGTTGAGCTGGCAAATTGATGGCGATGTACTCAGTTTGAGTCGAAAAAATAAGACGCAGACGGTTACCGCGACCTTTAATCTAGGGACGAAATCAGTCAATGTGCCGACTGCTGGTCAGATTTTATCAACTGGATTAGCGGCAGGTAAACTAGCTGAAAATGGATTTGTTTTGATTGTGGAATAAAAGAAAAAATCGCTGACGAGGTTTAAATGTCGTCAGCGATTTTTTTAGTTGGGATAATTAATAGTTTGAATTTCACAATAATCAAATTTATCTTGATTAACAAATTGGTGCATGACCTCGCCGTGAGTGACACAGGCGATGCAGTCATAGTGATCGGCGTATTTCGCAAAGACCGCTTTGACTCGCTCCTGTACTTCATCGGCAGTTTCGTAAGGATAAGGGAAGTCTGCGGGACGACTATGTGGTGTGCGGCGGTACTGGGTATAGGATTTCAGAACTTGATCATTGTTTTCAATCAATGTGCCAGTGCGGTCGGGTTGCCATTCATGTAATCCTAATTCAACTTTGACCGGTGCAGCGACTTGCCGTGCAATTTCAAGGGTTGTTGCCATTGCACGGGTGAATGGGGAAGTCAAAATCAATTGTGCCTGCTGTAGCTCCGGTCGTAATGCACATTGTTGGGCCATTTTAATGCCTGCTGGTGTCAGACCACCTAAATCACGACCGTAGCCAACATAATGTTTTTCGACGACAGCGGTATAATCGGGTTCGCCATGCCGAATGAGAAAAATTTTCAAGATGAGGCCTTCTTTAAAGTGTTTTATTATGAAATATAATGTTTAATAATTTAATTTTTATAGCGGATGACGGGTCGAAATTTTGTTCAGTGCAAGATTGCGACAAATAGGTTGTAACATGTGAATAAAAATTCAGCTGGCCGGTTGGGGGCGAGGATGCTTAGTGGTGCCTACCACGTTCCAGCATCCGTGCCCCCAACCGCCATATTCCCATATTCCTGTTTAACTATAAAGCAATAGAAAAGCCGCTGAAATCCAATCAGATTTCGAGCGACTTAAAAGTGTTATTTAGTTGCGGCTGGTTTGATACTGCGGCCTTGGAAGAATTCAATTACAATCAAGACAACGTAGCAAATCAAGACGATCCCTAATAGGTTAGTGGTGTTAACGTTGCTGGATAACCAGTAATATTGCCAGTGTTGGTTGTTGAATACCCACCAAACTAACAAGCCGGCTAAAGCCCCTAAAGTATTCATAATTGCGATAAAGAAAATATTGCCGTTTTGTTTTTGACTAGCCCAGTATGCTGATAAGATGGCCATCCAAACGCCCCAGACGATTAAGCCTACGACAACGACCCAATAAATAATTGCTGCGATCATTGGTACTCCTTCTTTCTACAAGTTAATAACTTTATTTTACCATGAATTCGATTACATTGGGAGACCTCAGTGATAATTTTCACAATCAGCTCAAATAATAAGTTTGGTGGCATTACTTGTTATTTATTCTCGAATTATTTACAATTAGAACATAACAACAATGAAATAGGGAAAGGGTTGGCCTATCAATGACTTCTGCATGGAACTGGATTGGAATCATTGCTTGGATTATTGCTTTAGCAGTGTTTGTTTGGGTATTTCATCATATCCGCGTTCGTCGGATTAAAATGATCGTGGAACGCAAGCATACATTTGAATGGGGCAATTTAATCATTAGCGGCGTAGAATTAGTCGTCGCATTTTGTTTAGTCATCGGGATGGGTTACGTTACCTTTAGTCGGCGCGTTAATTTATCAGATACGAATGCAGTTAAAGTTGCCTATGAGTACGAACCATTAGTTTTGCGAGTCGGTAACGAAGGCTCATATTATGTCGCTGTTGATCGGAGTACGAGCAATAAGCCGGTCCATGTTTACAATTACTGGGTCAAGGGTGCTAAGTACACGGTTTCTAGCAACAAAGCGACGGTAGTTAGCAGTTTAAAGCAAGTTAAAATTATTGATACCGGGATTCCGTGGTCGCAAAAAACATTGCAGCAAAAGGATGCTCAAAATGAAAATGCTTATGTTGCTAAAATGACCGCCACTTACCAACCATCATTTATCAATGGTCTGGGTGTGCGCGTTGGTCATCAAGCAATGACGCGTTGGCTTATTCGCGTGCCAGCACAGTCATTTATCAACACGACTGATATTCAAAATCAATAGTTAGGACCAAGAAAAGCTGGGGGCTGACCTCAGCTTTTTTGACACTCAAAGAATAATTAATTGTGATAAGTTGTTAAATATTTATATTTGGAATAGTTTTTAGTTTATGCTGATTGATTAAAGGGGTAAAATTAACTTATCACGAAATTTAAGACATAGATGAAGGAAGCGGAACCGATGATACTCGAACAAGAGACACCGTTAGTGGTATGTGGCATCATTGGTGATGAAACCACTTTAGTTGTGACCAAATGCCTAACGGGACCATTTGAAAATCGTTATGATTTAGCAACTGCACCAGTGACGGTAGCGAAGACCCTGAGTGAAACTGTCACCGCCATTGCGGCGATGGAAACGGGCTTACAAACGACCATTGAAAAACAACTTGGTACGATTCGTTTAATATTACCAGCGACGACGTCAGAATGGACCCCACGAATGGTTGTCAGTACATACTATTTACTGGAACCAGTTGGTGGTCAGTTGATGACGCAGCGACCAAATTATACGCCGGCTTTATCTGCGGGGGCAGCACGTGTGTCCTTAGATCAATTGAATTGGGCGAATAGTTCGCCAGCCGTTTTGCAAGCGAAGCGCTACTTGGAAACGGGAGCGTTTCCCATTGCTGATCAGGTAATCGCCAGTTATGAAACGCCTGAACGACCACAATTTAGCTTGCTTGACAATCATGAATGAACGTTGTAAGTTAGAAACAACTTAAAAAATGATACGTTGATGAGAAGAGTAGTTAAGCATGTGCCAACAGCGAGTCAATGGTTGGTGGAAATTGACAGTAGGTGCTTAATGAAGATGAACTCGGAGTTGATCAGTTGTTGACGCAACTGGTCCGGATTGATCACCGATACCCAGATTAAGCGTGTGTTTAGCGCGATAATGAGGCAGCAATAGCTGTGAAGATAGGTGGCACCTCGGAGTTAAAAACTTCGTCCTTCGTAATGAGGACGGAGTTTTTTTATTGTTCAGCAATGTCATGAAGGGGAGTTTTAAAGATGGATCAATCAGCATTTATTGAAAAGTACGCCACGAACCGGTTAAATACCAACTCACTCAAGTGGGATGCGTTGGATCAACGTTATGGAAACAAGGATTTAATTGCAATGTGGGTCGCAGATATGGAATTTAAGGTTCCTGAACAGGTGACACAGGCCTTAACTGAACGAGTTGCTCATGGTATTTACGGCTATTCGTATACACCAGATAGTTATTATGACGCCTTCATTAATTGGGAAGAACAGCGCCACGGACTTACGTTAAAAAAGGATTGGATTCGATTTGGGACCGGCGTGGTTAACTCACTATACGCCTTAGTCAATGCTTATACCCAACCAGGGGACGGCGTTTTGATTTTGACACCCGTGTACTATCCTTTCTTTAATGCTGTTCAGGACAATCATCGGCAGTTGGTGACATCTGAGTTGGTGAATGACCATGGGAGTTATTCGATTGATTTTGATGATGTTGAAGCGAAAATTAAAGCCAATGAAGTGCGGTTATTCATTCAATGTTCTCCACATAATCCGGTTGGTCATGTTTGGACCGAAGCCGAAGAAACAAAAATCTTAGCGTTATGCGAACAATATCATGTACTTGTGATTTCAGATGAAATTCATCAAGACTTGGAAATTGATCCAGAAAATCATCCTTTCATCTCAGCTTTAACGGTTTCTAACAGGCGCTTTGAAAATAATGTAATTGTCGTCAATTCGCCATCGAAGACATTTAACGTGGCGTGCTTGTTGAACTCACATGTCATTATTCCAAATGATGCCTTGCGCCAACAATATGATGATTTCATTCAGACGATTAATCAGACTGAAACGAATATTTTAGGCCAAGTAGCGGGGGAAGCGGCTTACACTTACGGTGCAGAATGGCTCGATCAGATTTTAGATATTATTCGTAGTAACTATCATTATTTGAAGACTGAGTTGGCCGAACACGCGCCAAAAATCGTTGTTGCTGACTTACAAGGTACCTATCTGACTTGGTTGGATATTCGGGCTTACGTGAAACCAGAATACACGCGTGAATTTATACAGGATAAATGTGGCCTGGCCGTCGATTTTGGCGAATGGTTCAGTTCCAATGATCAGGGCTTTGTCCGTTTGAACTTAGCGACTGATCCTAAGTATGTGCATCAAGCAGTCCAAAATATTGTCCGTTGTTTAGCGGAACTGACTGCCTAGTTAAAAAATGACCTCCTTAAATCTCATCAGATTTAAGGAGGTCATTTTTTTGCCGACGATATTAACTACGGCTTTTGTTGGTGGTGTGCTGTTTTAACAGGCGTTTCCGTTCAATTTGTCGACGAATGAAGGAGTAAGCCAATAAGACGAGCGCTAGCAGGCCAATGACAGCCGCGGCGGTTTTGAAACCGAAGATTAAAAAGAAAACGGCAATGGCGAGCGTACAGTAAATGAGTAAAAACATTGGAATCCTCCTTCTTTCACATCGTATCGTTTAACTTAATGACTTAATTGTAACGACTAAAAATAGCTATCCCGTGATCTAAATTTGAATTTTCTGTTAAGAGTCCAAGTTAATTGGTCAGAAAATGGTCATTATTTTCAACTTTGAGTCGGGAAATGAGCCCAGTCAAACTGATTTGAGCAGAATAATTTCAAAAAAATCAACTTTTTTTGCCGATAGTATCAATGCGGAAATAAATTGGTTATTATCAAACTGATAAGATCAGGCTGCTGGCGGATTTTACCTTATTTTTCAGACTAACCCCATGCTTGTACAACCCTGAACTTTGTCGGCCTGAAAACGGTCCAAAAGGTGATATATCAACAAAAAAAGTTGAATTTTATCGAGCATCAGGCTTGTCAGAGTTTCGATTATCTGATAAATTTAGTCTTGTAATAAATTATCAAACTAATTAGATAATTCTTATCGGTTAGCGACTAAAGTTATGTCTTGATAACCTGACACCAGTTAAAGTTGATGGCAACATTGATTTTAAAGGAATCACTCCGGGTGAATTAAATCGAAGAGTTTCTCTAAATTCTTAGGTTGTGGGCGATTCACTCGAGATTGTCTGATTAGTGGGCAAACTTGAAAGTTAATGAGAAGAAGGACTAATGATGAAAGTGGTGGTAGTTGGTTAAGTCAAATTCGCGTTTCACCGTTGTCGGTCAGTAAGTCAGTTTGAAAAAACAAGGAGGATTACCACATGTTTAAAATGAAGAAGATGAGTTTAGTAGCGTTAGGTGCGGCAACCCTGTTTATGGCTCCTGCGGTTGTACATGCGGCGGAACCAACAGAATTAGACACTCCCGCGACGGTTAACATCGAAGGTGAGGTAGGATCGATATACTTAAAATCAGCACCGGAACTTGAATTTGGGACTGTTGATAATGTCTCAGAAACGAATACTTTTACTGTACCAAATAAAGGCAAAGGAAAGCATCTAACTGTATTGAATACTAAAGATATTGAAGGTTGGACTGTGAACGTTTCAATGACACCATTTATGGGAAATAACATTCAATGGAAAGGCGCACAACTAGATTTTAAGACAAATGATGTGAGTTCTGATAGAACAGATGATCAGGCTACTGTACAGACTAACCCTGCTTCGATTATGGCGGAAGATGGAGAAAAAACGCTACTCTTGTCTTCTAGCGAGAGTGGAAAGATGGCTGCAAAGGGAGAAACGCATCTTTATTTTAATGATAATGCAGTTGACTTAACAGGACGTGGTGGTTATCCAGCTGGGGAATATGCTGCAAGAGTTTATTGGGATTTGGAACATGGGGAGGTTGCAGATTAATTAAGTACTGTGTGTAAAATTAAGTCGGACTGTAAGGATGTAACCTAATCCAGCAAAATTTTGGATTATTTGATATCCCCAGAACGTTTAAACTTGTTCGCCACTCAATGCCCGATATATTGGTTATTGCGGGTGACAAATAAATCAACTATTTGGAGGTTCTTATGTTCAAAAAAATTTGTTGGCTCTTAGGAATAATGGTTGGACTTAGTAGCCTGATTGTGACGCGAACAGCATACGCTGAAGAAAATCATTTCACTGTGCATCCGGAGCTGCCCAGTAATCAGCTTGATGATAAGAATTCGTACTTTAACCTTAAGATGGAACCTGGGCAAGAACAGACTATTTATGTCGATATTCACAATGGTGACAAGATTCAGCATACGTATGATGTCATTACGAGCTTGGCAACAACGACAAATAATGGGACGTTTAATTATCATACGAGTGATGATGATAAAGTCGATTCATCGTTAGGATTCAATATTGCAGAAGCAACGACTAATTCCAAAAACGTTAAGGTTAAAGCGAATTCAACTAAAAAAGTTGGAATCACGATTGAAATGCCCAAAAAGGCCTATAAAGGGGTCGCTTTAGGTGGGATTAGTATTCGGCAACAAGTGAAGAAACAAGCCGGCATTCAAAACCAATTTGGTTACACGATCGCGCTGAAACTGCAAGAGGAAGATGACTTAACGGTTGAACCCGATATGAAACTACTCTATGCAGGACCACGTAAGCTGAATGGTCGTGAAAGGATTGTCGCCCAGCTGCAGAATCCGAAGGCTGCGATTATGAGAGAGTTGAAAGTGAACAGCTACGTGACCAAGGCGGGCAGTTCTAAAAAGCTTCTCAAAACGAGCAAAGAAGAGCTGCGGATGGCACCGAACAGTAATTTCAACTATGCGTTAGGAGATGGTGTGGAAAAGTTAGAACCAGGTAAGTATACGCTGCACTTGAAGGCTGACTCCGAAAAGGGTAGGTATAAGTGGAATTTCAAGAAAGAGTTCACTATCAGTGCTGCTAAAGCACAGCAAATGAACAAGTTGACGATTGGTAAACCAGCCCAAACCATTAACTGGTGGCTAATTGGCGGCATGGGCGCTGTAATCTTGGCATTGATCGGTTGGATCATCTGGTTATTACGCACACGACGCAAGTCTAACTAATTGAATCACACTAAAATAAGCGCAACCCAATTTTATGGGTTGCGCTTATTTTAGCGAAAACGATGGCGACTGAGCCGCCGTTCATTGGCTTGGCTGAGTTGTTCCTCAGTAAGTTGATAACTCTGGGCTTGCACCAATTTATCAATCCCCAGTTGTAAGGCTTGATACTGCTCCTGATTCCCCACGGTCGGTGCCAACTGAGCGGCAATTGACTGCAGCTTTTCCAGATTAGGCGTGAGGGTTTCAGCGACCTGCTGATCATATTGTTGTTGTGATAAACTGTGCGTTTGCCAACGAGTGACACGTGACAACAGTGTAAACAAATGCGTGGTTAAAATATCGGTTAAGTAATCGGTTTCTGCGGGGCTAAATCCCAATTTGACAACCTCCCTAAACTGCTTTAATTCATTATAGTGTAGCACGTTTAGTGGCTTAAAAAGGATAATTAAGTTACTTGCTCACGGAATTTGTCCAAATCTGCGCAAGCTTGGGGAAATTAGGCGCTAACCATTAATTAGCGTGGTAAATTTACAGTATCGGTAGAGAGGAGAGGATTATTATGATTGGCCATGTTACTAAAATTAACCGTCCCTTGAATCAAGGGATTCTAACCGATTTCCATGGACGTCATTTTAAGTTTGCTTTGTCAGCGGCACCCACCGTTGGACCGGTACACTTGGGGGAGGAAATCTGTTTTACGCCGCAGTTGACCGCTGCCGGGTTACTAGCGACAGAATTATGTTTGCATCATCATGATGGCTCACGTGTCGTCGTGCCGGTACCAACTACCGCGGATGGCCCACGATTTGTCCGGATCGGCGAGATCGTCATCAATTTGGCACAGATTCAGTATTACGAAATGACGACGACGCAGAGTGAGATCCGTAACGGTTACGAGTCGACGGCCCGCCATTTACTGATTCAAATGAAGGGCGGTCGGCAGTTCACTTTTTACAACTGGGACGGTATTAATATCGATGAAGTCATGCAAACTTTACAGTTATTACATACTGCAAATCAGAAGTTAGGTTAGTTTTAACCCGCTATCACGGAATGATGGCACAAGATTCGTCTAGTATGCCCAAATAAAAAGTGACCGAGAAAATTCTCAGCCACTTTTTTTAGTCTTTATCGGCACGATCTTTAAAAATGAATAATTTACTGAAAAACCAGTTCATGACTACGACGATTACTTGATCTAAGAACTTCACAAGTAAGTTGTTGCCATGTAAGACGGTAACCCCAATAATCATGATGGCTTCGTCAACGAAGAAGCTCAAGAGACGGAAGCCAAAGAATGACGTGGCTTCGGCCATGACTGCTTTGACAGTCGGTGTTTTGGAGTCAAAGACCCAAAGTTTGTTGGTGATGTAGGCGAATAGCACAGACAAGAACCAAGCGATGGCGTTACTGAGCCAGACGGGCCAACCAACCAGGTCGTTGAACAGCCAAAAGGCCACAAAGTTCACGACGGTGGTGAGGCCACCAAAGATTAAATAAGACAAAACGCTCTGATAGCGATGCCATAGTTGCATAATTGTTTTCAAGATTTCCCGCTCCAAGGTGTTAAATTAAGTGCTATTATCGTAGCATAAAAAAACAAGTTGTGCGGGGGTTAATCATTATTTTTGTGCTAAATCTGTAAAATACGCTTCATAAGCGGATTGGGCTGCGGCTAAATCTGAAAAGTGGGCGACCGAAATGATAGTATGACCGACCAGCGTTAATGCGGTAATTTTGACGGTAAAGGGATACTTAGACCAACGTTTGCTAGTTAAATCAAGCTGATATTCGACTTCATCATTAATGACGATGGTTTGACTAATAATCACGCCATGATGTCTTTTCTCAAGCGTTAACATGTAAACCGCCTCCCCAGTGGAATAAGGCCATTGTAACCGCTGAGTGTAAAGGGGTGATTCTGTTTGTGTAAATATCGTGTAAAAGTCACTGTTCGGCCACTTAACGGTCTTTTTCCATTGAACAAACGAATTGAGAACGCATTCACCAGCGATAAATGGTAAAATGAAGACAGTAGATGGAAAGGGTGTGGCGCAAATGTTACAAGAATATACGAATATTTTAGTTCCCCTAGACGGTTCGAAACAAGCGGAAGTCGCTTTAAATAAGGCGATTGAAGTTGCTAAGCGTAATCAAGCTCACGTTGACGTTTTATCCGTGATTGACCCTGGTCAATTTGGGTACAACTTGGCCGGCTTGGCGGATGGCGACATTACGTACCAATTGGTTCAGGATTCAGAAGCTTATTTGAAGGGGCTTGTCGAAACCATTAAAAAGAATGGTTTTGATGATATTGAGTTCCATATTCGAATGGGTAGTCCTAAACCAATCATCTCGCAAGACTTCGTTGAAGATCATCACAACGACTTGATCATGATGGGCGCCACTGGGTTAAATGCGATGGAACGGGTCCTTGAAGGCTCCGTGACCACATTCGTACAGCGGAATGCCTTGACGGATGTCATCGTCGTAAAAACTGATTTAAATAATACACAAGTTGCCAAATAATCTTGGCAGACAAAAACGGCTATCCAATCGCGGATAGCCGTTTTTTAGCGCTTAATTTTTGACCTTTAATTTAAGATGGAACGTGTAAGCAATGGCGCCAAAGATGAGGCTGCAGACAACCATTGTCAACATTGGCATGAACGGGTTAAACAGGCCAAGTGTTTCGCGATAACCGAGCAGAAATTTGGCGAAGTTGACAACCCCTATCGAAGCCTGATTGGTAGTGCCATTTGAGGCAACGAATCCTAGTAGGAAGATTCCTAAAATTGGGACGACGATATAAATCACACGGCGCACTGTTTTGGTTAACAAGTCCAGTAGACTGCTGACAGCGATACCGAACAGGCCGACAGTAATAAAGAAAATCCATAAGAATAGCATATAAATGAGCACCGTTGCAAAGACGTTGTTACCGAAGAACTTCGCGTACATTTCATATGGGCCGCGTGCCAGAAAGCCGAACACGTCGATACGCAATAATGGAGCGGAGATGGCAAAATCATTAATCACCGCTAGGACGACGCCCAGTAAACTCATCAAGCCTAAGTTACCAAGGCGGGCCCGTAAGTAAGTGCGGCGCGAAATGCCATTTTGAATGAACAGCTTGAAGCCTTCATAAGTCTGTAAGCTGAAAATGAGCACGAAGAACGCGAAGATGGCGCCGATTCCTAGACCACTTAAATGTGACCGCCAACTAAACGTGCTGGCCGTGCCACTCAGCAAGGCCGAGGCAAACGGCAACAGTGTTTCAACTAAGATAATCGTTAGGTAGGACCAACCCAGGTAGAACAACTGATCCTTGAACAAGTAACGGGATAAACGCCAAGTTTTATTCGACATTGTTAACCTCCTCCGACTTAGGCATTCTTGATTTTAAGCTTGTGATTGAAGTAGTAGGCGATGCCGGCCATGATGACGCTGATGACGAGCATGGTGCCAGTCGCAATCAGCGGATTCAATGGGCCAACTTGGTGATCACCCGTGAACCCAACTAAAAAGCCGAGAAATTTTGCGAGCCCTTCAAAGTTGAGATGAATCGAGGTCCGGGCAATCCAATTGACCAAAAAGCCTAAAAAGAAAAGTCCTAAGATTGGTACTGCAATAATCACAACGCGTCGAACGGTCTTCGTCAGCAAGCTGAAAATACTGCCAACGGCCATGCCACATAAGCCTAGCATGATGAAAGCCAGCCACATGAAGATGAAGTTCATCAGGAGATTACCGGCAAGATTATGGGCACCAAAGAAGTTACCGTAAAGCTGGCCGTAAAATTCATATTTAAAGCCAGCGCTAAAGCTGCGATGTGCGATCGCATTCGTGACGAAAAAGTAGTAGGCCATGGCGATGACTTCCCCGATGAAGCTCAGACTGATGATGTTAAGCATCCGAGCTCGCCAGTACGTTTTCCGTGAGGTCCCATTTTGAATCAAAAGTTTGAAGTTATCGTAAGTCAGCATTGGCAGGATGAAAATGAAGCAACTGAAGATAAAGCCAACATTGATCGATAATGAGTTCAGGAAGAGCTGCCAAGTGAGATTATGATTGAAGATGGCCGAAATCAGGGGCATCCCAATCAATACCGCGAGCACGATCAGATAAACGATGCCTAAATAGCTTAATTGTTCTCGCAACAAGTAACGTGTCGTTGCTTTTAGTTTAGCTGACATGGGCAGCAGCCTTCTTTTCAGTCGTTAAGTTGATGAACAGTTTTTGTAAGTCCAAGTGTTCCAACTTAACGGTGTCTGGAATGGGGCGGTCATCAGCTAAGGCACCATAGACGTAGTGCGCGGTGATACCACCCAAATGGTCTTCGCCGATGATATTTAAGCCGGCAGTGTATTGTTTGACGTCGGCGTCTGGACCGGAAATCGTATAGGCACGTTCCAGAATGTCTGGGACACTACCATTGATGACGATCTTGTGGTCATCTAAGACGAAAACGTGCTCGATTAAATTGGCGATTTCTTCAATTAAGTGGGTCGAGATCACAAATGTCCGGGGCGTCTCCGAATAAGTTTCAATCAATTCTTGGTAGAACAATTCACGGTGATTAGCATCGAGACCTAAGACCGGTTCGTCTAGGAAGATGTAGTCAGCGGGGACACACAACGCGACAATTAACTTGAAGATGGACCGGTAACCGGTTGAAAGTTTGCCGAAGCGCGACGTGAGATCTAAGCCAAACTTATCAGCGAGGTCATTGGCGTATTGGCGATTGAAGCTACCATACATCAGTTCCGTAGTATCAAATAATTTATTAAGCTTGGCCCGTTCAGAATACAAGTTGACTTCACTCATTAAATAGATGCGGCCAAGTGTCCGATCATTGTCATTCATGGATTCTTCGTCTAAAGTAACGGTTCCTTGGCTGGGAAAGATCCGATTACTGATAATGTTCAGTAAGGTACTTTTACCGGCCCCGTTACGGCCAAGCAGACCATAAATCTTATTCGGTTCAATCGTTAAATTGATATCTTTAAGAATTGATCTGCCGTGGAAACTTTGACTAACGGCGTGAATTTGAATGCTCATTTCGTTGAAAACCCCCGTTCAATTAATTGTGCAAGTTCTTGTTTCGTAATGTGCAATTTTCGGGCTTCACTCACCAAATTTTTGACGTAGTCATCATAGAATTGATTGCGCCGTTTCTCGACGATCCGTCCTTGGGCGCCGCCAATGACGAACATGCCGACACCTCGCCGTTTTTCAATCAGATTGGCATCGACTAGGATGTTCATGCCTTTTAAAACGGTGGCGGGATTAATGTGAAACTCTTTAGAAATTTCAGTTGTAGAAGGAATCTGTTCACCTTCTGCAAATGTGCGTGCAAAGATTGCTTCTTCAATTTGTTCAGCAACTTGTAAATAGATTGGTTCGGTACTATTAAAGTTGAACTGCATATTTTTCACCTCATTGCAGTGGGTTAATCGTTATTTGGTTGCAATTTTATGGTGACGTGTCAAGGTTAATTGATGTTCAGTCCGATCAATGCGCGCGGCAATCCAGCAGGAGACCAGTAGCAGCATTCCAAGCACTGCTAACAATGTATCCTGATGGGCAAAGCCGATAACATTGGCGGTGATCAAGTTGGCGGCGAGCCAAAGTAATGGCATCAAGCCACCGAGCCAGAACTGTTTCTGACTAGCTAAGACGTAACGATGAATTGGCGTAATAACGATTAATAAAGCGACTAATCCAAAGTATACCATGATTCATTCCTCCTCCAAAAGGTTATTGTAAGACGATCCGCCGATAAATTTGGACCGTGATGAGATAGTAGATTAAATAGAGTCCCGCAAAAATTAAAAATGGTAACCAGATGCCGGTGTAAGGTGACCCGACCATAATGAAACTAAACATTTTTAAACCGAAAAGAACGTGAATGACACCGACAATGCCAGGCAGGATGAATAAGACAGCAATTTCTTTGCGTAAAGCACCGTTCAATAAGGCTTTACGAGTACCAATCTTATCAAGCATGACGTAACGGTGTTGGTCCGCGGCGGCACCCGATAGGATTTTGAACATTAAGCAACTGGCTAACATGGCTAGGAAAGCGACTCCTAAGAAGAAGCCCATGAATTGTAAGCCGGAATACATGCTATTGATCAGTTGGTAGCCAGTGTAACGACCACCCAACATTTCACCGGTCAAACCGGCATCGCGGTGGCGTTGACTGGTAGCGAGCTGTTTCAAGGCGGCTGTGTGCGCTGTAACATCTTGTGTGGCAAAAACGGTCAAGCGTTGTTCTGGTTGGGTCAGTTTTGCATATTGCGCGTCTGATAACATCTGGGTCCCTAATCGTTGTTGTGCACTACCTTGCAAGGCACTAAGTTGATAACTGGTCCGTGATTTGAGTAATTGTTTAGCGTTGTTATGCGCCGTAGTAAACTTGAGTTGGTTATGACCAGCCTGATCCATGGTGATAAATGGATTGCGGTCAAAATCACTCGCACGATAGTAAACCGCTTTAGGACCAACTTTGAAACGATAAGTGCTTTCGGTAGTTGGGTTTAGCGCTTTGATCTGTTGCTGTTGACTATGAGTGGCGTTAACCAGACCCATATCATAGGCATTTCCACCGTTGACCATTAGTGGGACTTGGCGATGAAAGCCCATCCCAACTGTAATCGCACCGAGCGCCAATGCGAAGAGCATGGCGACGATCGATAAAATTTTGGTGTAGTTGCGAATCCGGAAACTTAATTGCGATAAAGTGAATCCATTGAGCCCACGATTGGCAAATGGCAAGCGTTTTGATAAGACAACCAGCCAGACAAAGATCGCGTTAAAGAGGAGGTAGGTGCCTAAAACGATTGTCACTAAGGCAATCCCAATGCCTGCCATCTGTAACTTGTCCAAATTAGCCATTGACCAGTAACCGATCGCAATTGAAATGAGACCGATGATAACTTCAACTAATTGACGGGCTGGTTTTAACTTGGGACGGTTGGGTTGATCGTTACTGTGTAATAATTTCAACGCTGGCGTTTTCGTTAAGGCCAGTAAGTTGAAGAACCCAGCCAGTAAGAACAAGCCAACGTAGAGTAAGAGTGTCGTTAACGCTGCTGGAAAATACCAAGCGGATAAGTGATGCAAAGTTAAGCCAAGGCTATTGATGAGTAGTTGACTCAGTCCTAATGTGAGCAAGGTCCCAACGATAATTCCAAACAGTGTGGCCGTAACCCCAACTAAGAGCGTTTCTAACCAAATGAGTTGACCAATTTTACCTTTGCGGGCGCCGACTAGCATGAACAGACCGTAGTCACGTTTGCGCATGCTGAGCAGGAACGAGTTGGCGTAACCGATATAAACCAAGGTGATGATGGTAAGGAGGACAGAACCAAATTGGAAAATGATGCCGACCATACTAATGCCGGTATTTTGTTTCAAGAATGTTTTGTTAGTGGCTAAGGATTCAAACATGTAGAAGATGGCGCTGGACATGATCAAACCAGAGAATAAGACCAAGTAATCACGCCAGCGTTTTTGAAAGCCGGTCATGGCAAGTTTAGTTAACATATTGTGAACGGCTCCTTTCTATTGTTCGAATGTTCCGAGGGTGTCTAAAATTTGTTGGTAAAAATCTTTGCGTGATAAGTCCGCACGTTTTAATTCTTGACCAATCTTACCGTCTTTAATGAATAAAATTCGTTGGCAATAACTGGCTGAAAAGGGATCATGGGTGACGAGTAGGATGGAGACAGCTTGTTCGCGATTGATGGTAGTGAATAAATCTAATAATTC
This sequence comes from Lactiplantibacillus daoliensis, assembly GCF_005405005.1. Taxonomy (GTDB): domain Bacteria; phylum Bacillota; class Bacilli; order Lactobacillales; family Lactobacillaceae; genus Lactiplantibacillus; species Lactiplantibacillus daoliensis. Next base: position 374,713 of record NZ_BJDH01000002.1, on the reverse strand, counting down.
GCGAGCCGATTTGGAATCAAGCGCCCCAGTTGGTTCATCACCGAATAACATGGCAGGTTCGTTGATTAAAGCACGTGCAGCGGCAACTCGTTGTTTTTGTCCACCTGAAAGTTCATTGGGATAGTTGTTTAAAAATTCAGCGATGCCTAAGTGACTAGCTACGGTTTCAACGGCTGGCTTAATTTTTTTAGCAGCTGTATTTTGTAACGTTAAGGGTAAGGCAATGTTTTCGTAGGCTGTCATGGTTTCAAGCAGATTGAAATCTTGGAAAATGAAGCCAATTTCCTTGGCCCGAAAATCAGCCAGTTGATTCCCTTTTAAATGAGTGATGGGTTGTTGATTGATGGTGACTTCACCACTTGTGGGTTGATCTAAAGTTGCGAGCATATTCAGTAAGGTCGTTTTACCTGAGCCGGAAGCGCCCATGATGCCGACGAATTCGCCCGCATTGACGTCGAAGTTGATGCCTTTTAAAGCTTCGTATTGCTTAGAACCGGCTTTACCGTATGTTTTGTGTAAGTTGGTTACGGTCATAATTGGTGTAGTTGACATGATGTGTAACTCCTTTTTTAATTAGCTTAGTTTGTTATTTGGTTAGTTGCTTATGTAACTAACTATAAAGGTGGCCGATTATTTTGTCAACAAAATTCGCAACGTCTGGCGGCTATTAGGCGGCTAAACGTTAATTTATCAATGATTTCTTGATTTGGAAAAAAGTGAACGTGGAGGTAAATAGGCTAGTTAGTGAGTGTAATTAGGTTAATTACTAAAGGCTGAAAGTTAAAAATTACCGGTCTGCACCACTACGTCAACAATCAGGTAATGAAAACTTGTCGAATATTACCGCTTCCGATTGTTGCCGATAACATGCGGACGAGGGACCGGCCCAAGCCTTGGGAACGTCTTGACCCTCGCCCGGAAGCTTTGCTAAAACCGCAAATCTCCCGGACCGTCCGTGGTGTAAGACCGGCAAAAACATGCCGACCTAACGCCACCTGCACGTCCGATGTTATCGGCAACAACCTCCAGCTGATTCTGGAAATCAGTTAATTACGCTTAGCGGAGTCAGTCAAAATCGGTGTGCAGTGTCGGCAAGACTAGTCGGCGTTCTTGGCTGGCTAGTCTTGCAGGGCAATTCAAAGACGTGTTTTGTCGGCTTGGAATTGAGGCGTCAGACCGCACCTTGGCTGGCACCGTCCCCCACCGCACATCGGTTTTGACTGACGAAGCGCTAAATTTGGGTGAGTTGATTTTAGACATAACAGTTACTGATACTGTTACAGTAGTGATACTTTTGAGTCTTTCAATCTTTAGTTAATCATGGGTGTGGTAAAACTCCACGTAACGAAGGTGAATCTATGCTGATCGACTTTTGATTGCAATCAATCGCCAGCTAGCCTAAAATTACATTTACTGAGTTTAGGCAGGGTATATAGGAGGAAACCGATTTGAAAAAGATTTTAGTGTTGCATACGGGTGGGACGATTGCGATGTCCGCAGATGCGGCTGGTAATATGGCGCCGGGCGCTCAAAACCCTTTGGATAGCTATGAAAATCCATTTAGTGGGGAAGTTCAATTAGAAACAGAAGACGTGTTTAATTTACCGTCACCACACATCACGCCAGCACGGATGTTGGAATTGAAGCAGCGAATTGCGAAAGCCGCAAGTGAAGGCGTCGATGGTGTTGTCGTGACCCACGGGACGGATACGTTAGAAGAAACGGCGTACTTTTTAGATTTAACATTACCGAATGAATTACCGGTTGTTGTCACGGGAGCGATGCGTTCTGCCAATGAAATTGGCTCGGATGGATTGCATAATTTGGAAACGGCAATTCAAACCGCTAGCACACCAGATGCCGCCGACAAAGGGGTCTTGGTTGTTATGAATGACGAAATTCATTCGGCACGCTACGTCACCAAAACGCATACAACCAATGTTGCAACCTTCCGGACACCAACTTTTGGCCCGATTGGTTTGGTCGCAAAACATGGCGTGGTGTTCTTTGAATCCTTATTGCGGTCAACGGTTTGTCCGATTCGGACGGTCGCAGACAATGTCTTTTTGATCAAAGCCTATGCGGGCATGGGACCAGAATTGTTTGACGCTATCGCCCAACCAACGACCAACGGGGTAGTCATTGAAGCCTTAGGGGCCGGCAACTTACCACCAGCAACCTTACCAGCTGTACAAAAACTGTTAGACATGGGGATTCCAGTTGTCTTAGTATCACGTTGTTTTAACGGAATTGCACAGGATGTGTATGACTACGAAGGCGGCGGGGTTCAATTGAAGCAAATGGGCGTGATTTTCTGCCAAGGCTTGAATGGTCAAAAGGCGCGCATCAAGCTATTGGTCGGCGTAAGTGCCGGCATGTCGTCAGATGAATTAGCGCGGTTTGTTGCCACGGCTAACTCATAAGAAACATTTCCGGTTGCTACCGGTAACATGCCGACGAGGGACTGGTTCAAGTCAGTCTATTAACATAATAGTAAAAAAATCGAGTCTGGGACAAAACCCCAGGCTCTTTTTGTTGTTCCTAATATTTATAGCCGAAACGTGGAACAAAAGGCTGCGACCTCCGCTTAGCTACGAAAGTCGAACGATTGAAAATGCCAATCATTCGACTTTCTGGGCTATGCTCGGTAGCAGACCGCCTTTTGTCCCACTCTCGATTTTTAGTCGTGTTATTGATTTAATAGATTTTGACGTACCAATCGTGCTAGATAGTGTTCTTTTAAGAGGTCGCCGTGGTTGATGTTCTTTTGATTAATGGTCATGGCGTTATAGCGATGACTCTCGTTCATAAATAGCTTGCTCCCAGCAGTGACGCTGGTCAGTGGTACCACGTGATCGTCACCATCGCCCGCGTCGCCCGCAATATTGAGAACGGTGTGTAGCGACTTAAAGTGGGACTTTTTAGCCAACAGTGGCTTAAAAAGTGTCTCATCCGGTTGTGATTCGCTAGTGCCTAAGAATGGTGTCCCGACTAGCATTAAATCACGGATTGCTAATGGCTTCGAAGTCGCCATCCCTGCAAGATAACGGGTGAAAATCAGGCCACCATTTGAATAGCCTAGAGCGTTGGCGGTTGTGAGTTTGTAATGCTTCTGCAAATAGGTGACCGCATTTGCTAACCCTTTAGTTTGTTCAATAATGGTGTCGTTGGTATCCGCGCTGTTCTCGAAAAAAATCACAATAAAGCTGTCATTAAATTGGGAGTGCTTGACGCGGGTTTCTGTGGCAGTGACGTTTAAGTCCTTGTCGACGGTCACATTAATGACTGGGTGTGGTTGTGATCCGTTCAAAGATTTGATCATCTGGTCGAAGTCATCACGCTGACTATCACTACCAGCAATCAACATTAGTGGCCGTTTTTGACCAGTAATGACATGACTGGCTTGGTCAGTATGCAATTGAGTGACCAACCCTAAACCGATAATTGATAGGAGAAAAGCAATGCAGACAATTAATCCCCATTTAAGCTTTTTGGGCATGGGCTACACCTCGTTTGATTAGAGCCGTTCAGCGATAATTGGGCGGTCGTTTAAAGGCTGAACTTGGCGGTTATTAGGACCAAATAAGTTTTGGTAAGCGGCTAATTGTTTTTCACCAATCATGACCGAATCCGCGCAGATATACCATTCAACGGTCTCGGTCAATGGTGGCGTGGTTAATGAGCCAAGGTAGTGGTAAACGGTACCGGTGTCGGGCAATAGTTCGGTTAGGTTAATTGGTTCAGTTAACGCATGGCTAGTGGCTGGCGTAAATTGATCCAATAATCCTTGGAAACTAGCATTGGGCTTGCCGATGCGACCAAAAATAGCGACGACTGCAAGCTGTCCGGTTGCACTGCGATGGACGAGATGCCATTCAATTGGCGCGGCCTGCCCGTCAATTAAATGTTCGGCCGGGGTATGAAAATGAATTTGATCAAAGTTGAAATCACGGTCATTTAAATAGGCCATGCCAGTACCAGTTGCTTCTAGCGTTGTGTCGGTACCGATAATCGTTTTTGCTTGGTACAAGCCACGCCAACTGATGGCAGATAATTGTGAAGCAGTGGTGTTGGCGGTTTCAATATTAATTGGGGATTGCTGATTGCCGCCGACGGATTGCCAGTCAGCTTGGGTTGAATAGTCTAATGTCGTCATGAAAAAACCTCCGTAAATGATGTCTTACTCTCTATTTTCTCACGGTGGCCGACTTTGTCAATTAATGATGAATCTTTTTATCAAATCACGTGCGTCACAATGTTAGAATAGAAAGTAGCTTAGACGGACTAACAAGCAATCAAACACGTCAGTTCGTCGTTAAATTCATAGAATAGGTGGCAGGACTCATGGCAAATGAACGATTATTACCAATTCAACAAGGCTTTAATTTTCGCGAACTAGGTGGCTATGCAACGAAAGATGGTCATCATATCAAATGGCATAAATTGCTTCGGAGTGGCGGCTTAGATCGTTTAACACAAGCAGATTTGAAATTTTTGGACGAGTACGGTGTTCGTTACGATGTGGATTTCCGGTCACCACAAGAAGTTTTAGATACACCTGACCGAGTTCCTGGTCGGGCCAAATACTTATATGCACCCGTTTTTAACGTAGATGAAACCAAGAACTCTGACGGCACTGACAAAATGGCGGCGGATCTTGAAAATCATCCAGATAGTGGTTATCGTCACATGCTCAAGGTTTATCGAATGGTCGTGACTGAAAATCATGCCAAGCGCGAATATCGCCGGTTCTTTGACGCTTTATTAGCCAATGACCAACCAGGTGAATCGCTCTTGTTCCATTGTACTGCCGGTAAAGACCGGACAGGGATGGGGGCAGTATATTTGTTAACGGCACTGGGTGTTGACCTTGAAACGATTCGGGCCGATTATTTATTAACTAACTCAGCTTCTGCCGAACGAATTGACAGCGTGGTGGCGGATGCCAAAAAACAAGGTGTCAGTGCTGAGACGGTAGAAAGTATTCGCGCACTCTGGTCAGTTGATAATGACTATTTAGACACGGCTCTCTCAGAAATCAAACATCAATCCGGTAATATTGAACATTATTTGCGGACTGAATTAAAGTTAACTAAAACAGAAATTTTACGATTACGCGAGTTATATTTAGATTAATCAGGAAGTGACAGCATGCGTTATTTAACTAGTCCTAGTCACGATATTCGGACGAACTTAGCCATTGAAACTTATCTAATGGCTCATGCCGATTTATCCGAACCAATTTTATACTTCTATATCAATTCACCTTGTATTATTGTCGGCCGCTACCAAAATGTGTTGGCCGAAATTAATCAGGCGTATGTTGAGCAGCAAAAGATTATTTTGACGCGCCGAACCTCTGGTGGTGGTGCGGTCTTTGATGATCTTGGGAATGTCAGTTTTAGCTTCATCACTAAAGATGATGGTGACGGCTTTGGCAATTTCAAGCGTTTCACGGCACCAGTACTCAAGGCATTGCATGCGATGGGCGCGACTGGGGCCGAGATGAGCGGTCGCAACGATTTGCTGATCGATGGTAAAAAGTTTTCTGGCAATGCGATGCATGTGGAAAATGGTCGGATGTTTTCACATGGCACGTTGATGTATGATGTGGATCAGTCTCAGATTGCTAAGGCCTTAACTGTGCCGGCAGATAAAATGGCCTCTAAAGGTATCAAATCGGTGCGTAGTCGGGTGACTAACTTGCGGCCGTACTTGGCACCGGCCTATCAGAACTTAACGATTGAGGAATTCAGAGATCGGTTAGCTCGTGAAATTTTAGGTGTGTCCGATTTAGCCGACGCGAAGACCTATCCGTTAGATGATACGATTCGAGCCGGAGTGGCTGACTTAAATCAGCGTTACTTCAAAAATTGGGATTGGATTTATGGTCAATCGCCAGCCTTTGAAATCCAGCATCGGCGGCATTTTACGGCTGGTACGGTTGATTTTAGACTCAATATCGCCAACGGTCGAATTGCGGATTTGACAGTTTACGGTGACTTCTTCGGTTCACAACCTGTTCAAACGGTCCTAGATCGGCTAAAAGGGGTTAAATATACTCGCACGGCTGTGACCGCAGCTCTGGCGGATCTGGACTTACAGTTGTATTTTGGACAAATTGATCGTAATGAGTTGATTAGCTTGTTAGTTGAACAAGGTGAAACAACTAAATAGTGACCTAAAAAAAGATTGTCGTTGTTGGCAATCTTTTTTTGAAAAAGCGTTGATAATGAAGTTAAACTTACTTTGATTTAATTCGTGAAATCGTTTACAATATCATTAACGATAACTATTTTATATCAAGCAGCAATTAGGCCGTTAAAAAGGAGTTCTTGAAAATGCACAAGTTTATTGCCATCGTCGGGACCAATTCAGATGAATCGACGAATCGAACGTTATTACAATTCATGCAAAAACATTTTGCGGCGCAAGCAACGATTGAACTGGTTGAAATTAAAGATTTACCGATGTTTAATAAGCCAGAAAATAAACAAGTTCCAGCGGCAGCCACCGCGATTGCTGAAAAAATTGACCAAGCGGATGGCGTGATTATTAGCACTCCCGAGTATGATCATTCGGCACCAGCGGTTTTAATGAATGCGCTGGAGTGGTTGTCATTTCATATTCATCCCTTTGTGGATAAGCCGGTCATGATTATTGGGGCGTCATACGGCTCATTAGGCACGTCGCGTGCTCAGGCACATTTACGTCAGATTTTGGACTCACCAGAATTGCGAGCACGAATCATGCCTAGTTCAGAATTCTTATTAGGGCACTCGTTACAAGCTTTTGATGCCGATGGTAATTTGGTGGATGAGCAAAAATTGGCGAAATTGACTGGGCTATTCACAGATTTTCAAACGTTCGTTGATATTACGGCTGAATTGAATCACGCCAATGAAGCTAACCGAAAAGAAGTTCAGAATGTGAATTGGGACAAGCTTTAGAGAGGAGTTTTTGACATGAAATTAGTTGGAATTGCCGGTTCTGTTGCTGATAAATCATACAACCGGCTGTTATTAAAATTCATTGCGACACATTTTAGTGACACGGTGGATGTTGAAATTTTGGATATTCAAGATGTGCCGATGTTTAATCAAAGTGATGACCAGACGGATAGTGACGCGGTCCAGTATCTCAGTCATAAAATCAAACAAGCAGACGGTGTGATCATTGCCACACCAGAGCACAATCATACGATTACCGCAGCGTTAAAGAGTGTCATTGAATGGCTATCTTTTAAGATTCATCCACTGTCTGGCAAGCCAGTGATGATTGTTGGTGCTTCATACTACGACCAAGGCTCTTCACGTGCACAGTTGAACTTACGCCAGATTTTGGAATCACCAGGTGTCGATGCGATTGTCATGCCGGGAAACGAATTCTTATTAGGTGAAGTTAAAGAGGCGTTTGATGATCAGCATAATTTAAAAGATGCACGTACAGTTAGCTTTTTAAAGGAAACGCTTGAAAAGTTCGTTAAATTTGTCAAAGTGATCAATACGATGAATGGCCCAGCCGAAGACGATAGCTGGAAGTCAGAAGATTTGGAAGCACATGGCAAAGTTGAAACGACGATTGAAGGCGTGAATATGCACGCGGCTGATTGGGTCGAACAAGCTGCGGCTAAAACGAATGCAGCGACCGGTGACGACTACGTCAAGCTGGATCGGGGTGTTTTGACCGTTAATCAATTGAATTATTTCTTGAATTCGATGCCGATGGAATTAACGTATGCCGATGCGAATAATCAATTTATTTACTATAATCACAATGCGGAAGCTAAAGATATGATGGCTGCTCGGACCCCAGCTCAAGCTGGCAATCCAATGGCTGATTGTCATCCAAAGCGGGCTATTCCACATGTACAACAAGTGATTCATATGTTGCGCACGGGTAAGACGGATTTGTTCAAGTTACCTGTACCAGGAAATGGACCCGAAAAGTACATTATGCATTATTATCAAGCCATGCATGATGCCAAAGGGGATTATAAAGGGATTAATGAATTTGTCCTCGATATTTTGCCAATCGTTAAATACTATTTAGCACATACCGGTCAAGTGTTGGCCAAAGATCCGAATGCGAAAGCGGATGCCATTTCAGGTGCGTCTGCTAAAAGTGCTGATACCAAGCCAGACAGTGTGTCGGGTGCCTCGGCAGATGCTGTGCCTGAACAACCGGATGAAGTATCCGGTGCGTCAGCGGATCCCGAACCAGTCGAACCGGAAGTAGACAGTATTTCAGGTGCTTCTGGCAACGATAACTGAGTTGAACTTGTTTAATTTTCCGCCTACCGGTTGAAAACTAAAATACTGGAACGCCATGGGCCGTTTTGGAGCCAAAGGGCGGTCTCCAAAGCCGACCTTGGTCTAAGTGCGGGAAAAGCACCCGCGCTAAGACCAATTTCATGGCTGAGCATTTTAGTTTCCAACCTCTCGGCTAAACACAGATTAGAAGGCAAGTTTAGCGTCGGGCGGTCTGAAATTGGCTCAGTGGTGTTGTTTATCTTGGACGGTGATTTTCCGTCTTAGATAAAGCCCGGCTTGGAAGACCGTACCTTGGCTTCCAAATGTGGCCATCACGTTCCAGCCGATTTCAGGCCAACCGGTAGGCGGCATTGATGAGTAAGAATTATGTTTATAAAGCAGGCAGGTAACCGATGAGGGTTGCCTGCCTGTTTTGGTGTCTAATCGGTTAATACTTCTTTTTCTTTTGGAAGATGGCGGAGAGAATGCTAGCGATAGCAATGATGAAAATAATTGGATACGTGAAGATATCCCCAACGGTTACCATTGTTTTTGGAAAACCGAAGATGGCGACCCAAACAAAAATGAGACCGAACCAAAAGGCGATGGAGCGATAAAAGGTTACTGGATGCTTAAATTGCATGATTGTGCCCCCTTTAGCGTAAGGCTGGTGTGTATGATTTAATGAAACATCCGCAGTTTAGTTCGGTTTTAAGCCGCTGTAAATCGAAAATATCGGTTTTTGGCTGATTTGTGTGGGCTTTCCGTTCAAATGATGTTAGTTAACTTAAACTCAGTGGTTGGCGAATTCAGTATTAAAAATACCAATTGGTGCTGAAATTTACAAAGTTCGGAATTTAATGATAAATCTATTTATACCCGATAAACGTTCTCTAACTGTTCATTTGGCCGGTAACCGAACAAAATGCTGACAAAACAGATATTAATTTAATAATGTTAAGCTAGAGATGATTAAGACTGTTTTTAAATAACACGAACATTAAAACGTTAATTAATAGATAAAGTTAAGAAATTCGTTGACAGTAACTAACGAGGTTGTTAAACTTATGATGAAAACAAAGAAAGAAGGATTGAGATGGCGAAAGTTGGTTTAGTGATGGGGTCAATTTCAGATTGGCCGACGATGCAATTAGCTGCTCAGCAACTCACAATGCTTGGCATTGATTATGAGCGCCGAGTGATTTCAGCACATCGAATGCCGGCAACCTTACAAATATACGGTGAAGAAGCTGCCCAACGCGGGTTGCAATTAATTATTGCAGGCGCGGGTGGTGCTGCCCACTTGCCAGGCATGTTAGCTGCCAATACGTTGTTACCAGTCATTGGTGTGCCAATTAAAACGCGCGTACTTAACGGCGTTGATTCCTTACTATCGATTGTTCAGATGCCTGCCGGTGTGCCAGTCGCAACGATGGCGATTGGTGAAGCTGGTGCGAAAAATGCCGCCTTAATGGCTGCACAAATATTAGGACTACAAGATGAGAAAATTCAGCACGCGGTACTTAACTTTCGGCAACAACAACGGCAGGAGGCTGAACAAAGTGAACAGCAATTCTAATCAGCCAATTTTACCGCCAGCAACCATCGGAATTGTCGGTGGGGGGCAGTTAGGGCAAATGATGGCGCTCAGTGCTAAGGCAATGGGCTATCATGTTGGGGTGCTTGATCCCACACCCCACGCGCCAGCGGCCCAGGTCGCAGATTTTCAAATTACGGCAGATTACCAAGATAAATCAGCCCTGATTATGTTAGCCCAACAAAGCGACGTGTTAACGTATGAATTTGAAAATGTGGATGAAGCGGCTTTAATTGCAGCGCAAAAGTATGCACAGTTACCACAGGGCACCGAGCTTTTACACATCACCGGCAATCGCCTCAATGAAAAACAATTTTTACACGATCATGGTATTCCGGTCACGCCGTTTGCGCCAGTGAACGATGAGCAGAGTCTTAATTATGCTTTGAAGCGTGTCGGCACGCCGGCCATCTTAAAAACGATTGCGGGTGGCTACGACGGCCATGGTCAAACCGACTTATCCGAATCAAAAGTTACACTAGCGGCACTCAAATTGATTGAAACCCCTTGTATTTTAGAAGCGCGCCAAGAGTTTCGGGTTGAAGTTTCAATCATGGTTACACGAAGTGCGGCTGGGGTGGTGACCACCTTTCCACTTGTCGAGAATCGACATCAACATCACATTTTACACACGACCATTGCACCAGCAAATGTGCGGCCAGTTGTTCATGCGGCCGCTCGAAAAATTGCCGTTTCCGTTGCAGAAGCCTTGAACTTGCGCGGTGTTTTGGGAATTGAATTCTTCGTTTTACCAGATGACACTTTGCTAGTGAATGAACTAGCACCTCGGCCACATAATTCTGGTCATTACACCATTGAAGCTTGCAATATTTCTCAATTTGAAGCACATATTCGTAGTATTTGCGGTTTACCGATCCCAGCAGTGACACAGTTTGAACCAGCAGTCATGCGCAATTTATTGGGGGCAGATTTAACTGTTGCTCGGGAAAACTTAATTAATCATCCGGAATGGCATTTTCATGATTATGGTAAGGCTGAGATTAAACCACAACGGAAAATGGGCCACGTTACGGTCTTAGATCCGAACGTTGACCAAGCATTACAGGCATTACAACAGTTGAAGGGAGAACAATAATTATGACGGCAGTTGAAAAAGGCGAGTTACTTTATACCGGTAAAGCAAAAGAAATGTATGCGACCAACGATCCTGAGGTCTTATGGGTTCAGTATTTGGATCAAGCAACGGCATTGAATGGCAAACGAAAAGTCGCTATTGATCAAAAAGGTTTACTGAATAATCGAATTTCTAGCTTGATTTTTAAAGATCTCGCCCAACACGGCATTCCCAACCATTTTATTGATCAACCCTCTGCGTATGTCCAATTAGTCCGGCGCGTCAAGATGATTCCGTTGGAAACGGTCGTGCGCAATGCCGCTTCCGGCAGCTTTGAACGAAAATTTGCCGTCGCTCATTTGACTAAATTTGAAACACCTGTTTTGGAATTCTTCTATAAAAGTGATGCGCTTGATGATCCCTTTATCAATGACTCGCAGGTCGCAGCTCTCAAAGTTGCTAGCGACGAAGTGGTGGCGGAGATGAAGCGTCAAGCATTACTCGTTAATACACGATTACAAGCCATTTTTGCCGAAATGGGTGTGCAACTCGTCGACTTTAAGATTGAGTTTGGGCTGACGACTACCGGTCAAGTCTTACTTGCCGATGAAATTTCACCCGATAGCTGTCGTTTAGTCGATGAAAAAACGCAAAAGTCTCTTGATAAAGATGTTTTCCGGAAAAATCTTGGCGATTTAACAACGGTTTATCAAGAAGTGCTGGCACGTTTAGCCACTGTCGAAGGGAGCCAACAATAATGTATTTGGCAAAAGTCTATGTGACCTATAAAGAATCAATTTTAGATCCAAAGGGTGAAGCGGTGCATGATGCGCTACATCGTCTCGGCTACACTAATGTCGATTCCGTTGAATTAGGTAAATATTTTGAAATCAAACTGACCGCCGGTAAAAAGACGGTTGAGGCAGAAGTCGATGAAATGTGTGATCGTTTGTTAGCCAATGTGAATATGGAAAGTTATCGTTACGAAATTACTGAGATGGAGGCGTAAGCGACCATGAAATTTGCCGTACCTGTTTTTCCAGGGTCCAATTGTGACCACGATATGGTCAATGCGTTACGCGATATTTTGCAGGCTGACGCAGATTTAGTGCCCGCAACCACGACGGACTTAACGTCTTATGATGCCGTGATCTTGCCGGGTGGGTTTTCGTACGGTGATTATTTACGTAGTGGTGCGATTGCGCGCTTTGCACCAGTTATGACGGCGGTAAAAGCTTTTGCTGCCAGTGGTAAACCAGTTATGGGAATCTGTAATGGTTTCCAAATTTTAACCGAAGCTGGCCTGTTACCTGGGGCTTTACAAGCCAATCGTTCAGCACAATTTATTTGTGAGACGAGTGAGTTAATTGTTCGCAATGTTGAGACGCAATTCACGAGTGACTACGCCACTGAAGCACATTTGCAGTTACCAATTGCGCATGGCGAAGGCAATTACTATTGTGATGAAGCGACTTTAGCGGAATTGCAAGCCAACAATCAGATCGTCTTTGAATACGTGACGAATCCGAATGGGAGTGTCGCTAATATTGCTGGGATCATCAATCGCCAAGGAAATGTCTTGGGTATGATGCCCCATCCAGAACGTGCTGTGGAAGCCATTCTGGGATCAACGGATGGTCTTGGCATCTTTAAGTCACTGTTAGCGCATCGCGAGGAGGTTACCCATGCTTAAAAATAATGAGTTAACACCAGAAGCGTTGCGCGACAGTCAAGCTTATCGAGAATGGGGGCTGACAGATGCGGAGTATCAGCTGATTGCTGAAAAAGTCCTAGGTCGGTTGCCAAATTATACGGAAACTGGGCTATTTTCTGGGATGTGGAGCGAACATTGTTCTTATAAGAATTCCAAACCAGTGCTGAAAAAGTTCTGGACGCAAGGTGAGCAAGTCCTGGAAGGTCCTGGTGAAGGTGCCGGGATTATTGATATTGGCGACGGTCAAGCCGTGGTCTTTAAGGCCGAGAGTCATAATCACCCATCAGCCGTTGAACCTTATGAAGGCGCGGCGACAGGTGTTGGGGGAATTATTCGAGACATCTTTTCAATGGGTGCCCGGCCAATCGCCTTATTGGACAGTTTGCGGTTTGGTGAACCGAATGACGCTCATACCAAATACTTAATTGAACAGGTTGTCGCTGGAATCGGTGGCTATGGGAACTGTATTGGGATTCCAACCGTTGGTGGCGATACTGTTTTTGATGAAAGTTACCAAAAAAATCCGCTTGTGAACGCAATGTGTGTCGGTATTTTGAATCAAGCGGATATTCAAAAAGGGCAGGCAACGGGGATCGGTAACGCCGTTATTTATGTTGGGGCCAAAACTGGTCGTGACGGAATTAATGGGGCTTCCTTCGCCTCAGCCGAATTCAACGATGCGAAAGCCTCACAACGTTCCGCAGTTCAGGTTGGTGATCCATTTATGGAAAAATTATTGATGGAAGCCTGCCTGGAAGTAATTCATGAGCATCGCGATGTCTTGATTGGCATTCAAGATATGGGTGCGGCTGGGTTAGTTTCATCGTCCGCTGAAATGGCCTCCAAGGCCGGAAGTGGCCTGGAATTAAACCTGGACTTAGTGCCCCAACGTGAAAGTGATATGACGGCCTTTGAATTAATGTTGTCAGAATCACAAGAACGGATGCTGCTTTGTGTCAAAGCTGGGTCAGAGGACGAAATTACTAAAGTTTTCGACAAGTATGGTCTTGACGCGGTTACCATCGGGAAAGTCACGGATGGACATCAATATCAGTTATTCCATCATGGCAATTTGGTTGCAGATGTTCCAGTCGATGCGTTAGCGACGAAAGCACCGGTTTACCAACGGGAAAAGAAACGGCCGAGTCGTTTGAACAAGCAAAGTCATCATCAATTTATGCCACGAATTGTGGATGCGACCGGTGCGTTGAAAAAATTATTGCAACAACCGACGATTGCCTCGAAAAAGTGTCTCTATGACACGTATGATTCGCAGGTTCAAACTAACACTGTGGTTAAGCCTGGTTCTGATGCTGGGGTCATTCGGATTCGTTACACAGATAAAGCTTTAGCGATGACGACAGACGTTAATGGTCGTTATCTGTATTTGAACCCACGTGTCGGTGGTGAAATTGCCGTTGCCGAAGCCGCCCGAAATATTGTGGCATCTGGTGGACAACCACTTGGTATTACGGATTGCTTAAACTATGGTAATCCGGAAAAACCTGATCAATTTTATGATTTAGATGAGTCCGCAATGGGAATTGCACGGGCTTGCCAACTGTTCAATACGCCGGTAATTTCTGGCAACGTCTCGTTAAACAACGAATCAAATGGCGATCCAATTTATCCAACGCCAATGATCGGGATGGTTGGGTTGATCAAACATCAACGAGACATTACGACCCAAGACTTCAAACAAGCTGGCGACGCGGTTTATGTGCTGGGTGAAACTGGCGCGGACTTTAACGGCAGCGAATTACAAAAAATGTTAACGGGGACGATTTCAGGAGAACTCTTTGAGTTTGACCTCGTTACTGAAAATCAAAACCAACGTTTATTATTACGAGCGATTCAAAAAGGACTCGTTGCCAGTGCCCATGACGTTTCAGAAGGTGGGCTGATTACGACCATCGCAGAATCCTGTTTTGGCAATGGTTTTGGCGTTAACCTGAAGAGTGACTTGCCAGCCGCCAATTTCTTCTCAGAAACACAATCACGATTCGTGATTTCCGTGACAGCCGCCAAGCGTGCAGCCTTTGAAAACTTGATGGAACCCTATGCGACCTATCTCGGAACTACGACCGCAGATAATCGATTATTTATTGAAACCGCTGATCAAAATTTTGATATCAAGGTCGATTTTGCAAAACGGTTATGGGAAGGAGCCTTACCATGCCTACTGAAGTAAAAGGGTTAAATGAAGAGTGTGGGCTCTTTGGTGTTTGGGGGAACCCGGATGCGGCCCAACTGACCTACTTTGGCTTGCATGCTTTACAACATCGCGGTCAAGAAGGTGCCGGTATTACCGCTAATGATCATGGTGAGTTGCAATCGGAACGCGGCTTGGGTTTATTAGCGGATGTGTTCCGAGACCCGGCCCGATTAGCTCGACTAACTGGTGAAGCGGCTGTGGGTCATGTCCGTTACGCAACGGCTGGCAATCATGGGGTTGAAAATATTCAACCATTAGAATTTAATTTCAGTGATTCCCAGTTTGCCTTGGCTCATAACGGCAATTTAACGAACGCCGTTTCATTGCGACGGAATCTGGAACAAAATGGCGCCATTTTCCATGCGAGTTCCGATAGTGAAATTTTGATGCATTTGATTCGGCGCAGTCCAGCTGGCAGTTTAACTGATCAGTTGAAAGATGCATTGCGCCAAGTACATGGTGGTTTCGCCTACTTGTTGTTAACCAATGATCGACTGTTCGCAGCTTTAGACCCGAATGGTTTTCGGCCATTGGTAGTGGGTAAATTACCCACCGGTGGGTACGTCGTTTGTAGCGAGACTTGCGCCTTAGATACGGTTGGGGCAACCTTCATTCAAGATGTTCATCCTGGTGAATTACTGACGATTGATGATCAAGGCTTGAAAATTGACCACTACACCACGGATACGCAGTTAGCGATTTGTTCAATGGAATATATTTACTTTGCTCGCCCTGATTCCGATATTCATGGCGTTAATGTGCATTCTGCTCGTAAACGAATGGGAGCTGCGTTGGCAAAAGAACAACCGGTTGACGCTGATATTGTGGTTGGGGTGCCAAACTCATCCTTGTCGGCGGCGACTGGATACGCGGAGGCCAGTGGCTTACCGTATGAAATGGGTCTGATTAAGAATCAATATTCGTCACGGACCTTCATTCAACCCACCCAGGCATTGCGTGAACAAGGTGTGCGGATGAAGTTGTCGGCAGTTAAGGGCGTTGTCGCTGGCAAACGGGTCGTCTTAATTGATGATTCAATTGTACGGGGTACAACTAGCCGCCGAATTGTGAAGCTGCTTAAGGATGCCGGTGCGAAAGAAGTTCATTTACGGATCGCATCGCCACCATTACGTTTCCCATGTTTTTATGGGATCGATATTCAAACGACCAAAGAGTTGATTGCGGCGCAACAGACGATTCCTGAAATGTGTCACACCTTTGGGGCTGATTCCCTAGGATTTTTGAGTGAACAGGGCGTCATTGATGCGGTTGGGTTAAAAGTTGATGCGCCGTATGGTGGCTTATGTATGGCCTACTTTAACGGTGATTACCCAACACCACTGTATGATTACCAAGCAGAATATGATGAAGAACAACGTCAGTTACAGGCCAAACAGTCGAGGGGTGATTAGGTGAGCGACGCATATAAAAAAGCCGGCGTCGACCTAAATGCCGGTTATGAAGTCTTAAAAGAAGTCAAGAAGCTGAGTGGTAACGCCCAACTAGGTGCTTTCGGAGGCCTGTTTCCGTTAGCTGCCGAGGCAGTTGGCAACGAGCCAGTTTTAGTGGCAGGTACGGACGGGGTCGGTACCAAGTTACTGGTTGCGATTGCGGCCAATCAGCACACCACAATTGGGATTGATCTAGTGGCAATGTGTGTGAATGATATTTTGGCACAGGGTGCTAAGCCACAATTCTTCTTGGATTATTTAGGGCTTGGTCATACCGATACCGACCGGGTGAAGGCAATTTTGCAAGGCGTTGTCGCTGGCTGTCAGCAAGCCGGAACTGCCTTAATTGGTGGTGAAACGGCCGAGATGCCAGATATGTATGGTCAGGACCATTATGATCTCGCCGGTTTTGCAGTTGGTATCGCTAATAAGGCTGACTTACTCAGTCCAGAGAACGTCCAAGCCGGTGATATTCTGATCGGATTACCATCGAATGGGCTGCATTCTAATGGCTTTAGTTTAGTACGAGATATTTTGTTCAAGCAACATCAGTTTGAGTTGAGCCATGTTTTTCCAGAATTAGGTCATGATTTGAAGACAGAATTGTTACGGCCAACTCAGATTTATGTCGATGCAATCTTACCGTTACTGCAACAAAAGTGTGTTGCTAGTATTGCCCATATTACGGGGGGCGGTTTAATTGAGAACGTGGCGCGAGCTTTGCCGACTGGATTATCGGCACAATTTACGGTCGGTACTTGGCCGATCCCGCCGATCATGTCGCTCTTAGGTGAACTTGGAAACTTATCAACGACCGATTTGAGATCGACTTTTAACTTAGGTTTAGGGATGGTTTTGATTGTGCATCCCGACCAATTGGCGACTGTGACCGCTAGCTTGACGCAACAACAGCAAGTATTTTATCAAGTTGGTCAAGTGACGGATCATGGCGAGCCGGTGACTTTTCAGGAGGCGTCCCATGCTTAAAAAGATTGCGATTTTTGCTTCTGGAAATGGGACTAATTTTGTCGCACTACAACAAGCGATTCAAACCCGGCCGATTGCCGCCGAGATTGCGTTGTTAGTTTGTGATGAAGCCGCGGCACCGGTGATCAAAAAGGCGCAAGCCGATCAGATTCCAGTCCTAGTGGTCAATTTTCACGATTATGCGAATAAAGCGGCGGCTGAAGCCATTATCTTATCAGCGTTACAACGGCATCAGATTGATGCCATCTTACTGGCAGGATATATGCGGATTATCGGTCAAACATTATTAACGGCTTATCCGCATAAAATTATTAATATTCATCCAGCGTTGTTGCCTAAATTCCCAGGTCGGCACGGGATCGAAGATGCTTTTGCTGCCGGTGTATCGGAAACTGGCGTCACGATTCATTTTATTGATGCCGGGATCGATACGGGACAAATTATCGGGCAACGGCAGGTTCCGGTAAAGCCGGAAGATACCATTGAAACGTTGGCGGCGCGTATACATCAAACAGAACATCAATTTTATCCAGACGTTTTACAATCACTCATCAATGAAGGAGCTATCTAATGACAAAGCGAGCTTTATTAAGTGTTTCTGATAAACAAGGATTGACTGATTTTGCAAAAGGGTTAGTGGCACTCGATTATGAATTGATTTCAACTGGTGGAACGAAAAAAGCTTTAGAAGCAGCTGGTGTGCCAGTGATTGGGATTGAAGAAGTGACTGGTTTCCCAGAAATGTTAGATGGTCGGGTTAAAACGTTACATCCTAAAGTTCATGCTGGGCTATTGGCACGGCGCGACCTACCTGATCATATGGCCCAACTAAAAGCAGCTGGGATTACGCCAATTGATATGGTCGTGGTGAACTTATATCCATTCAAGGCAACTATTTTACAACCAGATGTAACGCAAGCAGAAGCCATTGAACAAATTGATATCGGCGGTCCATCAATGTTACGTTCAGCAGCCAAGAATTTTGCGGCAGTGTTACCAATTGTTGATCCCGCCGATTATGACCAAATTTTAGCCGATTTGCAGGCGCATTCGGTGACACCAGAACTGCGTCAACGTCTGGCTGCCAAAGTTTTCCAACATACGGCTAGCTATGACGCGTTGATTGCGCAATATTTGACGACGGATGAATTTCCTGACAAATTAACGCTCACTTATGACAAGAAGCAAGCGCTCCGTTATGGTGAAAATAGTCACCAACAGGCGTCATTCTATGAAAATGCGTTACCAACGCCATTTTCAATCACCGGTGCGACCCAATTACACGGGAAAGAATTGTCGTATAACAACATAAAAGACGCAGACGCTGCTCTACACATGGTTAGTGAATATGACGCACCCGCAGTTGTGGCGATGAAACACATGAATCCATGTGGCGTGGGACTGGGAGACACGATTGAAGCGGCCTGGGATAAAGCGTATGCGGCTGATTCGATTTCTATTTTTGGCGGTATTATCGCCTTGAATCGCCCAGTTGATTTAGCAACCGCAGAAAAGATGCACAAGATCTTTTTGGAAATTATTATTGCCCCTAGCTTTGATCAGGATGCCTTTGAGGTCTTAGCCAAGAAGAAGAATGTCCGTTTATTGACAGTCAACTTTGATCAGGCCCATACAGCGGATAAATTTGAAACCATTTCCGTTGGCGGTGGGTTATTGCGTCAAGAAGTCGATCAAGCCTTTGAAACACCGGCAGACTTTACAGTTGTGACGACGACCCAACCCACTGATGCCCAGTTAAAAGCCTTAGCGTTTGGCCAACAAGTGGTTAAACATGTCAAAAGTAACGCGATTGTGGTCACGACTGCTGACCGAACATTAGGCGTTGGCTCAGGTCAAATGAACCGAATCGATTCGACCAAGATTGCGATTGAAAAAGCCATGAGTAAGCCAGGTTACGAGAACGCGATTCTTGCTTCCGATGCTTTCTTCCCAATGGATGACTGTGTGGAATTTGCCGCGCAACATGACATTCGGGCCATCGTTCAACCTGGTGGCAGTATCAAAGATCAGGATTCTATCGATATGGCCAACCGGTATGGCATTGCGATGGTCACGACTGGCGTTCGACACTTCAGACATTAAGCGAAAGGGTGGCAAGACATGGCTAAAGTTTTAGTTGTGGGGAATGGCGGGCGTGAACACGCCATCGCCAAAGCATTGTTAGCGAGTCTTCAAGTCGAGACAGTCTACTGTGCCCCAGGCAATCCAGGCATGTCATTGGATGGTATCCAGACCGTTGCGATTGATGAAATGGCTTTTTCAGCGCTCATAACGTTTGTCCGTCGAAATGCGATTGAACTGACGGTAATTGGTCCAGAAGCTCCACTGGCAGCGGGAATTGTTGATGCCTTTCAAGCAGCTGGCTTAGCTGTTTTTGGACCAAACGAAGCGGCGGCAAGACTTGAAAGTTCAAAGGTTTTTGCGAAGCAATTCATGGCGCGTCATCAAATTCCGACAGCTGGTTATCGTCTGTTTCGTGAATTGACGAGTGCGATTACTTATAGTCGTGAACATGTGGTTCCACAAGTGATTAAGGTTGATGGTTTAGCCGCTGGTAAAGGCGTGACGGTTGCGATGACTCGTGACGAAGCAGAAACGGCCCTGGTCAAGGCGTTCAACACCACTGATACGGTTTTGATCGAGGATTATGTGGCGGGATTTGAATTTTCGCAAATGGTCTTGGTCGGTGGTGATAAGTATGTGTTATTGCCAACAGCGCAGGATCATAAGCGATTGTTGGACGATGATCGTGGTCCTAATACCGGTGGGATGGGTGCCTATTCGCCGGTACCACAAGTGACGCCCGCGATATTAGCGCAGACCGTGAAGACCATCATTGAACCAACCATTGCAGGTCTTAAAGCGGATGGTCTGAGCTTTGAGGGTGTCATTTATGTTGGCGGCATTTTAACGCCACAAGGGCCGCAAGTGATTGAATACAATTTGCGGTTAGGTGATCCCGAAGCACAAATCTTATTGCCGCAACTGCGGAGCGATTTTTATCAGTTGATCTGTGACTTGTTGAAACATCGGCAACCAAGTGTCCGCTGGCAAACAAGCGACACTTATCTGGGAGTAGTTTTGGCTGCGCCTGGGTATCCGGGTCCAACTAAAGCTGACGTACCAGTGCCGACAGTTGTTGGTGCCTACTATGCCAGTGTTGCTGGAAAGCCAGAGGCCTTGGTGAGCGCCGGTGGTCGTTTGATGATGTTGACGGCACACGGCCATAATTTGGCAGCAGCTCAGCAGGCGGTTTATACGCAGCTAGCCCAGTTACGAACGGGTGAGTTGGTCTATCGTCATGATATTGGTGCTAAAGGACTAGTACAAAAGTAATAGAAAGTCTCTTGACAATTATGAAAAATCGACTTATAGTTTAATCATCATTTAATCGTAATCTCATATTTGCGTTGAAGAGAAGAGTAGGTCTTATGCTTAAGTACAGTGAGCCCGAGGAGTGGAAACGGGTCTTAAGCTGAGGGTGAAGATGAGCTCTGAGCATGTCAGGCGGTTCACGCTGACTGACCGGTTGCAACCGTTAGCTTGCCAGGTATCAATCGGTACCGTTGAGGCTAATTGTGTTAGCAATTAGCGAAGTTAGGGTGGTAACGCGCAGTCAAATCGTCCCTTTTAATCACATTGGTGGTTAGAAGGGGCGATTTTTTTGATTATGATTAAAACAAAATTTGACGGGGGCTTTTATTATGACGACAACAACACAAATATTTTCTAATCGGACCACTTCACCATTTCGCTATGATTTCGTGGGGAGTTTTCTACGACCAGCCGCATTAAAGACTGCTCGCGCGCAATTTGCAAAGGGTGACCTTGATGCCGCGGGACTCAAAAAGGTTGAAGACGCGGCCATTATTGATTTGATTCAAAAAGAAGAAGCGGCGGGGCTAAAAGCTGTTTCCGATGGTGAATTTCGTCGGAGCTGGTGGCATTTAGACTTTTTCTGGGGCTTGCAAGGAATCACCAAGAAGCAACTTGAACAAGGCTACGTTTTCCATGACGAAGAAACCCGGGCGGAATCAGCTTATGTTAGTGGCAAAATTACTGGCGCCGACCATCCGTTTGTTGAACATTTCAAGTTTGTCCGTGACCATGTCAGCGCTGGCACGCAAATCAAGCAAACCATTCCTGCGCCAGCCCAATGTTTAGCAGAATTACAACGGCCAGAAAATGTGGCGGCATTGCGGCAAGTCTATGCGACCGATGCGGCGGTTGTTAAAGATTTAGCGGCGGCCTACCATCAAGTCATTGAAGATTTATACGCCGTGGGCGCACGGACGATTCAACTAGATGATTGTACTTGGGGCATGTTAGCTGGTAACCACGCTAAAGGCGCTGAAACTGGGGAAGTCTCAGCCCGTAACGATGCAGTGCTGGATCAGAATAAACAATTGTATTTGGAAGTGAATAATGAAGCTATCAAGGATTTACCGGCTGATTTGACTATTAATACGCACATTTGTCGTGGTAATTACCATTCAACTTGGGCATCCGCCGGTGGTTATGATTCCGTGGCTGATCCCTTGTTCAATCGGGAAAATGTCAAAGCCTACTATCTTGAATATGACAGTGACCGCGCGGGTGGTTTTGAACCATTGAAATTGGTCAGTGATAACAAACTCGTGGTCTTAGGTTTATTGACCTCTAAATCCGGTGACTTGGAAGACCGTCAAACAGTAATTGATCGCATTCATGAGGCGGCTCAATATATTCCATTGGATCGGCTATGTTTAAGCACGCAATGTGGGTTTGCTTCAACTGAAGAAGGTAATGTTTTAACTGAAGCACAGCAGTGGGCGAAGATTGCTTTAGTCAAATCGATTGCGGAAGAAGTTTGGGGCGACTAATTAACCAATGATCAGAGAGTGGATGAAAGACCGGTTGCCACTGAGTATAGCTTAGGAAAACGGGAACGATGAATATTTGAAGTCATAAAAGAGTTTGGAATTTTATTCTAGACTCTTTTTTTGCCATTAAATGTCATATATAGTTGACATTTGTACCGTAGCTGTTAGACTTTAGATGTCAGATATATATGACATTTTAAAAGGAGTGATTGCGTTGAATCGGGTGAAAGATTATCGTAAGGCAGCAAAATTAACCCAATTTGAGTTAGCACAGGCGGTTGGGGTTGCACGTCAAACCATCAATCTGGTCGAAAACGACAAATATAATCCATCACTCGATCTTTGTATTCGTTTGGCGCAAGTATTGCACACAGATCTTAATCAGCTATTTTGGGAGGGACAAGTGCATGAAAAATAGGGGAAGTTTACATGATTTGGTGGTCAAATGGTTCTTTGGCATTACGGGAAATTACGATGAATATAAGCGTCAAGTGGTGGGGCGAATCAGCACGAATGCCTTCTTAGCTAGTTTTATCTTCATGATTTTTGCCACCGCCATCGCCGGGGTGTGGGGAATGCAATCACCCTATGAAGCTTTAGTCGGTTTGATACTGGCGAATGTCTTATTTTCGTTGGGAATCATTGCGCCTTATGTGATGATTGCTAGTCATCGGGCGCATTTGACGGATCAAGAAGTTGGACAGCCATCAATTAGGCAAGCACGTCGAAAAATTGGTTGGCAGGCACTTGGGCTGGGCGTCTACTTTGGCGTTGCCACGTATGTTTTGTCTGGCGTGATTGATGTGATGATAGCTGGTAGTAATTTTTTTGATGTTTTAAGCCTAGCCGGTAATATTCGGAATGCAGTGTTCAGTGGCATATTCTTTGGTCTCTGGATGGGCTTGATTCGACTATTTCGGTTAAAGAAACAAAATTAATTTAACAATCGTTCAAGGCATAACTAAAAAGGATTCAGAAATTTTTGATGAATTTCTGAATCCTTTTTAGTGTTCATATGATTGAAACAGGTAATGAAATCGTAAACTATTTTTTAAGCCACAAAAGCAAAGTAAGCGATGAAGACAACCATCATTGTCCACATCAGCGCATTAACTTCACGCCAACGACCTTTGACCGTCATGGTGATTGGGTAGAAGATAAAACCAACAGCCAAGCCTTCAGAAATACTGTAAGTTAACAGCATCATAATCATGGTAAAGAAGGCAGGAACGGCAATTTCAAATTTCGTCCAATCAATATATTGCACATTTGACAACATTAAAATCCCGACAATAATCAATGCGGAAGCTGTGACAGCCGACGTAATTACGGTTAAAAGGGGTGAGAAAAATGCTGCAACGGCGAATAAAAATGCGACGACAACGGAGGATAAACCGGTCCGAGCACCCACCGCGACCCCGGAAGTTGATTCCACATAGGCGGTCGTTGGAGAGGTCCCGAAGATTGCGCCAATCGTGGTTGCCAAGGCGCCACTGAATAAGGCCTTACCAACGCCGTCAACTTCACCAGTCTTGTGATCGACCATTCCGGCTTCAGTTGCTACCCCGACTAAGGTGCCTGACGTATCGAATAAGCCAATGATGAAGAAGGTTAGGATCACAATAATCATTTGAAATGAGTTAATGTCTGTTAGATGTAAGACGGCTTGCCCAAAGATCGGTTGAACACTTGGAACACCACTGATAATACCAGTTGGCAGCGGAATGACTTTAAAAATCATGCCGACTACGGCAGTAATGAACATGCCCCAGAAGATACCACCGGTGACATTCGCGGTCACCAGCATAACCCCGACGATAATCCCAAAGATTGCGAGTAAGACGGTTGGACTATGCAGATTGCCCAACGCTACGGCATTCGACTTGTTGGCAACAATAATGCCAGAAGTTTGCAAGCCGGAGAAGGCGATGAAGAGACCAATACCGGCTGAAACGGCGTATTTTAATGCACTCGGAATCAAGTTGATCAATTTATCACGCAACTTCGAGAGTGTTAATAAAATAAATAGCATCCCAGCGACAAATACACCAGCCAAAGCAGTTTGCCATGGAATATGCCATTCTTGCACGACGGTGTACGTGAAGAAGGCATTGAGGCCCATGCCGGGTGCTAAGGCGACTGGAAAATTAGCAACCAGTCCCATCAATAAACAGCCAACGATGGCGGCTAACACGGTTGCCGTGAAGACCGCCGTTTTGTTCATCCCGGTACTGCCTAATAGTTCGGGGTTTACCGCCAAAATATATGACATGGCTAAGAAGGTGGTCAAACCACCAATGAGTTCAGCTCGGACGGAAGTGCGTCGTTGCCTTAAATGAAATAATTGCTCTAAGATATTGTCCCGCTCCTTACATTATAAAAGGTTAACAATTCAACAATTATCCAGTATAACATACCGGTTTTATGCTGACAGGTAGTAAGGCTTAAATCATAAAAATCAATGTAAACAAAAGGCCGGTCCAATCGCAATTGTTGCGACTGGACCGGTCAATATTTTTTTATAAAGTTAATTGTTTTCTTCATTTAAGCCAATTGATTCTTCATCAACTGTTTTTTCAACGGCATGGCGATTAAATAACAGATTTAGGCCAACCGCGGCTAAACTTCCAACCACGACCCCGTTGCCTAACATAATCTGCAAGGAGCTTGGTAAGAATTGGAAGATATTGGTGCGAACCGTAACGCCTAAACCTAAACCAATCGAAACGGCGGCTACCAGCAAGTTGTTGTTATTCCGGAAGTCTACTTGTGCCAGCATCCGAATGCCTTGAATCCCGACGATTCCGAACATGACGACCATTGCGCCGCCGAGGACGGGGTCAGGGATGACGGTTGCCAAGGCTCCGATTTTAGGTAAGAGTCCTAAAATCACCAAGAAAGCAGCTGAGAAATAAATTGGTTTGCGGGTTTTAACGCCAGACAGTTGCAATACCCCAACGTTTTCGGAGAAGGTTGAGTAAGGAAAAGTATTGAACAAACCACCTAGAATGACAGCAATCCCTTCGGAACGGTAGCCATGTTTTAAATCTTCACTTTCAATTTTCCGGCCGGTAATATCGCCGAGTGCGAAGAACACACCGGTCGATTCAACCATCGTTGTCAAAGACACGAGAATCATGGTCAAGATGGAAGACCATTCAAATTTGGGCGTGCCGAAGTAGAAGAGGGTTGGCAGATGAAACCAGCTGGCTTCGGCCACAGGCTTGAGCGATACCATGCCAAACATGCCGGCTAGCAGTGTCCCAACTAGAATCCCGACCAAAATGGCAACGGATTTCATGAAGCCTTTAGCAAAAACACTAATTAATAAAATAATTGCAATCGTCAGAAAGCCGATACCTAAAGCTGGTAAGTTACCGAAGTTTTTAGCCGTGGCATCACCGCCGCCTAGGTTTTCAAAGGCCACTGGAATTAAAGTGAAGCCGATGATTGTAATCAGGGAACCAGTGACAACGGGTGGAAACAAGCTTTTAATTTTTGAAAATAAGCCGGCGATTAAGAAAATGAAGATACCAGCACCAATAATTGAGCCGTACATCGTGCCTAATCCATAGGTTTGTCCGATCTGAATGAGTGGATTGACTGCTTGAACGGCACAGCCCAAGACAACGGGTAAGCCAATCCCGGTCATCGGCGTTCGTTTTAATTGTAAGAATGTGGCAATGCCGCACATGAAAATGTCGATTGAAACTAAGTAAGTCATTTGTTCGGTCGTAAAGTGTAACGCGGCTCCGATAAGCAACGGCACCAAAACGTCACCTGAATACATTGCCAACAAATGTTGAAAACCTAAAATCGCCGCTTTGACGTTGGAGATTTTAGGGGTTGCAGCTGGTTCTTTCAAAAAATTCTCCTCCTCAACTCTGCGAAATTGCCTAAAAAAGAGGACACCCCGGCAAACGGGATGTCCTCGTCTGCTTATAGTCCAGCGTTTACGGCGCTGGGTAGAAACTCGTCATCCATATCATGACATTATATAGGCAATTTTTCGTATTTGAATGGGACAATCTTAACATAGATAAAAACCGAAGACAATCAGAATCGAACAAATTAATGTTCGTGAAAATCCGGAAACGGTAATAATTTAAAAATGTAAACGTTCACTTTTGCTGGGCTTGATTGTGCCAAAGGATCACGGCCATCTCAAGTGTTTGGGTCTGTTCGGGGTCGTCGAGGTTCAGTGTTAGCATCTTCTCAATCTTTTTCAAGCGATAAATGACAGTGTTGCGGTGAATTGATAAATGACCGGCCACTTCAGCAATATTTTGATGATAATAAAAATAACCGTAGAGTGTGTCTAATAAATTTAATTGTTCATTGGCGCTGACACCACCAACTAGACCACCGAGGACGCGTTCCACAAAAGAGGTGGCTTCATTATCAGGAATCAATGAAATTAGTTCTTTGACATATTTTGGCCGATAGATCGTGACGGCGTTGGGGCTATTTCGACTCAGTGCTAAAGCTTCAGCCGCTTCATTATAGATGGTTGCAAGTTCGGTTAATGGTAAGGTTGAATAACTGTAACCGGCGATTAAACGAGTTTGTTTGTCTAATTTAGGCTGAATGAAGTCTACCAAAGCCGTTAAGAAATGTTGTGCGCTTTGTTCATCATTAATGAGGAGGACTAATTGTTGTTTGAGCGAAAAGGCAATGACCGGTGCTTGAAATTCCTTGATGAACCAGAGCGTTAGCTGTTGGACTTGTTCCAGCAAATGATTGCTGAGGATGCTCTGGTGATTAGTGGTCACTAAAATGGTGGCACAGTGAAATTTAGTTGTGGGATCAATTTGACGATTTTTAAGCGTCTTGTTGATCAGGTCATTTGAAATCCCCCCGTCCATGACATTCAAATAGAAGCCACTTTGATTACGGAAGGCCGATTCGTTCAGCATGTCGACACGGCTATTGACGAAGCTTAAGGTATTGATGACGACTTGGGTCAGCATCTGATCCGTCGAATTAGCTGCGTCAAGGTTGAGCACACCCACAAAGGCTTTATTTTCTTTATAAGCCGAGAACAGTGGAATAATCGTCACCAGCTGCTGATTGTACGTCAAATTCAGACGAGTATGTAGATTGAAATAGTCGATGTGAGTCTGGTTGCGCAAGTAGTCGGTGAGGCTATCACGAGTCATTGGCAGGCTCGGTGAGGCACTGACAACTCGAAAGTGGCTATCCATGAGAAATAGCGGATGGTCAATGAGTTCACTACATTTATTAAGAACCGTCGCATGAGTGGGATCTTTTAATAAGAAATCAGCCAGCGTCTGGTTAACGGCAACAATCCGACTCAATTCATCCGTTTGTGACTTTAAAATAATGGTGAGCATTTTTCGCATGGTTTCGGAAATGAGTTCCTTAGCCGGCGTCACGATAATTGGGAAATCTAATTTATTTGCCAATTCTAAGACTGCTTGAGGCATATGGTCTAAGTAACGTTGGTCCTTGAACCCAAGCCCGGCGCAACCAGCGTCTTGCATGGCAGTAATTAAGTCAGTTGGATCGGTTGTGGTGTTAATAAAAGGGTAGCCATTGGTAATCAAAAACTGATGCGCTTTCAAATAATCAGCAATATCTGGTGATTCGATCATACCGATATTATTAATTTCTCGGTCAAGACCGCGTATTCCCGCGATTACCCGCATCTGACGCATTGACGGCGTATTTAATAATGTTTGTAAACGCATGGTCGTTCCCCCCCTAAAATTAGTTATCCTTCACAAGTAGTATACCGATAATTTGGCAGTTTGACTATAATTAAATGAAAAAATGATTAAAGGTGTATTAATTGATCGATGCAATTGCTTATTAACTAAAATGGATTTGGCTGCGATGCGCCGTCAGTCAGAATCGGTGTGCTGTGAGGGAGGACTTCAGGAGAGTTGCGGTTTTGACAAAGTTTCCAGGCATGAACTTGTTTTTCGTTCGCCCGTTACCGACAATAACCGCGAGCGGCAATCATCTGGGTGACAATCAGCGACTTTCACTGATTTTTCCTTGACAGTCACGCTGCATTTGGTTACACTTATTTCAATTAAACAGCACCTTTAAATTAGTCCTGTGAGGCTAATAAGGGGAACGGTAACTAGGAGTCTCCCAGCTTTTTCGCAGGAAAAAACAGGGGACTCTTTTTTCTTCCTCTCGGTGAACATCAAATAGAAATGGAGCTGACTAACATGGCACGAGAAGTCGTTGATGCAATGACGATGCGCCGCGCACTAACGCGGATCACGTATGAAATTATCGAGCAAAACAAAGGGGTCGGAAACTTGGTCTTTATTGGGATCAAAACGAGGGGGATTTATTTAGCCCAACGTTTGGCTCAACGCTTGAAGCAGTTAGAAGGCGTGGACGTGCCGGTTGGTTCCTTAGATATTACGTTGTATCGTGATGATCATCATGCGATTGATGTGCAAGGTCAAGCTAAACTAAATGGTGCTGAAATTCCCGTTGATATTAATGGCAAACACATTATTTTAGTTGATGATGTCCTGTTTACCGGCCGGACTGTGCGGGCCGCTTTGGATGCCTTAATGGACCAAGGTCGTCCCGCCAAGATTTCTTTGGCTGTATTAGTTGATCGTGGTCACCGCGAATTACCGATTCGCCCAGATTTTGTTGGTAAAAATATTCCAACTGCTTTAGATGAACAAGTCAGTGTCGCCTTAGAAGAACATGACGGCCATGACGGTATTGCGATTGAAAAATTAAATAATTAACCATTTAATTGTTTCCAGAGAGGAACGAAACGGTTTGGTCATGCGTGGCAGTCTTAATCGGAGTCTAACCTCTTTGCAAAACATTATTTGCACGGTGGTTAGACTTTTTTAAAACCTAAGGAGACGCAAAAAGATGCAAGCAATGACTAATATTGTGAGTGTGGACCAATTTTCAAATGAAGACGTAATGCATTTTATTCACTTGGCACAAGCGTTCAAGCATGGCTTAACAGTAAAGCTTAACCGGCCAGCATTTGCCATGAACTTGTTTTTTGAAAATAGTACGCGGACCCATACCAGTTTTGAAATGGCGGAGCGGCGTCTAGGGATGCAAGTCATTCCATTCGATCCAAAGACGAGTTCGGTAACCAAAGGTGAGAGTTTACTGGATACATTACGAACGATTCAAGCAATTGGCGTGGATTTAGCGGTTATTCGTCATCCGCAAGACGCTTACTATCAACCGTTATTAGATGCGAAGTTGCCGATGAGCCTGATCAATGCCGGCGATGGTAGTGGTCAACATCCGTCGCAGTCACTGCTAGATATGTTGACTATTTATGAAGAATTTGGTCATTTCAACGGCTTGAAAGTTGCGATTGTTGGTGACTTACAACACTCACGGGTCGCTCGTTCCAATATGACCTTGCTCACACAGTTGGGCGCCAAGGTTTACTTTAGCGGTCCCAAGGCTTGGTTCAATGCTGACTTTGCCAAATATGGCGCGTATTTACCAATTGACGAGTTAGTCAGCCAGGTCGATGTCATGATGTTATTACGGGTACAGCATGAGCGCCTCACGCAAACTAATAATGAAACGTTTGACGCGACAACTTACCATCAGCGGTATGGCTTAACCGAGGCACGGGCGGCCATGCTACCGACCCAAGCAATTATTATGCATCCGGCGCCTGTGAATCGGGGCGTAGAGATTGCTAGCGATTTAGTAGAATCCCCACAATCACGAATTTTCCAGCAAATGACGAATGGGATGTATATGCGTATGGCGATGGTTTCACACATTTTAGTTCAACAAGGTTTGCTAGACGCTAAAACATTGGAGGATGCGGCAAATGTCAACTTTAATTAAAAATGCCAAAATTTTAGAAGCTGAACAACTGACGACCCAAGATATTTTAATTGAAGATGGTTTAATCAAAGCCATCGGACATGACTTGAACCAACAGTATGGCTCTGCTGACCATGTAATTTGCGCAGCAGATCGCTTTGTGACACCAGGGTTGGTTGATGTCCACGTCCACTTACGCGATCCTGGATTGACGGAAAAGGAAACGATTGAAACGGGCACCATGGCAGCGGCTCACGGTGGCTTTACCACGATTGGCGCCATGCCAAATGTTGACCCGGTCCCAGATACGCCAGAAAAAATTGCCTTGATGGTCGCTGAAAATCAAACTAAGGCACACGTCCACGTGGCCCAATATGCCAGTATTACAACGAACCGCACGGGCGATGAACTTGTTGATTTCGATGGTGTGAAAAAAGCTGGTGCTTTTGCTGTCAGCAATGATGGCTCAGGCGTTCAAACGGCGGGCACAATGTATCAAGCGATGTGTGGCGCAGCTAAAGCTGGGCTTACCTTAGCGGCCCATGTTGAGGATGATTCCCTCACGATGGGTGGCGTGATGAACGCTGGTCCCGTCGCTGACAAGCTCGGGTTACCCGGTATCATGGGGATTTCCGAATCGTCACAAATTGCCCGCGATGTCTTGTTGGCGGAAGCCAGTGGCGTCCATTATCACGTTTGTCACGTTTCAACCGCAGAAAGTGTTCGCGTGATTCGGGATGCCAAGCGGGCTGGTATCAACGTGACTTGCGAGGTATCTCCGCATCATTTGTTACTGACGGATGCGGATATTACGATGGATAATCCAATGTTGAAGATGAATCCGCCATTGCGGTCACCAAAAGACCGCGCTGCCTTGATTGCCGGGTTACTTGATGGCACGATCGATATGATTGCGACCGACCACGCCCCGCATACGGATGCCCAAAAGCAAGGTTCCATGAAGACGGCGGCGTTTGGGATTACTGGCCTGGAAACCGCATTTGCTACCCTTTACACGGCCTTGGTTAAAACAAAGCTGTTCACATTAGGCCAATTAGTCGATTTGATGAGTACGAAACCGGCGCAACTGTTTGGGTTAAAAAGTGCTGGGCGCTTGGCACCAGGCCAACCAGCGGATTTAGCGATTATCGATTTAGCACATGAATATGAAATCAAGGCCGACGAGATGGTTTCGAAAGGCCACAATTCACCGTTTATTGGCTGGCACGTTTACGGCAACGTTTTGATGACGTTAGTGGACGGCCAAGTGGTTTATGGAAAGGACCAGCAAGCATGAAACGATATTTAGTCTTAGCGGACGGCACCGTCTATCCGGGGACTGGCTTTGGGGCCACCACCGGCACTGTCGGCGAACTCGTCTTTAATACTGGCATGAGCGGTTATCAAGAATCGATCACTGATCAATCTTATAACGGCGAAATTCTCATGTTTACTTATCCCTTGATTGGGAATTACGGCATCAATCGCGACGATCACGAATCAATTAAACCTAGTTGCAAAGGGGTCGTTGTACATGAATTAGCCCGCCGAGCTAGTAATTGGCGGAGTGAAATGTCTTTAGATGACTACTTAAAACAAAATAATATTCCAGGAATTGCCGATATTGATACTCGGGCCGTGACGAAACATATTCGCGAAAAGGGTGCGATGAAAGCAACGATCGTAGATGACCTGACCCCTGAAACGGTGCCCCAATTAAAGGCGACCGTTTTGAATCCGGCGGTAGTGGCCGAAAGTTCTACCAATAATGCGTATCCAAATCCAGCAACTGGACCGAATGTCGTCGTCGTTGATTTTGGCTTGAAACACTCAATCTTGCGTGAATTGGCCAAACGGCACTGTAACTTAACGGTGTTGCCGTATAACGCCACTGCTGGTGAAATTCTGGAGCTTAATCCAGACGGGGTGATGTTAACGAATGGCCCTGGTGACCCCAAAGACGTGCCGGGTGCTCAGGAAATGATTCGAGCCGTCGAACAGAAAGTCCCATTGTTTGGGATTTGTTTAGGCCATCAGCTCTTCTGTTTAGCCAATGGTGCGGATACGTTCAAAATGAAGTTTGGTCATCGCGGCTTTAATCATCCGGTCCGCGAAATCGCCACCGGCCGGATCGACTTCACCTCGCAAAACCATGGCTACGCGGTCGATCGCGACTCGCTCGCTAAAACGGATTTAATGATCACGCATGAGGAAATTAATGATGGCACCGTTGAAGGCGTGCGTCACCGCAACTATCCAGCATTCTCCGTCCAGTATCATCCAGATGCTGCGCCAGGTCCACACGATGCGGATCACATTTTTGATGAATTTATTGATTTAATGGCGGCCCACGAAGCGGCCCGGAAAGGAAGCAATTTCAATGCCTAAACGCACAGACATCCATAAAATTATGGTGATCGGTTCTGGTCCAATTATCATTGGTCAGGCCGCTGAATTTGACTATTCTGGGACGCAAGCCTGTTTGGCTCTGAAAGAACTGGGTTATGAAGTCGTTTTAGTAAACTCCAACCCAGCCACCATTATGACCGACAAAGAAATTGCCGACCAAGTCTACTTGGAGCCCATCACGTTAGAATTTGTCTCACAAATCTTACGTAAGGAACATCCCGATGCCATTTTGCCAACATTAGGTGGACAGCAAGGGTTGAACATGGCAATGGAATTGTCGAAATCGGGCATTTTGACCGAACTCAAAATTGAGTTGTTGGGTACGAAACTGAGTGCCATCGATCAAGCCGAAGATCGGGAACAATTTAAGGCTTTAATGAAGCAATTAGGGGAACCAGTGCCAGCCTCCGGGATTGCTTATACGGTGGACGAGGCCGTTGACTTTGCCACCAAGACCGGTTATCCAGTGATTGTGCGACCAGCTTTCACCATGGGTGGTACCGGTGGTGGGATTGCTGAAGATGAAGCCGAATTACGGACTATTTCTGAAAATGGCTTGTCGCTCTCACCGGTGACGCAAGTGTTGATCGAACAAAGCATTGCCGGCTACAAGGAGATTGAATTTGAAGTGATGCGCGATGCTGCAGACAACGCCATGGTCGTCTGCAACATGGAAAACTTCGACCCAGTTGGGATTCATACAGGAGATTCGATTGTGTATGCGCCGGTCCAAACGTTGGCCGATCGCGAAGTACAGATGTTGCGGGACGCGTCCTTGAAGATTATTCGCGCCTTGAAGATCGAAGGGGGCTGTAATGTCCAGCTAGCCTTAGATCCGAATAGTTTCAACTATTACATTATTGAAGTAAATCCACGGGTCAGCCGGTCTTCAGCCTTAGCTTCCAAAGCAACTGGTTATCCAATTGCCAAAATGGCGGCTAAAATTGCGGTTGGGCTACATTTGGATGAGATCAAAAATCCTGTCACGGGAACGACCTACGCTGAATTTGAACCCGCCTTGGATTACGTCGTTTGCAAGATTCCACGCTGGCCATTTGATAAGTTTACTCATGCGGATCGCCGCTTAGGGACTCAAATGAAGGCCACCGGTGAAGTCATGGCAATCGGTCGTAACATTGAAGAAGCGACGCTAAAAGCAGTGCGGTCGCTTGAAATTGGCCTGACTTACATTGATGAACCGGCGTTGGCTCAGGTAGACGATGATACCCTGAGTGATAAATTAATTCATGCTCAGGATGATCGGCTATTTTACCTAGCCGAAGCGATTCGACGGGGTTACACGATTGAAGATTTGGCTGAGATTACCAAAATCAATGTCTTCTTCTTAGATAAGTTGCTACATTTGATTGAAATCGAACGTGAGTTACAGACTCACCAAGATGATTTAGCAGTACTCACAACTGCTAAACGGAATGGCTTTGCCGATGAAACCGTCGCTAGTTTCTGGAATGAAACCATTGATGAAGTGCGTCAGTTCCGAAAAACTAATCATTTAATGCCCGTCTATAAAATGGTTGATACTTGCGCTGGCGAATTTGCGTCAACAACGCCTTATTATTACGGGACTTATGAGACTGAGAATGAAAGCCTCGTAACTAAAAAACCATCCGTCTTAGTCCTCGGTTCTGGCCCAATTCGTATCGGTCAAGGCGTTGAATTTGACTACGCCACGGTCCATTCTGTTAAGGCGATTCAAAAAGCCGGTTATGAAGCCATTATCATGAATAGTAATCCTGAAACGGTTTCAACCGATTTCTCAATTTCTGACAAATTGTATTTTGAACCACTGACGATTGAGGACGTCATGAACGTGATTGACCTCGAACAACCAACTGGCGTCATCGTGCAATTTGGTGGGCAAACGGCGATTAATTTAGCGGCACCGCTGGAAGCCCACGGCGTTAAGATTCTGGGTACGACGGTGACGGATGTGAACCGAGCAGAAGACCGTGATGAATTCGACAAAGTAATCAAGTCGCTCAAAATTCCACAACCTGCTGGTGATACCGCCAGTGATGAAGCGACCGCGCTAAAGATTGCTGAAAAGATTGGCTATCCCGTATTAGTACGCCCAAGTTATGTCTTAGGTGGGCGGGCGATGGAAATCGTTAAGCAACCAGCCGACTTGGATTATTACATGCACAATGCGGTCAAGGTGTCCCACGATCATCCGGTCTTAATTGACAGCTACTTGGTTGGTAAAGAGTGTGAAGTGGATGCGATTTGTGACGGCCAGACGGTCTTAATCCCAGGCATTATGGAACATATCGAACGGGCTGGAGTCCATTCCGGCGATTCGATGGCGGTGTATCCACCCCAATCATTGTCGGCGGCTGTTCAACATCAAATCGTGAAATATACCGAACAATTAGCCCTTAGCTTGAACTGTGTCGGCATGATGAATATTCAATTTGTTATTCACGATGAACAAGTCTATGTCATTGAAGTTAATCCACGTGCTAGTCGGACAGTGCCATTCTTGAGCAAGGTAACGGGTATTCCGATGGCCCAGGTGGCGACGCGCGTTATTTTAGGGCAATCATTAGAAAGCCAGGGCTATCAAACTGGTTTGGCACCAACTGGCGCACTCGTGCACGTCAAAGCACCAGTCTTCTCCTTCTCGAAGTTGAACCAAGTCGATAGTTTGCTCGGACCAGAAATGAAGTCGACTGGGGAAGTCATGGGAAGCGATACGACGATGGCGAAGGCGCTGTATAAAGCCTTTGAAGCGGCTAAATTGCATGTGCCAAATCACGGAAATGTTTTAATTACCGTTCGGGATGACGACAAACCGGAAGCCTTAAAATTGGCTCAACGGTTCCATAATCTAGGTTATCAATTGTTAGCGACGAGTGGCACGGCGAGTTATTTAACAAAACAAGCGATTCCGGTACAAGTAGTGGATAAGATCGATAGTGGTGAGCACGATTTGTTACATCAAATGGAAGCCGGTC
The DNA here is from genome assembly GCF_005405005.1 of Lactiplantibacillus daoliensis. GTDB lineage: Bacteria > Bacillota > Bacilli > Lactobacillales > Lactobacillaceae > Lactiplantibacillus > Lactiplantibacillus daoliensis. The sequence continues at coordinate 339,343 of NZ_BJDH01000002.1, read as the reverse complement.
AGGTGCAATTGGTGGTCAATACCGTCTCAGATGAAGGACACGCGGCCGATGATGGGGCGTTAATTCGGAACAGCTCGATTGCGCATAATATTCCATTATTTACGGCGCTTGATACGGTTGCAGCTATTTTACAAGTTTTAGAATCACAATCATTTGTCACGCAAGCCTTATAAACACGAAAAGGGGATCGACATGGAACGATTAGCAGTGAATTTAGCAGGCGTCACGTTAAAAAATCCGGTGATGCCCGCAAGCGGTACCGCCGCTTATGGTCAAACAATGGCGACACAATTGGACTTAGGCGCTTTGGGTGGCTTAGTCATCAAGTCGACGACAGCCGAACCGCGCGAGGGTAATCAACGGCCGACGACGGCCCCAACCACGGCTGGCTGGTTGAATGCGATTGGGTTGAAGAACCCCGGCATTGACAACGTGCTCGCTGAAAAGTTGCCTTGGTTAGCTGAACATTATCCGGCATTGCCGATTGTTGGGAGTGTTGCCGGCAGTACCTTTGATGAATATGTCGCTGTCGCTCAAAAAATGACGACGGCACCAAATGTGGAGTTATTAGAAATCAATATTTCGTGTCCGAACGTGGATCACGGTGGATTAGCATTTGGAACGGATCCAGTGCTAGTTAAAGATTTGACGCAAGCCATCGTGGCTGTGGTCGATAAACCTGTGTTTATGAAGTTAACCCCAAATGTGACGGATATTGTGCCGATTGCTGCTGCTGCTGAAGCTGGTGGTGCTGCTGGATTAACGATGATCAATACGTTAACTGGCATGGGAATCGACCTGAAGACTCGTCGGCCGATTTTAGCGCACGGCACGGGTGGTTTGTCAGGTAAGGCACTGCATCCAATGGCTGTGCGGATGATTCATGACGTTCGTCAACAAACGAAGTTACCAATTATTGGGGTTGGCGGCGTCTTCACACCAGCGGATGTCTTGGAGTTTTACTTGGCTGGTGCCAATGCCGTCCAAGTGGGTGCAGCCACTTATGGGCACCCGACCGCCTGTACCGACATTATTGCCGGTCTACCAGCAGCGATGGACAAGTATGGCATGTCGAGTTTGAGTGAGTTGATTGCGGAGGTACAAGGATGAGTCGACCAGTTATTATTGCCTTGGATTTTCCGACAGCAGCGCAAGCCTTGGTCTTTTTAGACCAATTTCCAGCGACTACCAAATTAACGGTCAAAATCGGGATGGAATTATTTTATGCGGCTGGGCCACAGATTGTCCAAGCCATCGAGGCGCGTGGTCATGCCGTGTTCCTTGATTTAAAATTGCATGATATTCCCAATACGGTTGAATCGGCGATGCGCGTGATTGGTCGCTTGGGAGTTCGGTATACGACGGTCCATGCGGCTGGCGGCCATGTGATGTTGGCGGCGGCGAAGCGTGGTTTAGTTGCCGGTGCCGCGGAACAAGGGTTACCTGCACCAAAGTTATTAGCGATAACGCAATTAACTTCGACGAATCAAGCCATGTTAAACACTGATCAACAAATTCCCGGCACGGTGCAAGCCAGTGTGGTTCACTATGCTGAGTTAGCGCAGGCCAGCGATTGTGATGGGGTGATTTGCTCCGCACAAGAAGTTGGCGCGATTCATGCGGCGGTAGGGACCGACTTTATTGCCATCACCCCAGGGATTCGGCCGGCCACTGCGGCAGCTGACGACCAACAGCGCGTGATGACACCGACCGCCGCCGCTAAAGCCGGCAGCAATGGTTTAGTTGTCGGTCGCCCAATCACGCAAGCAGAAAATGCCGTGCGAGCGTATCAACAGATTTTGACAGAATGGAGTGCAGCAAATGACTAAAATTGCAGCAACAATCGCCAGTGATCTATTACGAATTCAGGCCGTGACGTTACGACCAAACGAGCCATTTACTTGGGCGAGTGGGATGCATAGTCCGATTTATACGGATAATCGGTTAACGATTTCATATCCGGATGTGCGGACTCATATTGCTGAAGGAATTGCCGCGATTATTCGCGAACAATATCCAGCGACGGCGGTGATTGCGGGCGTCGCAACTGCGGGTATTCCACATGCCGCCTGGGTCGCACAAATTCTGGATTTACCGTTGATTTATGTTCGTTCTAAGCCAAAGGATCATGGTGCTGGACGTCAGATTGAAGGTGTCTTGAAGCCGGGCGAAAAAGTCGTTATGTTAGATGATCTGATTTCAACTGGGGGCAGTGTCCTGCAGGCAGCGAAAGCTGTTCAAGCGGCTGGCGGCGATATTCAAGCTGTTGGGTCAATCTTTAGCTATCAATTAGCAGCAGCGACGGAGAACTTTGCAGCTGCTAACCTGCCACTGTTTAGTTTGACGAATTACACCAGCTTGATTGAGGTGGCTCGCCAGGCTGATGAAATTACCGCTGACGATTTAGCCTCGCTACATGCTTGGCGTCAAGATCCCGCCAGTTGGGGTGCGCAACACTAGATTGCCTTAAAGGATTCGACAATTGTCGAGTCCTTTTTTCGTGGCTAATTGGCGGGAAAAATTCTAAATAACGTCGCTGTTTTTGGTCGCTTAAATATGCGATAATGAGACATAATTACATAGAACGTTTGTTCAGATTAAAGGAGGAACTAATCGTGAGTTTACAATTCGTGCTGGGTTCGGCACAGTATGACCATCGCCAAACAATGGTACAACAACTGGTTGTGGCGTTAAAGACGGCTCATACTGATGAACAATTTTTTTATTTGGTGCCGAACCATATTAAGTTCGATACAGAAGTGGATGTCTTAAATCAATTGGCACAGGCAACCGGTCAAAATCATCAATTATACGCGCAGACACAGGTACAGGTCTTTTCCTTTACGCGACTGGCTTGGTATTTGATGAAAAATGAGGCCGCTTATCAAGTGCCGCGGCTATCGGCAGCTGGGATTGATATGTTACTCTATCGAATCTTGCGGGCACACGCGGAGGAACTCCGATTATTTGGCGGCGAGGTCTCGCAGACGGGTTTTATTACCCAACTGGCTAAAGAAATTAATGAGTTACAGACGGCTAATTTGACGCCGGAAGAAGTCACCCAACTGGCCGTGCAAGCACCAGCAGGGGATTTGCAAGCCAAATTACATGATTTAGCGATTGTATACAGTGATTTTGTGACGGCCACGGCGGGAAAGTATTTGAAGCCGGCGGATATTTTGGCTCAATTGAATACTTATCTGCAACACCAGGATTTAAGTAAGATGCACGTTTATTTGGAATTAGCGGGATTTGCCCAATTGCCTGGACAGCAACAGGCGCTCATCACCACGATGTTGGAACGCGGGGCACAAGTGACCATCAGTTTGATGTTGGACAAGGCGGTCACACAGCAATTACCTGAAAACGGCAGTTTGTTTTATCAAACCGGCCGCTTGTATTATCGATTATTTCAGTATGCACAGGTCCGTAAAATCCATGTTGGTATGGATATCAAAGCGACTCAGACGCGTGTCAGTCCAGGATTAGCCGCGCTAGATGATTATTGGCGTGGGCAGCCGCAACATGCCAGTGGACAGGAACCTAAAAATACAGCCTTAAGTCTTTTTCGGACGGATAGTCGGCAGACGGAATTAGCTCAGGTGGCCCGTCAGATCCGCCAATTGGTTGCGTCAGGACACTATCGTTATCGTGATTTCTTAGTGATTACACGGCATTTAACGAGTTATCAAACGATGTTAGCGCCAATTTTTCAAACGCAGCAAGTGCCGTATTTTGTCGACTTACAGCGTTCGATGGCCGACCATCCGTTAGTGGAGTTGATTGGGGCGTTATTTGACTTAGATGCGAACCACTATCAATACCGAGATGTCATGCGGGTGTTGAAGACAGAGTTGTTGATTCCAGTGGTTGACGGTCAACCGATGTCACGCAAAGCTTATCGTCAGGCCGTTGATTTGACGGAAAACTTTATTTTAAAGAGTGGTTATGCTGGGCAGCGCTGGTTGGAGAAGGCCGATTGGCAATATTTCCAGTTTACAGCCGGTGATGCCGGTGTGGAAACCGACGAAAATGCAGCGATTACCAAGCAGATTAATCTAATCCATCATTTTGTAGCGGCAATTTTTCCACCATTCTTCAAAAAAATCGCTGCCGCCAAAGATGGCCGGGCAGCTGCCACGATTTTGGTTGATTTTCTGACCAAAAATGGGGTTGATCGGCAGTTGATGGTTTGGCGTGATCAAGCGTTAGCCCAACAAGACGTGGCTGCGGCGGCTGAACCCGAACAGACTTGGCAAGCTTTCTGTAATATGTTAGATGAATTTGTGACGTTACTTGGAAACGAGCCGTTTGAACTGACTGATTTTCTAGCCTTATTGCAAGCCGGTTTTGAAGGAGCCAGTTATTCGCAAATTCCATCGACCTTAGATCAGGTCTTGATTTCTGAAAGTGGCATGGTCCAGAGTCAGCAACGCAAGATTGTCTTTATGATTGGTGCCACGGATCTGGTGATGCCGGACCGAATTATGACCAATGATTTGTTGAGTGATGTTGATAAAGCAGCCTTGCAACCAGATATCGATCAATTGGATGGTGACCATTATTTGAGTGATTCGGCCGTGATTCAATTAGGCGATGAGCGTTGTTTGAATTACTTGGCTTTTATGAATGGGACAGAACGGCTGATTTTCAGCGCACCATTGAAGGATGATCAGGAAACTGAATTGGGATTATCTAACTATATTAAACAGATTCAACAACATTTTAAGCTACCAACAGCGATTTATTTAGGGACGCCAGACCCAACGGCGACTAAGATTGGCGCCTTTGTAGGGACGAAACGGCGGACGATGACGCATGTGATCCAAGTTTACCGGGATGTTTTGACGGCAAATACGGATCGTAATCGGGTTGGTGAGCCATTGCGGCCAGCACCAATCTGGGTTTGGTTACGCAAACAATTGACCAATGACCTTGAATTTGGGCCATTAGCACAACAGCTGTTGGCGGGGCTAAGCTATCGCAATATTCCAGTGCCGTTAAAACCTGAGTCTGTTAAGGCACTCTATGGCACGCAAATTTATACCTCAATTTCAAAACTAGAAGAATTTTATCGCAATCGTTACGCCTATTTCTTGAAGTACGGACTCAAGTTGCAAGAGCGTGATGTCTTTGAACTGTCAGCGGCTAGTACCGGTGAATTTTTCCATGCCGTCCTAGATGGTTTAGTCAAAGCGGTTCGAGCGGATCAATTAACATTAGCTAACCTGACAGACCCACAGTTGGAACATTACCTCGGCCAAATTACGACAGAAGTTTTGGCACAACCACAGTTCATGATTTTATCGAGTTCAAACCGGATGGCTTATTTACGCCAACAATTAATTAATACGGTGAGCCAAATTGCCTACGCAATTCGCAATCAGGGGTTGCGTTCGGCTGCCCAGCCTGAACAGACTGAATTATTATTTGGAAATGTTGGTAAAGAACAGGGGCTCAAGGCATTAGATTTTCAAGTGGATGCGCAACATAGTGTCCATGTGCGTGGCAAGATTGACCGCTTAGACCAAATTCAAGTTGCGGATCAACGTTATCTGGGAATTGTTGATTACAAATCCTCGGTTCATCGCTTCGATTTCCAAGAAGCCTATTATGGCATTGCGATGCAAATGTTGACCTATTTGGATGCGGTTTTGCGTAATGAACACGAAATTGTCGCTGACCCACAAGCTAAAGTGAAATTAGCGGGCGCATTATACATGCATATTCAAAATCCAACGCTTAAACCTAGTGATGTTAAAACGGGCTTTGAAGCCGCAATGTTGAAGGCCAACAAGTATAAGGGAATTTTGCTAGACGATCCAGAGTTGTTGGAGAAGCTAGATACTGATTTGCAACAGCAGACGGGTGTGTCAAAAATCTACCCATTCCGTCGAAAAGCTTCTGGTGCTTATAATCATGCGAATACCCGTACGCCGTCCTTGGTGACAGAAAAGCAGTTAACTCAATTGATTCGGCATAATCAACAGTTAATCATTGAAGCGGCCGCCGCGATTTTTGCGGGCTCATTGGATTTAAATCCGATGCGATTGAACGACAAGCGAACCGCTTTGCAATATTCACCATATTTGGCAATTATGCAGTTTGATGCCATGTTACCTGAAAATAATTATCATGATCTACAGCCGCTCACGCCGAGCGAAGTTTTAGACCGAATCGCAACTGGAGGTGTCCAAAATGACTAAGTTTACAGTTAGTCAACAAGCGGCAATTGAACAAAAAGATAACAATTTACTCGTCTCCGCCTCCGCCGGTTCGGGGAAAACAACGGTGTTGATTGAACGCATCATGCGTAAAATTGAAGCTGGCACAAACGTGGACCAGCTCTTAATTGTGACTTTTACCAATTTGGCCGCCAAACACATGAAACAGAAATTGGAGAATCAACTTAACGCAAAGTTGTCAACCTTGCTAAATGAGGCCACGGGAAAGACGACAACGTCACCGGAAATTCAACGGTTACGACAACAACTCAGCCTATTAGGTGTAGCCAATATTAGTACCTTGGATGCATTTTGTTTGCGGCTGATTCAACGCTATTATTACGTCATCGACTTAGATCCCGTTTTTCGCTTGTTGACGGATAATACTGAAGGATTGCTCATCCGCGACCAAGTGTGGAGCGATGTTCGTGAAAAACTGTATGCCGAGGATGGCCAGTTATTTGCTCAGTTAACAGCGAACTTTTCAAATGATCGCAGTGATGATGGTCTGAGTGCACTCATCATGCGCCTATTTGATTTTGCACAGTCAACGCCTGACCCTATTAAGTGGCTCAAAGAATTACCAGCAACCTATGCTATCGAAACGCCAACTGTGACGGCATCGAATTTTTATCAAACGAAGTTATTGCCATTGTTGAGTCAAGCTTGTCAGCAGATGCAAGCGAATTTAACACAGGCAATTGCCGTGGCTCAGGATGGTGAGCTAGAGGATAAAACAATTAAAGCATTAACGGCTGCCCAGCATGATGTGGAAAAGCTACAATCGGCACTCACGACAGCCAGTTGGAATGAGTTGCGTGATCAGGTGGCGTCGTTCAAATTTGGTCGCATGAAGAAAACGTACAAAGATGAACCGTTGCGAACGAGTGCCGCGGCTAATGTCGGGCAACTGGTACAAACCGTTAAGGATCAGATCAAACAGCTCACTGAAAGTTATTTTGCCGCGGATGAATCCCAAATTCTGGCGATCATGCACGGGTCAGCGGAATTAGTCACTGAACTCGTTAAAGCAACCTTGGCATTTAAGGAAGCTTTTGCCGCTGAAAAGCGCCAACGACATGTTTTGGATTTCAGTGATCTGGAACATTTAACGTTACAAATTTTAACGAGTACTGATGATAGTGGGCAGGGTGCCTTAGCACAATTACGGGCGCAGTTCGATGAAATTATGGTCGATGAATATCAGGATATTAATAGTTTGCAAGAAACAATCTTGCAACTATTGGCGCGAAAAGCTCCTGGTAACATGTTTATGGTGGGCGATGTCAAACAGTCGATCTATCAATTTCGGTTGGCGGATCCCTTATTATTCTTGCATAAATATCAAGATTATGGTGAAAATCCCGACCATGGCGATCGCATCGTGTTGGCTGAAAACTTCCGCTCGGTTGAAAATATCGATAATTTGGCAAATTTGATTTTTAGTCAGCTGATGGATGAGCCGGTTGGTCAAATTGAATACGATGACGCCGCAAAGTTGAAGTACGGTCCTAAGGATTATCCGGCTGATTTAGCCCAAACAACCAGTTTGTTGTTGTACCAATCTGGTGAAAAGGCTGCTGAACCTGATGATGACGTCGATTCAGATAACTTTTCAATTGATGATCCGTCTGAGGGCAGTATCACCATGGTAGCCCAAAAGATTCTGGCATTAAAGGCGCAGGATCGGCCTATTTATGATCGCCAAACTAAAACTTATCGGCCATTTCGCTATAGTGATGCGGCTTTATTAGTTCCAACCAGAAATCACAATTTGACGATTATTGATATTTTTAAACGACTACAGATTCCAATCGTGGTCAATGATGCGCAAAACTATTTTCAAACGACTGAAATTCGAATCATGATGGCATTGCTGAGTGTGATTGATAATCCATATCAGGATATTCCGTTAGTGGCTGTTTTAAGGTCTCCGATGGTGGAACTGGACGAAAATCAATTGGTTTATTTACGCATTCAAAATAAAACCAGTGATTATTTCCAAGCCTTGCAAGATTTCTATGACGCGTATCCGGCGCGTGAACATGAGACCTATGGTGATCAGATTTATGCTAAAGTTGATCGTTTTATGACGCAACTCACGGAATTTCGTGACTTAGCACGACGGAATCAACTTGTGACGTTAATCTGGCGAATCTACGAACGTACCGGTTTCTTGGATTACGTTGGTGGCATGCCCGCTGGTAAGCAACGTCAAGCAAATTTGAATGCCCTGTATGAACGGGCGCACACCTATGAAGAAGGTAGCTTTAAAGGGTTATTTCAATTCGTTCGATTTATTAAACGGATGCAGGAGAAAGATCAAGATTTGGCGGCTGCGGTTTCAGAGACTGAAACGGAAGCAGTCAGTGTGATGACGATTCATGGGAGTAAGGGGCTGGAATATCCGGTTGTCTTCATTATGGATTTGGACAAGCAATTCAACCAGAGTGATACGCGCCAATCGGCCTTGTTGGACCGGGAAGCTGGTATTGGGATTACTTACTTGGAACCGAAAACGCGAGTGAAATATCCAACCTTACCACGCTTATTGACGCAACAAGTTGTGAGTCAAAAATTACGAGCCGAAGAAATGCGGAAGTTGTATGTTGCCATCACCCGGGCGGAGCAACAATTATACTTGGTTGGGACGGTTGAATCTATTGATGTCGCAACCAAAAAATGGCGCCAAGTGCTGGCTGATGGCCGACTCGTCCTGAATGCCCAAGCGCGGATTATGGCTAAAAGCGACCTTGACTGGCTAGGGATGACGTTGATTCGGCATCCTGATTTGAAAGCTTATTGGGATGGCGAACAGCCGGCCTATTCATTGGCTCAGGATCAAACCAAGCTTTCAATTGAGTTAGGCGATCCAACTTCGGTTGGTAAAACTGCTCCGCAGGCGACACCCAAGGATGCTGAGACGCCAAGTGCAGTTGAATTAGTTGAGGCCAATCTTGAGGTTGACGTCGATCAAGTGACCCAGCAGCAAATTCAACACTTATTGAACTTTCAGTACCCGGATCAGGTTGCCACAGCCACGACTGCTTATCAGTCGGTTTCCGAAGTTAAACGGGTCTTCGAAGATCCAGATACGCCGTTGATGCAAGCTAATCCAACCGTTAGCGTTGCACAAGCACGACCAAGTAGTCGCTACGTGGCGGATGAGTTGGCGACGCCACAATTTCTACAAACCGCCCAAGCGCCAACGGGGGCGGAAGTCGGCAGTGCGACCCATCTTGTGTTGGAACAGTTACCATTAGGTGCACCGGTTACGACTGATGTGGTGGCAACGACTGTTGCGGCACTGGTGGCGAAAAACATTTTGACTGAGGCAGTGGCCAAGTTAATTAATGTTGACTCAGTAGTAGGATTTTATGCGAGTGACTTGGGCCAACAGATTTTAGCAGCGCCTGATCAGGTTCACCGTGAAGTGCCATTTTCATTATTGATGCCAACTTGGCGGTTATTCGATGACTTTTCTAAAGATGATCCCAATAAAATTCTGATTCATGGGATTATTGATGGTTATTTGGAAACTGATGATGGGCTGATTTTATTTGACTATAAGACCGATCATGTTACCAACCCCACTGCGTTGTTGAAACGCTACACGGGTCAGGTTAAGCTATATGCGGCTGCCTTAGCGTCAATGTACGCGCCTCAAAAAGTCGCTGGTCAATATTTATATTCATTGACTCAACAAAAATTGATTCCCGTTCCTAAAAATGTGTAAACGAAAAGCGCCGTAGTTGGCGCTTTTTTGGTGCTTTTATAACATGATTTGGTAGGCGTTACGTTGATCGGTGGCATCATTAGCCATGTAGACAATGCCGCGATAGTCGAAGCCAGCCTTAGTAATAATATGCTGCATGCGTTGGTTCAGCGCGTGGGTATCGACTCTAATTTGGCGAAAGCCTGCGTCATAGCTCAGCGTCATCAAATTGCTGAAATAGGTGTCCGCTAGGTGTTGTCCATGATAACCACTAGCAATTGCAATTCGATGAATTGAAGTATAACTGGCGTCGGGTTCGCCGGCCCAGTTACCCTGATAAATTTGGTGATAATTAGGGTCCGGTGTTGTTAACAGGGCGGCAGTGCCAGCAATCTGACCATCAACCAGCAGTAACCAGGCCCGATTTGCGTCAATATCTGCTTGTAAGTCGCTGGCTAGTGGATAAGTCCCTTGCCATTGAGGAATGTGGTCGGCAGCCAATGCTTCACGACCTTGTTCGATAATTGCCAGCATTGCTGGTAGGTCAGCGGCGGCTGCTTGACGGACGTATTTTGTCATTAGAAATCCTTCTCTCTTAAAATAAACAAATTAATGTTAATTATTATAGGACTGTTATTGAAGTGTGACAAATTGGAAAGCAGATTAGTATTAATTCTGTTTGGTTTAGCTTTATAATAAGACTTATTAAACACTGGGAGTGACGCAGATGAAAGTATTCGTAATTGGTGCGCATGGCCAAATTGGTAAGAAAATTGTGTCAAAGTTGGTCGCACAAGGTGATCAAGTCTATGCTGGAATTCGTCATCCAGAACAAGCGGAGGCCTTTGAAGATGCTGGTGCACAGCCAGTTAGCTTTAACTTGCTTGAACAACCAGCCGAATTAGCGGAAGCCTTTAAAGGGATGGATGCGATTGTGTTTGCTGCGGGTTCCGGCGGTCAAACTGGTTATGATATGACCCTCATGATTGACCTTGATGGGGCGGTTAAAACCATGCAAGCAGCCGAGTTAGCGCAAGTTAAACGCTACGAGATTGTTAGTGCGGAATTTACGGCGGATCGGGCTAAGTGGCCCAATTCATTGAAACCGTACTACGTTGCCAAGTATTATGCGGACGAATGGCTAAAGACTCGGACGCAATTGGATTACACGATTTTACAACCAGGGACGCTGGTGAATGATGCGGGGACTGGTAAAGTCACTGTTAATCCTGAGGTTGGCGGCGAGATTACACGTGATGATGTTGCGACCTTTGCCGTGAAAGCTTTAGGTACACCCCGAACAATCGGTAAAACAATCGCGTTGATTAATGGCGAGACAGCGATCAAAGATGCTATTGAAGCCTAACTCAAAAATTCCTAACCTATGACGGGTTAGGAATTTTTTTGCGAAGTTTGTGACATTGGGATAAGTATCATATTTAAGCGAGTTGGGCCATGAGCTGTTTTTGTTGTGCTGATGTTAACGGTAGGATTGGTAAGCGTGGTGAGCCAACTGAAATTTGGCGTTGGTTCAAGGCGGCTTTTACTGGTGCCGGTGAAGGAGCACTAAATAAGGCGGCCATCTTGGGCATTAATTGGCGTTGCAATCGTCCGGCGGCTGGCCAGTTTCCTTGATCAAGCTGGTTGTACATCGCGGCTAGTTCATTACCAAAGACATGGCTGGCAACAGAAATAACCCCTTGAGCCCCTAAAATTTTGGCGGTCAAGGCTTGTGAATCTTCACCAGTATAAACGTTGAAGTTAGCCGGCGCGTGTTCAACGATGGCGGCTAATTCTTCCAAGGACGTACATTGCTTGACGCCGATAATATTCGGTTGTTTTGCTAGTGTTAAAACAGTCTCAACACTCATCTTCACGACGACGCGACCAGGAATATTATAAATCATAATTGGCAGGCCGCCACGCTCAGCGATGGCCGTGAAGTGTGCAATCATCCCAGCTTGGTCTGGTTTGTTGTACGGTGGGACAACGACAAGGGCTGCGTCAATGCCAACGATTTGACTGACACGCCGAGTGAAAGCAATTGTCGCCGCAGTATTGTTCGTACCAGTATTTGCCATGATCGGGACGCGGCCACGAACGAGTGCGGCAGTCTCTCGAAATAGCGCAATTTTTTCATCATCGGTCAAGGTTGGGCCTTCGCCGGTCGTACCACCAACCAAAATGCCTTCAGTGTGGTGGGCAAGCAGGTAATCGATTAACTGAGCTAGGCGGTCATTATCGACCTTTCCTTGGTTATCAAACGGGGTGACCATCGCAGTCATAATTGTCGCATGTGTAAAGTTCATCTTAAATCCCTCCAAATTAGTGTTGTTCAAAGTTAGTGAGCCAGGTTGCCAAGCGGTTCATACTTTCTCGCAGTGCGGTTTGGCTGGCCGCGTAGCTGATTCTAAACCAGCCTTCACCAGTTGCACCAAAGGCCGAGCCGGGGATGACCGCGACTTGGGCTTGTTGTGCCAACTGAGTGGCAAAGTCCCAACTTGTCCCTTGGAAGCTAGCTGGAACCTGGGCAAATAAGTAAAAGGCACCGCTCGGATAGACATAATTAATCCCAATTTCACTCAAACGGGCGACCAAATAGTCGCGGCGCTTTTGATAAATGGCGCGCATCTGGGGGCCGTCATCGAGGCCATTGGTAAGTGCCTCAATACCGGCTACTTGGCTGATGGAACTAGTCGAAGTCACAAGGTATTGGTGTGTCTTCTTCATCTCACTAATAAATGCTTGTGGCGCCATGATTAGCCCGAGGCGCCAGCCCGTCATGGCGTGAGATTTTGATAGACCATTGATTGTAATGGTTTTTTCAGGGTATAGGGTCCCTAGTGCTGTGTGGGGTTGATCATAAGTGATCTCACTGTAAATCTCGTCACTTATCACGATCAAACCGGCTTGTCGAATGACAGCAACTAGGGCTGTGAGTTCAGCTCGCGAGTAAGTGACACCGGTTGGATTGGTTGGATAGTTTAAGATGATGGCTTTCAACGAATTGTCAGCATTGGCTTGGATTGCCGCTAGTAGATTTTCAGGAGTCAGTTTGTAGCCGGATTGTGTGGTGTCAATGGGAATCACATTGGCGTGAGCCATTGCAATGACTGGCGCATAGCTCGTGTAACTGGGTGTTGGTAATAAGACACTGTCACCCGGGTTTAAGAGCGTGATTAACGCGGTTGCCACGGCTTCAGTTGCGCCGACAGTGGCAATAATTTCACTAGGGGCATAGGTCAAACCGTATTTTTGATTGAAATAATGACTTGCGGCGGCTTGCAATTTTTGGAAGCCCATTAATGGGGAATAGTGGCTGTAATCATGTTGAATCGCTTGAATACCTGCTTTTTTGATATGTTCCGGTGTTGGTAAGTCGGGTTCGCCGACCGTTAACTTGATAATATTTGGAATATCACCGATTGCCTCATCGAAGCGCCGGATTCCGGAAACTTGAATTTTTTTGATAATTTGATTGGTATCAGTCATCTTAAAACTTCCTCTCATCATGATTAATGTTTATAATAGGCAATAATTGACTTGATTAAAAGTGACAGTTTTGTCAAAAATGAAAGGACAGTTTTAACATGCCTTTGGATCGTCAGACGGACACACCGCTCTATTTACAATTATACCGGCTTTTGCGCGAGAGTTATGAGCCGCAGAAATCCGCAAATCAGAAATTATGGTCGATTCGAAAACAAGCTCAAAATTTGCATGTTTCAAAAACGACTGTTGAGCAAGCTTACGACCAATTGATCGCGGAAGGTTATGTTTATACGATTCCGGGTAGCGGTTATTATTTTAATGATTTGCAACATTGGCCAAAGCAACATAAACGTGTCAGTGTACCAGTTGTGACGGTAACTACGGCTGAACCGATGGCATATGATTTTCGTTATGGCGTTACTGAACTTTTGACACCAAGTTGGAACGGCTGGAAAAAAGCTGTGCGTGCGGCGTTACGTCAGACAGAAGAACAGCCGACGGCACTGTATCCGAATGCGCAGGGACTGATCAAGTTGCGCCAACAGTTAGTGACCTTTTTGCGACAGACACGCGGTGTTCAGTGTCGCGCGGATCAGATTGTGATCACGAACGGTCCCAAATCGGGATTAGAATTAGTACTGAGTTTATTGCCAGCTGGAAAAGTCGGGATTGAAAATCCTGGCTACCGGGGGTTAACGGCACTGGCAGCTGGTTATGACCAGCAAACAGTCCGGATTCCGGTGACATCGATGGGGTTAGACTTGACGGTGCTTAAGCAGGAGCAACCCCAAGTAGTGTATACAACGCCGGCCCACCAGTTTCCGCTCGGATATGGCTTGCCGATCGCACAACGCTTGGAATTACTACAATGGGCGGCTGAAAAGCAGTGTCTAATTGTTGAAGATGATTATGATAGTGAATATCGTTACGATGCGCACCCCCTGCCAGCGTTACAGTCGTTAGCGACTGCGGATCAAGTCGCTTATTTAGTGACTTTTGCGAAGGGAATCGATCCGACTTCTCGGATGGGGTATGTGGTTTTACCAGATTGGTTACTGGCGACCTACCATCAGCAGTATCAGTATCGTTCGGCGATGGTGGCGGGGCTAGTGCAGCAGGCGATGGTTAACTATTTTGAAAGTGGCGCGTATTACCGCCATCTGAGTCGGAGTCGGTCGTTGAATCGGCAAAAGTACCAATTACTCTCAAAACTATTGACGAAAACGACCGCCATTCAGCCGATTTTGACTGGGGCAGGGTTACACTTGGTCATTCGGGTTCCTCAGGTTAAGCAAGCTGATTTGATGGCGGCTTTGGCTAAACAATCAATTCGAATTTATCCGTTAGCATCTAATTGGGCAGGAATGCCGACGCAAGATTATTATTTACTCGGGTTTACGGCCTTAAGCTTGGCTGAGCTGAAGGTCGCAATTCCAATCTTAGTGACGACCTGTGAACAGCTCGTTGCTCAAACGGATGAAAGACACTTAAAAACTAAAGGCTGAGAGTCTCACAACTATATCAGGATTAGTAACTGTCGCATCTAAAGTAGACTTGTCAATTTCAGCGCTCCGTCAGTCAAAATCGGTATGCTGTGGGGGGACGGAGCCAGCCACAGTACGGTCTGGCACCTCAATTCAAAGCCGATAAAACACGTCTTTGAATTGCCCGGTAAGATTAGTCAGCTAAGAACACGCCGACTAATCTTACCGACACTGCACACCGATTTTGACTGACTCCGCTAAGCATAGATAACTGATTTATCTCTTAAAAATCACTGATTAGCTGGAGGTTGTTGCTGATAGCGTCGGACGTGCAGGTGACGTTTGACGGGCGCTTTTTACCCACGGACGGTCCGGGAGAGTTGCGCTCTTGGCAAAGCTTTCGGGAGAGGGGCAAGACGTTTCTCAGGCTTGAATCGGTCCCTCGTTCGCATGTTTATCAGCAGCAACCGGAAGCGGCAGTCATCGACTAGCTTTCACCACTTGATTATTGACATAGTGTCGCAGACTGGCAATTGTTAACTTGCAACCTTTAGTTAAAAAAGAGTCAACCGGCCCAAAATGCTGGTTGACTCTTTTAATTAACTTAATTATTTATTCTTTATAAACCCATTCATTACCATCACGTTTCAATAACTCGTCTGAAGCGGCTGGTCCCATCGTTCCTGGGCGATAGTTAGGAAAGTCGGGGGTGTGTTCATCCCAATACTTCTGGATGACATCTACGAACTTCCATGAATAAGCAACTTCTTGCCAGTGCGTAAAGTTGGTGGCATCACCATTTAGCGCATCATGCAAGAGCCGTTCATAGGCTTCGGGGCTATTAGCCGTTGCTTCGGAATCATGATCGTAGTCCAATTGAATTGGGGTGGTGGCAAAGCCTTGACCAACACATTTAGCATTCATGCGGAGTTCAAAGCCTTCCGTTGGTTCAACGTTAATTGTTAAAACGTTGGGGGCCAATTCGTTGGTTGAATCGGAAGCATTATTATCATGATTGAAAATGTTTACGATTGGTCGCTTAAAGACGACGTCGATCCGCGTAAATTTATCGGCTAAACGTTTCCCAGTCCGCACGTAGAAAGGTACGCCTGACCAGCGGAAATTATCAATCATTACTTTACCAGCAACGAAGGTATCTGTATTTGAATCAGGGGAAATCTTATCCTCTGAACGATAGTCTTTAATATCACCGTCGGCCGCGTATTGGCCACGAACAAAGTTGTCCGCAACTTCGGCTGGCGTATAGGGACGGAGACTCCGCAAAGCTTTTACTTTTTCGATGTTAATGTCATTTTCGGTGAACTCAACTGGTTGATCCATGGTCAATAGGCTGAGAATTTGCAAGATGTGATTTTGAACCATGTCTCGCAAGGCACCACTATTGTCATAGTAAACCGCGCGTTCTTCAACGCCGAGTTTTTCACTCAGTGTAATTTGTACATTTGAGATGTAGCGGTTGTTCCACAAGAATTCCCAAATGTTATTGCCAAAACGAATGGCAGAAATGTTTTGAATCATTTCTTTACCCAAATAGTGATCAATCCGATAAACTTGATTTTCATCAAAAGTAGCGGTGAGCTCATCATTCAGAACTTTGGCACTTTCGAAATCGTGACCAAATGGTTTTTCAATAATAACACGGTTGAAGCCATTGTTGGTCAAGATATTTTCTGATTTTAAATGTTGCGCAATCGTGCCAAAAAAGTTTGGTGCCATGGCAAGGTAGAAAATCCGATTACCTTGTAAGCCGTATTGGGCATCCAACGTTTCTGACAACCGTTTTAAGGTGACATAGTGTTGGGCATCTGTGACATCATGGGATTGGTAATAGAAATGGCTCGCGAATGCTTTAACCTTTTCAGCATCGGCATCTAAGCTTGCCAATGAATCGGTTATGATTTCGTGATAATGCTCGTCGGTCCAAGGCCGCCGAGCAGTCCCAATAACGGCAAAATGGTCTTGCAAATACCCTTTTTGATAAAGTTTAAACAATGAAGGGTAGAGCTTACGTTGGGCTAAGTCTCCGGTGCCACCAAAAATGGTGAACAAGGCGATTTTTTCTTTACTCATCAAATTCACTTCTTTACTAGAATATAGAATACGGTGTTTTGTTAGAATTTAAGTCAAAATTGTAAAAGCTACCATGACTAATATTAAGCATTTCCCAGCAGTGGTCAATCATAACGCACTGTTTAGTGTTTGGCAGACCTGTCTGTGGGAAACTGATGTCGTAATTCACGTTCAGTGGCGACATTTTGTAAAATTAAGGCAACGGCCAGCCCCATCGCTTGCAAATTAATGCTTTGCAACCAGCGAACGTTAAATAGACCGCCCCAAACGGCACCAATCAATAAAATCGTGAACAATTCCATCCCAAATAGGGTATAAACATGTTGGGCGTATTGCCAGGTTTCATCGTTTTTGATGGCGCGACGTGACATGTAGCCGGCTAATGAGCGCATCTTGGGCATCCGCACCCGTTGATAGATCCAGATAAGCAAAATGACCAAAAAGCCTGGTGCTAAACCAAAACTCGTTGCTGCCATTGCGCACCTCGCCATTCATTAAATTAGCGCTGTTCGATAGCGCTTAAATTTATTATAGCAATCATCACGCGAGCATGTCGACATTTGGTTTATGAAAATGATTATTTTTTAAGACAGTGCCGGTTATTTTGGCCGCTTTGCTAGGCCGGTTGGGTTGGTCGGAGTATACTAAGAAATAATGTAATCAGAGTCGAGGAGGATTTGATGATGACAACTTTTCGTGAAGAAGCAGATACGATTGGTTCCGTGAAGATTCCAGCAACAGCACTATGGGGGGCGCAAACTGAACGCAGCCGCCACAATTTTCCAAATGGACCGTTGATGCCAGTTGCTGTAATTCGTGCGCTTTTACAAATTAAGCAGGCTGCGGCTGAGGTTAATCAAGAGCTTGAAACGCTATCGCCGGCTAAATCGGTTGTAATCAGTCAGGCTGTGCGTCAATTGTTGGCTTTAGATGATGACCAGTTGATGGCGGATTTTCCACTGCATGTCTATCAGACCGGGTCTGGTACGCAAACAAATATGAATGTTAATGAAGTTTTGGCCCATGTAGCCGCTAAGATTGATGCGGAGACGCCAGTATCACCCAATGATGATATAAATCAATCGCAGAGTTCGAATGACACTTTCCCAACGGCCATGAACATTGCGGCCTCATTGGCACTGAAACCAGTGATGGCTCAAACACAAGCGTTGATCGAGGCGCTAACCGCCAAGGAAAAGACCTATTGGCGTACGGTTAAGATTGGTCGCACCCATTTGCAAGATGCGACGCCATTAACGTTTGGTCAAGAAGTGAGCGGCTGGATCAGCATGTTGCGTCATGACCGTGAGTACTTAGAACAATTGGCACCGACTTTATTGGAATTACCACTTGGCGGCACGGCGGTAGGAACTGGTTTAAATACTCAGCCAGACTTTGCCAAAAAGGCCATTGCGCAGTTGGCTGCGGCTTATCAGCTTGCGTTTGTGCCAGCTGAGAATAACTTTGCGGGGTTAGCTGCCCATTCTGGGCTAACGGTTGTCCATGGTGCGTTGAAGACGTTGGCGATGGATTTAGTGAAAATTGGCAATGATATTCGGTTCTTAGCCAGCGGACCGCGGGCTGGTTATGGTGAATTGACGATTCCAGCCAATGAACCGGGCTCATCAATCATGCCGGGTAAAGTTAATCCCACACAGGTCGAAGCCTTAACGATGGCGGCTGCTCGAGTAATGGGTAATGATACAACCATTGGCTTTGCGGCGAGCCAAGGTAATTTTGAAATGAATGTTTATAAACCAGTCATGGTTGATGCTTTCTTGGAATCAACCACGTTGTTAAGTGGGACGATTGATGGCTTTACAACCAAGTTGGTTGCCGGTTTGACGGTCAATAAGGATCGAATGCGTGAGTTAGTGGACCAGTCACTGATGACGGTCACAGCGTTGTCGCCCCATATTGGCTATCACCATGCGGCTGAAATTGCTCAACTGGCTGAAAAAGATGGCAGTACGCTACGGACTGCTGCTCTTAAGAGTGGTTACGTCAGTGGAACCGAGTTTGATAATTGGGTCGACCCGTTAAAGATGACGAATATTGAACGGCAAGACTAGAAAAATTTAGGTGAAGTTAATGCAAAAGGAAGTTCGGTTACGGTGGTTATTGTTAGCAAACCTGCTCAATAATGCCGGTGCCGCGTTCATGTGGCCGCTAACGATGGTCTACATGCATAATTATTTGAAGCAAACATTGACGTTTTCGGGGACTGTGTTGTTTTGCATGTCACTTGCAATGATTTTTGGCAATTATGTCGGTGGTCGTTTATTCGACCATTGGAAGCCATACTGGACGGCGATTCTTGGTGTTACAATCTCAACAATTACGCTGGCGACGTTGATTTTTTGGCACAGTTTAATTCCGTATGCCGCTGGGTTGATTATTGTCGGTTTCGGTGACGGAATTAGCATGACAGTCGTGAATGCTTATGCTGCCGCGGTTACAACTAAGTCCAATCGCTACGTGTTCAATATGCTCTATTTGGCATTGAACGTTGGGGTCGTCATTGGGACCTTGTTAGTGGGTTATTTGCTTGATTTAGGCATTAGTGTGGTCTTTATGGTAACGACCGTTTGTTATGTGGGACTGTTCGTCATTGTCCTCGCAACTTTCAACGTGGGTGTGACTGCCGGCAAATCGGCGGCGACCACAGCCAAATCAGTCACGGTCGACAACACTTCCAAACGTAAACGCCAATTAATTTGGCTCATTTGTCTAATGATTTTTACCATTTACTTGAGTTACGCATTGTGGGAAAGCCTGCTGTCTGTGCACATGACGAATTTAGGCATTCCGTTTCGACGGTACAGCGAAGTTTGGACAGTTAACGGGCTATTAATTATTTTGAGTCAACCAGTGGTCACCTTGTTCAATGAACGCTTTAAAATTGGTTCACAGGTCGCCTTTGGCATTACGTTATTTGCCTTGTCCTTCTTGGGCTTAGTTTTTGCCCGTCAATATGTTGATTTTATTATTATCATGGTTGTGTTAACGATCGGTGAGGTAATTGGCTTACCAATTGTGCCGGCCTGGGTCGATGATATGGCGGCGCCAGAACAGCGTGGTAAATATCAAGGCCGGTTCAACATGGCGCTTTCGATGGGCCGTGCGGTCGGACCACTATTTGGTGGAATGATGGTTGCACAGTCTTCATATTCGGTGCTATTCATAGTTGTGACGGCGATGATGCTCGTCACACTTGGCATTGTTTTGATTCGTGCTCAGCATGAAAAATTATTAAATGGTTAGTGAAACGTTTTGAAGTTGTCTGTAGAGACAGTTTCAAAACGTTTTTTAGTCGGCTGTAAAGAATGGTATTTGGGACAATCGCCAGCTAAGTCCATGATTCCTAGTTTCTAGAATTTGGTCACTGGTTACATTAGTCAGGCGGTGGAGATTAGTCGATTATTGCCGCTTCCGGTTTTAGTCCCCAACCGGTAGGCGGACAAATTGAGCACAAAAAAACGAGCGACTAGCGCTCGTTTTCAAAGTTAGTTGGTTAATGCAGCCAAGCGTTCTTTCATGACATTGTAGATACGTTCTGTATCAACAGAAGTCCCGCGTAGTTCATAATCGGCAATGAAGTCGGTGTCTAATTGTTCCGCGTAACGGCGAGCAGTTAAGCAATATTGGTCATTGAAGTTCCGATTGCCACTACCTACAACGCCTAAACAAAGGCTGGGATTTTGATCGTAATTCAAGTACTCGCCAAGCACATTAGTCATCAATTCGGTCACACCGTTATCGATACCATTGCCGCCGTTCAAGTAAGTGGGAACGAAGGCAAAGTAGGGCTTAGTTTCAATTGCGAAGTCAGATTGTTCCGTAATTTCTTTTAAAGTGATCAAAGGGTTCGTTTCATCCGCTGCGTGCTGCGTCTTGGCATAGTCCTGCATGCCAGTGACAAAGGAGCGGGTGTTACCTTCAATCGAAATGTAGATAATATTGATGTTGGGTTCACTCACGACTGGTTCCTCATTTCTGTCTCAATTTGTACGTTAAGTTTACGCTGTGAGTAGGTGTTTTGCAAACAAATAACGAATTATTTTTTGTGCTTAATAACCGAAGTAATCATTGTTTTAGTTAAAAAATGAGTCCTAGTCAATATTGACTAGGGCTCAATCTAACCGTTATTTTTCTGAGTTATCTTGGTCATCATCGGTTTTAGCAAGTATAGGCGTCTCACGACGACTGACTTCAAACCAGTTGATGTACGCATTTTCGAAGTCTAAGGCCTTAAAGTCGAAGTCCGCAATTTGAACGGTATCGCCGGCTTGAATCTTCGGAAAGTTATCCAGAATGTAGCCGGTTAAGGTAACCACATCGGAATCTTCAAATTCTTGCAGATCGGTCTTGAAGAAACGTTCGAAATCGTAAAGGGTCATTTTACCGCTGATTCTGAAGTTACCATTGGCTTGTTTTTCAATGTATTCGGTTGAAACATTGTCAATTTCATCATTGACGGTCCCAAAGAGTTCTTCGTAAATATCTTTATCAGTTACGATCCCGCTAGTCCCACCGTATTCATCGACGACAACGACGATTGGCGTTTGTTTATCAATCATCTTTTGTAGGATGGCTTGAATGGGGGTCGTTTCTGGGATAGTAATGATATTACGTAAGACTTTGTTCACACGAATTTCATCGTCAACTTCACCTTGACGGATTAAATCGTAGTTGTATACGTAACCTAAAATCTTATCTTTATCATTATTTGCCACAACTGGAAGCCGACTAAAACGTTTTTGAAGATAGACACGAATGGCTTGCTTAACAGTATCGTTAATATCAATGACGACTAATTGGGTCCGGTCGATCATGATATCTTTAGCAATCTTATCGTTAAATTCAAAAGCACGTTCCATATACAAATAATCGTCGCGGTCTAATTGACCACCCGAAACGGCATTTCGTGACAAGTTTAAAATTTCTGCTTGAGAGTAGACATCATTGTCTTCATTCGCAACTGGAATCCCGAGCATTTTGACGACACCGGTCGAAGAGGTATTGAGTAGCCACACGAAAGGGTAGAAGATAACGTGGAACCAACGTAATGGCGTTGTAATGACTGCCATAACCTTGAGTGGCATATCAATCGCAATGTTCTTAGGGACGATTTCAGTTAAAACAACTTCTAGGTATGTCAAGATGAAGACCCCAAGGACGATACTAATCCCACGGAGAATCGATGTGCTGATCGACAGATGAAAAACATCTAGCAACTGCAGCACAAAGTGTTCTGTGGTTTGTTCACCAATCCAGCCTAGGATAATTCCGGCTAATGAAACCCCAACTTGGGTCGTTGAGAGGTATTCATTAAGATTTTGTACCATGTGCAGTGAAGTCGCAATCCGCTTGGAAGGCTTATCACGCTTTTTTTGTTCTTCTTCGAGGGCGCTTGGTCGGGTCTGAACTAAGGCAAATTCACAGGCCACGAAAAAAGCGGCGACGCAGAACGTAATGACAATAATGACTAAATTTAATATTATCTGGCCACTGTCCAAAGAAACATTCCTCATTTCATATAATTAGTTACTTAAAGTATAACGCTGAGTAGCTATTATTATAAGGATTGTCACCATAATTTGCAATCAGAGAAAGATGTTTAACGTTTTCATGAAATGGTGCTAAACTAAGGGTAACTCAAGTTAAGGGAGATCTTTTGTGATGCCAGTTGAAAAGAAAACTAAGATTCATGAGGATTCGAAGAAATTGGTTTATCAGGACAGCGATGTCAAAAAAGCGATGGATTTAATCCGCGCCAATGGCTATGTAACGAGAACAGACTTCAATCAAATGGATGATGAAGATTGGGCCGAAGGGTTTGATAAAAAAATTGAAGCCGCTTTCTCAAAGGTCGAGGGTGAAGATCCATACATTTATTTCGAACAGTTTGATTTTAAGGGTGGCGACATTGATTCCATTATTTTCAACATGGATGTTGTCGGCACACGTGATCATGCGTTGGAATTATTGGCAGCAGCGATCCACCAAGAGGCTTACTAAAACTAATTTGTTATAGGGGGCTTGAACATGCGCCAGCACTTATTCGGTCGGCTTACCGACCTCAATCCAGTAACATTGCTCAAACAGGCACATCGCGAGGTGACGACTGTTTTGAACGCCCACTTGGTCATGAAGACTGATGTGGTAGAACATGATGATGATTATACCGTGACCGCTGAATTACCCGGTTATGATAAGAATGCGATTACGGTACGCTATGCTGACGAATGCCTGACGATTCGTGCCGCGCAACCGACAGATGCACCAGACCGTGATGATGATGGTCGGATGTTACATCGGGAGCGTCCCGCTGAAGATTTAACGCGTCGTTTCTGTTTTAAGAACGTGCTTAAAGATCAGATTCAGGCACACTATAATGATGGCTTACTCACCGTGACCTTACCAAAAAAGGTTGCGGATGATGCTGGCAAGATTACGATTCAATAATCATTAATTCTAATAGACCAACCGAAATACCGCTTACGACAAGTTGTCGTTGGTGGTATTTTTTTTGCCCAAATTAGCGATTGCTGGTGGCTGATAAGCAGTTCGGCTCCTCAAATAAGTAAATTAATATAAAAAATGTCATAAAAACATGTTTAATGATTCAATATGTTTATCAAAATAGACGAGATGGTGTATGATACTTTTTATTGATTTTGATAAAAGTAATTGCAGAATAATTTCATAAAAAGGAACGTGATAAAGATGCACCGCCAAAACCGGAAGATAAGCAAACGGCAAGCAACACAATCTTATAAACTGTACAAGGATGGCAAAAAGTTAGTCAATGCGCTGGTGATGACGGGCGCAGCTTTTTCAGTAGTGACATTCAGTCAGGCCGTTCAAGGACAGGCCGATAACTCAGCAACACCACAGGCTGATACTAGTTCGATTGCTACTGCCACGCCAGCCACAACTAACCAGACCAAGACCAATTCAGTGACACCAGTGTTGCGGGACGCTACCACCGGCACACGGACGGTGACCACGACGGTTCTGGATGGTGATGACAACAATAAGGTAATCAGTGTAACTTCGGAAGAGATGGCGATTGGTGCGGTGATTGGAACCTTAATGTGGCAAGTTAATCATATGCAAGAGGGCTATACAACTCTTGGTTATGACGGCCCAGGCAAGGTTGTTGCCGGTGATGGTCCAATGCAAATAACTTGGACATTACACCATGAAAAAAAGGTGATTTCAGCCAAACCGATTGCACGGATAATTCATTTTAATGGTGCCCCACAAGCGATTCCCGATGTCAAACAGTCGATCATGGCGAAAGGCTCTCAAGATGTTGTGACGGGTGTAACTACTTATCAGTTGGCCTTTGACGATTATGATATTCCGAAGGTGGCTGGTTATTCGGTCAGTCAGGATGCCAATGCCGGGACTTTGACGACTGCGACATCACTCGATGATATTGTCGGCAACGTGACTTACACGGCTGATTCCCAGACAGCCACGATTAATTATTTAGACGGGGATACTCAAAATAGTTTGGTCACGAGTAAGCAAGTAACCGGCGTGACGGACGGGCAATTAGTTGCACCGACAGTTCCCACTAATTATGAGGTTGGTAGTAGTGATTTACCAGCAACTTTTGGGACCAGCGGTGGGACTTACACGGTGATTCTACATCACAAACACGTTGCTGGGACGCAAACCGTTCAACGCAAAATTAATTTTACGGGTGTCAACTTAGCGCCGGTCATTCAAACGGTTCAAGTTCCAACTGACACGGACCTGGTGACGGGGGCAGTGACATATACGGCAACCGAAATGCCAAGTTATCACCTGCCAGATGTGCCTGGCCATGTTGCCACAAGCGCGGTACCGGCAGTGACGATTACGGCTGGTCAGATTGAGGATATGACTGTCGCGTACGTCCCTGCGAAGGTTCAAGCCACAGTGACGGTCGTTGATCAGATCACTGGTAAAGTGATTCAGACTAGTGATTTGAACGGAAAATACGGCAGTTCGGCCGATACGAGTCAGTTAAAAGCAACTTTACAAGCCGCCGGTTACCAGATTGTTTCAGATGATAGTGACGGTGAAATGCTGGGACTAGCTAGCCAATTCACGATTAAGGTAAAGCACGCGATTGTAACCAGCACTGATACCAAAACGGTTAAACGGACCATTACTTATCAATTTGCCGATGGCCGTCAAGCGGGGCAGGCTGTTACGCAGTCAGTGACTTTTGAACGATCAAAGACGGTTGATCGAGTTACCGGTGAAGTGACCTATGGCGATTGGCGCATCGTCGCTGATGGTCAGTCGCAATTTACGGCTGTGAACACACCAACATTGGCTGGCTATACGGCTAATCAGCAGCAGGTTGCTGCGATTACAGTTACTGGTGGAATGACCGATTGGACTGTACCGGTAATTTATCAAATCACTACTTCGAAAGTCGTGATTCAGCATGTTGATGAAAATGGTCAAAAAATCATGCCAGACACGATTTTGACGGGGGATTACGGTAGTAACTTTGCTGCGACCGCCCCGTCGATTCGAGGCTATGACGTCTTGGGCCAACGTGCAACTGTCGGGACATTTGGTCAAGATACGGCGATCAGCTGGATCTATCGTGTCCGCCCAACAACTGAAACAACGATTCAGGATGATACACTTAATGCTGGGAACATGGAAAAACAGTTAGCTTGGCAACCGAATGCAACAGTGGCTGGTCAACAAACCAAGACGACTCAGTTAACTAGCAGTGACCAGTTGTCAGCTAACGATGGGTTAACCATGGTGGCAACAAAATCAACGACGCGCTTACCACAAACCAATGATCAAGCCAATTCAGGCTTAGTTTGGTTGGGGTTGAGTTTAGCAGGTGCGCTTGGGGCCTTCGGCATTCGTCGTCGGCAACACTGAGTCCTTTTTCGAAGTTGACTAAGTAAAAAAACGACACAACATGATTTTGGATAATTCCAAGTCATGTTGTGTCGTTTTTTGAGGTGACGAATCACTATTTTTCGGAATCGTCAGTGGTGGCTTTGTTGGCGGCGGAAATACTCATTTGAATTGTTTTAGGCCGGTCTTTGAAGATGACAATGGTTCCTTTGCCTAGAAAATCTTTTGGACCGTCATAGGCCATTTCGTATTCGTTGGCAAAACTGCCTTCTTTTTGTAAAGTCATGAAGAAGATTTTGTGATCTTCAAAGTCATCACTAAACATGATTGCCATGTTTGCATCGATGAGTAATTTTTCCTTACGCATCTCGTTAAGTCGAGCCCATAAGCCGTCAATAACGGGTTGGGGGATCAGTTCTTTGACATCATCACCAGTACGATGTTTCTTGGTCATTTCATACATTAGTTGGCACCACTTTTTCTATTAAATTTAAATCGACCTTTAAATGATACCATATTCCGTTATTAATGCTATTTACAAGGAAATCTAGTTTACATGACTAGTTAATCTGTATATAATGATGGTAACGAGTTGAGGAGGGATTACCCATGGCAATGACAACGGAAACATATGAAGATTGGCGGCATCGGATGAATAAAGTCATCTTGCCAAAGTGGACGGAATTACCTAATTTTGATTTGTATATGGATCAAGTTTTATTACTCATTAACGAGACGTTACAACCATTAGGTGCCGATCCAGTGACTGCAGCGATGATTAATAATTATGTGAAGCATAAGGTGATTTTATCGCCGGTCAAGAAAAAGTATCAGATTATGCAGTTGGCGGATATCATTGTGATTAGTCTGTTGAAACCGAGCTATCCATTAGATATGATTCGGCAGGGCATTGATCAAGTCACGGCCACTGGGTATCCTAAACGGGCTTATGACAGTTTTATCGAGGCGTTAGTTGATCGATTACATCACTTAGATGAACCAACCCGCGTTTCGGATCAAGATTTAAGTGGGAGTCTAACGACTGCGGCCGCACAGTTAATTGTGGACAAGTTAAGAACGGATGAGTTGTTACGACTGAATCAGGCACAAATCCAACCGACACAAATTGAAAAATAAGATGAAATAGGGGACTCATGGGCAGTGTACTAAATTTTGCCGGGTCTCTTTTTTTAGTTGCCGTAACGATTTGGGTTTAGTATGATTAAAGAGTATTACAGTCGATTGCAAACAATTGAATCAGAATGCAGGTAAATATCTCACCTCACTGAATGTTAGTGAGGCTTGTTTACCATGAGAAAGAGTGATTGATTATGAAGGTGTTTATCAGTGACGATCAGCAGGAACAGCGTCTCTGGTTAACCGATATCATTACCGCCCAGCTTGATGATTTGAACTTTAATTATGAGTTGGCGCCAGTCTGGCAGCCTGACGATGTGCTACAAGCGGTGAAGCGGACCAGTGGACCGAACATCTATTTTTTGGATATTGTTTTGAAAGCGGCCACTAATGGCATTGAACTGGCTACTAAAATTCGAGATTACGATCCGGATGGCTTTATTGTTTACGTCTCAGTTCGCGACGACATGATGGCTGAAACGTTAAACGCAATGACAACGCCAACCGGATTTATTTCGAAGATGAACTTGTTCAATAAAGAAAAGTTTACGCCGCGGGTTCGGGCGGTTTTAAAAGTGATCAAGAAGCGCTTGTTAGTCTTGAATGATGCGCCGGAACCAACTTTGAATTTACACAGTGGGGCATTACTATTAAAATTGAATTTGAAGGATATCGTGTATTGTGAAAAAGTGCATGGTTTGCGAACCGCACGAATTGTGACCGAAAATCAGGCGTATTTAGTGCATAAAAATCTGAGTACGATTAAAGAACAACTTCATGTGAGTCACTTTTTCAACGATTTCCAGAGTTACGCCCTTAACCTCAATAAAATTGTAACGGTCGATTTTAGCAAAGGCTGGGTTACCATGACTAACGGTGATCGACTGGACTTTAGTCGCGGCACAATTAAGAAGTTACGAGCGTATTATCAAACTCAGGAATAGGATGATTAGATGATAACTCAGACACAACTAATGGCGATTCGAGCCTATGCGTTACAGCGATTGGCACAGGATCACAGTGGACATGGGAGTGATCATTTAGAACGGGTCGTCCAACTAGCGACGCGGCTGGCGCAGGCTGAAAAGGCTGATTTGCCTTTGACGGTCGCAGCTGCTTGGCTCCACGATGTGATTGATGATAAATTAATGGCTGATCCGATTCAGGCACATCAAGCCCTGGCCGACGAATTAACTGGGCTGCATCTCACACCAGCAGATCAGGCCGCTATTTTTGACATTATTGATCACATGTCATTTAGCAAGTCGTTAGCGGGCAGCCAGACGTTAACGTTAGCCGGTCAAATCGTTCAAGATGCGGACCGACTTGATGCCATTGGGGCGATTGGGATTGCCCGGGCCTTATATTATTCTGGTCATGTGGGTGAAAAAATTTATGATCCCGCAATCGCGCCACGCGAGCATATGACGAAGACACAGTATCGGCAAGAACCTGGCACCGCCATTAATCATTTTTATGAAAAGCTATTTAAGTTGGAAGGGTTAATGAATACCCCAACAGCTCAGCAGTTGGCACATCAACGCACACAAGTTATGCGAGATTTTGTGGCCCAATTCAAGTCCGAATGGGCTGCGGATGATCATTAAAATTGGACAACGAATCAAGCAATCAAATTGGCAAATAATGCCAGTTCGATTGCTTTTTTTATGTTTAAATGTCAAGCCATCTAAAGCTTGAAAAACTCAAAAGCATCCCAAATGTCCCAGTACCAGTAACTACTACGTCTAAAGTAGACTCACCTAAATTTAGCGCTCCGTTAGCCAAAACCGGGGGGCGGTGCCAGCCGAGGTACGGTCTGACGCCTCAGTTCCAAGCCGACAAAACACGTCTTTGAATTGCCCCGCGAGATTAGTCAGCCAAGAACGCCGACTAATCTTACCGACACTGTACACCGCTTTCGACTGACTCCGCTAAGCAATAAATAACTGATTTATCTCTTAAAGACCACTGATTAGCCGGAAGTTGTTGCTGATAGCATCGGACGTGCAGGTGGCGTTTGACCGGCGTACCTTTTGCCGGACTTACACCACGGACGGCCCGGAAAATTTGCGTTTTTAGCAAATCTTCCGGGCGAGGTTCAAGACGTTTCTCAGGCTTGGACCGGTCCCTCGTCCGCATGTTATCAGCAACAACCGGAAACGGTAGTAAGTGACTAGTCTGCACGATACCTGATTGTTGAGGTAATCGTGTAGCCAAGCAATTTTTAACTTTCAACCTTTAGTCAAGTTATTTTGACATCAAACTGTAACTGGGAATAGTTGGTTTGTATGGTAACATTACTAATATATTATTAATATTTGAAAGGCGCATCTTGTTTTGAAGGTGAAGTTCGGTTGGAGAACGGATGTTGTAAGGTATTGGTTTGAAGGGTGATAAGTGGTTAGGCATCGGCGGGGTAACCGTTGGATTAGTGCTAATTAATCTGTTACGAGGCAATTTTAGTGGTGAGTTAATTAGTTTTACGTTAGTGTTTTGTTTGTTGGGGTTCTTTTTGACTCAACAATTTTTTGATATGTCCCAAGCGGTGACAGGAAAAGGCGTCATTCGGTTGATTAGAACTGAATTCATGTTTATTCTACAGGGAATATTCTGGTTATTTCTAATCATGGTACCGCTAGATTTAAGTGTTAATCATCATTTGACGCCAAGCTTTGGGAACGGTGCCCCCAGTTTGTTTGCGTATTTGACGCAGACGGATGGTCGTTCAATTGCTCGGTCGAGTTGGTTGGCACATTTATGGCCATTTTGGACCTACCTATTGTTTTTAGTACTATGGTTAATCGGTGCTTGGCTCGCAACGAAGCAGGCGACAAACTTTGTCAGTGCTTTCAATCGTTACATCCTAGTGATGGGTGGCGTGAGCCTGATTGTTTTGGTTATTATTGCTAGTCAAAATGAGATGGCAGCTAAAGACTTGATTAATTTCGCTTATTTATTGCCATTTTCACTTGGGGCGATCATTGCAGTGCAGTTTTTCAAGCAGCGCCATCGGCAAGTCTTTGTGGCGACTTCCTTTCACTTAGGCCTATTCTTGATTGGCTTGGTGGGCGTGTTACTTGGCAGTCTTGGACAGTTCAAAGGGCTCAGACTGAGCTTAATCATTTTTGGACTAGCCAGTTTATGTTCAGCACTGATCGTTTATACGATTCAAAAGTCTTATGAAGCAGGGCTAATCACCGGCACAGATTTAGTTTTACGTGGGGGTGTACTGAGCTATTTATTTTTCTGGCCATTTTTCATGATGCTGCCAGTTAAAACAACTAGCATGAAATTTATAGTAGCCGCCATACTCGCATTAGGTTGCGGGGCACTAAGCTTGACCTTTTTTGAACGATTCTGTGTCGGGGCCAGTGCCAAACAACAGCGGCGCTTCTTGGCCGTGGCAGTAGGCTGTTTAGTTGCAGTAACAGGGGTATTTTCAGTACAGCAATCAACGGCCACCGCTAATCCTAGAAACGTAAAAACAACGAAAGTGACAACTAAAAAGCAAGCGTCAGCGAAGGTAAATGCAAAACCTGAATTGGGCCAGCGATTACAAACTACTTGGAAAACAATCATCGCACCACATCGTGAAAAAATTGATGTTGCGGTTTATTCACCAAAGACGCAGCAAGTTTATCAATACAGCAAAGATCCCAGCGGAACGCCATATTACACTGCCAGTTCGGTGAAAGTTAGTATCTTGACACAGGTCTTGCATGAACGTGATCAAGGAAATTTGACGTTTGATGATAACGATATGGCTAATGCGACAACCATGATGCAAAATAGTGATAATGCCGCGGCCACCTTTTTACTTGATAGTCGTTTAGGTGGTTATCAAAACTTGAACACCTTATTTTCAAACTTGAAGATGACGAACACTCAGGATATGGCCGCTGGTCACTGGGGACACACACAGACAACGGCAGCTGATCAAGTTAAATTACTACGGATGATTTATTATCAAAAAGATTATTTGTCAAAAGAATCGCGACAAACTGTCCAACAATTGATGGGAACTGTTAGCACTGAACAGACTTGGGGAATTTCAAGCGGTGCTTCTAAGTATCAGTTGAAGAATGGTTGGCTAAGTGAGGCTGATAATAGTTGGATTGTGGATAGTATCGGTCATGTCTATAGTAAACAGGATCCACAAGGGTATGTGATTGCCATTTATACGAATGGTAATGCAGATTTGAATCCCGGCATCTCCTTAGTTGAAAAGTTAGCTAAGGCGACGCATACAGAAATGGTCAAATAACGGTTGGCCTGATTAATCAAATTATGACTGGTTAAAAAAAGGCTCAGGGAATTTTTCCCTGAGCCTTTTTAGCGTCGTCGTTGCGGTAGTAACCGCGTAATCAGCATTACCACAATTGAAACTAGGAGTGAATAGCCTAGAATCATGGCTAATGTGAAGCCAAATGAGGTGATCGCCTTTAAAATGATGGGCGCTTGCTGATCAAAAATCGAAAAAATAATAGTGGCGACAGTTAAGAAAATCAACATCGTGGATAAGCCTAATGAACTATTCTGGTAGTCGGCGGGGCTGAGATCAAAACCACCGATAACGATTAGAATTGTTAGGATAAGCAATAATAATAATTGCCACCAGCTACTGACGTTGGTCGTTAAAGCCGTCCAACTGCCGGACCAATCTGGATCGAAGGGATGATCAGCTAGTCGGAAGATGGCTTGGGCTAAGCCTGGATAGAGTAGGGCATCTAAGCCTAGCAAGCTAGCGGTACAGCCGAAGATTGGTGCAACGCCGATGAATAAATTGCCGACATTTTGATAGATACTTGACTGACTCCAAGTATGATTCACATAACCCAGTGCGAGATCTTCAGGAGCGCCAGTATCCTGATTTAGGTGCGGTAATTTGAGGAGTCGCACTGATTGAATGTGATGATGGAAAACGACTGCCAAGATTAAATGACTCAGTTCGTGAATCATAATACCTAAGCAACCCAGATAAACTTGGCTGTTGATGCCGTATCGATTGACTAAGTTTGCTTTAGTATGGCGATTAACGATGGTTAGCAACCAAGCCAATCCAGCCGGTAATCCCAATAAAGTAAAAAGTACTAATAGGAGGTTCCAGATAAATTGTGCCAAGTCATCACTCCGTTATTTCGCCAAAGGTCCCGTGGACTAATTTACGTAAATCATCGGCGTCGATTTCGATGGAGCGACCGATCTTACCAGACGAGACTAAGATTTGACCTTGCTTTTTGGCACTGTCATTTAAGTAAATCGGGAACTTTTTAGTTTCCCAAATTCCCACCGGAGTATTAGCACCATGTTCATAACCGGTAGTGCGTTCCAAGTCTTTCAACGGAATCATTCCGACCTTTTTGTTGCCGGACAATTTGGCTAATTTTTTATAACTCAGATGTTCATCGATAGGCAAAACGCCAACTAATGGTCCAGTTTTATTGCCAATCAATGCGAGGGTTTTGTAAATATGATGTTCGTCAACGCCCAGATGGTCGACTTGCAATTGTTCAACGTCACCCTCGGTTTTGGTTGGAAATTCATATTGTTGATAACTGATATTAGCCTTATCCAAAATCTTCTCAACTAAGGTTTTGCCTAAGCCGTCTTTGTTTTTACGCTTTTTTGACATGTTATTCATCCTCACCAATTAAAATAGTCGTCCCAATTTTTAAAATGGACCGGTGCAATTCACGCAGACCGTCAAATTTCTGCTATACTCTAGTTAGCAAATCAAAGACGAGGAGGAATCATGATGGCAGATTTAGTTTATCAACAAGTAATCACAGACCTTAACAAACGTATTATGGCCAATGAATTTGTTGATAAGAAATTACCAGATGAACGGAGCCTCAGTGAACAGTACCAAGTGAGCCGTAGTTCTATTAAGCGGGCCCTCAACGTGTTAGCCAATCAAGGGCTCATTTTCAAGAAGCGGGGTTCAGGAACGTTTATTAATCCATTATATCTTAAAAATCAATCTTCATTTAAGTATGAAGGCACAAATTTAGGAATTACAGATAGTTTAAATACAGAAGGGGCACAACCCAGTATTCAATTATTAGACTTTCAGGTGATTCCTGCAAGTCAAGAGTTGCAACAAGATTTATTTTTAGCTCCGGATGAATTTGTTTATGAAATCAAACGGTTGCGGCTATTGGACGAGCAACCTTTTATGATTGAAACGGGTTATATTCCGATTAAACTTGTCCCTGAACTGAATCGACAAATTGTGAGTGGTTCAATCTTTTCATATGTGCAAAAAGCGCTAAAGTCGGCGGTGACTAAATCTTTCTTATCGATTTCGGCGGATGTTTCGACGGCAACGGATCAAAAATTACTTTCTCTGAAGGCCACCGAGCCAGTTGGCGTCATGGGCGGGATTTTCTTTCTTGATGATGGAACCCCGTTTGAGGTCTCCAATATGCGCCTGCATTACAAGTATATGAAATATACAACATTTGTCTCAACTGAACAATAATGGTATCGATAAAAACCAGTGTCACCCTAGGGTTGATGCTGGTTTTTATATATCACCAAAAGGTTGAAAGTTAAAAATGGCCAGTCTGCACGTGGACATCAACGATTAGGTAATGAAAACTAGTCGATAACTGCCACTTCCGGTTGTTGCTGATAACAAGCGGCCGAGGGACCGGTTCAAGCCGTAGAAACGTCTTGAACCTCGCTCGGAAACTTTGCCAAAACCGCAAATCTTCCGAGCCGTCCGTGGTGTAAGGTCGGCTAAAAGAACGCCGGTCAAACGCTACCTGCACGTCCGATGTTATCAGCAACAACCTCCAGCTAATCAGTGGTTTTCAAGAGATAAAATCTGTTATTTATGCTTAGCGGAGTCAGTTAGAATCGGTGTGCAGTGTCGGCAAGATTAGTCGGCGTTCTTGGCTGACTAATCTTGCGGGGCACTTCAAAGACGTGTTTTATCGGCTTGGAATTGAGGTGGCAGACCGGACTTTGGCTGGTGCCGTCCCCCACAGTACACCGATTCTGACTGACGGAGCGCTAAATTCTACTTTAAACGTAACGGTTACTGGTACTGCGACATTTGTGATGTTTTTGAGTCTTACACCCTTTATGTATCACAATAAAATTAGTCGTTTTAATTGGACCGTCCCAATTGACAAAAAGGTTGATTTTTACAAGTAAGCTGTTAAGATAGTACTTGTAAACAATGTCGGTTACAGACAATAACTTAAAGCAAATTAAGGAGTGTTTTGAATATGGCTACAGATTACTCATCACCAGCATATTTGCAAGAAGTTGACAAGTATTGGCGGGCTGCCAACTACTTATCCGTTGGTCAACTTTATTTAAAAGATAATCCATTATTACAACAACCATTAAAAGCGAGCGACGTTAAGGTCCATCCAATCGGCCATTGGGGTACGATTGCCGGACAAAACTTTATTTACGCGCATTTAAACCGTGTCATTAATAAATATAACTTGAAGATGTTCTACGTTGAAGGTCCCGGTCATGGTGGCCAAGTGATGGTTTCTAATTCATACTTGGATGGGACCTATACCGATATTTATCCTGAAATTACGCAGGACAAGGCAGGGATGCAGAAGTTGTTCAAACAATTCTCATTCCCAGGTGGTGTGGCTTCTCATGCTGCCCCTGAAACACCTGGTTCAATCCACGAAGGTGGTGAACTTGGTTATTCGATCTCACATGGTACCGGTGCAATCTTAGATAACCCAGACGAAATCGCCGCCGTTGTCGTTGGTGACGGGGAATCCGAAACTGGCCCATTAGCAACTTCATGGCAATCCACGAAGTTCATCAACCCAATCAACGACGGGGCAGTTTTACCAATCCTAAACTTAAATGGTTTCAAGATTTCTAACCCAACCATCTTTGGTCGGACTTCAGATGAAAAGCTCGCGAAATACTTCGAAAGCATGAATTGGGAACCAATCTTTGTCACTGGTGACGATCCTGAAAAGGTTCATCCATTATTGGCAAAAGCCATGGATGAAGCGATTGAAAAGATCAAGGCCATTCAAAAGAATGCTCGTGAAAACAATGATCCAAGTTTACCAACTTGGCCAATGATCGTTTTCCGCGCTCCTAAAGGCTGGACCGGTCCTAAGTCATGGGATGGTGAAAAGATTGAAGGCTCATTCCGAGCCCATCAAATTCCAATTCCTGTTGATCAAAACGATATGGAACATTCAGAAGCCTTAGTTGACTGGCTGGAATCATATAAACCAGAAGAACTTTTCAATGAAGATGGGACTTTGAAGGATGATATCAAGGCCATTATTCCAACTGGTCAGAGTCGCATGGCTGCTAACCCAATCACCAATGGTGGGGTTGATCCAAAGGCCTTGAACTTACCTAACTTCCGTGATTATGCTGTTGATACAACTAAGCGCGGCGAAAATGTTAAGCAAGACATGATCGTTTGGTCAGATTATCTGCGTGATGTGATCAAGAAAAATCCTGATAACTTCCGCTTGTTCGGACCTGATGAAACCATGTCTAACCGGCTTTATGGTATTTTTGAAGCGACTAACCGTCAATGGCTGGAAGACATTCATCCAGACAGTGATCAATTTGAAGCCCCAGCTGGCCGAGTTTTAGATGCTCAGTTATCTGAACATCAAGCTGAAGGCTGGTTAGAAGGTTACGTCTTAACTGGTCGTCATGGTCTGTTTGCAAGCTATGAAGCCTTTTTACGGGTCGTGGATTCAATGTTGACGCAACACTTCAAGTGGTTACGGAAAGCTAATGAACTTGATTGGCGTAACAAGTACCCATCATTGAACATCATTGCGGCTTCAACTGTTTTCCAACAAGATCATAATGGCTACACCCACCAAGATCCTGGTGCTTTGACTCATTTGGCTGAAAAGAAACCTGAATATATCCGCGAATACTTGCCAGCTGATGCGAACACGTTGTTAGCCGTTGGTGACGTTATTTTCCGAAGCCAAGAAAAAATTAATTACGTGGTTACTTCCAAGCACCCACGTCAACAATGGTTCAGCATTGAAGAAGCTAAACAATTGGTTGATAATGGCTTAGGTATCGTGGATTGGGCAAGTACCGATCAAGGCAGTGAACCAGATATTGTCTTCGCTACTGCTGGGACTGAACCAACTTTGGAAGCATTAGCCGCGGTTCAATTGTTGCATGACAGTTTCCCTGACATGAAGATTCGGTTTGTGAACGTGGTTGACCTGTTGAAGTTACGGAGTCCTGAGAAAGATCCTCGAGGCTTGTCAGATGAAGAATTCGACCATTACTTTACGAAGAATAAACCAGTTATCTTTGCTTTCCATGGCTATGAAGACTTGGTTCGTGACATCTTCTTTGATCGTCATAACCACAATCTTCATGTGCATGGTTACCGTGAAAATGGGGATATTACGACCCCATTCGATGTGCGGGTCATGAACCAAATGGACCGTTTCGACTTGGCAAAAGCAGCGATTGCGGCGCAACCAGCAATGGAAGATACCGGCGCAGCCTTTGTTCAAGACATGGATAACATGTTAGCTAAGCACAACGCATACATTCGGGATGCTGGGACCGACTTGCCAGAGGTTAATGACTGGCAATGGAAAGGCTTGAAATAAGCTGTTCAGGAATTTAAACTAAGCTAATTAAACTGCGATTGATTAACGAGCTGTGCTTGTTAGTTGATCGCAGTTTTTGTTGATAACACGTTGCCAAAATTCATGACTTGTCAGTCGTGCCCAAGTTGTATTTCGTGTCTTTTTGTGATACGCTGACAAAAGTTAAATAAGACTAAAAAGAATTGAAACGGTCAACGCCGAGCCGGCAACAGTGCATAGCGAGCTAAGGATAGTGAGAGCTTAGTCAACTGTCCGGTTTGGATAACCCCGTTTTTGTTGCTGGCTGAAATGAAAAGAGTAGGCTGAGCCGTAACCGACACGTTATCAAGCGGGAACGTCTATATGGACGTTTATTAAAGTTGGTTTTGAAATAAGAACAATTTGGGTGGTACCGCGGAAAGAGTTTTCGTCCCTAGTTATTAGGGATGAAGGCTCTTTTTTAGTTGTCATAGGAGGAGATTTAAGATGACGGAAGTTTTAGTTAAAGATTTATTTAGTGATCAGCAGTTTGCTGAAGATGAAACTGTTGTCCTACACGGTTGGGTTAAAACTGCCCGGGGTTCAAAACGGGTTGGCTTCATTGAATTAAGTGATGGTTCAACGCTTAAGCATGCTCAGATTGTCATGGCCAGCGATTTGGAAGGCTTTGAGGAATTCAAAAAGTTACCTTTAAGTACAACCATTAAGGTGACCGGGACGGTTGTTTACACGCCAACGGCCAAACAGCCACTAGAAATTCATGCAACTGCGATCGAAGTAGAAGGGGCATCAGATAATGACTATCCTTTACAAAAGAAAAAGCACACGTATGAATATTTACGGACGATTGCGCATTTGCGCCCACGGACAGACACGTTCTATTCTGTTTTCCGGATTCGGTCACTTGCAGCGTTTGCCATTCATCAGTATTTACAAGAACATGGCTTCACTTATGTGAATACGCCAATCATTACGAGCAGTGATAGTGAAGGGGCCGGGGAAATGTTCCGGGTTACCACGTTAGACATGAACAACTTGCCTAAGACGGCGGATGGTAAGGTTGATGATCACGAAGATTTCTTTAAAAAGGAAACCAACTTAACGGTTAGTGGTCAATTACCTGTCGAAGCCTTTGCACTGGCATTACGGAATGTTTACACCTTTGGGCCAACTTTCCGGGCCGAAGATTCACATACGCAACGGCATGCCTCAGAATTCTGGATGATTGAACCAGAAATGGCGTTTGCTGATTTACACGACATCATCGTGACCTCCGAAGCCTTGTTGAAGTCGGTTGTTAACTACTTACTTGAACATGCTAAGGATGAATTGGAATTCTTGAACAGTTCAGTCGATGAACATTTACTCGAACGGTTACACCAAACGGTTGATGAAAAATTTGCGCAAATTACGTATACGGAAGCAATTGAAGAATTGAAAAGGGCACCAGTTAAATTTGATGTTCCTGTTTACTGGGGCTTAGATTTACAAGCTGAACATGAACGTTACTTGTGCGAACAAGTTTACAAGCGCCCAACCTTTATCACGGATTATCCAAAAGAAATCAAAGCTTTCTACATGCGTGATAACGAAGATGGTAAGACGGTTGCGGCCGTTGATATGCTGGTCCCTGAAATTGGAGAATTAGTTGGTGGGAGTCAACGTGAAGAACGGCAAGCGCAACTCGCCAAGAAGATTCAGGATTATAAGTTGCCACCAGAAGAATATGCATGGTACTTGGAACTCCGAAAGTACGGCGAAACGGTTCACTCCGGTTTCGGGATTGGTTTTGAACGTCTATTGATGTACGTCACTGGGATGGAAAACATTCGTGACGTGATCCCTTACCCACGGACACCCGGTAACGCTGATTTCTAACACCAAAATTGTCTAAAAAAGCTGCACGTCACTGACCTGATAAGGTCGTTGCGTGCAGCTTTTTTTAGAATGTATCGATTAAATCGTCATTTTGAAAAAGTGAGGGTAGTGGTGCAGAAACATCAACCATCTGAGTACTGAATGGTCGTTGAATGTGCAGCTGAATGGCGTGTAACATCAGACGTGGTGCTGTATCAGCTTGGTCATCATACAAGGGATCACCAATAATCGGGTGGGCGTTGGCAGCTAAATGAACGCGGAGTTGATGCGTGCGACCAGTTTGCAACGTTAGTTTAACGAGACTCTGATGCGCTGTCGTTCGGATGATCTGATAATCGGTCAGAGCCTCCTGCGCGTCAGGAACATTGATCCAGCGCTTACGTTTATCGGTTGGATGACGGCCAATTGCGTCGTTAAATTGACCTTGTGGTTGTGAAAAATGACCACGAACCCAGGCGTAGTAAGTGCGGTGAATCTGTTTGGTGCTAATGAGACGGTCTAAGATCGGAACGACAACTGGATTTAACGCGACTAGCATCGCACCAGAAGTCATTTGGTCAAGTCGGTGGACCATGTAAGGGGCTTGATCAGTCGGGGCCAGGAAGGCAGCTAAATGATTGAGAATCGAGCCAACTTCGCCTGGCTGATTGGGATGAGACTTGATTCCAGCCGGTTTATTGACGACTAATAGATCGTTGTCTTGATATAAAATGACGACTGAGTTCGGACTGTCCGGGGCATAATTGGAAGTCGGTGTCCGAAAGTCACTCGGTAAAAATTGCAGGGTTAGTTGATCACCAGTCGTCACAATGGTTGCCACTGAAGCGGGGACAGTATTGACCCATAGGCGTCGTCCTTGCCGTAGTTGTCCTTGAATTCGTTTTGGAATCAACCATTCCTTTAAGCAATCACGAACGGTTTTTCTATTTAGAGCGGCTGGAATAGCTAATCGATATGTCCATTGCACGAGTTAATTTCCCTTTCTTGGTCAAAAAAATAGCGCGAAAACTCGCGCTATCAAAGCTAGTTATTTGTCAGGCTTTACAATTAAAACGTCACAAACGGCATTTCGGCTGACGTAAGTGGTCACAGAACCAACCATGAGACGTTCAACCGCTGAAAGCCCAGTTGAGCCAATCATAATCAATTCGTTGTGGTGATCGGCTGGAAATTCCCGTGCGATGACTGTCTTGGGATTTCCAAAACGGACATGCATTTCAACGTCACTCACGCCGGCGTCGATAGCTTGTTGTTTGAGTTCTTCCAAGCGTTTTTGTACATCTTCAGATAACTTGTAAATCACATCGCCACTGACCGCACCGCCATACGTATCACTGAATTGATTGACTTCCAAGACATTTAGAATATCTAAGTGAGTTTGGTTGCGTTTAGCAACTTCAATCCCACGTTTTAAAACTTCTTCGGTGACCTTGGACCCGTCAACTGGTACCAAGATATTTTGATATTGTTGTAACATAATGGTTACCCCCGTTTGTGTTTCGTGATTAATATGTTTATTTTAGCATTAATTTTCAGAACTGTAAGCCTTTTAGTTCAGAAGTTCGTAAGCGAGAACCGACTTTGTTACAAATTGTAAAGTTTTCTATCGATATTGTAATTATCATTAAAATTTGAAATTTTTTTGTAAGCGTCGATGATTGGTGTTTTGGGAATGCTGTTCATGATTAATTCAGATTTGCTTTTAGTTGAAAAAATCTAGTTAATCATATAAATTATAAAAATAAGAAAAAGTAATCGCTTTAATATAAGGGGCAACCTTGATTACGACATTTTTAAAAACTTGATGACAATGTACACAGATAATAAAAATAACAAATTATTCATAGGATGAGATACGGGTTACTTGTTTTTGGCGATATTAATAGATTTATATTACAGCATCTGAATTGAATGTCACACGACTAGATGCTACTATAATTGCTGTAACAGCAAAGCTCAGTAAATTAAGTTAGTTTTGTAATGAACGGAAAATTAAAAAAATCAAC
The DNA here is from genome assembly GCF_005405005.1 of Lactiplantibacillus daoliensis. Lineage (GTDB taxonomy): Bacteria > Bacillota > Bacilli > Lactobacillales > Lactobacillaceae > Lactiplantibacillus > Lactiplantibacillus daoliensis. The sequence goes on along the minus strand of NZ_BJDH01000002.1, from coordinate 298,846 downwards.
GAAAGATTCGGGGAATTTCAATTGAAACTGGGAATGACAAAAGTAATCGCATCGCTCATGCTTAGCACAGCACTTTTACCGGTAGTTGTCAGTAAGGCCGACTCAGCAACAAGCGGTTCCAAGCCAGCTACGGCTAAAACAGGCCAAGCGGATGATAGCAGTACTGATTCAACGAATAAGCAGCAGAATACGTATGTACAGGCCAGTGAAACTCAAGTTGATCCAGAAGAAGTGGTGGTCTCCTCATCGCTACTGCGCGAGCAAGCGGTTTCGACCGAGTTGACTAAGACGGTGGTCGCCAATAGTACTGCAACAATGCCACTGGCAGGGAGCGTAGCCAGCTCAACCGCTAGTCAGAGTTCACAAGCCAGCGCTGGTTCTGCCACTAGTCAAGAATCAGCAGCCAGCGCCGGGTCTGCTACCAGCCAAGGATCACAAGCTGAACCTAATTCAGCAACCGGTCAAACATCAAGAGCACGTTTGGCTGCACCAACGAGTCAAACTTCACCGGCTAGTGCTAGTTTGAGTTCAGAAACGAGTCAAAGCTCACAAACAAGTGCCAGCTCGGAGACAAGCCAAAGTTCACAAAGTTCTGCAAGCTCAGCGACCAGCCAAAGCTCGCAAGCAACCAGCGAGTCTGCGACCGAAGCAACGACGCCTGCACCAGATAATTCTAAAGTTAAGTCTAATAATACACTTGGACCGGGGTATTACGATGATATTGTGATTACGCCAAGATTAGCTGGTTATCAGGACCAATTCTTTAGTGAAATTAAAGCTGGCGCCATTTCAGGCTGGCAGAAGTACGGTGTTTTACCGTCAATCACTGCTGCTCAGGCTATTCTTGAAAGTGGCTGGGGGCGTTCTCAGTTGTCAACTCAAGGAAATAACCTGTTCGGGATTAAGGGGAGCTACAACGGTCAATCAATTATGTTCCCAACTCAAGAATGGGGACCAAATGGATATTACACGGTTAATGCTGCGTTTAGAAAATACCCTAATTGGTCAGCCAGTGTGGAAGACCACGGCCGTTTCTTAGATGAAAATTCCCGTTACAGTAATTTACTAGGTGAACGTGACTATCAAAAGGTTGCGCGATTGCTTCAACAAGATGGTTATGCGACGGATCCTAACTATGCGAATGCTTTAATCAATATGGTTAATAGCTATGGTCTGCAAAGTTGGGATCAAGAGGTTGCCAATATTACACCGGGTAAAGATCCAGTTCCAGGTGATACGAACAGTGGCAATAATAACAACAATAATAGTGGAACGGATACTAATTCTGGTCGTTATGTTTTCAAAGCCAAAACAGATATTCATGCCGAAGCCGACATGTCTTCAGCAGTTGTCGGATCATATAACGCCGGTGAAAGTGTCTACTACTCGGCCAAGGTTGAAGCCAATGGCTATACTTGGTTGAAGTATCAAGCTTATTCTGGCAAGACTCACTACATTGCAATTAGTGGTAACGGCAATGGCAATGAAAATAACAACAATAGTAATAACGGTAACAATAATGGTGGACAGACCAACGTTACCACTGAAAGTGGCAACTTCAAGTTTAGTGCCAAGACGACTATTCGTAATGCGGCTAGCAAGTCGGCACAGGCAGTCGGGACTTATAATGCCGGCGAAAGCGTTCATTACAATGGAAAAGTGACTGCAGAAGGCTTAACTTGGCTGAAATATACCTCTTACTCTGGTGCAACACGCTACGTGGCAACTACCGGTGATACAGTCGAAACGCCAAATCAACCAACCGTAGTTCCAGCGTCCGGCTCATATCGTTTCAACTATGATACGGCAATCAAGACTGCGCCACAGACCAATGCCCAAACGGTCGGGACGTACCGCGCTGGGGAAACCGTTTATTATAATGGTAAAGTTTCAGCAGAAGGCCAAACTTGGCTGCGTTATCAATCTTATTCTGGTGCTGTACACTATGTTGCTATTAACGAAAGTAATAACAATAATAATCAGGATACGAAGCCAGTTGTGGTGTTACCACAGACCGGATCATATCGGTTCAATGAAACAACTGCCATTAAGAGTGCTCCTGACAATAACGCTCAAACCGTGGGAACTTACTATGCGGGTAACACCGTTTACTACAACGGTAAAGTTACGGTAAATGGTCAAACTTGGCTACGTTATCAATCCAATTCTGGTGTTCAGCGCTATGTTGCAATTGGTGGTAATGTCAGCAGCTCAGCACCAACTCAAAACATTGCGCAAAGTGGTAGTTATCGTTTTACCACGACGACAGCCATTAAGAGTGCACCAAACGCCAATGCTAGTACTGTCGGGACCTATGGCGCTGGTGACACCGTTTATTACAACGGCAAAGTCATTGCCAATGGCCAAACGTGGTTGAAGTATCAGGCTTATTCTGGTGCGACACATTATGTGGCCATCAGTGGTGTTGCTAATGCTGGCACAACAAGTGTCACTAATGATAGCGGGGCATTCCGATTCACAAATACAACCGAAATCCGGAATGCACCGAGCATGAGTGCCGGTGTGGTCGGTCGCTATAACCAAGGCGAAACTGTTTACTATAATGGCACGGTTAAGGCTGAGGGCCGAACTTGGCTGAAATACCTAAGTTACTCAGGTGCCACGCATTACGTGCCACGGTAACGTAATCAAGGTCAGATAAATAAAAATTTCCTGAATGGAAAACGGACAACCTGGTTGGCAATTAGCTAACCGGGTTGTTTTTGCGAATCATTGCAATCGCTTACATTGTCTGCTATACTAAATCCATCGGAAGAATCTCAGGTCAGTAGCATCGTTACCCAATTGTTGTAACAAACCCGTCAAGTGATAGCTAGTGCAGTATACAGCGTTTCCGCTAATTTCGGATAACCAGCTGACCAACTTCCATCTATTGATGGCACGAAATATCCATGGAGGGCATGTAGCCGCCAATCAAATGCTCAAGGATGTGGATTGTGACGCAATGATGTTTGAGGGATGAAGAATTCCACACTCAATTTTATGATTCTTCCAAAACAGGGCTCACATGTGGGGCTCTTTTTTATTTCGTATAGTATGATAAAGGTAACCTAAAGCTGAGGAGCTGATATTAAATGTACTATGTTTCAATGAAAGACCATGAAATTGGTCGGAATTTAGCAACTGAACAATATTTGATGAACAATGTCGAATTTGATGAACCATTAGTCCTGTTTTATTATGAGGAACCTTGTATTATTGTTGGACGTAATCAAAACACATTGGAAGAAATCAATGCGGACTATGTGCGTGAACATAACATTACAGTAACTCGTCGTCTTTCTGGTGGCGGGGCGGTTTATCAGGACCTTGGCAACTTGTGCTTTAGTTTTGTGGTAGATAGTGACAGTCAAGAATTTGGGGACTTTAAGACATTTACGCAACCAATTATTGATGTGTTGCATGAAATGGGCGCTACGACTGCCAATGTCAGTGGCCGCAATGATTTATTAGTTGATGGTAAAAAGTTCTCTGGCAACGCCATGTATTCACGAAATGGTAAGACGTTCTCACATGGAACCTTGATGTTGAATGTTGATCTGAACGTTGTGCCTAATGCTTTAACGGTACCAACGGACAAGATTGCTTCTAAAGGTATCAAATCGGTACGTAGCCGGGTCACTAATTTGCGCCCATTCTTAGCACCTGAATATCAAGATATCACGGTACCAGAATTCCGGGACACGTTATTGACAAAATTATTCCATGTTGATTCATTAGATGAAATCAAGGATAAAGAATATCAAGTCACCCCAGAACAACAAAAAGCCATTGATAAAATTTATGAAGACTATTATGCTAATTGGGACTGGGTTTACGGTAAATCACCTGAATTCTCAGTAAAACGGCGTCAACATTTTGACATGGGGACGATCGATGCGCGGTTACAAGTCACCGATGGTCATATTCAAAATATTAAATTCTTCGGCGATTTCTTTGGTAGCGGAGACGTGCATGACGTTGAAAAAGCCTTGACTGGCCTACGTTATGACCATAATGTGATTGCTGAAAAGTTAGCGGACCTTGATTTGAATCGTTACTTTACAGGAATTCCTCGCGAAGATGTTATCGACCTAATCGCCGAATAACAGGAGTGATTGTTTGAAACTCACACGACTAGTCGCATTTGCGTTTGTTTCCTTTTTTTGTTACGGTATCGTCAATTGGATGATGTCGACCAGTCATTTGCAACTACAAACGACTAAGGTCGCAAGTGGTCAGATGTGGCAAGGCTTATTAATTGCCTTAGTACTGTATTTACTTGGGACACTAGCGGTTTATCTGAATCGGATGCTGGGTTTTTATGTCCTAGGGTTAGTCTTAGTGATTTATTCATTGGGGCTGATTAGTGCTTTGATGTCTGGTTATCAGAGCAATGCGGGCATGGAAGTCAAATTACTACTTGAAGTTGTGGCCGCGATTGGATTGGTCGTTAACTTCTATACGGTAGTCTTATTGACTCGTTGGCGTCACAAAACTAACTAAATGAGGGATAGTATGCAACGAAACGTACAAACATTTATTGATGAAGTAACTGCAGAGAAACTTGCTCAGACGACTGTGAAAGCCGCGTACGAGCATTTGGATGCGCAAGTAGCTAATTGGTTAGATGGCTTCTTAGACAACGTGCAGGCGGACAAATTGGCGCAGGCAACGCTAACCACTGAGCATGAACCAGCGATTAGTTTTCGGTTGGAAACGAGTGTCATCAATTTACCATTGGCGAACTTGACTGAAATCGGCAAAGTGACGGTTGCAGAAGAAACGATGCCAATCAACCTGTATATGATTGCTGAATCAGAAGCTTTTCGATCCGGTCTCAGGATTGATGAATTAGGTTCAGCTGAGAAAGTCTTAGCTGATCGAGTTGCGGCTAAAGATTTACTAACGACATGGTTGGCGACACAGACAGAGCGGTTAGACGAAATTATGTCTGCAGGCGAATAATCTTTACAGCACTTTAATGATAAATTTACATTAATCAGTTATAATGTGAACATGGTATCAGAGCCAAACTAATACCTTCAGAACGAGAAAAAGCCATCACCCTTGATTGGAGAGCGCCCAATCAGTGGTGATGGCTTTTTTAATTTGTGGCGACATGGTGCTGTTTAAAGGCTTGATAGGTATAACGACCAAGCATCGGAATAAAGATTAAGGCGAGCATGATCCAAGTGAAATTACTTTCCACAAAGGGCCAATCTCCGAAATAGTAGCCGAAGAAGCAACAACTGCCGACCCAGATGAGGACGCCCATGAAATTCCAAAACTGAAAGTGGCGCCAATCCATTGCCGTGGTGCCAGCAATCACTGGAATAAATAAGCCAATGAAGGGAATAAAGCGCCCCCACAGCATAGAGGGCTTTTCATGTTCATCAAATAATGTACGGGTCGCGTCTAGTTTTGGGGAGTTTAGTTCCCGTTTAAGGCGATTTTGATGGGACAGTCGCCGTTCGGTACGGCGTGTCAGAGTGTATTTCAACATGGCACCGCTAGTGGCTGCGGTAATAAAAATAAGTAATAATAGCCAAATATTTAACTGTGAACTTGCGTTGGCGGCAATCGAACTGCTGAGGAACAATAACGATTGACCGGGCAAAAAAGCGAACGCTAGAAAGGCTGATTCTAAGAAGATAATAGTGAACAGTAACCCATAAGACCAACCGCCAATTTGGTTGGTTATGGCAACTAAGTAACTCAATGGACGTAAGAGAATCGTCCAGGCAATGGTAAGCCATGTCATAAAAATTCCTCCTGTGATACCGACTTAATATACCATTTTTGTGTTGGAGCGCCAAGAATAATGACGAGCAAAACTTGCAACTAGGGATGAAAGATGATAGAGTTGCTATTGCGATGAGTCGATAAAGTCAGATCATCAGTGATGGTGGTTCCGCGCGAGCGGCTTGTGACTAATATTGATAGCGGGACATGTTTTTCCGACGTATTTCGGAATGTTTGGGTCAATGACGTTGTGGAGCGTCACCCCCGTTGGTTTTTTGCCAGCGCCGTGACTAGAGCGAGCTAACTGTATTTATACAGTCGGCTCGCTCTTTTTTTCGAATTGTTAAGATTGTGTTTAATCCTGAAAAAGGTTGGTAAATTCACACAACTTAAGGTATTCTTGTCTCAAGAGTCAGATTAATAATTTTGGGGAGTTGACTCATAATGAAGAAATTAATGATTAGTACATCCGTATTGGTTGGCGTAGCAGTCTTGGGGGGCGGTTATTTGCTTTGGCCAAACGGGTCCCAAAGTGCCACGCCAGTTGCGACGACTACGACGAGTTCGGCAGTCACTAAGAAAGTCACTAGCCCGGCCGCTAAGGCGGCATCAACGAAGACTAGTTCGAAGCAGTCGGCGAATGATTCAAGCAAATCAACATCTTCGTCGCAAACAACACCCACAGAAACAAGTCAGTCGAGTTCAGCTAAAACAAAACCGACGACTACTGCGACAAGTACGAGCGCCACTGGAACAGTCGCAACCGATAACTTAAGCGCTGATCAGATCAATGACTGGGTCTGGCAACAATTGGCTGCTGAATATCAAGGGACTAAAACCACTAAAGCAGATTTTGGCTTTAATCAGACGAAAAAGGCAGACGGGTTGGTTTATATTGAAGTTCGAGAAACCGGTAATAATCAAGTTTCACATTTAGCCGGCATTTTCCGGGTGAATGCTAACGGACAACTTGAAAAACAAGATACCGCTAAGGGTGCCGATGCTTGGGATGTAGTTGCCCAAGCTTATAAATAGATCTTGACTTAAAGTGGACTTTAAAATTTATGATAATGATTGTAAAAGCTATCAAGTGTTAGACTTAGTGGAATTAAGTGGGAATCCTCGAATGGTAACGAGGGTTCTTTTTTTTTTGAAAAAGTAAGCGCCTTCTTGAACAATTGGTCAATCTACGGCATACTAGTTAAGAAGATTTGTATGCACAAATTAATTAGGGGGGTGAAAAAATGGCCAAACAAAAATATGATGCCTATGATCGAAAAGTTGGGCGCACGGTGCTAGTCATTGCTAAGTGGGTCGCCATCGTGGCTGCCTTAATTGGTCCGTTTGTCATGATGTTTAATCATAACTGGGGCCTAGAACTTGGCACTTTAAGTGTATTGTGTGGTGGCGTGGCACTCTGTTTTGGGCCAACAGGTCGCACAGCTAAAGGTCAATGGTTGGCGTTGCTCTATACATTGGGTGTTGGCATCGCCGTCTTACTGTACTTCGCTTTAGTTTTAAAATTCGTTCATTTTTAAGGTAGTGCCATTATTTAATAAGACTATTCTGGGTTAACGCTCGGAATGGTCTTATTTATGTATGATCAAAAGATTGAATTTTTTGAGACAAGCAGATTGCCTTAGTGTAGGACTAAGGGGGTAAGCTAGTGTCAATCATCAAATTAGGAGTGATTACATGACAACAATTACAGAGACTTTTACGTTAAATAACGGCTTAAAAATGCCAAAAGTTGGTTTTGGGACTTGGCAGACGAAACCGGGTCAAGAAACCTATGATGCTGTTAGCAATGCGCTGAAAGCTGGTTATCGTTTTATTGATACTGCCAAAGCTTATCGTAATGAAAAGAGTGTTGGTGAGGCGTTACATGATGCCAATGTCAAACGTGAAGACATTTTTGTCCAAACAAAATTACCTGCTGAATCTAAGAGTTATGACGCGACTATGGCAGATTTTGAAAGTAGTTTGACGGCCTTAGATTTGGATTACGTTGATTCATACATTATTCACGCGCCATGGCCATGGGCTCAGATGGGGTCCAACCATGATGCTGAAAATCGTGAAGTTTGGCGTGCGATGCAAGATATTTATAAGAGTGGTCGGGCTAAATCGGTTGGGGTTTCAAACTTTAATTCCGCTGATTTGGAAAACTTGCTGACTTGGGATGGTTTAACTGTTAAACCTGCTGTTGACCAAATTCAATATTATGTTGGTCATACGCAGAAAACTGTCGTACAGACGGCGGAAGCAAATCAGATCGTGGTTCAAGCCTATTCACCATTGGCAACCGGTGGCTTGTTGGACAATGCTAGCTTAAAGGCGTTGGCGGACAAGTATCAAGTTTCCGTGCCACAATTGGCCTTACGCTTCATTATTCAAAATGGTGTTGCGCCATTACCAAAGGCACGGGCGATGGCTCATGTTGAAGCCAACGCGCAACTTGATTTTGAAATTGATGATCAGGATATGGCAACTTTAAATGCCATGGTTGATCGTAATGGTTATCATCCAGTCGGTGACTAACTAGTATGTGTGTTTAGCGGCGTTACCTGTCAAAGGGGATGCCGCTTTTTAGTTGCGTTAAAGTTCACTTTAAGGGTTAAACTGAGCTTGAAGTTGAAAAATAAGGAGTGATAGTAATAATGACTAAAAGATTAATTGTGACTTATTCGTGGTCCGGCAATACCGCTAAAATGGCCACGGCTTTACAGCAAGTAACAGGTGCTGATCAAGTCATGTTGACTGTTGCAGCGGACACATTTTCAACAGATATGTACGCGACTTCGGATATTGCGAACCAACAACTTGCGAGTGGCAAGTTACCGGCATTAACGAATTCGTTACCTGATTTGAGGCAATATGACACAATTTTAGTCGGTGGCCCGGTTTGGTCGGCCAAAGTTGCGACACCCGTGCGGCGCTTCTTAGCTCAGTTAGGCGATTTTCGCGGCATCATGTTGCCGTTCTATACGGATGCAGGAACGCCAGGAAGTTATGAAGCTGATTTCGAAAAATTATTGCCTGGGTCCGTAACTTTTAAAGCGGGAATTGGGCTGAGTGGGTCGCAATTAGCTAAAGCAAACACGATTTTACAAACTTGGTGGCAAAAAGAAAATTAATATTGCTTTCTGGCTTGCCTTGAAGTTACTGCAAGGGGTTATGCTAAGCACATCAAATAGAAATTAGAGGTTAATCAAATGAAAAAAGTCTTAATTTTAGCTGCAAATGGTCAAATTGCCCAGCTGGTTGAACATCGGATTTTAACGGAATCGGCATTCGAAGACGTCGACTTGACCTTGTTCTTACGCCATGCGAATTGGCTCAGTGATTTAGCAGATAATCCGCGGGTCAAGTTGATTGATGGTGATTTAACGGATTCTCAGGCGGTGAGTGCGGCGATGGTTGCCCAAGATATTGTCTTTGTGGCGGTGGTTGATCATGATGCTCAGAATCGATTGACGAAAAACGTGATTGCCGGGATGCAGGCTAACCATGTGGAACGGGTCTTATTTACAAATGTCCTCGGGATCTACAATGAAGTTGCTGGTGAATTTGGTCGTTGGAATGCTGCTTCGATTGGCAGCGGCTTGACAAGTGCACGGCGTTCAGACGATTTATTGCAATCCTCTGGTTTAGATTACACAACGTTGCGGTTGCCATGGTTGAACGATCGTGATGTGGTGAAGTACACGGTCACAACTAAGGATCAGCCTTATAATGGCGTTTCTGGGTCACGGCAGAGTATTGCTGACGTGGTGCTACAGGTTATTGCTAGTCCAGATAAATACAGTCGTGATAGTATTGGGATTGCTGATCCCGCCACTCAGGGCGAAGACCGGCCTGTCTATTAGGAGGAATTTTAAATGAATATTAAAGAAGCTAGTGAGCAGACTGGCGTTTCGTCAGCGGCGATTCGTTATTATGAAAAAGAATCCTTGATTCCGCCGATTGACCGGACTGAAGTTGGTAATCGCGATATTGACGCCCGGATTTTGCAACGGATTCGCTTTGTCACCCAAATGCGGTCAGCTGGCATGAGTATTGAAAGCTTGCGGCGTTATATCCAATTATTCGATGCTCAGGAAGATAATACGAAGGAACAAAAAGCCATTTTGACCGAGCAACTGGCCGTCATGGAAGAGAAACGTGACGATTTACAGGCGGCAATCGATCATCTGAATTATAAATTAAATCATTATGATGATCATATGGTATCGACTGAAAACGAATTACGTGAGTTGGAACGTCAACATCAAGCTAAAGTTGATTCGGAAGATTAATGGCAAAAAGAGTCGGGGTCAAACTGGTTTGATTAACGTTGGTTGAAATATCATTGACAATGGTGTTAATCGCCCAGCAAGGCTGTTTGACTGTGGTTTTCAAGTTAAGTTGAGTTTTAAAGTGGTTTGATTACTGGTATATTTTATTTGCATAGAGTTAATAATTTCTTTTCTTTTTGGGTTCAGTGCCATAAGAATAGCAGGGATTATCATCTCTGTGTTATACATAAGATTCAAAAAAAGGACTGTTCCGAGAAATTATCGATTTCTCGGAACAGTCCTTTTCAATACGTGAGCTGGGAATCTTGTCCCAGAATTACCCTTTTTTTGCCAAAACGATCAATGTTAACGCGTGCTGTTTCTGAATCCTGGTAAAAGAAGGTAACGTTGTTATAGCCTTTTTGATTAAATAATTCAGAAGCGGTTCTACTGATATTATCTTTCACCCGATTTAATCAATTGGCAAAATCCGCTTGTAACTGTTCCACGAAACGCTCAGCTATTGGCGAAAAGACTTGGTACTTTTTCCAAATAATATACATCTTCGTTTTTAATTGGGGACTTAGTGGGCGAAACGTCAAACCACTAGTCGCGCTGGTATCACAAAGACCCTTAAATGACAACAGTTTTCCCAGCCCGCTTCGAACAAAGACCGATCCATTAAATACCAAGTTGGTCGTTCCAATCAAATTTAAATTAAAAACTTCGTCACCTGCCCAGCGCGGGATATCATTTTTAATCGCTTGTTCAGAACAGATGATTGCTTGATGTTTCAAATCAGTCGGTGTAATGACTTCTTTTTGGGATAGAGGGTCTTCTTGCCGCATTACAACGCCCCAAGTGTCGGCACCAGGTATCTCTAAGTAAGTGTAATGATCTAGACGCGGTGGTTCAGCGATAATTGCTAAATCAGCCAATCCCTGATCAAGTTTATCGGTAACCAGCTCGGTATCTCCACTAACCAAATGAAAGCGCAAATCTGGGTAGTGTTGACGAAAAGTGCTAACGGATGCTGCCAAGTACCGAATCGATTGTGATTCGGCACAACCAATATAGAGATTTCCTCCCGTAAGTGTCGTCATAGCAGAAAATTCTGCGCTAGTTTTGTCCACCATCGCTAAAATATCTTCGGCCCGTTTTCGCATTAATGTTCCAGCAGTCGTCAATTTAATACCATAGTTATCACGCTGGAATAATTGCTTACCAATCTCATTTTCTAAACCCTTCAACTGTTTAGACAAAGTCGGTTGCGACACATGCAAGGCTTCAGCGGCTCGTGTAATACTAGCCTGCCTTACTGCTTCAACAAAATATCTTAGTACTCGAATTTCCATAACTATCCCTTCTAAGTGAACCAGTTATTCTAAAATCGAATAACTAGTTATCATTACAAAGTATTATACATAATTGAACGCAGCAGGTAAACTGTAATCACAGTAAGGGAAGGACAAAGCATGACTAACGCAAACAATAAACTTGGACTGCTCGAACAGAATCTCGCGGATGCAGGCTTTAATCAAACTGATAGTCAAAAAATCTTAGCTAGCTTTAACCGTGGCGATTATACTTGCCTGCAGCAAATTCTTCAGTGTCAGCGTCAACAATTGCTACAAACATTGCGCCAAACGGAATTTCAAATCGATTGCCTAGATTTTCTTGCTAACAAATATCATTAATCAAAAAGGAGATAAACACATGCAAAACGAAAAATTAACGCTTACCAAAGAATGGGATAAGACATTTCCGAAGAGTGATTTAGTTGATCATCAGAAGGTCACTTTCCATAACCGTTACGGAATCACTTTAGCCGCCGATATGTATACCCCTAAAAACGTCACGAGTAAACTGGCTGCTATCGCTATTAGCGGACCATTTGGAGCCGTAAAAGAGCAGTCTTCTGGTATCTATGCCCAAACGATGGCTGAAAAGGGATTCTTAACAATTGCTTTTGACCCTTCATTTACCGGAGAAAGTTCTGGTCAACCTCGATTCATGGCTTCGCCTGACATTAACACCGAAGACTTTCAAGCTGCCATTGACTTTTTGTCCATCCAGCCAAATGTTGATCCTGAAAAGATTGGGATGATTGGTATCTGTGGTTTGGGTGGGATGGCACTCAATGCTGCAGCTTTAGATACTCGGGTCAAGGCTACTGCAACCATGACCATGTATAATATGAGTCGGGTCAATGCTAACGGTTACTTTGACAATGATGATAGTGAAGTTGCTCGTCATGAGCTGAAGGCGACACTCAATCAACAACGGACTGTCGATTATCAAAGTGGGCGTTACCAACGAGCTGGCGGTGTCGTTGATCCATTACCAGACGATGCGCCACAATTTGTTAAAGACTATCACGCTTATTACAAGACCAGCCGGGGCTATCACGCTCGCTCAGTTAACTCAAATGATGGTTGGAATACAATTGGCACAATGTCCTTTATTAACCAACCGATTTGTCAGTATTCTAATGAAATTCGGAGTGCTGTTTTGATGGTCCATGGGGATCAAGCACACTCTTATTACTTCAGTAAAGATGAGTTCAAGAAAATGACGACGAATTCTAAATATACTGAGAATAAAGAATTCCTGACAATTCCAGGAGCCGTTCACACTGACCTGTATGATGGTGGCGTGAACCATAACTTGATTCCGTTCAAAAAATTAGCTACCTTCTTTGCACAATATTTAAACTAACGAAATTTGAAGTTAACGAAAAAGTCTTTCGATTGGCTTATCGGAGGCTAGTATATCTGAGTTAAGGGTTAAGCCACTGTCATAGTGAGATATTGGAGTTATAAAATGAAAAATGTATTGATTCTTGGCGCAAACGGTCAAATTGCGAAATTAGTTCGCGATAGATTATTGAAGGAAACTGGAGACAATTTAACATTATATTTACGTCATTCTAATAGATTAACGGTTAAGAACCCTAGTCGAGAAAAGATTATTGATGGAGATGTTAATGATACTAAGAAGTTGATAGAGGTCATGAAAAATCAAGACATTGTCTATGCAAACTTAGGTGGTAAATTTGGGCCAATGGCAAAAAGCATGATACAAGCGATGAATACCAGCAATGTAAATCGCCTCATTTATGTGGGTGGATTAGGACTATATCATGAACTTCCGAAAAAATTTGATGATTGGAATGAGAACGTTATTGGGCATGAAGTGATGGAGGATACCCGACGCGCGGCTAAGGTAATTGAAGATTCGGATGTTAATTTTACGATTCTGCGCTGTGCATACATGACTAATGAAGATAAAATCGATTACGAATTGACAGAAAAAGGCGAAGAATATAAAGGCACGATTGTCTCACGTAAAAGCATTGCTGATTTGATTGTTAAAATCATTAAAGAGCCAACAATTCATCAAAAATCAAGTTTGGGAATTGATCAACCAGGTACCGATGGTGACAAACCAGTTGGTTACTAGGATTAGTCCTGAGGATATATTGTGCGAGTTAACGAACCGAACCTATAAGGCACGTATGTCTAACTTGATGTTCAATTACGATATGGCGCTTTCAAGTTAACAAAAGTGGTCCTGGAAATCATAAAATGACTTCTAGGATCACTTTTTAACTACTCATCAACGGATAAATATGACGCTGAATTTTCTGGCAATACGCATTGTGTCAATGACTAAAACGATACAGCCAGTACTTTTGTGGCTGATTGGATGGTCAAACGACTGTTAAACCGTTAAAACAATCACATTATGCTCAGCACATCTTGATTCTTTCAATCATCAGAAGGTTTCAAAATATGTCTGTCCCAGACTGTTTTGTTAATGCTGATAGTGTTTCTTGAAGATGAAGCCGATGAGTAATGGTAGGCCTAATCCGCATCCCAAGACTCCGAAGACAGTCGTAAAATTACTGCGTTCAATCAGCCAGCCGATGATTGGAAACATCAGAATCATGACGACGCTGAACAACATGCTGGCAACACTCAGTAAAGTTGCACGTTGACCGCTTGGAATCAGCTGATTGTAATAGTTTGAAAGTAACGGCTCGATAACCGCCTGTAAAACGTTGACGGCTAAATAACTAGCAACTAACCAGCCGATATTGACCCAGAACGCGCTGGTTAAACTAATTGTTAATAGCAAGGTTAAAGTAATCAGGAGTTTTAATTGTGAAACCTGTTTTTGCAACCAAGGGGTTAGTTGGACGCCTCCAACGTTTAAAATGGCGGTCATGACTAAAATTCCGGAAATGAGGGGACCACTAAACCCATGGCTGGTCATCACACTTTGAAAATAGTAGTAATAGGTCGTGCCAATTGCGCTAAAAGCGGCATGAAATAGCATTAATCGTCGCAGTTGCGGTAACTGATGTAACCAATGCGCAGCTGCCCGCGTAATTTGCCAAATCGAATTGGTCGTAGCGACGGTTGCTTTCGCATGTTGTGGTTCGCGCAACGCTAAGATGACGATAATTGCGAGGACGGCGGCTGCGGCATAGAGCCAATAAGTCAGTGCCAGATAACCATGAATAAACCAACCCGCCAGCAACACGCCAATGGTATCGACTAATTCAATGGTTAAATTCATATTTTTAGTCACAACGGCAAATTTATCGGTGGCCTGATGATCTGCTAAGGTGTCATAGAGCAAGGCTTCAATCGTGCCAGATTGGAGATTATAGGCCCAAGCTTGCAAGACAAAACCGAGGGCGAACCACCAGAAGCTGTGGGCCGTCAGCATAATGAGTGCGTGGCAAATGGCGGCAACCCGACCGGCAATTAAAACGGGCTTGTCACCGAAACGGTCAGCCAAAATACCAGAGGGGACTTCGGAGAGGAGACTAGTGAAGTGAAAGAGACTTTCACATAAGCCAATTTGGACTAACGAAAGGCCTCGTTGTTGCAAGAAAATCACCCATAAACTGGTGATGCCGAAAAAAGCTAAGGCGGTGTAGCCGTAGCCTAGATGGAGGTTGCGGTGCATGATTTTGGTCATAATTAACTCCTTCAAGGGTTGTGCAAAACGCTAATGGTTAGGTTGCTGTGACAGTGATAAAGGTGACTTTGACGGGTTGAAAAAAGTGCAGACTAAGCCCCTTGAAGGACAGTTGTAAAAATAATATTAGTCAGCAGGTTGATCCAACCTAATAAGTCAAAAGACACACTGTTTCACCACTTTCTTGGAATTTGATGATAATTGTAACAGTAATCTAATATTCAAACAAGGCAATTTTAACAACTAGCTTTCGTAAAAAAATTAGTGACCTCTGTTCGACAAAATAACTGAAATGTTGTGACAATGTTCCTGCTTAATAGTGTTTCACCTTAACTAATGACGTATAATGTTAATGGGGTTAATCAAATGCGATGGTAATTTGTTGCAATTTTTATTCAGCTAAGGGGACAGAAAAATGACTAAAAATGAACAAAAAAAAGCGATTCAAATACGCCGGTATAGTTGGTTATATTTCAGTACGTTAGTATTAACTTTAGTGAGCCCATTTGTACTGGGACGGGTTGCAAGCGCTAACACAGAGGCGGCCGAGTCTAGTAATACAACGGATATGACCCAAACTGAGCGGTCAGCAGCGACTAAAACAGTGGTTATAAAAGGGTATTCAGCACCAACTTCACAAACTAGTGACAGTGCTGCAACAACGACTGGTGATACGGAAAAACAGGACACAAAAATTGAGGACACTAATAAAAGTGTCACAGGAGCTACAACGACTCCTCAGAAAGATAAGACACTCAATGAGACGCCGAGTTCGGCTTCAGGTCAACCTAGCCAAACGCAAGTAAGTGAAAAAGCGCCGACTGAGACTAATGGTGTAACTACTCAGACAACAACGTCTGAAACGGCTAAAAATTCACAATCAGCTGGTAGCAATAATCAGGTACAACCGACCGAAACTGAAGCGAAGGCGACATCAGTTGCAAAACAAGTGTCGGTTAGCAAACTGAGCAATCGTGCGGCAATCCAAGCAAAGTTGGCGGCTGACCCAGATGATGATGCTCAGGTGGTCAACTTTACGGATCGTAATCTCGCTAATCAAGTTCGAACCAGTTTGAAGTTGGCGGCTGATGCCGATATTACAGTTGGTGATATTCGCAATTATACGGGGCAAACCGTGGCGATTGGGACGGAATCCGCGCCAATCGTGGTAACTAGTTTAACGGGGATGGAAGCATTTCAAAACTTGCCTGTAACTAAAAAGTTAAATCTGTACGTTTATTTAGCAAATCCTCAAGGACAGGCAGATCTGCGTGCTAGTGGATTCGATTTAACACCGCTAGAAAATTTACGCTTTAGTGAACTTGGTCTGTACACCGCCTTTTTTGCAAAAGTTGATGTGACACCACTGACTAAATTAAATGTTGATAATTTAAGGTACTTTAACTTGCAACCTGATTCCAATATTGTGGCCAACTACCATGCTGCCCAAAATGCAAATTATGGGTTAACCAATTCCCAGTTAAAACAATTAGCACCAACTATGATTGCGATGAGTAATAATCAGGTGACAAGCTGGAAAATGATTCAGTTGGCAGACAACGCCTTGACTGACTTTTCTGTCTTAAATGGCATGAATTTAACGACCGATATGCGGATTTTTGCGGTGGGACAGGCCGCAATTAATTATCAACCAATTAATATCGTGGCAGGTCAACCGCTGACTTATACGGCAGATGAACAGATTGGTATTAATGGCGAAGTTTTGCATACGGCTTATGACCAATCTAATGTGATTACACCCGTGTATACCTATGATGAAAATGGAAATATTACATCAGTGACTTGGAATTCAGCACAATATTTAGGTGATAATCAATTTTATATTGCGGCGCCAGCGAAAAATGCTGTCACTTTTTATCACGGCCAGTGGGGTTATTTGGGACATACGGGTGATACTGATTACTATATAAACAAGTATTATGGTGCAATTAGCAACAGTGTCCAATTAATGACGGATGCTATGATCTTCCGGCCAACTAACTGGCAAACGGCGCCATCAATCACGATAAACTATTTGGATCAGCAAACGAATCAAATCATTCAAGCCCAAACGGTTTTAGGCACAGATAAGGCCGTGGGAGATAAGGCCGATTTAACTAGTTTGACTAGTATTGACGGTTATCAGTATGTTGGTGCTAGCGTTGAAAATTTACAATTAATTTATACCGCGGCTCCACAGACCGTTAATTTGTATTTTACTCCCGCTAAAGCAGAGGGCACTGTGCAGATTAATTACGTAGATGACACGACCGGACAGGCTTTAACGGTGCAGACGGTGACCGGGACTCAGGGGACACATAGTGACTATGCAACAGCGCCGACAGTTCAAACTTATCTTGAACAAGGCTATTCATTAGTGAGCGATGATTATCCTAGTGATGGGGCTATTTTTGAAGCAACACCAGGAACCTTTACTGTGCACTTAAAGCATGCCGGTACCAGCGTTAGTGACCAGAAAATGGTCACGCAAACGATCCATTACGTCTATGCGGATGGCACGCAAGCGGCACCAGATCAGGAGACCACAATTGTGTTTAATCGAAGTGGTGTTAAAGACCAAGTCACTGGCATAATTGGACAGCCACAACGACTCAGTTTGATGCTAAAAATGCGCCGATCATTGCTAACTATGCTGCTACGCCAGCCGTTGTTGCAGCGGTAGATGGCATTACGCCAACAAGTGATAATATTGTGACAACTGTTACTTATCTTGAAGCTGGGAGTCCTTCAACGTCTACGGATGATGTTATTAATCCTGGGATAAAGCCACAACAACCGAATGGCGAAAAAGGAATTGAGCAGTCAATCCCCACAAGAAAAATAGCTGGTCAGCCAGATCAATTGGCAGTAACCATGACTCGCCCGACTCAAACAGCTGCGCAAAAATCAAGCAAGTCACAAGAGCATCAAAATCAGTTGCCGCAAACCAATGAAAAGTCGACAAACTGGTTAGCATTGGCTGGTGTTGGTTTGATGACCTTGTTAAGTGCAGTTGGCATTGAACGTAAACATTAGGCAATTAAATTAAAAAGAGTTGTTACTTACTTGGAATAGGCTGAGTAAATAACAACTTTTTTGATGGCAAATTCAACTAGTACATTTTGCGGTTTATAAGTGGTGGCTTGTCATTACCAAAGAACCGATTAGCCCTAGATTGAAAATAAGTCACTTGCAATCGGGAACGTATGTTCGTATAATGGCCATTAAAAGGTTGGTGATTTTAATGGCACAAGTTGTTCCGCGTGAAAAGTGGCTTTATGATGACCGTGGTATGATTAAGTGGATGGGATGGATTTTGAGTGACCATAGTGCTTATATGGAAAGTGAGAGTCAGCAAGCACAACCGCGTGAGGTTAAACCTGAAATGCCAGCGGACGAAATCGCTGCTAATCTAGAAGCAGCTTGGAAAAGTGGTCAAACGGTTTTAATTCAAAGTGATACGTTGGAAAACAATTGTTTTACTGCTGAATATCAAGGCGTTGTGGCCGGTTATCAAGGAGACCAGATTTATTTACAGCTCGCTAATGACAGCGTTAAATTTTTTCATCTTGATGAAATTCGCTATGTGGAATTAGTTGCGGCTGACAAATGGTGGGCCTATGATATCAGTTCAGGTCGATAAAATAACTATTAGGGTTTAGGGGAAATTGTATGAAGAAAAGATTGATGTTGTTTGTGGGGCTTGTTTTACTATGTGTTGGGCTCGTTGCTTGTGGTAAGACTGAAAAGTCAGGCAGTACTAACCGAAACGTTTCTGAGTTAGCCAATGCTAGCAAGTATGAACCAACATTATTTTTCCATGGCTGGGGAAGTAGTTATCGTGCTGAAGATCAGATGGCGCAGTCACTAGTCAAGGCCGGTCTGACGAAAACAATCATGCGGGCGACAGTCTCAAAAACTGGGAAAGTAACCTTGACTGGACGTTTTCACAAGCATGATTATCAGCCAATTGTAGAAGTTAATTTCCAGGACAATCGCAATGGAAATTCCCAGCAATGGGGGCGGTGGGCCAAAGCGACGGTGATTAAGCTACAACAGACTTATCACATCAAAAAGTTTAATATGGTTGGTCATTCGATGGGAAATATGGCCATCATGTTTTATTTGCTTGGTAATACGAAAAGTTTACCTAAATTGCAAAAGCAGGTTGATATTGCCGGCCACTTTAATGGAATCTTAGGTATGGGCGACAAGCCTAATCAAATGATGCTAAATCGTGCTGGTAAACCTAATAAGATGCAAACTGACTATCGCTCATTGTTAAAGTTACGTCAGACATATCCTAAAAATCAAATCGCTGTCCTAAATGTTTATGGTAACAAGCAAGATGGATCACATTCGGATGGCTCAGTTAGCAATGCGTCTTCCAAATCATTACGTTATCTGGTTGCGACCAGGGCAAAGTCTTATCAAGAACAGCAGATTACGGGACCAAATGCTCAGCATAGTAAGTTACATGAGAATAAGCAAGTTGATAAACTGCTCATTAATTTTTTGCGAAATTAAGTGATCAGGCGGTCAGATTAGGGAGTAGTCCAGTCAGGTGCTACTTTTTAATTTTCAATTTTTTTCAAATAGAGGCTTGCCATTTAGAACGTATGTTCGTATAATATAGACTAAAGAAGTCGGAATTGTGATTGATGATTCAGCCTGATTGTCAACAACTCGTGTCAGTAAATCTGATGAAAAGTGGTGGTTTTATGCCGACACCCCTTGATGATAAAAGTCGGTTACCAGAACGTGACATTATGTGTATTGATTGCAAGTCATTTTTCGCAAGTACGGAAGCAATCCGGCGCGGTGAATATCCATTAGCTGCAAAAATTGCAGTTTTGTCACGTTCAGAATCGCAAGGCGGCTTAATCCTAGCTGCTTCTCCAGATACTAAACGGGACTATAATGTTCGGTTGGGAACTCGAAAATATGAAATCAAATCAAATATGGATATTGAATTAGTGGCACCGCATATGCGTGATTATATTACCTTAAATTACCGGATCAATCAGATCTTTCGTCAATTTACGGATGACGCCCATTGGTATGTTTACAGTATCGATGAAGCGTTTATTGATGTGACCCATAGTCATCGGTTGTTTGGGTCGAATCGTGATATTGCGACTCAGATTCAGAAAAAAGTTTTCAACGAGACGGGGATTGTCACGACCGTGGGGATTGGTCCGAATCCACTGATGGCAAAGCTCGCATTAGATAACGAAGCCAAGGAACAAGCCCCTTGGCAAGCGGAATGGCATTATGAAGACGTGCCCACTAAGCTTTGGCAAATTGCGCCCTTAACACATTTCTGGTCAATTGGTAATAAGACTGCTGATAAGTTGGAACGGATGAACATTCATACGATTGGCGACTTGGCCCATGCCGATCGGAAAGCGTTGCGCAAAAAGTTTGGTGTTTTAGGCGATGCACTTTATTTTCATAGTTGGGGCATTGATTATTCCGATTTAGCCAAACGTTATGTTCCGCGGGCTGAAAATAAAGGTTATGGGAACAGCCAAGTGTTAATGCGGGATTATACAACCCGGCAGGAAATCGAAACGGTGCTATTTGAAATCTGTGATCAAGTGGCGACGCGTTTGCGCGAACATGATGTTTTGGGTGAAGTCGTCAGTGTTCAGGTTGGTTTTTCAACCGCGGATGATGCGGCGCAACACGGTTGGAGTGCTCAGACTAAAATTGATCCGACCAATCAGACAAATGATCTTATTAGAGCAGTTCAATATTTATTTGAAAAGCGCTGGCAGGGGAATGCCTTACGTAACTTGGGTGTGCGTGTCAACCGCATCAGTAAGCCTAATAGTTTACAGCTATCCTTATTCAGCAATCAACGCCAGGCAGAAGCTAATTTAAAGTTGGAACATACTATTGATCAGATTCGTAGTCGGTATGGTTATCGTGCGATTGTCCGTGGTTACAGTAAAACGGCTGCTGGCACAGCGATTGACCGGTCAAAACTGGTTGGTGGTCATCAAGCATAGGAGGCTAGGGTCATGTTGAAAGAGTCTAAAACGTTACTGGCTAATTTTGATAAGTATTTTTTACGGCGTTATCAATGGCGTTATCATTTAATGATTGTGGATAATCATTTATTCGATTGTTATACGTTCTTTTTGCAGGCACAGCGCGCCAATGAGAAACTGTTACATAGTTATGATCTCTTAGAAATTCCGCGCGACGAAGCGTTATACCAACAAGTTTTAGCAGACTTGCAGGCCCATACAAAGTTGTCGATTGAATTTCGAAATACCCATCATTTGGTGCATCCTGGGACTAATATTGTGCATGATTTAGAACATGGACACGGTCGATCAACAAGATACCGTCCCGAGACAGATTAAAAAACGCTAAGCAATCTCAAAATAACCGGTTTGCTTAGTATTTTTTTATTTTGTCAATTCGAGACTAGAGCTTGAAGACTAACGATAACTGAGAAATTGAAAAGGTATCTGGCTAAGTAGTCACCAGGTTATACGTAAAGAGTATAGAAAGGCATTAAAATTAGGCATTTTACATTGTCATCATATGACCGTATGATGTTGTCAATGAGTTAAACTGGGAGAAATTATGAAATGGGTCGATGGAAGATAGATGGGTGCCATCATTTTAGGTGATGCCGACTTGAATCTGGTCAGTTGCTGTTGCTAAGTAGAAATTTAAAATAGGGGATTTTTTAATTATGCCAATGATTGACGTTTTTGCACACGTGTTACCACCAAAATTTTTAGCGAAGATGGTCGCCATTAACCCGAAGATTTTAGATCAATTTCCGTATATGAAGAATCCGCTGTTGACTGATATGGCCAAGCATTTGGTCAGCTTACCGGCTGGACATCAGCAAGTGATCTCGGCGGTCAATTTAAATCCAGAAGATTTTGTTGATTCTGAGCAGGCTGCGGACTTATGTCGTTCGGCGAATGAGGAGATTGCCGCAATGGTCCAAAATAATCGCGCAATTTTCCCAGCAGGGGTTGCCATGTTACCGATGAACAATATTCCGGCCGCCTTGCGACTGATTGATGAGCAAATTGTGGGTAGTCATGAATTAGTCGGTGTGCAGCTCTTTACGCAAGCACTAGGTAAGCCGATTACCGACGCAGCTTATGAACCGATTTTTGCAAAATTGGCGGCTATCGGGGCACCAATTTGGTTACATCCAGTCTTTGATACTGCTAAGACGGATAACAATATCACGTTTAGTTGGGAATATGAATTAACACAAGCGATGAATGGGATTGTTGCTGCCAAATATTTCCGTAAGTATCCAACATTAAAGGTCATCGTGCATCACGCAGGTGCGATGGTGCCATTCTTTAGTGAACGAATCAAATACATTCAGTCTGCTGAAAACTATGCAGATTTTAAAGCTTTTTATGTAGATACGGCAATTTTGGGTAACCCGAAAGCCCTTGAGTTAGCGATGGATTTCTTTGGCAATGACCATGTCTTATTTGGAACTGATTCACCATTTGGAATTCCACCCGTAGGTCCGACGGCAATTATCGAGCAGGCGGTCAATGCAATGCGGATTACCGCAAGTCAAAAACGACAGATTTTTAGCGATAATTGGCAACAGTTGACGGCGTAGCGATTTTCTAGGAGGTTGGTTAAGATGATGACTGAACATGAAAAGCTATTAGCAGGACAAGATTATGACTATCGTGATCCTGAGCTACAAAGCCTGTTGGCAAAGGGCAGAAAGTTAGTCAGTTTAATTAATACGACGCAGGATATGGCTGAGCGGGCCAAGGCAATCAAAGGATTATTTGGCAAAGTTGGCACGGGGTTAGTCATTAACGGTAGTTTTAGTGCGATTTACGGTAGTCATATTAATGTGGGCGATGACGTCTTCATTAACGGCAATTGCACATTCCAAGATTCTAATCGGATTACCTTGGGTGACCGAGTCATCATTGCCCCCGATACTAAGTTGTATTGTGGTGCCCATGCGCTGGATGCCAGCAAGCGGTTTGGCACGCGCCCAGATGGTAGTAAGTATTTGATTACTTACACGAAGCCGATCTCAATCGGCAACGATGTGTGGATTGGTGGCAATGTGACCATCATTGGTGGTGTGCATATTGGGAATAACGTCGTGGTCGCGGCGGGTGCCGTTGTGACCAAGGACGTCCCTGACAACACGATCGTGGGTGGTGTTCCTGCGAAAACAATCAGACCATTACCAGCCTTAAATTAAGTTGTGGTTTCGGTGCATAAAGGAGTGAAATCGATGGTAGTGTTGCAGCAGGCGCCATTATTCAGATTGTTCAAATTACGTATTAAGGCCAGTGAGCGGGCCGCTTTTGCACGAGTTGGTGAACAAAATTTGTTGAAGTCAATTACCCGAGAACCAGGGACTTTAGCAATGTATACGGGACATCTAGATCTCAATGGTGTTGAAAATCGGGTCCTTGAATTATATCGAGACCAAGCGAGTTATGAAATTCATGCCAAGTCACCGCAATTTCAAGTTTTTAAGACGGTTGCGGGACAGGCCGTGGTGGAACAGTCGGTGACAGTGTTAACGCCAATCTTACTGTTGACGTCAGGACCAGCTTTACGGATCATGGCACCTACCAAGTATTTGGTAGTTCTAACTGAATTCACGGTTAAGGCCGATCAGTTACGAGCATTCCAGTCGTTATTAACCGCTGAAATGCAGACAGCAATGACCACTGAACCAGGTCTAGTGACGGGTTATTTAGGTCAATCAACCGCAGATCCACAACAATTAATCGTGTTTGACCTGTACGAAAATGAAACTGCTTATCGTCAGCACTATCACACCGATCATTTCGGAGCTTTTCATCAAGCCAGTCGATCTTTAATTGTGCAACAAGCAACAGTTGAAGTTAGACCGGATGTTTTGGTTAATCAGGGACCACTGACTTATGAGCGTGAATAGTTTAATTGATCATCTGGGGTGATTCCAGTCGACAGTTAACAAAGCTTCGTTAGTGCGAATCATGGGATTGGTCGTCGTGTTTGTGGGAGTTGTTGAGATTCGTTTTTATAGAAAACAACAAGTGTTATGACTAAAAGTCACTTTAAATGAGTGCTAACCACTCATTTAAAGTGATTTTTTTAGTCGTTAAAGAACTTTTAGGAAAATAAGTTAAACAAGGCTGGTATCTTGTCAGAATTGGCATCAGCTTGGTATCGACATATTTTCAGAAAAAAGTTTAATTTTTTGCTTGCCTTGCAGTAGCTTCAAGGGTCTAAACTGCATTTATTCACTAAAAGACAAGGAGCACAACATGACAAAAAATAAACGCTTTGACTGGATTCTATTAATTATTCTATTCAGTTATTTTATGATTTTACTGGATAATTCGATTATCTTTACGGGAACCGTGAAAATTGCCCAAGAGTTGCAATTGAATCAGCAGACACTTTCTTGGGTCAGCAGTGCCTATTCGTTAACCTTTGGGGGCTTTTTGCTGCTTGGTGGCCGTGCCGGAGACTTATTTGGCCGGCGTCGGATTTTTGAAATTGGGTTGACCATTTTTGGCCTCGGTTCCCTAATTGTTGGGTTAGCGGTTAACGCACCGATGATTATTGTGGCACGCGCATTTCAAGGCATTGGGTCAGCAATCTTAGCCCCTACAACGCTAGCTATTTTGATGGATACTTATGAAGGTCCTGCCCGCGTTCGGGCCATTGCTTATTATGGTGCGATGGCTGGTATTGGGGCAAGTGTTAGCCTGGTCATTGGCGGTGTCTTTGCTAGTTTATTAACTTGGCGCGTTGGCTTCTTCATTAATGTGCCAATTAGTATTTGGATGTTCTACTTAGCGATGCGGCATTTAAAGGCTGATCGTGGTCAGAATGGCGGTAAACTCGACTGGGTCGGGACGATTACATCATTGATTGGGATGAGTGCTTTAGTTTACAGTATTGTCGGAACTTGGGCAAAATTACCAGCTGTAATTTTAGCCATCGTGATGTTGACCGGATTTATTTTTCAAGAACGGCAAACGACACAACCGATCATGCCTTTACGATTATTTGCGGATCGTGAACGTTTGGGTGCGTATCTTGGTCGGTTTTTATACCTCGGATCAATGCTCGGTTTTTGGTTTATTACACCACAGTTAATGCAGAATCAACTAGGCTTTAGTGCCCTGATGGCGGGAATTGCCTTTTTCCCGCTAACGATTGTTAATTTTATTGTCGCCTTGCAGGTGGCGCGTTTGACTGCTAAATGGGGTAACGGTTGGTTACTGATTGTCGGTATTGGGTTAACGTTGATTGGAATGTTTTGGCTGAGTTTCTTTACGCCAGAACTTGGCTATTGGTTGGGAATTGCCTTACCAATGGCTGTGATTGGTGTTGGACAAGGCTTATCGCTAAGTCCATTTACTGCAGCCGGGGTAGCTCATACGCAGGGGCGTGATGCCGGGGCAGCTTCCGGGGTGGTCAATGTGATGCATCAAATCGGTGGCTCGGTCGGATTAGCCATCTTGGTCGCAGTTCAAAATATGGCACACAGTCAGGTAGCTGGATTTCAACAGGCCATTCTGACAGGTTCCGGATTATTGTTGCTGGCTTTATTAGCAGCAGTTTTCCTGATTTTACCAGGTGAAAGAAAATAATGATTAAAGTCTTGCCTTGCAGTTACTGCAACCGTGTAGACTGAGTTTAACTTAAAGAATAATTCAGGTGATAATTATGAAAAATGATCTAATTGAGTTGTATCGAAATTATAATCGTGCGATGGTTGCAGCAGATGTTGAGCGACTTGACCAACTATTAGCGCCGCAATTTACGCTGACACATATGACGGGTTATGTTCAACCACGAGCAGAATGGCTCACTGAAATCAAACAAGGACAAATGGCTTACTTCGACTCACAAGCGGATCAAATTACTGTTGAAGAAACGTCAACTGGTTGGCAAGTGACTGGGAAAAGTCGAGTGACTGCCTCGATTCATGGGAGTGCCCGCCATGTTTGGCCATTAAAAACAGTTTTGCCAATTCAGCGAACATCTGGTCAATTACAAATTATGGCCGCGGTGGTGACCACGTATTAAAAAAATTGGCTTTGCACTAATGGCAAGGCGTTATAGTAACACTGTCAATTAAATAAAAGAGGTTATTAAAAATGAAAAAAGTTTTGATTATTGGCGCTACTGGCTCAGTTGGGTCAACAACGCGGAAATGTTTGTTAGCGAATAGTAATGATCAACTAACGTTATTTGCCCGACATGCCAATCGTATTGATGCAAATAGTGCACGTGAAACAGTTATCCAAGGTGATGTGACGAATGTGGGCGAGCTGGCTGCGGCGATGGCCGGCCAAGATGCCGTATTTGCTGCGTTGAGTGGTAATTTAAAAGTAATGGCTGAAAGTATTATGGCCGCTATGGCGCAAGCACAAGTTAAACGGCTGATTTTTATCACATCAATGGGAATTTACAATGAAATTCCAGCAAGTTTGGGCGCTGATGGCAATCTTGAAAGTAATCCAATGTTACGTGGCTACCGGGCTGCAGCGGATGTGATTGAGGCCTCAGATCTGGATTATACAATTGTTCGCCCAGGCTGGTTTGACAATGGCTCGGCTGATTATGAAGTTACACAAAAAGGTGAACCGTTTGGCGGACACAATGTTTCGCGGCGCGCAATTGCAGATCTGGTGATGCAAGCAATTGATAGTGATGCGTATATTAAAGCTAGTGTTGGCATTAATCGGCCAGAATAAAGGTTGTTTTAAGCACGCGTGTAATTGACTAGCGTGCTTTTTCTATGAGGCAAATTGCTGGGTACTTTATCAATTAAGCGGGTATAATCAAATTAGTATTCTGATTAGGTGGGGTGGACATGTTGACAACTACGATTTATTCGTCGACGTTGATGATTTTAATTGCGGTAGCAGTTAGTAATTTATTAGCACAAGGATTCAAAAAAATTGCACCAACATATATCAACTTATTAATGGGGCTCTTGGTTGGGTTAGTACCGATAACGAATGCCACCATCTTGTCCTTTAATAATGAAATTTTTATGACAGCAATTATTGCGCCCTTATTATTTTTTGAGGGCCAAAATACGCGAGTGTTAATGGTTCGGAAGAAACGTCTATTGATTTTAGAAACAGCGGGTTCAATGGCGGTGGCACTTGCAATCGTAGTTGGATTAGCCGTCCATGTGATTGGCGGGATTGTGTGGCCATTAGCGTTAATTATGGCAGCAATTAGTGTGCCAACGGATGCAACCGCACTGGATTCGGTAACTGGTGGTCGTAAGCTCCCAGCGCAGGTTGGTTCGTTATTGCGCTTGGAGGCGTTATTCAATGATGCCACTGGTCTGATCATTTTGCAGGCCGGCGTGTTGTGGTATACCAGTGGTCAGTTGGCTTTGGGGAAAAATCTAGTCGCTTTCTTGTGGTCAGCCGGGGGCGGTTTGGTCTTTGGTGCCGCAATTGCCTTTGTTCTGATGATTTGTCGCCAGGCGCTATTGCGCTCTCGCTGGAACTTGGCATCGTCACAGATTATTATTTATCTGATGACGCCAATCGTGATTTACTTATTGGCCGAAGCCATGGCAATGTCTGGAATTATTGCGGTAGTCAGCGCAGGATTAGTTTATAACGGGGAAGCACAGCGGAGTCGTTTCTCGGAGCCAAGACAATTTCATTTATCCGTTCAGTTAATTAACCTTGGTTCGGAAATTTTAAACAGCTTTGTTTTTGTGATTCTGGGTATTTTATTAGCTCGAATTGTGACGGGTTATCACGCAGCCCCGACGACTGGTCATTGGCTCTGGATAGGGCTGTTAGTTTATAGCTTAGGACTAGTCGGTCGCTACATTCATGGACTGGCGGTTAAATTTATGTCACGCGATGCGTTGATTTTTGCGCTTGGCGGTGTACATGGCACCGTCACTTTAGCCTTAGCATTGTCAATATCGGTCTTAACGGCAGCTGATAATCAACTGGTCTTATTGGTCGAAACGGTTGTCATCATTTTAAGCATGTTGGTTCCGACAGTTTTACTACCGCACATGCTTCCGGCCAATCAAGCGGTACCGCGAGCAAAGTTAACCAAGATGCGAGCGGAAATGGTGGCGGCAGGACTGCACCAATTGACACAGTTGACATTAACACCGGCAGTTGAAGCCAGCGTGACTTATGATTTGCGGGATCAATTACGTCAAACACGCTTACGAAGCTTTTTGCGACAATGGCGTCAAAGCAGTTGGCAACCGGAAATTTTTACTGGTGATGAAGCGCTACAGGAACGGCGTGCCTTAATGCAGGCTTTTGATGCGGAACGACAATATTTATATGAGTTGGCATTGACACATCAAATTGCATCTAAATGTATTTATGAGCTATATAGCGAAATCTTACTTGCAGAATCACTAGTTTTAGATCCGGCTAATCAAACAGAAGTGTAAAAAAAGTCCGTTAACCTATGATTACATGGTTAACGGATTTTTACTGAAAATTATTGATTTTCTTGATAAACATCGTGTTCTTCAGCTTCAGGAATGTTGGACGGTACAAAGCTATCAGGCTTATGGTGAATCAGGACATCAGCGTAGTGGTCGACTTTAATGTTGATTGTTTTCAAATGATTTTGTAGATCGTTGATTTCGTCAAGTGTTCGTGACTGTTGTGCTTTCATCATTTCGTAGCGTTCAGGAACGGTACTTTCGCCCTCTTGAACGAGTTCCAAATAATGTTGAATGCGTTCAACGGGCATTCCTGTTTGACGAAGGCAGACGATGAGGTGAAGCCATTCTAAATCAGTGTCTTCGAAGACTCGATTGTTATTGGCATCACGCTTTACAAAAGGTAGCATGCCGTGGTCATGGTAATAGCGAATGCTGTAGGTTGAAATGGCCATCTTTTTGGCGACTTCTTGAATGGTATAGGACAACTGTAACCCCTCCTGAAATAGTGACTATGATTAAAGCTTATCTTACCCCGATTTGACACAGTTCGCAAGTGTTATGTAAAAGGACAACATTTCCATTTCGTTACAGTGAGTCGAAGATAAGGTTGAAAAAAGTTAGGGCTATGGCTTGCCTTCTAGTAGTCCTAAGGTGGTAAGCTACAGCTATCAATCAAGTGAAGGAGGAATCGGCGTGTGGCAATATTCAATTCAACTAGCAGGGCACGACTTTGAACCAACTATCGCTTGGTCAACAGACGATCAAATGGTCGTGGCACAACTTAAAACAACAGACCATGTGGATTTATTAAGTTGGAATTCAGCAACTGATGAGAGTGAGATCTATTCACAACTTTCGTTAGACGAGTTGATGATGCGGATTGATCACACGCCGTATGCCAAATTACTTGAAAAGATGCCCCAGGTGATGGCCGAATCCAACCAGTCGATGCCGCCTAAGCTACAACGGCAATGGTATTTGGTCGGTTACTTGGCGAGCCTGAGTCATCAAGCGTTAATCAACACAGCCGCCGCTTTGCTAAGTCTAACGGTGCTGACGTTAAAGACGCCGCCGATGAACCTGGCGCAGGCAATGGCTCAACAACTACGGGGCGTGACCGACCAAGCACGCTGTTGGCTAATGGCAGCGCAAGTGACCGATTTACAATTGGTCGTGACCAGCAAACCATTGAAAACGTTGTTGCAACATTTACTGACGCAAGCCGATGAACTAGATTATTGTTGTGTCAGTGGACAATCTTATGGCTGGCAGTTAGCTAACGATGCTCACTGGTTGAGTCAAGTTGAACAGCCCAATTTTAAGTTGACCAGACTTGAGAGTCCAGTTGCCTATCGATTGATTCGGGCCGCGTATCTTGAACGTGTGATTGATTAAGGGTAAAGTAATAAAAGTGTGAGAGAAAGGTGTGAACTTGGTTTGAAGTCGAAGTTTGGCATGTTAAGTGTGATTTTGTTAGGGATTAATTCAATTATTGGTTCTGGTATTTTTCTGTTACCTGGTCAGGCGGAAGCCTTGATGGGGCCAGCTAGTATTCTAGTTTTTATCTTTGATATGTTGCTAATTGTTTCAATTGCCTTGTGTTATGCAGAAGACGCAACGTATTTCAAAAGTAATGGTGGCCCGTATTTGTACGCGAAAGAAGCCTTTGGTGATTTTATCGGTTATGAGGTCGGGTTTAGTGTTTGGGCAATCAGTATTATTGCATGGGCAACGATGGCTAACGCCTTTACGACCGCGTTGAGTGCGATTTTTCCCGTTTTACAACAAGCTATTTGGAAAGATCTCACCATCCTAGTGTTGCTAGGTGGCTTGACGCTGATCAATGTGGCTGGTGTGACCTTGACTAAAGTAGTCAATAATATTGTGACCGTTGCTAAATTATTGCCGCTGGTCTTATTCGTTGTAATTGGCGTATTTTTCATTAATGGTGCGCATTTCACGCCGTTTGTAGTGACTAACGCCAATTTTGCTAATTCGTTTGGTTCCGCTGCAATTTTGATCTTTTATGCGTTTACGGGGTTTGAGGCGATTGCAATTGCGGCGCAGGAATTCCACAATCCACAACGAACGATTCCAATGGCAATTATGGTTGTTTTGGCAGTGGTAGCTGTGTTATATATTGCTATTCAAGTGGTTTCAATCGGGGTTCTGGGTGGCAGCTTAGCCGGCAGTACCGCACCAATTCAGGATGGTTTTGAAAAGATTCTTGGGCCAGTTGGTAAAACGATTGTGGCAGTAGGGACTATTATTTCAATTCTAGGTGTCGCAACTGCTCAATCCTTCTACTTGCCGCGGATTGGTTCGTCGATGGCGGACAATGGTGTCATGCCCAAGGTAGTTGGTTATCGGAATCGCCACAACGTGCCAGCAGTGGCCATGGTAATTTCGTTCTTAATTGCCTATCCATTAGCGATTTCAGGGACCTTTCAAACGTTGGCAGCCATTTCGGTCGTGTCACGTTTTGCACAATATATTCCAACGATTTTGGCCGTCTTGGTTTTCCGGCGGCGAAAGACCCAAACTGGCGCTAATTTCCGCGTGCCGTTTGGTCCCGTTTTACCTGTGATTGCGGTCATTGTCAGCTTGTGGCTCTTATCTAAAGCCACTGGTTTTCAGTTGATTATGGGACTGGGGTGTTTAGTCATTGCGGTACCGTTCTACTTTTTGACGACTCATCGACAACAAGCTTAAAATTTTCAAAAAGGACTTGCCTTAGTGTTGGTCGAAAGGGGTAAACTAACCTTATCGAATCAGAAAGGGTGAGTCAATGAGTTGTCGAACAGTCTGTGGTCGGATTAAATTAATGTCAGGGTGTGACCGCGAAGCAATGGTGGTCGCCGCTGTTAGTGGCGTTGGTCGGCAAGCCTACTTGTTGGCTCAACAACGGTTACTCACAGAGCGGTTAGCAACCTTGTCAGTCACTAGACAAGCAATTGCCGTGCAAGAAATACAAGTTGAATTAGCCCGACTGGCGGATCAGCTTAGGTTAGTTAGTTAATTAAATAGTCACTAATCAGGCTGGTTCAGGTCTTGATTGGTGGCTATTTTTAGTTGTGTTGCTTCCGGTTGTTGCTGAAAACATGCGGACGAGGGACCGGTTCAAGCCTGAGAAACGTCTTGAACCTTGCCCAGAAACTTTGCCAAAACCGCAAATTTCCCGGACCGTCCGTGGTGTAAGACCGGCAAAAATGCCGGTCAAACGCCACCTGCACGTCCGATGATATCAGCAACAACCTCCCGCTATGTCAGTAGTTATTTGCGCTTAGCGGAGTCAGTCAAAATCGGTGTGCAGTGTCGGCGAAATTAGTCGGCGTTCTTGGCTGACTAATCTCGCGGGGCAATTCAAAGACGGGTTTATCGGCTCGGAATTGAGGGGTCAGACCGTACTGTGGCTGGCGCCGTCCCTCACAGCACACCGATTTTGACTGACGGAGCGCTAAATTTAGGTGAGCCAACTTTAGTTGTGATGTTTTCAATAATGCCATGGGCAACGGCTTGACGAATTAACTGTGATTAGAGTAAGATTAAAATACAATTAAAGCACATGTTGATGAGAAGAGTAATCATGAACCAGATCAACAGGAAACCGTGCCAACTGAAAAGCGGTGATCTGTGCAGTGATGAAGATGAACTCGGAATGCCTAGTAGTGGTTGTGAGGCTCTACTGGCGGGACTGGCCGATATCCCAGTGAGTTAGACATAACTCGATAAGTTTAGCTGGGTGACCGGCTAATAAACTTGGGTGGTACCGCGCCAATGCGTCCCTCGTCCGTAACTGGATGGGGGACTTTTTTGTGCTCAACCTGTGAATTCCGATATTTTTTCGAGCAAAACCTAACTGCCAGATGTACTCAGGTCGAACACATTTCAGTTGAGTTAATTGATTAAAGGCCGGTAACTCATACCCACCGATTCATGACAAATAGCACACGCTTATCAACAACTTAATCACAAGCATCAACTGACACAAACCTTCACTAAAAATAGTAATCAAAGAAAGAAGCGTTGACTAATGACAACGAATAAAAATGACCTACATATTGAAACACTTTTAGCACAAGCTGGTAACCGGACGGATGATGCCAAGACTGGAGCAATTTCCGCGCCGATTTACCTCTCGACCGCCTATCGTCACGCTGGCCTGGGACAATCAACTGGTTTTGACTATCCACGTGAGGCCCAACCAACCCGATGTATTTTAGAAAAAACGTTAGCAGAAATGGAACATGGGGTCGCGGCTTTTGCGTTGACTTCTGGGATGTCTGCCATTCAATTGGTCTTTACACTTTTTAACAGTGGGGATCGGATTATCATTTCAGATGATTTGTACGGTGGCTCATATCGTTTCTTCGATTTATTACATGATCATTATCATTTAAACTTTTCTGTTTGGGATGGGCAGGATCAGCAGCAATTGATCAATGAAATCGATGATAAGACGGTCGCACTGTGGCTTGAAACGCCATCGAACCCAACGATGAAAGTAATTGATATTGCCGCAACCGCTAAAATAACGCAGGCGCATGGCATTAAATTGATTGTGGATAACACATTTTATACGCCGTTGATCCAGAAGCCGCTAGATTTAGGCGCGGACATTGTGATTCATTCAGCCACAAAATATTTAGCTGGACACAATGACATCCTGGCAGGAGTTGTGGTTGCTAAAGCTCAAAGTGATGCCGATCAACTTGAATTTAACCTCGTCACGACCGGCGCAGTATTGGATCCGATTGATGCCTGGTTGTTGCTACGGAGCTTGAAGACGTTACCACTACGGATGCATCAACATGAGGCGAATGCACAAGCATTAGTCCGCGTGTTGACGAGTAATCCACATGTGGAAAAAGTGTTGTATCCAGGTCGGGGTGGGATGATTAGTTTTTACTTGGCGGCGGGGGTCAGTGTGGATAAGTTTCTCCGCGCTTTGAAAATTGTGTCCTTTGCGGAAAGTCTGGGCGGTGTCGAGAGTTTAGTGACGGTGCCAGCGGTTCAGACGCATGCGGACTTGTCCGAGGAAGATCGGCAAGCTAAGGGAATCACGG
Organism: Lactiplantibacillus daoliensis; assembly: GCF_005405005.1. GTDB lineage: Bacteria > Bacillota > Bacilli > Lactobacillales > Lactobacillaceae > Lactiplantibacillus > Lactiplantibacillus daoliensis. Next base: position 265,331 of record NZ_BJDH01000002.1, on the reverse strand, counting down.
CGAATTTATTACGATTATCCACAGGGATTGAAAATGCACTCGATTTGCAAGCTGATTTAGAACAAGCACTGGCGGTTGCGGCAAAATAGTACAAAACGCTTTACTTACTTTTTGTACGTGGTAAACTTAGGTTATTGAAACGATCATGATAAACATTGGAGGCATTTTAAATGGCAACAGCAACTTTAAGTAACGAAGAGATTCGCGAACGCATTAAAACGGGTAAGCACATGTTATTCTTTACGGCGGATTGGTGCCCAGATTGCGCTTTCATTAAACCAGTGATGCCTCAGATCGAAGCTAAATATGATCAATATGATTGGATCACGGTTGATCGTGACGCCAATATTGACATCGCGCAAGACATGGGTGTTATGGGTATTCCTAGTTTCGTCGGCATTGAAGACGGTGAAGAAACTGGTCGCTATGTGGATAAGTTCCGTAAGACCCAAAAACAAGTTGAAGATTTCTTAGATTCATTAGAAAAATAATCAAAAACGGGTTCCTTATCAAGGATGATTGATAGGGAACCTTTATTTTTTATATGAGAAACTAAAGTTTGAAAGTTAAAAATTGCCGGTCTGCACCACTACGTCAACAATCCGGTAATGAAAACTGGTCGACTACTGCCGCTTCCGGTCGTTGCCGATAACATGCGGACGAGGGACCGGTTCAAGCCTGAAAAAACGTCTTGAGCCTCGCCCGGAAGCTTTGCAAAAACCGCAAATCTCTCGGACCGTCCGTGGTGTAAGGCCGGCACGAAACGCCGTCCCCCCCCACAGCACACCGATTTTGACTGACGGAGCGCTAAGTTTAGGTGTGTCTACTTTAGACGAGCTACTGTTACTGCGACATTTGTGATGCTTCTGAGTCTTTCAACCTTTAGATGAGAAACATGATCGTATCCTAATTAGGCTAATAACTGACGATTGGCAAGGTAAACGACAATCGTTAACGGTAATGTCAGTGCCATGACTGGATAGAGCCATGCCCACGGTAAAAAGGCGGTGATTAATCCCGCTAACATTGGTCCGCCTGACATGCCTAGATCCACACCGATGTAGAATGTACTATTCGCTAAGCCATGATCTGATTCCGGAACTAGGGTTAATGCTTTAGCCTGGCAAATTGAAAACATCAATCCATAGCCCGCGGCAAAGCCAAATGCGCCCAATAATAACATGAACCAATTGTTCAAATCAGTCAGGCCAATCAGTCCTAACAAGTTAAACCCTAATCCTAACCAGAAGAATTTTTTAAATGGAACCTTGTCGAACGCATCCCGTAGCACCAGCCGCATAAATAGTAAAATAATGGCATACGCTGGAAAGAAAGCACCTGCTGGCACTGCAAAGTGGCGATGTGCAATATAACTCACAATATAAGTTTCCGTAGCGAAATAGGGTAACGAGAATAACAGTAAAATTGCTGTCAGTGGGACGACTTTAGGCTGGACGAACTGAAACTTTTTCGCAGTTGTTTGATGCGTGGGGGTAGGAACACCATGATTACCGACAAATTGAATCACGATCAACAATAAAACACTAAACGCTGACGCGACCCAAAAAACACTTTGATAACTATAGTGTTGGTACAAATAGACACTAATTGCTGGACCAACTGCCATTCCTAAGGCACTGGCTAAGCCGTAAATTCCCATTCCGGAACCAATCCGATTTGCTGGCAATAATGCTGCCATCCAAGTCGCCATGCATACTGAGCACAGCGTGTAGCCGAGCCCATTAATCACGCGGAATACCATGATTAACGCGACGCTAGTTGTGAAGGTATAGCCTAAACTGGCTAATAAGATTAACAGCCCACCAGCTAGGGTTAATTTATATTTGGAAACGCGATCGGTTAAATTACCGGCTAACGGCCGTAATACCAGTGCTGTTAGGTTCATTGCCCCGGCAATTACGCCGGCTAAAATACTGCTGGCGCCGGCATTGGTCGCAAAACCAGCGATAACCGGATTAATTAACATTGGACTCATTAAATAAAAGAAACTTGCTACTAAAACTAATGTGACATCTTTGGTATATAAGCGTGTTTTCACGCAGGTCATTTCCTTTCCAAGTTAGTATTAGCGCGTCGCACTAATGTTAGAAATTGCCGTTGTTCTTCAGGTGTAAATCCAGCAAAGAGTTCTTCACTGGTTTGCCACCCGTGTTTGTCTAACTGATCATATTTAGAAAATCCTAGTGGCGTCAACACCACTAGTTTTGACCGACCATCGTCAGGGTTGGGCACTAAGGTGACGATTCCTAAGTGCACCAAATGTTGAACGATTACCCGGGCAGTTTGATGGGTGATTCCTTGATAATCCTTAAACATTGCAATTGTCTGATTAGGATGCTCAAAAAAGTACTTCAAAGCATCACCCTGGACCGTCGTTAAATTCAAATCTTGAATATGGAGATTCCGACGTTGCTTGATTCTGCGGGCTAACTGTAACAGTTGCCGTGAAATCATTTCATCTTCATTCATCTAATCACCTCACCAATAAACTATACAGCACACTGTATAGTTTTGTAAGTGAAAATTTTATTTTCATAAAAAAAGTTCTTGTCAGGTGGCAAGAACGTTTAATAATTATTTTGGTGCCTGCTGTGGATAACCACAACAAGCGTTTTTGTTTTTTATTGGAGCTGATATTGCAGGCGCACGATTGGGGAAGCGCCTTTAGTCGTAAATTGTTCATCTAAATTCATTTGCCAAAGTTGATCAGTAATCTTGAGCTGGTTGTTCGTGATGTATTCTGACAATAATTGTAATGAAATACAGATGTTTTTCATGTCATTAGTGGTATCAATCGAGACATAACTGCCAGCTGGTTTTTGAATCAAGGGAAGTTCTCCGGTGTTGGTTCGCGGCGAAACGGCTTTTAAAATACAGAATGAGGCAGTTGGATAACCGTTAGCATCACTGTTTGGTAACTGTGTCAAAAAGCCAGAATCTTGTTGATCCATCAGTTTAAGTTGGCCGAGTTGTGCGTAGAATTCCGCATAGATTTCGGCGATTTCCGCTTCCGTACACGCGACTGACTGTCGGGAACGGCAAAATAGTTTTGGTGTGACGGTGTCAATGAATGGTCGGTTTTTCACCACCGACTCAGTTGCGATTGGTTGATTAAAGCGGGTACTCAAGGTTTCACGCAACAGCGACAGGTTATCTAGTTGGGTGTTAAGTTGTGACAGGACTTTTTTGAGTGCAGTATTTAAATCAGTCGTATCAGTGGCTTGGGTCAATTGCTTGATTTCGGCAATGGAGAGTCCTAAGCGGCGCAGTCCGAGAATAAAGGTGACCGGATAAAGTTGGTCATAAGAATAGTAACGGTAGCCATTTTCACCCACATGCTTTGGTTGAAAAAGGCCCTTTTCGTCATAGAAAATCAAAGTGCGCCGGGTGGTCCCAGCGAGTTCAGCAAATTTTTGAATGGTTAGCATTAAAATCCTCCAGGTGTCAACTTGACTGTAACGTTACGATATACCTTATACTTAAGTTATTGATGAAGCAACTTAAATATAGAATGGAGCAAATAATTATGCGAGCAATTGTGATTGATCAACCCGGCGACGTAGATGTGATGAAACTTGTTGACCGGCCAATCCCAGCACCGACGAAAGATGAATCCGTGATGCGCATTCATGCTTTCGGAGTGCATCGTTACGAAGTGTTAACTCGGGCAGGTGGGTCACCATCCGTTAAGTTTCCACGGGTCATTGGTGTCGAAGCCGTCGGTGAGATTGCCGCGGTATCTGAAAATAGCTCATTGAAGGTTGGTCAAAAGGTGATCACTATGATGGGTGGCTTTGGCCGAGAAGTTGATGGCAGTTATCAAGAATATGCTTTAGTTAATGATAAAAATCTATTTCCTGTGACTTACACTGGCGATTGGGTGAGCTTAGCCCAATATCCTGAAAACTTTTATACGGCCATTGGGGCACTTAAATCATTAGGCTTGAAGGCTGGTCAAACGCTGCTAGTACGTGGTGGGACGACCGCGGTCGGTTTAGCCGCAGTCCAACTAGCCAAGGCATACGGTCTCAAAGTGACCGCAACGACACGCCGGGAAGCTATGAAAACTGCACTGATAGCCAATGGCGCTGATGAAGCTGTCTTGGATGTCAAAAATGAGTTACAGACTGAAAATAATTTTGATGGGATTATCGATATGGTGGGGACAGTCACGTTGACCAATTCGATTGCTCACTTGAATCAGGGTGGTCAAGTTTGCTTAATTGGCTTACTATCCGGCGAATGGATTATGAAGAATTTCAATCCTTTCATTCTTGCCGGTAAGTCCCTGACAGTCTTTGATTCGACTGAAGTAAAGCAAGACTTAGTGACTGAAATGTTTAAGTTGATTGAAAAAGATCATCTCTCAATTCCGATTGCCAAAGTTTTTAAATTGGATGAAATTAAGGCGGCTCATGAGTATGTGATGGCGAGTCGTGAACTGGGTCAAGTGATTGTAGACAACGATTAGTTTTCTTTGTGAGGATGGGCATCAAAATGGCGGCTGCAGATTTGATAAAATTAATTATTGATCAGACTGATGGTTTTTTGGACTATCCATTTAATCGGCCGAATCAGCAAGCCGGTGTGCGATTTGCAGTCATTAAGCATCAGCATAATCATAAAATTATCGCGATGGTTTATGAACAAGCCGAGCAAGTCTTTGTTGATGTAAAACTCACGCCACGGCAACGTGAAGAATTACGAGGGCTAAGTGGTGTGGACCCAGGACATCATTTTAATCGCGACTATTGGACAACCATTAAAGTCAATGACACGGTGTTATCCCAAGAGGAATTAAGCAATGTGATTGCAGCGAGTGCCAGCTTAACGAGTTAATTGATTGGTTTAACAGTGATTCTCTGTTAGACTGTTAACTATTAATTCTGAAAATGGTGATGAAAATGACAACGATTGTCTTTGAAGATGTGATTGTCCGTGCGATTAAGTTGGACGATCTACCAGTGTTACACGTGTTTGCAGCGAGTCAAGCACAAACGAAACTCCCAACGATTATTGATTATCATGGCTGGACGACGCCAACGTCGTCCGAATTAGTAGCCAGCTATCAGTTGGTTCAGGCAGGCTTCCGCGTTATTTTGCCAACCGCATACTTGCACGGTAGCCGCAGTGACGGCACTGATTTAGACCGGCATCCAGAACGTTTCTGGGAAATTGTCGGTCACTCAGTTACTGAGTTTCCGCGGCTCGTGGAGGCACTCGTGACGAGCGGTATGTCAGATCCCGAGAAGATTGGCGTCATGGGGACCTCCATGGGTGGGATTACCGCGGCGGGAATTATGGCAACGCAAGCACAGATCGTTGCCGGTGTGTCACTGATTGGGTCCCCAGAACCAGTCGCCTTTGCGAAAGATCAAGTTGCGCAGATTCCAGCCGAGCTGTTAGCCCAATTACCGGCGGACTTATTGACCAAGACCTATGCTCAAATTGGTCAATTTGATTTGTCACAACAGGTTGAACGCTTGGCTGGACGGCCAATGTTCTTCTTTAATGGCACTGCTGATACGATGGTACCTTATAAATACGTTGCTGATTTTGAACAACGTTTTGCGGGGACTGATGCTTTGCAGCAAACCGTATTCAAGCACGCCACTGGTGGCGCACATCATGTGCCACACAAGATGCATCAAGCTGCCGTTGCTTTTTTACAACAACATATTATTGGTTGAAATTAGCGCCCAGTTCTGACTTAGTCGGAACTGAGCGTTTTAATTTAGAAATTTTGTGCCCCTTTGATACCGGCGACTAAAATTAAAATTGGCGTCGCTAGTGCCATTAAAACGGTGCGTTCAAGCAATAGAAAGCTGAAATTCATCCTGTCATCACGTAAATTGTTTCGAAAATTCAAATCATATTTGTTGGCAATGGGATTAGTGACATTGCCTTGTGAGTATTTTAAATCCGCTGCCGAGGAGTGGCTGGCCATTGATTGAGTTTTGAGTTTGCCAGTTCGTAAGCCTGGGACCCAAGCCATCAAGGCCGGATAGGCGAATATATAGGAGGTGGTTAAATATAAATTGGGTAGATTCCAGATTAAGTGGAAACTGCCGTCCGGTCGCGCCGTGATAAAATAAAAAATAATGATGAAACCAACTAATCCCCATAAGTAGTCTGCAATGAGATGTCCCAATAATCGCATCGGTCCCCAACTCCCTTTAGTTTGAATGTGAAGCTAGTTTAGACCACTCGTTTGCAGAAGACAACGAAGATTATTAAATTGGTAATTAAGCAAACATTTTGAGAAAGTGTAATCCTGTAAACAATTGGTTAATATCCTCAACAAGAGTAAACTTAGTCTAAACATTAAGAGAGTAGGGATGACGGATGCGTAGGGCAATGAAATGGTTAATCAATCCAACTTTGATCATGTTTTTTACGTTGGGCTATGGCCTGTATTTACGGGGGTCGAGTCAAACTGGCTGGGAGAACTGGGTTGCTTTTAGCATGGTGGGCTTGGGGCTATATTCAATTATTCTGTTTTTTGTCGGGGGGATTGGTAAAGCCATGCGCGGTGAGAAGCATTTTAGTGGTTCGGAAAAGCTCATTTATGGTTACTTAGGTGGGGTGTGGGCACTGATTGTTTTGATCAGTATTTATTTGATGGCACATAATTAAGATTTGAAAGTTGCCGTATGCTCATTGGACTAGTGACGGATCTTGACCGTGGCTTTCGGGATGTTCTGGTGAGCCATCGGTGCTATAATCTGGAAAAGTCTTGAAAGTGAGCTGAGGATGATGCACTTAAATCGACCAGTTTCATTTTATCGTCGCTTTTACTTTTATCTAGGTCTGTTGATTATTTATCAAGCGCTGATACGACCAGTGAATTATCATAACTTGTATTTAGTTGGTCTTTCAATTCCAGTTTTAATCCTGGGTATTTTTTGTATTTTACGGTCTTTTTTAATTTTCCCACTTATCAATATCCGAGCAACGGAAGCGATTCAGCGTGCGACTTGTCTGCTACCGACTGCCGTTGGGTTACTATTCTTAGTGCTGGGACAGATTGGCCGTCTCCAGCAAAATCCACATTGGGTGCTGACGACCTACGTGGGTGCTTTGGGACTGTGTACTTATTCATTGATTTTATTAGGAGCCGGTGCGCGGACAACTGCACAGCGGCGGATTGCACCGGATGATGTTGCAACGCGCTGGTTTTTCAGTTACTTAGTTGTGCTCGTGTTAGTTAGTGTTGTGACTTTGATTAGCTTGTTCATACAAAGTTAGCGTGATGAGTGTTCTTAAAAGACTGCTAGTTTTTAAATCTTAAAATAATGATTTGTATTTATACTGAAGGTTGAAAGTTGAAAATTGTCGTTCTGCGCCACTGTGTCAATAATTAGACGGTGAAAACTAGGCGATTACTGCCGCTTCCGGTTATTGCTGATAACATGCGGACGAGGGACCGGTTCAAGCCTTAGAAACGTCTTGAACCTCGCCCGAAAGTTTTGCACAAACCGCAAATCTCCCGGACAGTCCGTGGTGTAAGACCGGCAAAGAACGCCAGTCTTACACCACCTGCACGTCCGATGCTATCAGCAATAACCTCCAGCTAAGTTCGTAGTTCTTTTTTGGATAAAACAGTTATTTTAGCGGAGTCAGTCAGAATCGGTGTGCAGTGTCGGCAAAATTAGTCGGCGCTATTGGCTGACTAATCTTGTGGGGCAATTCAAAGACGTGTTTTATCGGCTTTGAATTGAGGCGGCAGACCGTACTTTGGCTGGCACCGTCCCCCACAGCACACCGATTCTGACTGGCGGAGCGCTGAATCTGGATAAGTCCACTTTAGGGGTAACGGTTACTTGACATATCACCATATGTATTTAGATTTATATTTAAAAGAAGCTGAAACAGTTTGGTTAGTCCAGGCTGTTTCAGCTTCTTTTGGTTAATCGACGACGTAGACTTGATCATGAATCAAGTCAAACGGGCGATAGTGACTGTTTAGTTTTTCAACTGCGGTATCGTCACGATAATGGGCATTATCCCAAAATTGCTTGGAACCGGTGGCACCGTACTTTTCACCAATACAAATCAGCGGAATCTGGCGGTCACTAGCCCGCATCGCTTGCAGTAACTCCCAATCTAGCGTGAGCTTATCGGGGGACCAAGCCATAATGACATAAGTGATTTGATCCGCGTACTTTTCAAAGGCGGTGACTGCGTCTAAGCCTTCAATCGTGGTCACGGGGTGTTTCCCAGTTTCGTTGTTGGCTTCTTTTGTCCAAGCCTTCGAGTCAGTCGTGATGATTTCTTGGCTCGGATGCAATCGGCTCAAGCCTTTAGAAATATATCCGTTGCCGGCCATCACTTCTAAAACGGGACCGTTGCCAATAAAGTCCGCTAAGTCTTTGAGGAAAGGCGCACTGATGTAAGCCCACATCCCGTATTGATCTTCAAGGTAGTCGCGGAAATTACGCAGAAGTTGATCAACCTTTGGTAAGGCCGCTGAAAGTTGATTCCATTCCGCATCACCGGCAGGATCGTGTAATGGATAGTTGGCATTGATCCGTTTGATCAGTTGCTCCTGAAAGTTGTCAGGAACTTCTAGCAGGGGTAATTGTTGTGGCGCTAAGCCAGCTGCTAGTAAGCGATCAGCTTCAATCGCATTATTTAACAACACAAGAATCTGGGGGTCATCTTTGAATAACTCGCGGTAATGATTGAGCTGTTCAATGTATGGGGCGGCCTTAGTTGACTGTTTTTTAGTGCGCTTTTTCAATTGTTTTAATTTCTTGGGATTCATGTAAAACTCCTAGTTGTCAAAGTGTAAGTCAAGTTCTTCTTGACCGTTATCGTCAGGAACAGCGCGTTGTTGACGACCATGTAAGTAGCCGTTCATCAACTGGAACAGTTCATAGCGGTCTTCACCAGAGAGGTGTTCCTGATTGAAGGTCAACGGTTTGCCTGAGAGAAAAATTCGACCCAAATCGTATTCTTCTTGGTCGGCCTGGCCAGATAAATAATCAGTCGTCACGTGGAAGTATTCAGCTAACTTACGGACTTCCAAATAGGATGGCGTCCGTAAGTTGCGCTCCCAGTTACCAATTTGTGCGGCGGTATTATTTCGAGTCAAGTCTGCATCAGGTAAATGATTTAACGCAGTTGCCAGCTCACCGAGCGTCATTTTTTGACCTCGGCGTAAGGCGCGTAAACGTTCTGGAAACATGTGCTCACTTCCATTCATTATAATAGTGGCGCGGATAACGCCATGAATTCATCAATATCACGCTTGATTAAGGCAACCCCGGCTTGCCAAAAATCAGGTTTAGTTAGATCTACGCCGAGATGTTTTTTCGCGAGTGCTTCGGTCGACATATTAGCGGTATCCCGTAACAAAGCAATGTAGCGGTCTTCAAAATGGTCGTCGTGTTTTGCTTGAGCGTAGATTCCAAGACTGAATAAATAGCCAAAGGTATATGGAAAGTTGTAGAACGGCACATCTGAGATGTAAAAATGTAATTTGCTAGCCCAAAACATTGGATGATAGGTGCTTAGGGCATTGTCGTAAGCGTCTTTTTGCGCTTGTTCCATGAGTGCTGAAAGCTCAGTTGGGGTAACGACATGTTGCAACCGTGCCTGATAGAATCGCGTTTCGAATAAGTAACGAGCATGGATATCCAAGAACATTGCTAATGGATTTTGCATTTTGGCATCTAACAAGTTCAACTTGGTTTTGGGATCAGTCGCGGCCTTAACGTTAGCGTCTGCGACAATCAGCTCGGCAAAGGTCGATGCAGTTTCCGCCACATTCATGGCATAATCTTGTCGCCAGAATGGTAGGTCTTTGATCACATCTGCGTGAAAAGCATGGCCCAGTTCATGCGCCAAGGTCGCTGTATCATTTGGTGATCCCGTGAAGGTCATGAAAATCCGAGATTCTTTGGTTTCTGGCAAATTATCCATGTAACCACCTGGCCGTTTGTTAGGCCGGTCTTCGGCCTCAATCCAGCGATGTTCAAACGCATAGGTAGCGAGTTTCGCCATTTTGGGACTGAATTTCTGAAAGTTACTGATGACAAAATCGGCGGCTTCATCGTATGTCTGGGTATTGGTGGCCGTACCAAGTGTGAGGGGCGCTTCCAAATCTTGCCAGTCCACTTGTTTTTTGCCCATCAAGGCAGCTTTACGTTGCAGGTAATGTAGCAGCATTCCCTTGTTGCGGTCAACCACGGCATACATCGTATCTAAGGTTGCTTGGCTCATGCGATTGAGTTCCAGCGGCTTGCGCAAAAAGTTAGTAGTGCCGTGTGCTTGATAGTCTTGCAACCGGAACCCAGCCAAATGATTTAAGGTGTCGGCAAAAGGGGCGGCATTTAGTTGCCAAGCTTGTTCCCAATTTGCCATCAAATCGGCGCGTTGCTGGTTTGGCATGGCGGCCGCAAGTCGGTTTTGTGCCTGACCGGCCGACAAAGTCTGAGTATGACCAGTTTCATCGGTGTACTTGATCTTCATTTGACTGACTAAGGTATCGTAGTGATCGCTCCAACCCTGAAAGCCATCGACGGCCAAATTGTTGATTAACGCCTCGGTCTGACTGTCGAGTAGGGCTAAGCCCTGTTTACGCATTTCAGTCAGGTTGAAGGCTATCGATTGAAGTTCTGGATGAGCAATCAATTTTGCAAAGGTTTCCTGTGAGAGTTGCACAAGTTGCTTTTTAAACTGGGTCATCAACTGTTCGTGGTCGTTATCCAGCTGATAGAGCTGATTCAACACGATCCCAGCCTTAGTATCGCTGGCATTGGCAGATTGAATGGCAACGACGAAAACTTCGCACTGGGCGAGTCCTGCCTCAATGGCCTGCAAATCAGTGACGATTTGTTGGAACCAGTCATAGTCGGGTGTATCAGCGTCAGCCCGCCAGTTAGCTAACGTGGTCTCCGTTTCGTGTAGCTGTTGTTTAATGGTGGTCAACTTTTTTTTCAGTGCTGGCGAGTCAATGCCGCCTGGGAAAATGCTGTCCAAGTCCCACGTTTCTGAATAGTGCATGGCAACTCCTCCAAATGTTTTCTAGTTATCTTTAATTATAAACGTTATTATGTTGGTAGTGGCAATATTTCTATCAGAATCTGAGGTTGAAGTGGTAATGAAAAAATGGTTGATTGCAATTGGTGTGGTGTTCGTTATCCTGATTGGTGGGCTGATTGGGGCGGGAAGTTATTTTTATCATGTGGCCATTGCTCGTGGGGACAAGTCTTTCGTCACACAGAGTACGACGCTATCGAAGAAGAGTCAGGTCTATGCGGAAAAGTATTGGTATTTACATGCTAAGAAACAGACTTGGACGATCAAATCTTCGGATGGCTTGAAGCTCATCGCTTGGTATTTACCCAAAACGGGATCTAAGAAAACGGTCGTCCTCGCGCATGGCTTTGCTGGCAACAAGTCGCTGATGGGCGCATGGGCTGGCATGTATCACGAACTCGGTTACAATGTGTTAGTTCCAGATTCGCGAGCGAGTGGTGCGAGTCAAGGAACGGCCATCGGGTATGGCTGGTTGGAGCGCAAAGATGATTTGCAGTGGGCCAAGACGGTGGTCAAAAAGACGGCTACGACTCAGATTGTGATGAGTGGTATCAGTATGGGTGCAGCTGGCATGACGATGGCGAGTGGCGAACGGCAAATTCCACAGATCAAGGCGTATGTGGTGGATAGTCCGTTTACTAGTGCTAAGGCAATTATTAGTTATCAGGCGGGACAGTTGTATCATCTGCCAGCGTTTCCGTTGGTTGACGTGACGAGTGCAATTACAAAGTTACGCGCTGGTTATACGTTTGGTGAGGCGGATGCGGTCAAGCAGGTGCGCAAAAACAAACTGCCAATTATGATGATTGCCGGGACAAAAGATGACTTTGTGCCGACGCGGATGAGTAAAGACCTATTTCGACAAGCACACGAACCTAAAGCGTTGTGGTTAGTCAAAGGGGCTGGTCATACCACAGCAATTACGCAAAACTACCCAGCTTATAAACGATCAGTCGCCGACTTTTTAGCACAATATATTAAATAAGTTGAAGGCTGAGAGTTAAAAATTGCCGGTCTGCATGACTACGTCAACAATCAGGTCATGAAAACTAGTCGATTACTGCCGCTTCTGGTTGTTGCAGATAACATGCGGACGAGGGACCGGTTCAAGCCTTAGGAACGTCTTGAACCTCGTCTGGAAGCTTTGCCAAAAGCGCAAATCTCCCAGACCGTCCGTGGTGTAAGTCCGGCAAAGAACGCCGGCCAAACGCCACCTGCACGTCCGATGCTATCAGTAACAACCTCCAGCTAAGTCAGTAGTTCTTTTTTGATAAATTTATTGATACTTAGCAGAGTCAGTCGAAATTGGGCAAGTCTACTTTAGATGTGACGGTTACTGGTACTGCGACATTTGTGATGTTTTTGAGTCTTTCAACCTTTAGTAAATAAGCTGAAGGTTGGCTTGGCTGCTCCTCCAAAGGATGTCAACAATAATCGGCAAAAAACGCTTCAGCTTAATATTAAATTACCTAAAGTCGTCAGGAATGACGATTTTTTTGTACCATTTGGGATTGAAAACGTTTTACTAGCTTGCAGCCACTGCTTTGAAAGCCTAAACTTAGTGACGATAAATTGAAAAAACAGGTGAAAATATGACTCAAGCACGCGCCAACCGAAATTTAATCTTAGTCGCTTTGATGTGGGGGACGAGCTATACCTTTATTAAAATGGTCATTGCTGCCCGGATGCCACCCGCAGTGATCAATACCTTGCGCGGGTTAATTTCGGCTATTTTGGCGTATATTTTCTTCCATAAAATTGTCAATACAATGACGCGTAAAGAATTTAAAATTGGAGCGGTCTGTGCCTTGTTCAACTTTATCGTGGTACAGTTACAATCGACGGGGCTGGAGTCAACGACACCGAGCAACTGTTCCTTCATTACTTCCGCTTATGTGATTTTGTTACCCTTAATCGCTTGGCTCTTTTTCAAACGGGTGCCACCCGTCAAAATTTATCTCGCCATTGCTTTATGTGTGGCAGGAATGTTGTTCTTAACGGGAATCATGACGACCGGACTGCAGTTGCATTTAGGTGATACGCTGATGATCTTGACGGCAATTTTCTATGCGTTTCAGATGACTTATTATGGTTACGCGACCAAACAAGCTCGCCCCCAAGTGCTGGCGTTTCAACTCGGGTTCATTCAAGCAATTCTGGGGACGATGTACGCATTTACTTTTAACTATCATCAGTTAGCTCAAATTAATTGGCCAGCGGCAATTGGCCCCATTCTGTATCTGGGTGTGATTGCGAATTTTGCGGCCCAAGTCTTGCAGGTTTCCAGTCAGCGTTATACCGACACGGTGACCGCTGGGTTGGTCTTAATGAGCGAATCTTTATTTGCAAGTCTGGTGTCAATTCTATTCCACATTGAGCCATTAACTCGAAATTTGGTGATTGGTGGCAGCTTAATCATTGTTGCCACGCTAATTGTGCAATTTAATTTCCGTGGGGTAATTAGTCGTTATTTTATTAAAACAGGTAATTTTCGGCGTCCTTAACTGGGACGTTTTTCTTTTGGCTTGTATTTATTAAAACGTGATGTTATAGTGTAATAGTTAAATAGAACACTAGGGAGGTATAACGAGGTGAAATTTGACGACAAGATCCCGATTTATTATCAAATTAAAACGCATTTGTATCACGAAATGCTGACTGGGAAGTTAAAACCGGGCGAAAAGTTACCAGCTGTACGCCAACTTGCCGTGGATTTAACAGTGAATGTGAATACGGTCCAGCGGGCTTTGACTGAAATGATGACCGAGAAAGCCATTATTTCACAACGTGGCAAGGGCAATTTTGTCACCGCAGACCAGGCCCAACTTGCTAAATTAAAAGAGCAATTAGTGATGGCCCAATTGGCACAAGTTTACGAGCAGTTACATGGTTTAAATTTAACTGATACTGAAATTATCGCAAGTTTACAACGTTATATTGAAAAAAGGGAGGCCCAACCAGATGTCAAAAGTATTAACGATTAAGGATTTAACTTATAAACAGAATCGTAAAATGATTTTGAACCAGGTTGATTTGGAACTCGATTCTGGTAAAATTGTTGGCTTGTTAGGTGAAAATGGGGCCGGTAAAACGACGCTGATGCGCTTAATTACGAGCGGTGCCAAGGGTAAAGGCGAGATTGTTGTTAGTGGTGAAACTGATAATGCGAAACGTAAAAGTCATGTCAGTTTCTCAGAGCAATTACACGGATTCAGTGGTGGTTATAAAATTGAACAAGTGGTTCATTTCTATCAAACCATTTATCCGGATTTTGATCTAACTCGATATCAAGCCATGGCCGATTTCCTTCAAATCGATGGGACTAAGAAGTTAGCAGCATTGTCCAAAGGGATGAAAGAAAAGGTTGTCATTGCCTTAGCTTTGGCTCGTCAAACGGATTTGTATTTATTGGATGAACCGTTTAGCGGCATTGATAGCATGAGTCGCAAACGTATCATCAGTAGTATCTTGCAATGGAAACCAGAGAACGCAACGATTCTGATCAGTGATCACTATGTGACTGAAATTGCGCCAATTTTAGATGAGATTGTCATCGTTAAAGACCAAGGCATTGCGGTACATGTTGGTGCAGATACGATTCGCGATGAAAAAGGGCTGGAAATTGAAGATTACTATGAGAGTTTCTATACCGGGGGTGAAAGTCATGACGAAATTTAGCAGTTTATTCAAAGCGATGAGTGGGTCCAAATTTCGGAGCATTCATCAATTAATGTTGCTAGAACTAGCAGCCGTGGCCGTATCGTCAGTATGGTCGCTCGTTCGTGGTGATTTTAGCTCAGCCACACTGTTCTACTCGGTGATGGGCTGGTCAATTATTCCGTACGTGGTCTCATTTGTGTTGTTAGCGGTTCGCAACGAGCAGGCGTTTACTCGAGATACTTTTCGGTTAGCCCCGATTACGGATAGTTTGTTTTACGCGGCCAATATATTGTCCACGGTCGTCAGTTTTCTATACTTGCTCGTATTGCAGGCAGTCTTGATGGTTGTGACTGGATTAATCGGTTGGTCGACCCTCTCACCGATGTACGATGACATGCAGACCAATTTGCAATTTAGTGTCTTTGGCACGAATCCAGTTGGTGTGTGTCTGGGGATGCTAACCATCATGTTAGTCATCTATCTGTTAGCCTGGAGTACCGTGTCATTAGTCCATTTGATTACGAGTGCCGCTAGCAACTATTTGCCACGGGCTCGTCAGCGAGTCGTTAATGGGATTGTCTATGTCATTATGATTGTGTTGACATTCCGGGTGGTCACCTACTTAATGGGCCAAGTTGCTTGGATCTCAACGTCACTTATGGGCGGTAACACGACCAGTTCTTGGTGGGTCGGCGTACTAGTGATGTTATTAATTATTGTAGTCGAAACAGCTGCCAACATTTTCTTACTAAATAAGTGGGTTGAAACAACCGCTAATTAACTAAAAATTCAAATTTAAACCTTTACTGATTAACTAAAAAATCCAGATAACTCATTGTTGAGTTGTCTGGATTTTGACTTTAGTTAATGATTTGATGGTGCGGCATAAGGCTTTTGTGCTGAAATGCCAGGTGCGGCGGCCACGGTTGCTTGGTAGAGTGGGTCTAAGGATTTTGGCCCATGTAAGTGTGCCATACCCCAGAGACGTAGCGCTTGGTTTAAGTCACCAGCGACTTGATGGAAATCTTTACCTTGTTCTAATTGTGTCGCATGTGTGAGCAAAATTTGATTCAGCTCCGCGTTTCCCCTGATCTCTGGATCGTTGTCCGCGGCACTGATAGCTTGCATCAAACTGGCTGCTGTTGGTTTAGTTGTCATGTAAAAATCCCCCCTACTCAAGAGTATAGGAAAGTTTAAGCTGAAATACAATGGACACTATGAAACGTTAAATAACCGTTGCACCGAGACTGTTTTTGAAGTGGTCAAGGGCCCAAGCGTGGCCGGTTGGATTAAAACTTGCCACGCCAGCTTGATGGATGACGAGTTTGTAGCCGAGATTATAGGCGTCGATGGCCGTGTGTAAGACACAGATGTCTGTGCAAACGCCGACTAAGTGTAACGTGTCGATGCCACGTTCTCGTAAACGTAAGTCTAGGTCAGTACCAGCAAAAGAACTGTAACGAGTTTTATCAAATTGCCAAACCGTCGTTTCATGTTGATGCGCATCGTACCAGGGCTTCAAGGCACCGAATAATTCCCGTCCCCAAGTGCCACGGACATTGTGTGGCGGAAATAGCTGACTTTCAGGATGATAAGGATCGTGCGGTGTGTGCACATCAGTTGGTAATAAAATCCAGTCCTCATTGTCGAACATCGATTCTGCCAATTTAACAATTGCTGGTGCTAGTGCCTGACCGGGTTCACCACAAGTTAAGGCGCCGTCGTCGGCAACAAAATCATTTGTATAATCAATAATTAGTAGGGCTTGTTTGCTGGGCATTCAAAAAACCTCCTCAATTTTGCATAGGCTAAGTATGTGGAAGCCGGATAGCGTTGTCAATGGATTGCAATTTTTTGCCGCTTTGAGACACAAAAATACGTCGCAACAAGTTAAGGTTGCGACGTATTTTGATTATAGTGCTTTCGTGATCTCACTCACAACTTGTGCTGGCGTTAATTTGAACTCATGCCAAAGTTCAGCTGAAGTTTCACGGTCATTGAAGCGTTTTGCAGCGCCAAAATTGAGCACGTGCATATCGGTATTGCCGTAGAAACTAGCGACTTTCTCACCGAAACCGCCGCTCAAACTAGCTTCTTCCAAAGTGACAACGAGCTGATGGTTAGCGGTCAGGTTAGTGAGCGTCTTGGTATCCAACGTTGATAGATTGCGTGGATCAAGCACAGTCGCATCAACATCATGAGTTAAGAGTGCTGTCTGAACTTGTTCAGCCAAGGGGAGTAAACTACCAACACCTAATAAGGCCACTTTTTGACCAGCATGAACGGTTCGCATCCGGGCAGGATCAAAGTCAGAGAGTGGTGCGGAATGAACCCCGTTTCCAGGAACCCGGATCGCTACTGGGCCTTGATTTTGGTGAAGTGCCCAATGCATCATTGCGGCCAGTTCTTCTTTAGTCGTTGGGGCTAAGTAAGTCAAGCCGGGAATATTTGACAGCATCGCCACGTCAAAAGTACCTTGATGGGTTGGATCACCGGCGCTGATGTTGCCACCGCCGACCATAACCGTTACGGGTAACTTATTGATGCCAAGATCATGTGAAAGCTGATCGTAAGCCCGTTGCAAGAAAGTCCCTGAATGGAAGACAATTGGTCGCAAACCTTGTTGTGCTTGCCCGGCTGCGAAGCTGATTGATTCTTGTTCAGCAATCCCCACGTCAAAGTAACGTTCTGGATGGTTCCGACCAAATCGTTTCAAATCATACATCCCAGGAATTGCTGCTGTGATCGCCGTAATCGGGGTGTGTTGTTGAGTCAATTCGGCTTCCATCGTTGCATGGATCGTGTCGTTGTAACTTTCGCCGGTGCTTGGGTGCAAGGTTTCGCCGGTGGCAAGGTCAAATGGAACATGCCAATGGAAGGCTTCCTTATTCGCAATGGCTGGCGCATAGCCGCGTCCTTTTTCAGTATGAACGTGGAGAACAGTTGGGTGATCAATATCTTTAATAGCTTTGAAAGCATCAAGCATAGCCGCCAGATCATTACCGTCTGCGACATAACGATAATCCAAGCCCATTGCTTTAAATAAGTTATTGTCAGCTTGACCGTTAGTTTCACGTAGCTCTTTCAAATTAGTGTAGAGGCCACCATGGTCTTCGGCAATGGACATGCCATTATCGTTTACTAAAATGATCAAGTTAGACTGTAAGGTCGCGGCAGTGTTTAGCCCTTCAAGCGCTAAACCACCGGATAATGAGCCATCGCCAATGACGGCCATCACATTACCCGACCGATGCTGTGAGTCACGGGCGACCGCCATCCCGGTTGCAAGTGCAATTGAAGTAGAGGTATGACCAATATTGAAGTAGTCATGGGGACTTTCTTCAGGGGCCGTGTAGCCACTAACGTCGTCGTAATGTGCTGGATCAAGCCAAGCCTGCTTACGACCAGTTAAAATTTTGTGCGTATAAGATTGATGGGAGACATCCCAAACGACCTTGTCAGTTGGTGAGTCAAAAATAGTGTGGAAGGCGATGGTTAATTCAACCACCCCTAGATTGGGACCAACGTGGCCACCAGTTTGGCTAACCTTATTAAGTAGAACAGACCGAATTTCGGTCGCAAGTTGGGTTAATTCAAGCAGGGCTAATTGTTTCAAATCTGCCGGTGAATTAATCGTGTTTAAAATTGGTGTTTCCATTAGGACATCGCTCACTTTCGAATAATCATTAATACCATGACCATAGCTTAGCACCTTCGAGTAGGACTAACACAAGGAATTGTTCAAAAAAATCAGAACTAATTGTCAGTGGCGACAGCTAGTCCTGATTTAATTAGAAATGGCGCCTTCAATTAAATGGTGGTTGCTTGAATCGCCGCATGAACCGTGTCGTGATGACCCGAAAAGTTAAGCCAGCGGCAATTATTAGGAGAATCAGATGGGGGACTGTCAGACTGACGAGGAGGTATAGTCCGCTAATAACGACCATCATTTTAACCGAACGGTATTCTTCACGGTCGTGGGGCGACAATTGCTGTGATGGCTGTAAGTTCGCCCGGATAACGCGTTGAAACATGATTAATTGGAGAATATCAACCGCAGCAATGACGACGGCAAACACAATCGCACTGTAACTGGACGATTGGCTTTCTTTTAGCCATGCCGTTACGAAAGGTATTAAGCAAATCAACGAGAGATAACAATTGTTGAGAATATAAATCCCAGTTGGTAAGTTGGCGTTGTGGCCAAAGCATTCCTGGTGATATTGCCAGTATTGGGCAACCACAGCAAAGCTGATGAGGTAGGTGAAGATGGCTTGTAAGAGCGACTGCACTTGAGTAATTGACAAGTGCCCCGTTGGGACTTTGATATTGAGGACCATAATTGTCAACACGACGGCAAAAACACCGTCTGAAATCCCAACCAAGCGCGTTTTTGAGTTTTGAAACAACACCACTTTCACCCCACCATTTAACTGATTATTTTCAGTTTACCTGATTTTTTGTCAGAAGGCCTGTGACTACGGTTGGTAGTGTTAGTGACGTTACTAATGATTTTGAGTAAGTAAGTAGTCGATTAATGCCATTCGGACAAAACGCCCAGCCTTGACTTGGTCAAAATAATGGGCTTGTGGCCAAGCATCAAAACTGGTGGGTAATTCGTGTCCTCGGGGTAGTGGGTGGAGTAAGAGCGTCGTTGGCGCTAGCAAGTGACTCTGTGCCGGGGTGAGTTGAACGGAATTTTTGACTGCCTCATAATCAGCGGTCGTATCAAAGCGTTCGGCTTGAACCCGGGTCATATAAAGGACGTCTAGTGGTTCGTTGATGGCGCTGAAGTCGGCGACTTCTTCAAAATCGATATGTTGGGCGGCAAGCTGTGCGCGCAAGGTGACTGGAATCTTTAAAGCGGAATGGGAAACAAAAATAAAACGATTTTGACCATAACGCATTAGTGCTTGGACGAGTGAATGCACGGTGCGTCCATATTTGAGGTCGCCGGCGAAAGCAATCGTGAGGTGGTTGAGACGATGCTTGAACTGGTCGATGGTGGTTAAGTCGGCTAGTGTTTGGGTTGGGTGCAAATGACTGCCGTCACCGGCATTAATCACTGGCACACTGGCGTACTTAGCAGCGAGGGCGGCAGCACCAGCTTGTGGATGACGTAAAGCAATGATATCGACGTATTGTGAGACGACGCGAATTGTATCAATCAAAGACTCACCTTTAGTGGTAGAAGTTGAGGCACTAGATTCAAACCCTAGAACGGTACCACCAAGACCGTGCATGGCGGAAGTGAAACTCAAACGGGTCCGGGTACTCGGTTCAAAGAAGAGCGTTGCGAGCTGCTGATGACGCGCTAGGGTTTCAAAATTAGCGGGGGTGGCTGCCATATCCTGTGCGCGTTGAATGAGTGTTTTGGTGGTCGCTAATGAAAGATCGTCGGTCGTGAGAAAGTGTTGCATGAGACGCCTCCGTGAATAAGTTTAGTGCCTAGCTTACGCGTGCAATGTCGAGATTTGATAGAGACTTTGTAAAGAAAGTGTATGAAAAAACACCCAGTAACCGAATTGTTAAATCCGAGTTATTGGGCGTCTTTTTAGTCATCGTTAACTGATTGAAGATAGACTAATTGATCGGTTGAAATTTGTTCATAGAGTTGGTTTCCCAAGTCGTGACTGATTTTTTTTGTTGCCATTTGGGTTTGAATAAAGTTATATTCAAGCTGGAAGGCTTCAATTAAAAGCTCATTTTGGGCTTCTTGCAAGTCACGGTTGCCAGACAAACGTCGATGCCGTTGATCATACGAGCGACGAACAATACTAATCGCTTGGTGATTGTGATCATTGTACTGTTCATTTAAGTAGTCAACGACAGCGTGGTAAGGCTTTTCTTCAACTGCGCGCATTTGTTGCCACATCTTACGATTCTGTTCAATCAGTTGTTCCCTGGTCATGCCGTTACGTTTGAACTGATGAATTGCTCTTCGCTGTTCCCGAGCTTTTTTAGAAAATGAGAAACGACCAAGAATCAAAAATTTGAAGAAGAGCCATAGTCGTTGCCAGAAAGACTGTTGATTTTGAAGACGCGTTCGACTGACACGCAAGTATTGTTCACCAATGCCGGAATCAATTTTCCCAGCAGTAATGAGTTGATCAATGGTTTGCTGTTCAATCTCATAAGTGTCATTAAAAAGTTTGTTCAGTTGGGCTCGGTCAGGGCGAGCATCAACGGCGCGTTGGCCTTCAAGGACGGCAATGACTTCACTAGCAGTCGGCGTGTCGCCATAGCGTGCAGCAATCAATTTGATTGCACTAGTGACCATTTCACCTTTTGCTTGAGTAAGATCTTCATCGCTAACTTTTTCGACTTGTTTTGGCAGCAATAATGGCAAGACAATTGTTGGAACCAATAAACTAGTCAGGATGACGACCGCAGCGACGAAAATAATATCGTTACGGTAGGTGAATGCCTGGTGGCCCAGCGTAAGTGGTAATGAAAAGGCCATTGCTAAGGTAATCGTACCGTGAACGCCACTTAACGCGGCGACTAAACTATTCAAGGCTTTTTCACGGTGAGTCCAGGCACGAATTTGGGCAAAGCCGAGTTGAATCCAGGCGAAGCGCACGACGGTCATGACGACGTATAAGAGTAACCCGAGTCCGATGAGAATCGCAACTGAACCCGTATCACGCTGTTGCAAATGACTGATGACGCTTGGCAGCGAGACGCCGAGTAGCACGAAGACGATCCCGTTTAGAATGCTGGCAATGATCGACCAAGTCGTTGACATGACGATTTGAAGGCGGGATGTCGTTAATCGCAATCGCTTCTGTTGGACACCGTGAATGAGCCCAGTTGCAACCACAGCCAAGATTCCGGAAACACCAAGTCCCTCGGCTAAAAAGTAGACGACAAATGGTGTTAACAAGGTATAAGGCACAACCACGGACGGCGTGTCGACTCCCATGTTAATCAGCATGATTCGTAAACCCACGATCAAGTAGCCCAAAATAGCGCCAACAATGATGCCACCCACGAAGACATACAGAAAGTTGCCGATGCCACTCCAAACAGAAAATTTTCCAGTAACGAGTGCGGCGATGGCTAGGTTAAAAGCCACGATGCCGGAAGCGTCATTAAATAGCGATTCATTTTCCAAAGTGTCCATGACATCTTTGGGAACGGAAATTTTCGAGGTGATGGAGGAAACGGCCACGGCATCCGTTGGCGTAATAATTGCACCTAAAGCTAAGGCTAAGGCCAGCGAAAAGGCTGGCACCAGCCAATGAGTCACAACCCCCACAATCAAGATCGTGACGATTGCTAAGACGATGGCCAAGGAAAGGGTCGTGCGTAATTGATGTGATAACTTACGCATGTTGGTATTTTGTCCATCGTTAAACATTAATACTGAAATAATGACAAATAAGAAAACTTCTGGTTCAAGTTCAAAATTTTGATAGAGCGGAATTAGCGAAAGCACTAAACCAGCCGCAATTTGGAGAAAGGCGACTGGGAGTAATGTGAATCGGGAATAGACTGCGTTAGCAGCGACGACCGCTGCAATCAAGAGTAGTACTAAGAAGACGGTTTGCAAACCGTTATCCCCCTTACATTAGTTAATTTGTCTAATTGTACCGCAATTCATAATAATCGCCTATTATTCACGTGTTGAACAAAAGGTTTAGAAATAATTGCTGGTGGCTACTTTTTCTGAACACTGTGACCAATTTATGTGAAAGCGCTTGGCTTAACTAAATCGCTAGGTATAATAAGGGTATCAATTCAATTTGGAGGGCATTAAGATGCTAACAATTGCTTATATCGGTAATGGGAAGAGTGCGAATCGGTACCATTTACCATTTGCGCTGAAGTTAAAAGATAAGATCAAGGTTAAGACAATTTATTCACGTTCGGGTCGTCAAGATTGGACGCCAATTGCAGGGGTCCATTATACGACCGACATTAATGATATTTATGCTGACCCTGAGATTCAATTGGTCGTGGTTTCCACACCAAGCAGTACGCACTATCAATTAGCGAAAGATGTTTTACAACATGGTAAAAATGCGTTGATTGAAAAGCCATTCACCGAAACTTCAGCGGAAGCTAAGGAGTTGTTCGCCCTCGCTAAGGAAAAAGGACTGTTGATTCAGTGTTATCAAAATCGGCGTTACGATTCGGACTTTTTAACGGTTCAAAAAGTCATTGAAAGCGGTAAACTCGGTGATTTGTTGGAGGTTGAGATGTCTTTTGACTATTTCCGGCCAGAAGTCCCAGCCAGCGTCGATCATTTTTCGTTGAACTCAAGTTATTTATACGGTCATGCTTGTCATACGCTTGATCAAGTCATCTCTTATTTTGGTCGCCCGGACGATGTGCATTACGATGTTCGTCAATTGTTAGGAGCTGACCGGATGAATGATTACTTTGATTTAGATTTATATTACGGCGCATTGAAAGTCTCCGTGAAGTCGAGCTACTTCCGCATCAAGCCCCGTCCAAGTTTTGTCGTCTATGGCAAAAAAGGCATGTTTGAAAAAGCAGCCAAGGATCGCCAAGAAACAGATTTGAAACATTTCTATTTGCCAGATCATGCCGACTTTGGGATTGATCGACCAGAAGATTATGGGATCTTAACCTATATGTCCGCAGATAATCAGTATCATGAGGAAAAAGTGGTTTCGGAAGTCGGCGACTATAGTCGTGTTTATGCCGGTTTGTATGACGCCATTATCAATGGCAAACCGAAGACGGTTAAAGATGAAGAAACCATTTTGCAACTTGAAATGCTTGAAAAGGGCATTCAGCAGATGAAACATTAGGAGGGATTCGATGCAGTTAGGAATTTTAGGTACCGGTAAAATTGTGCAAGACTTTTTGACGATGGTAGGGGATTTACCGGCAATTAAGCTCACAGCGATTTTGAGCACGCCTCACAGTGTTGAACGCGCGAACGATTTACAAACAAATTATGATATCGACCAGGTTTACACGGATTACGCCGCCTTGCTGGCCGATCCACAAGTCGACACGGTTTACGTCGCCTTACCCAATTCATTACATTATAATTTTAGCAAACAGGCGCTGGTGGCTGGAAAAAATGTTATCTGTGAAAAGCCCTTCACGTTGAATTCAGCCCAATTTGCTGAACTTGCAGCATTAGCCCTCAAAAAAGACTTGGTGTTGATTGAAGCCATTACCAATCAATATCTGCCAAATTATCAACGGATTCAGTCGGACCTGGCGAAGTTAGGCGATTTGAAGATTGTGGATTGTAATTACTCACAATATTCATCGCGCTATGATCGGTTCAAGCAAGGGATTATCTTGCCAGCATTTAATCCAAAACTGGGTGGTGGCGCCTTGATGGATTTGAACATTTATAATATTCACTTTGTTGTCGGCCTATTAGGTGCTCCAACGGCCGTGCATTATGCCGCCAATGTTGATCAGAATATTGATACTTCCGGCGTCTTGACATTAGATTATCCTGAAACCAAGGTTGTTTGCATTGGCGCCAAAGATTGTGACGCGCCCATTAAATCGACTTTACAGGGTAATGAAGGGTCGATAGTGGTAGCGGGCCCGACAAATACGGTCGAAAGCTTTACTGAGACCATGAATGGTGGGACTGCCGAAAAGGTTGCGCTGAATCGACACCCTCACCGGATGTTCGCGGAGTTTGCAAAATTTGAGCAAGTGATCACCACGCATGATATGACGTTTGTGAAGCAACAGTTGCAACATTCTAAAACAGTTATGGCTGTGGTTGATGCGGCGCTAGCGGATGCAGGAATTGAATTAGGTTAATTTTTAGATTTGGATCCTCAGTTGCCAGTAGTCATCACGTCCATGACCAAGTTTAGCGCTCCGTCAGTCAAAATCGGTGTGCTGTGGGGGACGGCGCCAGCCAAAGCACGGTCTGGCACCTCAATTCCAAGCCGATAAAACACGTCTTTGAATTGCCCGGCAAGATTAGTCAGCCAAAAACGCCGATTAGTTTCTTGCCGACACTGCACACCGATTTTAACTGACTCCGCTATACGTAAGTAACGAATCTATCCAAAATATAACAACTGGAAGCGGCAGTAACGTCCAATTTTCCATTCGCTGATTATTGACGGGGTGGATCAGGCTAGGAATTATTAGCTGGCAATCTTTGGCTATTGATCTTTAGTGCTAACAAAAAATTCTGTGATCAATCATCACAGAATTTTTTATTTGGTCTGTAAAGGACCGTCTTGCATTAGGCCTTGATTTTGTTGCAGTTTTAGCAAGTTGTGCCGATAATCTTGCACGTATAATAAAGAAAACAGTGTATCCAAGAGATATTCGAAAGCCACCTGTGACGCGAAGGTGCCGACCTTAGCGAAGGTCGTTTCTGGTAAAACCGCAATCAATTGCTGCGTTGTTAATGGTATCAGCGGGGATTGCGCATTACCACTGATGAGAATGCTCGGGATGTGTTGTTGCTGGAAATAAGTCGCAAACTGCCGGTGGGTGTTGGTCGTCCCAGCATACGAAATGAAGACGGCACAATCGCTAGGTGACAAATTAGCTGCTTGCCAGGCCGCGTCGCCATATTCTTCAGCAATCATGGCAAACTTATTAATTTTGACAAGCCGGTTCTGGAAGCTTCGTGCCCGTAGTTGTGAATCACCCTGCGCAAATAAAAAGAGTCGTTCGGTTTTAGCCAACAACTTGGCCGCGGCCGTCAGTTGTTGTTCGTCGATCTGGGTATAGGTGGTTTGAATGGCGTTAACACTCAAGCCAGCTAACTTTTTAGCAATGGTCGTGGCAGTGTCATCTGCTTGGAATGGAAAGTTGGCGTCGACAGCAGTTAAGGCTTGCGCTTGCGCAGTTGCGGCAATTGTCAAAGCGCGCTGAAAGTCACGAAAGCCTTGATAACCCAGTTTCTGTGCAAGTCTAATAATTGCGGAATGTGACGTGTAAGTTGCGGCCGCTAGGTTTTTGATATATAGATTGGATAAGGTTGGCAAGTTTGCAAAAATATAGTCAGCGATTCGTTTTTCCGTGGTGGTGAAATCCGTCTGTTGGTTTAAAGCATCTAAAATTAGCATGTGAACACCTCTTTAGGCTATTTTACGGAATTACGTGTCATGTGCAAGTTAAAAGGGGTTGACCTGGGACCGGTTTCATAAATTATGGTAGTTGTACTTGAGCCATTCGACTTCTGTGAATTGCAAGGGCCTAATTTTTCGTGCAACTGGGTCTGGCTAACGGTAGAATAAGAGGGATAGGGGTTGAAAGTCAATGACAAATATTCATGATATTGCACGTTTATCCGGTTATTCGGTTTCAACCGTGTCACGAGTGATTAATCATCAGAAATATGTGGCGGATGACAAGCGGGCGAAAGTTGAAAAAATTATGCACGATTTGGATTATGTGCCCAATCGAGTCGCACGTGATTTGAGTAAGGGGCAAACGAAAACTATCGGGGTCGTGCTGCCATATGCGAACCATCCTTATTTTGCACGTGTCATTGATGGTATTGTGACGGCGGCATTTGAAGCCGGTTACAAGATTACCTTATTACCGACGAATTACGATATGACGATTGAGCGTCAGTATTTGGATCAACTGCGCAGTAAAGCTTATGATGGCTTGATTTTTACGTCTCGGAGCAGTCAATTGGAGACGTTGGAACGTTATCGTAAGTATGGCCAAATCGTCTGTTGCGAGGATCCGGGTGAGGGACGGCCACTAGCCGCCGCTTATACGGATCGGTTGGCATCATTTGTCAGCGCTTTAACTTGGGCCAAACAGCATGGTTATCGAAAAATGGGTGTGGTGTTGAGTCGTAATAATGTTATTAGCGCTAGTACGCGGATGACGCGCCAAGCTTATGAGCAAGTCTTTGGTCATTTAGATGACCGGGATCTCTTCACTGGGGCAGTCAAGTATGAAGATGGTTACCGCGCAGGTGGTTATTTTTCTCAGTTGCAACTGGCTGAAGACGCAATTTTCGCTAATGGTGATGACATTGCGGCGGGGGTTCAACAATATTATTTGGACCACGGACTGGCACCAATCCCGGTGATTGGACAGGAAAATCTGTTATCCAGTCGGTTATTAAAATTTTCAACCATTGATCATCACTTAGAAGCTTTAGGACAGGCGGCGTTTCGATTGGCGACGGGCCAATCAACTACGCATGAGTTGATCAAATCAGAATTTATCAAACGGTAAGCGGAGGAATAGGTTATGGGTGCGAAATTAGCGGTTTTTGATATTGATGATACATTATTGGATACCAATAAAAAATTATTACCAAGTACAATTACAAGTATTGAAAAATTAAAGCAACAAGATATTAACGTGGCGATTGCCACAGGTCGTAATTACGCGATGGCGAAAGAGGTCATTCAAGAGTTAGATTTGCGAGACTTTGTCTTATGTAATGGTTCCGCGGCTTTTGCTAATCATGAACAAGTGCATCAACATACATTGTCACGTGAAAATATGATTAAGTTAATTGATGCGGCCGACCAGGTTAACATTGACATTGTGGTGGAATCCATTGAAGGGTTACATACACATAGTCATCCTTCGGTGCAAACCCAGGCCGTTTTGGATACATTTCAGGCACCAGACATGGACTATGATCCTAAATACCATTTAACGCACGACGTCTATCAAGCGATGATGTTTTATGATGCATCGCAAGACAAGTTGCTACCACATCCAGATGAGTTTTCCTTTGTGCGCTTCCATGAACGTGGGGTCGATGTGATTCCGAAGGTTGGCTCTAAAGCCCAAGGAATTGCTAAATTGGCTAAAGCACTGAAGGTAGCACCGGCAGATGTGGTCGCTTTTGGCGATGGTCGAAATGACCGTGAAATGTTAGCAAGTGCCGGCATTGGGATTGCGATGGGGAACGCATCGGATGAAGTGAAGACCCACGCTGATCGTGTTACTACTAATTGTAATCATGATGGCATTGCCA
Source organism: Lactiplantibacillus daoliensis (assembly GCF_005405005.1). Taxonomy (GTDB): domain Bacteria; phylum Bacillota; class Bacilli; order Lactobacillales; family Lactobacillaceae; genus Lactiplantibacillus; species Lactiplantibacillus daoliensis. The sequence continues at coordinate 237,673 of NZ_BJDH01000002.1, read as the reverse complement.
ATGGGTTGAAAGCAATTGGCTGGATTTAAGGCTAGTGTACAAACTATAAAACACCAAGTAATTAACATAAAAGTTAGTTGCTTGGTGTTTTTAGGGTGAAGTGATTCGGTTGATTAGGCTTATTTGAACTGCTTAGCTTGTTCACTCCAGTCTGCCAAATGAGTGAAAATCGTTTCTAAGTCCGCGTTGGTTGTGTCCCCGAGAATCTGGTCCCAGAGTGATTGTTTGATGTTTCGAATGGTCTTGCACGCCACTAGTCCCTGCGGCGTGATACTGACCCAAGTTGTTCGGTGATCCTTGTCGTCGGGTGTTCTGGTGATGTAACCACCAGTTTCTAAGCGCGTTAGCTCGCGACTGACGAGCCCTTTATTAATGGCAAGCTCGGTCGTAATCTGTTTGGCAGTGACCTGGTCCTGTTCACTGATAAATAACAGAAAGTTAGCGTTGCTGGCGTTAATTTCAGGTAAAGCCAGTTCATGATTCATGGCCGTCTGAAAGCGTCGGTGGAGCGCACCAATATATTTTCCAAGTCTGACAATATCCAAAGCAACGGCCTCCTTTTTGATTTAGTATAGCATATAGTTGACAAATAAACTATATGCGACTAAACTATAATAGTTGCTTTATCAACTATGAGGAGAAATTAACATGAATTTTAAACAGCGGTTAGGTTTTACATTATTAATGTCAATTGGTATGGCTACCAGTATGAGTTGGCTAGGAATGGCTAAAAGTATGGGGATTAATGGCGCAATGTGGCGAGTTTTTTTGCTGGCGCTCGCACCAACCATTGCATTTGCGTTCGTCTTTAATTTTTTGGTGGTGGCCACTCTGACTAATTGGTTGGTTAAGTGGTGGACAAAGGGGATGACGGATACCAAAGCGATTGGGTTCAAGTCCGGTGCCATTCGTGGTTGGATCATGTTGCTGATGATGAGTTTTACAATGAGTACTCGGGCACTTTTGATCAATGGCACGTTCTTTCATTTGACGGTCAGTCAGTTCATCTTAAGCTTTTTTGGCACCTTCACAATGGCTTACTTTGTCCGTGACATCTTGATTATGCCCCTTGTCAGGCATTTATTGTTTCATGCCATGCCGCGTTTGAAATGACAAAGATTATTGAAAATATCGTTGTTTTGAAATCAATCGTATAATGAACGCTTTGTCAGTCAAAATTGGTGTGCTGTGGAGGACGGCGTCAGCTGAAGTGCGGTCTGTCGCCTCAATTCCAAGCCGACACTGCACACCGATTCTGACTGACTCCGCTAAGCATAAATAACTGATTTTATCTTCTCAAAACCACTGATTAGCTGGAGGTTGTTGCTGATGGCGTCGGACGTGCAGGTGGTGTTTGACCGGCGCCTTTTTGCCGGCCTTACACCACGGACGGTCCGGGAGATTTGTGGTTTTGGCAAAGTTTCCGGGCGAGGCTCAAGACGTTTCTCAGGCTTGAACCGGTCCCTCGTCCGCATGCTATCAGCAACAACCGGAAGCGGCAGTAATCGACTAGTTTTCACCGTCTGATTATTGACATGGTGGCGTAGACCGGCGATTTTTAACTTTCAGCCTTTAAGTAAAAAAACAAAAACATGAGCTAATCCCTGATTAGGTGATTAGCTCATGTTTTTTGTCCTTTGAAAGTAGCTGTTAGTTTTGTTTGAATAAGGTGGTCAGGTAACTCATGAAGGTCTTGAGGTAACGATCCTTGTCAACAGTCAGCGCAACGGTGACATTGGTTTCAGGATCAGCTAATCGGGCAGGATCACCAATCGTTCGGCCGTAATCTTCACCACTATCTTGCACGTACATATTTAGCCCAAGCGTGGTTACGAAGCTTGGATCAAGGGCAACCCCGACTGCTAATGGGTCATGTAAGGCACAACCATGTAGGTCAGGACTAGTGACGTCATAGGCCGCAATGTAGTAATCTACGATGTCGGCGAATTTTTCACCGGCGGTTGTCTTCAAATCACGCCATTGACCAGTCTCGTGTTTCGTTAAGAGCGTCCGCAAGGTAACATCCAAGCCGACCATGGTTAAGTTGAGGGCGCTAGTGAAAACGGCGTTGGCGGCTTCGGCATCTTGATTGATATTGGCTTCGGCATAATGGCTGACATTTCCGGGAACCGTTAAGGCACCCCCCATGATGGTGACATTACCAATTTCGTTGGCGATTTCGGGTGCTTTCTTCAAAGCAGCCGCTAAATTAGTCAGTGGACCAGTTGGAACTAAGGTGAGATCTGCCCCGTATTGATGAGCCGCGTCGATTAAGAAGTCAACGGCCGATTGGGCTTCTGGTTGGCGTTTTGGTGCTGGTAAGTCGACTTCGCCAATCCCATTTTTGCCGTGAATCTGTTGAGAAATTGCCATGACATCAAAGTGTTCAGTGGTACTTGAATGTGGTTCGCCGACAAAGACGGGCACATCGGTAGCACCTAATAGTGCTAGAATTTGTAAACTATTATGGGCCGCTTGTTCAACGACAACGTTGCCGTATGAACTCATAATCCCAATCAAATCTACATCGGGTGCGCCAACTGCATAAGCGATGGCCATTGCATCGTCGATCCCCGTATCCAAATCTAAAATCATTTTACGTTTTGCCATGTGCAAATTCCTCCCTAATTTTCAGGCGCGCTGGTCTAAATCGCCTTGAATGGTTAAGTTAATTGTAAACGTTTCAAGCGGGAGTGACAACGCTGAATAACGAATTACACCGATTTATAATTGAGAATTGTTCGGTGCTAATCGAGACTGGTCAAAATGTAACCGCTGACTTATACTTGAAAATGAGGAAGTGAAACGGATGACAACTAATCAACCAATTAATGATGTGATGAACGCGCGTCATTCAGTGCGAGCTTATGATGGTGTAACGACGATTAAGCATGCGGAAATGCAGGCTTTGTTGAAGGCCGCTTTTTTGGCACCGAGCGCGCTGAACCTACAACCAATTCGAGCCTTGGTCATTGAGTCGCAAATCGTGCGCCAGCATTTAGCGACAGCTACTGGAAATACGAGTCAGTTGACAACGGCAAGTGCGGTCGTATTATTTGTCAACGATCGTGAAAATTTGGCTGAACCTAAACCATTCATGCCCGCTAAACAAACTGCAGATAAAGCCCATTTGGCGATTGCGGCGTTGGATTGTGGCATGGTTGCCATGCAGTTTATGCTGGCTGCCAAGGATCATGGTTATGAGACGAATCCGATGACGGGATTTGACCATGCTGCGTTCAGTCGAATTTTGGATCTGGATGCCGAACGCTATGAGCCGTTACTGCTAGTTTCAATTGGAAAAGCCGCAACTGCAGGCAAAATGGCTAAGCATAAGGCAATCAAAGCATTGGTTGATTTTCGTTAAGAGAGGGACGTGTTGAGTGTGAATTTTGAAAAACAGTATCGCTATACCGGTAAACAAAAATTAGGATTAACCGAATTGGTAACGGGACCAGATGAAAAATATAATGACGAGAAAGTGATTAAAGCCCAGATTGCCAAAAATATTAAACAATTAACTGAGCTGCAAGGAAAATTGTATGCTCAGGACCGTTATGGCGTCTTGATTGTTTTTCAAGCGATGGACGCGGCTGGAAAAGATAGTATGATTGCGCATATTATGAGTGGGGTAAATCCACAAGGCTGTGAAGTCACGTCATTCAAACAACCTACAAGCAAGGAGCTTGCGCATGATTATTTGTGGCGAATTCACGATCAAGTGCCGAAACGTGGCATGATTGGTATTTTTAACCGTTCTTATTATGAAGATGTGTTAGTCAGCCGGGTTCATCCAGATATTATTGTCAATGAACACGTGGGTCATATTGAGACAGCCGATCAAGTGAATGATGCCTTCTTTAACCGACGCTTTAAGGATATGCGATATTTTGAAGACTATTTACAAAATAATGGTTATTTAGTTTTGAAATTCTTCTTGCACATGTCGAAAGCGGAACAGAAGCAACGCTTTATTCGCCGAATCGAATTACCGAACCACAATTGGAAGTTTTCCGCGGCTGACATTCGGGAACGCAAGTATTGGGACGACTATCAACGCGTCTATGATGATGCCATCACCCACACCGCCACGAAGACGACACCTTGGTATGTTATTCCGTCTGATAGTAAATGGTATTCACGTCTATGTGTTTCTGAAATTATTAACCATCGCTTGAGCGAGTTACCATTAGCTTATCCATCACTGGATGCGGCTAATCAGGCCCAATTAAAAACGGCTTTAGATCAATTAGATCGGGAAACTGACTAACTGGTATTGTTTCAAAGTAGTTTTTACAGTTTTAATACAATAGTGTTCTAATGATGATCCTAGCGGATCGTCATTAGAACACTATTTTTATTGTCAAGGTAATCGCTCACCATCAGTTCATTTGAAAAGTGACCATACCTGTGCGTTAGTTGGCGCTGAAATAGATTGATAATCACCATTCAAAACCCGTTGCAGCACGTCTTGAAAACTATTATTATTAAAAAAAGATTGCAAAATGATAACTTGATTAATTTTGGAAGGCAAATGTGATGCAAAAATACTGGGTTCAAGTTGAGCTATATACACGTTATTTTTTCAAAGTCATGTTAGACAATATTAGTGTCATGATCTATACGGTTGGGTTACCGCTTTTCTTTTTAGTGTTAAATCTAAAAGATGACCTATTTAAATCACTAAGCTTAACGCAGTTCACCGGACACGTCATGCCATTTGTGGCTTGGATTATCATGTCGAATACGGTTGTTCAGGTGGGAGAAGTGGTTTTGTTGCGGGAGCAGGGCTATTTAAAACAATACGCTTCATTGGTTGTTAACCCAAGTGTTTTCATTGTGAGCAAAGCGCTTGTCAATCTGGGGATTTTAGTTGTCATTTTAGGATTAGTGGCGGGATTGAGTGTGGTTTTGTTTCAGTTAGCGTTTTGGACGGTATTGTGGCGTCTGTTGATTGTGCTATTACTCGTGAGCGTGCCAATCTGGGGTTATTGTTTACCGATCTTAAGCTTTCGAATGCGTTATCAAACCGTCAACGGCGTCATTAATGTCGTGACTTTGGCTGTGATGCTAGGTTCAGTGGCAGTCGGCAACTGGTTGAATGTTGCGACGACGAATGTGTTCGCCAATGTGCTCAGTCCAGTGTATTTAGTCTTGAATTGTTTTGATGTGCTTGTGACTGGCGCGTGGGAGACCTTTTTACCGGGGTATCTGGTCGCGCTAGTCGGTCTAAGCGCGATTGGGTGGTTCAGTTATCGACGGTTGCAACTATTACCAGCGGAGGGCTTATAAATGAAAATTAGACATCTCAATTATACTTTTCCGCGCGCCAAGCAACCGTTTTTTACGGATCTATCATTTGACCTACCGGAACATCAAGTCAACTTTTTGATTGGTCAGAACGGCGCTGGAAAAACAGCCCTGGCAGATATTTTGCTAGGCCTACGTCCATTTAAGGGAGCACTAACACCGTCGTTGACGAGTCTGTATCTCAATCAGCAGTTGCCGATGCTGACGTCTATTCGGGTGAGTGACGTCGCGATGCTCATCCTTGGAATTGAAACTGGCCAACGCCACCTGACCTTAGAAACGTTGGCAACAGTTGTCGATGGTCCAACCTTAGCCTTTCTAACGCCACTTTGGTCTAAACATTATCGTGAGCTATCTGGTGGTCAGCGTAAACTAGTGCAATTATTGTTATTCTTGCAAGTGGATCGCGAGTTAGTGGTTTTAGATGAGCCGACTGCCATGATTGAACGTGAGCATGCCGCTATCTTGTTTGCGGTGATGCGGTCACATCCAGAGCGGACTTATTTAATGATTACGCATGATGTTCGTGACTTGGCCGCATTTCCGACCTATCAAGTTTTGTGGTTAGCTGACCATCAGATCAAAGCAAGTGTGGATCGCACAGCGTTCGAAGCAGCGTCGCCGGATTCGCCGTTCATGCGGGCTTTTCAAGCGATTTAGCGGCCGTATAAGAAGCTGACGATTTCGCGATCAACGAGTGGGTTAATGTGTAGCATGGAATGAGTTGCCGTGAGCAAGCCACCATGAATGACGTGTGTTTGGGGCTGAAAGGCATCATGTCGCAATTGCTGACTAAATGCCAGCACTGACTTGAGTGTCACGGTGCCGTCACCACTTGTGTCCCACAACTGGCCGGCAATATTTAGCACGGGGAGTTTGGGTGGCAACTTTTTGATGGCCGCCGTTGCGTCTGGGTAGTTTGACCCGAGTGTGACAAACTTATGAATCTTTGGTTGCTGAGCTTGCGGGGTCTGCGTGAGATAATCGAAAATGATATTGCCGCCGGACGAATGCCCAACAGCATCATAGCGTGTGACGTGGTAACGCTGTTTTAAAATTGACATGACTTTGACGAGCTGGTGAGCCTGTAAAGTAGGGTGATGATTGTCGGCATAGATGACTTGGATGGTTGGGTTATACCGCAGGGGCGCGACTTGTTGGATGTTAACTTGCCCTCGTTTACCGACGTGAACCACTAGGGCTTTCGTCATCAAGTTGGTTTCGCTTAAACGATGCACAAAGCCATTGGTCGAGAAGGCTTTAGCATAATCGCCACCGATGAAAATTGTTGGTACGGTGGTTTCATGAACTTTAACGGTTGTCAATGGTTGCATACGATATTGCCAGTAAGCGGCACTACCGATAACCACAGTGGTGCTAATAGCCGCCATTAAGCGGATGATATTTCGACGTTGCATACGACCAACTCCCAAGTTTGAATGACTTTTGATCATTATAGATGAAAATGGCAGAAATGTTTTTGCAAATCGCAAAGTTATCCACTAAAATTAGTGATAGCAAAAGCTTAATTGAGAAAGTTGGTTGACGAATGACTTCAGAATACGATTTAACGATTGTCGGCGGTGGCCCCGTTGGGATGTTCGCGGCCTTTTATGCTGGCATGCGGAATGCCAAAGTTCAACTGTTAGAGAGCTTGCCAGAATTAGGCGGGCAAGTTCAGGCGCTATATCCTGAAAAAATGATTCATGACATTGCCGGTTATCCCGAGATTCGCGCTCGGGATTTAGTCACGCAATTGGCCAAACAAATGACACAGTTTCCCATTGACGTGCAGCTAAACCGTGCCGTCACGGATGTTACCGGTGAGATGGGAAACTTTACCCTGACAACTAGTGACGGTGTGAAGTCGACGTCTAAAGCTATCATTGTGGCGACGGGGAGTGGCGCTTTTCAGCCACGTAAATTAGCGGTTGAGAATGCTGACCAATTCGAGGGTCAACAATTGTTTTATCATATTCCGAGTTTGGCACAATTTAAAGATCAGGTTGTGCTGGTTGCCGGTGGTGGTGATTCCGCAATCGATATGGCGCTAATGTTGGAACCAGTTGCCAAGCAAGTTTATATTATGCATCGTCGAGAACAGTTCCGGGGGATGGAACATAGTGTTGATTTGTTGAAGGCTTCTAGCGTTATTATCAAGACGCCGTTTTTGATTAAGGCGATGGCCCAGCAAGCGGACGGGCAATTGGCTTTGACGATGAAAGAAGTGCGTGGTACCGATGAAGCACAGTTGGCCGTTGATAGCTTGTTGGTCAATTATGGCTTTATTGCGGATAACAAAGTGATTCAACAGTGGCAAGTCACGCCAACCATGTCGCATCGGTTGATCACGGTGGATACGCAGATGAATACCGATATTCCTGGGATTGCGGCGATCGGTGATACGGTGACGTATCCTGGCAAGTTAGGGTTGATTGCCGGTGGATTTGGCGAGGCACCCAATGCAGTTAATCAGCTAATGATGCAGCTGTATCCAGAACGGCGGAGTCCATTGCATAGCACAACGTTATTTGAAAAAAAAGCACATTAGCAAAAGTGTTAAATGAACAATTAAAGATAGGTTTACAAAAAAATGTGACTCACCATTGTTTGAAACGGTGAGTCACATTTTGTCTCATTTTCTAAGGTTGAAAACGGCAAAGTCACTTGTTAGGAAAATTCAAGCGCGTGATTAGTCGATTGTATTTGATGGTGATGCTGATTCCAACCCCAATCAGTGCAAATATCAGGCCAGTCCATGGAATGGCTGTGAAATGGGGCAGTTTATAGTATTGAATTAACCAGACGATTAAGAAAATCAACATGTAACTGATGCCATCGTATCCGCTGCGCAGCAAGACTCGTCGCCGCCAATAGGTTGCTTCGACAGCGTCATGGACTTGAATAATTGGGGTCGGATAGTATCGCTGAAAGAAATGGTGTGTTAGCCAACTAAGAATCAGTAGGCTAACGATGAGCAAAATAGTCATTGGGCTAATAAGTTGTGGTAGCCGTAGCCGAGAATCTTGCCAGTAACTGAAGAGTAGTGCGAGAACATTGAGCCAAGTGACGAGGGCAAAATTAAGAATGATTTGATGTTCCCGTCTGTTTTGAATATCAGGTAAGGCGAGACAGTCGTTGCAGGACATGATCAGCAGGTCTTCCCATTTTGGCATATTAATCGCTCCTCAAGGTTGTAATTTACCTTTAGCATACCCAACACTTTCCAGGGTGTCAACAATAAAAAATGACCACCAATTGTTTGGATAAATACAAGCAATGATGGTCATTTTTTATAAAATACTGTTTTAATCGCTACTCGTTAAGCTTAATTCGTTCATAAAGGTTAATAACAATTTGGCATAACTTGGATGATCGGTATTATTTTTAGCTTCGGTCTGCATTTCATGCAGATTGTCCGTGATAATCCCATTGACGCCCATGAACATCATCTGATCCATGAGATCTGTATCATCAATGTCCCATGCGTAAACTTGTTTATGCAATCGATCAGCTTTGTCAACAAAGTGATCATTCAACGTGGTGGCCTCCATCGTATAGGCATTCGCAGTCGTATGCGGGAAGGTTAAATTATACGGTAAAATGTAGCTCACAAATTGCGCTTTATCTAGGCGTTTCAAATCCGTCATGACTTTGTAGCTCAAGGTGTGTACCTGGTCATGATCGGCCAATAGCGTCGGACCGTAAAGCTTGATGAAACGCGCCGTATCGGTACGGGTATAGCCTTTAGTCGTTTTGATCTCAACTAACAATTTTTGGTGCTGTTGTTGCGCAGCATGTAAATAGTCGTCGAAGCTTGGAATCTTGGCTTGATAACCGTTTTCGTGAACGGTCAGGTGTTGTAGCTGTTTCAAAGTGAGTTGATACGGCTTCTTTTTGATGCCGGCCAGATTTTTTAAATTATTATCATGCATGACGACAAATTGATGGTCCTTAGTGACTTGCACGTCCATTTCAATGTAGTCCGGTTTTTCACGACTGGTTTTGATCAGTGCCGGAATCGTATTTTGGACACCATTTCCCTCATCAACGCCTCGATGCGAGATCATGATGGGTTTCGTGATGGCGAGTCCGTTTAAATAAATCAGATTAAAGGCGACCAATAAACCACTGACCACGACCATTCCAGTTGTGACCGTTCCACGTGTCCAGTGCAGCAACTTAGCGGGTTCATTGAAGGCCAATGCTGGTCGACTTGGTAAGGTCAAATCTTGGCGGTAACAGGCAATAATCAACATCATGAAGATGGCCGCGGTGTAGCAAATGACAATTTCGGTAAAAATCTCCATGATGAAGAGGTTAACAGTCGCGCCAGCCATCGCAAAGCTGGTCGTATCAAGCCACAATTGCAATAGGTAAATAAGCGCATAGCCGATTGCAACGCTACCAGTGACCATCAATAGAATGACTAAGATATGCCAGAGCACGCGCCAGGTCCGATGCGCACTCTGTTGCCAACTTGTTTTTAATGCCCGGCGCCAAGGCAGCTGGTCGATAATCATGAGTGGCAGCAGGGTGATTAAGCGAATCCCAACATAGCCTGCACCAAGATAGAACAGGGCTAAGCCAATGGCCATCCAAGGATTCTCCAATAAGAAACTGACAATAAAGGCCGGGATCTGGGCCTTATTCAACAGTGGGGTCGTGAAAATATAACTCCCAAAGGGCAAGATGACCATGAAGTAGCCAATGAAAAAAATAAATGTCCCGATGGAAGTGTGATTCAAGCTGGTCACTGTATCACGCAAAACGGCACGGACGGTTTGCGGTCGGCCTTTAATGATATTAATAATGCCAAGCAATAAAAAGGCAAACTGCCAATAAACCAAAATAATGATGGCTAGTAATAAAATTAGCATGCCTAAAGCTGCCAACGGCGTTTGACCCAAAATACTACCAACATTGGTATAAGAAACGTAACTGACGCCTTGCCACTTTAAGAGTTGTTCGAGTAACCAAGTAAAAATAGGCACTGCTAAATAGCTGATAACTAAATTTGTCCCAAAGATCAAGGCCACGTAACTGCCCCAATTTTTGAAGAATCGTCGGCTACCGTGTGCCCAAAAACGCCATGCCCCCATGGTGAAGCCTCCTCTGAGTAACGCTGATTATTTATGTGTTTTATTTTACCATTTAATAAAAAAAGTTATCACCACAATTCGCGTGGCGATAACTTTGGAAGAACTTATTTTGAGCTGAAACTACTGCTGCTAGTGGTGGTGTTGCTATCATTATCATCAGGATTGGTAATCTTGATTCGGGTCGAATCGGTCTTGGAATGGGAATCTTCAGGGGCATCCGTTGAATAGAGGTCCGCTGTTGTTTTATTGCCATTCTTTGAGTAGAGGCTCGTTGAAGCTTGTTTCAAAGCATCTTGAATCTTGATTTCCTTCTGTAAGCCATTCGCATAGTTGTAATCGGAGGCATCAACTTTCTTGAAATCTTTCGGCGTGTAGAAACGCAATAGATTTTTTGAATTTAAGGAATCCGATAAACTAAGTTCCTGATTAACTTTCTTCTGATCGGCGTCAATCGCTTTTTCTTCCGCTTCGGTGGCATCCAGTTTTTCGCCAGTGGCGTTGTCGTAAATTTTCCCACTGAGCACCGTGTACTTTGGTGTCACAAAGTCACGGTTGCGGAAGGCAACGACTTGGTCATGGTTCTTGGAGAATAAGTCGGTCCCAAATTGGATATAGCGTTTGCTAGAAATTCCCAGCAAATGCAAAATTGTTGGAAGCACATCGATTTCACCACCATAAGTGGATTCAATCTTTCCACCGGTCGTGCCAGGCATGTTAATCATGAACGGTACCCGTTGTAATTGGGCATTATCGTAAGCCGTCCAGTCTTTCGCTGATTTGCCTAAGATTGGCGCTAACGTCGTATTTTCACTGTTAGATAGGCCGTAATGATCACCATAAAGGATAATCATCGAATTTTTCAACACGCCTGCTTTTTGCAAGTAATCGTAGAATTCTTTGATTGACTGATCCAAGTAATGCGCCGTTTGGAAATAACCGTTAATGGCATTGTCACTCGTATCGGTGGTCTTGAAATCCGTATCTTCCTTGTCCATCGAGAATGGGAAGTGATTCGTTACCGTAATGTACTTTACATAGAACGGTTGTTGCAAGCGTTCCAAGTATGAGACGGAATTCTTGAAGAGTAGCTTATCTTTCAAACCATAACCAGTAGATTTATCACCTGTGGTATCGAAGTAACTTGCATCAAAGAAATATTGATAACCCATATTTTTATAGGTGTTATTTCGATTCCAGAAGCTCGCGACATTCCCATGGAAAACGGCCGAGGAATATTTGGCACGTTGATTTAAAATTGCTGGTGCCGCTTGGAACGTATTATCAGAGCCTAATTGGGAGAAGAGTGACCCCGTTGATAAGCCATAAGTACTGGTTTCCAACATGTTTTCGGCATCACTAGTCTTGCCTTGACCAACTTGATGGAAGAAGTTCTTGAACGCATAAGTTGAATTACTATGGTAGAGCGAATTCAAAAATGGCGTGACTTCTTGACCATTGATTTTACGATCAATTAAGAACTGTTGGAAACTTTCCAAGTGAATCACAATGACATTTTTTCCCTTAGCCATGCCATACATCTGCGCGTTTGGCGCCGCATAATGGGCACTCGTAAAGTCTTGGACGGTATCCAATTCGGACTTTTTGGCACTCGCCCGTTGATGGTTGGTTTGTTCATCCTTAATCCCATCGTAAACGGTAAAGGCATCCAGCCCGAGATATTTCACGATGTAATTGCGGTCAAAAGTTCGCGTCAAGAGCTGTGGTCGGTTGGATTCTGCCAAGGTTAGGTTAAGCCCAAAACTGGCAATGGCAACCGATGTATAGGCGAAGGCAGTCTGTTTGGCAAGTGGGCGATCATCATGTTTAATGACGTGGAAAATAAATAAGCCCAGTAAAACAATAATATCGATCCAGTAGAGCCAGTCATACCAGTTAGTTAACGCAAACGATGATCCTGTTAAGCCTTGATTTACTTTAGAGACGCCGGTCATGGTGCTGACGGTCATAAAGTCGGTAAATTCGCGGTAATAAATGACATTTGCGTACAACAACACTGTATTTAAAGCGTCGATGAGTAATAGAATGTAATAATAAAAACCAGTTTTGCGAATATACATGGCTAGACTAAACAGAAACACCGAGGTTGCTAACGGATTGACGAGCAGCAACAACACTTGCAGAATATCGGAAACTCCCAAGGAGAATTCGGCAAAATAGGCAAAGAGGGTCTTGGCCCAAAACAAGAAAATTAATAGCCAAAAGAACCCAATCCGCGTGTTGAGGCGCTGGCGGAGTTTGGTAAGCATGTTTATAAGACCTCATTTGTGTCAAATTTGGATATGACTCGAAAAACAGTCATCAAGTCATTTTAACATAACCAACTGAACGGAAATCGTTAACATTTTTAAGAATGGGTTAATTTAAGCCAGCTTAATAAGTTAACGTAGCCCGATTCACACGCACCACAGTTGACGCTGATTGACAGAACAGGTATTCTCAACATTATTAATAAGGTGGTGCATCTGATTGGAAATTAAAATGAGTAATCAAACCACATCGCAAGTTTATGCGGATGCGATCATGATTCGAAAAGCAGTTTTTATTACAGAACAGCAAATTGATCCGGCAATAGAATTGGATACGGTGACGGACGCCACTTGGCATTACGTGTTATACGATGATGCCGGCCAACCAGTTTCCACGGCGCGAATGACGCCGGAATCTGGACGAAAAGGGCATATTCAACGCGTCGCGACGTTGAAGTCCGCCCGTGGTCACGGTTATGCGCAGGCAATTGTTCGTCGAATGATCCAAGAGGGGCAGAAACAACAGTTTACTGAATTGGTTTTGGGCGCGCAAGTGACGGCACAGGGCTTTTATCGACAACTTGGCTTCCACCCCGTTGGTGACCGTTTTATGGAGGCTGGTTTAGAACATCAAGAAATGACACGCCAACTGGCTGAATAGTGGTACGATTAATATAGGGAGAAACGGGGAAACAGAAAGGGATTCTTTTCATGGGAGTACCAACAACAGTGACAATGGTAGATATTGCGGGGAATATCGCGGATAAACCCACTTATATGGCGGTTCAGATTAATGGTGAACAGTATCCTGAAAAGCACAAACCCAAGGGATTGTTCGCAAAGATTATTACGTACACCCCATTCGAACATGGGCTACTCAAAATTGACCATGATCAATTGACTTTTTGCGATGAAAAGGGCAAGGCTTTTAAAACGTTGACGTCGGGTGACCTAACACAAGTTGAATTGGCAATGTATCATGCCATGGTCCGCATTCCGGGGCCAGTCGTGCCAATGAGGGCGCAGTACACGGTAACACTTCAATTGACGACGACTAGCAATCACTATGAATTGTTGGTTTCGGCGCCAAACGTGGTGCCAGTTTTGGTTGATTGGTTACAGTCGCAAAAGTTGACGTATACTGACCCACTTGGTTTGGCTAAAGTGGGCGCTGATTTTGATTGGGAGAAGATCAGCGAGGCACAATTCGGTCGCTGGTCAAAAGGGACGCCTTATGAACAATTCTGCCAAACGATTGGTTCTGAAAGAGTTATGTAGCTAAACACCATAAATTGAATGAAAATGATTAAAATCACTGGCCAATTGGTCGGTGATTTTTTAGTTTGTCAGTTTTCCAAATAAAGCTTATAAGTACATCTTAGCCGCATGATTGCAGTATTGTACAAATGAGTTTAGCTAACCATTTCGTTAGGGACTCAATACTCTGAGTGTAACTTCCTAGTAAGGAGTGAGGACCATGTTTAAAACGTAGGTTATGGCAATAATTGAGAGAATGGGGGAGAAATAATATGCGCACGAAGTTAATTTCAGTCTGTCTGGGATTGCTGACGTTACTACTGGTCATTTTTTCATTTGGTCAGTCAGCCCGAGCGGCAACAATCAATACGACTGGACTGACTGGTAGTGAAGCGACCGTGACAGATCGTTATGGGACGGTCGTGACGGATCCAACTGATTTAAGTAAATGGCAAAACTACAAAGTCAGTTACGATTGGTCGATTCCCAATGGTCAAAAGATTCAAGCAGGTGATACTGCACCAGTGACCTTACCTGGTAATACGGTAGCCACGTCTGATTTGAGCTTTGATTTGAAGGATGACAACGGCGCAACGATCGGGACTTTCACAATTAAAGCTGGTGAAAGTACTGGGACGATTACCTTTACCGAACAATTAATTGGGACACAAGATCGACAAGGTACCTTGAACTTATATGCAAAAGGGACCGCGGATAACGGCACCCACGGACAAGATTGGGCGCTGAATAAGATTGGTTGGGTCAGTGAAAAAGACGAGAATGGCTTACCGACCCAATTAACTTGGAACATTGCCTTTAATCCAAGCGGCAATGATCTCGGAACCGTTACAATCACAGATACGATTGGCCCTAATCAGATGTATGTTTCCGGAACCGTTCATGCGGATACTGGGATGTACAATGACAAAGGCGAATTTATTTCTGCTGGTCAACCGATTCAACCGGAAGTGACAGTGAATGGTAAACAGCTCACCTTTGTTTTTGAAGGCGTGCATACTGCGGTTAACATGACGTACAACGTCAAGTTATCAAATGTCAGTGCCAACGGTGGTTCTTGGATGAATGACGCGACCATGAACGGTGTCATGGTCGGTGGTCACGTCACCTGGGGCGGCAATGGGACTGGTAATGGCGGTAGTGGTAATGAAGGTGACCCAGGAGCTTTGGGGGCGTTTTTATTACAAAAGACTGATGCCAAAACTGGTGCTGCTTTAGCAGGAGCTGAATATCAGTTGCAAGATAGCAATGGTGAAGTCATTCAAACCGGCTTGACCACGAATGCAGAAGGTAGGTTGTTTGTCGATCAACTTGCTGAAGGTAAGTATGTTTTGATTGAAACCAAAGCCCCTGAAGGCTATGACATCAATAAAACACCGATTGCCTTTGATGTTGAGAATGGGTCGGGCACACCGACAACCAATTTGACGCAAACTGATGAGCCAACTGTGATTCCACCAAAGACTGGTGGTTTCACCCTGACGAAATTAGCGGCCGGCTCGACTGAAAAGTTAGCAGGGGCAGTGTATGAGCTACGCGATGCTAACGGCAAGGTGATTCAATCAGATTTAACGACTGATGCTGCTGGCGAATTGACTGTCAATGATTTAGTTGTTGGCGATTATACGCTGGTTGAAACGAAAGCCCCAGCTGGCTACGAGTTGAGCACGACACCAATTAAGGTCACCATTGTCGCTGATCAGACCGCACCACTTAGTGTAACCGCAACCGATGATAAGACACCGGTTGTCACTAAGGGACGCGTTCAGTTAACGAAAACCGATGACGAGACTGGTCAAGTGCTCGCGGGAGCGGTTTATGAGTTACAGGATGCCAATGGTAAAGTTTTGAAAACCGATTTGACGACGGATGAAGCCGGTCAACTGACCGTGTCGGATTTAGCCGCCGGTGACTATCGGCTCGTTGAAACCAAGGCACCGTCAGGCTATGAGTTAAATGCGACACCAATCACCTTTACGGTTAAAATTGGTGAAACGGAACTTTTGACTGTGACGGCTAAGGATACACCGTTGACTGAGGAGCCCGGCGAACCTGAGACGCCTGGTGAGCCTGAAAATCCTGAACCACCAGTGACGCCTAGTGAGCCGGAGCCTGAACCTGAAAATCCAGGACCTGAGGAACCAAATGAACCAGGATTACCTGGTGCAGAGGATTCTGATAACAGTTCATCATTGCCACAAACCGGTGGTAATTCCACCGCGACGCCAAAACCAGTTGCGCCAATTACGGATCAATATCCGGGTGGCACGATTGATGGTCAACCGATTGGAAGTACTGGTAAGCCAGGTAAAGGGTTACCACAAACCAATGAAAAATCGGATGATGAGACCTTAATCTCCGTTGCCGGAGTGACAATCATGATGATTGTTTTTGCACTTGGTAGTTGGGACTGGCGCCGGAATCGTTACTAAAGTGAGTGCTAAAAAGACGACGTAACTTCAATCGAAGTTACGCCGCTTTTTTATGTACTTCAAGTCTGCGGTGGTGTAACCGCTTGTAAACTTTGAGAACAGTATTTAGACTAAAATTATGTTATTCTAATGAAATTGTGGGAGGCAAAGTGAATGAAAACAGATCGCTTTCAAGCATTCAGCGATGGTATTTTTGCTATTTTAATTACGATTTTGGTCTTGGAATTTCATATTCCGGATTACCATACGGGGAAGTTGTTGCCAGCCTTATTGGCACAGTGGCCATTATTTTTATCCTATGCATTTTCGTATTTTTATGTAGGGACCTTGTGGTTGTTTCATCATGACTACTTTAGTATGTTGAAACGGATCGATCGCAATGTTAATATGCTAAATTTACTCATGTTATTTAGTATTACGCTTTTGGATTATCCGATGTCGTTGGTGGCGGATGCACTGACTAGTAGTAATCGAGCCGATATGCAGACCGCGTTTATTATCTACGATTTGGTTGCACTGTTCATTTCGGCGACGTTTTATCTGATGTATGCGTATTTGCACCATCATCAAGATTTGAAAAATGCAGCGGTCTCCAACGATTTTTATGCCGCAATCAAATTTGACCCAGTTCGCAGTGTGATCATTTATGGGCTGGCAATTGTAATGACGTTCTGGTCGGTTTGGCTGGGAGCTCTTTTATTGGCAGCGGGAATTATTTTTCATTTCTTCGCCTACTTACGGATGAGTAAGCAACTCGAACAATCGAAAGGAGCAGTCGACGCATGACAGATTATTCAGCATTATTAGGACCGGATCGCTATGACTTTGCAGTGCACTTAGCGACACAGTATCATTTAGATCCCAGCCAAGTTCTCTTTGGTTATTTACAAGTCGTTAGTGAAGTTACTGGCGATACCCGGCCGGCTGACGGCGATTTACATGATCCCAAGGTGATCAAAGTTGTTAATGAACAGTTTGACCATTTTCTAAAACGACGTCATTAAAGCCGTGGTCACACAAGTTGTTTGTGATGGTCTGATAAAACAAAAATGACAGCCTGTGGGCTGCCATTTTTGTGTCAACGGTTAATCCGCAGGGAATACCTCGGGCGTTTGCCATTGCTGACACATATGATCGGTGAGTTGAATGGTTTGTAATTGCTCGGTGGTTCGCGGTCGAAAATAATACTGTCGTTGATCTAAATCAATGATACTGCGGTAATGAGTGTAATTGTGACTGAGCTGGTGCCGCTTGGCCGGATCATAGGAAATCCGGACGTCATTTAGCCAGTCAAATAACGTGGGGACAGTTGTCGCGGCAGTCAGCCTGGGCGTTCCCAGGCGTCGAATCGCCATCTGGTTAAAACGGTTGGTTGGAATACTGCCGGTTGGTAAGGGTTGATCGGTTTGAATCCAGTGTTGTGCAGCTTGCTGGGTGGCGGGAGTAAAGACGGTTTCCGGGACACCAAGGTAGTGATTTAAATTTTCGAGATGTTTGGCTAGGACCGGTGTGTTAGTGAGCACACCACTGGGATTGGGTTGCGCACTCAGTGGTCCACCGGTTGGTTCAATGATGAGGCTACGCCCAGTTGTGTCGCTCAAAATCCAGTGAAACGGATAGACGTAAGACTCACCGTGCCAAGTTTGGTGCACGAGACAAACCTGTGATAGCTCGCTAACAACTGCATCCAGGCTAGTGTGCTCACCGAGAACCCAGTTGATAAAGTCTTGTGGGGTTAAGTTGATTTTTCCAGACTGTGCGGTAGGTTCATACTTAACCGCGTGTGGCAAGTAGAGTTCAGCACAACTGATACCGTTTTCATTTATACCGTCGGCCATTAAGAAATCAGCAATTCCGATGGGTAAGCGGCCACCACCGAGAATTGCCTGATTGGTGGTGCGGGTTGCGTTGAGCCCAGTTGTCCAGCGATGATGACGTGGCAGAAAAATTGGTCGCCATGGGGTAGTCGTCGGAAAGTCCATTGTTCGTGCAAAGAAATGTTGGTCAGCAGTATTGGTATAAGTTAGACTGGTGCACATCATCAGGCTCCTTTCATAATGGTTAATAACTTCAGTATACACTTTTGAGTCATTGCCATAGCTGTTAGCCGCTTGAAGACTGTAGAATAGTTTATCGCACGAAATTGGTCAAATACAATCTCATTATTTTTTAATTATTAAAATTGTGCTATAATAATGTTTCAATAACTATCAAAGCGAGGTCTTCATTGTGAGTGGATATAACGTCGCGATCGTCGGTGCAACCGGTGCAGTTGGTGCACGGATGATCAAAATGGTGGAACAAACTAGTTTACCAGTTAACTCAGTAAAACTATTAGCATCAAGTCGTTCAGCAGGGAAACAGCTTAAATTTAATGGCAAAGATTTGACCGTTGAAGAAACTGTCCCAGAATCATTCGAAGGAATTGATTTGGCCTTGTTCTCTGCCGGTGGTTCCGTTTCGAAGAAATTCGCCCCTGAAGCTGTTAAACGTGGTGCCGTGGTTGTTGATAACACTAGTGCCTTCCGGATGGATCCTAAGGTACCTTTGGTTGTCCCAGAAGTTAATGAGGACGCCTTGTATCAACATCATGGGATTATTGCTAATCCAAACTGTTCAACGATTCAAATGGTCGTTGCCTTGGAACCAATTCGCAAAGCCTTTGGATTGAAGCGCGTCATCGTTTCAACGTATCAAGCAGTTAGTGGTGCGGGTAATCGGGCTTTGAAGGAATTGCGTGATGAAACGCAAGCTTACTTGGACGGTAAAGAAATGGAAGCTCATATCTTGCCTGTTTCTGGTGACAAGAAGCATTATCCAATTGCTTTCAATGCTTTACCACAAATTGACGTATTTGAAGAAGACGGCTACACCCATGAAGAATGGAAAATGATCCATGAAACTAAAAAGATCATGTGTGGCGGCGATATGGATAGTAAGGACATCAAAGTAACGGCAACTTGTGTGCGGATTCCAGTGCCAGTCAGTCACTCCGAATCTGTTTACTTTGAAGTTGAAGATCCAAAAGCAACAGTCAAGGGCATTCAAGATGCTTTGGCTGTCGCACCTGGTGTCGTCTTACAAGACGACCCAGACAATCAAGTTTACCCGCAAGCTCATAACGCTGAAGGGTCGCGTGACACCTTTGTTGGTCGGATTCGTCCAGACCAAGAAACCTCCCAAGCTTTCCAAATGTGGGATGTTTCTGACAATATGTTAAAGGGTGCTGCTTGGAATTCTGTTCAGATTGCAGAACACTTGGACAAATTAGGGTTGTTACATCTTTAAAATGATTGAATTAGGTCTTATTTGAATTTTAAAAGCGACAGTATCGAAAAGCCTGCATGGCAATCCGATACTGTCGCTTTTTTGAACAAAATTAGTTAGTACTTTATTTGCGGAATGAGTTACGCCGCAGTAACCAAATCGTGAGGGCACAGAGCGCGATCGCAATAATGACGGTGATTTCCCAACCAAATGGGTTTTTCATGAAGGGGAGTTCAACATTTTGACCGAAAAAGCCAAAAACAATATTAGGCATGGTCAGAACGATGGAGAAAATCGTTAACAGCCACATGGTGTTATTTAAAGAATTATCCAAAATATTAGAATAGGCGTTGGAAACCCGACCGATGATATCCGAAGCAATGTTGGCCATTTCCAACCCTTGTTGGGCTTCAACGATGATATCATCGAGCCGTTCTTTTTGGCGAGCAGAGAACTTGATGGGGCCAAAGCGTTTCAACTGTTGCAATAAATCGTTATTGGTTTTTAGCGAGGTTAAAAAATAAACAAGGGTTGTTTCCAATTCCATTAGTTGCAAGATAACGGATCGTTGAATTTGTTTGCGCATTTTGAACTGGATGTCTTGGCGTTCCTTATTGATGCTATTGATGGCCTGAAAATACTGACGTGACAGTTTGTAAAGCACATCAAAAATATAATCGAACGGATGTTGGACTTTTTCCCAGTCAGCATCGATGACGTCTGCCAGAATATCTTCGACATAATCGGTTTGATCGGTTGTGAAGGTCAAAAGCGTTCGATCAACTAACATAAAGCTGACTTGGGCCGTATAGGTTCCTTCACCATCATTATGCGTGACGACGTCGAAAATAATGGTCGTAATAGCGCTCTTGGGATCATATTCCAGCCGGCCACGTTCATGTTGGTCGGTGGCGTAGCCGAGCATTTCATCGGTGACGCCTTCTTCATTGACGAGCTGGCTATAGTCATTGTCAGTATAGTTGTTCACGGCGACCCAACGAAAGTCGTCGCTCAATGCTTGTACTTTTATCATTTTTATAACTTCCAGAGTTTTGATTTACTTTCAATTTAACATGATTTAAGGCCTAACGCAAAGACGGGATTAGTTAACGGTCGTTCGGCTTAAACGTTCACACCAGAGTTGATGGCGACGACTGAAAAAGGTGAGAATCAGATCGTAACTGATAATGAGTAAGACCAGCGAGACTAAAACTAGATAAATATCGAGGCGATTCAGTGCGGCACTCGGCATATCACCTAGTTGATTGAAGATCCACAAATCTAAAAAGAGTAATGGTAGGCCGACGATGTACAAGCCGCCGTAGTGAATGGCTAGCTGCCACCCCGTTGCTGTTTGACCGTCCCAATCACGCGATTATTCGTCATCCAACCACCCAGTGTTTTGCCATGATTTAAACGTGCTGGCAACCAGAAGAATAGAAAAATATTAACCAAATAAAGCCAGCGTGGATCTCGTGATAATGGCCAATTAAAGTGTTTGACTAGGACGAAGTAGATGAGGTCGAAGCCGGCGACTAGGCTCCAATCAATGAGCAAAGCCAGGATCCGGCGCCAGTTGATAGGATGTGCAGCTTGCGTTAACTCGGTAGAGTGGTCACGGTCATGCCACTTTTGGGGAATGAGCGCTAAAACAACTGCACCTAAAATGCCGCCTAACGTATTCATCATGAGATCGTCGACATCGAACATGCGATACGCCCGAGAATAATAGCCGTATAATCCAGTTAATTGAGTCGTTTCAAAAAATAGTGAAAGCGTAAAACTACTTAGTGTGATCAACCAAAGCGGCCAGTGATGACGCCATTTTAAATAGGCGCCAATGGGCATGAAGAATAGGAGGTTGAAAAACGGTTGAAAGAATGTCGAGGATTTAATTGCCGTTAGCCAAGTACTGGAATCATGTAATTGGAAAGGGGTCAGTAATTTTAATTGACTGAGAAAGTAAAAGGGATGCAGGTTGTATTCAGCAGTCGTTAAACTTGAGACGGTACTGCGAGCAGGCAACGGCAAAATGACGAGTAAGTACGCCGCAGCCAGGTACCAAATAAAGGAGTAAGTTCCGATAATATTGCGTTCTGTTAAAGATTTTTTGGTTTGTAGTTGACCTGCTAAGACTAGTATTGCCACCGAAAAAGTCATCAGTGGTAATGCTAAGATCAGGATGTGGACGGGTTCCAAAAGCGCACTGACAAGATGGCTGGAAAGCCCCAGATGATATAACTTAACGATGAATTCATACATGTGATGGCCCCCTGTAAACTAATTGTGACTATTGTACCTAATAATTGTGACGATTAGGGATTAAAGCACATCATTATTCAATTCTTATGGTTTATAGCCGCTGAATGGCAGTTGCTATTTTAACGTGGATGCGGTTAAATAGTGATTAATTATTAAAAGGAGATGAGAAAATGCTGATGGATGGACATACTCATACGGAACTTTGTCCGCACGGCAGTGGTGAGTCCACCGAAGAAATGGTTCAGCGGGCGATTCAGTTAGGCATGAAGAAGTACTGTTTCACTGAGCATGCTCCGTTACCACCAGATTTTCGTCGTCAATATGCCGGTGATGACAGTGGATTTACCGAGGCTTCATTGACGATGGCCCAAGTTCCAATCTATTTGGCATTGGCGCGAAAACTGCAGGCCAAATATGCGGCTAAGATAAAAATAACGATTGGTTTTGAAGTCGATTTTTTGCCGGATCACACTGATTGGACCCGCAATTTTCTAAACGAATATGGGCCGCAAACGCAAGAGAGCATTCTGTCGGTGCATTTTATGCGTGGTCATGCCAATCGATTTTGGTGCGTCGACAACGGGACCGACGATTTTAAAGCCGGTTTTCAACAGTGGTTTGCGGATCCGCAAGTAGTCTTTAAACATTATTATGACACGGTATTGGCGTCAGTGGCCGCTGACCTCGGGGACTATGCACCGCAACGAATCGGCCACATGAGTTTGGTACGAAAATACCAAGATTATTTTAATTTAACCGCCCCGCTAGATGAGCAAAATTTGCATTTGATTGATCAAATTTTGGATTTGATTCACTTGCAAAATCGCGAACTAGATTTAAATTTAGCTGGTTTGTATAAACCATTTTGTAACGATTTTTATCCGGGTGATCAGATTTTAAAGCGGGCTCAAAGTCGTGACATTCCGCTCGTTTATGGCTCGGACGCGCATGACATTATGAGTGTTGGTCGTGGGCAGCATTTGGTTAAAAAATTAATTAATGGTTGACAATGAGGTTAAAAGTCACTAGAATGAGTTTTAAATTAAATAACTAATCAAATTTTAATAAACGGTTGTGATTAGAAAAAGTAATTAGAAATTTCCTCATCCAGAGAGTTTGGGCAGCTGAGAACCAAGCAGACATTTCTAACGAACACACATCTATGAACTGCTAAGGTGAACCAGAATAATTAGCCTTAGCCGAATGGTTTCGTTAGCCAAGTTGACTTCAAGTCAACATGAGGTTACTAGTGTGAGCTAGTAACGAAATAAGGTGGAACCACGTGGAAACGTCCTTTAGCAGAGTTATTTTGCTGAGGGGCGCTTTTTTTGTACAGAGTGTGAGAGAGGACGGTAGTGGTTGAGCATTGCCTAGCTAATCACATAATGCGTTTTATGCATTCTGTGATTAGCGTAGCAAGCGGAAACCGCTGTCCGAGCGAACACGTTTCGGCTATCAAGATAGCAACCGTCGAAAAAATAAATTAGTCAAAAAACACCAAGGAGGCGTTGGCAATGTTAAGTAATCTATTACCCTTAGGGACGCGCGATGAATTTGGACGACGAGCGGCCACCAAACAACAATTAATCTCGGTGATCCAAGCCCATTTTAAGCAGCGTGGTTTAGCACCAATTGCCACGCCATTATTAGAAAATCAGGCCGTATTCACACCTTACCAAATGGGAAATTATCAGTATTATCGGCTATTAGATCCAGAAGGACAGACTTTAGTGTTGCGACCGGATCTAACTTTACCAATCGCCCGTTTTCTCAGTGCGACTAAGGTACCGTTGCCGCAGAAGTTTGGTTATGTCGGCGATATTTTCCGCGTGAGCCGCCGGTTATCAGGTTCTTATAATCAGATCACTCAGGCTGGCATTGAGTTGATTGGATATGCGTCACTTAAGGCGGAATTGGAATGTTTAACGATTGCCAATCAGTTGAGTTCTGAATTGATTGATGACGCGGTTGAAATCGAACTGGGCGACGCGCAATTTGCCCAGCAAGTCGTCGCCAGTCTTACGCCAGATCAAGCACAACAAACCGCGATTAAACAGGCGTTATTTAATAAAAAGGTCCCACAATATGACGCGTTGATTGCGGCGTATCAGGACGAGCCATTATTCGACTTTTTGAAAAATTGGCCACGATTGTTTGGTCAGCCAACCGCAATTTTTAAGCAGTTGGCTGCCGCCCCATTACCTGTCAGCGTTCAGCCAGCGATTGAGCGGCTAAAAGCGGTGGTGACTTGGATGGCGCAAACAATGCCCAATCAGGCGGTTTCGATTGATTTGAGTAGCCAAGCACCGCAGAAATATTATACGGGACTGACCTTTCGGGGATATTCACAAGCCGGTGCAGGTTATCTGTTCAGTGGCGGGCGTTATGATCAATTGCTGGCCAATTTTCAAGCTAAAAGTGAACCGGCAGTTGGGATGGGCTTAGATGTTGATCTTTTAACGGAATTAGCGCTCACCCAAGCGCCGGCGACGCCGCGGCAATTGATTTATTTTGAACCGCGACAGTGGTCACAAGCAGAGAAATTATTGGCGAAAAGCACCCAAGGACAGCTTAGTTTGGCCCCAGACCTCCAAGCGGCGCGGGCCGAGGCTGCAGCGTTGGGCGCACAATTGATTGATTTGACGGAAGGTGACGAAAATGAGTGAGACACGTTTGAAAATTGCTTTGACCAAAGGGCGAGTGGAGCAGCAAGTGCTGCCGTTGTTGGAACAAGCAGGCGTTGATTGTGACTTGATTCGCCATAAGGAGCGGCGCTTGATTTTTGAGGCACCGACGCAACCCTATGAGTTTATTTTAGCTAAAGGTCCCGATGTCACAACGTTTTTGGAACGTGGTGCCGCTGATATTGGCATCGTGGGTAGCGATATTCTGGTCGAACATCGGAGTACCCAGTATGAGCTATTGGATCTAGGAGTTGGCAAGTGTCAATTTATTCTCGCTTCAACGGCGGACTTTGATCCAGCTGCTCCTAAGCGGAAGATTATTGGGACCAAATATCCCTTGATTACGAAACGTTACTTTGATCGATTAGGTCAAGACGTCGAGATTATCAAAATTGAAGGTTCCGTTGAGTTAGCACCTTTGACTGGGTTAGCGGATGCCATTGTGGATATTACCGAGACTGGGACAACCTTACGCGAAAATCAGTTACAAATTTATGACTATTTACAGCCGGTTTCAACGCGGTTAGTGGTGAACCGGTTAGCGCTAAAGCAACATCAGAGTGCCATTTATGAGTTAGTTGATCGGTTAGCGGCGGTCGTTCAGACAGACGCTGAAAAGGAGATTATGCAATGAAGATTATTAATGAAGATTTAGCTAGTTTAAAAAAGTTAGTTCAGACTAAAACCCAGCAATTGACAGATCAAAAAGTCGTGACCGCGGTTCAAAAAATTATCGCCAACGTGATTGAAAATGGTGATGAAGCTTTGAAGGATTACGAACAGCAATTTGATGGCGTGACTATCGACAACTTCAAGTTGGCGCAAGCAGACATTGACGCCGCTTATGAGCAATTAGATCCAGCAGTCAAAGACGCTTTGTTGTTAGCCAAACGTAATATTACGAGCTTTCACGAAAAAGAAAAGGCGACCGGTTTCATTGATGCGGAACAACCAGGCGTCTTACGTGGTCAAAAGTTACTACCTTTAAATCGGGTTGGTCTGTATGTCCCAGGTGGCACGGCGGCGTATCCCTCAACGCTATTAATGAGTGCTTTGCCAGCCAAAATCGCGGGCGTCAATGAAGTTATTATGGTGACGCCACCGCAACCCAATGGGATTAATCCCGCCGTTTTGGCCGCGGCTAAAATCGCCGGCGTCGATGCGATCTATCAAGTTGGTGGCGCCCAGGCCATCGCTGCATTGGCGTATGGCACGGAATCCGTGCCACAAGTGGATAAGATTATTGGTCCTGGGAACGTTTTTGTCGCCACTGCGAAGAAGCAGGTCTTTGGTCAAGTCGCAATCGATATGGTGGCAGGACCGTCAGAAATCGGCATCATCGCGGATGATAGTGCAGATCCACGTCAGTTGGCGGCCGACTTATTGAGTCAAGCGGAACATGATAAGTTAGCTCGCCCAATCTTGATTACGGATAGTCCCAAATTAGCCGCTGCGGTTGACGAGAATGTGGCGTCACAATTAAAAGTGTTGCCACGAACCGAAATTGCATCCGCATCAGTGGCCAACAAGGGTTTCATTGCCGTGGTTGATCGTGTTGAAGACATGTTTGAGCTGATGAATACGGTGGCGCCAGAACATTTGGAAGTTCAACTAGGGAATGCCACCCAGTATTTGGCTTTAATTAAGAATGCGGGTTCTGTCTTTCTAGGACGCTATGCGAGTGAGCCACTGGGTGACTATGTGGCCGGTCCTAACCACATCTTACCAACGAGTGGTACGGCGCGGTTCTCATCACCACTGGGTGTTTATGATTTCGTCAAACGAACGTCGTTTATTCAGTACACGAAACCAGCTTTGGCGAAAGAGGCTAAAGCCATTACGACGCTTGCCCGTGTTGAAGGGCTGGAAGGCCATGCACGCGCCATTGAATCCCGTTTTGACACGTATTACGACTAGGAGGTCATACTCATGCGACAAGCAACGATTAAACGTGAAACGAAAGAAACGCAAATTGAGATTAGTTTGAATTTAGATGAACAGAGTGGCATTGAGATAGATACTGGGATTGGCTTTTTGAACCACATGTTGACCCTATTTGCTAAGCACGGCCGTTTCGGGTTGGTCGTTAAAGCCCACGGTGACTTGGACGTCGATCCACATCACACGACTGAAGATACAGGCATTGTCCTCGGTGAATGCTTCAAACAAGCCTTGGGGGACAAAGTTGGCATCGAACGCTATGGTACGGAGTTTGTGCCGATGGATGAAACATTGGGCCAAGTTAGTGTTGACTTGAGTGGGCGTTCTTATCTAGTTTTTGACGCCGAATTGACAAATCCGCGGCTGGGCGGTCTTGATACGGAAACCGTAGAAGACTTCTTTCAAGCGGTCGCGTTTGCGGCGGAGATGAATTTACACGCTCGTATTTTATATGGTCGGAATACGCATCACAAAGTTGAAAGTTTATTTAAGGCGTTCGGCCGTGCGATGCGGGGGGCAGTCACGGTTAATCCAGCCATTATTGGCGTGAACTCGACTAAGGGTGTGATTTAGATGTTTGCCATCGTTGATTACGATACGGGAAATACCCGTAACCTCCAAAAAGCGTTCAATTATTTGCAAGTTCCCACGCAATTAACGGCTGATCCTGATAAATTAGCCGCTGCGGATGCAGTGATTCTCCCAGGAGTTGGCGCCTTTGCCGCTGCGATGCAGGCATTGCGAACCCGTGACTTAGTACCGGTGTTACAACAGTTGGGTCAAGCCGGTAAGCCGGTGTTAGGAATTTGTTTAGGGATGCAGCTCTTATTTGAAAGTAGTACGGAATATGGCGAGCACGCTGGGTTGGGGTTGTTAAGCGGTCAAGTCACTGCAATTCCAGCAAATATAGGCGTCAAGGTGCCACAGATGGGATGGAACGAAAACGAGCTCCAACAGTCGACGAGTCCATTTGCCGGAATTGATCATGAGTATACGTATTTCGTGCACTCGTATTATGCGGTGAGTCCGGCCAGTCAGGTCGTTGCCAGCGTGCAACACGGTGTTCAAGTCCCCAGCATTGTGCAGCGACAAAATGTGATTGGGATGCAATTTCATCCGGAAAAAAGTGGTCAAGTGGGGTTAGCGCAGTTAGCAACTTTTAAGGAAATGGTGAGTGCCAATGATTTTTCCAGCAATTGATTTAAAAGCGGGTCAAAGCGTCAGATTATATCAAGGCGATTACAATCAGACGACATTAATCAATGCCGATCCAGTGGTCCAAGCACAGCAGATCACTGCCGCCGGATTACGACAGTTACATTTGGTTGATTTAGATGGTGCGAAGTCCGGTCGGCCAGAAAATATGGCAACAGTTATGGCAATTCGAGCGGCGTTTAATGGCATTTTGGAGCTAGGTGGCGGGATTCGAAGCTATGACTTAGCCCAACGTTATTTAAAATTAGGCGTAGACCGTTTGATTTTAGGCTCAGCGGCACTGACCAATCCAGCATTGGTGCAACAATTATTAGTGGATTTTGGTGGTGATCGGATTGTCATTGGCGTCGATGGCCAAAATGGTCAGGTGGCGATTAATGGGTGGCTTGAGCAATCGCAAACGAAGATGAGTCAGCTGATTGCGACGATGATGGCAAGTGGCGCCAAACATTTTATCGTGACGGATGTCGCTCGTGATGGCACGATGACCGGTCCAAATGTGGCGTTGTTAGCGCAGCTACGGGCTAAATTGCCAAATGCTAACTTGGTAGCCAGTGGTGGCATCCGTAATTTGACCGATGTGCAAACGTTACAAACGATGGGTATTAAAGATGTGATTATTGGTAAAGCATTGTATGAAGGCACGGTCACCCTGGCCGAGCTGGCGGAGGTGGACGGATGTTAGCAAAACGATTGATTCCGTGTTTGGATGTCGCTGATGGCCGAGTCAAAAAGGGCGTTAATTTCGTTAATTTGACGGATGTGGGCGACCCGGTTAAAATTGCGGCGGCCTACCAGCAACAAGGCGCCGATGAATTGGTTTTCTTAGATATTTCAGCGACTAATGAACAGCGCAAAACGATGACAGACATTGTTGAACAAGTTTCAGCACAAGTATTTATGCCACTGACAATTGGTGGTGGAATCAGCAGTGTGACGGATATGCAACGGCTCTTAAAGGCTGGTGCTGATAAAATTGCGATTAACTCGGCGGCGGTGGCTGATCCGACATTAATTCAAGCGGGCGCTAAAAAGTTTGGTAATCAGTGCATCGTGGTGGCAATTGATACGGCATTTGATGAGCAAGCCGGACAGTATCGTGTCTATACGCATGGTGGGCAACAAGCCACTTCATTTGAAGCCATTGCTTGGGCTCAAAAGGCGGTCAGCTTGGGTGCCGGGGAATTATTGGTGACCAGCATGGATCGTGACGGGACTAAAGCAGGCTTTGACCTGCGATTGTATCAACAATTAGGTGCCGCCGTGAACGTGCCAATCATCGCATCAGGTGGTGCGGGCAACTTGGCCGATTTTACAGACGTGTTTCAGCAGTCACCGGTCGATGGTGCCTTAGCGGCCTCCGTTTTCCATTACGGGGAGTTGACGATTGGGCAAGTTAAGCAGTCACTTAAAGCGAAGGGAGTGGTCGTTCGATGACTGAACAACCTGATTTTGAAAAGGGTAATGGCCTAGTGACAACGGTCGTGACAGATGCGACCACCAAGGAAGTTCTGATGGTGGCATGGATGAATGCAGAGAGTTATCGGCGCACGCTTGCCTCGGGTCAAACCTGGTTCTGGTCCCGTTCACGACAGGAGTTGTGGCATAAAGGGGCTACTAGTGGCAACTTACAAGACGTCGTTCAGATCACATTGGATTGTGATAATGACACTTTGCTGATTGCAGTCACCCCCCATGGGCCAGCCTGTCATACCGGTCATACCAGTTGTTTCTTCAAGCCAGTTTTATAAAGAGAGGAATTTTAATAATGCAAAATATGGAAGAGTTATATCAATTAATCGCACAACGCCAAAAGACACCTAAAAAGGGTTCTTATACGGATTATTTATTTACGGAAGGGTTGGACAAAATTCTAAAGAAGGTTGGTGAAGAGTCCACCGAAGTCGTCGTCGCGGCCAAAAATCCAGACGATGGGCAATTAGTCTACGAAACTGCGGACCTGTTTTATCACGTGTTAGTCTTGCTGGTTGAACGTGGTGTCAGCTTTGATCAAATTAAAGCCGAGTTGGCAAAACGTGAGGGGAAAATGAGTGATTTTAAGGATCGTCCCGAAATCAAGAATTTGTAGGAGGACTATATATGAAGGAAAGTGTGCGCAAGTTACAACCTTATGTGCCAGAAAAAACACTCGCCACGCTGCAAGCAGAATTAGGCATTGACCGCTTAGTGCGCCTGTCAGCCAATGAAAATCCTTATGGGACTTCGCCAAAGGTTGCTGAGGCGGTTAAGAACTGGGACTTTTCGGAAAGCAATCGTTATCCAGATGGTGATGCGTTGGCGTTACGTCAGGCCATTGCCAGACAGCAGCACGTTGATCCAGCCCAATTAGTCTTTAGTGTGGGTCTGGACGAAATGATTGCGATGGTGTCCCGAACCTTCTTAGCTGCCGGTGATCAAGTGCTGGTTTCAGCACCGACTTTCTCCGAATATGCACTCCATGCAGAAATTGAGGGCGCCAAGTTAGTTGCGGTCCCAACTTTAGCCAATGACCAGGTCGACTTTGACGGGCTGATTAACGCCCTGACGCCAGCGGTGAAGATGGTTTGGCTGTGTAATCCCAATAATCCAACTGGCACAAGTGAATCACTAGCAGACATTGAAGCATTTATTCAGCAAGTACCAGCCGAAACGATGGTCCTGATTGATGAAGCCTACATTGACTTTGCAAGTGATGCGGCCAACTTAACGGCGATGCAGTTACCCGCAAAGTACGATAATGTTGTTGTCATGCGGACTTTCTCCAAGGCATACGGGTTGGCTAACTTTCGAATTGGCTACGCGGTCTTTTCGCAGACTTATGCGCCGACCATGCAAGCGGTCCGGTTACCTTACAATGTCAATTCAGTTACTCAAGTAGCCGCGTTAGCCGCGTTAAAAGACCAGGCTTTTGTGAAGGAGACGGTGGCAAAAAATGCTGCCGAACGCCAAGCCTGGATGGCATTCTTTGACCAGCAAGGCATTCGATATGATCTCAGTGATGCCAACTTTATCTTCTTTACGGTTCCCAAAGCAACCAAATTGGCTGATTATCTGTTGCATCACGGATACAGTTTGCGAACCGGCCTGCGTGCTGGTTGGTTGCGGATGACATTTGGTACCGCCACTGACGGTGAAGCATTAAGAAAGTTGATTGCCCAAAACTAAAAGCCTTCCCGATGATGGGAGGCTTTTTGAGTGTCGCCAGCGAACTAAGTCGTTAAAGTTTTGATTAAAACGGGTATACTAAAAGTATAGTTCCAAATTAAGTTGGAAAGAGGTTTATGCGTGTTACATTTTATCGAACAACTGTATGGGCCATTCTTCAGCGCCAGTAACTGGGGGCAAGTCTTCACCTCTGCCAATGACTGGTTGGTTATTTTGTCATTGGCAATTATCGAGTGTTTGCTCTCGGTGGATAATGCGGTGGTGCTGGCCGCTCAGACGCAAAGTTTGGACAATTTACAAGATCGTGAGAAATCATTATTCTATGGTTTATGGGGCGCGTATCTGTTTCGCTTTCTGATTATCGGCATTGGCACGTACTTGATTAGTTTTTGGGAAATAAAAGTCCTTGGTGCCGGTTACTTATTTTATTTAGTTTACCGTTTCTTTACGAAAAGACCGGCGCAAACCGGTAAGCCACATAAGCAGCACCGGTTTATGGGTTTGAGCCAGTTTTGGTCGGTAGTGATTCAAATTGAAATGATGGATATTATTTTTTCAATTGATTCAGTATTAGCCTCGCTGGCGATTTCCAATAATCCGGTCATTGTGTTGATTGGTGGCATGATTGGGATTGCTTGCATGCGAGGTATCGCTGAAGTAATCATGCGTTTAATGCGCAAGATTCCGGAATTAGAGACCATGGCCTATTGTTTGATTGTCATTATCGCTTTGAAGTTATTTGTCTCAATTCCAGTTATTGGTTGGGATATTCCAGCATCGGCTTTCGGGGTAATTGTGTTAGCGGCTTTTGTGATTACCATGATTATTCATTATAGCCGTCAACACCGTCGATCAGCCGATGAGTCAAAGAAAGGTGAGTAACATGCAATTAGGATTTATTGGTACGGGTGTCATGGGTGCCGCCATCGCGAAGAATTTAATGGCGGCTGGTTACCAGTTAACAGTTTATAATCGAACTAAAAGCAAGACGGATGCCTTGGTTGCGGCAGGTGCCACTTGGGCAAATACCCCAGCAGCGGTGGCCGCACAAAGCGATGTTGTCTTCACAATGGTGGGCTTCCCAGCGGATGTTGAGCAAGTCTATTTTGGTGATCAGGGAATTTTTATGAGCTTAAAAGCTGGTAAAACCGTGATTGATATGACGACTAGTCGGCCAAAATTAGCCGCTAAAATCGCTGATTATGCGACCGTCCATGGTTTTCATGCCTTGGATGCGCCCGTTTCTGGTGGGGACATCGGAGCAAAGAACGCCACCTTAACCATTATGGTCGGCGGTGATGACGCTACTTATGAAGCGATGCAGCCTTTATTTAAGGTGATTGGGCATCAAGTCAATCACTTTGGCCCCGCTGGCACCGGTCAACACGCAAAGATGGCGAATCAAATTATGATTGCTGGCACCATGACTGGGTTAACGGAAATGTTACTTTATACTAAGGCCGCTGGGCTCGACCCGAAAAAGGTACTGAGCACGTTATCAAGTGGTGGTGCTGATAATTGGAGCATGGATAACTATGTGCCACGAATCCTAAAGGGTGATTACACGCCTGGTTTCTTCGCCCGCCATTTCTTAAAAGACTTACGAATTGCATTGAGTGAGGCGGATGCGATGGGCTTAGACCTTGTCGCAACAGCTCAAGCTAAGCGGTTGTATGAAGTGATGGTTGATGTGAAAGACCTTGGTGATCAGGGGACACAAGGGCTAATTAATAGTTACGATGCCAAGTCGGTCTAGGCCTGATAGTTTATCAAAAAAAGCTGTTCAAAATCTCAAACGGATTTTGAACAGCTTTTATATTTTGACTAAAGGTTAAAAGTTTCAAAAGCATCACAATGGCAGCAGTGCCGGTAACGGTTATATCTAAAGTAGCCTCACCCAAATTCAGTGCTCCGTCAGTCAAAATCGGTGTGCTGTGGGGGGACGGCGCCAGCCACAGTACGATCTGGCGTCTCAATTCAAAGCCGATAAAACACGTCTTTGAATTGCCCCGTAAGATTAGTCAGCCAAGAACGCCGACTAATCTTACCGACACCGCACACCGATTTTGACTGACTCCGCTAAGCATAAATAACTGATTTATTCCCTTAAAACTACTGATTAGCTGGATGTTATCAGTAACAACCGGAAGCGGCAGTAATGTACTATTTTTCCCTGCCTGATTATTGATGTAGTGGCGCTGGCAATTTTTAACTTGCGGCCTTTAGTATTTGATAGATCGAAGCTCATTATTCGATCGTATCGAAGAAACTTAGTAACTTTTCTTTAGTTAATGCCGCTTTTTCAGCACCACGGACATCAAATTTGATTTTTCCTTGGTCAAGCACAATTAAACGATTACCATATTTCAAAGCATCATCCAAATGATGAGTGATCATGAGGCAAGTTAATTTCTCTTGGGTGACGCGTTCATTGGTCTGATGCATCAGTTCAGCGGATGTCTTGGGATCCAAGGCCGCTGTGTGTTCATCCAATAATAGTAAGTCTGGCCGTTGTTCGGTCGCCATTAAGAAACTCAATGCTTGTCGTTGGCCACCAGATAAGTTTTCTGTGGCGGTACTCAACCGCGTTTCTAAACCGTTTTTCATCGTGGCGGTGATTTCCTTGAAGTGTGGAAGTGACTGCTTGAGTCGGCGTAATTGTAACGTTCGCCGCTTGCCGCGGTGCATCGCCAAAAGTAAGTTTTCAGCAACCGTCATTCGTGGTGCCGTACCCATTTTAGGGTCTTGGAAGACGCGAGCTAAGAAAGCCGTGCGTTTTTCAACGGAAAGATGGGTGATGTCTTTGCCATTCAGTGAAATTTGACCACTGTCGACTGGTAAGCCGCCACCAATTGTGTTGAATAAGGTCGATTTACCAGCGCCGTTGGAACCGAGAACGGTGATGAAGTCGCCATCGTATACGTCCAAATTTAAACCTTGTAAGATTGAGACTTCGTTCGGTGTGCCTACGTTCACCTTGGTGACGATGTTAGTCAATGATAATAATGGGGCTTTATTCTGCGTCATATTTGGCAACTCCCTTCTTGATGACATGATTTAAATGTAGTGCTTTGCTCAATCGTGGCAACATCAAGCAAATGGCCAAGATTAAGGCAGACAAGAGGTTCATATCGTTGGTATTGAAACCGAGTTGCAAGACGAGTAAGCGAACGAATTGGTAAATAACACTACCTAGGGTCACTGCAACTAAACGTTGGTTCAAAGTCAATTCACCAAAGACAACTTCACCGATAATGATGGAAGCTAAAGCAATTACGATGATCCCAATTCCCATGCTGACATCGGCGTAACCGTTGTTTTGGGCGATCAGGGCACCGCCGAGACCGATAATCCCGTTAGAGACCATCAATCCCATAATCGTCATGTTGTCGGTGTTAATCCCAATGGAACGGGCCATCACGCGATTATCGCCGGTGACAATAAAGGCTTGGCCTAAGTTTGTTTGTAAAAATAGTATTAAGAGGACCGTAATAATGACGATCACGACTAAGCCGACAAAAACACTGTCAAAATATTTTGGTAATGATTTTAAGAAGGCTCCGGAGAAAATCGTCGTTTTACCTAGGAGTGAGACGTTAGAACTGCCGCCCATGACGCGCAAATTAATGGAAGAACAAGCGGTCATGACTAGAATCCCAGCGAGTAAAATGGGAACTTTTCCTTTGGTGTAAAGCAGGGCGGTGATCAAGCCAGCAAGCGCGCCGGCGACAAAGGCCAAGCCAGAAGCCAAGTAAGGGTTCATGCCATTAGCAATCGCGGTGACTGCCACGGCGGCGCCCAATGGGAAAGTGCCTTCAACGGTCATATCAGCAAAATCTAAAATTCTGAAGGTGAGGAATAAAGCAACCCCAAGTGAGGCCCATAAGAGGCCTTGCCCAATACTAGAAACAATCATACTCATTGATAAACGACCCCTTTCGTTTTAGCTTCCTTTAGCACGCTGGCTGGGAAGGTGATACCAAGTTTTTTCGCTTCTGATAAATTGAGGGTCATTTTACCTTTACTGATGACCTTAATTGCATAATCAGAAGTATCTTTACCTTTTAAGACTTTAGCGGCCATTTCACCGGAAAGTTTACCTAATTGATACTGATCAACGGATAAGGTGGCAAGTCCACCAGCTTTTACCATGGTGTCTACGGCTGGAATGACTGGGACTTTGGCTTTGTTGGTGACGGAGACTAAAGTCTTCATTGCGCTCGCAACGCCGTTATCTTGTGGGGCATAGACCGCATCAACTTCGGAAGCCATCTTTTCAGCAACAGTTTGCATGTCATTGGTATTTGCGATGGTAAACATCTTGTAGGCAACGCCTTCTTGTTTACAAATCTTAGCGAATTTCTTGGCGTTATATTCACCACCATGATCGGAAGTTGTGTAAATGATGCCGACCGTTTTGGTGTTTGGCACGAGTTCACGCATGAGATCAAGATGGGACTTTAATGGTGATTCACCAGATGTCCCAGTAACGTTAGCGCCGGGGTGTGAATCACTTTTAATTAAGCCGCTTCCGGATGGATCTGTGATACCAGCGAGAATCACTGGCGTTGATTTACCAGCCGCGGAAACTAAAGCTTGAGCAGCGGGAGTCGCAATCCCAACGACTTCATCAGCATCTTCGTTGACGAATTTTTGGCTCATAGTCTTTAAATTGCTTTGATCACCTTGTGCGTTTTGGTAATCAATCTTGACCGTTTTTCCTGGCACATAGCCATATTCTTTTAATCCCGCGACAACACCGCGATGAATCGCGTCTAATGCGGGATGGGTCTGGAGTTGGAGTATCCCAACGGTCGGAACTTTTTTGGTGTTAGCTGTTTGCTTGCCATTGCCTGTCATGAAGAAGGCAACCCCGAGGAAGACGACTAACGCACTAATAAATGCAATCATACGTTTCAAAATATGTTCACCTCAACTTAAAATTTTCAAACCTTTTTTGCAGGGCATGGGTGAGACAAAATAAAAAAGGGCAAACCAGTAAGCTCTGGTCTGCCCTTTACGGAACCGAAGCCTGCTGTGTCTAAAACCCATGCAGACTTCTTTAGATAACAAAGTTAAGTCGGCACAGATACAAACTGTTTGCCAGATTGTATCCGTGTGACGGAATTACAATCTGAATCGCCGGCTTTGCCATGAACTATTCAAATTGAAACTTACTTGCATTGTCATCCTTGGTTCCTCGCTTTCGTTATTGAATAAATTCAGTATAGGCAATGATAAAAAGGCTGTCAAGTTAAAAATTAGAATTTGTTGTGAAAGTCGCGCCCACTGGTTTGAAAAGAAATGCGGGCTTATATTGTAATAAAAATTTGTTTTAGTCTGAATTGATTTAAAAAATTAAAAGATAAATATTGGCTTATCACTAGTTTGTCGAACGTACGTTTGCTATAATTGGTTAGCAAATGAAAGGGGAACATAGCTTTGAGTGAGTTGACGATGCAGCAACAATTGGCAGACTTGGGAACGGCAGCCCGTTATCATTTTACTGGTGTTTTTGAACGGTATGGCACGCGACCTGGGGCGGCTCATGACGTTCCCACAGTTCTCTTAACTACGATTCGGTTGAATGGTAAACAGCTGCTGATGCTGAATTTGTGGTTAGATTTAACAAAAGACTTTCGTCGTTTAGGCGAGCTAAAACCTGGGGATAAATTAAAATTTTCAGGGCGTGTCGCACCTTATATCAACGATTACCAAGGTGAAAAAATGACTGATTTTTCTACAACTTCAGTCGGCTATCAAATCAGTTATCCCAGTCACGTCAAGTTGGCCAATCCTTTTTTGAAACGCCGCCGACAGGCATTACCAGTTGATCAAGCTACTTTAGTTCGGCAGATTATTGCCTGGAATAATCCGGCAGAGGCTTGAGTTGTTAGAAACCAAAGAAGTCGAATTATGAGTTGACAATTAGAAAAACCGGTGGTAAATTAGCCTTAAATTAAAAAGTAATTAAGACGTTGAAGAGAAGAGTAGCGTTGGCGATAATTTTTCAGAGAGCTTCGAAATGGTGTGAGGAGCAATTATCAATGACGTGAAGATGAGCTTGGAGTCATGATGCGGGTCACAATGGCTACGCATGGCGGTGGCAACCGATATATTGCGGAGTATCCTCATTTTAGGGTACTTGTCGAGGTTGTCATTGTGAGATGACAATGAATTACGGTGGTAACGCGAAAGCTTTCGTCCGTTAGTTTCTTTTAGAGAGACTAATGGATGAAAGCTTTTTTTGGTTTGTAACCGGCAGAGAGGGAGTCAGCAGATGACAGTAACGGTAGTGAATGGATTATTAAAAGCGCAGCAACAATGGGTTAATCGGCCACACGGGACGCAACCAAGTCGTCTTCTAATTTTAAATTTAATGCCAACTAAAGCCACGACTGAACGGCAATTTTTAAACCGCTTTGCTGCTCTGAGCGTAGATGTTGAAGTGACTTTTATGTATCCTGAGACGCATCATTTTAAGAGTCTGCCAAAATCATTGGTTGCT
The DNA here is from genome assembly GCF_005405005.1 of Lactiplantibacillus daoliensis. Taxonomy (GTDB): domain Bacteria; phylum Bacillota; class Bacilli; order Lactobacillales; family Lactobacillaceae; genus Lactiplantibacillus; species Lactiplantibacillus daoliensis. Next base: position 200,245 of record NZ_BJDH01000002.1, on the reverse strand, counting down.
AAAAATTATGTGACACTAGCAGAGATTGCTGACCAACACTATGACGGTTTGATCGTGACCGGTGCACCAGTTGAGCAGTTGTCCTTTGAAGCGGTTGACTACTGGCAAGAGTTTCAAACAATCGTCGATTGGGCACAGACACACGTGACTGAAACCCTGTTTGAATGTTGGGCTGCCCAAGCTGGGCTATATTATCAATTTAATATTCAAAAACAACTCGCCAAACAAAAAATATTTGGAATCTATCAGGCCAGCAATGTGGCCACACAATCGCATTTGGTGAGTGGCTTAAGCGCTGACGGGACACTGAAAATGCCCCAATCGCGACATACAAGATTGGTGATACCCACTAATTTGCCGACCGGATTACAAGTCGTCGCAGAAAATGATGAGATTGGGCCGCTGATTTTAGCGGCACCACAACACAGGGCCGTCTACGTGACCGGTCATCCAGAATATGAGGCTGAGACGTTAGCTAATGAGTATTTTCGGGATCGTCGTAAGCAACTCCCAATCAACTTACCTCAGAATTATTTTACCGATCAGTCGTTACAACAGATTAACTATAGTTGGCAAACAGCTAGTTGTCAGTTTTATCAAAATTGGCTTGAAACGCTGGTATTGGCAAAAGTGAGCCTGTAAGCTCGCCTAAAATTTAGCACAGGAAGGTGTTTTAAATGACAGAGACAATCGAAGTGGGCATGCTAGGATTCGGAACCGTGGGCAGTGGTGTAATCACGCGGCTAAGACAAGCCGCGTCAAAAATTGAACAGACACAGGGACTACGGCTACACTTAGCAGCAGTTGCCGTCCATCATTTAAACGCTCCCCGTGCGGTTGAGTTACCAATTGGGACGCGATTAACAGACTCGATTCAGTCGGTTGTGTCCGATCCGCATATTCAAATTGTGATTGAAGTAATGGGTACGCTCACGACGGCAGAGGCTGCGATAAGTACGGCATTACAACATGGCAAATCGGTGATCACTGCGAACAAGGATCTGATAGCGACCGCGGGAGCTCGGCTAATCGCACTCGCCAAACGGCAACACTGTGATTTGTTTTATGAAGCAAGCGTTGCTGGGGGAATCCCAATCTTGCGGACGTTAACGGATAGTTATGCTACCGATAGCGTGTCGCAAGTTGTCGGGATCATCAATGGTACAGCTAATTATATTTTGAGTGTGATGACGGCGACTGGGCAGTCCTACCAACAAGCGCTAACAGCGGCACAAGCAGCCGGTTACGCTGAAAGTGATCCGACCAACGATGTGAGCGGTCTGGATACCAGTTATAAGTTGATGATTCTGAGCCATTTTGCGTTCGGTCAAGCCTTGACCTTGTCACAGATTCAGCCAATTGGACTGACGGCGATCACGGCGATAGAATGCCAGCAAGCGGCGCAGGCTGGCTACCACTTGAAATTGTTAGCCGAGGCTCAACAGCAGGCGGGACAACTTTATTGTCGCGTGGCGCCGGTGGCAGTCCCCAATCAGTCAGCGTTAAGCCGTGTTAACGGGGTTCAAAATGGTGTCGCCGTGACGAGCCAGGCGATTGGTCATAGTTTATACACCGGACCTGGTGCCGGCAGTACCGCGACGGCTAATAGTGTTTTAAATGATGTCCTTGTCGCGGCCCAACACTTGGGGCAACCGGCTTGTGGCACGGCATTTAATCGGAACCAAGCCCAATTATCGGTACGGTCATTAAGTCAAACTGTGCAGCGTTATTTATTATTTACAAAATTATCAACAATCACAATAGAAAAATGCGCTAATAATCGTCATTTCTCAATAACTGGTCAAACAAGAAATTGTTATGAGTCGAGTCCAATCACACCAACCCAATTGGCAGACTTTATTAGACTTTGTGGGCACAAGGCGGTCACGGCGTTGCCAATTGCTTTTTCAACGGATTGGGCATTGACTGCGAAGCGACAGACCAGTTCAAAGCCAGTCGCACGTGAGATTGTTAAATTAGCTTAATTCTGTTTGGACAAGTTTGAAAAAAGAGACCTGCGTACAGTATACTGTACGTAAGTGTCTTTTTTTGATGACTTAAAACGTCAATACGTGCACTTGAGCGTATTTAAAAGGTGGCTAGTATACCGTGACTGATTAGGGTTACGGCCATCCTGAATTGGAGTGAAACAAATGAAAATTGCGGTTGTCACTGATAGCTCGGCCAATTTATCGGCACGTGCAGCGGCTGATTATAAAATTACCGTGGTCAAGGATCCGATTATGTTTGGTAATCACGTTTATCATGAAAATGTTGATATTACCGCCGATCAATTCTATCGGTTATTAAAAGTCGAAAAGGATATCCCGACTTTGTCACAAATCTCGATGCCGGAAATGCAACTGGTCTTTGATGAGTTGAAGGCAGCTGGGGTCGATCATGTGCTGGTCATTGGGCTCAGTAGCGGAATTAGTGGCTACGTTAATAATCTGAAAACTTATGCGCCATCGGTTGAAGGCTTGGATGTGCAAGTTTTTGACTCCCAAACAGCTTGTGCGGGGACGGCTAACATGGTGAAGTTAGCGGCAGCCATGGCCTTAGCGGGCTATGACTTAGACGCAATTCTGACACAACTACACCGGCTCCGTGACATGACCAAGACGGTCTTTATCGTCAATAGTATGCGGCATTTAGTCAAGAATGGTCGCATTTATAACAATAGTAGTTTAGCGGGGACCATGGTGTTGCGCAATAAGCCAATTATTACATTTAACGATCATGGCAAATTACAAGTGTTGGGCAAGGAACGAACTTTAAAGAATGCACAACAGGCGGTTCAAGATGAGTTTGACCGCTTTGTGATTACGCAACAACTACCGGTCCGCCTAGATGTGATTAGCGCGAACGATCCTCAAATCGCAGAAGATTGGGCTAGTGAGTTACGTTACCAATTTCCAGCTGTTCGGGTTAAAACGGGTGAAATTGGGCCGTTAATGGGAACACTGACTGGTGAGCATGCTTTGGGCTTGATCTGGTCATTAGATTGGAAGCCGTTATTAAATACGTTGAATCAGACCAATTAAGAATCTTAAGTCAGCAAGGTGCTTGAATCGCAATCTGACTAGCTGTTGATTAAGAATCAATGGTTTCTGCTAGATTGTTTGACAAAATCGTAAAATGATAATATGGTAATAACATTAAAACTTGATGAAAAGCCATAATGGTTTGAAGGAGTCGTTAAGTTGACATGCTTAGAAAGCACCGTTAGTTGGGAAGGTGTCATGGCAATTTAGTTAAAGCTCAGACCTTGGCGCGAACTTTTCGAGGTTTGCTGGGCGCACCCATTAACGTGCACACGTTTAGTTTTTTTGAACGTGCTGAGGATTAGCTTGTGAGGGCTAATCAAATTAAGGTGGGAACCCGTGTAAACGGCCTTTGGATATGATTATCCGAAGGCCGTTTTTTCGTCCAGTTTTAAACACATAAGTGTCAAAAAGATCAAAACACATAGTCGTTATACTTAGTTTTGTCATATTATAAAAGATTTACACATATCAATTAGTCGAAAGGAAGTTGTTAGTGATGAAATATGGAATGATTGGTGCGGGTGCAATGGGTTATCGTTACGGCGTCATGTTGCAAGAAAATGCTGGGGTCGATGTTGATTTTATCGAAAGTTGGTTGCCAAATGTGACCAAGGTTCGCGAACAGGGTGGGGTGCAAGTGGCTCGTGATCATGTTGATCAACGACTGGTTCCTATCAATATTTATACGCCAGAGGAATATAAAGGGCATCCTGATGTCTGGATCATCTTTAAGAAACAGATGCAGCTTGCGGATGAGCTCAAGCGCGATGCTCATTTATTTCATGACGACCAGTTTGTTTTTTCGGCGATGAATGGGATGGGGCATTTCGAAAAAATTGCACAATATTTTCCAGCCGAGCATATCATTGGCGGCACGGCGATGATTGCAACGGTTCTCAATGGTCCTGGGTCGGTCGATTTTATGGGGGCTGTTGGGAGTGAGACCATGCATATGAGCCAGTATGCTGGCGAGCGTGGCGCAGTGACTGATCAAGTCATGGCAGATTTTAAAGCTGCCGATTTGAATCCAATTTGGTCCGATAACTTTATGGGCATGTGTCTTTCAAAAGTCGTGTTTAATGCGGTGACCAACAGTCTATGCACGATGTTTGAAATTCAAATGGGGCAATTCATTACTTATCCTGGAGTCAAAGACATGGCGACGCAACTCTTTAATGAAGCCTATGATGCTTGCGAACGGGCGGGGATTAAGCTGATTGAAACTCGGCAAGAAGAAATTGATTCCGTGGAAACAATCAGTCACGCTTATAAATACCATTACCCTTCAATGTATCAAGATTTCTCCAAGGGACGCCCAACGGAAGTCGATTATATTAACGGCTATATTGCTAAAATTGGCCGGGAGCATGATTATGTTTGTCGCGTGCATGAATTTGTGACCCAAGAAGTCCATTTAGCCGAAATGATGCGTCAGTATAAACAGCCAACAGTTCCGGTTCAGGTCTAAATGCATATTTGAAGAATCTTTATGAAAAAGTTCTGAATTATTTCAGAACTTTTTTTATAGAATTAAATAGGTTACATTATAAGGTTGGAAACGTTCACAGTTGCAATTGGTCTATACTGAAAATCGCTGGAGTAACTTTCCTGAAACACTACGTTGTGATAGGATTTACAACGTATTGAAAAAGAGATCAGGGAGAAATTGGTATGAAGACATATTTTTAGAGAATGGGTCAATCACTCATGTTGCCAATCGCCACATTACCGGCGGCGGCAATTTTAGTGGGACTCGGTAACTATTTACCAAAAGCGTGGATTTTATCTCGCTTTATGATTAACGGTGGGGATGTTGTTTTAAACAACCTAGCGCTACTATTCGCCGTTGGCTTGGCGATTGGGATGTCTGCGAATAAGGATGGCGCGGCAGCTATTGCTGGGGTCGTAGCCTATCTGGTTCCAACGACGATGCTTAATCCAACCAATCCAATTGGGTTGGCTAATTTATTAAATGTTAAACCAACTTCATTAAATGAGGCGTTCAAGTACGTTGATCAAAATGTGTTGGTTGGGATTTGTGCTGGCTTGATTGCCGCCGCACTGTATAATCGTTTCCATGAAGTGAAGCTCCCAATGGCGCTCTCTTTCTTTAGTGGTAAGCGATTAGTGCCCATCATTGCGGCATTTGCGATGCTATTTTTTACCGCAGCCATGTATTTCGCTTGGCCAGTCGTTTACGGTGCTATGGTGACCTTTGCCACCAGTATTTCTAAACTGGGCTTTGTTGGCGCGGCATTGTATGGTTTCTTCAACCGATTATTGATTCCAACTGGCTTACACCATGCTTTGAACTCAGTTTTCTGGTTCAATGTTGCCGGGATTAACGATATTGGCAATTTCTGGGCCAGCAAGGGTGTTAAAGGTGTGACTGGAATGTATGAAGCCGGCTTTTTCCCAATCATGATGTTTGGTTTGCCAGCCGGGGCGTACGCGATTTACCGCAATGCCTTACCTGAAAATAAGAAAGAAACGGGTTCCTTAATGTTAGCTGGGGCGTTCGCCTCATTTTTCACCGGTGTGACTGAACCCTTGGAATTTTCGTTTATGTTTGTTGCTTGGCCATTATACGTGTTACATGCAGTTTTTATGGGCCTTTCGTTAGGCTTCGCGGCGTTAATGCATTGGACGGCAAGTTTTTCGTTTAGTGGTGGTTTGGTGGACTTCCTCTTGAGTTTCCGGATGCCACTGGCGAATAAACCCTATATGCTAATTGTTCAAGGTTTAGTGATGGCAGTTATTTATTACTTTGGCTTTGATTTTGCGATTAAAAAATTTGATTTAAAAACACCCGGTCGTGAACCCGTTGCTGCGGTTGCGACTGATGCGGGTGCCACTGCAATGGTCGCGGCTGACGCAACGGATGATAAATTCATGCGCCAAGCCAAACAGATCTATGCGGCCATTGGTGGGCATGATAATATCAGTGTGATTAGCAACTGTACGACGCGTTTGCGTTTGCAATTGAAAGATACTGGTAAAGTTGATCAACCAGCTGTTAAGGCAGCGGGGGTCCCAGGATTGAATATCTTGGATGTTCACAATATTCATATTGTCATCGGGACGGAAGTACAGTTCGTGGCAGAAGCGTTACAGGCCCTATTTGAAGGTAAGGTCGCAATGACGCCAGCAACAGCTACGAACTCGGTTGAAACGCCAACGGTCGGATCGGTCGCAACAACTGCCACTGAAACGACACAAGTGCCGTTAACAACGGTATTGCAAGCACCAGCCACTGGGTCCTTGATGCCAATTAGTGCGGTTGCGGATGAGACCTTCGCGCAGAAGCTGTTAGGAGATGGCTATGCGGTCGAACCAACGACTAACGAAATTGTGGCGCCGGTCAGTGGTGAAGTAACCAGTATCTTCCCAACCAAACATGCATTGGGATTAAAGACGGCCTCAGGGTTGGAAATCTTGCTACACATGGGGATTAATACCGTTGAAATGGGTGGCACACCATTCACACTACACGTCTCAAAGGGTGACCAAATTGCCGCTGGTACCGCGGTTGCGACTGTTGATCTAGATGCCATCAAGGCGGCAGGCAAGGCCACCACGATGATGGTTGTGATTACGAATATGGATCACGTTCAAAAATTAACGTTGAATCAAACTGAATCGGTTGTAGCTGGGGATATTGTTGGTGCCGCCGAATAATAATGAAACGCGTAAGCAGAAAAGTGCAACTGATTTTTACAACCTATGAAAACTAGTCGCTCACTGCCGCTTCCGGTTGTTGCCGATAACATGCGGACGAGAGACCGGATCAAGCCTTAGAAGTGTCTTGATCCTCGCTCGGAAGCTTTGCCAAAACTGCAAATCTACCGGATCGTCCGTGGGGTAAGGCCGGAAAAAAGCGCCGGTTAAACGCCACCTGCACGTCTGATGCTATCGGCATTAGCCTCTAGCTAAGTCAGTAGTTATTTACGTTTAGCGGAGTCGGTCAAAATCGGTGTGCGGTGTCGGCGAGATTAGTCGGCGTTCTTGGTTGACTAATCTCACGGGGCACTTCAAAGACGTGGTTTTTCGGCTTTGAAGTGAGGCACCAGACCGTACTTTGGCTGGCGCCGTCCCCCACAGCACACCGATTTTGACTGACGGAGCGCTAAATTTAGGTAAGTCTACTTTAGATGTAATGGTTACTGGTACTGTGACATTTGTGATGCCTTAAAGTTTTTCAACCTTTTGTTAAATAATAAAAATCGTTCAGCCAATTCGGCTGGACGATTTTTGAGTTCTAGTGATAATTACTGATTTCAATCAAGTTGTTGTCAGGGTCACGCACATATAAGGAAGTTAATTTGCCATGCGCACCAGTTCGTTCGACCGGACCTGCAACAATTTCAACAAAGTAACTCTTCAAATGGTGCTGGATACTTTCAATCGGATCTTTGGCGATGAAGCACAGATCGGCACTACCTGGTGTTGGTTTGGCAGCAACTGGTTCGTGCGGTTCGTCAACGACTTGAAAGTTAATCTTTTGCTTGCCGACTAATACGGCTTGGCGGTCGCCGTCGAAAGTAATGATTGGTAAGTCAAAAACTTCATGGTAGAAGCGTAAGGTACGTGGTAAATCAGTGACGGTCAGGACAATATGATCAATGTCACGAATATTCACAGGCTCAAATCCCTTCAAAATTATTTCAACGTCAAGTATACCACGTGCAGACCCAACCAGTCTCAGCCGAAAAACGGTCATCAACGGTTAGTGGAGCACTTTTGACGCAGCTTGACTTTTGACAACCACGGCGATTCATAGTAAGGTATTAACTACTAAGAAGGAGGACTATTTGTGATAACGATTCGACCAGCTGATCAGGATGACGCGGGCCAGATAGCACCGCTAATTAATATGATCTTTGATGAAATGCAACTTGAGGAACTAGACGACATTCCAGAACCTGACTTAGAGCAGGCCATTACTGCGGCTTATCAGACACCAGCTTATTTGTCTGAAAAAGCAACAACGGTAGTGGCCGAGGCCGATGGTCAAGTGGTCGGGGTGGCATTTGGTTACCCGGACAAGAATGAAGATGCCGTGGATGACGTGCTAGCGCGGGTCACCGCGGGCAACGATGCGTTTGGTTCAGCGTTTGAAGCTGAAGCAGAGAGTTATGAACATGAATGGTACTTGGACTCAATTGCGGTTGATCCTAATTATCAAGGACACGGGATTGGTGGTCGTTTATTAGCGGCATTGCCAAAGTACGCCCGTCAAGCCGGTCAAAAACGGATCGGTTTAAACGTTGATATGGCTAACCCTGGCGCCAAGAAGCTTTATGATCGTCATGATTATGAAACGGTCGGGATTAAGCCGATTGGGGATCACATGTATTTCCACATGCAATATGAGTTAGATAAGGATTTAGTCATGGCATAGCGCCGCTAAACCTTAGTTTGCAGGCCTCGTTAGTCAACGGGGCCTGTTTTGCAGAGTTAATTAATGAAAGCGTAGGATGAAAACAAAATGGCTTTACTAGAAGTAAAAGACCTGTCGCAAAGCTTCGCCGATCGTAAGTTATACGAAGACGCTAACTTTACACTAGAACGGGCCGATCATATGGGAATTGTCGGTCAAAATGGGGCCGGCAAAAGTACCCTAATTAAGATTTTAACGGGACAAATTTTACCTTTGGAAGGTGAGATCAAGTGGCAACGGAATTTGCGGACGGGTTATTTAGACCAATATGCAGATATTCCTGCCGGTATGACGTTGTATGCCTTCTTGAAAACGGCCTTCCAACGGTTGTACGACATGGATGCTAATATGCAGCAATATTACGCCGACTATGCAACGAGTATGGATGATGGTTTGCTGGAACGGGCCGGTCGGATTCAGGAAACTTTGGAAGCCAATAATTTTTATGATATTGAAACCGAAATGGAACGGGTCATTACTGGTCTAGGTTTAGATGAAATTGGCCGCGACCACGTAATTAGTGAGATGTCTGGTGGGCAACGTTCCAAGATTATCTTGGCTAAGTTGTTGCTTGAAAATCCAGATGTCATTATCTTGGATGAACCGACTAACTACTTGGATACGGCGCACATTTCATGGTTGGAAGACTATTTGAATGGGTTCCGCGGCGCTGTCATGGTCATTTCCCATGATTATGATTTCTTACAGAACGTCACGAATTGTATTTGCGATGTCGCCTTTGGCAAGATTATTAAGTATCGTGGTGATTTCAAATCAGCAATGCGTCAAAAGGAAGCCCGGAAGCAAGCGCAATTGAAAGCCTTTGAAAAACAACAAGTTGTGATCGACAAGGCTGAAAAGTTCATTCGCAAAAACAAGGCTGGTTCGAAGTCGACAATGGCTAAGTCACGGGAAAAGATGCTATCGCATTTGGATCGGGTCGATCCACCGAGTGAAAATGCGCATGCGAGCTTTGCTTTTCCTTATTTGGATACGGGCTCGCAAAACGCTTTGGCTGTCGTTAAGTTGTCTGTTGGGTATGGCAAGCCATTATTGGCACCCGTCACATTCTCGATGACGAATGGCGAAAAGCTGGCCTTTAAAGGGTTCAATGGGGTTGGTAAGTCAACCTTGATCAAATCAATCTTGGGGGTCATTCCAGCATTAGGTGGTAAGTCAAACTTTTCACCATCGGCTAAAATCAATTATTTCAATCAAGATTTAGATTGGGATCATCCGGATTGGACACCATTACAGACCATTCAAAATGATTATCCAACAATGTTGCCGAAGACGATTCGGACGAAATTAGCCAAGTGTGGGATCAACGCTGCCAATGCCATGAAACCAATGCACTTATTGAGTGGTGGGGAACAGACCAAGGTCAAGTTGGCGTTATTGGAACTCATTCCAAGCAACTTCTTGATTATGGATGAACCGACCAATCATTTGGATGATGAAACTAAAGAAGGCTTAAAACAGGCTCTTCAGAGCTTCCCAGGAAACTTGATCTTGGTTAGTCATGAAAGCAGTTTTGTGGATGGCTGGGTCGATAAAGAATTAAACGTTGAAAAATTAAGTCTTAAAGAACGTCAAGGCTAAAATGATGAGCGTCATCCAGTGATGGGTGTCGTTTTTTCGTGCTATTATTTAACTTATGATTGAAAATGAAAGCAGGAATGGCATATGAACAAAGGACGGGTAGAAGCGTTTACGGATGCAGTGATTGCAATCGTGATGACGATTATGGTGTTGGAATTTAAAACACCGGAGCAACCGACATTTTCTGCGTTGGCGGAAAATAGCAGTTATTTAGCTGCGTACTTGATTAGTTTCTTATTTATCGGAGTCGCGTGGTATAACCATCATTATATGTTTACTTTGACGAAGCGCGTCACGAAGAAAATCTATTGGCTGAATAACTTGTGGTTACTTTCAATGTCGTTGTTACCCGTGGCAACGGCTTGGGCTGGGAGGTTTATTACCAAACCACAACCGGAATTATTTTACTTTTTAATTTTTGTCCTGTGGGCCGTTGCTTATGTGGTGTTATCGCATGCCATTATCGCTGCCAATCAAAGTAAGCATCCGGAAGTGAGTGCGAAAATTGGTCGGATGCTAGTTTATCGGTTACATACAAGTTGGTGGTTCTGGTTAGTTACCCTTGCAATGGCTGCATTGGTACTCTTGGTTTGGCCGCCACTGTCACTGGTCTTTACGGTGATTGAATTAATTATCATGGCCGTCTTTACGACCACTGATAGTGATCAAGTTGCCTGAGTTTACCAAAAAGTTACTAAAGATTTACTTTACCTCGATTGTGTCGCCAGTCAAATTCCGTGAAAATGAAATCAGCTTGAAAATTCAGCGCTAATTTTCAAAAAAGGGGTTAGACAGAATGGGACATTCGTTATTTTACAGTGTCATGTTAGGACTTTTTCTAATTGGAATGCTGTTTCAATGGCAATACCGCGGTTATTTGCAATTATTAGTGATGGTACACAGTATTGAGATCCTTTTTATGGGGGTCATTGGCTGGTATACTTTTGGCGCACTCGTTTTGTTGCCATTAGTCGGATTATGGTTAACCGGGACGCTGGCAATCTATGTGATGAATCAGTATCCAGACTAAAAAAGTTTGAGTGTCTCTCATGTGGGAGAACTCAAATTTTTTTTAATCGACAATATGACTAATATCATGATCCGCTGGCAATTCGAAGCCACGATTGGGAACACTGGTTGAAAAGACAATCTGGGTGCTGGTTTTACCAAAAGTCTGTAATTGATTGACAAAATCATCCAGTTCCTGTGTTGATTCAAAGATGACCTTCAGAATTTGGGAATATTCACCCGTCACGCAATCACACTCCAAGATATTCGGAACGCCTTCGACGAACGGGTAAAACCGTTCTTTTTGCGTTGGTTCAAGCTGTAATTGAATGTAGGCCTTAATCCGATAATTTAGTTTTTGATAATTTAAGTTCGCTTGATAGTCACGAATGATACCGCTACTTTTGAGTCGAGTAATTCGCGCTGAAATGGCGGGTGAAGAAATGAAACATTGATCTGCCAAAGCCTTGAGCGAAATCCGAGCGTCCGCTTGTAAGGCGTTCAGAATTTTTAAGTCGGTTTTATCCATTGCCAAAACGCCTCCTAAGATATTAGTCATATCATAGCATACTTTCACAGCATTTTTTAATGTTAGCCTTAACTTTACAAAGAAAGGATAGCGACTTTACGGTTGAATATCATTGGGGGTAAAATACGATTATGAAATAATTGTTAAAAGGGAGGCGGTCACATGCAAATTGCGCATGTTTGTGCAGCAGTGACGACAGTTTGGCGGCAGCCACGCTTACGGTCAATTGATGCCCATGCCCTTGATTTAGAGGGCCTTAGTACTTGGACTGGTCAGATGACGGATGCTGATACGCTCGGGCTAGAACAAGGGAATTTAGCGGTGACGCAAGCGGTATTCAATGATCCGGTGCTCATTGAGCGGCAGGTTGGTGGCTGGGTGTATGGTTATGTCATGACCCAAAAAGACCCGCAACGGCCGCAAGGTTATCCGGGGTGGCTATGGGCAGGACACTTGTCCACCGCCGAATTACCGGTCCAAACTGGTGCGACGGTGGTGATTCGACGACCGTTTACACCATTGTTACGTCCAGATGGTAGTACGTTGCTACAGTTAAGTTTAGGGACTGAACTAGCTGTTATTTCTAGTAAAGAAGCCATGTATGATCTTGTTCAAACGCCATTGGGGCCGGCTAAGGTCGCTAAGCGTGCGACCCAATTTGATTTTCCGACCGCGGATTTAACCCGTGGCGAAATTTTGGTGAAATTAGGCGCCGCGTTCTTAGATTTGCGTTATCTATGGGGTGGTGTCAGTGCGTATGGTTTTGATTGCTCCGGTTTTGTCTACAGCTTGCATCGTTGTCTGGGGGTAACGCTTGCCCGTGATGTGAGTGGCCAAGTATTTAATGGGTCCCAAGTTGCGTTAACTGATGCGCAACCGGGTGATTTATGTTTCTTTGCGCATCAACAGGGCCAGGGCGCTTTACATCATGTCGCGTTGTACGCAGGTGATGGTTGGCTGTTGCATTCACCGACGCCTGGGAAGCACGTGACGTATTTACAGCTTTCAGCAACATATTTAAAAGATGAATTAGTCCAGATTAGAAGAAATTGGGCCTAATTAAGGAGATTGAGGAAACATCAAAGTGCGCAAGTTAAGTTTAATAAAATGGCTATGTCTAGGATTATTAGTGATCGTTGGGTTAAGTGGTTGTGGTAAATCAGCACCAGCAACTAAGTCGGCGACAAGTGCCAGTACGAAAACAGTTCAGTCACCATACGTGACGAGTCAGCGGCCAACGTTTTATGTTCATGGGTTCCAAGGTAGTGCTAAATCGACCAATACGCTGATTGCTCACGCTGAAAAAACGGCGCATGCACATAAGGTCATCGTGGCGACCGTTGGGACTGATGGGACGATTAGCCTGAACGGCAGTTGGAAAAATGGCACCCGGAATCCAATTATTCAGGTGGTTTTTAAAAATAATTTAGCCCAGTATGATCAACAGAGTGCTTGGCTGGCTGCCGTGATTAGTGCAGTTAAAGCCCAACATACTTTCAAGTCGTATAACATCGTGGCCCATTCCGCTGGTTGTGTGGCGAGTGTCAATATGTTGATGACCAAGCAGACTAGTGGCTTCCCAAAAGTGAATAAGTTAGTGACGATTGCCGGGCCGTTTGATGGGGTTGTTGGTGAGGACGATGTCGCCAATCAAAATAGCTTTTTAGCTTCTGGGAAACCTGCGGAATTACACGCGGCTTACCAATTACTGGTTGCCAAACGGACCAACTTCCCTAAGGGCGTTCACTTACTCAATATTGTTGGTAATTTAGACGATGGTTCCAATGAGGATGGTTTCGTGACGAATGTTTCGGCGCGGTCAATCAAGTATCTATTACGTGGTCGTCAGGTGGCTTACACTGAGAAAGATTTCCATGGTAAAAAGGCACAACATAGCCAATTACATGAAAATCCTAAAGTGGCTTTAGCGGTCGATAATTATTTGTGGCATCGTTAAGCGAACAAATAAAGCGCTGACTTTTTGAGGGTCAGCGCTTTTATTATAGGAAGAAAATAAAATAAGCTAAGCGAATCAAGTGATATAGGGCGAACAAAGCGACAAGATAAACAGCTGAGATGCCGCCATAAACTAAAGTTTTATAATTGCGCATGACTAGTACCCCCTTAATTAACCATCTCAAGTTTATAGCGATTAGCTCAAAATGACAACGCTAACAACTCTGATTTGATTGAAAAGTTTAAGAAAAATCAAACTCAAGGTCAAACCATTAGCTAAAGATGGGGGAGTATGTTAGAGTTAATACTTGGTTCGGGATATGTGGATCAACCGAACCATGGCTTAAATAAGCATCTCAGATTTTGAAGAAAGTAATTTTTAGTATAAAGTACTCTGCCCCAGTATCAATACACAGAATTATTTACCAAATTTCCTGAGCATTAGGGAAGGACGTAATTAAATGCGCGTAACAATTAATAAAGGTCAACAGGTTTATTCCGATATTCCGTTAATGACCGCTCGACAACGCTACATCAAGGCGGATGTCTGGGAAATCAAAAAAGCGATTATCGAAAAGTCAGCAATCAATGGCTGGACCGTACAAGCTTTACAAATGAATTAAAAAATAACGGTAGGCCACGACGCAACTTGTCGTGGCCTTTTTGTAGGAGATGGTTTCAATATGAGTGGCAATCAAGTCGTTAATCGCCCCTTGATCAGTATTACGAATGTGATCTGGAGTTTTGATGCAACCACGCAACAATTGCTGGTACTATTATTACAGCGTTCAGAGGCGCCATTTCAAGGCACCTGGGGTTTGCCGACCACTTATTTACGGGCAGATGAAAGTGCAGATGCTGCGTCACTGCGGTTAGTCCGTGAAAAGTTAGGCTTACGTTTGCCAATTGGGCATACCGAACAGTTGGCGACGTTTACGAATCCTCATCGTGGGCCGGGTGATCGTGAACTGGCGCTGACCTATATGGTCTATTTACCAACGATGCCCAAACTAGTTCCAGGCTATGGGGCCCGGGCAGTTGACTGGTTCGCAATTTGTCCAGATTCTAAAGGTTATAATTTACAAGGACATCACTTAACGTTTACAGGACTACCAGAGACGGTTCCGGCAGCAACTTATTATCAGGATCAAGCCCCATTTGTGACGAAGAATGGTCTAACGGCAGATCATACGTTGATTTTACGAACCGCCTTAATTCGCGTGCGTAACCGTTTGGATTATGCGCCCACGATTTTGTTAGTGCTTGGTCCGCAATTTACGCTGAAACAGGCGCGTGAACTGTATGCGATTATTTTGCGTAAACCGTTGAGTGCCATTGATAATTCAAATTTTCGCAAGACACATGTCCATCTCTTTAACGAAATTGGTCTAGCTCATCAACAGGCTTCTGGTCGACCGGCGAAAGTGTATACTTTGAAGACCCGCAGTTGACAGTCAAAAAATCACATGGTAATCTGATGGCACCTTAAAGGTATAAAATACCTAAATCAAACAGTGCTGTTATTTAGGACAATCATGGGGGATTGGCATAATGGAAGTAAAGGGTAATAAGCTCTTATTATTAATTGGGACGGCGTGGCTTTTTGACGCCTTGGATGTGGCGTTACTGTCATTTATCATGCCAGTGATTAAGCAAAGTTGGCACTTGTCCGCTAGTGAAATGGGTGCGGTCAGTGCGGTGACCTCGTTAGGGATGATGATTGGGGCCTTAGGCTGTGGCTACTTAGCTGATAAGATCGGTCGTAAGCCAATCTTGATTATGACGTTACTATTATTCTCATTCGGGAATTTGCTTTTGACGATGGCACCAAACGTGGGTTGGTTCTTAGCGGTCCGTTTTATTACTGGGATTGGTCTTGGGGGCGAATTACCAGTAGCCGCAACGATTATTGCCGACCATTTTACCGGAACGAAACGGGCTCGGATGTTAGTCTTAGTTGATAGTTTTTGGGCATTTGGGTGGATTCTGGCGTCAATCTTGTCATTTGTGGTTATGCCGAAATTTGGCTGGCGAGTGACGGTGCTCATCACTGCTTTGATGGGGCTTTATGCGCTACTAATGCGACGGCATTTACCTGAAAAGACACTCACTGAGGAAACTAATAAACTTGGTTTTGGGCCAGCACTGAAAGAAGTCTGGTCAGCGCAGTACCGCCGTGCGACGTTCTGTTTGAGCACGTTATGGTTCATAATCATGTTCGCTTATTACGGCATGTTCTTGTGGCTACCAAGTGTACTAGTGATGCGCGGTTTTTCCGTGGTGCATAGTTTTGGTTACACGGTGCTCATGAGCTTGGCACAATTACCTGGCTACTACTTAGCGGCTTGGTTAATCGGCAAATTACCACGCAAGGCCGTTTTGACTGTTTATTTGTTGGGCACGATGCTGAGTGCCTGGGCATTTGGAACCGCCACGACGGAGACAATGATTCTCATTAGTGGTGCTTGGTTATCGTTCTTTACATTAGGTGCGTGGGGAATTATGATTGCTTTTACACCTGGACAATTTGATGTGTCTGTACGTGGGATGGGGATGGGCTTTGCCCAATCCATTGGTCGAATTGGCGCAACCATCGGGCCATACCTTGTAGGGTCATTAATTGCAGTTGGTTTCAAGATTCCAGCAATTTTTATGGTCTTTGTCGGTGCGCTAATTATTGGCGTTATCGTCCTATTGGTCGGTCTGCACGATGAAGATCGTTAACACTGTTTCAAATGTAGACTTGGATATTAATTATCCAAGTTTTTTTTATGACAAAATAGTTTCGTAATATAATTTTCAAATGGATTGATGTTCGGCAGTTGTTCGACAACGACTGATGAGTCGTGAATGTATGGCAATAAATTCATTTATCATTCGATAAAATCCCCGTTCGATGGGCCTTTTTAGAGGTGCATTGGGTTGCGAGTCCTATAAATAACACCTATGATTAAGCCGATAATATGAGCGGGGTGAAGAAAATGGTAAATGCGGAATTACGTGTGAAGGCTGAGCAGAGTGCGCGTTTGCGGTCACAGTTAATGTTGGCGAGCGCAAATGTTGAAATTCGGCGAGATCCGGTGTTGCAACGGTTAGTGCGGCGAGCGGGACATCGTCTCCAGCTGACAGGGGATAGTGCGGCAGTGGCGCGTCAAATCGGCGTAGATCTGGGCTACTATTTATTTTGCCATGAGTACCAGATGCCCCGCGCAGCTTACGACTTATTAGCCGTCACTCAATTAGTGATGACATCACCAGCGCAACCCGGACAACTGATGTCTTTGAGACGTGATCGTTCTTAGGGCTAGGCGTGAGTGGCACCTGGAAAACAGGACTATGATTTTACTGACAATTGCATTAAAATGAAATTAGTAAATTGTTGAAAGAGGTGCCCTATGGGAAAAAATGTCCAATTGAGAAAGATTGTTTTTGCGGGACTGTTTGCTGCAATTATTTTTATTGGGATTAGTATTTTACGAATTCCGTTACCCGCAATTGTAGGTCGACCGTTTATTCACTTTGGTAACATACTAACAGTTATCGCCGTCATGCAATTGGGATTTGGCTATGGTGCCGCTGCTGGTGCAATTGGGCTTGGATTATTTGATATTCTGAATGGCTATGCTGCCACATCGTGGTTAACCGTTTTAGAGGCACTTATCTTAGCCGCCACGGTTAGTTTGTTTTTCCGCCTCATGGGTTATGATGAACAACACTTGTCGAAGTTGTACGTGGTTTCATTAGCTGCCGGTGTGATTAAAATTATCACGTCGTGGGGCAACGGTGTGATTGTTGCGTTAATGGCTGGGACGTCCCTGAAGGTTGCGATGATTGGGGCTTTTTCAAGTCTATTAGCAGCAACTATCAATTCGGTAGCCTGTTTTGTATTAGTCCCATTAATCTATAAATTGCTGGCTCAACTTGGTTTTAGTCGAAAACGGTTTAGCTGAGTGAGCAAACAAAGAAGCAGCACTTCCCGTTTTGGGGAGGTGCTGCTTCTTTGGCTATTCTGATTTTTAAGCTTAGGATGTTTCCAAAATGTTTCCTTTAGTGTTCCAAATGCTTCTTATCAGTTCTTAAAACAAAAAAAAGGAATGCCGTCATACCGGCATTCCTGCGCACCTGTTCTGGTAGGTGACTAACTGTTATGGAGATGGCGAGAGTCGAACTCGCGTCCAAGCATATTGCCTTTCGAATATCTACGATCATATGCATACTATTTGAAATTCGCCATTACAAACGCCGTATGTCAGGGCACCCAGTAACAGCTAACCCGATTAGTCTCTTCTCGTTGCTTCAGGTGTGAGCATTGAGCGTAAGTCCACTAAATTTAGGACCCAGATCTAAGACATGGACGATCTTAGGAGGATCTACGGTTAGCGCTGTTTAGGCAGCTAAAGCGTAAGAATTGTTATTATTTTTTGCAGTTATAAATAAACTGAGTGGTTTTACGTGGCACAACCACGAATCGCAATCCGAACTCAAACTATACCTGTCGAATCCAGAACATCCCCAAATTCGATACATATTTAGTTTAGCATAGTGCCAGTGCACTGCCAACTAATATGTTTGTATCGTTTTCAGTCAGTTTGACGGTGCAGGTAGGCCATCATCTTGCGAACATTTATCGATAGTGCCATGACGGCAAGGATAATCAGGACGCCACCAAATAAATCAAAGCCGGTCAGTTGAACGTTCAAGAAAGTCACAGAAAAAACTGTTGCGGCCAGTGGTTCAAAGGCATCCAACAAACTCGCTGTGGTCGGCAAGATATCATTTAAACTCCGTGCAAACATGAAGAATGGTGCCACTGTCCCTAAGAGAATAATGACTGCAATCAGCAACCATTCAGTTGGCGTTAGGCTTAGCTTGATGGTCCAAGCTGGTTTCAAAAACATTAGAAAAATCCCGGCAATTAATAATCCCCAACCAGTAACGGTCAAAGCGCCATATTTCGGCAATAACGGTCGTGGAATCAACGTGTTGGTGGCAACGCCAACTGCCGACAGGCCACCCCAGAAGAGCACGACCGGTGAAATGGCTAGGCTATTCAGATGGCCGTGAGTCACAATTAGCAGTGTGCCAACGAAGGCCATCAACATGCCGATTGCTTCGGCGCGGTGCGGCTTGGTATGCTTAAATAAGAAATAATAGGCACTAATAATAAACGGTCCTAGAAATTGAATAATGGTTGCGATGGGCGCATTTCCGAACTTAACTGCCTCAAAGTAGCAGAGCTGTACCGGAATCAGACCTAACAAACCGTAGCAGATGACCTGAAACGTATCATGCCGTTGATGCCAAATGGCGAGTGGCTTAGTCCCAGCTAACTGCCCCCAAGCCAACATGATGATGCCGGCACTAATCATTCGAATTTGTGTGAGCCAAAGTGGCGTGATGTGAGCATTATTGATGAAAAGGGTACTAGCTGCTACTCCGGAAATCCCCCAGAGGATGCAAGCGATACTCGCGAGTAAGACCCCGCGTAAATGATGTTGGCGCGTCATTGGACAGGTGCCTCCCCGTCACGTGTAACTTTTAAAATCATTGATGACACCCCTTATTCTGAAAATTAACCAGCGTTTTTCATTATAACAAAGCTTAGTCAACATAAGCGGTGACGTCAGTGATTCTTCACGCAATTATCATGAAGTTATTAGTTTAGGGTAGACTATAGCTCTAACAAGTCAGTCGATGCGTAACGCTAAAAACTGGTTTGCGAAATAGAGCGCCTGGGCGGCAGAGACGCGGCAACCGCGAATGTCGATTGGTTGTACTCGGAGTGCGTCAAATTCACAGCGACGCAGATCACTATTATTCAGCGGTGTGTTGGTAAAATCGGCATTATTCAGATTGCAATCGGTGAGATGGACTGTTTTGAGACTCGTTTCCATACAGTTGATTTCAGTCAGCTGACTGTCCTTGGCGGTCACATTGACCAGTTTCATTTCATTTAGATTGGCAAAGTTGAGGTTACAGTTGTCAAAACTGACGGCTTTAAAAAGACTGTGATCAAAAGTTGTGCCGACTAATTTACAATTGATAAATTGGACGCGGTACCAGCTCGATTTTTCGAATTGACAATTGGAGAGGTCACAATCTTTGAAAATAACATCTGTGACTTCAATCCGAAAAAAGTTATCTGCTGAAAAAGTCGTTTTTTTAAATTGGCTTTGTTCAATAATGAAGTGCTCGGCGTTTTGAGTTGCAATAAGTTGATCAGTTACTGAGGCATTCGTGAGTAGTTGATCTTCATTGGTGTAGATTTCACGAAAATCGGTAGTACTTAAACCAGCAAAGTTAATTCTAGGTGTTTGCATCGAGAGTCGCTCCTTTTTATTCCTATATTAATATAGCAGGAAGTGACTACTTTTTTAAGAGGCGATTGAGACGCTTGACCTCGTGATAGTTTGCCAGGTAGTAATTAAGCCAGATACCAGCATACATGAGAATGAAAATGCCGGTAAAACTCAGGAGCCATTGCACATTAAGTGGGAACCAGCCGCATAAGATGGCTAGTGGGGTGAATCCCAGGTAGGTGAGGCAGAAGTTGACGACGGTTTGACGAGTAATACTCCAGCTTGACCGTTTAAATGTTAGGCTAGCCAGACCGAAGACGATTCCAATCATGGCCCAAAGCCCGGTGGAAGTTAAGGTTGCCATTAATGGTGATGAAAAACTAGTGACATAGGCCGACGCGGAGGGGACAAAATCGTGTGTCTGATAAATCTCGGAAAAGCTTAGCGCAACTAGATAACCAATCGTGATGCCGATTGTGGCACTGCGCATAATGAGTTTTAGTAATTTAGTCATTTTAAAACGTCCTTTCTTAACTTCTGAGTGTAACGGCGTGACGCAAAGGTCGTCGTGCCGTCACGAAGGTTGACTTGATACATGCCAGCCTTGGTTAGACTGAAATTTTTGATAAAAGCAATTCGGATAATTTCTGACTGTGAGACCCGTAAAAATAGATTGGTAGGAAGCAGGTCGGCGAGCTGATAAATGGGTTGTGATAGTTGGTAGCGCTCAGAATCATCAACCAGCTCACAATAAACGTGTTTGCCTTCGTGGTAACAACGATTGATTGTATAGATCGGAATGGCGCGCCGTCGCTTATTGCTGTGCCCGATGACGGTCAGTGGCTCGGCGGCTTGTTGAATAGCTTGAGCAAGCGCATTGGTCTGCGCATCTTGGTGGGCGGTGTGGATCGTGACAAATGTTGACAAGAGTTTGACGGATAGATCATACGTGATTTTCATTATCTCGCACTCCTTCTAACTGGTTATAGCATCAGTATAAATGGTGGGTGGATCAGTTGACTAGCGATGACAGCCAATTGGTCACTTTAGCGGACTAAGTGGTTATCGCCACATTTCTTTCACAATTGAACCACGATTTGTTACAAATTTCTTGATATACTAACACTGATAATTAACCTCAAGTGGGGTATGATTAAACTTGGGTTGAGTGTTTGGTGACTCACCGGATGCCAACTGAATTTATCGTGTCATTAAACCGATAAACTTGGAGGACGATGTAAATGAAATTATTAATGATTGAAGATAACAAATCCGTCTCAGAAATGATGGCGATGTTTTTTAAGAAAGAACAATGGGATGCCCATTTCGCGTATGACGGGAATGAAGCGGTTGACATGTTCAATGAGGATGTTGATAGCTGGGACATGATTACGTTGGACCTTAATTTGCCAGGAAAAGACGGCATGGCGGTTAGTGCAGATATTCGCAAGGCTTCACCAACTGTACCAATTATTATGCTGACGGCGCGTGACTCCGAAAGTGACCAAGTTTTGGGATTGGAAATGGGCGCGGATGATTACGTCACCAAGCCATTTTCCCCAATTACATTGATTGCACGGATTAAAGCCTTACATCGGCGCGCCGATTTAAGCAAGGCAGCACCGGCCGAACAGGCGGATGATGCCATCAGTGACTTTGATGTGCAAACGGATCACTTTAAGTTAAATACGAAGACGCGTGAAGCTTACTTGGCTGGCAAGCAGATTGAAGACTTGACGCCGAAGGAATTTGATTTGCTGAAGACGTTAGCTCAAAAACCGCGCCAAGTCTTCTCACGTGAACAATTACTCCAATTAGTTTGGGATTATGAATATTATGGTGACGAACGAACGGTTGATGCGCACATTAAAAAATTACGTCAGAAAATTGAAAAAGCCGGTCCTCAAATTATTCAAACGGTCTGGGGGGTAGGCTACAAGTTCGATGACAGTGGCCTTGACGCTAAATGAAACTGATTTACCAACAAATGCTGGCGTTTTTCGCAGTTATTATCACGGTAATTGTCGTTTTGGGATTTGCGTTTATCCGAACGACTAAAACCATGATTTACCAAAACTCTTGGCAACAACTTCAACAGTATGCGACGAGTATCGAAAAAGAAGCGATTCGGTATAACACGCAAACCAAGAAAGTCGTGGGGTTTAACCAACAGTTTCTAAATGATGGGACTGCAATTTTACGTGATCAAAACATTCATTTTTCGGTATACGATGCCAACAAACGGGTCGTTTACCCCACCTCAATTGGCTTGGATAGTATGCCGAACGGGTCTTTTTATGCGCCCAGCATCTCACCAGAGGACTGGCAGAAGCTGAAACAGAATAAGACTATTACGAAGTCACCACATGTTTCGTTCAAGTCACGTAATCATGATCGGCCGGTCAATACGCCGGCACTACGGACCATTGACGTCCTGGTACCGTTGTTCTATAAAAATGGTACGGCTAAAAAGTTTGTCGGCGCAATCTCGATTGGGTCATTTGAACAGACGTTGCAAGCTAATGAGCAACAGATTGAAAATAACTTGTTTATTGCGTTGCTAGTTTCCGGGATTGCCGCATTACTGCTCAGCTACATCCTTGCGCGTTACTCGGTTCGGCGAATTAATCGCCTACGTTATGCGACGCATTCGGTTGCAAGTGGTGACTTTGATATCCACGTGGATAGTAATCATAAAGATGAAATTGACGATTTGGCGGATGACTTTAATGGCATGGTCAGTTCACTACGAGCTTCTAATGAAGAGATTAAACGCCAAGAGAAACGTCGTCGAGAGTTTATGGCGGATGCGGCTCATGAAATGCGGACACCGCTAACGACCATTAACGGAATCTTGGAAGGACTCGCCTATGATGCGATTCCCGAAGAGGATAAGGCACATTCAATCGAATTGATGCAAAATGAGACTAAACGCTTGATTCGTTTGGTTAACGAAAACTTGGATTATGAAAAAATTCGCACCGGTCAGATTGCATTGAACAAGACCAATTTTGATGGAAGCGAAGTTTTGCATAACTTAGTTGAACAACTCACAAAGAAAGCAGCTGCTTCTGAGGATCAATTTGAGCTCAGCACACCAGAAACATTACCGGTCTGGGCGGACTACGATCGCTTTGTCCAAGTGTTATTTAACATTATGCAAAATGCCATCCAGTTCTCCCAGCAGGGAACTATCGAAGTGACGGCTAGTCGTGGCCCCCATACCACGGTTGTTGTCGTACAAGATCATGGTATTGGCATGACGCCGGATCAGGTCAAGAATATTTGGGAACGGTACTACAAGGCTGACCCATCGCGGAAAAACACCAAGTATGGTGAATCTGGCTTAGGGTTAGCGATTTCACATCAATTGGTCCAGCAACATGGTGGGACGATTGAAGTTGAAAGTGAACCGGATCAAGGAACACGCTTCACCGTGACATTCCCAGATGAGGGCTTTGATAAACCAATTATTGAAGATTAAATAGTGGTTTGATAGCGAGTGGTTTGAGTGCAGTTTACTTGAGCCACTTTTTGCTTGTCTCATTAATAGCGTGAGACGTGAACTACTGGTCGCGCTCAAGCCGTGAGTATGTTACTCTTAACATGGCTGTGAACAGCGATTTACCGCTATTTTAGATAAATAAGTAGAAACTGGTCCGTCCGCAAAAGGTCGCGGCTAGTTTCGCCAGAATTGAACGAATAGGAGCAACAAACTATGCAAAAAGTACAAATTACCGGGAATTCTCAACGGAAAGTTAAGGATGGTTATCCCTTATTAGTTGAAGATGACCTTAAAGATCCAAGCATGAAATTGACGGATGGCTCATTTGTAACCTTAATGGCTAGCACGCAATTCATGGGCTATGCCTTAATTGCGAAGCATCGTCGCCAACTCGGCTGGGTCTTGAGTGTGGACGAAACCCAAACGCCAACGGTGGATTATTTCCGCAAATTATTTAAAACGGCTTTGGTACGGCGGCAAACAACGATGCCAGCTGGCGTCCCACAACGGGTGTTTAATGCGGCTGGTGATGGCTTGGGTGGTGTCACGATTGATCGATATGATGACTATTATGTCTTCACTTGGTACGCAGAAGGCGTTTATCAACAACGCGAAATGATTTATGCCGCTTTTGAAACGGCCACTGATCATCAATTTAAAGGACTGTATGCGAAGTTACGTTTCAACGTTGGTGAAGCCAACTTGAAGAGTCAGCTCGTGACTGGGACTGCTGCCCCCGAACCATTATTGGTTACTGAAGGTGAAGTGACTTACCCCGTTCATTTGGCAGATGATTTGACGACCGGTCTCTTGCTTGATATGCGTCCCATTCGTGATTGGGTTGCAAGTGCCGAATTACAAGGTAAAACGGTTTTGAATTTATTTAGCCAGGAAAATGGAATCACTGCGGCTGCCGCTGTCGCTGGGGCTGCCAAGACGATTTCAATTGAAACGACTAAAAAAGGTGCCACTGCTACTGCTGAACAATTGGCAATGAATAACATTGACCCCGACAAGCATGAAATTCGGACGATTGAAGTGCCAAATTACTTGGATTACACGGCTAAGCATCATTTAAGTTATGATGTGGTTGTTGTGACCGCACCAACCTTTGCCCGGGTGAAGAAGCAAAAGTTCCAAGTGGCAATGGATTTGACTGATTTATTAGCACAAGCTTTACCAACGGTCCGTCGTGATGGTCAATTGGTCGTGGCAACGACTGCAAATAATTTCTCCATGAAGCGTTTCAGTGAAGCTGTTGACGATGCCTTCATTGGTAGTGATCGGACTTATACGGTTACTGAAACGTTGCGCTTGCCAGAAGATTTTGTGACGCGCAAGGCATATCTTGCAAGTAACTATTTAAAGGTTTTGGTCTTAACATTAGATAAATAGGCCAAAATAACTGCGTAAATAAAAAAAATTTAAACCGTATTTTGGAGGCCGTTTTCAGTACTTGAAAACGGTCTCTATTGATAAAGAAAACGAATTCATGAAAATATAAAAATAATTATATTCTAGCCTGTAACGCTATTTAACGCTGGTAAAACGGTTACTTTCCTGATAAAATTATTTCTTGTCGTTAGGCACGAGAGAAAAAATAGAAATGAGGATTATGATTAATGGGAATTCTAATTGCACTGATTCCTGCGATTGCGTGGGGTAGTATCGGCTTAATTAGTGGTCATATGGGTGGTTCTGCGCGGCAACAGACCCTTGGTATGACAATGGGTGCTTTGGTTTTTGGACTCATTCTTTGGATTGTGAAACAACCATCCTTAACTACGGCGGTCTGGGTGACTGGGATCATCTCCGGGTTATTCTGGAGTGTTGGTCAGGGACAACAATTCACGTCAATGAAGGCGATTGGGATTTCACGGACAACCCCAATGTCAACTGGGATGCAGTTAGTGGCCAATGCCTTAGCCGGAGTATTGCTATTTAATGAATGGCACGGAAACATGTACTGGATTGGCTCAATCTCAGTCATTGTTTTGATTACTGGGGCCGTTCTGACGTCATTGACTGACCGTTCAGATCCGAACCGGCGCGCTTCTGAAAGCTGGGGCGTTGGGATTCGGGCACTAATCATCTCGACGATTGGTTTCGCGGGTTACACCATTGTTGTGCATTATGGTAATGTGAATGCACAGGCGGTCGTAATGCCACAAGCCGTCGGGATGTTGATTGGGGCGTTAATCTGGTCCTTTAAAGATAAGCCTTGGAAAGACCAAGCAACGTATCGTAACATCGTTACCGGCCTTGTATGGGGCGTTGGTAACTTGTTCATGTTTATGGCGATGGCCCAGATCGGTCAAGCAATCGCATATTCACTATCACAGATGGGAATTGTGATTTCAACTTTCGGGAGTATTTATCTGTTAGGCGAGCATAAGACGAAACGTGAAATGGTTTACGTCGTCATCGGGTCGATTTTAGTCATCATAGGTGGGATTGCGCTGTCTTTGATGAAGGCTTAGGCAATGTATTATTTGAAAATTAGTTAATTTATTTTTTTATGGGTCAAAACGTAATCAGACGCGATAACTTTTCGTTATCAGCGCCTTTTTTTTGCTATAAATTTGCTTATTTTTTACATAATTCGCGAAAATTTACGAAAAAGCGAGGTAAGCGCTGTTCATTAGGTTCGCTCGTATTGTATAATATGAGTTGTTAAATATGTATAGGAAGAGGTAATAATAAATGGCACACATTTCATTTGACAGCTCTAATTTAACTAACTTCGTTCATGATAACGAACTTGGCGAAATGCAAGCTATGGTCACAGCTGCTGACAAGGAGCTGCGTGAAGGCACTGGCGCCGGAAATGATTTCCGCGGCTGGATTGACTTACCAACAGATTACGACAAGGAAGAATTTGCCCGCATCAAAGCGGCAGCAAAGAAGATTCAATCAGACTCAGATGTCTTAGTAGTAATCGGGATCGGTGGTTCATACCTCGGCGCCCGGGCAGCCATTGAATTCTTACATGAAACATTCTGGTCATCACTTTCACGTGAAGACCGTAAATTCCCACAAGTTGTCTTTGCTGGGAACTCTATCTCACCTTCATACGTCAACGATCTAGTGCACATGATCGGTGACCGTGACTTCTCTGTTAACATTATCTCAAAATCTGGGACAACGACTGAACCATCAATCGCTTTCCGAGTATTCAAGGAAAAGTTAATTGCTAAGTATGGTGAAGAAGCTGCCAAAGGCCGTATTTTTGCCACAACTGACCGCAAACGTGGTGCGTTGAAGCAAGAAGCCGACGCTGAAGGTTACGAAACATTCGTTATTCCTGATGATGTTGGTGGTCGTTTCACTGTTTTGACCCCAGTTGGTTTATTGCCAATTGCTGTTTCAGGCGGCGACATCGATTCATTAATGAAGGGTGCTGCTGATGGTCGCAGTCAATACAGTGATGCTGATTTGACTAAGAACGAAGCATACCAATATGCTGCTTTCCGGAACATTTTATACCGGAAGGGCTATACTACTGAAATTCTTGAAAACTACGAACCAAATATGGCGATGTTCTCAGAATGGTGGAAGCAATTAATGGGCGAATCCGAAGGGAAAGACCAAAAGGGTATCTACCCATCATCAGCTAACTTTACGACTGACTTACATTCATTGGGTCAATATATCCAAGAAGGTCGTCGTAACTTGATGGAAACTGTCATCAAAGTTGAAAACGCCACTAGTGACGTTGACATCCCTAAAGAAGCTGAAAACCTTGATGGTTTGAAGTATCTTGAAGGTAAGACGATGGCACAAGTTAACACCAAAGCCTTTGAAGGGGTTATTATGGCCCACGTTGATGGCGGTGTTCCTAACATGGTCGTTAACATTCCTAGCCAAGATGCTTACACCTTGGGCTACATGATTTACTTCTTCGAATCAGCTGTTGCTATTTCTGGTTACTTGAACGGGATCAATCCATTCAACCAACCAGGTGTCGAAGCTTACAAGAACAACATGTTCGCTTTACTTGGCAAACCAGGCTACGAAGAATTAACTAAGAAGTTAACCTCACGCCTTAAATAAGCACAATAAAATTTAAAAAATTTGAGCGTCTTCAACATCTCGGTGTTGAGGACGTTTTTTAGTTGTTAGGCTAAAGGTTAAAAGCATTACTAGCAACTGTTACGTCTAAAGTAGACTTGCCCAAATTCAGTGCTCCGTCAGCCAGAAGCGGTGTGCTGTGGGGACGGCGCCAGCCAAAGTACGGTCCCTCGTCCGCATGATAGCGGTAACATCCAGAAGCGGCAGTATTTGACTATTTTCCATAGTCTGATTATTACCGTGGTGGAACAGCAAGCTTAAGTTTTAACCCAGTTGCAAAAGTTCGGTGACCGTGCGATGATTTAACAATCAGGACACGTCAATCAAGGAGTATGGACATGAAAACTTTAAATATTATTGAGAGTATCGTCATTGTTGTTGGACTAATCATGTTTGGTCTAGGGAGTAAAGTTGCTAGCATTCAGCAAGCAGCACCTTGGTTACAGTATGCTGGGCTGATCTTGGTGTTTGTGACTGGGCTGAGTGATGCCATCTACCGGATTGTTGCGAAGAAAAGTTTTTTGAAATAATGTGATTACTTTTACGAGTTAAAAACACATCTAAAAAATGTCACCGTTTAGATATATCAACTTAGTTTGATGTCTAAATGGTGGCATTTTTGGTTGGATGATTGGCGTAAAAACCTTGTCATTAAAGGGATTTGACGTTGGAACGTCCCACGAATAAATCGTTACCCCTGGTATTCGATAATGCTTTACATCATTCACTATTAATCGCATGGTATAAATGAGGAAATGATCAGTGGGGACGTACTCCGAAATAAATCATGGGAGGAACTAGTATGAGCTTTTTAGAACTACATAATATTCATAAAGCCTACACTTTAAATCACCACGAAAATGTGATATTAAAGGGCATTAATTTGAATTTTGATCGCGGGGAATTTATCTCTATCTTAGGTGAATCTGGTGGGGGTAAATCGACCTTGATGAATATCATCGGTGGGTTGGATCATCAATATGAAGGGGACGTGTTAATTGAGGGCGAATCGCTCCGTTCCATGAACGAACGACGTCTGACAGAATATCGGCGTGAAACAATTGGTTTTATCTTTCAAAACTTTAATCTGGTTAGTTATTTAAGTGTCCTAGATAATGTCTTGCTTTCATTAAAGATGACAAAACAGTCACATGCTGAACAAGTGAAAAAAGCCGCCTCGTTACTGAAACGGGTCGGACTGGAACCACAAGCTCATCAATATCCAAATGAATTATCTGGTGGACAAAAGCAACGGGTCGCTATTGCGCGGGCCTTAGCGAGTGATCCAGATATTATCATTGCTGATGAACCAACTGGGGCATTGGATAGTCAGAATACGTTAGAAGTTATGGATATTCTCTATTCAATCGCTGCCGAGGGTAAATTGGTGATTACCGTAACCCACTCGCAAGAAGTGGCAGACTATGGAACACGGATCGTTCACTTAGATGATGGTCAAATTCATGACGAATTAGTGATCGGGGCGCCATTTGACGAAGTGGCTAAGAAACCGACTAAATATCGGACGCTAGGTTTTCGCCAGATGTTTAAAATGTCGATGCAACACATGCGTCGGATGTGGTTGCGTTACCTGCTCATTATCTTTGGATCATCGATTGGGATCAGTAGTATTGTGGTCATGCTTGGTCTCGGTAGTGGGATTCAAAACTACATGAATCATCAAATTACGTCACAGGTGAACCCAACCGCGGTACAGGTGTCGAAGAAGACCAAGGCTGTTGATCCGGCTGATCAAAAAGATGCGAAGACGGCCGCTGAGTATAAGGCCGCAGTCAATAAGACTCAGACGACTGCTGAAAAGAATGCTCAAGTGACAGCAAGTGAGGCTAAGCAATTAGCCAAGCTCAATTATGTTGATTCTGCTAAGCTCGGTTATTATTCAGCAGCTGCGACAACTGGTTATCAAAAGAAAACGGTTACGTCTTCCTTGCAAACAGACAATACCACTGTTTTGGATAAGACTATCAAACAAGGTAAGCGGCCAAAAGGTAATGAAGTCTTGATTGGTCGCAAATTGGCTAAAAAGTTGGTTGGCACTAAGCATTACAAGCAGGCTTTGAATAAGTCGATCACGGTCAAATTGTCGGCTGTTGATAATAAAAATACGGCAGTGACAATTAATCGTAATCTGAAGGTTAGTGGGATTACAGGTAGTAATGACCTTTCAATGGTTGTGCCAGCGAAGACTTTAAAAGCCATGTATCAGAAACAAAATGTCACCTACCGGCCAAACTTTACGATTGTCCAAATCAGCAAATTATCGCACGTTAAGGCAGTTGAACATCAAATCAAGCAATTTAAGACTAGTGACAAGAAGCAAAAGTTTAATTATACAGGAATTGGTGATTTGGTTGATTCATTGAACACTTATATTCGATTGGCAACTAACGTCTTAACAGGGGTAGCTGGGATTGCACTATTGGTTTCGGCCATCATGATTATTGTCGTCTTATATGTCAGTGTTTCAGAACGAACCCGTGAAATTGGGGTCTTACGGGCCTTGGGTGCGCGTAAACGTGATATCAGTCACTTATTCTTCGCAGAAGCGTTGACCATTGGGGTACTGGCAGCGATTGTCGGCTTGATCTTTGGTCAGTTATGGCAAGCCTTGGGGAATGCGGCCGTTTATAGTTTAATTAAATATCCAATTGTGCGGATTTCTGGCGCAGCGATGCTCGGAGGGGTCACTGTCAGTGTTGTTATCAGTTTGTTGGCGGCCTTAGCACCGGCTCACATGGCTGCACGACTTGATCCAGTTGAAAGTCTGTCACATGAATAATTGAAGTGAGGGGAAGCAGTATGTACTTTTTCATTACGACTAAAATTGATTCGACGCCGTCTGCGATTGAAATTGCCATGATTCAACGACAGCGCTTATTTACAAAGCATCGCGTCCCATCATTGATCGTGACACGTAACTATGTACGTGATTTGCATAAGAATATGCGTGCGGTCGGGTTGGATGATGATTTTCTGGTTAATATGTATGATTATTTTCAAGGGACGACTGATTATGAAGGTGAGGGCTTAACGCCGGCCAATTATCCAAGGGTGAATGGCGAAACGTTAGAGCTCATTAATAAGAACGAGTTTGATGTCGTGCAACGGGGAATTCGGCAAAAGGCACTCATCTTAAACGGCAAGGGAAACATTGATTACGTCAATGTGTTTAATCCGCAAGGGGCTGTCAGTCGGCGCGATTATTATGATACTCGCGGTTTCTTATCAGTCGCTCAATATTTTGATCAAAATCAAAATATTGTCTTGGAGCAACATTGTAATTTGAAACACGAACCGGTGTTGGAGACGTATTTTCGGCCAAATGCCAAAAAGCAGCCAATCGCGACGCATCAGCGGCTACTTAATTTTCATGGGCACGACTATGAGTTTGAAGACTGGGATCAATTGACGGCCTTTTTCTTGGATGCCCTCAATAATGAATATGGTGGTCGTGGCACGATGATCGTGGATCGTAGCGATGCTGGCATGAATCCGATTGTTGAAATGACTTCGGATGCACGCAAGTACGAATTTTTACACAGCAACTTCACACAAGACCCACTGGACGTTGTTAACTCGCCGATTGTGCCATACACCCAAATCGGCCTAGATCACGCAGACCAAATGGCTGGCTTTATCATGTCAACTGCGGCGGAATGTGAAGATATGACGAACCATATCCATAATGTGGTACCGACGATTCCGATTCCGGTCGGCAGTGTCAGTGATGAACAAATGGGGACCAAGCCCATTGATTTCAGTGAAAGAACACCTGGAAAAATTATCGCGATTGCGCGGCTATCGGTTGAAAAACAATTAGATCAATTGATTAAGGCAGTCGCTTATGTACATGGTAAGTATCCGCAGGCGACTTTGGATATTTACGGCTACGGCGATTCTTGGACTGGTTTCAAGGAAGACAAAAAGCTGCGGACCCTCGTTGATTCACAACAGTGGCAGTCATTTATTCATTTCAAAGGGTTTCGAAATGATTTAACGGATGTTTATAATAAGGCTCAAATGATGGTCTTAACGAGTTCGTATGAAGGTTTTAACTTGGGAACTTTGGAATCGCTGAGTCATGGCGTTCCCGTGGTCGCCTATGATATTAAATATGGGCCATCTGAAATGATTACGGATGGGAAGAACGGTCGGTTAGTGCCGGCCAATAATTTATTGGAACTGGGTCAGGTTATTTTGAGTTTATTTGAACAACCAGAAAAATTGGCAATGATGAGTGAAGCTGCTTATGGTAATAGTGCTCGTTTTTCAGAAGCCATGGTTTGGCAACACTGGAATGACCGAGTGGTGCAACCAGATATCCAAGCAATGAGGGAGGATCATCGTTATGGCAACACAATCGGTAACATCAGCTGATAACTTAGTTGATCACAAGTCGCATCGCAAATATGGGACGCGGGATTTATTACGGTTAATTACGCATTATGCGCACCCGAAAAAGGGGCTGTTCTTAGTCGGCATCCTGTTGTCCTTTGTGGCAACGATCTGTAGTTTATCAATTACCTTATTATTAAAACAATTTATTGATGCTTTTAATCATGGAACATCTGGTCACTTACTTGTGCAGTTGTCCTTGATTATTGTGTTTCAATTGCTGGCAAGTGTTAGTTCGAGCTTTTTACTGAACTACACCGGAGTTGACGCGGTTTCAACACTACGTAGCAAGTTGTGGGAACATATCGTGGACTTACCGATTCCGTACTTCGATCAAAATCGAACCGGTGAACTTTCCAGTCGGGTCGTCAACGATACTTCGACGATTTTTGAATTGATTTCCAGCCAATTTTCAAATGCGATCAACGGGATTATTTCGATCATTGGGTCGCTGGTCTTGATGTTGATGTTAAATTTCAAGTTGACTATTATTATTTTGATTATTGTGCCAATTATGGCAGCGATTATTGTGCCAATGGGACAGATTCTGGCGCGGATTTCGAAAGCAATTCAAAAGGAAACTGCCAACTTGAACAGTGCAGCTGTTCAAATGATTTCACAAAATCGTTTGGTCAAGGCAATGGTTGCTGAAAAGTCTTTGAAACAACAAGGGACGGATCAGGTTAATCGCATTAAAGGTTTCAGCGTCAATCAAATCAAATTAGTTTCCATTTTGAATCCAATTTTGAACATTATTTTGTTAGCTGCCATTTTTATCATTATTGTGTATGGCGGAATTCTGGTTCAAACTAAGGCACTCACGATTGGTAGCTTGGTGGCGTTCTTGATGTACGCAGTCCAGATGATTTCACCTTTGAGTAGTGTGACAGGTTTAGTCACTGCTGTTCAACAAACGGTAGGGGCAACGGAACGGATTGATAATATCCTGGATAGTCCCGTTGAAGATAAACGGGTTGACGGCAAAGATTTAGCAAATATTGACAAAATTAGTTTTGATCACGTTAATTTCGGCTATCAAACGGATAAAATGATTTTGAAAGATATTGATTTGACCATTCAACAAGGGGAACGAATCGCGTTGATTGGTGAAAGTGGGAGTGGTAAGACGACCTTAGTGTCCTTGCTAGAGTCATATTACGCACCAACTAGTGGGAATTTGACCATCAATGGCGACCCTATGGTGGACTTTGCCATCCCAGCGCTACGTAATCGGATTGGTTATGTTAGTCAAGAAGTCGACTTAATGCCTGGCACAATTCGGGATAATTTATTATTAGGGTCGACGACAGCAGTTAGTGACACGCATTTAGTTGATTTGTTAGGCCAAGTCGGTCTTACAGCTTGGGTTCAGGAGCTACCAGCAGGCTTAGATACTGATGTCGGTGAACGTGGCTTGAACGTCTCTGGGGGCCAGCGACAACGGTTAGCAATTGTGCGTGCTTTGGTGCGTAAGCCATCGTTGTTGATCTTGGATGAAGCGACGGCCAGTCTAGATAATCGTAATCAGGAACGGGTAACGGAACTATTAGCAACGTTGCCGAAGGACTTGACGACGATTACAATTGTGCATCGTTTGAATCAGATTGAGGCTTATCCACGGATTCTATTTATGGAACACGGTCAAATTACTGGTGATGGTAATCATGATCAGTTGTTGGCGACCCATGACAGTTATCGCGACTTTTATCAGTTGCAATATCGGCACGGTTAAAGTGGCTAATTTGAGTCAAAGTCATCGAAAAGTGAAATAAAAAGAGCCGTTCACAATCGCCGAGATTGTGAACGGCTCTTTTTAGCAGATTTTGTGTTAAATACTGGTAAAAGTGTGGTGACTTAAAATTGATAAAAACAACTGATGATAGCAGGTGGATTTAGTTATTTATTCTAGTTTGAATAGAAATTATTTATAAAAAACACAAAAAAAGGGGGCAATATAATCAATCGTTATGACAACACAAATTGACCTATGGACAAAAATCTGGTTATCAGGTGTTAAGCGGTTACTTGTTAAATCAGCGGTATAAGTGGTTTTCATAGGGTACTTGGTAGGACAAAAGACAATCAGTAACTCCGTCAAGCGTGCCCTGGGTTCAGAGCGTTTTTAGTATCTTAGTTAAGTACTTGTTTGTTACACAGTATGTACATTTGAGGTCGTAATGTGATACTACCTGTAATTCATTCGAATATTAGTTATTTTATTGACTCAACTGCCGTTGATTGGTTAGTATTTACTCGTAAACAAGGTTACTTGTTTCACATACACATCGAGTGAAGAAAGTAAGATTTTTATATGAATTTATTATTTTCATTTGAGTGATGTGCAGTTCTAAAAAATAATCTAGGGGGTTAACAAAATGAGTTTCTTTACTGATCTTCATGTTTTACCTGGGACCCATACAGCTTCACATACAAGCTCAGTTTCCAATGATATCTTCGGCGGATTACACAGCTTTATTTTGAATCTGATTAGTTTATTTAAATAGTTCAGTAACCTAATCGTTTAAAAATTGAATTTTTAAATGATTTAAGTTCGGTTTGCATGACCAATGATTATGTCACTAATTTAGGAGGGTATTCACATGAGTTTCTTCAGTGATTTACATTTATTACCAGGTACGCATACTTCATCACATACTAGTTCAGTAAGCAACCAACCATTTGGGACGCTTTACCAATTCATCTTAAATGTGATTGCAGCATTTAAGGGCTAGTCAACCGCTGACGTGCTATTGCACCTAACAGTTAAACATTTCAATTCTTAAAGGAGGCAATTAATTATGAGTTTCTTCAGTGATTTGCATTTATTACCAGGTACGCATACTTCATCACATACCAGTTCAGTAAGTAACCAACCACTCGGTACGTTCTACCAATTCGTTTTGAACGTTATCTCAGCTATCAAAGGCTTCTTCTAAAACAAAATTAAAGGGGATTTAAATTATGAGCTTTTTCAATGATTTTCACATTTTACCAGGTACCCATACTTCATCATATACATCAAGTGTTTCAAACGATATCTTCGGTGGTTTCCACAGCTTCGTATTGAACTTGATCTCAGCTATCAAAGGCTTCTTCTAAAACTAAAATTAAAGGGGATTTAAATTATGAGCTTTTTCAATGATTTCCATGTATTACCAGGTACCCATACTTCATCATATACATCAAGTGTTTCAAACGATATCTTCGGTGGTTTCCACAGCTTCGTATTGAACTTGATCTCAGCTATCAAAGGCTTTTTCTAAAACTAAAATTAAAGGAGATTTAAATTATGAGCTTTTTCAATGATTTCCACGTATTACCAGGTACTCATACTTCATCATATACATCAAGTGTTTCAAATGACATCTTTGGTGGTTTCCACAGTTTCATCTTGAACTTAGTTTCAGCATTCAAAGGCTTATTTTCAAAATAAGCACTAAATTAAAAACACAAAATTAAAGGGGATTTAAATTATGAGCTTTTTCAATGATTTTCACGTATTACCAGGTACCCATACTTCATCATATACATCAAGCGTTTCAAACGATATCTTCGGTGGCTTCCACAGCTTCGTATTGAACCTGATCTCAGCGATCAAAGGCTTCTTCTAAAACAAACAATTAAAGGGGATTTAAATTATGAGCTTTTTCAATGATTTCCACGTATTACCAGGTACCCATACTTCATCATATACATCAAGTGTTTCAAACGATATCTTTGGTGGTTTACACAGCTTCATCTTAAACTTAGTTTCAGCATTCAAAGGCTTGTTCTCAAAATAGGGGCCACTAAAACTAGCGAACAATACTTAATAAAAAGGGAGGATTTACATCATGAGTTTCTTCAATGATTTTCACGTATTACCAGGTACCCATACTTCATCATACACATCAAGTGTCTCAAACGACATTTTTGGTGGTTTCCATAGCTTTGTTTTGAACTTAATCTCAGCACTTAAAGGTTTGTTCTAAACAACCATTGTAAATTGATATCGGTCTCAATACTGATACCATGACGCAACGCATATAAGCGGGATGAAGATGGTGGGTTGACAAACTTGTCACCCATCATTTTCGTAAAAAAAGCTTTTTAAGGTTGTATCCGGGGAGGATATCCAAATGTCAAAAGATAATCAAAAAATGACCGGTGATTCAGTTTATCGGGTAAAGATGTATAAAGATGGCAAAAAATGGGTTTATGCTGGCGCGACTACTTTAGCCTTAGCAGCAGGCCTCGTTTTTGCAAATGTTAACGCTTCAGCTGATACGACTAATAATGGTTCAGCTGAACCACAACAAGAACAAGTTGTAACCAATAGTGATGCCGGTTCTGTATCACAAAATGATCAACAAGCTGCCCCAGCAACTGCCGAAGCAACTCAAACACCAGTAAAAACTGATGCTGCAGCACCTGCTCAACCAGCTGCTGAAACACCAGCTACACCAGCCGCAGCTTCTGTTAGTCAAGCTGCTCCTGTAGTTTCAGCACCAGCTTCTGATGCTGAAGTGACTGTAAGCACTCCTGCAAGCGTCACTGTTACTTCTAATGCTTCCAGTCAAGCTACCTCAACTGCTGCAACTCCAGTTGCTTCAGGTGCCGGTGAAGTTAAAAAAGATAGTGCTGCACAGGCTGTCGGCGCAACTGTTGATGGAACTCAATTCAACGCTGAAGCAGGTAAGAACTACAATGTTCAAGTAACTTTAACTAAGAATTCAGATGTTGATTGGTCTAACACTACTGGTCAATTTTCTATCAAGGGTAATGTTGCATCTGATACTGGTACTTGGAAGCTTGCTTCTTATGTAATCGGTGGTAAGACAACTACCTTAACAGACAATGAAGCAGCTGCTATGGGGTCTGTCAACTATAGTGCAATTGGTGATAATGATTCAGTTATCTTGAACTACGTTTATAACGCGGTTACTTCAAGTCCTACCGGTGGTTTAACATTCACTGATGTTCCTGATGCTAATGCTGAAACTGATGTCACAAAAGTTGGCTGGAACTATACTACTACGGTTACGACCGATGACAATACGACAACGCCAGTAGCTGATACTGATGATGTTAACGTTTATTACTTTGTTGTCGTTGGTGTTAATGCGGACGGTACGCCTAATGTTAAACGTATCAATGGTACTGCAGATGACGCTGCCGCTGAAGTTGTTCAAAACGGCGAAGTTGGCGGGACCTATACGATTACCCCAGCAGACTTAGCAGGATATACTTATATTCCACAAGATCAAACTAATGCTCAATATGCATTAACTGGTACCCTTGCTAAGGGTGGTGCCCATGTTGCCTTGATGTACATGGAAAACACTGGCTTAACAACCAAGTATCAAACTGCAGACGGTAGTACAGTTGCTGCTGACCAAAATTTTGTTAACGGTGCTGATGGTACCTTAACTCGTGCTGGCGGGACCTATGAAGTTACTGCACCTAAGATTGATGGTTATAACTTAGTTGGTTATAAGATTGGTGACGATGTCACAGCCAGAGATGCTAGTGACGTGGCTAAAGGAACTTTAGCTGCAGGCAACAACAATGTAACCTTTGTATACGAAGCAGTTCCTGCTGAAAAAGCAACTGTTACGGTTAACTACGTTGATGCTGCTGGTAACGAAATTTCACCTGCTACATCAACTGAATATACCGTTGGCGATCCTTATACGGTTGAAACACCTGAAATTGCAGGGTACGAATATACTTCTGCAGTTGGTGACTTGGAGGGGACTGTTGCCGGTAATACGACAATTACCTTAACTTACACCAAGGATGCAACGCCTGTTGATAAAGCAACTGTTACGGTCAACTATTTAGATGAAGCTGGTAATGTTATCAAGGCTGCTACTTCAACTGAATATGCTGTCGGTGATACTTACAATGTTGACACACCAAAAATTGATGGCTACAGTTATGTGTCGGCTAATGCTGACTTAAGCGGTGAAGTTGCTGGCGATTCAACCATTAACTTGACTTACAAAGCCAATGCAGTTGATCCAGTGAAGACTGGGACTGTTACGGTTAAGTATGTTGATGAAAATGGTGATGAAATCCAACCATCAACTTCTTCGCAATACAATGTTGGTGATAGCTATTCTGTAGATACACCTGCAATCAATGGTTACACTTACAAAGAAGCAGATGGTGATTTGAGTGGGACTGTTGCTGGCGATACTGTTTTGACCTTAACCTATGGTAAGAACGGTGCCTCAACAACGGCTCCTACAACCGCACCAACTGACCCAGATGTTTCTGATCCAGATACGATCAACCCTGGTGAAGACAATAACAATGGTGGCACGACTACTGCGCCAGCAACGACGCCAGATACCGACACCACTGCTAGTGGCGACACTTTGACTGCTACCGACAATGGTACTGCCGGAGTTGTTCCTACTAACACTGTCTTGAAGCCAGTCGTAAGTTCTGCTGACCAAGCAACTAAGAAGTCAGATGCCACGACTTTACCTCAAACAGATGAAGAAAATGGGACTGCTTTAGCTGTCTTAGGTCTCAGCACCTTAGTGATGGGTTCAGCATTGTTCTTTGGCGCGACTAAACGTCGGAAGCACCAAGCTTAATTATTAATAGCGACTTGATTATTTGCTGAACGGATGGAAAGATCGGTTCGCCGACCTTTCTATTCTTTGAGCAAACAATCAAGTTTTATGGAGGAGTTGCATTATGAAGATGTTCAGTTTAAAGCGCAAAGATAAAGATGAAGAATTTGCGAGTGATTCTGGGCGCGCGACGGCCACTTCAACTGTTGCCGCACAGAAGCCCAAAGATACCCAAAGTACCACAAGCCCAAGTACGCGGCCGACAAGCTCACGGCCAGCAAGAAGTACTAGTGCAACGACTTCGCCATCGACTCCCGTAAAAGGACAAAATCGGGTTAGTCAGCGTCGTGCTAGTCAAAAAGCTGCCAAAAATAGTCAAGCACTAGAACGTGAAATGGCTGACTTGAACAAACAATATCAAGTTTTACGGGGAGAATTAAAGGTTCAATTAGTTCAAGATCGTAAGCATGAAAGTCGCCAACGTGAGACAGTTGTTGCAGATCAGGCTAACCTAAGACAACAATTAGCAGATGCTAAGTTAGCCTTTAAGAACCAAGACAAGGTCGTCGAAACGAATGATGACGAACGTCAAGCCATGGTTACTAAGATCACAGCTGAACAAACTGCGTATAACGATGCCAAAGCGACACTTGCTA
The DNA here is from genome assembly GCF_005405005.1 of Lactiplantibacillus daoliensis. Classification (GTDB taxonomy): domain Bacteria; phylum Bacillota; class Bacilli; order Lactobacillales; family Lactobacillaceae; genus Lactiplantibacillus; species Lactiplantibacillus daoliensis. Next base: position 161,150 of record NZ_BJDH01000002.1, on the reverse strand, counting down.
AGAGTGATCAAACTTTAAGCTCATTAGCTAAGAAGATTAGTAAATCAGAACAAAGTTTAGCAGACTTGCGGAAGACTGAAGCCGACATGCGGAAAGCTATTCAAGGCGAACAAGACTTGAAGAAGTTATTTGTCCTCATGAAGCAACAAGAAAAGCAAGCACAGGAGCTTTATTCAAAGAGTGACGCTATTAACAGTGAACTCGTTAAACTGCAAAAACGTGAACAATCTGAAACGCGGCAACGTGCGAACAAAGAACATGCCATTACGACTGCTGAAAAGGCGTTACATACTGCACAAGATACCTTAGTAGCCTATGACCGTAAGAAGAAGAGTGCCGCTGATGAACAAGACCGGGCTTTGAGCTTATTGAAACAAAAGATCAATCGTTTACAACACGATTATGATCAAAATGCTCAAAATGCGGATGCTTTGGAAAAGAAAATTGCCAACATCGACAATAAGCTCCAATCAGATTATGGGACGACCCATTTGGTTTCACCTGTTGAGTTTGACCAAACGTCTCGTTACTTCTTATTCAGCAACGATTTAATCCAGTCACTGTCACCTGAGGAACAAACCTCAATCAAGATGGTAATGGGCTTGTTAGGCGACGAAGTTAAGAGTGCACCTAGTGTGATTACGGTTAATTATAATGATAACTTACCAACTATCTGGAAGGGTTATCATGACAACGGTTTGGTTTCAAAAGACGCCGGTTTATATAACCTGTATTACACCATTCAAGAAAAAGTTCCTGGCGAAGTTGCCAAGACTAAGTTAGAATTGCCTAGCAACCCCGCATGGGATTACAAACGCAATGAAGCCAAGCAAATTGTTTCAATCGCGGATGATGGTGGCAATTTGATTATGGACTTGAAGTACCGCAAAGACGGGGCTATCTGGTACATTACGTACTTCAATGGTTCAATTGCAACGCGTCGTGATGTCTATGATGCTGCTGGTTTCTTATCAGTTACGCAATACCTTGATCGTGCCAACAATGCTCAAGTGACCTTAGAAAACTTCTATCGTCCAGATCATTCAATTGCTATGATCAAACAATACGGTAATAATCATGAATTATCGATTCAATTAGTTAACGAAGAAGAATCAATTACTAATGTTTTCCATTCTGAAGAGCAATTATTAGTATGGTGGTTAGATTCTGTCATGAAGCAACAAAACAGCGTCTTATTGATGGGTGTTAATACACCATTATTCGACGAATGTCTTAAAGCAACTGATGACAATTTCCACATTTTACCAATTGTATCAGCAGATGATTTGGATAATGCCCATGTTAAAGACATCATTGCCGGCAAGAGCCAGTTAACGTCCTTGGTAGCAACTGATGCTGATGTGCAAAAAGCAATTGAAAAACAAATGACGCGTGACTTGGAAATCACAGTGATGCCCGATGTTGCGGAACGCGTCTAAAAGCAATAGTCGTGAAGGATACCAGCTAGACACGACGATCACAAATGGGGTTGGAGAATTGAAAGCTGATACTATGGATAAAAAGGAAAAATATAGCGATGAAGAGTTATTTGAAAAAATTTTAGTTGGGATGTCTTGGTTGGAAAGCCACTTGCGCGAAATTATTCAAACGATGGTTGCCGATTTCGATATTTCGTTTGAACAGTTCTTGATCCTGTACTACTTGGACCATAGTTCGGATCATCGGATTACGGTTAAAGAACTTGCAGCCGATCGACACGTTTCTTCATCAGCAATTTCAAGAAAACTGACTTATTTAATTAATAATGATTTCATTATATTAAAGATCGATCCATATGATCGTCGGTATCGTTACTTGACGCTGACTAGCAAGGGCGAAACTGCTGCGCATCTAATTGAAAAAGTTAATGAAGAACGACTACAAAAGTTTCTCGATGAGTTCGGTCGTATCCGAACGTCAGAATTAAGTGATGAGCTTAAAATGGTTAACAAGGTATTAGTTGATACTAAAGAAATAAAAGGGTAGTTCAAATGGTGTTATCTTCCGTTGGGAGGTAGCACCATTTTTTTGCTGTCGTGGGTGTTTGTGCGAAAAATGCTGTGTCATTCAGACTTGTGAGTTGGTTTGATGATACGAGGACTAATTAATTAGCAAGCGGTGGTGAAAAACAGGTGCACTGGTACGCTTGGTGCTAGTTGACTTAAATTACCACTCTGGTTGGTCCAGAATCGGCTGGAACGTGGTGGCCACGTTTGGAAGCCAAAGTGCGGTCTTCCAAGCCGGGCTTTATCTAAGTCGGAAAATCACCGACTAAGATAAACGACACCACTGAGCCAATTTTGGCCCGCCCGGCGTTAATTAACGAAAATTAACGCTTATCTATTGTCGACCATAAACTGAACCAACCGGCAGGCTGCAATTACAACTAGCACCAAGCGTGTGCACTGATCATTATTTGATTTTAGAAAATGAAAAAAGACACGTAATCATCATTTCGACTGATTACATGTCTTTACGATTGGTTCCAATTGGGTATACTGGGCTCGAACCAGTAAATTACGGATTCAGAGTCCGCTGCCTTACCAATTTGGCGAATACCCAATAAACAACTATTCAATTTTAACTTTATGCACAAATCATGTCAACACTAATCATGGATTTAGCACTATTTTTTGTGTAAGTTGATGATAACTGAGGGCTTGTGTTCGGCCGGTGGACTGTTGTACGATTAAAACAATTATAAAAGGAAGGCGGTGGTCACATGTTGTTCATTATCTTGAGTTTTACCATGGTTGTGGTTGGTCTCGTGGTGACATTGCTGGCAGTTCGTGGCATGAGTAAGCAGCCACTATTTACGGTGACAGCTGGTACGGATGTGACCACTGCCAAGCGATTATTCAATTTCTCGCCATTCATTGATTTTCGGCTTTGGCAACGGACGTTAGTCATTGTTGCTGGGATATTCGTTGTCACTTGTATCGTCACCGCTTTGGTGGCTTTCAAGCAAGCTGCAACACGATTATTTGCGACGAGCTTTGACTTGGGGTTCTTGGGCTACTTATTGGTCTTTCAACAATGGCTTCCCGCGCGCTGTGTGCGCTTTTGGGAACAGTATCCGCCAATTGATCAGGACTTCGATTTAACGGCTGTGACGACTCGTCAACGGCATTTTAGCTACCGGTGGTTGCGGACGTTCGGGTTAATGTTGCTCGCTGCTGGGGCAACGAGCTTCTTCTTCATCTAGGAAAGGAGGGTGGTTGAATGACAGCCAAAGAATTGACGCAACTGTTCAATCATTTGCGCCAACAGTTGATCGTGTGGGCAGTGACGGCGATTGGATTAGCGGTGATGCGGTCATTCCTTTTGCCACGGCTCCTAACCTTTGTGTTCTGGTGTAGTGTCGCTTATTGTCTCATTTTGTTCATTGGATTAGTCGTCGTGACGATTTGGCGGTTACGTGTTAAATGAGTGATTGACAGGACCGCTATTTTTCGGTAAGATAGTTAATGAATTTTGCCCGCTGGTCAAATTGGTTAAGACGTCGCCCTCTCAAGGCGGAGTTACGAGTTCGATCCTCGTGCGGGCGATTTAGACACACCTTGGGAGAACGAAAAGCTTTGATAAACACTGATTATACGGTGTTTGTTAAAGCTTTTTGTTTGGAATCTTTTTAATTTGGTAAACAAATTAGGTTTACGATGGCTAAATGGGGACTATAATAGAAATGTAGCTAGATGGGTAACGTCAAGTAGACTTGACGTTGGTTAAAAATTTACTGTTAAAAAGTCAAAATAAAGGAGATCATGATTTTTGGTATATAAAGATGTATTTGGCATCGACCACGAAGATTGTCACATTGTGCAGACCCGACATGAATTCAACCGAATTTTTATTATTGAAAATGAAGTTGGATCACGATTTACATGTATTAAGAAGGATGCGCCACTAGAAAAAAAGATGTCTGGGCACTGGAAATATGCCAAGGCTAGCGACGCACCAAAAAATTATGCGGTTCCTTATAAAGCACAAAAGGGTTAAAGGGGCCGATTGAAAAGAGGATTTAGATGCGATTGTATCAACCGTTAACCAAATCAAATGGCCGTGTGCCGCGTCATGGGAAAGCTCGTAACAATCCATTTTACGGGATTCATGGTGCCGATTGGGTCAAAAATGAGAGTGCGTCGTTATTCAATGCGGAACATGAACACGCGCAATCTCATTATCATGTGCAACAGCGCGTTCGTCGATTGAGCCGTAAGGTGTTGTGGGCGATATTAGCGGTGATTGGCATGTTGGTGGTTGGTTTCATCCTTTATTCATTAGCCATTAATTTGTAAGATTAAATCTATAGTAGTAAAGAGCAACGTCCAACGATGACCTAGTTTGTCGTCTTGGACGTTGCTCTTTGTTTAATGAAGTAATTTTGCAAAAGTTTGTAAGGACATCCCCGGGGTGACCCGTTGACGAGTCAAGTTATAGGGCGCGGTATCACTAGTCGTAATGCCAGGTGCAGTTGATAGCGCGTAGTGATAACCAGCTGTTTTAGCGGCTCGGATCGTCGCTTGGTTCGCTCGGCCAGCTGGGTAACAGATTACCGCTGTCCGTTGATGCAACTTTTGATCCAGCCAACGTTTGGAGTCGGTGAGTTCTTTTAATTGTTCTTCGTAGGTCAGTGTATTCAAGTCAAGATGTCTGACGGTATGGCTCTGAAAGTCAATCGTACCGGATGCTTGCATCTTTTTTGCATCAGCCAGTGTTAAGTGGTTCGGGTGCGTGGCAAATCCCGTAATGAAATTAATCGTGGCGTGTTGATGGTTGGCTTTTAAAATTGGCCAGCCCGCGGTTTTATTATCGGTATAACTATCATCCAAAGTCACCCAGACAATTTTTTGTTGTGGAATCCGGTGGTGTGATAGCGCGTAAACAGCTTCCGTGGTAGTTAAGGTCCGATAATGATGTTGCTTCAAATAAGCCATTTCAGCTTTGAATTCGGTTGCGGGCACTTTGAGTGGATTGCCACTGGAAATACTGTGATACATCAAAATTGGTAATTTAACGGTTTTGACGGAATGCCAAGTTGCATATGGTGATTTTTTCGTTTTCGTGGTGATGTGGGTCACTTTTTTTGATGAGATGCTGGAACTGTTCGTTTTCGACGCTGTTGATTGGTGACCACAGCCCGTTAAAAAGCCGATAGCTAATATTAGTAAGCCGAGGCTGACCGCCTGTTTAAAACCCCTAGAATGCATAATTAATCCCCCTGAAATCCTGATTAGTTTTAATTTTAACGGATTTTAGTTAAAATGGCGTGGTTTTATAATAAAATTCTTAATTGTTTGAGTCAGTTGGTAAATGAAGTTGGCAAGGAAGGCTAATTAAGAATTCGTTGGCTTTATTAGTAATTGTTTAACTCGCTTAAGAATGCCTTATCCCCCTAGGCAGTGGTGTTTGAACTTGATAAAATGATTTTTGTAATCAAAAAAATTACTCTTGCGGGGGAATAAGTATGAAAAAAGTAATTATTGGATTGTTAGTGATTATTGGTCTTGGGGCTGGCGTACTTTTTGGTGCAGGGGCAGTGACGAAAGACAGTGGTTCTGAGCTGTCGATGGCCATGGATAATGTCAATCCACTAATCAAGACTAGTACCGTTTACGGTATTACCAATGCGGCCGTCAAAAAAGGAAAAGGCGGCGTTGGTGAAGATATTTATACGTATCGGATCAAAACCTATGATGTTAATCGACAGGCCCGCTGGTTGACCTTTACGGCTGACAAGCGGTTGAAACTGAATAAGTATTTGCGAATTGAGACGAAGGGGCAGAATGTTAACAGCTGGGAAGCCGTTAGCTTACAAGCTGTTCCAAAAGCAGTAGTGCAACAACTCGTTGAAAGCTAATCACAATTAAAGTCGGAGCAACCTAACTTGGGTTGCTCTTTTTGCGTACAGACTTACCCTGAATCACATGCGATTGGCGGTAAGCGGAGACTGTGAGGATGAGTTGACTTGAGCCGTATCTGCTGGCATTAATCATAGTGTTCAGCGACATGCTAGAATTTTAAAAAAGTTAACGCCTTTTAGCTGTCAAATGCCTTGAGTTGCGTTACAATAGTTTGCGTGAGACTTGTAAAGATGGTTGACAAAACACTGATTTTTAGATAAATTAGATAATTGCACTATCATTAGCATAATTATATTAGTGAAGGGGAGCGTGTTGATGCTTAAAATAGCGAAAGGGCGGATCTCAATTGCGGCAGTTGTCGGAGCAATTTTATTTATGATTGTTCAAGTCATTGCCAATTTGAATCTACCTAGTTTGACCTCCAATATTGTGAATAACGGGGTCGCCACTGGTGATATTAGTTACATTTGGAAGATCGGTTTTGAAATGATTGGTTTTTCATTGCTGTCAGTTGTTGCCGCCTTTGGGAATGTTTTCCTAGCTGCGCGGTCGTCACAAAAATTAGGGAAGAATTTACGTTCGGATATCTATAAGAAGGTTATTAATTTTTCGAATGACGAATTCGATAAAGTCGAAACCTCTTCATTAATTACACGGACAACTAATGATGTGGTTCAAATTCAAAACGTTGCGATGATGGCGTTGCGGATGATGATCATGGCACCAATCATGTTGGTTGGTGCGAGCTTTTTAGCTTACACTAAGAGTCATGAATTAACTTGGATCTTCGTTGTGTCGATCCCAGTGTTATTAATTTTTATTGGAATTATTATGGCGTTTGCAATTCCATTGTTCCGAGCAATGCAGACCAAAACTGACCGGATCAACTTAGTTTTCCGGGAAGGTTTAACCGGTGTGCGGGTCATTCGCGCATTCCGACAAGATAAATTTGAACAAGATCGGTTTGAAGATGCCAACCAAGATTTTACGAAAAATGCAATTAAAGTTAATACCATTGTGGCGTTAGCCTTTCCAATTATGACTTTAATCATGAGTGGAACCAACGTTGCGATTGTTTGGTTTGGTGGTCGATTAATCAGTAGCCAAACGATGCAAGTTGGGAATATGATCGCGTTTATGACTTACGCCATGCAAGTTTTAATGAGTTTCATGTTGTTGGCGATGGTCTTTGCCCTGATTCCACGGGCGGCTGCGTCAGCCTCACGGATTCAAGAAGTCTTAGATATTAAAACTAAAATTAATGATCCAGAAAAGCCCGTGACTTTACCAGCTGCAACGGAACACAACTTAGTGTTCGATCACGTTGATTATCGATATCAAAGTGCCGAAGAGTTGGCATTGTCGGATATCGATTTTAGTGCGCATTCCGGTCAGACCGTTGCCATTATTGGTGGGACCGGTTCTGGGAAAACGACCCTGGTCAATTTGATGCCACGTTTCTATGATATCGAGTCTGGTCAAATCAAACTTGATGGTCAAGATATTCGTGACTTGAAGACGGCCGACTTACACCGAGCCATTTCATTTGTGCCACAGACTGCGACCTTATTTACCGGGACAATTCGCGACAATATGAAATTCGGTAACGATAATGCCACCGATGACCAAATTTGGCACGCACTTGAAATCGCCCGTTCAACGGACTTCGTTAAAGAAGAAGGCGGCTTAGATGCGCATGTTGAACAAGGTGGGGGTAACTTCTCCGGTGGACAACGGCAACGATTAGCGATTGCGCGTGCTTTGGTTAAACAGGCCTCTGTTTATGTTTTTGATGACTCGTTCTCGGCGTTGGACTTTAAGACTGATGCACAGTTACGAGCTGAATTACGGCAAGACGCCCAGGTACAACAAGGGGTTGTCGTGATTGTGGCCCAACGAATCGCGACGGTTGCGGATGCTGACTTGATTCTTGTATTAGATAACGGGAAGTTAGTTGGTAAAGGAACTCATGCGGAATTGAAAGCTAACAATGAAGTTTATCAAGAAATCATGAAGTCACAATTACGAGAGGAGGATCAACTGTAATGAGTGAAAAGAAATCTTCTTCGGTTAACACGGCGCGTCCAGCCGGCCCAGGGCATGGCCCCGGTGGTCGTGGCCTTGTTGAAAAGCCCAAAAGTTTTTGGAAAACGACTTGGCGCTTAATGAAGTATATGTCTGATCGTTGGATCGGTTTAGCGGTCGTCATGGTTTTCGCGATTGCATCCGTGGTCTTCCAAATTCGGACGCCTAAGATTTTAGGGGAAGCAACCACTGAAATCTATAAAGGGATTATGAAAGGGGCTGCTCAGCAAAAAGCGGGCATTAGCCAATCCGGTTATCCCATTAACTTTGAAAAAATTGGGGAAATTATCCTCGTCGTCATCTTAATGTATGTGGCTTCAGCGCTGTTTAACTTTATCCAACAATACATCATGACGCGGATCTCTCAAGGGACGGTTTACAAGTTACGTCGTTCCTTCAAGGGTAAGATGCAAAATGTCCCAATCTCATATTATGATACCCATTCAAATGGGGATATTATGAGTCGGGCCGTCAACGATATGGATAACATTGCTAATACGTTGCAACAAAATTTAACGCAATTGGTCACGAGTACCGTCACATTTATCGGGACGTTATGGATGATGCTTTCGATTAGTTGGAAGTTAACCTTAATTGCACTGGTTACGATTCCATTGAGTGTGGTCGTTGTTGGTGTGATTGCACCGAAATCACAAAAATTCTTTAGCGTGCAACAAAAGAGTTTAGGGTTATTAAATAACCAAGTTGAAGAAAACTATGCTGGTCACGTGGTTATCAAGAGTTTCAACAAGGAACAAGATGCGATTGATGACTTCGAAGAACAAAATGAAAATTATTATCAATCAGCCTGGAAAGCACAATTTATTTCTGGGATTATCATGCCATTGATGATGTTCTTGAACAACATTGGTTATGTCTTTGTTGCCATTATTGGTGGGATTGATGTCGCTCACGGGAATGTTACTTTAGGGAATATTCAAGCCTTTCTGCAATATACCCAACAATTCTCGCAGCCTATTTCGCAACTTGCGAACTTAATGAACACCATTCAATCGACGATTGCATCTGCGGAGCGGGTCTTTGACGTCTTGGACGAAAATGAAATGACTGACACGAAGTCAGAAATTCCAGCGAAAACGGACACCGATAACTTAATTAGTTTGGAACATGTCCAATTCGGCTATAGCGACGATGCTCTTTTGATGAAAGACTACAACTTAGATGTTAAGCGTGGCCAACAGGTGGCCATCGTTGGACCTACTGGGGCTGGGAAGACGACCATCATAAACTTGTTGGAACGCTTCTACGACATCAAGGGTGGTTCAATTCGACTCAACGGCGTGGACACGCGTGATTTGAAGCGTGAAGCGTTACGGTCGCATTTTGCCATGGTCTTACAAGATACGTGGCTGTTTACTGGGACGATTTTTGATAACTTAAAGTATGGTCGTGAAGATGCAACAGATGATGAAATCTATGCGGCGGCGAAAGCGGCCCATGTCGATGAATTTGTTCGTAAATTGCCAGACGGTTACCAAACGATTTTAAATGAAGAAGCCTCAAATATTTCGCAAGGACAACGGCAATTGTTGACGATTGCGCGGGCCTTCGTGGCGGATCCTGAAATCCTGATTTTGGATGAAGCGACTAGTTCTGTTGATACCCGGACCGAAGTTCATATTCAGCATGCGATGGAACGGCTTTTGAAGAATCGGACGAGTTTCGTGGTTGCTCATCGACTCTCGACCATTCAAGGCGCTGATAACATTATTGTGATGAATCATGGCTCGGTAGTTGAAACTGGGACGCATGAAGAATTGATGGCGCAAAACGGCTTCTACGCTGATTTGTATAACAGTCAATTTACCGGCAATATTAGCTTAGATTAAAGGAGGGGTGTCAAGTGTTTCGAAAAACAGCATTCGTTGCCGTTACCGCTGGATTACTCGCCGTCGTGTTAGCCGGTTGTGGTCAGGACAGTTTAACGACGACTAAATCGACGTACACACGCAGTGGACTGGTTGCAAGTGTCAAGGGCCACAGTAATCAGAAGACGGTCAGTTACCGCTTAGATGGTCAGAAAACCAAAACGGCTAAAGTCCATAACAATACGTTTATTATTCAAGTACCACCCAAGACAACCCGCCAAACGGTCAAGTTGACAGCCGGGAATGCTAAAAAGACAGTTTATGTCAAAAGTGCTAAACGGCTAACGACGTATAAACAAATGGCAACGGCCTATAATCAAGCACTGATTGGGTCGAAAATGACCAAATCGCAGCAAAAGGCTGCCCAAAAGTTGCAAGTTCAAGGCGCCGCTTTGAAAAAACAGCAAGCGTCAATGCAGGCTGCAGTAACGAAGGCGAAAGCTCAAGTTGCCGCTGGTGGGAGTGAAGCGGCGACTGGCGCAGCATCGTTACAGGCACAACAAACCGCTGCCGCTAAACTTCAAACTCAAGCAGCAAGCTTACAAGCGAGCCAAAAGACCGTTGCGGCGGGCATGAAGACGGCAAAAGCGAAAGCCAAGGGTGAATTATTACCTACCAAAGCGCCCACCGGCGTGACCAACGTGTTAACCACTAAGGATTACAAGATTCGGATGAACGTCCAATCAGGTGATGTGATGGGGACCGCGATGATCGTCCCAACGAAGGCTTTCAAAGACAAAACGCGTCAAAAGAACTTTGGCACGGCCTTTGCATTATTGAGTAGCACTTCTGGTGCCAATGCCAAGCAAGTGATGAAGAAATTTGGCAAAGAAACTAAGAGTAATAAGAGCAGTACCACGACGATTGATCCAATTGTCTCGAAAGGTGTGCACTTTACGATCGGTGTTTCTAGTTCTGATTTGTTTATCTTTATGACAAAATAGCAGGATCAAAAAAGCACTTACCAACCGCCAAACGGCGATGGTAAGTGCTTTTTTGTGTGCGCGATAAACAATTGAATAGTAGCGTCTCTGCTTATGATTGATAAGAATAACTCAGCTTATTCAAACGATAGTTCTAAGAAATAGCGATTTTTGCTTGGTAAATGGGCAGTTGAGACCCAGACCTCATGATAATTAGGGACTTTTTTCTCGGTATAATCGAAGAAGAAGTCTAACAGGTTACCGTTTTTAGCAACGAATTCATCTTCAAAACGATTGACGAGTAGTTTGTCGTTTGGAAAGTAAATTTCGGGATTCGCAACTTTGATTCGATCAGGAATCGCCATCCGCACGACATTGGTATATTCCGGCGTGGTAAAGGTGATTTCGGCCGGGTGATGGACGATATAGAACAAGACATTATAAATTGAATCAGAATTAATAGCCACGACGAACCAGTCCTTTGTTAAATTTGAGTCTATTATACCAAAAAACAACCGCTATTCATGAAAAATCTTTTCAGGAGTGACTTGACAAAGCTCTCATAAACTATTAATCTTTTAATTAAATTCCAATTAATTAACTTTTGTTTTGCTGAACCAGTTAGCAAGTTGAGTTGGAATAAATTACATATAAAGGAAGTTGACTTAAATGGCAGATGTACAACTAGATTGGAATAACTTGGGGTTCAATTATCGGAATCTCCCTTATCGTTATCGCGCTTATTATAAAGATGGCGAATGGGTTAAGCATGAATTAACTGGTGATGCAACTTTACATATTAGTGAAGGCTCCACTGCCTTACACTATGGTCAACAAGATTTTGAAGGCTTAAAGGCTTATCGGACCAAGGACGGTAGCGTCCAATTATTCCGTCCAGATCGCAATGCGGCGCGGATGCAAACGAGTTGTGAACGGCTATTAATGCCACAAGTGCCAACAGACATGTTCGTGGATGCGGTAAAGCAAGTCGTTAAAGCTAACCAAGACTATGTGCCACCATATGGTACCGGTGCAACCCTGTACCTACGTCCTTTGATGATTGGGGTCGGCGGTAATATCGGTGTCCATCCGGCACAAGAATATATTTTTACGGTCTTTGCAATGCCCGTTGGGAGTTATTTCAAGGGTGGGATGACGCCAACGAACTTCACAACGTCCAACTATGACCGAGCTGCCCATAAAGGGACCGGGGCTTATAAAGTTGGTGGGAATTACGCGGCCAGCTTGTTCCCAGGCCAAGAAGCTCATGCGAATGGTTATTCTGACTGTGTCTATCTTGATCCCGTTGAACATAAGAAGATTGAAGAAGTTGGTTCCGCAAACTTCTTTGGGATTACTAAAGACAATAAGTTTGTGACTCCTAAGTCACCATCTATCTTGCCATCCGTCACAAAGTATTCATTACTTTATTTGGCTGAACATAAATTTGGTATGGAAACGGAACAAGGCGACGTGTATATTGACGACTTAGACCGTTTCACCGAAGCTGGTGCGTGTGGGACTGCGGCGGTGATTTCCCCAATCGGTGGTCTTGAACACAACGGTAACTTACACGTGTTCTATAGTGAAACTGAAGTAGGTCCGGTTACGAAGAAACTTTACGATGAATTAACTGGGATTCAATTCGGTGACCGTGAAGCGCCTGAAGGCTGGATTCAAAAGGTAGACTTAGATTAAGTTGAAAACATTGAACGTGCTAGTCAAATTGGCTGGTGCGCTTTTTTGTGAGTTGAAAAAGTCATAATTAGGCGTGTTAGTTACCGCCGTTTCCACTATAATTGAGGTTAACTAAAGGTTGAAGGACTCAAAAGCATCACAAATGTCCCAGTACCAGTAACCATTACGTCTAAAGTAGACTCGCCCCAGCGCTCCGTCAGTCAAAATCGGTGTGCTGTGAGGGACGGCGCCAGCCATAGTACGGTCTGGTGCCTCAATTTAAAGCCGATAAAACACGTCTTTGAATTGCCCCACAAGAATAGTCAGCCAAGAACGCAGACTATTCTTGTCGACACTGCACACCGATTCTGACTGACTCCGCTGATCAATAAATAACTAATTTATCTCTTAAAAAATACTGATTAGCTGGAGGTTGTTGCTGATAACATCGGACGTGCAGGTGGCGTTTGACCGGCGTTTTTGCCGGTCATACACCACGGACGGTCCGGGAGATTTGTGATTTTGGCAAAGTTCCCGGGCGAGGTTCAAGACGTTTCTATGGCTTGAACCGGTCCCTCGTTCGCATGTTATCAGCAACAACCGGAAGTAATTGACAAGTTTTCACCGCCTGATTATTGACATAGTGGCGCAGACCGACATTTTTTAACTTTCAAGCTTTAGGATTTAATTAAAAAAGTTATGAGTTAGCCAACATCTGAGAGAAATGAGTGTTAAAAATGGGTTTTGAACGCACAAAAACAGAAATACAGCGAATGGTAACTGGTAAAATCATCCCGGGTGCCAGCTATGCGGTCATTCGTGGGGATAAGGTTGAACAAGCACAAGTCGGGGTGGCTGAAATTGAGCCTGAAACTAAGCCACTTTGGCCACATGCGCTATATGATTTGGCGTCAGTGACAAAAGTCATTGGCACGACCACTGTGGCGCTACAACTGATGGCAACCGGTCGATTGGATATTGATCGGCCAGTGCACGATTATTTGCCGGACTTTGAGAATCATGAGGTGACTGTGTTGAACCTGATGACCCATACGAGCGGCATTAGCGGGTATATTCAGAACCGTAATGGCTTACCGGCGGCTGACTTATTGGCTGCAATTCAAAAATTACCCATTAGCCAGTTTAATCTTAACCATCGCGTCGTCTATACTGATTTAGGGTTGATTCTGACTGGCATGATTATTGAAAAAATCCTTGGGCAGTCAATTCAAACGGCGGTGACTGAGCGGGTGCTTCGGCCGCTTGGACTGCCAGACGCCACTTTTCACCCGAATCCGGCACAGGCAGTGCCCACGACCTATTCGCAGAAAGCCGGGTTATTACAGGGCATTGTGCACGATCCGAAAGGCCAAATTTTAGGTGAACACTGTGGCTCAGCGGGGTTGTTTGCGAGTGTCGCCGATTTGGTGCAATTTTCAAAGTTTATGTTGGGGCAAACAGATAATACCGCAGTGCTAGCCCCTGCGACCATTACGAGTCTGTATCATGATTGGACCCCGAATCATCATCTACGGCGCAGTTTTGGGTGGAATTTGTGGCATGCTGGTGCGGATCATGAACCAATTATTTTCCATACGGGCTATACGGGGACGCTCTTGATGTTGGACCGTGAAAGTCAATCGGCGCTCATTTTCTTATCGAATCGGGTGCATCCAGTGGTCAACAATGCCAGCTTTTTACCGGCGCGACGGCGATTGATTGCTGCTTGGATTGCGGATGCGGTTACAAATCATTAGGTTCGGTTTCACAACCGCTTTCATGTATGCTAAAATTTAACTATAAATTGAGTAAATGGAGCGTGCACATAATGAGTGAACCTTATTTCTTAAAACCTGTTTTCCATGAAAAAATCTGGGGTGGCTCCCGGTTAAAATCTGACTTTGGTTATGACATTCCTAGTGACCACACTGGTGAATGCTGGGCAATCTCCGCTCATCCCCATGGCCCAGCAACGGTTGAAAATGGGCCATACAAAGGCATGACTCTGGACAAGGTTTGGGCAGAACATCGTGATGTTTTTGGCAATGCTAAGGGAGATGTTTTCCCATTATTGACGAAGATTTTGGATGCTAGTGAAGATTTGTCGGTTCAAGTTCATCCTGATGACGCCTACGCGGCCGAACATGAACACGAACTTGGCAAAACAGAATGCTGGTATGTCATCGCTGCTGAACCTGGTGCAACGATGATTTACGGTCATTACGCTAAAACTAAGCAACAATTGGCTGACTGGATTCACAATGGCGAATGGGACAAATTGTTCCGTCGTGTTCCCGTTAAACCTGGCGATTTTCTTTATGTCCCATCTGGCACAATTCATGCTGTGGGTAAAGGAATCATGGTCTTAGAAACGCAACAGAGTTCTGATACGACTTATCGGTTGTATGATTGGGATCGGGTCGACAAGACGACTGGTCAAAAACGTGAACTGCATTTACAACAATCGATTGATACAACGATCGTGCCTCACGAAGATCCTAAATTGGACATTACGAAGACTCAAGTTGGCGATGCTACCGTGACGAAATATGTTCAATCACCATTCTTTGGTGTTTGGCAATGGCGTTTAACGGATGGTCAAGCAACCTTCAATCGTGGTAAAGCACCTTATACCTTGGTTTCTGTTCTAGCAGGTAAGGGGAGTATCACAGTTGACGGTAAGGCTTATCCATTGGAAAAGGGTGTGCATTTTATTTTGCCATTCGATGTCAAGCAATGGACATTAGCTGGCGATTTACAAATTATTGCTTCTGAACCTGGGGATCAAGCTTAGAAAGTTAACCCCTTTAAACTATAAAAAAGATTGATAATCGTAATTTGCGATTATCAATCTTTTTTTTAGTGATTAACTGATACTATCAGGAAATCCAGAAACGCTTTCAAAAAGTCTATAAATTTTATTTATGGGTTAAGGGGGTGTCTCAATTGTGTCAAAAAATCCCGCTCACCATGAATTGGAGAGCGGGCAAACCGTTTTACGGTTTAACGACCACATTTTTTGTGAGGTCTTCATGTAATTGATCGAGCGTACTAAAATCGCCATCTGGGTATTTACGTTGTAAGGCGAGTTTTAGAATTCGCTTGGCGAGGGCTTCATTACGAGCCAAGATTGGGCCGTGGAAATAAGAACCAAAAGTATTCTTATAAATAACGCCTTCGGTTTGATCTTTGCCATTATTTCCATGACCTTGGATGACGTCGCCGAGTGGCCGTTCACCTTTGCCGAGGAAAGTGGTTCCGTTATGGTTTTCAAAACCATAATAGGTCTGACCAGTTTCGGCGTTTTTAATGGTGATATTACCAATGAACCGATTGTTGTCTTGGCTCAGGGTGTAGTGATCAAGGGCCCCGATCCCAGGGATTTTTTCACCCTGGGCGCCGATGTAGTAATGGCCAAGCATTTGAAAGCCACCACAGATTGCTAGGAAGGGGCCACCGGCTTCGATGTAGTCAGTTAATGGGGCCTTTTTGGTTTGTAAGTCTTTTGAGACAATCGTTTGTTCGTAGTCTTGACCACCACCAAAGAGAACGAAATCATACTTGGCGGGATCAAATGGGTTGTCTAAACTAATGAGTTCGGTGTTAATTGTTGCATCGACAGCTTTGGCATAATAACCCATTGCTAAGATATTGCCAATATCGCCGTACGTGTTCATTAAGTCGCCGTATAAGTGGGCGGCGTTTAAAGTATAGGTCATGTTAAGCCATCCCCCCATCAATAATGCCTTGACTAGCAAGTTGTTTCCGTAATTGAAGCATTGCGGTATAAGTAGCGACCACGTAAACTTGCTTCGTTGGCAGTTTTTGAATTTCAGCAGTCATTTTCGTTAAATCAGGGACAATCGTTAGCTTATCGGTTGGGACACCGGCCACCTTCAAACGGAAGGTGATGTCGCGATACCGTTCACCGCCACTGATGTAAGCGGGGACGTTTAATTTGGGTAATTGTTCGAAATCCCCATCCCAGATCCAACTGGTATCAATCCCATCGGCATAATTAGCATTGAGCAAGGCGGCAAAAGAGAATGGTCGCTCATCCGTGCTAATCATTTGTAAGACTTGGTTCAACCCAACTGGATTCTTCACTAGAATTAACGTCACGTCTTTGTCATCGACATGGAAGATTTCTTGGCGACCAAAGACTTGTTCATCATTTTCACTTAGTGCATGCGCAATCTTGGCTGGTTTCACGTCCATGAAACGGCCAACGGCAAAGGCTGCCAGCGCATTATAAATATTATATTGACCACCGATGTTCAAATGCATCGCTTGACCATTAATTTCAAAGTCGGATGAAGTTGGTGTCATGCTAGTCAGGACATTCAACTTATAGGTCAATTGTGGCCGCTCGAAGCCACAGTGAGGGCAGAAGTACTTGCCCATGTTGCTATAGGTCCGACTGTGGTAGTGCAAAATATGCTGACAACGTGGACACAACAAGCCATCGGTATTGGCAGGAGCTTGTTCATCGGTATCAGTCTGGTAATCGAAACCATAATATAAAATGGGGTTCGGTAATTTTTTAGAATTAAATAACGGTAAATCACCGTTGGCAATGATCGTGGCTTCGGGTGCCAATGCCACACCATCTAAGATTTTTTTATAGGTCGTATAGATTTCACCATAACGATCCATTTGATCGCGGAAAATATTCGTGAAGACGAAGGCTTTTGGTGTGATGTATTTTGTTACCATGATCACGTTAGCTTCATCAACTTCAAGGACGGCTAATGGTTTTTGGTGTGCCTTGGGGGCGGTCAAGAAGGTCGTGACGATGCCTTGTTTCATATTAGATCCACTCGGATTAGTCAAAATGTCAGAATATTGTTCTCCTAATACTTTGACAGTCAGTGCGGTTGTCAAGGTTTTCCCGTTCGTTCCCGTAATGACGATGACGTCATAATTTTTGGCAAGTTGTTTTAAAATGGCTGGATCGAGTTTTAACGCGAGTTTTCCCGGTAAGGAGCTCCCGCCACCACGAAAGGTGTGCAAGAACCAATAAGCGGATTTTCCGGTCCAAGTGGCCACGGTACTTTTGATTGACATAATTATATGAACCCCTAACTGTATAAATAAAAGCTGACTTCTGCAGCTGTTCTCTCAAGTATTTTATACTGAACGCTTATAAAAGAAAAGCGTTTATCCCGCTTGTTACCTGCATTTATGAAATCATTAAGGGTTTTTCACGGCTGGTTGCTGAAATTAACGGTTAAATCAGCTATAATTAAAAAGAATATGGGTTTGAAAAGGGGACCGAGATTTTGGCACAGTTATTTTTTCGATATGGCGCAATGAACAGTGGGAAGACCATTGAAATTTTAAAAGTTGCTCACAACTATGAAGAACAAAATAAATCCGTGATCATTATGACGAGCGGATTAGACAACCGTGATGGTGTTGGCTTTGTCAAAAGTCGAATCGGGCTGAAGCGTGAGGCAATGCCGGTGTTTGATGAGACAAACATATTTGAAGTTGTTAAAAAGACTAATTCAGATGCAGCTTGTGTCTTAATTGATGAGGCCCAATTTTTAAAAAAACATCATGTTTTAGAGCTGGCACATGTGGTGGATGAACTCAATATCCCCGTGATGACCTTTGGTTTAAAAAACGATTTTAGAAATGACCTATTTGAAGGGTCGAAATATCTGTTGCTGTATGCGGATAAAATTGAAGAAATGAAGACCATCTGTTGGTTCTGCCGCAAAAAGGCGATTATGAATTTGCGCTTTCATGAAGGCGAACCAGTTTATGAAGGTAAGCAAGTCCAAATTGGGGGAAATGAAACTTACTATCCCGTTTGTCGTCGTCACTACTTCTATCCGCCGAAACTAACAAAGTGAGGAATTAACCAAGTATGGATAAGTTTTTTGATAAATTACAAGCGGTTGCCGACCGGTATGAAGAACTCGGCGAACTTTTAAGTGATCCAGAAGTTATCGCTGATTCGGATCGCTTCATGAAGCTCTCTAAAGAAATGGGTAGCATTCGTGAAACGGTTGAAAAGTATAATCAGTATAAAGACGTGACAAGTCAAATCACCGAAAATGACGAATTGTTGCGTGAAAAGCTAGACGATGACATGAACGCCATGGTCAAGGACGACTTGAAACAATTGAACGCCCAAAAAGATCAACTCGAACATGAGATCACCTTACTCATGTTGCCACAAGATCCTAATGATGATAAAAATATCATCATGGAAATTCATGGGGCTGCCGGTGGTGATGAAGCCAGCTTGTTCGCGGCTGATTTATTCAACATGTATTCAAAATATGCTGAACGCCAAGGCTGGAATGTTGAAGTCGCTGATCGCAATGAAACTGAAGTCGGTGGGTTCAAAGAAATCGTCTTGATTATTTCTGGGAATAAAGTTTATTCTAAACTGAAATATGAGAGTGGCGCGCATCGAGTTCAACGGGTGCCAGTCACTGAATCAGCTGGCCGGGTGCATACCTCAACTGCGACAGTTGGGATTATGCCGGAAGCCAAAGATGTGGATATTAAGTTGGAACAAAAAGATATTCGAGTCGACGTGTTCCGGTCATCTGGTGCCGGTGGTCAACATATTAACAAGACGTCTTCGGCCGTGCGGATGACCCATCTACCAACTGGTATCGTTGTCTCCATGCAAGATCAACGGTCACAACAACAAAACCGGGCGAAAGCCATGGAAATTTTGCGTGCCCGGGTCTATGACTATTACCAATCACGGGAACAAAACCAATACGATGCTGAACGGAAGTCGGCCGTTGGGACCGGGGATCGTTCAGAACGGATTCGGACTTACAATTACCCACAAAACCGGGTGACTGATCATCGCATCGGCTTAACTTTAAACAAGTTGGATCGGGTCATGAACGGTGAATTAGATGAAATCATTGATGCCTTAGTTTTAGCTGACCAGACTAAAAAGATCGAGCAGTTAGCCAATGACTAAGTTACCAGCACAACCAACGTTCTTTGAAGCCCAGCAATGGGCTTCTTTTTGTCTAAAAACGGCGACGTTACCGACTGATGCCGGCCGCTTCTTGTTGTTAGGGCTAAGTCACTTTGATCAAACACAATTACTCGTTCATTATCGCGACTTAGTGCCAAACACGTTATGGCAGGCGTATCAAAAAGCCGTTCAACGGGTGGTTGCTGGTGAGCCGGCGCAATATGTGCTGGGGACAGCACCGTTTTATGGGCTGACTCTCAAAGTCACGCCAGCCGTGCTTATTCCACGCGTGGAGACGGAGGAATTGGTGGACTGGATTCTAACCGATGAACTGACTGACAAGCCGTTATCACTACTAGATATTGGGACGGGTTCCGGCGCAATCGCGTTATCCTTGAAACATGAAAAGCCGACTTGGCAAGTGACAGCTAGCGATATCTCGGCGGCTGCCTTGGCAGTGGCGCAGGAAAATGCGGTCAGCTTAAAATTGCCAGTCACCTTTCAGCAGAGTGATTTATTCGCGCAATTGGGTGATCATCGGTATGATGTGATTGTCAGCAATCCACCGTATATTGCAGCTGATGAAAAAGTGGTCATGGATGCCAGTGTCTTGAATTATGAGCCACAACAAGCTCTGTTCGCCGAACATGAAGGTTTAGCAATTTATGAACAGTTGGCACAGCAAGTTGCCCAACATCTAACGCCACATGGGCGATTGTACTTGGAATTTGGCTATCATCAAGGTGCGGCCATTAAAAAATTATTTACAACTGCGTTTCCACAGGCCACGGTTACGCTACGTCAAGATATGGCCGGTCATGATCGTATGTTACGAGTTGTACTAGCGTCAGAATAAGATTTTAAATGAAGAAGGATGAACACTATTATGGAAACTAAAGTTTTTAAACCCGCAGAAGTGACTGCGGCGGCAAAATTGATTCAGGCCGGCCAGTTGGTCGCTTTTCCAACTGAAACCGTTTATGGCTTGGGTGCTGATGCGACCAACGTTGCGGCCGTTAAACAAGTCTATCAAGCCAAAGGTCGACCAAGTGACAATCCGTTGATTGTTCATGTGGCAGATGTGCCAACGGTAGAACGGTTTGCCAAGCCTTTGTCAGTTGCTGCTAAAAAGTTGATTAAGGCTTTTTGGCCAGGACCATTGACCATGATTTTTAACTTAAAGCCGGATGCGCTCGCACCAGCAGTCACGGGGGGACTCACGACCGCGGCTTTCCGTAATCCGAATAATGACGCAACCTTGAACTTGATTCGCGCGGCTGGGACGCCTATTGTGGGTCCTTCTGCGAATACTTCGGGGAAGCCGAGTCCAACCACCGCCCAACATGTGTTGCACGATCTGGATGGTAAAATCGCCGGTATCTTAGACGATGGTCCAACCAAAGTCGGGGTTGAATCAACAGTGTTGGATTTGTCCGGGCAGCAACCAGCAATTTTGCGGCCGGGTGCCGTTACGGCATCAGAAATCGAAGCTGTGATTGGTGAACGGGTTTTAACTGAACAACATCACGTTGGCGCGACTGAAGTTCCGAAAGCGCCTGGGATGAAGTACAAGCATTATGCGCCGGATGCACAAGTCTATATCGTGGATCAACCAACTGATTGGCCAGCAGCTTTGGCTTGGGCAGGCCGCCAATCAATTCAAATCGGTGTGATGGCAACAGACGCCATTTTGACAGCTAATCAGTTACCAGCAAATTGCGAACGATTTTCTTTAGGATCAAATGTTCAATCGGCAAGCCGGGAACTGTTTGCCGGTCTTCGACACTTTGATACCGAAACTGAAATTAAAGATATTCTGTGCCAAGCCTTTGATAGCAAGGGCCTAGGGGCAGCATATATGAACCGATTAAATAAATCAGCCGGCCAGACCCATTTTAGTGTATAATGATGGAAATCGGGAAAACCCGAAAGTTGTCACTTGCGAAATGGAGGAGAATTATTCATGAATTACCAAGAACAAGATCCAGAAGTTTGGGCTGCAATTAGTAAGGAACAGGCGCGCCAACAACATAACATTGAGTTGATTGCGTCAGAAAACATTGTGTCTAAAGGTGTAAGAGCTGCGCAAGGCAGTGTTTTGACGAACAAGTACTCCGAAGGTTATCCTGGTCATCGTTTTTATGGCGGTAATGAATTTATCGATCAAGTGGAAACATTGGCGATTGAACGTGCCAAAAAGTTGTTTGGGGCGGAATATGCCAACGTGCAACCACATTCTGGCTCGCAAGCTAATGCTGCGGCATATATGGCTCTGATTCAACCAGGTGACCGGGTGATGGGGATGTCTTTGGATGCTGGTGGTCATTTAACCCATGGCTCAAGTGTCAACTTTTCCGGGAAATTGTACGACTTTCAAGGTTATGGCTTAAATCCAGAAACGGAAGAATTGGATTATGACGCCATTTTGGCACAAGCAAAGGAATTTCAACCAAAATTAATCGTTGCGGGGGCATCGGCATACAGTCGAGTGATTGATTTTGCAAAATTCCGTGAGATTGCGGATGCCGTTGGGGCAATGCTAATGGTTGATATGGCGCACATCGCTGGGTTAGTTGCAGCAGGGTTACATCCGAATCCAGTGCCATACGCGGACGTGGTGACGACCACGACGCACAAAACGTTACGGGGACCCCGTGGTGGGATGATTTTAGCTAAGGCTGAATATGGTAAGAAAATTAACTCTGCCGTTTTCCCTGGTAACCAGGGTGGACCATTAGACCATGTGATTGCCGGTAAGGCAGTTGCATTTGGTGAAGATTTACAACCTGAATTCAAAACTTACGCTAAGCAAATTATTGCCAATGCACAGGCCATGGCAGCAGTCTTTAACGACTCTGATTTGGTACGGGTCATTTCTGGTGGGACAGATAACCATTTGATGACGATTGATGTCACTAAGTCTGGTTTAAATGGTCGTCAAGTCCAGGACTTATTGGATACGGTGTACATTACCGTCAACAAGGAGGCCATTCCGAATGAAACGTTGGGAGCCTTCAAGACTTCTGGGATTCGTTTGGGCACACCAGCGATTACGACTCGGGGCTTTGATGAAGCCGATGCCGCTAAAGTTGCTGAATTGATCCTGCAAGCTTTGGGCGCACCTGAAGACCAAGCTAATTTGGATGACGTTAAAGCGCAAGCCTTAGCATTAACTGCCAAACATCCTATTGATGTCGACTAATTAAATCAAACTTTGCAACGACCAGTCTACTTGCTGGTCGTTTTTTCGAATTCAGGCCAGATATAAATAAAATAGTGCGATTTTTTTTGCTGTTTTCATAACTAATCGCGCTGAGCCCTAGTTTTTTGTTGGTAAATTAGCTACAATAGAAAGAAATCACTAAGGAGCGTGCACAGAAACATGGGTAAGTTTGAGGTTTTGAATCATCCGCTCATTCAACATAAGTTAACGATCATTCGGGAAAAAGAATGTGGGACAAAAGTATTTCGGGAAATGGTCAACGAAATATCCACATTGATGGCTTACGAAGTTTCACGTGATATGCCATTAAAGGATATTGAAATTGAAACCCCAATTACAAAGACGACCCAAAAAACTTTAGCTGGTAAAAAAGTGGCCATCGTGCCAATTTTGCGTGCCGGTTTAGGGATGGTCGATGGGGTCTTAAACATGATTCCAGCGGCTAAAGTCGGTCACGTTGGCATGTATCGTGATGAAGAAACGTTGAAGCCAGTTGAATACTTCGTGAAGTTGCCAAGCGACATTTCACAACGTCAATTATTTGTCGTTGATCCAATGTTAGCCACTGGTGGTTCAGCCATCATGGCCATGGATATGTTGAAGAAACGTGGCGCTAGCAACATTAAGTTTATGTGCTTAGTTGCTGCTCCAGAAGGGGTTAAAGCTCTTCAAGAAGCACATCCAGACGTTGATATTTACACGGCCGCACTTGATGATCATTTGAATGAAGACGGCTATATCGTTCCAGGTTTGGGCGATGCTGGGGACCGGTTATTTGGGACCAAGTAATTAATTGAAACTTTTTTCGAATCTCGTTGGCTTAATGCTGACGAGATTTTTTAGTTTCAGTCTAAAGGTAGAAAGACTCAAAAATATCACAACTATCGCAGTATCAATAGTTGTATTTAAGCGTAAATTTCTTTATCAGAAATGATTTCTCTTCCATAATATAGGACTTTTGTTGTAATCGTCTTAAACCGAGTTAAACGTCGATATAAGCGGTTTTTAAATTATTGGGATGGTTGGCTCAAAGCGGTGGACAGTCATCGTGTGTTGACGTATTTAAACGAAAATACATTGGCTGGGTGCGATGGGGCTCGAAATTAAAGAGTAATTGATTAAAAAGTGACATTGGGAGTGGACGTTGGCGTAATCGTCATTCATGACGTACCAGCACTAATGTTCCTGACCAGCGATAGATAAAAGCTGATTGTCTGCTAGTTATTCCCAACGCTATTGACAAAGGAAAGCAACTCAAGTAAACTTATTTCAATTAAACAGTTCCTTTAATTTAGCTCAGAGAGGCTGAAAAGGATTTGATCGGATCTTCACCTACAATTGGTGGAGCCAATTCAGACAGACCAGCCGCTTTGAGTGGGGGTCTGTCTTTTCTTTATGCAAAAATTCATAGTGAGGGGTGCATTATGGCAAAGCAAAAACCATTTCATAATGATGATGTCGTGCTCGACATTCATGACCGACCAAAGTTTGGTAGTTGGCTCGGGTTATCGATTCAGCATTTGTTTTCAATGTTCGGTTCAACGGTTCTAGTTCCAATTTTAGTGGGGTTAAATCCCGGAATTGCGCTATTTAGTTCTGGTGTTGGGACCTTGATGTATATCTTGATTACGCGCCATAAAATTCCTGCGTACATGGGTTCTAGTTTTTCATTTATTGTCGTGATGCAATCATTAATGAAAACGGCTGGGTATCCGGCGATTGCTCAAGGGACGATTGCCGTTGGTTGTGTTTATTTACTGGTTAGTTTGCTCGTGACTTTGATCGGTTCGGATTGGATTGACAAAGCCTTGCCACCAATCGTTGTTGGACCAATTGTTATGGTTATCGGCTTATCGTTAGCAAGTACTGCCGCTAAAGATGCAACCATGAATGCTAATAATTATGACATTCGCTTCTTCGCAGTGGCAATGTTAACGATGATCTTGACGGTGATCTTTAATATGTATTTGCGCGGGTTCATGAGCCTAGTTCCGATTTTGTTAGGAATTGTTTCAGGTTACATCATTGCGGTTTTATTCGGAATCGTTGATTTTGCACCAGTAATGCAAGCAAAATGGTTTGCTTTACCCAATTTCCAAATTCCGTTTATTAATTATCATCCTGGTATTTATTGGGGCGCGATTTTCAGTATGGCACCGATTGCCTTTGTCACAATGTCAGAGCATATGGGGCATATCATGGTTTTGAATAAGTTGACTAAACGGAATTTCTTCAAGGATCCAGGCTTGAGTCATACCTTAGCCGGTGATGGGACAGCTTCCATTATTGCTGGTTTTGTCGGTGGTCCTCCCGTAACGTCTTATGGTGAAAACATTGGTGTTTTAGCGATTACGCGAGTACACAGTATTTATGTGCTTGGTGGCGCGGCGTTCTTTGCGATTATCTTCAGTTTTGTGGGTAAACTTTCGGCGCTCATTCAAAGTATTCCGTCACCAGTAATTGGTGGGGTCAGCTTTCTACTTTTCGGGGTCATTGCTTCGAGTGGGATGCGGATTCTGATTGATAATAAAATTGATTTTAATTCAAAAAGAAATTTGATGATTGCGTCAGCAGTTTTAGTTATTGGAATTGGTAATGCCTATTTACAAATTGGCAGTTTTCAATTTAGTGGTTTAGCGGTCGCAACCGTGTTAGGAATTATTATGAACTTAGTACTACCAAAGACGGCAGTTAATGAGAAGTAAGCGGCAACATTGACCTGTAAAAAATGAAAATATGTCCAACTTTATGAAAATTCCATGATGTCAGAGTGGCTGAAAGCCTGATGTCGTGGGATTTTTACTAAGTGACGAAATAATGAAATTGTTTTGAATTTTTAGGTTGGTGGTGGTATTATTACCATTGTATTTTAATTAGAGGTAGCTCTAATTTACTATTTCATGTTTCGATACAATTGACGTTAATTGTTCCACACGTTATGGTTATCGTGAACACCGAAATTAAAGGAAAGAGGTGATATTCAGTGGGTGATCCAGTTCCTACGGTCAAATTCCTTGGGTTGACGTTCAATATTGCGAATGACATCTCGATTTTACTCACTTGTATAATCGTATTCTTATTTGTCTTTTTGTTATCGCGACATTTGGCGTTGAAGCCCAAGGGTGGGCAAAATGTGCTGGAGTGGCTCATCGAGTTCACGAATGGCATTGTCAAAGGTTCAATCAAAGGGAACGATGCATCACGTTTTGGCTTATATGCCTTCACGTTATTCCTTTTCATTTTCGTTGCGAACCAACTTGGTTTGTTTTTACACATCCAGGTCGGCCAGTATACGTATGTCAAAAGTCCAACCGCAGATCCGATTGTGACGTTGACGTTGTCGTTTATGACTGTGGCGCTAGCACATGCTGCTGGGGTACAAAAGAAAGGGTTAAAGGGTTATCTTAAGGATTACACTTCACCATTTCTTGTATTCTTGCCAATCAACATTTTCGAACAGTTTACCGACTTTCTAACCTTAGGACTCCGGTTGTTCGGGAATATCTTCGCTGGTGAAATGTTACTGAGTAAGGTTGCGACTTTAGCGACCGATAGTGGTAGCTGGTTTAGCTACGTCTACTCCTTCCCAATTGAATTTCTTTGGCAGGGGTTCTCAGTATTTATCGGGAGTGTGCAAGCATTCGTGTTTGTCACCTTGACTTCAGTTTATATTTCTCAAAAAGTTTCGCCTGAGGAATAGAAATTTCTTGTTTTTTTAATTTTAAGGAGGATACACAGATTATGGGAGCAATTGCTGCAGGTATTGCTATGTTTGGTGCCGCTTTAGGTGCCGGTATTGGTAACGGTTTGGTTATTTCAAAGATGCTTGAAGGTATGGCCCGTCAGCCAGAATTATCTGGTCAATTACGGACTAACATGTTTATTGGTGTTGGGTTAATCGAATCAATGCCTATCATTTCCTTCGTTGTTGCCTTAATGGTTATGAACAAGTAATCATTGATCAACGAGTTCATTTTAATGAAAAATGAAAGAAGGAGGTGTCATTAGATGCTCTCGCATTTAATTCTCGGTGCATCATCCAGTTTATACCTTGGCGATATGTTATTTATTGCGATTAGTTTTATCATTTTGATGGCTTTGATTGCCAAAGTTGCTTGGAACCCAGTCACAAAAATGATGGGTGATCGAGCAGACAAAATTGCCAACGATATTGATTCAGCCAAAAAGTCTCGTCAAGAGGCCACTGATTTAGCTGAACAACGGCGTGAAGCCTTATCACATTCACGGAGCGAAGCTAGCGATATTGTCGCTGAAGCCAAGCAAAGTGGTGAAAAGCAACGCACGACGATTGTCGCTGACGCTCAAAACGAAGCTACGCAGTATAAACAAAACGCCCGCAAAGATATTGAACAGGAGCGTCAAGATGCCTTGAAGAACGTCCAATCTGACGTGGCTGACATTTCAGTTCAAATCGCTTCTAAGATCATTAAGAAGCAATTGGATCCTGAAGGTCAACAGGCATTAATTAATTCATATATTGAAGGGTTGGGAAAGCATGAGTCTTGATAATCTTACAATTGCAAACCGTTATTCAAAGGCACTCTTTGAACTTGCAGTTGAAAAAGATCAGACCGAAGCATTCCTGGCTGAATTAAAACAATTACGGCAAGTCTTTGTCGACAATCCGCAATTGGCAGAGGTCCTTTCAGGATCATTGCTTTCGGTCGATCAAAAGCAGGCAACGTTGTCAACTTTGACTGACCATGCTTCAGAATACATTAAAAACTTTATTCAAATGTTGTATGATTACGGCCGCATGTCGAATTTGGTCGCCATTATCGACGCGTTTGAGCAACGTTATGATGAAAATCATAAGATAGTGCATGCCGAAGTAACGTCCGCGGTCAAGTTGTCAGATGAGCAAGCTAATGCCATCGCAGCAGCGTTTGCCAAGCATGTGGGTGCCGACCGAGTTAAGTTAACACGAAAAGTCGATACCGCAATTATTGGTGGCGTGATTGTCCGTTCAAACAATCAAACGTTTGATGGTAGCGTCGCTTTACAATTAATGAACTTAAGACGAGCACTCATCAACAATTAGAAAGTCTTTTACGAAGAGGTGAAACTTTTATGAGCATTAAATCTGAAGAAATCAGTGCTCTAATCAAACAACAATTAGAAAGTTATCAAACTGAGCTCTCAGTTGCTGAAACCGGTACTGTCACCTATGTTGGTGATGGGATCGCCCGGGCGCATGGACTCGACAACGCCTTACAAGGTGAATTGCTCGAATTCAACAACGGGGTTTACGGAATGGTACAAAACCTTGAAAGCAACGATGTTGGTATCGTTGTCTTAGGTGATTTTGATGGTATTCGTGAAGGCGATACTGTTAAGCGGACTGGCCGCATCATGGAAGTTCCTGTAGGGGAAAACATGGTTGGTCGGGTCGTTAACCCATTAGGTCAACCAATTGACGGTTTAGGTGAAATTAAAACTTCACATACGCGGCCAATCGAACACAAAGCTCCTGGGATTATGGAACGGCAATCAGTTAGCGAACCACTACAAACTGGGATTAAGGCCATTGATGCCTTAGTACCAATTGGTCGTGGCCAACGTGAATTGATTATCGGTGACCGTAAGACCGGGAAAACTTCGGTCGCTATCGATGCCATTTTGAACCAAAAAGACCAAGATATGATTTGTATCTACGTCGCAATTGGTCAAAAAGACTCAACGGTGCGTTCACAAGTTGAAACGCTCAAAAAGTATGGCGCAATGGATTACACCATTGTCGTTACGGCCGGTCCTTCTGAACCAGCCCCATTACTTTACTTGGCACCATATGCCGGCGCTGCGATGGGTGAAGAGTTCATGCATAATGGCAAGCACGTTTTGATTATCTATGATGATTTATCAAAACAAGCGACTGCTTATCGTGAACTTTCATTGATCTTACGTCGTCCTCCAGGTCGTGAAGCTTATCCTGGGGATGTTTTCTACTTGCATTCACGGTTACTCGAACGAGCTGCTAAGTTGAACGATGAATTAGGTGGCGGGTCAATGACTGCGTTACCAATCATTGAAACGCAAGCTGGGGATATTTCTGCTTATATTCCAACCAACGTTATTTCAATCACCGATGGTCAAATCTTCTTGGATAGCGATTCATTCTATTCAGGGGTACGGCCAGCCATTGATGCCGGGGCTTCAGTTTCCCGTGTCGGTGGGGATGCTCAAATCAAAGCAATGAAGTCTGTTGCTGGGACGTTACGTCTAGATTTGGCTTCTTTCCGTGAATTGGAATCATTCTCACAATTCGGTTCAGATTTGGATGCGGCAACGCAAGCTAAGTTGAATCGTGGGCAACGAATCGTTGAAGTTTTGAAGCAACCTGTTCATTCACCATTAAAGGTTGAAGAACAAGTTATGATCTTGTATGCATTGGCTAATGGTTACTTGGATAAAGTTGCGATTGCTGACATTGCCCGTTACCAAACTGAAATGTTTGATTTCGTTCATACAAATCATCAAGACCTATTTGATACGATTGTCTCAACAAAGAAATTACCAGATGCTGACCAAATTAATGGCGCATTAGATGAATTTGCAGAGCAGTTCCAGCCAAGTGCTGCCGCTGCTAAGTAAGTTATGGCTGAAAAGGATGGTGAGTAGTGCATGGCAGAATCATTAATGGATGTCAAGCGCCGGATTGACTCAACCAAGAAGACTCATCAGATCACGTCAGCAATGCAAATGGTTTCAACTTCTAAGTTGAACCAGATTCAAAAGCATACTGGCACGTATCAGGTGTATGCTTCAAAAGTTGAAAGCATCGTTTCACATCTTGCCAAAGCTCATCTGATGTCAGCGAGCGCTGGTGTTCCGAACAGTAATTCAAATACCATTTCGGTGAGTGAATTATTGGCTCAACGCCCCGTTAAACGCACCGGTTTGTTAATCATTACCTCTGATCGAGGGTTGGTTGGGAGCTATAATTCGAACGTCTTAAAGCAGACGAACGACTTTATGCGCGAACACCAATTAAATGCTGACAATGCCGTTGTGTTGGCGGTCGGTGGCACTGGTGCGGATTTCTACAAGAAGAATGGCTTGAATGTTGCCTACGAATATCGTGGCGTTTCAGACGTGCCAACCTTTAAAGAAGTCCGTGAAATCGTTAAAACAGTTACCTCGATGTACCATAATGAAGTCTTTGATGAACTGTATGTCTTCTATAATCACTTTATCAACCGGCTTTCTTCTGGGTTCCGGTCAGTTAAAATGCTGCCCATCTCTGAAGAAACGTTTGCACAAAGTGAAAAAGATAACCGTCCAGCTAAGGATAGCCGAGTTGATGTGGGTCCCGAGTATGAAATGGAACCTTCAGAAGAAGCCATTTTGTCGGCCGTGCTGCCACAATACGCTGAAAGCTTGGTTTATGGTGCAATCTTGGACGCTAAGACTGCTGAACATGCCTCATCGTCAACGGCGATGAAGGCGGCATCAGATAATGCTGGCGATTTAATCGATAAGTTGAATCTGAAATATAACCGCGCACGTCAAGCTGCTATTACGACGGAAATCACCGAAATTACGGGTGGTTTGGTTGCGCAAGAATAACGAATTTGGGAGGAATTAACGACTAATGAGTACAGGTAAAGTTGTACAAGTTATTGGACCCGTTGTCGACGTTGAATTCTCTCTAAACGACAAGTTACCTGATATTAATAATGCCTTGCTCATCCATAAAGATGGCGACGAGACCTTAACGGTTGAAGTTTCGCTTGAATTAGGTGACGGGGTTGTTCGGACCGTCGCGATGGATGGTACGGACGGCTTACGTCGTGGGATGGCCGTTGAAGACACTGGTTCTTCAATTACTGTTCCTGTTGGTAAGGAAACGTTAGGTCGGGTATTTAACGTTTTAGGAGAGACCATTGATGGTGGTCCAGAATTCGGTCCAGACGCAGAACGGAACCCGATTCATCGGGATGCCCCTGCATATGATGAATTAACGACCAGTACAGAAGTATTGGAAACTGGGATTAAAGTTATCGACCTCTTAGCACCTTATGTTCGTGGTGGTAAGATTGGGTTGTTCGGTGGTGCCGGTGTTGGTAAGACCGTTTTAATTCAGGAATTAATTCATAATATTGCCCAAGAACATAACGGGATTTCCGTCTTCACCGGTGTCGGTGAACGGACTCGTGAAGGGAATGACCTTTACTTCGAAATGAAGGCTTCTGGCGTGTTGAAGAACACCGCCATGGTGTATGGTCAAATGAACGAACCACCTGGTGCCCGGATGCGGGTTGCCTTGACTGGGTTAACGATTGCGGAATACTTCCGTGATGTTGCTGGCCAAGACGTCCTCTTGTTTATTGATAACATCTTCCGGTTTACCCAAGCTGGTTCTGAAGTTTCCGCCTTACTTGGTCGGATTCCTTCAGCCGTTGGTTACCAACCAACCTTGGCAACTGAAATGGGTCAATTACAAGAACGAATCACTTCAACCAAAAAAGGTTCTGTTACGTCGATCCAAGCCGTTTATGTGCCTGCCGATGATTATACCGACCCGGCTCCTGCAACGACTTTCGCCCATTTGGACGCGACGACTAACTTGGAACGTTCTTTGACTGAACAAGGGATTTATCCTGCCGTTGATCCGTTGGCTTCTTCATCAATCGCTTTGGACCCATCAATTGTTGGGGAAGAACATTATGAAGTTGCGACGGAAGTTCAACGGGTCTTGCAACGTTATCGTGAATTGCAAGATATTATCTCGATCTTAGGGATGGATGAATTATCTGATGAAGAAAAGACCACTGTTGCACGTGCACGGCGGATTCAATTCTTCTTGTCACAAAACTTCTTCGTTGCCGAAAACTTTACGGGCCAACCTGGGTCATACGTGCCAATCAAGGAAACTGTCAAAGGTTTCAAGGAAATTCTTGAAGGTAAATATGATGACTTACCAGAAGATGCCTTCCGTCAAGTTGGTAAGATCGAAGATGCGGTCGAAAAAGCGAAATCGATGGTCACTGATTAGGAGGGGTTAACATGGCTGACAATGCAAACTTATTAACCGTTAGCATCGTTACTCCAGACGGTCAGGTCTATGAAAGTAAGACGCCGATGTTAATCGTTCGCACGATTAATGGCGAGTTAGGGATTTTACCGAATCACATTCCCGTGATTGCTTCACTAGCAATTGATGAAGTTCGGATCAAGCAACTAGAATCAGATCAAGAAGACGATGAAATTGCTGTTAATGGTGGTTTCGTTGAGTTCAGTGAAAATGTTGCTACGATTGTAGCTGACAGTGCTGAACGTCAGAATGATATTGATGTTGCACGGGCTGAAAATGCCCGGAAACGAGCTGAAAGTCGGATTCAAGAAGCTCAACAAAAGCATGATGATGCTGAGTTGGCGCGGGCACAAGTCGCATTGCGGCGTGCCGTGAACCGATTGCATGTGGCTCACCGGTAAGAGTTCTACGAATACGTTTCTAAAACCGAAATCAAAAGTATCTGCAGCCAGTTGGTTGTAGATACTTTTTTTATGTTCAATAATGGATTTTCTCTGTCAGTTTGTAAGGTCACCGATTACAAGCGCGAAATATAAAGCGCTTACGCGATGACTTGACGAAAAAAGTGTAAACTTATTCACGGGCAGATGGTTACTGGTTGTCCCTGTTAAATTTTAGTTTGGCAATGCAACGATTAACGTCCGAAAAAATGGCTTTAAATTCACTAGTTGTCATTAGCAAGTACTATTTAGTTAACTAATTATAAGTAGATGACAAAATGTTAAAATTGTAACATTTTTGTAAAATGTAATATTTATTCGTTTAGGGTTTATGTTATGATGATTAGGAAACTACTAGGAATACCAAGTGATATCGCGATAAAGGTGCAGCGAATCACCCAATTTTTTGTTTGTTGTTCTTTTGTGTGTTTGGATTGCTTTTTGGGTATGACAAGGATTCTGATTGTCTACCAGTGCACGACCTTCAGATATGACTAGAATTGCTTGGCGAACCCAATCAAGGCGGCTAGCAGTCAATTATGTCTTTTTGTGCCGCTTAAGTGTCATCCAAAATTTTGCTAGCTGGTTTGTTTATAATCATTTGTGATGGAGGGTTATCCATGGAGGAAATTGTAGTTCATGGCGGTCATCGTTTGACAGGGAATGTCCATATCGAAGGTGCCAAGAATGCAGTATTGCCGATTCTAGCAGCGGGGTTGCTGGCTAGTTCAGGCACGACACACTTAACAAATGTGCCAGTATTATCAGATGTCTTCACGATGAATAATGTGTTACGTTTTTTAAATACTAAAGTTGATTTTGATGAAATAAATAAAACGGTTGATATTGATGCGAGTCAGCAATTATCAGCGGAAGCGCCATTTCAATATGTTTCTAAGATGCGGGCTTCAATCGTTGTGATGGGACCGTTATTGGCACGGCTGGGACATGCAAAAGTTGCCATGCCAGGGGGTTGTGCCATTGGATCACGACCAATTGATTTGCATCTCAAAGGGTTGAGCGCACTTGGCGCTGAAATTGAACGACACGACGGCTACGTGGAAGCCCGCGCGACTCAATTGCGCGGTGCCTCAATTTACTTAGACTTTCCAAGCGTGGGTGCCACGCAAAATATTATGATGGCGGCCACCTTAGCAGCAGGGACCACTGTCATGGAAAATGTGGCTCGCGAACCAGAAATTGTCGACTTAGCGAATATTTTAAATCAAATGGGTGCTAAGGTGACAGGGGCCGGAACTGAAACCATTCGTATCGAAGGTGTTCCTGCCATGCACGGTTGTGAACATAGTATCGTTCAAGATCGGATCGAAGCAGGGACTTTCATGGTTGCTGCTGCGGTGACTCAAGGTAACGTGCTGGTTGAAGATGCGATTGCAGAACATAACAAGCCCTTGATTTCTAAAATGCGCGAGATGGGTGTTAGAGTTACTGAAGAAGCTGACGGGATTCGGGTCATTGGACCAGCCAAGCTCAAACCAACTTCAGTTAAGACGATGCCGCATCCGGGCTTTCCAACCGACATGCAACCACAAATGACCATTTTACAACTCTGTGCACAAGGCACTAGTTTGCTCACGGAAACGGTCTTTGAAAATCGGTTCATGCATCTGGAGGAATTACGACGGATGAACGCAGATTTTAAAATTGAAGGGCGTTCTGTGATCATGTATGGCCCAACTGATTTTAATGGGGCCCAAGTGACGGCAACTGATTTACGTGCCGCCGCTGCCTTGGTTATTGCTGGATTAGTGAGTCATGGGTATACAGAAGTGACGAACTTGAAGTATTTGGATCGTGGCTACTTTAACTTCCATGGTAAATTAGCGAAGTTAGGGGCAGAAATTGAACGTATCGATGTGCCGGATGAAGCTGTCTATGCATTGAATCCTGATTTTGCCCACGAAGCGGCTGAATAGTAAAAAATAGCTTACAAAACCTTCAAAATGCGATAAACTCGTGTTTGAAGGTTTTTTTATGAAAAAAGTCATTCAGGAGGAACAAGTATGTTCATAAATATTATTGATAAACATATCTCATTAAAACCAACGGAAGTGGCAGATGCCGAACCATTGTTTAATTTGGTAGATGCGAATCGTCAACATTTAACGCCCTGGATGCCTTGGGTTGAGAGTACGGCAACCGTGAGTGATGAACGTCACTTTATTGAAAGCATGTTGACTAAACAAGCTAAGGGTGAAGTCTTCATCGCGACGATCGTGGTGAATGGGGAAGTTGCTGGGATGATTGACGTCCATAGCATCAGTTCAGTCAACCACCACGGTAACATTGGCTATTGGTTGGGTGAAGCTTATGTTGGCAATGGGGTGATGACTAAGGCACTCGAACGTGTCGAAGAAATCGCCTTTACTGAACTTGATTTGCACAAATTAAATTTAAACGCGGATGTGGTCAATAAGCATAGTCGTGCCGTTGCCGAACGCCGTCAGTATCATTTGGATGCGACCTTGCGTGAGAACATTTTAATTAATGGTCAATACAAGGATGAGGCTGTCTATTCGTTGACGGTTGACGAATGGTCCAAGCGGCGTGATGACTAGATAAGTACGGCAACAGATGCTTTGAATCGAGAAGTGGCCCTTGAAGGACACCACATTCAGGTGCATGATCAAAAATGATTTTAAAATTGAAACCAATAAATACCGCACACGACTAGTTCGCAGGCGGTATTGAGTATGCTATAATGAAAAGTTGTATAACTGCAAGTTTGAGAGGAGCAAAAACATGGCTTTAGATATTGGTATCGACTTAGGTACTGCCAATGTTTTGATTTACGTATCAGGAAAGGGCATCGTTTTAAATGAACCATCTGTCGTTGCCATCGATACGAATACAAATCAAGTATTAGCAGTCGGGTCCGAAGCCTACCAAATGGTTGGTAAGACCCCTAGCAACATTCGGGCAATCCGACCATTGAAGGACGGGGTAATTTCAGATTTTGATGTTACCGAAGAAATGTTGTCTTATTTCATTAAAAAATTAAACGTGCGTGGGATTATGTCACGCCCAAGTATTATGATCTGTACCCCAACGAACACCACTGAAATCGAACGTAAGGCGATTTTACAGGCGGCTGAAAAGTCCGGTGGTAGTAAAGTTTACTTGGAAGTTGAACCTAAAGTTGCGGCCATTGGTGCTGGCATGGATATTTTCCAACCACGTGGCAACATGGTTATCGATATTGGTGGTGGGACTAGTGACATCGCTGTCTTATCCTTAGGGGATATTGTTGCCAGCAGCTCACTACGGATGGCCGGCGACCGGATGAACCAAGACATTGCCAACTACGTCAAAGATGAACATCACTTGTTGATTGGTGAACGAACTGCGGAAAATGTCAAAATTCAGATTGCCCAAGTCTTCAAGCAGGATGAGGATGAAGACCAAGTTATGCAAGTTCGGGGTCGGGATACGGTGACTGGGATGCCACGGTCAATTGACATGGATTCCAATGAAGTTGAAGTTGCCATTCATGACACCTTGATGCAAATCGTTTCAACGGCGCATCATGTGATGGAAACCTTACCACCAGAAATTTCTGCGGACATTATTGATCGTGGGATTATGCTTACTGGTGGGGGCGCGTTACTTCGCGGCTTAGATCAGTTAATCAGTGAAAACTTGAAGGTTCCAGTGATGGTTGCCGAACACCCATTGAATAATGTGGCGCAAGGTGCCGGAATCTTGCTAGAACACATGCAAAAGAGTGCTAAAAAATAATTGGCGATGAAACACGTCTTAATTAGCAGTATTCGCTGGTATCAACGAGCGATTTCTGCGTTTTCGCCGGCACACTGTCGTTATTGGCCCACTTGTTCTGCGTACACGATCGAAGCCATCGACCGTTTTGGCGCTGCACGTGGCGGCTTGATGGGGGCAGCCCGGGTCTTACGGTGCCAACCTTTTGTCAAAGGTGGCTTTGATCCGGTGCCAGAGAAATTTTCATTACGTCGTAATCCGGCCTTTAAGGAGGAAAAGTAATTGTCAAGTAAAGATAAAGCAGTTTCAGTGACGCTGAACGAAACGACCGTGAATGATCAAACTATCACTGAAGTTTTGATTGGCAAAAAAGTGATTGGCCAAGTAACCCAAATGGGAGATCGGTTTGATGCAGAGTTGGCGAGTGATTCACAACCCTTCGCACACACCAAGTCGTTCGATGAAAGTTTACAAGAAGTGCTTTCAGCGTACCATTTGCACAAAGGCTAATTTTTAGTTAACCTTCAACCTGGTTCCGTTCATTCGGCACCAGGTTGTTGTATAATCAAGCTTATCTTAGAAGAATAAGGAGCGTTATTATTGTGGCAGAAGAATCTAGACTTCGTGGTCAAGCAGAAGATTCACGGATTGACTGGGGAATAATTTTCTCAATCATGATGCTAGGCTTGATTGGGCTGGCCTCAATTTATGTCGCTGCCAGTCACGATTCAAGTGTGGTTAACGTGACCAAGCAAGTTGTGACGCAAGTCATGTGGTTTGTGATTGGGACGACGTTAGCCATCATCATTATGCAATTTGACTCCGAACAACTTTGGCGGGTCGCACCGATTGCCTACTGGTTTGGTATATTCCTGTTAGTGGCGGTCTTAGTACTTTACAGTCGCTCGATGTATGCTAGTACTGGGGCGAAGAGTTGGTTTGCCGTTGGCTCGTTAACATTCCAGCCGTCTGAAATTATGAAGCCCGCATTTATTCTGATGTTAGGGCGCGTGGTGACGACGCATAATACGGAATATCCAGCCCACACAACGCCTGGTGATTGGCAGTTAATTGGTAAGTTAGTGGCTTATACCATACCATTAATTATTTTATTAAAATTACAAAATGACTTTGGGACAATGTTAGTCTTTTTCGCTATTTTAGGTGGTGTGATTCTCGTTTCTGGTATTTCTTGGCGGTTACTTGCACCAGCGTTTGCCATTGTGTTTGCGTTTGCTGGGAGTGTGCTTTTTCTAGTTATCACGACTAGCGGCCGTCACATTTTGGAAGCAGTCGGGTTTAAAGCTTACCAATTTGCCCGAATTGATACTTGGTTGAATCCAGCGACTGATACGTCTAACAACGCCTATCAAGTCTGGCAGAGTATGAAGGCAATTGGTTCTGGTCAAATTACTGGCCGTGGGTTTAATGTCTCACACGTGACGGTGCCAGTTCGTGAATCCGATATGATTTTTTCCGTCATTGGTGAGAACTTTGGTTTCATTGGTTGTACCATTGTTGTTTTATTATATTTCTTATTAATTTATCAAATGATTCGAGTAACCTTTGATACAAAAAATGAGTTTTATGCGTACATTTCAACAGGTGTCATTATGATGGTCTTGTTCCATGTCTTTGAAAATATTGGGATGAGCATTGGTCTGTTACCAATGACTGGGATTCCTTTGCCTTTTATTAGCCAAGGGGGTTCGGCGTTGATTGCAAACATGGCTGGGATTGGGTTAATCATGTCGATGCGGTTCCATTACAAGTCCTACATGTTTAGCCGCAATGATCGGTTTGAATAAGGTCTTAAATCAAGGAAAGCATGGTGTTGGATATGAGTGAAGATGCAAATTATTTTTGGACAAAAGATACTGACGGTCACACCCGGATTGGGTTAACAAAGGCGGCTCACGAAGCTTTAGGCGAAGTGAAGTATGCTGAATTACCTGCTGTTGGTGACAAGGTCAGCCAAAAAGAAGCTTTTCTGAGCATTGAAGCCACTAAAGCAGTTTCCGAATTCAATAGCCCAATTAATGGGACTGTCACGGCGGTTAATCCAGCCTTGGCAGACGACTTTTCGGCATTGAATAGTTTAGAAGATGGGGTCGCTTGGTTAGTTGACGTCGATTAATTTTCGGGGTTGACAAGCAAAACACTCCTCGGTATACTCAGGACATTAATAATTCATTAGAAAATGTCATTTTGAAAAGATGAGTACGCGGTGACGACTACTAAGAGAGTCTCAGTTTGGTGCAATGAGATTAGGCGTGAAGCGGAAGATGGTCTTGAAACAATGCAATTTGGTGAGCTTCGGTTAGCCAGGTTTGGATTGCACCCATTATCGTGCCGAGTTAAGAACTAACTCTTGAGACAGCTTGTGTGAGCAGGTTGCAAAGATGGGTGGTACCGCGAGACTAAGCTTCTCGTCCTATTGGTTATGATGGTTATCATAACTAATGGGATGAGGAGCTTTTTTGTTTGCAATATGATTGAGATTGATAAATGATTAAGTTGTTAAATTGGTCTGCACCAATTAACAGGCATAAGGAGGAATTGACTTGATTGAATTTAAAGACGTGACCAAAACGTTTGATAGTAAACAAGGCGTCGTTCACGCGGTCCAAGATGTGAATTTAAAAATCGAAGACGGCCACATCTACGGAATCGTTGGTTATTCTGGGGCAGGGAAGAGTACCTTGATCCGGATGCTGAATGGTCTTGAAACGCCGACGAGTGGGACGGTTAATATCGATGGGGTTGAGATTTCAGCGTTAACCGGTGCCAAATTACGGGAACAGCGGCATAAAATTGGCATGATTTTTCAACACTTTAACTTATTGTGGTCGCGAACCGTTTTGGAAAATATCATGTTTCCATTGGAAATTGCGGGAAACAGCAAGGCAGACGCCAAGCAAAAAGCTGAGCATTTGGCTGAATTAGTTGGGTTGTCTGGTCGTGAGACCGCTTATCCGTCAGAATTGTCCGGTGGGCAAAAACAACGGGTCGGGATTGCCCGAGCGTTGGCGAATGAGCCGCAAATTTTACTTTCTGACGAAGCGACGAGTGCCTTGGATCCACAAACCACGGATGAAGTGCTTGACTTACTGTTGGATATCAATAAAAAGTTGAATTTGACGATTGTACTGATCACCCACGAAATGCACGTGATTCGTAAGATTGCGGATCATGTGGCCGTCATGGAAGACGGTAAGATCGTTGAACAAGGGCCGGTATTGGAAGTCTTTAAACGACCAAAACAGGCGGTTACCAAGCGCTTTGTGAATGAAGAAGTCACACCATCCTTGAACGAAACCACAGCGGTCGTTGGTCAATTGCTTGAAAAGTATCCCAAGGGTACGATTGTTCAGTTGACCTTCCATGGTGATCAAGCGCAGTTACCGATTGTTTCGGAGATGTTGAAACAATATACACTGGACTTAAATATTATTGAAGGCGCGATTCATCAAACGCAGGAAGGTGCGATTGGGTCGCTCTACATTCAAATTAGCGGTGACCAGGATCAAATCGATGGCGCACTGGCTTATCTACAAAAAATGCGGGTTGAAACGGAGGTCTTAAATCGTGAATAGTCAGGGATTAGGCTCATATTTTAACTTTTCAAATGTCGATTGGGGTAACATGATCAGTTCGACCTGGGAAACAATTTGGTTGACCTTGGTTTCCATGATTGTGGTTGCTATTTTAGGGATTGCGTTGGGCTTGCTATTATTTGAAACGACCAACAGTCAGAACCCACTAGCCAAGTTGCTCAATTGGATCGTTGCGTTGTTCGTCAACGTCTTCCGTTCCATTCCGTTTATTATTCTGATTGTCTTGTTGTTACCAATTACGCAAAAATTGGTTGGGACAATTATCGGTCCTAGAGCAGCATTACCGTCATTGATCATCTCCGCAGCACCATTCTACGCCCGGATGGTTGAATTAGCTTTTCATGAACTGGATCATGGCGTGGTTGAAGCTGCCGAGTCCATGGGGGCAACGCGTTGGCAGATTATTCGGAAGGTGCTCTTGCCAGAAAGTTTGCCAGCGTTAGTTTCCGGAATTACTGTCACCACAATTTCGTTGATTGGTTATACCGCGATGGCGGGTGCCATTGGTGCCGGTGGTCTTGGTAACTTAGCTTACCAAGATGGGTTTCAATCGAATAATAATGCGATTACCTTAGTGGCCACTGTGATTATCGTGATCATTGTCTTCATTTTCCAATTTATCGGGGATTTTGCAGTTAAGCGCATCGATAAACGCGCTAATTAAAGGTTTCAAGCAATTTTAAAAAGGGTTCAACAAAGTTGATTAGGAGGAATTGAGTATGCGAAAAAAGCGGATTTTAGGGTTATTAGCTGTGGCGGCAACTGCCTTTTTATTAGTCGGTTGTGGCAAATCATCGTCATCAAAAACGACGACTATCACTGTCGGGGCGTCAGCAGTCCCACATGCTGAGATTTTAAAACATATCCAACCAGAATTAAAAAAGGAAGGCGTTAACTTAAAAGTTAAGGTTTTCCAAGATTACGTCTTACCAAATAAAGCGTTGGCTTCCAAAGAGTTAGACGCCAACTATTTCCAACACGTGCCATTCTTGGATAATTGGAATAAAGAAAATAACGGGACGTTAGTTTCAGCTGGTGCGGTTCATTTGGAACCAATTGGTGTTTTCTCAAAGAAAGTTAAAAATCTCAAAGACTTAAAAGATGGGGCTACGGTCCTTGTCAGCAGCAATGTTGCTGATTACGGTCGGGTCTTGACCTTATTCAAAGACGCGGGACTCATTACCTTGAAGCCTGGGACGGATATCACCTCAGCGAAGTTTAGTGATATCGCCACGAATAAGAAGCACTTAGTCTTCAAACATTCATACGAGGCCAAGCTAATGCCTCAATTCTACAAGAATAATGAAGGCGACGCGGTGGTTATCAATGCTAATTATGCTGTCCAAGCCGGTCTGGATCCACGTAAAGATGCGATCGCGCTTGAAAAATCCGATTCGCCATATGCAAATATTGTGGCTGTTCGGAAGGGTGATAAGAATAAGCCAGCCATTAAGAAATTAATGAAAGCACTGCGTTCGAAGAGTACTCAAACTTGGATTAAGAATCATTACAAGGGTGCGATTTTACCCGTTGCATCAACCAACTAAAGTTGCGGAAAGTCGGTCTGAAAATGACCGGCTTTTTAGTTACATTAAAATCGCATGAGACTAGGCCCCGCTTGACTTTAGCGGCCTTGCAAGGTAGGCTAATCTTAGCAAATAACTTACAGAATGGAGTTAGTGTAATGCGTAAATATGGTGTGATTGGTTTAGGTCAAGTTGGGGCCACAGTGGCTTATACGTTAGTACAACATGGGACCGTGGATGAATTAGTTTTGATTGATCATAACGAAGCCTTGGCACAAGCGCAAAAGTTGGATTTGGATGATGCTTCGCCACGTTTGGGATCAACAACTAAAATAATTTTGAACGATTATGCCGCTTTAGCGGATGCCGAAGTTTTGATTGTTGCTTCTGGGAATATCGGTGCGATTGATATGAACAGTTCAAAAGGGCGCTTCGGTGAATACGAGTCTAATCAAGCGATTGTTCGCGACATTGCGCCAAAAATTGTGGCTTCTGGCTTTAAAGGCATCTTGATTGATATTATGAATCCTTGTGATGTCATGACCGATTATTTACAACGCATGACTGGCTTTGACCGCAACCGAGTCTTTGGGACCGGGACGTTCTTAGACACGGCACGGATGCAGAAGTATGTTGGTCAGGCCTTGAATACGAATGGTAAAAATGTTGCCGGCTATGTTTATGGTGAACACGGGAACTCACAATTCGTGGCTTGGTCAACGGTTGCGGTCAATGGTCAACCGATTGCGAATTTCCATGATTTGGACTTAAAACAGCTTGAGGAAGACGCACGTCAAGGCGCTTTCGCGGTTATGGCCGGGAAACACTACACTAACTTCGCCATCGCAACTTGTGGTGTGCGGCTAGCAGAAGCAGTTAGTGCGGATGAACAATTGGCATGTCCAGTTTCAGCCTTTGATCCTGATTTTGGGACCTACGTTGGGATGCCAGCGGTGATTGGTAAAAACGGCATCGAATCTTTAATTCATTTAGACTTAACGCCGGACGAGAAAGCTTCATTAGCGTCATCTGCGAAATTCATCAATTCGAAAGTTGACGTCTTACCACAAGCAGTCAAATAGAATGCTGTATAGTTAAGTCGCTGCAACGAGGGTCTCGTTGGGCGGCTTTTTTGTTGAGGTCTGTTTGCGGTTGCCATTGGCGACTCAAATTAACGTGTCAACAATGTGCAAAGCCCGCCAATCATGCTAAAATAAAGAGATAAACTGAGCAATCGAGGTTATTATGGAAGCACAGAAATTAGCAACTTTAAAAGCTGACGTGTTGAAGTTACGTCAGCAGTTACGTGCTGGTGACTTGTATCAATCACTCCCACAACGGCTGGGTGATTTGATTGAACAAGTTTCAGTCACACCGGCAACGACTGTTACCATTCCAGATGATGGTGATGCGTTAGACTTAATCAAACAATTACATGCTGGCTTGGACGCTGGCAATCTCACTGAGATTACGGATGAGCAGTTAAGCCTGTTGTTGGCACATTTAGGCTCAACTAATGCGGCGGTTCGTGATCGTGGCTGTTACTATTTGTTGAATGAAGCGTTGCAACAACAACTATTAACGAGCGACCAATTAGGGACGATCTTCGATACGTTGGTTCAAGATGACCAACTTTTTACGCATATTGATCAACCTGAGAATGAGGCCATTTATCAACGGTCATTTTCAATTTTGATTCTGTCGGTACTGCTATATGCGGATCATGCTGGGATGTCGTTTATGACCCCGGCACGGCTAGAGACCGTGGTTCAACAATTTACCACTTATTTACTTTTGGAACGTGACACCCGTGGCTTTGTCGCAGACCATGGCTGGGCCCATGCTTTCACGCATATTGGAAATTTATTGGATGAGTTGGCCGATGAAGGTGACTTGGCGCGAGCCGATAAATTAATGATGTTGGCCTGTTTGATTGAGCGGTATCAACGGCTGACAACCCCGCTCATCTTTGGTGAAGCTGAACGGTTATCTACTTATTTGGCACTGATTACCAATAAAGATGATCTCTAT
Organism: Lactiplantibacillus daoliensis; assembly: GCF_005405005.1. GTDB lineage: Bacteria > Bacillota > Bacilli > Lactobacillales > Lactobacillaceae > Lactiplantibacillus > Lactiplantibacillus daoliensis. The sequence continues at coordinate 118,124 of NZ_BJDH01000002.1, read as the reverse complement.
GCAGACTACTTGTTGCGAGCCTTTAAGAAGTGGCATCAACAATTAGTGATGCAACCGGCGCCAGCAACCGAAGCCGCTTGGACGCGAGTATTTAATCGTAACCGGTTATTGGAAGCGATGGCGTTGCATGATGATTTTCCAACGTCAATTGTGGATTATTTAGATGATGAATTAGAATTTTTAGGCTAGTTTGAAAGGAAGTTACATTGATGCAAGCAAAAGCAGTCGGGGTCTATGCCGGTCATGCGATTAGTGAACCTCAGGCGTTTGAAGATGTTACCGTAGCTGTGGCACAGCCCACTGGACGCGATATTTTAGTTGAAATTCAGGCAGTCTCAGTGAACCCAATTGACACGAAGCAACGACTTAATCAGGCGACCACGACCGTCCCACGTATTCTAGGCTTTGATGCGGTTGGGTGCGTCATTGCGGTTGGTGAGGCCGTAACCAGTCTCATGACGGATGATATCGTTTATTACGCTGGGGCCAATAACCGGCCAGGCAGCAATGCGCAGTATCAGCTGGTCGACGAACGATTAGCGGCGTTAGCACCAAAAAAGTGGGAACAAACGGCTGCAGCTGGCCTACCTTTGACTGGGCTAACTGCCTGGGAAGCGTTATTTGAAAAGTTGGCATGGCAACCAGCCAAGAATGCCAATGTCGGTCATTCGGTCTTGATCGTTAATGGGGCCGGTGGGGTCGGTTCAGTGGCTATTCAATTGGCCAAGTGGGCTGGCTTAACCGTCATTACCACGGCTGGTCAAGCAAAAACTAAAGCTTGGGTCAAAGATTTAGGCGCCGATATTGTTTTGGATTATCACGAAGATTTAGCGACCCAATTGGCAGCTCAGCAGATTAAGTTGGTCGATAGTGCCATCTTGTTACAATCCACTGACAATTATTTACCGATTGTGGCGCCATTAATGCGCCCGTTGAGCACGATTGTAGCGGTGGTGACGAATGCCAAGCCATTGCGGATGGCACTTTTGAAACCCAAGAGTTTAAACTTTGCTTGGGAGTTCATGTTTACCAAGTCTAATTACCAATTGCCTGAAATGGCAACGCAAGGGATGATTTTGGCCAAGATGGCTCAGTTAGCCGATGACGGAATCTTAAAACCAACGACGAAAAAAGTCATTGCCGGCATTAATGCAGCTACTTTAACTGAAGCCCACGCTACGGTAGAAACCGGTCAAATGTTAGGTAAATTAGTGTTAACCGCGCCCTTTAATGCATAATAACGGTTACAAAGTTGCAAAACTATTTCCAATTTTAGTTAGGTATTGTAGAATTAGAGAAGCCGTAATATGAAATAAATCTTGATAGGATGAACGAAAAAATGGACACACAAAAAAAGATCCATGTTGGCATGTTGTTTGGCGGAAACTCTTCTGAACATGACGTTTCGAAGCGTTCCGCTCATAATATTTACGATGCAATGGACAAAAATAAGTATCAGATCGACTTATTCTTGATTACCAAGAACGGGATCATCTTAAGTGATGCGGCCACGCGTCGGGTTTTTGCTGGTGAACCAGAAGATAAAGTCGTGGCAGAAGAATTGCCTAAGTTGGATATGAGTGATCCATTGGCGCCAATCAAGAATTTGGCGGCGGCCAAGGATATTGATATTTTCTATCCAGTCGTGCATGGTAACCTAGGTGAAGATGGGACCTTACAAGGCTTGTTCAAGTTATTGAAGAAACCTTACGTTGGGAGTGGCGTCTTAGCTTCTGCTGCTAGCTTTGATAAGGATATTACGAAGCAAATCTTAACACATCATCATATTCAAAATACGAAGTACGTGGTTGTGACGCCTGAAAATCGGGAACAAATGACCTATGCATATTTGAAAGAACATGTTGGTGCACATTTATTTATCAAGCCAGCTAATCAGGGCTCTTCAGTCGGAATTCACAAAGCTGAAAATGAACAAGATTACTTGGATGGGTTGGCGGATGCCTTCAAATACGATTACAAGATCTTAGTTGAAGAATCCATTGATCATCCGCGCGAAGTGGAATGCTCAATCTTAGGCAATGAAGATGCTGTGGCATCCAAGCTGGGTGCCATTGATGTGCCTAAGAGTGATACTTTCTATGATTACAATAATAAGTTTGTCGATGCGAGTGGGGTGACGTTCGAATTGCCCGTTGACTTACCAGCTGATTTAACGAAACGGATTCAAGATATGTCACTCGGGGCCTTCAAAGCATTAGGCTTAAAAGGTATGGCTCGCGTGGACTTCTTGGTTTCGGAAGATGGCGAACCTTATTTGGGTGAAATTAACACCTTGCCTGGATTTACTAACATTAGTTTATATCCGAAATTAATGGAAGTTTCCGGTATTGGTTATACCGATTTAATTGATCGTTTGATTCAACTTGGTTTTGATGAATTCAAACGCCAATCAGAAATTCATTATGATTTTGTGGCCTTAGACGCCGAATAATAGCGAGTTTCGTTGAGGTGGTTGAGATGAAAGTGATTTCATCACGACCACCTTTTTTTCATATTGGGAGATGGCGACGATGGTAACGAAAATTTGGGCAGATTTGAAAAAGGGGGCCAACCAGTTCAGTGGTCCACTCGGACTTTGGTGGGTTATTGGCTTGATTGGTGCACTAGTGGTGAAATGGCTGGGCATTCAATTTGGTGGTTGGCTTAGTTTACTGGGGCTATTAGGGTTGAGTCTCTGGTTACCCGCCTTAGCTGAACATACCGGTGGCCATCAACGTTGGTCTTGGCGTCAGCATTGGTTCATTTGGCTGGGGCAATTGTTATTAGCGGTGATTTGGCTACCATTTGGTTGGGGTGGTTATTTAGCCACGCTGCAGGCCAGCATTGAATTGCCCGCTGAATGGCAAAATGTGATACTGATGACGCGCTACGATTGGTTACCATGGGTCGCGCCGATTTGGGCAGTGATCTGGCTGTGGTCGCTCAAATGGTTACCAGCTTGGCGAGACCAATTGCAAGCGCCAACTGGCTGGCGAACTTGGTGGCTTCAAGGTTGGCATCAGCACTGGTGGCCAGTCTGTCGGAAATTAGTTGGTTTCGTTGGCTGGTTAATGAGCTGGCTCGTTTTAGCGACTTGTTTGATATTGCTGACAGGTGGTCTGGAAAACTTAAATGAGGGACTCGGTCGGGTCTGCGCAATTGTCAGCTTGGCCGGACTACAAGGGGGATTGTGGCTTGTCTTCGCCAGTTGGTGGGGGCGTTGGTTTACGTTGCCACAACAGCCTCGAACAGGTACTGGTCGTTATTTGATTGCCGGGCTTATGGTCGTCACCTTAGGTAGTGCGACGTGGTGGCTTCAGACGCCACCAACCACGGCACCAGCCATTATTGCGCATCGGGGTGTCAATGGTGATGATGGTGTTCAGAACACCACGAGCGCGCTTAAAAAGACGGTACACGCCACTCAACCGGCATATGTTGAGATGGACATTCAACCAACGGCCGATCAGCACTGGGTTGTGATGCATGATCCAACCTTACGCAACTTGGCGGCTAAGTCAGGCCCAGTTCAGGATTATCGGTTACAGCAGTTAGCTGGACTACCGCTAACCGAGCACGGTCAACATGGTGAGTTGAGTACGTTTAGGCAGTATTTGACCGCGGCACAAAAATTAAATCAGCCACTACTAGTCGAGATTAAAGCGATTGGTGACGCGGTACAATTGATTTCCCCGTTCGCGGATGAGTACGCAACGACGATTGAAAAACGAGGTGGTGCCGTCCATTCTTTGGATTATCAAGTTCTCGCCCGTTTGAAGCAGCGCACTCGAAAGTTGCGTGTTGGGTATATCACGCCGTTTTATCTGACGGCATTTACCCCCAATGTTGCTAATTTCTATTCGTTACAGGCGTTGACGGTGACTCGTGAGCAATTAGCAACGGCTAAACGTGAACACAAGGCGGTTTACTTGTGGACCGTGGATCGGTCGATGCAACTGCAACGGTTATCTGCCATGCGCCCAACTGGACTCATTACGAATCAGCCGGGACGGATGCGCCGTTTACAAGGACAAGCCCCGCACTATTATTTTTACCAGCTTATTAATTGGGTAATTAGTTTATGATAGCGAATGGCCCAAAAATGAGAAGATTAAGATATAAGGAGGGGACTAAAACGAAGTCAAAAGCGGATTGTTGACAATATCAGTCCCATAATTATAAATGTTGTTGCGTTCTATTTTGAATCGTTTACATTAGTCCGATACCTGAGTTAACAAAGTGTAAATTAGTTCTAATTACTAATCATAACCCCGGCTAATTAATAAGTGGACTTGTGTATTGAGCATGGTATAACTTAATATTAAATAAGAATTACTCTTATTTCTTGCGTATTATCACTTATCTGAATATAATAATATGCGTAATTGGTATTGTCCAATTTGACTGTGGACAACTAATTATTTAATCGAAACCTGAGGATTGATTAGGTGTTAGCGACGTTGGGTTTGCGAGTGGGGTCGGCCCAACGGTGATCAAATTAGGGTTAGGTTGAGACAGTAGACATAAAGAGGGGTTTAAGATGAGAATATTGGGAGAGAAAGTTCGGCAATTCCGGAAGCGTAAAGGCATGTCGCAGAAAGAATTGGCGGAGGGTATTTGTACCCAAGCAACGATTAGTTTAATTGAGAAAAAGAGCAAGATTCCTAGTATGAAAATTATGATGAAGATTTGTAATCGATTAGGAATTCGTTTGTCAGATGTGATTGTTGAAAATGATGATCAGTTATACCGGACGTTCAAAAAAATTGATTCTTTGATTCGACATGATCAGTTAGAAACGGCCAATGAAGTCTTTACAAAGATTCGGCCAAAACAACTGCGTAGCAATACGGACAAAAAACAATATTATTACTATGAGGGTTATATCCAATTAGTCTTAAATGACAATCCAGATGAAGCAATTTTCAACTTTGGGATGTTGTTGAACCAGTTTGTGAAGTCAAGTCATGACATGTTTGCCATTTTGGCAACATTGGGCACTGGGTTAGCGTATGAACGGAAGCAATCTTATGACAAGGCGGAGATTTTCGTCAAGCAGGCGGTTGCCACACTTCATACCATGGACGCACAAGCCATGCCAATTGGCGATGATGATTATTTACAAAACGAAATTTTGATCTACGCGTCAGCAGCGCAGTTATATGCGAAAATTAATTTCCCAGAGGAAGCACTGGAATTGATTGACTTGGCGTTGAAGAAAGCGCAAGAAAGCCAGTCACTGTACTTGCTTGACCGGTTGTATGCGCAAAAAGCCGCTAATGAAGTTGTCTTGAACAACGTTGCTTCGGCGCACGACCATTATTATGTGGCCTATGCGTTGAGCCTGGTGACGCACAATGAGAATTTGACTCAGAAGATCATTAAGGAAATGGCAACCTACCACATTGCACCGTTGCAAGTGGCCAATGAAGCCTAGTTAGCATTAACACTCGGTCCGATATCCTATCGGCTGGGTGTTTTGTGCTTGTCAGGGGGATTTAAAATGGTAAAAAAATGGGGACCGGCCGTTTTGCTGGGGGCGTTAGATGCCTTAATCTTAATGTGGTTCTGGGGACATTTTCAGGCACCATTCCGGCTGGGACAGCAGTTGTTGATCGTGATTACAATTGCCTATCTACTTTCATGGTTTACGCCGTTTTTGTTGGTTAAAAATTTCCACTGGCAACCAAGCAGAGTTATTTGGCATTGGATGTTAGGCTGGCTTGGTTACGGGGCCGCGTTAATAGTTGTGCCAAGTTGGTTTGTATCGGCGCAGGCCAATGAAATTGGAATTGGTTTTATGCTTAGTTTCTTTGGAATCTTATGTGTTGATGCGCCACGCAATGGGGTGCTTGGCATTCGAGTCAGCTGGACTTATGCTTCTGAAGTTGTTTGGCGTAAAACGAATCAGTTAGGCGGCTGGCTACTATACGTCGGTGGTCTGGTAGGCATTGGTATCAGTGCTTGGAAGCCTACAATTGGTATGGCACTAATTGTGATTCCAGCTTTGATCGCTGGTGTTGTTTCGGTGGTATATGCGTATTGGTTGTCGCGACGACCGCACAGTATGAGTTAGGTGTATTGATTTCGAAACAATTAGGTAATGAAAACTAGTCGATTATTCCCGCTTCCGGTTGTTGCTGATAGCATGCGAACGAGGGACCGGTTCAAGCCATAGAAACGTCTTGAACCTCGTCCGGAAACTTTGCCAAAACCGCAAATCTCCCGGACCGTCCGTGGTGTAAGGCCGGCTAAAAAACGCCGGCCAAACGCCACCTGCACGTCCGATGTTATCATCAACAACCTCTAGCTAAGTCAGTAGTTCTTTTTTTTGATAAATTCGTTATCGACTGACGGAGCGCTAAATTTAGGTGAGTCTACTTTAGACGTGATGGTTACTGGTACTGCAACATTTGTGATGCTTTTGAGTTTTTCAACCTTTAAGTAATAGAAAAGACATTGTTTTGTGATTTTACAAGTCACAAGGCAATGTCTTTTTAATTGGAAATCTCGCGATGGATGCCGACGACTAGGCCGACTAAAAATTCAGAAAATTTATTTTTAGGAATCATTATTGGTTCAGTACGTTCTCTTGAATTGAAAACTAGAAAGTTGTTAGCGTAGTCTTGAACGACTCTCCGGATAACGGTTTTTGAATTGAGATTTAGTGCAATCAGTTTACTACCGTACTCAACGGAAAAGGGCTCGTCTACAGACTTGATCAATACAATTGCTAAGTCATTAGTCATGATTCCTTCATTGGTCAAGGTGTCATCTGAGACTTTCACCCAAACATAGTCACCTGGGGTTGTTGGAGATTCAGCTGAAAGGTTCGTATAGACGCGACGATCATCTGGCAGAATAACTTTGGTATTGGAGTTAATCAAATTTTGGATAATGGCACCAGAATTGTTAATTTCAGTTTCTTGGTTGAAACTAAACGATTTGTCCGCGCTTCGAAGTGTCTCGGTATAAAATTTTGCCAATTCAAAGATTTCATCATGCGAGATATGTAGCCCCTTAGCGAGTTTAAGTAAAGTTTCCGGTTTTGGAATGTTCCGTTTGTTGTTCTCAATTTGGGAATAGTACGATGAGGAAATTCCACCATAAAGTGCCACCTTACGGACGGAATAGCCTTTATTGGTACGAATTTGTTTTAATCGTTCGCCAAATGTAGATTTCGCCATAAAAACACCTCTGTATCACATAAGTATAGCAATGGGAAAAAACATCTAACACTGATATAACGGTATTTCCAATAAAAACGCTTGCTAAAGTAAAACACAAAAATTATAATTCAATATAGCTGTGCGAATATTCAGGCCAATCAAAAAGAATGGTTTTAACTTGATAATTCAATGCTATCAAAGAAAGTGATTGCTTTTGGAATAAGCAATTGTCGTTTTTTTTGAGGAAATTAATTGGATTTGCTTGTTCGCAAAAGTAATACAATGGAGGAATAGTATCATGAAATTTTGTCCTAAATGTGGCACGAAGTTAGTGGAGGGGGCACGTTTTTGCCCTAATTGCGGGTTGAATCTGGTTGAAGGAACAGCTACGTCAGGTTCTCCGGCACAAACGGTTGTTACGCCACAGCCGACAGTGACTAATCAGCAGGTACCTAATAGTCAATCGGGTCAGACTGAGAGACGGACAGAGACTAGGTATGAGGAACAGGATAGCGGTGGGATTGATGCCGCAATGCGGGATTATTTTAAGCGGTATGCTCAGTTTCATGGCCGCAGTAGTCGATCACAATACTGGTGGAGTGTATTGGTTTACAATCTCTTTTATAGCGCTTTTTATTTAATCTATTTGTTTTTAAGTGAATATATTGGGATGGCTTTGATGATTATTTTGGTGGTGGCTTGTTTGGTTCCTAGTTTAGCCGTCGCTAGTCGTCGGCTACATGATTCAAACCATTCATTTGGCTACTATTGGCTTGCCCTGATACCGATAGTTGGCGCCATTTTGGTAATTGTCTTGTTCTGTAAGCCAAGTGATCCACAGCCAAATCGTTTTGGTTAATGGGAGTGCTATTTAAGATGAATGAGTTTATTTATTGTGCAAATTGTGGTCAAAAGTTACCAAGTGAGTCGAAGTTTTGTCACTATTGTGGCGCCAAGGTTGTCAGAGTCGCTGAAGCACCACAACCAAAAACAATCGTGCAGACGTCCAAACCGGCGCAAAAGAGTTTGATTGATTCTGCCACGGAAACTCTGAACGGCTGGACTGGTGAACAGAAACGCGTTCCGATCCATTTGAAGCGTATGTTTAGCGAAGTATTCAACTCGCATACGGAACAAGAAGCGGAGTCGTTGTTTATTGCGGGGACAGCGCAAACCACGCCGACGTTGACTGAAGTAAGCGATTCACCGGTTAAGCCATGGCTATTTTCACGGGTCTTGGCTTCATTTGTCATCGCAGTGGCAATTTTAGTGGGTAGTTTCTATTTGTTGAATGGTGAAAAGATGTACGTTGGGTTAATCGCTGTGAGCGCGTTGGCAGTGCCGTTTTCATTGTTAATCATGTTTTTTGAAATTAACACTTTTAAAAATATTAGTGTTTTTAAAATTACAAAAATATTTATGGTTGGTGGCGTGGCCTCGCTTTTGGTTTCACTATTTTTATATGAATTTGTAGATGTTTCTAAATTAACAATCCTGACTGCCGTGATCATTGCCGTTGTCGAAGAGACGGGTAAGTTAATTATGATTGCGTATTATATCAATCGGATTGACACCAAATTTGTGTTGAACGGTTTGTTAATCGGCGCGGCCATTGGTGCTGGCTTTGCTACGTTTGAGACAGCTGGGTATGCGGGCGATATGGGCTTGTCGGTCTTGTTGATTAGAAGTGTTGGTGCGTTAGGCACACATACAATGTGGTGCGCCATGGTTGGTGCAGCACTCGGTTTAGCCAAAGGCAGTGCTCGGTTAAGTTCGGCAACGTTTGAAGATGGTCGCTTTATTCGCTTCTTCGTGATTGCCATTGCCTTACACGCACTTTGGGATGCGCCGGTAGGCTTTGATTATGAAAAAATGGTGCTGTTAATCGTGATTGCGTGGGTAGTGGTGTTGGTGTTAATCAATGCTGGACTACGTGAGGTGCGCACGTTAAAACAGGTCAGCGTCGATCAGCCTAGTCATAATTAGGTTAAGGTAATTATGATGGAATTTTGGAGGAGAAAAAATGAAATTTTGCGTTAATTGTGGGAAGCAAATTAAGGAGTCGACTAATTTTTGTCCGTTTTGTGGTGCTGAGCAGCCAGTAATCGGTGTGTCCAGCGAATCTGTTGCACCTATAGAGAAAGTTAATACACCTGAAAAAGTTGAACAAGTTTCAACCAGTCAGGTAGTTGAGACACCAAATCACCATATTGTTTTGTGGATTGTAGCAATCGCAGTTATTATTCTGGGTAGTTGGGGATTTTATCAATACAAGACTTACCTGCCTGAGGGTCAGACCAATGAGACGTCCATTTTAAAATATGCTTCTCCAACTCTAAATTCAGCAGTCTTTTATTATGGGACCTATCATCGTGACGAATTTTTGGCGCAGGACTATGTGGTCTTTTTGAATAAAAATAAGCGAACAGGAAAGTATGTTTTCCCGGTAAAAAAAGGTGAAAATGGCAAAATTCATTATTGTTACTTGATTGCTGTTGGAAATGGCAATAGGAAGGCACCGATGGCCATTGATATCAATAATGTTAAATGGTATTCATATATTAGCAAGAAGGTCCACACATCAATTATTGGGAACAATCCATACGCCTGGTCAGATAAGATGTCCATTGATTATTATAGTGATCATATTTCTAATTTGAATGATGCCTATCAAAATGATTTTAAGTAGTGGGGAATAATAAAGATGAAAAAAGTTTTGGGCTTCATGGTAATTGGAATTGCACTATTACTGTCGGGTTGTAGTTTAACTCAAGGTCATTTAGCAAAGAACAATGCTGTAACGAAGACTGTGTACTACCAAGATTTAAGTAAATCGGATAAAAAGAAGGTTAACTTTACGTTTAGTCTTGAGCAGGACGAGACTCAGGACTCGAAGGCAGACCCTGTTTATGTTGTCTCAATGAAAGTGACAAATAATAGTCAAAAGGGTATTAAATTTGATAAGTCCAAATTTATTTATTTATTACCTGTTGATAAAACATTTTCTAAAAAGAAGGGAATTCTGACTGTTCAGCCTAAACAAACTAAAACGGTTAATCAGCTGTTTGAGAAAATCCCAGCACAAGGGACGCTTGGTGACGGTATCATTGAATACTTGAATAAGAAAAACAAGCTTGCCTATGCGAACTTCAAACATGATAAAGCAAGTTCCAAAAATTTGAGTGATTCAAAATTGGCCAAGGAAAACAAGAATGTAACGGGTTATTATGATCAGAGCTCTAGTAGTGACGATACAACCAGCAGTGATGATACGACTACTGATGATGAGAGCGACGAGCTAACTGAACAAGAGGCAAAAAATATTTTGGGTGAGAGTGTGAATTGGGTTAATAATTTCGGTGGTTATACTTATAACACCTTAGCGATAAGAGAGCTAGATAATGGGAATTGGGTGTTTATGAATCCGGATGGCTATTACTGGATAGTCTATCCAGATGGGACCGTACAAAAGCCTTAGTAGCAGTTAAATTGATTTAAAATGCAAAAATAAAAGACATCATGACAAAATTTTCAAAAATGAAAATCGTCATGATGTCCTTTTATAATCTATTTAATTACTTCTTCTTAGGTTTTGGTGCTGGTTTGTTTTCCAAATCAGTCCGAACGACGAGAACATCACAAACTGCCATCCGAGTGACATATTCTGTGACTGAACCAATCAAGAGCCGTTCAACCGCATTCAACCCAGTCGCACCGATCATAATCAAATCAATGCCTAAATCCTTAGGAACATCGCGTGCGATAATGGTCTTTGGCGCACCATACTCGATAGAATAATCGACGTTGTCTAAGCCTTCTGACTTTGCTTCTTCGACGTATTTATCTAATGTCTTTTGGGCAGTATCGGTGACTTGTTCAACCATCGTTGTATCAAAACTAGAGATGTTCTGGAATGCACGGGTATCTACGACATGCACCATATGAACTGACGCTTTGGGGCCGTTTCGTTTGGCAACGGCGACCGCCTTTTTAAATGCTAATTCCGCTTCGTAAGAACCATCTACGGGAACTAAGATGTGTTGGTATTGTTGTAACATCATTCTCACCCCTCAATACTTTATACCTATATTGTAAAGGTTTTCGTAAAAAATAAAAAGCGTTTTCTCTCAATTTACATGAAACTGATGAGAAGTAAGCCAATTGCCATCATAATTAAGCAACCGCTAGCAAGCACCAACGCGATCACGACGGTACTTTGATAGAAAATAGTGATGGCGCTTCCGATTGCAACCAGTAGCATTAAACGACCACCATAGCGGGCAACATGTTGGACGGTTGTCGACTCGGTGGGATCGAAAGTGAGAAATTGTTTATTTTGATGGGTAACTAAGTAATAACCAAGCCACGCGGCGATTAAGGTATAGACGATTAAAAGTAGGGTGATCAAGTTGGAACCTCCTAGTGAAGTTTGTTGTATCTAAATTTTTAGATCGAATTGGTTCGGACATTTGCAACAACGGCTGTCGCTTTTTTTGAATAGTCGTAACGTGTTCGCGCAGACTGAGGCTTCCACTGGCTGTGTCGGTCTCAAAATGTCCTCAATTGCAGTCAAACAAAAAGGGCCAGGACAAGTCCTGACCCACGGAAGTAACCTTCCGAAAAAAACTAGTAGTGCCGTTAGTCGCCCTTCAGTATTGACCCGCTTCAAGGCAGGTGGGACCGGCTGTATAGCCTCCTAACTACCAAATGATAAGGCATGTTATGATGGCTACCTAAAGACAGTCCCAAAGTAGTATTAATTGTTCGGCAACACTTTGTTTAGAGCAATGCGCACACCTTAGTAATTTCGACTATTAGTCTAGCATATTAAAATAAAAGTTGCAACGATTGTACTGATGGTAAGGATGTTAACGGTTACTTTGGTTTGCCTTTAATAATTTTTTATATTGCTCACCAAGCGCAGTTTCATAGCGACCATTGGCCTTAGGCTGGTAATACTTGGCGCTTTTAATTGAGTCTGGCAGATATTGTTGAGCGACCCAATCACCAGGATGGTCATGTGGGTAGACATAGCCGACACCGTGCCCCAGTTTTGCGGCGCCTGAATAGTGAGCGTCCTTTAGATCAGCGGGAATATCCCCAAAATGTCCGCTACGAACTTTATCCAAAGCGCCATCAATCGCAGCCATGGCTGAATTTGATTTTGGCGATAACGCGAGTTCGATGACTGCATTAGCTAGTGGTATTCGGGCTTCTGGTAACCCTAATTGATCGGCAGCCTGACACGCCGCAACGGTGTGTTCACAGGCGGCTGGATTGGCCAAACCAACGTCTTCATAAGCAATGACCATCAGCCGGCGCATGATACTTTTGAGGTCACCGGCTTCGACCAAACGCGCCATGTAATGAAGGGCAGCGTTGGCATCAGAGCCACGAATGGATTTTTGAAACGCGGAAATGACGTCGTAATGCGCATCACCGTCTTTGTCGGCGGAGAGCGCCTTTTTCTGCAGGCATTCCTCGATAATTGATTGCGTAATGGTGATGCCAGTTTTGGCGTCGTCGGTTGTAGAGAGCACCGCTAGCTCCAATCCATTCAAGGCACTTCGTAAGTCACCATTGGTTGCTGTGCATAAATGGTGCATGGCAGCCGGTTCTAGTTCAACCTGATATTGACCGAGACCGTGTTCATCGTCCGTTAACGCGCGATTGATAGCGACTTCAATGTCGTCAGGACCAAGGGGGTGGACTTCAAAAATCTGCGTCCGACTACGGATCGCAGGATTAATGCTGATGTAGGGATTTTCAGTTGTTGCTCCGATTAAAATAATGCGGCCACTTTCCAAATGGGGTAACAGAAAGTCTTGTTTCGTCTTATCTAAACGATGGATTTCATCCAATAACAGGATAACGGTACCGCTCATTTTAGCTTCTTCAGCTACGATTTGCAGTTGTTTTTTGCTATCGGTTGCGGCGTTTAACATGCGAAACGCATATTTAGTCGAACCCGCAATGGCGCTGGCAATACTGGTTTTACCAGTACCCGGTGGGCCATATAAAATCATTGAAGATAAGCGCTTGGCCTTCACCATTCTGGCAATGATTTTACCGGGGCCAACTAAGTGCTGTTGTCCAACAACTTCTTCAATTGTTTTAGGACGCATACGATAGGCTAATGGTTGTTGCATAGTAACCTCCTTACAAAAAAACTAGTCTTAATTATTATAGCATTCACCGACGTCAGCGCCGATTGATTGGCTTCAATGTTGACCGATGACGCGCCGTATGATACAACGAAATTATCAAGATAATAAGGATGGATAAAAATATGGAAGTCGATGCAGTTGGAAAAGCAATTATGCAGTACCAATTAGTACCGCTAGTCGGTCAGTCAAATCTCGGACTAGAAGTAACGATGCAACGAGTGAATGCACAGGGTGGCCTTTCTAAACAGCCGTATCCACGAGTCTTTGGTACGCGACAACAGAATCACCAGATTCACAGTACGTTTGCCCAGACCCAATTAAAATTAACGACCCCAGCGATGGCCGACTTGTCGGCACTGATGTCATATTTAGAAGGATTAAATACAACTGCTCGCCGCGCCTTGCCTGCGGATGAGTATTTATGGCCGTTATCGAGTGCGCCAGTATTGCCAACCGATTTAGCTGAAATTCCGTTAGCGGAAGATGACGAAGTTGGGTTCAAACGACGTCAACAACAGTTGAAACGGGTCCCAATCGAAAAATTAATGACGACGGGTGTGCATGTTAATCTAAGTTTTAATGAACAATTATTCACCCGCTTATATGCCGAAACTTTTCATCAACAGTATTCAAGCTATGTCGATTTTCGCAATGCTATTTATTTGAAAGTCGCCCAAGGCTTCGTCCGGATGAATTGGTTAATTCAATACTTGTTTGGTGCGACCCCAACATTAGCGGTTGCTGATAAGACGTCAAAGCGGCAACGCACGAGCGTTCATAGCCCAGCGGGACGCAAAAATAGTGTTGAAGGGGACTACACGTCCATTGACCGCTATGTGGCCAAGTTACAAGCGGATGTTCGGGCGAAAAAGCTCGAAACGGTCAGTGATTTTGCTGGTCCTGTTCGTTTCAGAAGTACTGGTGAGCTGACAACACTTGGCCGCCAAGGGGTTTATTATTTAGAGTATTGTGGCTTAGATTTGGATCCGACTAGCGCGACTGGCGTTGATAAAAACGCGGTTGAATTTATTCGGCTACTTGCTAGTTATTTTGTGATGATGCCAGCTTTGCCGACCGCCATGGTCAGTCAGGTGAATGCCCAAGCTGAGCAGTTGACCGCTCAAGTAACGACGGAAAATCCGACGACGGCGAGTGTCCAAGCCACGCCAGCAGAACAAGTCTTGACGGCGTTAGGTGATTTTGTTAAAGCCAACGGGTTGCCAGCGAGTGATCAGGTCTTGTTAGCGCATTTGAAGACGCGGGTGACTGATCCGAAACAAACACCGAGTGCCAAAGTAGCGATGCAAGCGGATACGTTAGCCTGGGCAATCGCGCAAGCCAAGGCCGCTCAAACAACCGCTCAAGCCCAACCAGCTCAGTTACCAGGTTTTACGTCAGTGAGCTTGTCAAGCCAGCTACTTGCGCAGGAAGCATTAGCGCGGGGAATTAAAGTGGATGTGGTTGATGCCCAAGCCTCAATTATGCGATTGACGCACAACGGCACTGCCCAGTTAGTCGTTAATGGCAGTGGGACGGATTTAAATCCTCAGGCATTGACGACGGTGCTCGCGCATAAAGCGGCAGCCAAGCAAATTATGGCTGAACATGGGGTTCAAGTCCCAGCGTCGCAAACTTATCGGTCGGCCAATCAATTGATTGATGATTACGATCGTTATGCAGCCGGTGGGGGAATCGTGTTGAAAGGCACCGAGACCACTAGGGCAGTGGTTGCTTTTCGGATTATGCCGGAGCGAGCATTATTCGAACAAGTGGTCCGGCAGTTGTTCGAGCAGACGAACTCAGTAATGGCCGAGGAATTGATTGTGGCATCCAGCTATCGGTTCTTAGTGATTGATGGCCGTGTCAAAGCAGTTATCGAACGCTTGCCCGCTAATATTGTTGGTGATGGGCGTACGACGGTTCAAGCTTTGCTGGATCGTAAGAATGCGCGTCCGTTACGCGGAACGGCCTTCGACTATCCGCAATCTGAATTGAAGTTGGGCACGGTTGAACGTTATCGGCTCAAATCGTATCACCTAGCATTAGATTCGGTTGTCAGTCGTGGAACCCAGATTCTCTTGCGTGAAGATGCTACCTTTGGCAATGGGGCCGACGTTTTGGATGCCACTGACGATATGCATCATTCATACATTGATGCTGTCGAGCAGTTGGCAGCTGATTTAAAGTTAAAGGTCGCGGGTTTTGATGTGATGATTCCTAATTTATATGCGGAATTCACCCCAGAACATCCAGAAATGGCGGTGTATCTAGGTATTCATGCGGCACCATTCTTATATCCACATGTTTTTCCAACCTTTGGGCAGGCACAGCCAGTGGCGGCTCAATTATTAGAAACATTATTTCCAGAAATTTAACTAAAAATGCGTTAGCGGACTCGATTGGTCGGCTAGCGCATTTAATTTAGAATAATTTTTTTAATTTGCCGAACAAGCCAGTTGTTTTTGGTGTGGCTTGTGTTTTAGATTCTAGCGGGTATCGTTGATCGATATCAATCACATCGCGATTGATGGCGGCGGCTGCTGTAAAAACCAGTGCGTAATTGTCATCACCAGTCCGATAGATATCATCGGTTTTAATGGTGAATTGAATATTGGCTTTGGCAGCAGCCTGCAGGTAGGGACCGAGTATGTCTTGATCAAGATTGCCATTAATATATAAGCGGTAATCCGGGTGTTCGGAAAAGGCCAGGTTGAGTTGGTCCACATAGTGATGGCGCTTGATTTGGTAGACAGTGACCGCAACTTCAACACGTTCGCGAAATGTGCCAAGATATTTATTCTGTTCATCTGGATGAAGTTGCGGAGTCCCATGCATCGCGCTTTGAATCCGATCAACGGGTTGCATTTCTTTGTCAGCCATTGTCAAACATCCTTTCTCTGATTATCATATAATTGTAGCATGTTACAGACTTAAATGCGAAAAACGAAAGCAGGGAAAGCTGTGTTTACAAAATCAGACTTTAACTTATTCAATGATCCCACCTTGGCAGGACGCATGGCGCAAATCAAAACGGTGATTGATCCAAAGTTCGAGGCCATTACGCCCGAGTTATTAGCGACACTCCAAGCAGACGGCCAAACATTTTATCCACATATTGCCAAGCATTTACGCCGTTTCAAGAATCCGCCAGTCGATACTTGGGTCGCGTTTAGTGAAGATAAGCGAAGTTATAAAGGGTTACCACATTTTGAATTAGGCTTGTGGCCGGATCGGTTGTTTTGTTACTTTGATATTTTAGATGAGAGAAAGGCCAAAGTTCAAGCCGCTGTTTCACCAGCCAACCTACAGAAGTTGTTTGGTCAGTTGCCGGCCGACTATGTCATCAGCAATGACCACAGTACGGCCGAGACGCAACTGGCAACACCGGCGAATGTGATGGCGGCAATTAAAAAGTTTGGCCAATACAAGCACAGTGAATTGGTCGTGGGTCGCGCAATTAAATTGGATTCACCGTTACTAGCAGATGATGTGGCCCAATTAACTTATATTCAAACAACAATGAAAATACTATTGCCAATTTACGAGCCAATCATGGCAGCCTTGAAATAAGATATGTTAAATTGCTTGGGTTGATACAGAGCGAGACGAGAGGGCGGGAAAATTTAGGGCTCAGTGGTGAAGCTGGCCTTAGCTGGCAGTGGGTTACCGGCGGTTTGGGCCAAGCGTGGCTTTCGAGACCACATTTTGGCTCGAAAACGCGCTACCATGTTCCAGCTCTAAATTTTCTTGCCCGGCAGGCGGCAACTGAAGCACAATCCAGCAAGTTTCGAAAGACAAAAAAACACGCCGCAAATGCGACGTGTTTTTGATAACTGGAAATTAAAGTTTGTTGTAGTATTCAACGATAAGTGATTCGTCGATGTCTGCTTCAAGTTCTTCACGTTGTGGTAAGCGAGTTAATGAACCTTCAAGCTTATCAGCATCGAATTGAACGAAGTTAGGACGTGACACAACGGCTTCAACAGCGCCAGTGATTACGACTAATTTCTTAGACTTTTCACGAACTGAGACAACTTGGCCAACTTGAACTTCGTATGAAGGAATATCGACACGTTTGCCATCAACAGTGATGTGACCATGGTTAACTAATTGACGAGCTTGACGACGAGTCGTAGCCAAACCTAAACGGTAAACCATGTTGTCTAAACGACGTTCGAGTAAGATCATGAAGTTAACACCATGCTTACCTTCGCGGATTTTACCAGCTTTGATAAATAAGTTAGCGAATTGACGTTCAGTTAAACCGTACATCATCCGTAACTTTTGCTTTTCACGTAATTGAGTACCGTATTCAGAAAGCTTTGAGTGACGACCTTGACCATGATCACCAGGAGCATAAGGACGACGAGCTAATTCTTTACCAGTACCTGAAAGAGACATTCCCAAACGACGGGAGATCTTCCAACTTGGACCTGTATAACGAGACATATATTGTTTCCTCCAATAATTTTAGTTGGAGTAAAATAATCCGATGTGAGTTCGATATTCGTTCAGATTGAACTGCAGTTTTCGCCATTGCAGCCGCAGGTTACTAACTGACCAAAAATATGGCACCAATCTGTTGACGAGCTTACCCACTCACTGCTGCATTATTTTACACAAAGAGTAGCATAGCATGTTGACTTACTTTAGTCAATGTGTTGCACGAGGATCTTCGCGAATTCGGCTAATTCCAACTCGTTTTCGGCCGTGAAACGATCTAAAGAAGGGGAGTCAATATCCATGACACCAATTTTGCGGCCATCCTTGGTTAGGGGAACGACAATTTCAGCATTGCTGGCGCTGTCGCAGGCGATGTGACCAGGAAATTCATGGACGTTGGCAACGCGATGGATTTGTTGATCTGCAAAAGCAGTGCCGACCACGCCAGCACCAACTTTAATGTGCATGCAAGCAACTTTGCCTTGGAATGGGCCAAGGTCAAGCGAGTTAGTTTCGGAACTATAGAGATAAAAGCCAGCCCAGTTCAGGTCGGTGTATGTACTGTTAATTAAGGCACTGGCATTGGCTAAATTCGCAACCAAGTTGGTTTCGTTGTAAAGCAAGGCGTCTAATTGCTGGTTCATGAGTGATGTTTGGGTCTCTGACATGAAAAATCCTCCTATAAGTTGGCAATTTCATACTGATTGATAATTGCGGGTATGCTATAATTTAGGTTAGATTTTAATTGGAAATTAAGCAAAAAGCAAGGCTGCGGTTCGACAGGGTGTATCCGCAACTAAACCAGTTACCATTAATTTAATTTAAGTAAGGGGTATTCATATGCAAGTAGCAATCGGTATTGTGGTTGTCGCGCTTGTGATTTACGCTGCGATCAAGGGCTTTCAACTGTACATAGATAAACAAGTTCGACAGTTAACGGCACAGAAACAAGCGTTAGTCGAGCAAGTTCAAGCGACCGACTTTGAAAAAATTGAAAGTCTCGGTTTGACCGGCGGATCACTGGCAAAACTAGAAACACTGCAAAATGATGGACAGGTCTTACGGGATGATCGTTTGCCAGCCATTGATGAACGCTTGACCGAAATTACTGCCGCCGCCCACAGTATTAAATTTTTGGACGCTAATCAGAACATTAAAAAAGTTGAACAGTCTTTAACGGTGATTGAAACCAAGATTGGGACGATCAACGAAGGGTTAAAGGCGTTAGACGCGGCTGACCAAGCTCATCGTCAAGCTGTTGCTAGTTTGGAAAAGAAATATCAGGACTTGCGTAAAACGTTGCTGTCGCAAAACTTTTCATTTGGACCGAGTATTGACCAACTGGAAGATCAATTGGCAAACTTGGAAAATGATTTTGACAAGTTTTCTCAACTCGCCAAGGCTGGGGATCATGATGCAGCGGAACAAGTATTGGATAAGTTGCGTCATGACACCAGTTCTCTAGAAATGGATATTGATCGGGTGCCACCGATTTACAAGGATCTTGTCAGTGGCTTCCCAGATCAGTTAAATGAACTTGAAACAGGTTACCATCAATTGATTGACCAGCATTTCCATTTTGAAGTGGCGAAGATTGAACCAGAAATTCACGCTTTGACGCAGGCGATTGATGATAACATTAAGTTGTTAGGCGAATTAAAGGTCTCAGACGCTGAGGCAGGTAATCACGCAATTGAAAAACGAATTGACCATTTATACGACGTGATGCAGGTTGAAATTGACGCTAAAGCAGTTGTGGATCAAAAACAAGACGAAATCAGTCAATTTTTGACCCATGCCACGAATCAAAATCAACGGTTACAAGTGGAATTAGATCGGTTGGCACAGAGTTATACGTTAAATGATCACGAAGTTGAACGGACCCGTGAGTTAGGGGAACAACTAAAAAATATTCAAGATGTTTATCAGGCTGACACAACGGCTTTGACTACGAATCAGGCGGTATTTAGCCAAATTTCCAATCACTATGCGGAACAAGATAAGCAATTGACCGGCATTGAGTCCGAACAGGTTGCCATTAACGACAGCGTTGCCGGATTAGCGGCTGAAGAAGCTAAGGCTCATGACACGTTGCAACGCTTTGACTTTGAAATTCATGCGGTTAAGCGGCAAGTGGAGAACTTGAACTTACCTGGATTACCGAAAGATTATCTCGACTATTTCATGGTTGTGACCAAGGAAATTGAGCGCTTAGATCATGATATTAATAAGTTGGTTATTAATATGGATGATATTACGAAACAATTAATTGTGATTCAGGCGGATATGGCAACTTTGAAAGAGAAGACGACCGATTTAATTGACTCAGCCGTATTGTCTGAACAGTTGTTACAATATGCCAATCGGTACAAAACGAATCATGAAGAGGTCCAAGCAGCAAGTGTGGAAGCGCAACGGTTATTCAATGAAGAACATGACTACGCACGCAGCTTAGAAGTGATTGCAACGGCGATTGATAAAATTGACGCAGGCGCTTATAAGCGGATCGAAGATAGTTATTATACCCAGAAGCAAGCTGATAAACCGTCATAAGCCGTCATTAAAGCCACTGTTAAAGGTGGCTTTTTGCTTGGCGTCAAAACAAAAATGCTTGTTTCAGTGTCGTTATTTGGTATAATTGCAAAGAATTCTTATCGAAAGACCGTGTAGGCACGGCTTTTAGGGAAAGTGAAGGCTTTAGAATGATTTATTTCGACAATAGTGCAACCACAAAAGTTGCACCATCAGTATTAGAGACCTATACGACCGTCTCACAAAAGGTTTGGGGTAATCCATCTAGTTTGCACAATTTTGGCGAAACAGCTTTTCATTTATTGGAACAGTCACGTCAGCAAATTGCAGACTTACTGGGTGCCAAGCCTTACGAAATCTTCTTTACCTCGGGTGGTACGGAAGGCGACAATTGGGTGGTCAAAGGGACAGCCACGGCGAAGCGCACGTTTGGTAAACATCTGATTACGACTGCTGTAGAACATCCAGCCATTCATAATTCAATGGTGCAATTAGAAGAACTCGGCTTTGACGTGACTTATTTACCCGTTGATAAGGAAGGTCGAATCTCAATCGATGACTTGAAAGCCGCCATTCGACCAGATACGATCTTGGTTTCTGTCATGGCCGTGAATAATGAAATCGGGACGATTCAACCTTTAACCGAAGTGGCGGACGTCTTAAAACAATATCCAAAGATTCATTTTCATATTGATGCGGTTCAAGGGATTGGTAAAGGCATCCAAGAGATGATCATGAACGATCGGGTTGATTTTGTGACATTTTCTGGTCATAAATTTCATGCGCCCCGCGGCGTTGGGTTTATTTATGCGCGTTCTGGCCGTAAGTTGGCGCCGCTGATGACCGGTGGTGGCCAAGAAAACAATTGGCGTTCTGGAACCGAAAATGTGCCTGCCATTGCCGGTATGGCGAAAGCGTTACGACTCTTATTAACGGATGAAACCGAAAAAGTTGCTCGCGAACGGGCCATTAAGCAACGGGTGTATGACCACATCAAGGAATTCAACAAGGTCACGATTTTTAGCCAACCAACGGACGGCTTTGCACCACATATTCTATGTTTCACGATTAATGGGGTGCGTGGTGAGACCATTGTGCATGCTTTTGAAGATCAAGGGATTTATATTTCAACGACGAGTGCTTGCTCGTCGAAGAAACACTTGGCTTCCAGCACGCTGATGGCGATGAATACGCCTGAAGCTATCGCGACGAGT
This sequence comes from Lactiplantibacillus daoliensis, assembly GCF_005405005.1. Lineage (GTDB taxonomy): Bacteria > Bacillota > Bacilli > Lactobacillales > Lactobacillaceae > Lactiplantibacillus > Lactiplantibacillus daoliensis. Next base: position 96,599 of record NZ_BJDH01000002.1, on the reverse strand, counting down.
GCCATTCGGATTAGTCTGGATGAAAACAACACGCTAGCTGAAGCGGATGAATTTAACCGTGTCTTTGATAAATTATATAAGCGATTCTCTAAAATTAATGCAGACGCTTAACTGAAAGGAACTAATGCCATGCAATACACTGAAATTATGGTGCGTTACGGCGAACTCTCGACTAAAGGGAAGAACAAACGTAACTTTATCGACAGTTTAGGCCGCAACGTCCGCAAAGCACTGCACGATTTCCCAGAACTGAAGGTTCACGCTGACCGTGACCGAATGCACATTGCCTTAAATGGTGAGGATGCTACCAAGGTCATTGGCCGCTTGAAATTAGTTTTTGGGATTCAAAACTTCTCACCAAGTATCCGGGTGCCCCAAGACATGGATGCGGTTTATGAAACCGCAATTGAAATGGTACGCGCCCAGTTCAAACCTGGAATGACGTTTAAGGTATACACGCGCCGTTCTGATCATAACTTTGAATATGATACGAATGACATCAATGATATGTTAGGTGGTCAAATCTTAGATCACGTCGACGGTATTCAAGTAAAAATGAAGCAACCAGACATTGTAATCCGTGTAGAGGTTCGTCCTAACGGGATCTTCTTATCATCCGAAACCATTCAAGGTGCCGGTGGGTTGCCCGTTGGCACTGCCGGTAAAGGGATGTTGATGCTTTCTGGTGGGATTGATTCGCCGGTTGCCGGTTACTTGGGCATGAAGCGTGGCGTAAATATGGAAATGGTACATTTCTTCAGTCCGCCATACACGAGTGAACAAGCGCTCGCCAAGGCTAAGCAATTAGCCTCTACCTTAGCAAGTTATTCTGGTAGTGTGAAATTCATCCAGATTCCATTCACGGAAATCCAAGAAGAAATCAAAGAAAAGGTGCCCGAAGGTTATCTGATGACTGTTCAACGCCGTTTGATGATGCGTTTGATGGATGCCGTTACCCGCGAACGGCATGGGAAAGCTATTTTCAATGGTGAATCATTAGGCCAAGTCGCTTCACAAACGATGGATAGTATGATTGCTATCAACGATGTCACGGCATTGCCTGTATTGCGCCCAGTTATTTCAATGGATAAGACCGAAATCATTAAGATTGCGGAAGAGATCGATACGTATAACTTGTCAATCATGCCATTTGAGGATTGCTGTACGATCTTTGCGCCACCAGCACCAAAGACGCATCCAAAACTTGATCGTTCGCGTGCTTATGAAGAACGCATCGACGTTGAAGGTTTAATGCAGCGTGCGATGGCTGGCATCAAGATTACGGAAATCAAACCGGGCGAGAACTATATGAATACCCAGGAAGATGTGTTTGCAGAACTACTGTAAATTGTCTTGCCGATCAAAATAGCTTAGCTTAAAACTCGTTTCAGCCTAAAAAGCCGAAACGAGTTTTTTTAGCAACTGAATTAATTTTCGATAATAATAAAGATATTTATATGGACCAAGCTAATGCCAAAATGACTTTGATGGGAACCGCTAGCAATAATTCGGGGAATTTTAAAGTTATTGTTTGCGACCGACTCCAGTTTGCGGTACATTTGAAGCATACTAGTCAAACTAGTAGTCGTTAGCTTAATCAAGTTATTGAAGGGGTGTTTGCTGTGCAAGTATTATTTCATGATCAGCCGTTAGACTTAGTTGGAGAACCTTTAAAAGATGGTGCTGAATTACCTAAGTTTAAAGTGTTCACAACGCATAATGAGAAACTCAAGACCAAAGATCTTTTAGGCAAGCCCGCGTTGATTAGTGTCATGCCCGATATCGATACTCGGGTCTGCTCCATTCAGACGAAGAAGTTTAATCAACAGGCCGACCAGTATCCACATATCCAATTTTTGGCCGTTTCGAACAATTCAATTGCGGATCAAGCTGGCTGGTGTGCTAAGGAAGGCGTCAAAAATTTGACGGTCGTTTCAGATGAAGAGCTTTCCTTTGGTTATGCCACCAATTTATACTTGCCAAATAACGGGACGTTAGCACGCGCGATTTACGTCGTTGATGCTGAAGGTAAAGTCGTTTATCACGAAATTGTCCCTGAAATGACGCACGAACCAAATTATGTTGCGGCTTTAGATGCCCTCAAGCAATTTGAATAAGCATTGACGCCCGATTATAAATTGATTACAATAGGAACATTCAAGCAATGAGCAAGAGAGTAACTTAAAGATACGTCCTCAGAAAGAAAACGGTGCTGTAAGTTTTTGATGTGTTTTTAAGTGAAGGTAGCTTGCGAGCTGTTGACCTGAAACTTGAGTAGGGTCGACCGGACGGATACGCCGTTCGTTAACAATAATGTTTAAGTGTGAAGAGTAGCGTGGCGAAGCTAAATTGCCGAAACGCGCTATCAGCGACAGCGACCTGTGCTTGCTACGCTACTGATAGAATGCCAAAAGCGCATCATATCAGTAGCTAGGCAATGCTCGGTAGCTGTTCGTCGCTGATAACGCTCTTTAAATTTAGGTGGTACCGCGAAGTCTATTCGTCCTAATGTTAATTTAGGAGAATAGGCTTTTTTCGTGCCAAAAATGAAAGGATGGACCCATATGTCAGAAGATTTAACTACTGATATGCCAACTAAGTATGACCCCACCGCTGTTGAAAAAGGTCGGTATCAAACTTGGTTGGATGAAGGCTTATTTAAGCCATCAGGTGACAAGAAAGCACAACCTTATTCAATCGTTTTACCCCCACCAAATGTGACAGGTAAGTTGCATTTAGGCCATGCTTGGGATACGACGTTACAAGATATCATCATTCGTCAAAAACGGATGCAAGGTTTTGATACGCTCTGGTTACCAGGGATGGATCATGCTGGGATTGCAACCCAAGCTAAGGTTGAAGCTAAGTTACGGGAACAAGGTGTCAGCCGTTACGACTTAGGTCGGGAAAAGTTTGTCCAACAAGTTTGGGATTGGAAAGACGAATACGCTTCAATCATCAAGCAACAATGGGGCAAAATGGGCCTGTCACTCGACTATTCACGTGAACGCTTCACGATGGACAAAGGGTTGTCTGACGCAGTTAAGAAAGTCTTTGTGACCCTCTACAAAAAAGGCTTAATTTATCGTGGTGAATATATCATCAACTGGGATCCGCAAGCTCGGACGGCGTTGTCAGATATTGAAGTGATTCATAAGGATGACCAAGGGGCGTTTTACCACGTCAAGTACCCATTCGCTGATAAAGACTATACGTTTAATGGCAAACATTACATTGAAATTGCCACGACTCGTCCTGAAACGATGATGGGTGACACGGCGGTTGCTGTTAACCCCAGTGATGACCGTTATAAGGAGTTGGTCGGTAAGGAAGTTATCTTGCCATTGGCCGAACGTAAAATTCCAATTATTGCGGATGCATACGTTGATCCTGAGTTTGGGACTGGGATGGTAAAAATCACGCCAGCCCATGACCCTAATGACTTTAAAGTCGGTAATCGTCATGATTTGAAACGTATCAACACGATGAATGAAGATGCTTCAATGAATGCCAATGCTGGTAAATATGAAGGTTTGGATCGTTTTGCAGCTCGTAAAGCCATGGTTAAAGATTTACAAGACCAAGACTTGATGATCAAGATTGACCCAATTGTCCATAGCGTTGGGCATTCTGAACGGACGGGTGTTCAAGTTGAAGCTCGTCTGTCAACGCAATGGTTCGTTAAGATGAAGCCATTAGCTGAACAGGCCTTGAAGAACCAAAAAGGCGACGACAAGGTTAACTTTGTGCCAGATCGTTTCGAAGACACCTTTAATCAATGGATGGAAAACGTCCATGATTGGGTCATTTCACGACAACTCTGGTGGGGACATCAAATCCCAGCATGGTACAACAAGCAGACTGGTGAGACTTACGTTGATGTAGAACCACCAAAGGACATTGAGAATTGGGAACAAGATCCAGATGTTTTGGATACGTGGTTCTCGAGTGCTTTATGGCCATTTTCAACGATGGGTTGGCCAGATGAAAATGCCGAAGACTTCAAGCGGTATTTCCCAACCAATACGTTAGTGACTGGTTATGACATTATCTTCTTCTGGGTTTCACGGATGATGTTCCAAAGCCTTGAATTTACCGGTCGGCGACCATTTAAGAACGTCTTGTTGCATGGATTGATCCGTGACGAACAAGGCCGCAAGATGAGTAAATCTTTAGGTAATGGGATTGACCCGATGGATGTTATCAAGAAGTATGGGGCCGATGCCTTACGTTGGTTCTTATCAAATGGGTCGACAGCTGGTCAAGATGTTCGTTTCAGTTATACGAAAATGGACTCAGCTTGGAACTTTATTAACAAGATTTGGAATGCCAGTCGTTATGTCATCATGAATTTAGGCGACATGGATAAGCCAACCTTACCAGCTAAGTCTGAATGGACTTTAGCGGATAAATGGATTTTGAGTCGTTTGAATGCGACCGTTAAACAAGTGACGGATTGCTTCGAAAAATTTGATTTTGGTGAAGCTGGTCGGGCCTTATACAACTTTATTTGGAACGATTTCTGTGACTGGTATATTGAAATGAGTAAAGCTGTTTTGACGGGTGATGACGCCCAAGCTAAAGCCAACACGCAAAACGTTTTGGCCTATGTTTTGGATCAAATGTTACGCTTACTCCACCCAATCATGCCATTCGTAACCGAAAAGATTTGGTTGTCGATGCCACATGTTGGCAAGTCCTTAGTGGTTGCCGATTACCCAGTTGAACATGCCGAATTTGATGATGCCGCTGCTGAAAGCGATATGGCGTCATTGATCGAATTGATTACAGCGGTTCGGAGTATTCGGGCCGAGGCTAACGCCAAGATGTCTTCAGCCGTTGATCTGTTGATCAAGACAGATAGTACACGGTTGCAAAACGTCTTCAAGACCAATGAAGACTATATTGACCGTTTCGCTCATCCGAAGACATTGTCAATTGGTGCCGATGTCGAAGCACCTAAATTAGCCATGACACAAGTGATCAGTGATGCAGAACTATATATTCCATTGGCTGAATTGGTTGATTTAAACGAAGAAGTCAAGAAACTTGAAAAAGAACAGGCTAAGTTTGAAAGTGAAGTTACGCGGGCCACTAAGAAGCTCGGTAACGAACGTTTCGTTGCCAACGCACCGGAAGATGTTGTTGCTAGCGAAAAAGAAAAATTGGCTGACAATGAAAGCAAACTCGTTGCCACTAAGCAACGATTAGTTGATATTAAAGCCCAAGCTTAGACAAAACAGAAAGTCTATCGAACCTACAAAGGTTTGGTAGACTTTTTTGTCGTTCTAGTTGAAAAAGGGTAAAATATGTCATTGAAGTTTAAGCTTAAAATGGTCTTTTCCGCCTCCCAGTCGATTCCTAAAATGCTGGAACGCCATGGGCCATTTTGAAGCCAAAGGGCGGTCTTCAAAACTGACCTTGGTCTAAGCCTGAGAAGGGCACTCAGACTAAGACCAATTTCACGGCTGAGCATTTTAGAAACCGACCTCTCGGCTAGGCTACGATTGTCTTGGTTGACGGGCTTTGACGGCTGGGGGCTTAAATTGTGGTGCGTTTATCATAGATAAAGTCCAGCTTGTGAGTTAATTATAGACTATCCAGCGTGGTAATTAAGCACACAATATTTGAAGTTGGATGTAGTACCAAATGACTAATAGGTTGAAAGAGGAGCGATTCGTTTGATTGAAAACTATGAACAGGCGCTGGCATTTATTCATGGCCGCACGAAGTTTAAAAAGCTACCAACTTTGGAGCGGATGCGACGGTTCTTACAAGAACTCGACAATCCGCAACAAAAAATAAATGGGATTCATGTGGCAGGCACGAACGGTAAGGGGTCAACGGTGGCTAATTTACGCGAGTTATTTATGGCGGATGGCCTCACGGTAGGGACGTTCACGTCACCGTTCATTACGCGATTCAACGAACGTATCAGTGTTGACGGCGAGCCAATCAGTGATGATGACTTGGTCGCATTGGTTCAAAAAGTTCAGCCAGTTGTGGCGCAATTAGATGAAGCGTTACCAACGGGTGGGCCGACCGAATTTGAAATTATTACTGCGATGATGTTTGTTTACTTTGCCACCCAACCCATCGACATTGCCATTATTGAAGTCGGCTTAGGTGGCTTGTATGATTCGACCAACGTCTTTACACCGAAAGTTAGCGCGATTACGACGATTGGCTACGATCACATGCAAATTTTGGGCAATACGCTGACTGAGATTGCAACACAAAAGGCGGGGATCATCAAATCCAACGTGCCAGTAGTCGTTGGCAAATTACCTGCAGAAGCCCAGGCAGTGATGGTAGCGACAGCGACCAAACAGCAGGCACCGTTACAAACGTTAGGCGTAGATTTTAGAACCACGTTATTGCCGCCACAAGGTTGGGAAGAACGTTTTGATTTTGATGACACTGACGATCATTTCAAAGGTTTAACGACACCGTTACTTGGCGATTATCAGGTAGACAATGCTGCGGTTGCATTGGCCACTTATTTGACCTATCATCGCCAAGCACAATTACCAGTCAATGCGCGTGACGTGCGGCAAGCACTAGCTAACACGACTTGGCCAGGTCGCCTAGAACGTTTGAATCAGGAACCACTAATTTTGATTGACGGCGCTCACAATGAACCAGCTGTGACCGAATTAGCAGCAACACTTAAGGAACGTTTTGGTCAGCAAATGGTCTACGTTATTTTTGCGGTGTTAGCGGACAAGCAACATGCTCAGATGATTCAAACTCTGGCAAAGTTGCCGAATGTGCGTTTGTTGCTGACACAGTTTGCCGGGCCCAATCCGAAACGCCAAGCAACTTCACCAAGCGAATTAGCGGCTGAACTGCCAGCTCATCACGAGGCGCCGATTTTTGCGGATTGGCAAGCCGCACTTGTGGCCGCAACCAGTGAAATGTCCAGCGATGATGTGTTGTTGTTGACCGGGTCGCTCTACTTTATTTCAGATGTGCGCGCATATTTTAAAACGCAAGGTTAATCAAATTACGGAACTGCCTAGTAGAATAGGAGGCTTTCGTATGAGTTTATTGACTGGTCGTACCGATGACCATGGGACACAGATTCACGAGTTAATTCAGACGTATTTTGGTGGGTTCTTAGATCCAACGGCGGCCAACGCCGCGACCCTAGCTTTTGAGGACAGTTATCCAGCAACGCAAGTGATGGCGTGGTCACAACAGCCTGATGCTAATCCACTTTGGAACAGTTTGTTAACGGCCTTGCGGTGTGGGCGACTGTTACAGCAACAACCGCGAGTGGTTTTAGGCCAAGTTTATGGCAGTCAACAAATCGGTGAGGAGTTGTGCCATGACTTTGCTGGGTTACCGCAAGAGCAATTGCTGCTACTTTGTTTAGATACTAAGAATCAGATCTTGAAACGGCAAGTGGTGTTTCAAGGCACGTTGAATGCTTGTCCGGTTCATCCGCGTGAGATTTTTCAGGCAGCGCTGCTGACCAACACTGCGAGAGTGGTGATTGCCCACAATCATCCGAGTGGTGACTGTGAGCCGTCTCGCAAAGATATTGAATTTACAGAACGACTAGTCGCTGGTGGCACTTTACTTGGGTTGCCACTCTTGGATAGCTTTGTCATCGGTGAGTCAGACTACTTTAGTTTCGCTGAGCAGGGATTGTTAAACTGTAATACGGATTCTAAATAAAATATGTTAAAATAACGGGGTTAGGGTGAGTGTTTTGCTCGCTTTAATCTCGCTTTTTTGTTAAATTTTATCTAAGTTCAATCGTGACACTGTATTTTTTGAGTGTTTACGGTATGCTAGGATTTAGGCAGTATTTTTAATACTGGGCTATTATGCTATAATACTTACTATTGTGACTTATAAAAATTAAAATGTAATTGATGAAGGGATGAATGTAGTGTTCGGATTTGGGACTAAAAATATCGGGATCGATCTCGGTACTGCCAATACGATTGTGTACGTTGACGGCAAGGGCATCGTACTGCGGGAACCATCCGTAGTTGCGAAGAACACGAAGACTGGTGAAATCGTGTCTGTTGGCTCAGACGCTCGTGAAATGATTGGACGGACTCCTGCAAGTATTGTAGCGATTCGACCAATGAAAGACGGGGTCATTGCGGATTACGATACCACCGTTGCGATGATGAAGTATTTTATTCAAAAGACTTTAGGCCGTTCAAACGGGAAACCTTATGTCATGGTTTGTGTACCATCTGGTGTCACGGAAGTTGAAAAGCGTGCTGTGATTGATGCCACTCGGGTTGCCGGTGCGCGTGACGCTTATGTGATTGAAGAACCATTTGCCGCTGCGATTGGGGCTGGCTTGCCAGTCATGGATCCAACCGGTAGCATGGTTGTTGATATTGGTGGTGGGACTACCGATGTGGCAACGATTTCCTTAGGAGGGATCGTCTCAAGCCGTTCGATTCGGATGGCTGGCGACAAAATCGATGATTCAATCATCTATCATGTCCGTCAAAAGTTTAACTTATTAATTGGTGAACGTACCGCAGAACAACTTAAGATCGCTGTCGGTTCAGCTTCATTAGAAGCTGCTGAAGACATTGAAAGTACCACGATTCGCGGTCGGGATCTCTTAACTGGTTTACCAAAGACGGTCGAAATTACAGCGGTTGATGTTTCCGAAGCTATTCAGGAAATCGTTTCTGAAATTATTTCCGCAATCAAGGAAACGCTTGAAGAAACTTCACCAGAAATTGCTTCTGACGTCATTGACCACGGGATCGTTTTGACGGGTGGTGGCGCCTTATTGAAGAATCTTTCCGAAGTGATTGCCGACGAAACCAAAGTGCCAGTATTCATTGCGAACGAACCGCTCGATTGTGTAGCGGTCGGGACCGGTGAATCACTTAAGAGCATTGATGTTATGAAAAAGCGATAACAGGTGAGCGGGAAGATGACTTCCCGCTTATTTATTGTTAAATCTTTGAATTTTCGACCGGGGGTTCATTATGCAAAAGTTTTTCTCAAACCGTAAATTGGTCATTGCGATTATTATCTTAATTATCAGTTTCGGCTTGATGAGCGTTTCTGTCGCGATTCGGGATCGTAAATCGACGCCACCATTAGTCCAGCAGTTTGGCAATGATGTGGCGGGCGCAGTTGATCGCGTGGTTGCTTTACCGGTCAATGGGTTGCAAGGTGCTACGAATTCCGTCTCAGACTTATTGAACACTTATCAAGAAAATCAAAAATTAAAGAAACAAGTTGACCAATTAGCACAAGCTAAGGTCAATGCACAGACTGCGACTGCGGAAAATAAGCAATTGCGGAAGGAATTAAAGCTTAATAAGGCCCTGACTGATTATACGGCCGTGACCGCGAATGTTTTGACTCGGACACCATCTTCATGGATGAACCAATTGGTTATTTCTAAAGGTGCAACGGCCGGTGTTAAGAAGAATATGCCAGTTATGTCACAATCCGGGCTAATCGGTCGGGTCGTCGAAGTCAATCAGACCAATTCAAAGGTTGAACTGATTTCAAATACCAGTTCATCTGCGGATAAATTTGCCATTCAGATTACCAATTCTGCTGGTAAGACCGTTAATGGGATTGTCACAGGTTTTGATAAGAGTGATAATCTCATTGAAATGGGTTCCGTGACCTCATCCGTTAAAATTAAAAAGGGTGATAAGGTTATCACGAGTGGTTTAGGTGGCTTAACACCTAAGGGACTCTATGTCGGGACCGTCGCCAAAGTCAAACAAGACGATTACGGGCTGGCTTCAGAAGTTGAAATCAAACCTGCTGCCGACCTGACTGACTTAACAGTCGTTACGGTTGCTGAACAATAGGGGAGGTGCAACTTTGAAATCACGATTAAGAATTATCTTCCCAATTGGTTTGTTTTTAGCCCTGTTTTTGGATGGGTCCTTGTCGAATGTGTTTGCAGGGAGTTTGTTCAAATATCCCTACTCAAGTGTCTTACATCTAGTTCTGCTATGGCTTATCTTTGCAGTCTTTTTAGATGAACGTGATGACTTGCCAGTCGTGGCTTGGTCAGCGTTTGCTGGGCTGGTTTTCGATTGGTTTTACACTGGGGTTTTTGGTGTTTACTTGATTGCACTACCACTCGTGGTCTATTTGTGTCGTCAAATCAAACCTTGGTTAGATTTGAACTTTTTGACGTTACTAATGGTCTACATTATTAACTTAACGATCGTTGAAGCGTTTGTGTACATTTGGTATATGATCAGCAAGATTGTGACGAGTAACTTGGCCGATTTTGCGGTTTATACATTAGGACCGACGATTGCCGTAAATCTGGCTATTTTCGTGATTTTGTATTATCCGGTACGGCAGTTATATCTAAGAGTTGATTAGTCGGTAGAAAGGAATTCGAGCATGCAACAGAGTGTGATTTTAAAAGCCAGTAATGATGGTTATGACTTGATTTTTCGACAAGCCGCCAGTTTTGATGCCATTATGGTCGATTTGAAAGCTTTGTTAGACCGGCTACAAGTCGACAACACGACTGATAAACAAATCTCTTTTGATATGAGTACCGAGGGCCGTTTATTGACCGCTGAACAGACCCAAAAAGTCACGCAGTTAGTCAATCGCTATTCATTATTCAGTATTCATAAATTAACTGCTGATGTGATCATGGCTTCAGATGCGTTAGCAATGGTTGAACGCAATACTGTTCATTTGGTGAATCAAATTGTACGTAATGGTCAGGTGTTAGAAGTCACTGGTGATGTGTTGTTTTTTGGAAAAATCCATGAAGGCGGTGTGTTACGAGCGACCGGTAGTATTTTTGTGATGGGAGACATTGCTGGTGTGTTAGAGGCCGGTTATCCTGATCATAATGATGCTGCAATCGTTTGTGATCTAGCGACCGTACCCCGTGTACGAGTCGGTGAATTAATCGAATTAGTTGATAAAGAAAAAATCGTGGCCGGGACGAATGTCGTTTACATTAATGATATTCAAGCCCTCGACTATGTCCCGCTGAACCAATTGAAACGGGTCCGGCCAAAATTATTTACGCGGAATGGAGGACGTCTTTAATGGGAAAAGCAATTGTGGTCACTTCTGGTAAAGGCGGCGTTGGTAAAACAACGACGACTGCCAATCTTGGTACGGCTTTAGCTTTGATGGGCAAGAAAGTTTGCCTGGTTGATTTGGATATTGGATTACGGAATTTAGATGTGATCCTCGGTTTGGATAACCGGATTTTGTATGACATCGTGGATGTTGTCGAAAACCGGGCCCAAATTCGTCAAGCCTTAGTGAAGGATAAGCGGTTTGATGATCTCTTATTCCTACTTCCTGCGGCTCAAAACGCGGATAAGGATTCCTTGAATCCAGACCAAGTTAAGGCAGTCGTGGATGAATTAAAACCTGATTTTGACTATATCCTGTTGGATTGTCCAGCCGGGATTGAACGGGGATTCATGAACGCGATTGCCGGTGCTGACGCTGCTATTATTGTCTCGACGCCAGAAATTTCGGCAATTCGGGATGCTGATCGGGTCGTTGGTTTATTGGAACAATACCCATTAGCTGAAGCGCCTAAACTAGTCATTAATCGGATTCGTCGCCGGATGATGCAAGATGGGGAAACGATGGATATTGATGAAATTACCCATCACTTGTCGATTGATCTATTAGGAATCGTTTTTGATGATGATGCGGTTATTCGGACGTCTAATAATGGGGAACCCATCGTACTCGATCCGAAAAATGCGGCGGCACAAGGCTATCGAAATATTGCCCGTCGAATTGAAGGTGAAACCGTGCCACTGATGAATATTGAGCAACAAAAACCAGGCGTTTGGTCGCGGTTTACCAGTATTTTTCATCGAAATAAGTAAAATAGGGCTTGACGTGTGACCAGCTTTTGGTTATTATGAGAACAACATTAAAAAACAGAGAACAGAAGAGTAGTACTTCAACTATTGAGCAGAGAATCGGCGGGGCTGGAAAGTCGATCATAGTTGGTGGACGAACCACATCTGTGAGTTGAATGGCTGAATTAAGTAAGCTGTTTCGGTTGGCCTCGTTAGCGGCGGAGTTTAGTGATAAACTCGCTGAGTTCAGTTGTGTGAGCAATTGAAAAAGATGAGGTGGCACCGCGATAAAATCGTCCTCTTAGGTTTCAGACCTAAGGACGATTTTTTTGTATTTTTATCACTAAACTCCCTGAGACAGTAACTGTGAAGTTGCTGCGAAGTGAGGTGGCACCGCGCATAGACGTCCTCTTGAGAATTTTTCTCGAGAGGACTTTTTTGTTACTGTGATAAAAATTAGGAGGGAAAGCTTATGCATTATATTTCAGAAATCTTGCCATCATTATTATCCGGCGCCGGCATGACGCTACAAATTTTTCTTTGGACGTTGATTGGATCATTACCATTAGGACTGATTTTAAGTCTAGGCTTAATTTCAAAAATTAAACCGTTACAATGGCTTATCAACTTTTATGTTTGGCTCATGCGTGGGACACCGTTGTTGTTGCAATTGATCTTCGTTTTCTATGGCTTACCTCTGATTGGAATCGTCTTTCCACGGTATGAAGCGGCGTTATTCGCGTTTATTTTAAACTATGCGGCTTACTTCGCAGAAATCTTTCGGGGCGGGTTACAATCGATTGATAACGGTCAGTATGAAAGCGCGCGGGTCCTACGGTTAAGTTATGGTCAAACCATTCGTAAGATTGTGATCCCACAAGTGGTCAAAATTGTTATTCCTTCAGTTGGGAATGAAGTCATCAACTTGATCAAGGATTCCTCATTAGTCTACGTTATCGGGATTGGTGATCTCCTGCGGGCTGGGAACGTTGCGACCGCTCGTGATGTCACGCTGGTACCATTGGTCTTAGTCGCCGTGCTCTACTTATTGCTCACCGCGGTAACGACCTTTGTCTTACGACGAATCGAAAAACGTTACAGTTATTGGAAATAAGGAGGGGTCAATATGTTAGAAATTAAAAATATTACGAAGAGTTTCGGCGATCGCACCATCATTAACAAGTTAAGTTTAACGGTTAAAGATGGTGAAATCTTGAGTATTGTTGGTCCCTCTGGTGCTGGTAAGACCACATTACTACGCTGTATTACAGGCTTGGAACAAGTTGATAGCGGCGATTTCTTAGTGGACGGTCAGCCGTTTGATCCTTATACTAACCGGTCAAATGACAGTGTGATTGGCGTTGTTTTCCAAAACTTCGAGCTCTTTCCACATTTAACAGTGTTGCAAAATATCACGTTAGCGCCAACGATGGTCCTCAAACAAAGTGAAGCGGCTGCAAAAGCTGAAGCCAACAAATTATTGGCTCGCTTAAACCTGGGTGACCACGGTGATCAGTATCCCTATCAACTCTCAGGTGGCCAACAACAACGGGTTGCGATTGCGCGAGCCTTAGCAATGAAACCGAACGTGCTGTGCTATGATGAACCAACGTCTGCGTTGGACCCAAATTTACGCCAAGAAGTTGAAAAGTTGATTTTAAGCCTGAAAGCTGATGGGATGACCCAAATCGTCGTTAGCCATGATTTAACTTTTGCTGAAAATATTGCGGATGAGATGTTACACGTTGAACCTAATCAATCGAAGTAGGAGGGGATTGCATGAAAAAAAGATTAATTTCATTGAGCTTACTCTTTGTGGTCCTCTTCGGGTTAGCTAGCACGTTGTCAGGGTGTGAAAATGTCACGACGCGGGCCGACACCCAAGATACTTGGTCCAAAATTAAACGGCGTGGCTCTGTCGTGGTTGGTTTGGATGATAGTTTCGTGCCAATGGGGTTTCGCGAAAAGTCGGGGAAGCTTGTTGGTTATGATATTGACTTGGCCCGGGCAGTTTTCAAACTGTATGGGATCAAAGTCAGTTTCCAGACAATCGATTGGTCGATGAATGCAACTGAATTGCGCAATGGGACAATTGATTTGATTTGGAATGGGTACACGAAAAATCCACAACGTGAAAAAGTTGTCGCGTTCAGCGATACTTATTTGAAAAATAAGCAAGTACTCGTTTCCTTAAAGAAAAATAATATTAACTCATTCAACGATATGACTGGTAAAACGCTGGGGGCTCAATCCGGGTCGTCTGGTTATGAATCGTTGGAAAATAATCCTAAATTGTTGAAAGATAAAATTGCCAAGAAAACCCCTGTTCAATACGATACTTTTACCAATGCTTTTCTGGATTTGAACGCTGGTCGGATTCAAGGTCTATTAATCGATAGTGTTTACGCAAACTATTACATCAAACATGAAGCGAACTCTGCGGATTACCATGAAACACAAGGCACATTCGACTCTGAGGACTTTGCCGTCGGGATGCGTAAGGGTGATAAGACCATGAAGGCTAAGATTAACGCTGGGTTGAAGACGTTAAAAGCCAATGGAACCTTAGCAAAAATCAACAAAAAATGGTTCGGTGATCAACAGGTTGAAAATTAAAAAAAGTGCGATTCAGGAATTAGCCTGAGTCGCACTTTTTTTGATTGAAGTCTATTTAAAAAATTCGTTATATAGCGCAATGACAGCTTGATCGGCGTCACGGTCGTGGACTCCGAACATGATTGAAATTTCGGAGGCGCCTTGGTTGACCATAATTAATTTAATTCCATGGTCAGCTAATGCGGTTGAAGCTCGTGACATGATACCGACACGATTACGCATGCTTTCACCGACAATCATCAAAATCGAATAGTCATGGGTGAAGTAAATCTCGTCAGGCTGAACAGCCGCCGCAATCTCAGTCTTGAGGGTTGCTTCTAGTTCGGGTGTCAATTGGTGCTCATCGAAAATAATCGTTAAGTCATCGATCCCAGAAGGCATGTGTTCATAACTCACATGATGATCTTCTAAAATGGTTAAAATCTTGCGGCCAAAGCCAACTTCTTTATTTAACAAGTATTTACGGATATATAAGGAACAGAAGCTAGAAGAGCTGGCAATCCCAGTGACCGGGTAGTCGGTACTATTATCCTTAGTGGATTTGATCAACGTCCCAGGTGCCTCTGGATGGTTCGTGTTTTTAACATTTACCGTAATGTTACCTTGAATGGCAGGAATCAGCGCTTCATCATGAAAAACTGAGAAACCAGCGTAAGAAAGTTCACGCATTTCACGGAAGGTCATTTCTTGAATGGCGGCCGGTTGAGCGACTAATGAGGGATTCACGGCATAGATGGCGTCAACATCTGTAAAGTTTTCATAGCGATCGGCGTTTACACCACGCGCAATGATGGCACCGGTAATATCGGAACCACCACGTGAAAACGTACAGATCTGGCCGTTACGGTTGTAGGCAAAGAAGCCTGGGATCACTAGGATTTGTTCACTATTTGCCCATTTAGCGAGGCTGGCGTAGCTACTGTCAATGATTTGCGCGTCGTCCGGAACATCGGTGACAACCATGCCGGCTTCTTTCGGATCCAAATAGCGCGCGTTTAAGCCGGATTTTGCAAAGACGGCGGCAACTAACTGCGCGTTCAATCTTTCGCCGTGGGCCTTAAACGTTGCCATCAAATACGTATTATCGGCGTATGTTTGTTTAGGTAAGTTTTTAATTGTGTCAAAAATAGGTGCTAATTGGGCGTCGGCAACATCGAAGCCGTGGCCAATTTCGGCGTAGCGATCAATGATGGTTTGCATAACTGCCGTGGTGTCTTGATGATGAATCGTTTGGCGAGCATACTGGATGAGTAGATCGGTGACTTTGGTATCGCCGTCGAACCGTTTACCTGGCGCAGAAACAATCACATATTTCCGTTGGTCGTCTGCTTTGACGATCGACAGTACTTTTTGTAGCTGGGTACTGCTGGCAAGCGAGCTGCCACCAAATTTAATTACTTTCACATTAAATCGCTCCTCAATTTTATCAATACTTCAAAGAATAGCAGACAAACCGCTTGTTTGCAATGTTAATATGACCTCATCTGACTCTCATTTTGACTCGCGGAGCGTTAACATTTAACCTTGATTTTCACCAACCGATATTGAAAGTTGCGTCAGTGCAGCCTTTCGCTTATTATTTAATACATATGCAAGGAGGACGAAATTTGCAAACTCAGTTAGCAAAAGGGGTTCAATTGACGACGGTCCTGAGTCATCAATTTAAAACCAATCAAATTATTATTAATTTTCGGGCGCCAATCAAGCGGGCCGATATTACAAAACGGGCCTTGTTGGCCAACTTATTAGAAACGAGTTCCGCCGACTATCCGGACCAGCGGGCATTAGCGCATGCCTTAGCTGGGATGTATGGTGCGGCGTTTGGTGCGGGTGTCAGTCGCAAGGGACCGACGCATAATTTACAATTGTCAATTACGGTACCTAACGAGCGCTACCTTGCCACGGCCGAACCGTTGACGATCCAAGCCATTGATTTCTTAATTAAGATTATTTTCAAGCCGCTCGCACAGGACGGCCATTTTGACGAGCCAACCTTTAAACGCCAAGCAACGAATTTAAAAGCGTCAATTGATTCTGTTGCGGATGATAAGCAATATTATGCGGCTCAGAAATTAAATGAAGCCTTGTTTGCTGCAGATGTTGCGCAACAAATTCCCAGCTATGGAGTTGCCGGTGACATTGCCGCAATCACAGCGAGTGACTTGTATGACTATTACCAAAAGTTATTGGCCGAGGATCAGATTGATATTATTATGATGGGTGACTTTGATGAACCGACTGTGATTGATCGTTGGCAGGCCGTTGATTTCAGAAATCGATTGGTTGCCCGCCCAGCTGCCTTTTACCGGCATCAAAATGAAAATACTTATACTGAAACGTCAGAAATTCAAGCACTTAGCCAAGCTAAATTGAATTTAGGTTACGATTTTCCAGTTTTTTATCGCGATAAGCATTATTACGCGGCGCTTGTCTTCAACGAGTTATTCGGTGGGTCACCGCTATCAAAACTATTTATGAATGTGCGGGAAAAAGCCAGTTTGGCTTACTATGCCAGCAGCTCGCTAGACACCTTCCGCGGGGTCTTAAAAGTTTCTGCTGGAATCGATGGTCAAAACCACGATCAGGTGTTGAAAATCATTGCCGCCCAATTGACCGCTATTCAACAAGGTAACTTTACCGATGAATTAGTTGATCAGTTGAAATTGGGCTTGATCAACGACTTCGAGTCAAGTTTAGATAGTCAACGGACCTTTGCCATTCAGGCCTTAATTGATGACCTGACGCAACAAAGTGTCAGCGATGCCGACTGGCTCAAACAGATTCAGGCCGTGACGCGGGATCAGATTATGGCGGTCGCCCAGCTCGTGACGTTAAATAACGGGTTCTTCTTAAGTGGGGGTCAGCATGAAAGTAACTAATTATGAACAATTTAATGAAACAAGTTATCAAACTAAGCTGGCCAATGGTCTGACAGTGACAATGTTGCCCAAGGCTGGTTACCATAAAACGTATGCTGTGTTTACAACGAACTATGGCTCAATTAATAATACGTTCGTGCCAGCTGGTGAGACTGAAATGCGTCGTTTTCCGGATGGCATTGCGCACTTTTTGGAACATAAAATGTTTGAAAAGGCTGATCATGATGCGTTTCAAACATTTGGTAAGTATGGCGCAAGTGCGAATGCGTTTACCAGCTTCACACGCACAAGTTATTTGTTTTCCGCCACGCGGAATTTAAAAGAAAACTTGGAAACGTTACTCGATTTTGTGCAAGCACCTTATTTCACTGAAAAAACGGTTGAAAAGGAAAAAGGCATCATTGGTCAAGAAATTGAAATGTATGACGATGATCCAAGTTGGCGCTTGTACTTTGGGATGATTGGCAACTTATATCCGAATCATCCACTGCAATCTGATATTGCCGGAACCACCGACTCGATTGCTAAGATTACGGCGGATGACTTGTATTCCGCCTATCGGACTTTCTATCATCCTGAAAATATGACCTTGTTTGTGGTTGGTAAATTGGACCCAGATGAAGTTTTGAGTTGGGTGACTGCTAATCAGGCGGCTAAACAATTTGATGCGTTTCAACCGATTGAAACCAAAATCCCTGCCACAGCGACTGATGGTCATGACATCATCCCGTATCGTTCAATTGAGATGCCAGTTAATCGGGCAAAATCAGTCGTAGGCGTTAAGGGGTTGAACCCAATTGAACCCGGTTTGCCGGCGTTGAAATATCGAGCAGGTGTGAATGTTCTATTAGAAATGTTATTTGGTGATACCTCGAAGAATTATTTGCGGTTATACGACCAAGGCATTATCGATGACACTTTTGGGTATGATTTCGAACTACAAAATGGGTTTGATTTCTTGACCTTTAGTGGTGAGACTGATGACCCAGCTGCATTTGATGCGGCAATTATCGATGTTTTAGAAAATTGGCAAACAGCGGTGCTTGATCAAACAGAACTGTTAGCAACGATTAAGAAGGAAATGATTGGGCGGATCGTCTTTATGGCGAACTCTCTGGAAGCCATTGCGAACCGCTATGATCAGAAGTTATTTGGTCAGGCGACGATTTTTGATGAACCTGGGGTAATCGACAGTTTGAGTTTGGAAGATTTGGCAACAATCGCTAAACAACTCCTAACATCGCAAGCAATCAGTGAATATCAAATTCGACCAAGTGGCAAGAATTAAAGAAATCTGAAAGTTATGGTCAGCGGTACTGACAATTGAGTGGGCTGTGCTATACTATGAAACGAAAGATTTTGAAAATAGACTTAGGGTGGAGAAAAAAGTCAAATGAGTGAAAATGAAGAGAAGAGTACAATTGGTGCGCAACTAAAAGCCGCGCGGACAACTAAAGGTTTGACGATTGATGATTTACAACAAATCACAAAAATCCAGAAGCGTTATTTAATTGCCATTGAAGATGACGATTTTGATCAGTTGCCGGGCGATTTTTATGTGCGCGCGTTTATTCGTCAATACGCGGATACGGTTGATATAGATGGCAATGCCTTACTAGAAGCTCATCGTGATGAGTTACCTCAAACTGAAACCGAAACGATTGTTAAGAATGTTGATGAAGTGCAACCGACACGGGCAAGTTCGCGTGAACGTCCAACAAGTCCCGCTGGTCGGGTCCGTAATTATTTGCCAACAATTATCGTTACTGGCATTGTTGTGGTGATTTTGCTGTTTATCTGGTTCATGGCAGTTAAAACGCATGCAGGCGCTGGCTCCGCAACCGATACTAGTTCTTCGACCACGGAAGTTTCCAGTTCCAAGGCCAACAGTAGCAGTAAAGTTGCCAGTTCTAAAGCCGCTGCTAGCAGTAGTAGTGCCGCCAAGGCTAGTTCTGAAAAGAAAGCTAAGGATGACCAACAAGCCATCAAAGCAGATGGTGATAGTGATACTGCCTATACTTTGACCAACGGTGCAACGAAAAACAAAGTGACCTTCAAAGCTGAAAAAGCGGCTTGGATGTCTGTGACGACTGATGGAACACAAACTTGGCAGGGCACGTTAACGGCTAACGGCACTCATGATGTCACGTTACCAAGCGGTGCGAAGACGGTTAAGTTCCAATTTGGAAATGCAACTTCGACTTCAGTAACCATTAATGGCAAAAACTTTGATTTTAATCCAAAGAATAGTTCGTCACAAGTACGGACAATCACTTTAACCATTAAATAAACGTTACGGAGGAAGTTTAGTCATGAATTTACCTAATAAATTAACTGTATTTCGAATTATCTTGATTCCAGTGTTCATTTTGATTATGGTCTTGCCATTGAGCTGGGGCCAAGTTGTTTGGGCTGGCACGACTATCCCAGTGACACAAGTTGTCGCAACAATTATTTTTGCGGTGGCTTCTTTAACGGACCTAGCGGATGGTAAGATTGCACGGTGCCAACATTTGGTGACCAATTTTGGTAAGTTTGCG
Organism: Lactiplantibacillus daoliensis; assembly: GCF_005405005.1. Lineage (GTDB taxonomy): Bacteria > Bacillota > Bacilli > Lactobacillales > Lactobacillaceae > Lactiplantibacillus > Lactiplantibacillus daoliensis. Next base: position 76,742 of record NZ_BJDH01000002.1, on the reverse strand, counting down.
GATCCCTTGGCCGATAAGATGTTGGTCATGACGGCATTCATTATCTTAGTTCGCTTGAACATGGCGCCTGACTGGGTCGTTGCCATTATCATGTGTCGGGAATTAGCTGTTACTGGACTGCGACTTTTGATCGTTGAAAACAACGGTAAAGTCATGGCTGCAGCCATGCCAGGTAAGATTAAGACAACCACACAAATGATTGCCATTATCTTCTTATTGTTGAATAACGTCTTCTTTGACGCCATCAACTTCCCATTTGCCTTGATTATGTTATATATTTGTTTATTCTTTGTCATCTATTCAGGAATTGACTATTTCGTTCAAAATCGGGATGTCTTTGCAGATGGCTTTAAGTAATTCTTTGAGTTCACTAACTAGGACGACTGGTTAGTGAACTTTTTTCGATTCTTTTAGTGGTAGTGAGGGTTACATTACGTATATACTTAATGTAACGTGAAACAACAGTTACGAGGAGGGTCATTAATTTAATGCAGGCAGAAATAATTGCGGTAGGAACCGAAATTTTGCTCGGTCAGATTACGAATACCAATAGTACGCACATTGCACAAGGATTAGCTGAACTTGGGATTGACAGCTATTATCAAACAGTAGTTGGGGACAATCCAGCCCGGTTAGCCCGAGTGATTGAAATTGCCGCACAACGCAATGATTTAGTTATTTTATCAGGTGGACTCGGGCCAACGAAAGACGATTTAACGAAACAAACGTTGGCTAAATACTTAAACGTTCCGCTGGTGGAAGATGCGGCAGCGATGACAGTCATCAATAATTATTTTAAAACGACCGGCAAATCGATGACGGCTAATAATCGGATTCAAGCACTGTATCCAAACGGGGCAACACCGTTGACCAATCATAATGGTATGGCCGTAGGGGCGTTTTATCAGTCCCCAGATTCAGCTGATTTTTTGTTGTTACCTGGGCCACCACGTGAAATGACTAAGATGTTTGATTCGGAGGCTAAGCCTAAGCTACAGGCAGTATACGGCAAACAGGCACAGATTTATTCACGCGTGTTGCGGTTTTTCGGCATTGGTGAATCTAAGTTGGTGACTGAGTTGCAAACACTGATCAATGATCAACAAGCGGTGACAATTGCACCATATGCTAAGACCAATGAAGTGACGTTGCGGTTGAGTGCTCAAGCTGATTCGAAGCAAGCAGCTCAAGTTGCATTGGATGTTGTTGACGAACAGATTATGACTAAGGTTGGAACGTACTTTTACGGTTATGGCGATGATAACTCATTAGCAAAAGTTGTGGTTGAGTCGCTGATTGCGCGCAACTTGAGTATTACCGCGGCTGAAAGTCTGACTGCTGGTGAGTTTCAGAGTACTATCGGCAGTGTACCGGGAGTCTCAGCAATATTCCCAGGCGGCTTTGTGACGTATGCGAATGCGGCCAAACACCAATTGGTCAACGTTCCGCAAACCACGATTGATCAGGCTGGTGTTGTGTCGGAGGCAACGGCAATCGCGATGGCCGATGGGGCCCGTGCTCAGTTGCAAACCGCGATTGCCTTAAGCTTTACCGGTGTGGCTGGTCCAGACGACTTGGAAGGACAGCCTGCGGGGACTGTTTGGATTGGACTAGCTTATCGTAAACAGCCGACAATTGGCCGACTGTATCACTTTGCTGGTGATCGGCAGAAAGTTCGTGAGCGGAGTGTAATGGCCGGATTAGACCTCTTACGGCGGGCATTAGCTGCAGAACAACCGACTGAAAAATAAACCGAACTTTTGTTCGCTTTTTGCTTGCATTTCTGCAATTGAACAGCTATGATATTAAGAGTTAAGAGCGAGAACCAAAGGAGGAAATAATTTGGCTGATGCACGGCAAGCAGCACTAGATGCTGCCTTAAAAAAGATTGAAAAGAACTTTGGTAAAGGCTCTATTATGCGAATGGGGGATGCGGCTAACACCGAAATCTCAACCATTTCAAGTGGGTCATTAGCCTTAGATGATGCGTTAGGGGTTGGCGGTTATCCGCGTGGCCGTATCGTTGAAATCTATGGGCCTGAAAGTTCAGGTAAGACAACTGTTGCGTTACACGCTGTTGCTGAAGTACAAAAGCAAGGCGGAACCGCAGCTTATATTGATGCAGAAAATGCGCTAGATCCCGTTTACGCTGAACACTTAGGTGTTAATATTGACGACTTATTGCTCTCACAACCTGATACTGGTGAACAAGGGTTGGAAATCGCCGACGCCTTGGTCTCTAGTGGTGCGGTGGATATTTTAGTCATCGATTCGGTTGCGGCTTTAGTGCCACGTGCCGAAATTGAAGGTGAAATGGGTGATGCCCACGTTGGGTTACAAGCTCGTTTAATGTCTCAAGCACTTCGGAAACTTTCTGGAACCTTAAATAAAACCAAAACGATTGCTTTATTTATTAACCAAATTCGTGAAAAAGTTGGCGTTATGTTCGGTAATCCTGAAGTTACTCCCGGTGGTCGTGCGTTGAAGTTCTATGCAACGATTCGTTTGGAAGTTCGTCGGGCAGAACAAATTAAAGATGGCACCGATATTATCGGGAACCGTGTTCGAATCAAAGTGGTCAAGAATAAGGTTGCGCCGCCATTCAAGCGTGCAGAAGTTGATATCATGTACGGTCATGGGATTTCTCAAACTGGTGAAATCGTTGATATGGCTGCCGATAAGGATATCGTTAAGAAGAGTGGTTCTTGGTATTCTTATGGTGAAGACCGAATCGGCCAAGGGCGTGAGAACGCCAAGAAATACTTGGCTGAACATCCAGATGTCATGGATGAGATCCGGACCAAAGTTCGAAATGCCTATGGGATGGATGCTGCGACCGATGAAGAAGCTGAAATGACCGATCCGAAAGCTAAGGATAAAGTAACCGATCCAAGTACCCTTGACTTGAAAGAGACACCTAAAGCCGAAAAAGAAACTAAATAAGTGAACATTTGACGTCCAAAGCGGTTGCTTTGGGCGTTTTCTGTCCCAAAAAGAGCCATTTCAACCTAGTTGAAACCGGTTCAGACCGCCCTCACATAAGACTTTAAGTTGACACTACTTGTTTCAAACATTAGAATAACAAGTGTGTAAGTAATCAAAATATAACATCTGAAAATTTGTAGTTGATTTTATGTTAACTGGATTTTGGTGATGCGGAGGTGGAAACATGAATGTTTTCGGGTTAATCCTCGCAGTCATCGCAATTGTTGTCGGCTATGGGATTGGTTATTACGTTCGTAAGAATGTCCATGAAAAGGATTTGGACGTGGCCAAGAACACCGCTGAAGGTATTATTTCTGAGGCTAAGAAAGCAGCAGCGACTCATAAGAAAGAAAAAGTCCTTGAAGCAAAAGAGGAGAGTCACCGCTATCGAACTGAAGTTGAAGGTGAATTGAAGCAACGACGGAATGAAGTGCAAAAGCAAGAAGACCGTCTGCTACAACGCGAAGAGACTTTGGATCACAAAGAAAATACTTTTGAAAAACGCGAAGATGCTTTAGGCAAAAAGGAAGAAAAAATTGCCACAGAGCAAAAACGGGTTGAGCAACAGCAACAAAGTGCAGCTTCACTAATCACGCAACGTCAAGCAGAATTAGAAAAGGTTGCCGCCTTGTCACAAGACCAAGCGCGGGAACAGATTTTAACGCAAACGCGAGATCAATTAACGCATGAGCGCGCAGTGATGATCAAAGAAAGTACGGACGAAGTTAAGGCCCAATCTGAAAAAGAAGCTAAAAACTTAATCGTTCAAGCCATTCAACAGAGTGCCGCCGATATGGTCTCTGAGACGACTGTTTCAGTCGTTTCATTACCAAATGATGACATGAAGGGTCGGATTATCGGTCGTGAAGGTCGTAATATTCGGACACTGGAAACGTTGACGGGTGTCGATTTAATTATCGATGACACGCCGGAAGCGGTCGTTTTGAGTGGTTTTGATCCAATTCGTCGCGAAATTGCTAAGATTGCGCTCGAAAAATTGATTCAAGACGGTCGGATTCATCCGGCTCGGATCGAAGAAATGGTTGAAAAAGCTCGTAAAGAAATGGACGAGAAGATTCGTGAAACCGGTGAACAAACGGTCTTTGATTTAGGATTGCATGGGATGCATCCTGATTTGATCAAGTTGGTCGGTCGATTGAATTATCGGACCAGTTACGGACAAAATGTGTTAAATCATTCGATTGAAGTTGCGAAGTTAGCGGGTGTCTTGGCCGCTGAACTTGGTGAAGATGTTACTGTAGCGAAACGCGCAGGGTTATTACACGATATTGGTAAAGCCGTCGATCACGAGATCGAAGGCTCCCACGTTGAAATTGGCGTGGAATTGACAACTAAGTACAAAGAAAATCCAGTGGTAATTAATACAATTGCTTCTCATCATGGTGATGTTGAAGCGAAATCGATTATTGCTGTGTTGGTTGCGACGGCGGATGCAATTTCTGCTGCTCGGCCAGGCGCTCGGAGCGAGTCGTTGGAGAATTACATTCATCGACTTGAAAAACTTGAAGCGATTGCGAATGATGAGGATGGCGTCAAGAAGAGCTATGCGATTCAAGCTGGTCGTGAGATTCGGGTTATCGTAAAGCCAAAAGAAATTTCTGATTTACAAGCAACTGTTTTGGCGCACGATATCAAAAAGCAAATTGAAAATGAACTTGAGTATCCTGGTCACATTAAGGTGACAGTTATTCGGGAAATTCGAGCAGTTGACTACGCTAAATAAATAGAAAATGAGTCTGGGACTTCGGTCTTGGGCTTATTTTTTTAGTTACAGTGAAATTAGTTCAGCCAATTTCTAATTGGTTCATGTCATAATTACCGTCAAATCAAGGTGCCAAGATTCTAAGCTAGGTTTTTGTGAGTCGCCGATTTATGATTAAAGCAATTAATAAGGGAGCTGATGATCATGCGCTTTGGTGAACGTTTAAAACAGGCACGGCTAAATAAGCAATTGACTCAAAAAGCCGTGGCAGAACAATTGCACGTTTCTCGTCAAACGATTTCTAGTTGGGAAAACGAAAATAGTTATCCAGATATTGATAGTTTGTTACGCTTGAGCGATTTTTACGACTTGTCGTTGGATGTATTGTTGCGTGAAGACGTCGGTATGACCGAGTATTTGCGGCGTCAAGATGTTCGCAAACAAATTCGGCCAGTTCGAATGATGTTAGTCGTCATGATGGTGGCGTTTATCATTTTGACACTAGTTAATCTGTTTAAACCACAATTGAAGCTCATGAATCCAGTCGTCAGTTTTGTGTTCCTGTTTGGAATTTTCGGACTGGACGGCTTAAATAAGTTTGATCGTCACCTGGGTTTAAATGAACGGCCATTGTTTCGTGAACGACATCCGTGGTTTAATCAGTATGCAATTTGGCTCTTTGCCCTAATTGGAATTTTGGGCTTAATCGGCGAGATAATTAATTTTCGGCCCCTGATCACTGGCGTCATGTGCGGAATTGGGCTTGCTGGGAGTTGCTTGTGGCTAATTGCACGGGTTGAAAAAATAGCCCAATGAGAATTTAACAATGAGTTTGGGCTGAAAGTTGGCTTAAGCTCATTTTTATTGTGGATTGAGCACCACTTTTTATGCTAATTAATGCTAGAATAATGGTTATAACGTTAAAACAAGGGAGCAACATATGCGAATTTTATTTGTCGGCGATGTCATGGGTGAAGTGGGTCAAGCAGCGATTGCCACGTATTTGCCAAAATTAAAGCGGCGTTACAAACCGCAAGTAACCATTGTTAATGGTGAGAACGCCACTAAGGGTCGCGGGATCAACCAGGATGTCTATAAGCATTTTTTGACGGCTGGTGCCGACGTGATTACCATGGGAAACCATACTTGGGATAATAATGAAATTTTTGATTTTATTGGTGATGCCAAAAAGTTGGTACGACCACTGAATTTTCCAACGGAGACGACACCGGGATCTGGCTACACGATTGTGAATGTTAATACCGAAAAATTAGCAGTGATTAATGTGCAGGGCAATGTTTTTATGGGCCAGAATTTGGCGAATCCCTTTTTAACCGTCAAGCCACTGGTCGATGAGTTGCGTGAACAAACACCTAATATCTTTATCGACTTACATGCGGAAACGACGAGTGAAAAAGAAGCAATGGCCTGGTACTTGGATGGTCAAGTTAGTGCGGTGATTGGGACGCACACGCACGTGCAAACGAGCGATAACCGCGTTCTACCTGCCGGTACGGCCTTTTTAAGTGACGTTGGCTTTACAGGCCCTTATAATGGGATTCTAGGGATGACTCGTGAAAATGTGATTGGTCGGTTTTTGGAACAAATGCCGACCCGTTTTAATGTGCAAGAAGACAGTCCAGCGGTCTTATCTGGTTGTGTGATTGATGTTGATGGTAAGACGGGACATGCTAAGAAGATCGAACGGATTTTGATTAACCCGGACCACCCTTATTTTGATGATTAATTTGAGATAGAAAGTAGGAACTAAGTTGCCACAAAAAACGAGTGATACGCCGATGATGCGTCAATATTTCTCGGTGAAAAATCAATATCCAGACGCATTTTTATTTTATCGGCTGGGTGACTTTTATGAAATGTTTTATGACGACGCTATCAAGGGTGCCCAATTATTGGAATTGACCTTAACCACCCGGAACCATTCCGCGGCCAATCCAATTCCAATGTGTGGGGTTCCACATCGCGCTGTCCAAAATTATATTGATATTTTAGTTGATAAAGGCTACAAAGTTGCCATTTGCGAGCAAATGGAAGATCCTAAGCTGGCTAAAGGCATGGTCAAACGCGAAGTCATTCAGTTGGTGACGCCGGGGACGACTTTAGAACGCGGCGCTGAACAAGCTAAATCCAATAATTACCTGACTGCTTTAATTCAAGCCGATGGTCAATTTGGGTTTGCCTACGCGGATTTATCCACTGGAGAATTAAAGACCAGTTTACTGACCACCATTGATACGTTGATCAATGAAATCACGAGTTTACAGACGAAGGAGATCGTGGTTGATGAGTCAATTGATGATGATCTCAGAGCCAAAATTAAAAACTTGGGGATCTTGGTTTCGGAACAGAACCAAGTTGAGCCACAAGCAGAATTGAGCTACCTCACTCAAGACTTGACGGTTGAACTCGAGACCAAGGTCGTTGAGCACTTATTGATGTATATTAATGTGACTCAAAAACGCAGTCTGGCGCATTTACAAAAAGCCGTGGCTTATGAACCTTCCTATTTTTTAAAGTTGGATCATAACTCTAAATATAATTTGGAACTAATGCGTTCGATTCGAACAGGCAAAAAACAAGGCACTCTTTTGTGGTTATTGGATGAAACTAAGACCGCGATGGGTGGTCGCTTGCTGAAACAATGGTTAGATCGGCCATTAATTGTTAAGGCAGATATTGAAACCCGTCAAAATAAAGTGGCTGCGTTGTTAGATCACTATTTTGAACGCAGTAATTTACAAGAAGAATTGGTCAAGGTCTATGACTTGGAACGGTTAGCCGGCCGCGTGGCATTTGGGAGCGTGAATGGACGAGACTTGATTCAGTTAAAGACGTCTTTGCGCCAAGTGCCTAAAATCAGCTATATTTTGTCTGAATTAGATGAAAAAGTGTTTACGGCAGAAGTGAGCCACTTAGATCCAGTGGAAGATGTGGCTGACTTAATTGATCGGGCGATTGTTGAGGAAGCACCACTATCTGTGACAGATGGTGGGGTCATCAAGGATGGTTACGACGAACAGTTGGATAAATACCGCGATGCCATGAATAATGGTAAAAAATGGATTGCGGCATTAGAGGCTAAAGAACGTGAAGTTACTGGGATTAAGAACCTTAAAATCGGGTTTAATCGTGTTTTTGGCTATTATATTGAAGTGACCAAGTCTAACTTGGCGCAACTGCCTGCTGATCGTTATGAACGGAAACAGACGTTAACCAACGCTGAACGTTTTAGCACACCAGAGCTCAAAGAACATGAGAGCTTGATTTTAGAGGCTGAGAGCCATTCTACCCAGTTAGAGTATGAACTCTTCACTAAGGTGCGAGAAACAGTTAAAGGGGCCATTAAACGGCTACAAACGTTGGCTAAAGCTGTAGCCGCTATTGATGTATTGCAAAGTTTTGCTGTCGTCAGTGAAGATTACCGGTTTGTTCGGCCGACACTGACTAAGTCGCACAATTTGGACATTGTTGAAGGTCGTCATCCCGTCGTTGAAAAAGTAATGGGTAATCAAAGTTACGTGCCAAACGATGTCAACATGACCCCTGATGAGACGGTGTTACTGATTACCGGGCCTAATATGTCAGGTAAAAGTACCTATATGCGGCAATTGGCACTGACGGTGATCATGGCACAGATTGGTTGTTTTGTGCCAGCCAAGCAAGCCAAATTGCCAATTTTTGATCAAATTTTTACACGAATTGGCGCCACGGATGACCTAATTTCTGGTCAGAGTACGTTTATGGTGGAAATGCAAGAAGCCAATAATGCGTTGCAACATGCTACTGCGAATAGTTTGATTCTATTTGATGAAATTGGCCGAGGAACTGCTACCTATGATGGGATGGCTCTGGCCCAAGCAATCATTGAATTTGTGCATAACAATATCCATGCAAAAACGCTTTTCTCGACTCATTATCATGAATTGACAGCATTGGATCAAGAACTCAAAGGATTACGCAACGTGCATGTTGGGGCGACCGAACAAAACGGTGAATTAGTTTTCTTACACAAAGTCGAGGACGGTGCTGCAGACAAATCCTATGGGGTTCACGTGGCTAAACTCGCTGGGATGCCAGCCGATCTGTTAACGCGTGCCAATACGATCTTGACGAGTCTTGAAAGTCAAACTAGCACTGTGTCCGTGACTGGTGAGGGTGTGACAACGACTAGTCCAGTTCAACCAACACCGACTGTAAAGCAACCACCTGTTGTTGCAAAAGCGCCAACCGTGGCTGCTATTCCAGCTCCAGAGGAACAATTATCCCTATTTAGTGAACCAACGGTCACCGATGCCAAAGGTGAGAAAGTCTTACAACAGTTGAAGACTTTAAACCTGATGGCGATGACACCGATGGATGTGATGAATCAGCTGTATAAATGGCAACAAAAACTAGGTCAGTAATTTTTTAGATGAAGGAGCCGATGGCAATGGCAAAAATCCATGAATTAGCATCCGTTTTAGCGGATCAAATCGCCGCTGGGGAAGTTGTGGAACGTCCGGCCTCGGTAGTTAAAGAATTGGTTGAAAATGCGGTGGATGCCCATGCAACGCAAATTGATGTGTTAGTTTTGGAATCGGGCGTGCAATCAATTCGCGTGATTGATGATGGGGACGGCATTGCGGATGATGACGTTTTGACGGCGTTTAAACGGCATGCGACGAGCAAAATCACGTCTCGTGAAGACTTATTTCGAGTTCATTCACTGGGCTTTCGGGGTGAGGCGTTACCAAGTATTGCGTCAGTTGCGGATGTGGTTATGAATACGAGTACTGGTACTACTGGGACAAACATTCATTATCGTGGCGGTAAATTGCTGAAACAAGCCCCGGCGCCTTTGCGTCAAGGAACAGATATCACCGTTACCGAGCTGTTTTTCAATACACCAGCTCGCTTAAAGTATTTGAAGTCACCGCAAACCGAACTAGCTAATATTGTCGATATTGTAAATCGCCTAGCCTTGAGTTACCCGGCGATTGCTTTTCGACTGGTGCACAATGGGAAAGAGTTACTTAAAACAGCCGGTCGTGGTGATTTGCAACAGGTGATTGCTGGCATTTATGGGGTACAAAACGCTCGTAAAATGGTGGCAATTGCTGGTTCAACGCCTGACTATACCTTGTCTGGTTATATCGCTTTACCAGAATTGACGCGAGCAAGTCGGCAGTATATCACAGTCTTAATTAATGGTCGTGCTATCAAGAATCAACAACTGACTAAGGCTATCATCCAAGGCTATGGGTCGAAATTAATGGTTGGCCGTTATCCGATTGCGGTGGTCGCACTTGAAATGGACCCCTTGCTGGTCGATGTGAACGTGCATCCGACTAAGCAAGAGGTTCGATTGAGTCAAGAGCCAGCCTTAGCGAAGCTGATTAGTACAACGATTACAGACCGTTTAGCGAACGTCAATTTGATTCCGTCGGCATTAACGAATTTAGGAAGCCACCGGCGTGAACGGCTAAATACAGACCAATTAGCCATTGATTTAAATGCCGCTTCATCACAGTATCAGGTAAAGCCGCGTCCCGCTAAGGTAGAAGTTAGTCCATCAACGGCACCCGCCGCAACTGAAATGGCTGCCGCAACGTCACAAGCAGCAACTTCAGCTGCGGATACCTCTGCAGCCGCAGAGACTGAGTCGGCTGAAACAACGCCAATTATGATCAGTGACAAGCGTGAACTCGACAATACCGCTGTGACTGCTTTTGATGAGCGGTATCGTGATGAAACCGTGGGGTTACCATTTGGGGTCGCCAAGCCAGCAAAAATGATGGCCATTGAACCTGAAACCAAGGAGACCAGTACACCAGCTTCAACCGAGCGCTTTCCAGAATTACGCTACCTTGGTCAAATGCACGGCACTTATCTACTTGCCGAGTCGGATGATGGCATGTATATTCTTGATCAGCATGCTGCTCAAGAACGGATCAATTATGAATACTATCGTCAAGCAATTGGCGAGGTCAGCCCGGATCAACAGAACTTGTTAGTCCCAATCATTTTGGACTATCCCACGAGTGATGTATTGAAAATTAAAGAACAATTGCCGATGCTGGCTGAGCTTGGAATCAAGTTGGAAGCTTTTGGCGGCAATAGTTTTATCGTCCATTCCCATCCGACTTGGTTTAAGGCCGGACAGGAAGAGGACACGATTCGTGAAATGGTTGATTGGGTACTGCAAGATGGCAAACTGACAGTCGCACAGTTTCGTGAGAAGTCTGCCATTATGATGTCGTGTAAACGTGCAATCAAGGCTAATCATCATTTAGATGATCAACAGGCGCGGGCATTATTGAAAAAATTGCCGACTTGTGAGAATCCATTTAATTGCCCACATGGCCGGCCAGTGACGGTTCACTTTACGAATACTGATATGGAAAAAATGTTCAAACGAATTCAAGATAGTCATACGTCGCAAGCGACGCGTTAGACCTAGGACCGTGATTAATGTCACGGTCTTTTGTGTCTGTCCGAATTGCGAGGGCCTTTTTTCTTCGAAAGTTTTAAGTTTATTGGTAACTGATACGCTGTTGCGTCGTTTCATGGTAAAATTAAACCATTATTTTACCGAAATTAGATGGGGATCGCGAGGCATCGCGGTTTAATGAAGGGGACCAGAGTTTGATTAAATTTAGAAAAATCCCACTATGGGTGACTTATAGCGTCATGTTTGTCATCATTTGTGGCTTGACGTTTAGTAGTCTATTCTTGGCCGGGCGAACGTTAATTTGGGAAGTTGATGGGATTGCGCAGCACTTTCCAATCCTGTTGGAATTTCAACGAATCTTACAAAGCAATCCGTTAAAGCTATTCAGCTGGTCTTGGAATATGGGGTTAGGCGCTGATCAGTTAACGACGTTTGCCTACTATGTGGTTGGTGATCCATTTAATTATTTGGTGGCGCTGACTTCACGGGCACATTTGGAATTTACCTACCAAGCCTTGATTATTTTGCGGTTATATTGTGCTGGACTAGCCTTTCTTGGTTTTAGCAAGCAATTTCATTTTAGTCGACTGAGCCGCTTGATTGGGACGTTGACTTATACCTTTACGGCCTATACCTTTTATGTTGGCATGCACCATCCGTTCTTCATTTTACCGATGATTTGGTTCCCGATACTCTGCTGGGCAATTGAACGAGTCTTGCAGGGAAAGCACTGGTTACCGTTAACCTTAATTACCGCCATGGTGATTACCAGCAATTTCTATTTTGCTTATCTGTTAGCACTCGGTAGCTTGATTTACGCGTTTGTCCGTTTCTGGCAACTGAAACGTGAACAACGCTTGTCACGACATTTTATGGCACTATTTTGGCGATTGTTAGTTGCTGTCGTGCTGGGTGTTGCGATGGCTGGTGCCATCTTGGTACCGACAATTTTAGCGATGCTGCATGCCACTCGGACAAGCTTTGACTTTGCCAATGGGCTATTCACGTACCCCATTAATTACTACATTAATTTACCCAATCGACTTTTAACGAATGGTGGGAGTGTTCAATACTGGGTCACACTTGGATTAAGTAGCATTAGCTTTTTAGGGGCGTTGTATACCTTAAAACACTTCAAGCGTTACTGGACTTTAAACTGGGTAATCGTTGCCATGATGATTGGTATCTTGGTTCCGGGCTTTGCCGCGTTCTTTAACGTCTTATCGACACCGTCAAATCGCTGGTTGATGATGGCAACGCTTGTATTTGCCTTAGCAACGATGATTTTTGTTGATGAAATGGCGAACCTAACCGCTGGCGATTTGAAATGGTTAACTGGGATGAGTGGCGGATTGCTGGCCATCATTTGGATCATCAACGGGCTATATTTAAATATTCGAAAACATGATATTGCGACTTATTTAATCTTGCTAGCGCTAGTTGGTTTGTTATTAGCTCGACACTCACTGAAGCTGTCCACACGCCAGTTTAATTGGTTGTTGTTGGGGATGGTTGTGCTGAATCTTGCTAACAACGGCCTAGGTTGGATGAGTATTAATACGAACTCGAATAGTACCGAGCAGATTCGCAAGGGTACTGCGATGAAGTGGGTAAAAGGTTACCTTGATGGTGCTCAAACCGGCTTGTCCAAAACTGGTTTTTACCGAACGGCGCTGGGACCAAATTATTACACGATGCGTTCTGCCGAGAGTGATGTGCCAATGGTCTTAGGCACACACACGGTTGGCTCTTACTTTTCAGTCCAAAGCGGCTACGTGGGTAAGTTGTCACAAGACCTTGGTAATTCAGAATATGCGATGAATTCGCCACTCGGAACGTTAGATCAACGAACGACTTTAAGTAATTTCTTAGGGGTTCGCTATTTATTTGCGCGGGAGGACCAATTGAAGGGTCAAGCTTTGCCAAGTGGCTATCAAGTGGTCAAGACCAAACAAGGTGAACCGAAGATTTACGCGGATAAATTTATTTATGGGTTGAGTAATCACACTGGTACCGTGTTGCTTGAGTCTAAGCGGGCATTGCCTTTGGTATATACACAAACCCAACAATTTTCGCCCAAAACGTTTGCTAAGCTTGCCGTGACGGATCGGGAACAAGCCTTATTGCAGGGCGCCATGACGACGACCAAAGCTAAAGATGTCAAGACGGTTACTCCGACCACTAAGAGCGAAAACGTGGCTTATAGCGCGCAGTTGGATGATACAACAATGCTAGATTCGACCGATAAGGTGATTATTTATCGGAACCAGCATGCTTCCGGAAGTTCTAACAACTTGTTGAGCAAATTACCGGCAGATACGATCATTTTGACGCCAGAACAACGTGAAAGCCTGACCCCGGCAACCGGGATGACCAAACCTTCGCAACACTTGCTTAACTTAATTACGGCAAATCAAGAAATCTTTAACAACGATGCCGAAGTGAACAAAAATGGGCTGAAACAAATGACGAGTGATATGCAAGGTCATCAGTTGCCTTATAATTTAACGATTACGAATCCGAAGAAATATCGTAATACTGAATTATATCTGGTTCTTGATGGTATCACATATAATAATTCGTCCATCAAATATGCAATGACGGTTGGTAATCGGAATAGTGTTTTCGCAGCACGACCGAATACAAAAATTGATAAGTTAAATCGGTTGCGTGATGGGTTAAAGGGCAATTTAAGTGCCAGCGGTTATAGTTTAACGGCTCAAACCATGGATAACTTGGCGACCTTTAACCAACTTGGGACGACCAATATGTCGGACTATGAACCACGAACCTCTGCGGTAATTAATCTTGGTTATAGCAAACATGCGCGTGAAAAGATAGTTTTGAACTTTACGCAGGTTCGTGACTTGAAGTTTAAGTCCGCAAAATTAGTGGCCGTCCCATTTGGCAAATCATATACGGCCCAAACAACTAAGCTACAAAAACAAGGTCTACAAAATATGCGGGTGACTGCTAACCAAGTGACCGGCACGACCAAGACGACGCAAGCGAGTGTATTAACGACGAGTATTCCGTACTCAACTGGTTGGCACTTACAAGTTGACGGAAAATCAGTAAAAACGCAAATCGTCAATGACGCGTTCGTTGGCGCAGCGTTAGCAGCTGGCAAGCACACCATTAAGTTGACTTATACGACACCAGGCTTAAAACTAGGCACATGGTTGGCGGTAGTGAGCTGGATCATTGTGATTGTAATTGCTGGGTGGCTTGGGTTTAAACGGTTTAAGGTGGAAAAAGATTAATCTTATAAAAGTATCATTCGAAAAGGACTCACGACCATCATCGTGAGTCCTTTTGTCAGCCAATTTTGACGACCGATTGCTAATAAATTATTTCTGACCGATTGAGAGGAGTAGTGCATGTGCATCAGTTGCGTTCCAGTGTGCATTTGCACGTGAATAGTGTGGTATTTGCGCGACCGGCCTAGTTGCAAATTGGTCGAGTGCGGTGGCAGTTTTTTTACCCATGGCAATTAAGGTTGCATCACGCGGAATGCCGAGTTCATCAAGATGAGCTTCTAACTGTGCGACATTAGCTTCAATGAATTTAATGCGGGTACTGTCACTGTCAATGGTGTTCGACAGATCAGTCATGAAGGTCCCCCAGACAGCTGTTCCATAGACGGCAGCAGCTAACCGCGAGTCGGCACTTTTCTTTTGACCGTGAAAGTTTAGAAAGACGCCTTCAGCAGGGTGATCATTGCCAGCATTGCCAGGATTCATGCCAACTAGGACATACTGAACGCCTTTTAGATGTTTCTCGAGGTCGTCTGGTAGTAATTCGATTGGAAATGTCTCTGGCTGATAGTTGTTTGCAAAAAGTTCTTCGCGTTCTTTGTCGGTTTTATCGTCCAGTGACGCATTTGGGAGGTTCCAAAGCGCCCAACTATCTTCGGCGGTAAATGGTAATTCTGTCATATTAATCGATCATCCTTTATTGGTATTAGTAACTTATTGAGTTGATAATGATAGGATAACACCAGATCGCGACATATCCTGTCGTTTTGAAAGTGAGCCATAAATTTAGATGGACATCAAATTAAATAAAAAGCATCAGCGCTTTTGGCTGGTGCTTAGTGTTGGTCAGTTGCTAAACGGATCAAGTGAGCGGGAATACTGACTGGCGCTTTAAACTTTGCCCACTCGCTGTCGGCTACTAACATTACTAGGGATGTGCTGGTAGTGGTCAGCCAAGTTTTGCGCGGTTCGATTGGGGCCAACACTTCGGTAATATCCGCATTCACGTCGGAATCAGTGATCTGCCATAGTCGATGCGTCACTTTATTGGTGTCCGTCACTTCTAGCGCTTTGGGAAAGTGACCAACCCAATCGTCGATTAACATTTCAATGACAGGTTGTTGCGCATAAAGGACGGTGTTAATTGTGGCTGGGATAATTGTTGAAACGGTTTGGTTTTCAGGCCAACGCGCGATTAAACGCCATTGGTGAACGCCGTTTTGAGTCAATTCATACCAGTAATAACTGTTGCCGGTTTGACGCTGTTCGTCTTCTGTGGACCAAGTTTCGTCGTTAGTTTCAAGTTTAATTCGGCCGTCAGCATTTGGTAGGACGGCGGTAAAAGGTTTTAATTGCAAAATGGCACCTCCATTGGCTTTGAGCATAGCATGTTTAACGGGTTTGGGGCAAGTATGAAAGTGACGGTAAAATCATCGGTCGAAACCTATCAAGCAAGGCTGGGAATGTGGTACAATTTAGCAAGCAAACATACGTTTTATTAAAGGAGCAAATTGACCGTGTATGAATATTTCTTAGGCCAGATTACCGATGTCACACCGAGCTTCGTGGTTATCGAAGTTGCGGGCATCGGGTACAAAGTACTAACGGCCAACCCTTATCGTTATCAAGTTGGCGCAGATGCCATAAAGATGTATATCCACCAAGCCGTCAGCGACAATGGGATGTCGTTATTCGGATTTTTTGATGCGGATGAAAAAGCTTTATTTGAAAAATTATTAAATGTTTCTGGTATTGGTCCCAAATCGGCGCTCGCAATTCTCGCCAATAACGACCATGCTGGGTTAATTCAAGCCATTAATCAAGGCAATGCAACTTATCTAACCAGTTTCCCTGGCGTCGGTAAGAAAACGGCCCAACAAATTGTGTTAGATTTGAAGGATAAATTAAATGATTTAAATGTTGATGTGACCGGACAAACAGAATTGGCAATGCCTGATGATCCAGCAGAAGGCGCCTTGGCGGATGCTTTAGCTGCGTTAGAAGCACTAGGTTATTCAGCTCGCGAAATTAAACGAATCACGAAGAAGTTAGAAGCCTTTAGCCAAACCAAGTCAGTGGATACGAATGACTTGCTGAGCGAAGGATTACGGTTATTGACGACTAAGTCGTAAGGAGGGATGAGCATGGACGACGACAAATTGTTATCAGGTGACACCACTGATGCCGCCGAGGGGTCTTTAGAGAAGTCGCTTCGTCCGCAGACGCTGGCCCAATATATTGGTCAGGATCGGGTCAAACATGAACTCGGTGTCTATATTGAAGCTGCTCGTAAACGGGAAGAATCATTAGACCACGTCCTATTGTTTGGGCCTCCTGGTTTGGGGAAAACGACGCTGGCAATGGTTATCGCTAATGAGATGCAAGTGCATATTCGGACAACTAGTGGCCCAGCGATTGAAAAACCCGGTGATTTGGTGGCGCTCTTGAATGAGTTGGAGCCTGGTGATATCTTATTTATTGACGAGATTCACCGGTTGCCTAAGATTGTGGAAGAAATGCTCTATTCTGCGATGGAAGATTTCTTTGTGGATATCGTGGTTGGTCAAGGTCCAACGGCTCATCCGGTGCATTTTCCACTGCCACCGTTCACCTTGATTGGTGCGACCACACGTGCCGGAATGTTATCGGCGCCGTTACGTGATCGTTTTGGGATTGTTGAACACATGGCCTATTATCAAGTTGCCGATTTGGAAGACATCGTCAAACGAACGGCCGATATCTTCCAGACGCCCATCAAGCCGTCCGGTGCGCATGAGATTGCCAGTCGTTCACGCGGTACGCCGCGGATTGCGAACCGGTTGTTTAAACGGATTCGTGACTTTGCGGAGGTTGCTGATAAGGACGCCATTGATGAGGCCATCGTCACACGATCATTGACTTATTTACGGGTTGATGAGGCCGGGTTGGACGAGACCGACAATAAGTTACTGCGAACCATGTTAGAATATTACGATGGCGGCCCAGTTGGCTTAGCAACGATTGCGGCGAATATCGGTGAAGAGACCGACACGATTGCGGAAGTGGTGGAACCATATTTATTGCAAATTGGTTTTCTCAAACGAACACAACGTGGACGGGTCGTCACATTAAAAGGTTATCAACATCTGGGCTTTCCATACCCAGAAACTAAATAAATAGATTAGAGGTCATCCTGATGAGCTTAACGCTAGAAGATTTTGATTATGATTTACCACACGAACTAATTGCCCAAACCCCGATTAAACAACGCGATACATCGCGATTATTAGAATTAGATCGAAAAACCGGTGAAATGCAAGATAAGCATTTTTACGATATTCTCGATCAATTGAATCCTGGCGACGCGGTTGTGATGAATAATTCGCGGGTCATGCCTGCACGATTATATGGCGTTAAGCCTGAGACTGGTGGTCATGCTGAGGTCTTGTTATTGCACAATACCGAGGGCGACGAATGGGAAACGCTGATGAAACCCGCAAAACGGGCTAAAGTTGGGACAGTGATTTCATTTGGTGATGGCAAGCTAACCGCCACAGTGACTGCTGAAAAAGAAGATGGCATTCGGTTGATTGAATTTCATTATGATGGGATTTTTATGGAAATTCTTGAGAGTCTTGGTGAAACACCATTGCCACCATACATTAAAGAAAAGCTTGATGACCCAGATCGTTATCAAACCGTTTATGCCAAAGAAAATGGTTCGGCGGCGGCACCCACGGCAGGGTTGCACTGGACGAAGGATTTATTACAAAAGGTTCAGGATAAAGGTGTGAAGCTGGTTTATTTAACGTTACACGTCGGATTAGGTACCTTCCGACCAGTTGAAGAAGATAACATTGAAGACCACAAGATGCACAGTGAATTTTATCGCTTAGATGAAGACGCCGCCAAGACTTTGAATGAAGTTCGGGCTAACGGCGGTCGGATTATCGCGACTGGGACGACTTCAATTCGGACGTTGGAAACGGTCGGCACGAAGTTTGATGGCGAAATCAAGCCGGATTCTGGTTGGACCGATATTTTCATCAAGCCGGGGTATCAATGGAAAGTTGTTGATGCGTTTATCACCAACTTCCATTTGCCAAAATCAACATTAGTGATGTTGGTTGCTGCCTTTACAGGCCGTGACATGATTTTGAACGCCTATCAACATGCGATTGATGAGAAGTATCGTTTCTTTAGCTTTGGCGATGCCATGTATATTCATTAGCGGTAAGTCGTGAACTGAGACTGGAACTGGGCAAGTTCCAGTCTCTTTTTGTCAGCACCGACTAGTTAGGCGAGTTGGCTCAAGTGCTGGATTCGTGCTATGATATTGAAAGTTTAGATCAGGAATTAACGGAGGCAAAAATTAACTATGGAACCGGCTATTAAATACCGATTAATTAAAAAAGAAAAACACACAGGCGCACGCTTGGGTGAAATTATTACACCACATGGGACATTTCCAACGCCAATGTTTATGCCTGTGGGAACGCAGGCAAGCGTCAAGTCGCTGGCCCCAGAAGAGTTAGATGCGATGGGTGCTGGGATTATTCTTTCCAATACTTATCACTTATGGCTACGCCCTGGTGAACAGATTGTTAAAGAAGCTGGTGGCTTGCACCAATTCATGAATTGGAAAAAGGGTATTTTGACCGATTCAGGTGGTTTTCAAGTGTTCTCATTAGCGAAGAATCGTGATATTACCGAAGAAGGTGTCCACTTTAAGGATCATCTGAGCGGTGCCAAACGATTCTTGTCACCTGAGAAGGCGATTCAAGTTGAAAACGATTTGGGACCAGATATCATGATGAGCTTGGATGAATGTCCACCATTTTTTGAAAGTTATGAGTACGTTCGTCATTCTGTTGCGCGGACGAGCCGGTGGGCAGAACGTGGGCTCAAGGCGCATCAACATCCAGATTATCAAGGATTATTCGGAATTGTGCAGGGTGCCGGGTTTAAAGATTTGCGTGAACAAAGTGCCCGTGACCTGGTTAGTATGGATTTCCCAGGATAT
The DNA here is from genome assembly GCF_005405005.1 of Lactiplantibacillus daoliensis. Taxonomy (GTDB): domain Bacteria; phylum Bacillota; class Bacilli; order Lactobacillales; family Lactobacillaceae; genus Lactiplantibacillus; species Lactiplantibacillus daoliensis. The sequence goes on along the minus strand of NZ_BJDH01000002.1, from coordinate 57,324 downwards.
TCAATCGGTGGGCTATCAGTTGGGGAATCGAAGGCAGAAATGAACCACGTTCTTGATTTTACAACACCATTATTACCAGAAAATAAGCCTCGTTATTTAATGGGAGTAGGTTCAGCTGATGCCTTGATTGACGGTGCGATTCGTGGGGTGGACATGTTCGATTGTGTCTTGCCAACCCGAATTGCGCGGAATGGGACTTGTATGACGTCACACGGACGACTGGTTGTAAAGAACGCCAAGTATGCCCATGATTTCACGCCGTTGGATGAGAATTGTGATTGTTACACTTGTCGTAACTTTAGCCGCGCGTATATTCGTCATTTGATTAAAGCCGACGAAACGTTCGGATTGCGGTTAACTAGTTATCATAACTTATATTTCCTCTTACACGTGATGCAACAGGTTCGTCAGGCCATTATGGATGATAATTTGCTAGAATTCCGTGAGCACTTTTTTGAAATGTACGGTTTTAACAAGAAAAACGCCAAAAACTTTTAGCAATACTAGTAATTGATAGCGTAATTTGTTAAAGTTAAAGATAGTCAAACATAGATTAGGAGCGATATAAAAATGGGTCAATTAACATCAATTCTCTTTATCGTAGTCATGTTCGGGTTCTTATACTTCTTCATGATTCGTCCACAGAGAAAACAACAACAACAACATCAACAAATGCTTAGCAAAATCAAACGTGGCGATAAGGTTACTACGATTGGTCGTTTGCACGGGGTTGTCGATGAAGTCAACGAAGCCGAAAAAACAGTGACACTTGATTGTGATGGGATTTTCTTAGTTTTTGATTTAAGTGCGGTTGCTAAAATTGCACCTAAAGCAGGGGCTACCGCCAAAGCAAATGATGCTAAAGAAGCCGACAAGCCAGCTGATGATTCAGCCGACACTGAAGAAAGTCATATTGATTCAGCTGCTAGCAATGTCGATGACAGTGCTGATAGCGCCTCAGATGATTCAGAAGAAAAATAAGCAACAGTTTCAACGTCTGACCTTAATTGGTCGGGCGTTTTTTCATACCAGCACAACCCATCTTCGTTGCCAAACAAACGTTTGTTCGTGTATAATAGCCATACTGAGGGAGGGGATCACATGTCACAGTCCATTAGCGAGTCACCCATTAATATCAATACGAGTCGCAAGATTATCCATGTTGATATGGATGCGTTTTATGCGTCGATTGAAGAGCGAGAAAATCCGGCCTATAAAACGCAACCGCTAGTTGTGGCGTATGATCCTCGTAAAACTGGTGGTCGAGGTGTCGTGACAACCGCAAATTATGTGGCGCGTCAATATGGGGTACATTCAGCGATGCCCGCGGCCAAGGCACTTGAGCTTTGCCCAAAAGCTGTTTTTAAAAAGCCCAACTTTCCGTTGTATCGGCAAGTTTCTGATCAGATTCATGAGATCTTTCATGAGTATACCGATAAGATCGAGCCGATTGCGTTTGATGAAGCCTATTTGGATGTAACTGAAAACAAACCACAGATTCATAGTGCGGTGGAACTCGCCCATCGTTTGCAACGTGAGATTTGGACGAAGACGCACTTAACTTGTTCAACTGGGATCTCCTACAATAAATTCATTGCTAAGTTGGCTTCCGATTACCGTAAACCGGCTGGGGTAACGATCGTTTTGCCACAAGACGCGGAACCATTTTTATTGCGTGAACCGATTGAGAAATTCCGAGGTGTCGGGAAAAAGACAGTCCCCAAAATGCATGAGCTTGGAATTGATAGTGGTTATGAATTATTACAGTGGACGGAAATGGACTTGATTCAACATTTTGGCAAACTCGGGTATATCTTGTATCGGCGCGTACGTGGCAGCGATGATCGCCCAGTTGAATATCTGCGTGAACGGAAGTCGATTGGCAAGGAACGAACTTTTGGACCGTTCTTAGGTTCGAGTGATCAAGTTTCCGCACATTTAAAAGCCTTGGCGGAGATGGTGAGTGAGACGATGCAAACCCATCAACGACATGGGAAAACGCTCGTGCTGAAGTTACGCTATGGTGACTTTGTGACAATTACGAAACGTCGCACTTTTCCAGAGTTTTTGCCTAACGATGCTGAGACATTTTACCGATACGCTGAAGAAATATTTGAAGGAGTCGTCGATCAGCATTTCGATTCTGGCATTCGATTACTCGGAATTACGATGACTGGCTTAGCACCATTAGCGTTTGAAAATATTAGTTTGCCATTATATCCCAATGAGCGTGATTAATTCATTTGGCGTGAGCGCAATTGTTCGGTATACTAAAGTACTGTGCCGAATTATGGCCACCAGCAAATCAGGAAGAGGAAGGATCACTTATGACCGTCCAAACAGAAATTTTAAACTTAATCAAATCAGCAAAAACAATTATTATTCAGCGGCATCAACGCCCAGATCCAGATGCAATTGGGAGTCAACTTGGCTTGGCCGATATTATCAAAACGAGTTTTCCAGATAAACGGATACTGACACCTGGGAAACAGTATCATGGCTTTGACTGGCTTGGTCAGATGGATGAAGTGACTGAGGAAGACTACCATGACGCACTGGTTCTCGTGCTTGATACAGCAAATCAGCCACGTGTCGATGGTGAATTTTATAATACGGGCAAAACACTGGTCAAAATCGATCATCATCCAAACGATGACGCTTTCGGTGACCCACAGTGGGTTGACGTGGACGCATCCAGTACGAGTGAATTGATTTACGACTTCTACGCTGCTAATGCGGCCGAATTGACGTTAACTGCTAACGCTGCGCGGTTATTGTATGCCGGCATTGTTGGCGATACGGGACGTTTCTTGTATTCAGCGACGAAACCTAGTACGATGCGGGCAGCAGCGGCCTTAATGGAAGCTGGTGCGGATGCGACGGCAGTCAACCGGATTGAAGATACGATTACGCTGCCAGTAGCACGTTTATCTGCATACGTTTATGAACATTTGACGCAACTGGAATCTGGGGCTGCTTATGTGATTTTAACCAATGACATCATGGACTCATTTGAAATCGGGGACGCTAGTACTGCTGGCGTTGTCCCATTGCCTGGTCGCATTGATACGGTTGAAGCCTGGGCAATTTTCGTGCAACAAAAGGAAGGCGACTTCCGAATTCGATTACGTTCCAAGGGGCCAGCCATCAATGAATTAGCTAAATTACATGATGGTGGTGGTCATCCAATGGCCAGTGGCGCTAAGGCCGTCGACCAACAAGAAATTGAGCAGGTCGTGCGTGAACTCGACCAAGTCGCTCGTCAATATAAGAAAGAGGTTTAACTATGACCGCAAGTTTCAAAGAGTTCCAACTGCAGCCGTTTTTGATGCAGGCTTTACAGGACATCAACTTTAAAAAGCCAACCAAAGTGCAAGAAAAGTTGATTCCCGTGATTGCTGCTGGCCGCAGTGTGATTGGTCAATCAGCAACTGGGAGTGGGAAGACCCATACCTTCTTATTACCAATGATCAACAAATTAAATCCTGATGAACGCCGTGTTCAGGCCGTGATTACCACGCCTAGCCGCGAACTCGCTTATCAGATTCAGGAAGCTGCCAAACAATTGATCTTACACAGTCCCAAGGCCTTGCATATCGGTTTATATGTCGGTGGGACGGACAAACAGGATCAAATCGATAAATTAAATCGGCATCAACCACAATTAGTGATTGGGACACCAGGACGAATCTTAGATTTGATTCGCTCACAGGCACTGAACATTCATACGGCACAGCAATTAGTTGTCGATGAAGCTGACATGACGTTGGATATGGGATTCTTAAATGTGGTTGATCAAATTGCAGGTCGAATGCCAGCTGATTTACAAATGCTGGTATTTTCTGCCACGATGCCACAAAAGTTAACCCCATTTTTGCGGAAGTATATGAATAATCCCGTCATGGAAGAAATTCCAGTTGAATCCGTGATTAGTCCAACCATTGATAATTGGTTGATTTCGACGAAAAGTCATGACAAGAATAGTATTATCTATCGGTTATTAACGATTGGTGAACCATATTTGGTTTTGATTTTTGCCAATACTAAGGAACGGGTCCAGGAAATTGCTCATTATTTGAAGGGACAAGGCTTGACCGTTGCGATGATTCACGGTGATATTAAACCGCGGGAACGTAAACGGGTCATGCGTGACGTGCAAAACTTGAAATATCAATTCGTTGTTGCCACCGATTTGGCTTCACGAGGCATCGATATCGAAGGGGTCTCGCATGTGATTAATGACGATATTCCAAATGACTTAGAATTCTTTATTCACCGGGTCGGCCGGACTGGTCGGAACGGTATGCCGGGGACGGCGATTACGCTTTATAGTCCAGGTGAAGAGGATAAAGTTAGTGCTGTTGAAGAAATGGGCATTAAGTTTGAGCCTAAAGCGATTCGCGATGGCGAAATCGTTGATTCCTATGATCGTAACCGGCGTGAAAAACGGGGTACTCGGCACGATAAGCTTGATCCGTCATTGATCAGTTATGTCAAAAATGCGAAGAAAAAGGTTAAGCCGGGTTACAAGCGTCGCATTCGGACAAAGATTTCCGATAAGGCTCGGATGGATCGGCGGATTGAACAACGGGCGGCTGCTCGTAAAGCGCGTAAAGACCGTAAGAGTTAAAAATTAGCTTAGGCTTTGTGTTAAGAGCTGGATTTTTAGTTGAATTCTGTCTTTACGGTTGACAGGCTTCCTAGGCAACAGTACAATTTCAAGAGTAAGGACATATTCTATCGCCATGACTGTTTAGAAACGCTTTGGTTGCTGAAAAAAGTGCGGTGTCGATGGAATGCTACCGAGAAGTGATGACTAGACAACTAGTCCGTGTCTCAGCGTTAATGAGCTTAAGAGGTAAACGAACACATCGTTGCAAGCAAAGTGGTACCGCGTTAACAGCGTCTTTGCTAGCAACGGTGTTTTTTTGCCTAAATTTAGACCAATTGAGAAAGGGTGCCACCATTAATGAAGAAATTAAGCAGTAGTGAAATTCGGCAAATGTATTTGGACTTTTTCCATGAAAAAGGTCATACCATTGTGCCTAGCGCATCTTTAGTGCCAGTCGACGATCCAACGTTACTCTGGATTAACTCTGGTGTTGCGACTATGAAGAAATATTTTGATGGTTCTGTCGTGCCAGATAATCCACGCATGACTAGTTCACAAAAAAGTATTCGGACCAATGATATTGAAAATGTTGGTCGGACGGCTCGGCACCATACGTTATTTGAAATGCTCGGCAACTTCTCTGTTGGCGATTACTTCAAGGAAGAAGCCATCAGTTGGGCCTGGGAACTTTTAACCTCACCAAAGTGGTTTGGCTGGGATCCAGAAAAGCTCTACATGACTGTCTATCCCAAAGATACCGACGCTGCTAAATTCTGGGAAGCAACCGGGGTTAAGCCGGATCATATCATTAAAGTGGAAGATAACTTCTGGGATATTGGCCAAGGCCCTTCAGGCCCAGATTCTGAAATTTTCTATGATCGTGGTGAATCGTTCAACAATTTAGCCGAAGACGATCCTGAAAATTATCCTGGTGGCGAAAATGAACGCTATTTGGAAGTCTGGAACATTGTGTTCTCACAATTTAACCATACGCCAGAAGGCACCTACGAACCACTCCCACGTAAAAACATTGATACGGGGATGGGACTTGAACGCGTGGTTTCCATTTTCCAAAATGCGCCAACTAACTTTGAGACTGATTTATTCTTGCCAATTATTCATAAGACTGAGGAACTCAGTGCTGGTAGAGTGTACGGCCAAAATAAGCAAGATGACGTGTCGTTTAAAGTGATTGCGGACCATGCGCGGACGATTACTTTTGCCATTAGCGATGGCGCACTACCTTCAAATGAAGGCCGTGGTTACGTGATTCGCCGTTTGATTCGCCGGGCCATTTTACATGGTCAAAAATTGGGGTTGAAAGACGCCTTTTTAGACCAATTGGTGCCAATTGTGGGCGAAATTATGCAATCGCATTACCCAGCAGTTTTGAAGAATGCGGATTATATTGCTAAAATCGTGCACTCCGAAGAAGTTCGTTTCAATGAAACCTTGAACGATGGCTTAAGTTTACTTAATCAATTGATTGCGGATACCAAAGCCGCCGGAGACGATACGTTGCCTGGTGTGGATGCGTTCAAATTGTACGATACGTACGGTTTCCCATTTGAATTAACGAAAGAATACGCCGGCGATGAAGGCTTAAAAGTCGATGAACCTGGCTTTGAAGTTGAAATGAAGGCCCAACGTGATCGTGCTCGGAATGCTCGGAGCAATGCGAAATCTATGGGTGTGCAACGTAGCTTATTGATTGAACTCAAAACGCCTAGTGAATACGTTGGTTATGATGAATTAACCAACGTTCAAGGTGAATTGAAGGACATCGTTGTTGATGAGAAGCTGGTTGATGGTGTGAACGACGGCACCGCTGAAATGATTTTCAGTAAGACGCCATTTTACGCTGAAATGGGTGGACAAGTGGCTGACCGCGGGGTTATTTTAGACGCTGCTGGTCAAACTGTTGCCAAAGTTACCGATGTGCAAAATGCACCAAATAAGCAGCATTTGCATACGGTGGAAGTTTTGAAACCAATGCACAAAGGGTCCACGTATACCATGAATGTTGACCTAGCCTTCCACAATAAGGTTGAAAAGAACCATACAGCAACCCACTTATTGGATCAAGCTTTGCGAGATGTTTTAGGTGAACATACCTCACAAGCGGGTTCGTTAGTTGAACCGGACTACTTGCGGTTTGACTTTACGCATTTTGGCGCCGTGACTGAAGCTGAATTGGCTAAAGTAGAACAGATCGTCAATGACAAAATCTGGGCTGCTTTGCCAGTTAGTGCGATTCAAACAGACCAAGAAACCGGTCATAAGATGGGTGCTATTGCTGTCTTTACACAAAAATATGGAAAAATCGTGCGGGTCGTTTCAATCGGCGATTATTCCATCGAATTTGATGGTGGGACGCATGTGAAGAATTCCAGCGAACTGGGCTTGTTCAAGATTGTGTCCGAATCCGGTGTCGGTGCGGGGACACGACGGATCGAAGCCGTTACTTCTAAGGAAGCCTTTGAATTGTTGTCACAAGAAGAAGGCTGGTTGAAGACGATTGCGACGCAAGTAAAAGCCCCACAATTGAAAGATACCACTGATCGGGTGGCACAATTACAGGCCGACTTGAAGGCTGAACAACAAAAGAGCGCGGCACTTGAAAGTAAACTCGCTAAGCAACAAGCAGGGGCAGTATTTGAACAAGTTGACGATGTCAATGGCCATACGTTGATTGCGCAAGCTGTTCAGGTCTCCGGAATGGATCAACTTCGTCAATTGAGTGACACCTGGAAGGCCAAGGCTTATTCGGATGTCTTAGTCTTAGGGACAGTGATTGGCGAAAAGGTTAACTTGCTAGTTGCTGTGAGTGACGAACAAGTTAAGGCCGGTTTGAAGGCTGGTGACTTGATCAAAGCCATTGCACCGCACGTTGGTGGCGGTGGCGGTGGCCGTCCAACCTTGGCGCAAGCCGGTGGGAAGAAGCCCGCTGGATTGGCAGCTGCATTGAAAGCAGCACATGAATGGTTGGCAGAACAGTAATTCCGGATATTACGAATGTGTTACATCCAAGTCGATTGATTGTACTTCATATAAGCATTTAGTAAAATAGACTAGAAGCGGAAACTAGCGGGAGGTGCTTTATATGAGTTCGTTAGATAAAACAATGTATTTCAACTTCGATAATGAAGGTAACAAGGATGTTCATGACACGTTAACGACGGTTTATGAAGCGTTACAAGAAAAAGGCTATAACCCAATCAATCAGATTGTTGGTTATTTGCTGTCAGGAGATCCAGCGTATATCCCGCGTTTAAAGGATGCGCGGAATTTAATTCGTAAGCACCAACGCGATGAAATTATCGAAGAACTTGTCAAGTCCTACTTGAAGGCAGATAAGGATGTTAATGCATGAAGTTAATGGGGTTAGATGTTGGTTCCAGAACAGTTGGTGTGGCCACTAGTGATGCTTTTGGCTGGACCGCTCAGGGTGTTGAAATTATTCGCATCAATGAAGATGAGGAAGTCTTTGGGTTAGATCGCGTTGCTGAACTCGTGAAAGAACACGAAGTTGGTGGCTTTGTCCTTGGATTGCCTAAGAATATGAATAACACATTGGGACCGCGGGCAGAAGCCGCGCAACACTACGGCGACCTTTTAACGGCACGTTTCCACTTACCGATTGACTTTGAAGATGAACGGTTGACGACGGTTGAGGCCGAACGGATGCTGGTTGAAGAAGCCAATACGTCACGGAAGAAGCGCAAAAAAGTGATTGATAAGTTAGCAGCAAGTTTAATCTTGCAAAACTACTTAGATCGTCATGGTAAACTCACCCAAGAATAGCGAGGAATTAGCATGAGTCAAAACCAAAATACGCCACAAGATGAAGAAAAAATTACCTTAGTCGATGACGATGGTAACGAAACATTATTCAATATTTTATTCACCTTTGATTCAAAAGACTTCGGTCATTCATATATTTTACTGTATCCAGCTGATGCAGCAGAAGATGAAGAAGTCGACATTCAAGCTTATATCTTCAACCCAGAAGATGAAGACAATGGCGATTTAAAGCCCATTGAATCAAATGAAGAATGGGATATGGTTGAGGAAATTTTGAATACTTTCTTAGCTGATGATAGTGGGATGCAATAAGTAGTTTTAAGTGAAATATTACTGGAAGCTCTCAGGCCAAAACGGTCTGAGAGCTTTTTTTATCGAACACGTCGATTTATGACGGGATGACCTTAAGAGATATTGACCAGCAAAAAGTTTTTCAATGCCAAAATAGAGACCTATTGAAAAGTAGTTATAAAAACATAACGAAATGTAGTTGTGTTTCAAACAGATATAAAAACTGAAAAAATAAACGAATTGATTATGAAAACTATTTTGGCGTAGTACTTGGCCACTGTAGAGGGCGATAATCTGTGATTATTTAATGAAAACAGTAGGATTATTACAGTATTAAGGCTAATTTCATCAGTAGCACCTTAAGTTGACGTAAATAAGATTGCTGATAATGGCGATGAAAACTCATCAAATTATGAAAGAAGGTTGTTTTAGATTTATGCAATTTTAGACAGTCTAATGTTGATAAAATATTAAAAAAATGCTGAAATGGCGCGGTTCTCAAAATTGACATAGCTGGAAAAATTTGGTTAAGTAATAAATGAAAATGTTAAAGAATTGAAAATTAAGCGTTGTGATTGAGACGATACTAACGGAGAGTGAATAATGGATCAAGCTGTAAATTTAGACTTTTTGATTAAGTTGGTTCGTAAATATTGGTTATCAATTGTCGTTTGTACCTTTGTCGGTATTCTGGTCGCGGCTGGCATTACTTTTAAAATTATGAGGCCAAGGTACCAGTCAAATGTTCAAATTCTAGTGAGTCGTCGCAGTGAAAATGCCGCTGCGCAATATACGACCCAGCAAGCTGATGTGCAAATGATTACGACGTATAAAGAACTAATCACTAATCCAGTGATTCTGAATCCAGTCATTAAACATCTCAACGAAAGTTTTGATTATTCTTATTCTCTAGAAGCACTACAAAAAGCTATCAGCGTTTCAAGCACTCAAAATTCGCAAGTGTTTTCTGTTAAAGTGACAGATCGAAATAGGATACATAGTGCAAGAATTGCCAATCAAATTGCACAAGATTTTAAAACTCAGGTTAAAGGAATCATCAAGGTCAATAACGTGACGATTGTTTCGCCAGCAATGCCGGGCAAATCACCGGTTTCACCGAAAAAAGGGTTAAACTTGTTGATTGGTTTGATTGCGGGATTCTTGTTTGGAATGGGATATGCGGCTGTTAGAGTACTGACTGATCGTCGAGTACAAGGGTTGGGCTACTTGACGGATGAGCTGGGGTTATCCGTTTTGGGTCAGGTGAATCACCACCAGCAATTTCACCAGAGTCAGGTTGTTGAACAGTTGAAGAAAGTTCAAAGAAAACGTTCTGTGTACAACACTGGAGAAAGCCCAGAAACTGCTGCAGAAAAACGTGTTTAAGGAGTTTGATATGTTTAGCAAAAAAAGAATAACTGGCACCTCATCAGTGCAATTGATGACCGTTCTTGAGCCAACTTCGGTGATTACTGAACAAATCAAGACAATTAGAACAAATATCAATTTTACAGCAACGGAACACAAGCTGCGAACGTTGATGGTGACGTCAGCGATGTTAGGCGAGGGTAAGTCAACTGTGAGCAGCAATTTGGCGGTCGAATATGCCCATGAAGGGTTGAAGGTATTATTAGTTGACGCAGATTTACGTCGACCGACTGTTCATGAAACCTTTGGTCTACCAAACCAGGCTGGATTGAGTTCATATTTGGGACGTCAGATTGTTGATGTGAATGAGATCATTCATATCTCCATTGATAATCTTTATGTGATGACAAGTGGCCCTAAACCACCCAACCCGGCGGAATTACTTGCTAGTAAAACGATGGCTCAATTTTTAAGTACCACTGGCTGTAATTTTGATTTGGTCATTATAGATGCGCCACCAATCTTACCGGTTACCGATGCACAACTATTGGCCAACAAAGTTGATGGTACAGTGCTCGTGGTACGGGAGAATGTTGCCCAAAAGACAGCGGTCCGGGGGGCAGTCGACGCGTTAAAACGGTCACATGCGAATTTACTGGGAGTCGTTTTGAATGATATAACAGCGGGTAAGCGTAACGGCTATTATGGCTACAACGATGGTTATTATCGAAATGGGGACTAACCGATTAGTCGACTTACATTGTCACATTTTGCCTGGACTAGATGATGGTTCACCATCGTTAGACGCATCAATTAAAATGGCCAAGGCGGCGGTAGCGGATGGCGTCGGTTATATTTTAGCAACACCACATCATTTAGACCGGCATTACGTGAATCACGCTTCGAAAGTTAGGCTGGCTGTGACCACTTTTCAAGCAGAACTGGATCGATTGGGGATTCACTTGCGGGTTTTTCCGGGTCAAGAGGTTCATCTAAATGGTGAAATTATGGTAAATATTGATGATTTGCTAGGGATTGATGAAGGTCGAAAATATTTATTGCTAGAACTACCACATGAGATGGTGCCAAGGTATTTAGATGAAGTCATATTCCAATTGCTATGTGAAGGAATTACACCAGTGATTGCGCATCCTGAGCGGAATGAGCAAATCATGGCAAATCCGAAAATCTTGTATGATCTGACTGAGCAAGGGAGCATATCACAAGTTACAGCAACTAGTCTAGTGGGAATATTTGGAAAACGTGTTCAGAAAACTGCAATCGAATTAGTTAGTTGTGGATTAGTACATGTTGTTGCATCTGATGCGCATGTTTTTGCTAAACGAAATTTTGTAATGAGGAAAGCTTATAAAATGTTGGCGGAACAAGATTTAAGTTATCCTGAACTTTTTTCAAATAATGCCCGTTGTCTATTAAATGGTACTGATATTACGCTGCCACCCGTTACAATACCACATAAAGTTCGTAAATTTATTCTTTGAAAAGGAGTGTTATATATTGAAGGCATTAGTAACTGGCGGGGCAGGATTTATTGGTTCACATTTAGTAGATTATCTTGTGAAACAGGGGTTTGAGGTAATTGTTGTTGATGATTTGTCGATGGGAAAGATAGACAATATAGAGAATATAGACATCGTAAAATTATACGTTGAAGATGTGCGTAATCAGGACTTTATGAGGGGCTTATTGTTGCGAGAAAGGTTTGATTATATTTATTATTTAGCAGCTGTGGCTAGTGTCGCAGATTCGATTGAACGTCCTGAAGAAACACATGAAATAAACCATAACGCTGTACTGAAAATGCTTGAGTTTATTAGATGTTCAAATTTATCTATCAAAAAATTTCTGTTTACTTCATCTGCAGCGGTGTATGGAAATTTGTCTGAATTACCAAAGCGAGAGGACTCACGAGTTGATCCGTTATCACCGTATGCAATTGACAAGTATGCTACAGAGCGTTACGTGCTAACATACGGGGAATTGTATGGTTTACCGACGGTTTGTGTTCGTTTTTTCAATGTCTATGGTCCAAGACAAAACCCAAGTTCACCGTATTCAGGCGTCTTGTCAATTTTAACAAATTGTTTGAAACGAGATGAACAGTTTACTTTGTATGGTGATGGAAAGCAGACTAGAGACTTTGTGTATGTTGAAGACGTGATTCAGGCATTATGGCTAATCAGTGAGAAAGAGACTTCCCACGAGGTTTTCAATGTTGCGAATGGTCTCGAATTAAGTTTACAAACAATTATGACAACATATGAGCGAATTACTGGCTGTAAGTTAAAAGTAAGTTGTACTGGTGGTCGTGTCGGAGAAGTGACTCGATCGGTGGCAAATATAAGTAAGTTAGCCGACTTGGGGTATAAAACACATTGGCCCTTAGAAAGAGGCTTAACCCAGTATTGGGAAGGGGGAAATCATGAAACGAATAGAAATTAGTCAGTCAACTAATGAGATTAGCACTTCGAATAAACAGTATCAGTTTATGTTTAAAATAGGGACTCCTGTTACTGGAACGAAATTAATTATTAAACGTAGTCTTGATCTGTTAATCGGTATTTTGGGTGGATTAATTAGCGTTCCGATTATCATGGTATTTGCAATACTAGTTAAGCTAACTTCAAAGGGGTCGGCATTTTATAAACAAGAACGGGTAGGTCGTATGGGGCGTCCATTTATGGTAATCAAACTACGATCTATGTGTCAAAATGCAGAGGCAGAGACTGGCGTGATCTGGGCCAAAAAAAATGATACTCGTATCACCAAAATTGGAAAATTTATGCGGAAGACTCGAATTGACGAACTACCACAATTTTGGAATGTATTAAGAGGCGAGATGAGTTTGGTTGGCCCACGTCCGGAACGACCAACATTAACTGAAAGATTTAGTGACACAAACGAAGATTTTCCCAAGCGCTTACGGATCGTTCCAGGAATTACGGGATATGCTCAAATTAATGGTGGTTATGACAGTACGCCGGAACAAAAATGTAAACTTGATAATTATTATATTGAAAATTTTTCATTATGGTTAGATTTGCGTATTCTTTTGGGCACGGTGAAGATTATCTTTACTGGGGACGGTGCCAGATGAATGTTTCTGTTTTGATGTCTGTGTATGCAGGTGAACAGGCTGATTATTTTGAAGAATCACTATTGAGTATTTGTGAGCAGTCTATATTACCAAAGCAGATTGTTATCGTGAAAGATGGCTTTTTGACGCCGGAACTGGAAAAAGTGTTAACGAATTTTAAGCGGGCATTTGAGCATAAAGTAAAAATCGATTGTGTGTCACTTACTCAGCAAGTCAATTTGGGACCAGCTTTAAACGAAGGGTTGCGACGGTGTCAATGTTCACTGGTTGCTAGGATGGATAGTGATGATCATTGTTTGAAAAATCGTTTTGAAATTCAATTAGCAAGTTACGCTAATTATCCAGAAGCTAAAATTATAGGTGGACAAATTCAAGAGTTTGATAAAAGTTGGGATCAGGTGATTAGTTACCGTAAGGTTCCACTTGCACCGTCTGGAATTTGTGCTTTCTCACGTAGGCGTAATCCAATGAATCATATGACGATTCTGTTTGAGAAGGACTATGTCGAGAAAATTGGTGGTTATCGAAATATTCCGGGTTTTGAAGATTATGACTTATGGTTGCGAGCACTAAAGGATAGTGGGAAAGTTTTACGTAATGTGCCGGAAGTACTAGTCGCAGCTCGTGTGAAGAGTCTACAGAATCGACGCGGGGGGATTAAATATCTGAGAAAAAGTTTTGTTGCTCATCAGATGTTTTATCGAGAAGATTTAATTGATTTTAGATCATTAATGGTCGTATTAGTGGGTAGCATTGCAACAATCTGTAGTCCAAAGTGGGTACGGAAAGCCATGTACAAAAAATTTTTGAGAAGGGGAAAGTTGTAATGCAATTCTACATCTTAATATTTCTAACAGTGGGATTGTTAGTGAGTTTGAGCTGGTATTTTAATTCAAATATTCCAATTATCTTTGCGGGAGTGATCTTGGCAATTGTTGCCGGTGGAAGAGCCGACGTTGGTTTCGACTATCTCGCATATCAAAACGTTTTCAATGCGGTTCAGAGTGGCGTTGATATTTTTTTAATCGAACGGTTTGAAATTGGATATTTATTATTGAATTGGTTTGCTGTGTCATTGGGAATCAGCTTTAACATGTTTTTGATGGTGTATTCGTTGATTACGATGGGGTTGCTTGTTCTTTTTCTGTGCCAACTTAAACGACCGCATGTCGCTTCTCTAGCATTATTGTACTATACCGCTAGATTTTATCTTACGCGAGATTTTGGCCAAATACGTGCCTCACTTTCGGTGATTATCTGTTTGTTTGCAATTCGTGCGATAATTGCTAATCGGATTTGGCGGTTTGTATTCCTTATTATTATTGCCAGTCTATTTCAACGAGTTGCGTTAGTATTGATTCCTACATATCTGCTGTATGTGATATTACGACGTCATGTGACAATTGTAACGTATTCATTTCTGATCACACTAGCGTTCGTTTTTTCAAAATTTTTTAGTGGCGTATTGCAATCCCACGCTGCATTATTTGGTGAATACTCAGCCTATTTATTAGATACTGGTGTTGTCACAGTGCCCGCTGTAAATCCGGTAATATTATTGCAACTGTTAATAGGCTTTATGAGTGTCATGTACTTTTTTAGATTAGCACCCAGAATAAAAAAAGTTGGGATTGATGAAGGTAGTGGTTTGAGTTTGGAATATACACAATCAATTAGTATATTTTATATGATTGGAACGTTAGTTTTAATTTTGCTTAGTAGCATACCAATTGCGGCCGGGCGAACGTCGACAGCATTAAATACTTTAGAAATATTGATCGTACCATTATTGTTTATTCGAATTTTCCGTGGTAATACAGTACTTTATATGTTTACTGGATTTACAATGATTATAGCCTATTTTTTTTTCAATCATGCGGGAATTCAAATTTTTATTCCATACCATTTCTATTTTTTTTGACACCGGCTATGTTTCTCAGTATTGGTCTAAATGTTTACTGACTACGCGATGTTATATCAACTTCCCTTATATGGATTAAATTCTTCTCAGTTTATTCTAACTTTTGCTTCGTAATGGAGAATGAAATGAAAATACTGTTTGTAATTTCCACTTTAGAAAATTGTGGACCAGTGAATGTCCTATATGCATTGTGTGCAAAACTGGCCCATAATCAGAGAATTAGTGTTTTAACGATTTCAGCTGAAAAAAATGATAGTCGTTGGGACGATTTTTCTGCTTTACCAATTGAATTGGAAAGTTTAAATCTTACTAGGAGTCAGTTTATGTTGTATGGATGCCGTAGGCTTAAGACCTTCTTAACTGGCAAACATTTTGACGTTACGCATAGTCACGGCATCCGAGCTGATAGGCTTGTTTCAAAGCTTGCATCAAGTCAGAACAATACTGTTAAGTTCAGTACTGCGCATAATTTTCCATTTGAAGATTATGTGTCAACATATGGCAAAATCCTGGGCAGTTTAATGGCAAATTTACAATTTCGATATTGGAAAAAAATATCAAATGTAATTACTTGTTCCCAATATATCGGGCGGCAAATAAAAGAAAAAGAAACGAGTGTGCATGTAACTAATGTCCATAATGGTACACTTCAAGGTCAATTTATTTGTACGAAACAATTAAATAGTGAAACGATTAATTTAATTGTTCTAGGAAGCTTGAATGAACGAAAAAACTCTCAGTTTATACTTGAGTGCATGCAGCGGGTAGAGCCTCAACTAAAAAGGTTAAAGCTTACTTTAGTTGGTAACGGACCGTTATTTGCTGAGCTCAAAAAAAAATATACATCACAGCAGATTATTTTTAAAGGGCATGTAAAAGAACCAAGTTCGTTATTAAACGATGCTGATTGGTTGCTCTCAGCATCAAAATCAGAAGGATTACCAATGGCCGTGTTGGAAGCTTTGTCATGGAACTGCAACTTATTGTTGAGTGATATCGGGCCACACATAGAGATTAATGAAGTTGTTAATAATTGTGATATTTGTCGAGTTTTTACATTAACCCAAGCAAGGGACTTGGAACAATTACTACTAGGTATAGATCAGGGAATTATAACTTGGCATGAAGGTGGCTACGAACTTTGGCAAAGAAATTTTTCGGCAAGCGTAATGGCAAAAAAATATTTAAGAACTTATCAAGCCAAACAAAATTAAGGAGATCCAAAAGTGAGAATTGTTATGATTGATGACAACGATATTGTAAGCGATTCTAGAATTTTAAAGGAGGCAGTATCATTACAAACAAGGCATGAAGTGCTGATACTTGGAATGGCATCGGACAAATGTCAGACTAAAATAATTAGATATCGGGGAACCAAACTACGGGTTAATTATATTGCATTGATGCCAAATGTTACTACGAAGTTCGAACGTTTCTTACGATATATGATTTTTCAATTCAGGGTTGGCCGCTGGCTACGAAAGCACAAGGGAGAATATGATGTTGTCCACGCGAGCCATTTGAGCACTGCCTGGATTAGTGAATTTTCAGTGTCTAAACAACATAAGGTTGTGTTTGATGTACCTGATTATTTTACGGATTCACGACGATTTATGACGCCAATTAAGTTTGCCATTAAAAAAGTTGAGACCTTTTTTTTGAATCATGCTGATGCAGTAATCATTACTTCTGAGGAACGTGTTACTCAAATTAATCCAGCAAAGCCTAGACTATTAGCAGTAGTTTTTAATAGCCCTGATGTACCAAAGACTAGTCGCGTGGCAGTAAATCAAAAAAGCGATAAAACAAAAATCAAACTTGCATATATTGGTGGTCTTACTCCGTTTAGAATGTTACCGGAATTATTGAAAGTTGTTGAAAAGGACGAGCGGCTCACTTTGGAAATTGCTGGTAGTGGGATTCTTGAACAACAGGTGAAATTGTTTGAGAGAAATTGTGATCGCATTCATTTTCTTGGCCAAGTGCCTTATGAACAAGTGCTTTCAATCGAACAACAGGCAGATATATTGACTGCCTTGTATGATCCAGCAATTGCCAATCATCGTTATGCGTCACCAAATAAATTTTTTGAGGCCATGGCCTTAGGGAAACCCGTTGTCATGGTCCTTGGCACCGGTATGGCAACAAACTTATCAGATAATGGCTATGGCGCAGTAATTTCAGGAACTGGTCAAATTGATTTGGCAAATGGGATAAATCTATTAATTGATAATCGTGAGTGTTGGCCGAGAAATGCAGTTCGAATGCAGTGTGATTTTGAAAAAAAGTTTTCATGGCGAATTATGGAAAAACGAATTTTGGCTCTTTACGATACTTTTGAGGATGATACTATTGAAGATTAAAATAACGAGTCGTGATGTTATTTGGAACTACGTTGGAACGTTGTTGGGGATGGGGGGAAACTTTTTACTCATACCATTTCTATTACACTATCTTTCGTCGGACGAAATAGGAATTTGGTACATTTTTTTATCACTAAATGGATTGGTAATGTTGTTCGATTTGGGATTTGCTCCTACTTTTGCTAGAAATGTTACTTATGTTTGGAGTGGTGCAACCGCATTGGAACGAGATGGTACTCAATTTGAGGGACACTCACAGACGATAGACGAGCAGTTGTTTAATACACTCATTAAAACTAGTCAATATATTTATCGACGACTTGCATGTATTGCAACACTTTGTCTAGTATTAATTGGTTCGCTGTATTTATATTTAGTGGCTGGCTATATGATCACCCTAACTACGATTGTCGCTTGGGTAATATTTTGTATTAGTATTTATGTCAATTTATATATGGGGTATTTTGCAGCATTATTACGAGGAACTGGAAAGGTCTCGGCTTTGAATAAGGCATTAACAATTTCAAAATTATCGCAATTGTTCATCGTCATCATACTTTTACTCTCTAATTTTAGCTTACTTGCGGTGTCTGTTGGATTTTTAATTAATGGTTTGGTACTACGTTGGTTATGTCGCGATGCTTTTTTTGGTGATAGGAAGGTCAAACGAATTACCGCGATGATAGGCAATGTTTCTCGGCAGTCAGTTTTACAATTGTATAAGGTTATTTCTTACAATGCTTTTAGGGATGGCAGGGTTGCTATTGCCAACTATTTGGCCACACAGGCGACTTCAATTATTGCATCTTTCTATTTAAGTTTATCAGCAGTAGGAGTGTATTCCATTTCCGTACAACTGGCAACTGCCGTTGTTAGTGCTGCGGCTGCTTATGTTAATACCTATCATCCGGCTTTTCAGGCAGCATATATCACTGGAGATATGCGGCAACAGCGAACTATTGTAAAACGTGGTTTTTTTATTTTTTATCTAATTGCCGCCATCGGAGTGGTTGGTATTTTGACTATCGGACTTCCTATACTAGAGTTTATCAAGCCTGATACCAGTTTTGATCGATTAGTCTTTTTGGGCTATGCAGTCTATATGATTTTGTGGCAGCAACAGTCTATTAGTGCGTCATTTATCTCAAATACCAATGAAATTCCGTACGTTCGTGCCTTTGAGCTATCTGCGGCACTAAGTGTACTTGCTGGAATTATACTTTGTCAATTTGGCAGACTAGGCGTCTGGGGATTGATTGGCGGAGCAGCCTTAGTACAAGGTGTTTATAATAACTGGCGATGGACTGGATTGGTTTTGAAGCGACTAAATTTTGTCTGATATGGATAGGGGAAATTTATGAAAAAGATTAAAGTAATGTCGGTTTTGGGTACACGGCCAGAAGCAATTAAAATGGCACCATTGATCAGACAACTGCAACAATCACAAAATTTTGTCCCAATTACGGTTGTAACGGCACAACATCGTGAAATGCTGGATCAAGTGTTAACAGTTTTTAAAATTAATCCCGATTATGATTTAAACGTTATGCAACCCAATCAAAGTTTAGCAGAAATTACCAGTCGGGTTTTAACACGTCTGGACGCAATCATGTCAGACGAAGATCCAGATATAGTTTTGGTACATGGGGATACGACAACAACGTTTGCGGCAAGTCTCAGCGCGTTTTATCATCAAATTCCAGTTGGCCATGTTGAGGCCGGATTACGAACATGGGATAAATACTCGCCTTATCCTGAAGAAATGAATCGTCAGTTGACGGATAGTTTAGCTGATCTTTTTTTTGCACCAACTCCTTTGAGTCGCGACAACCTTATTAAGGAAAATCGTGATAGCGACAAGATTATAGTGACCGGCAATACAGCAATTGATGCGCTTAAAGAGACTGTAAATACGAATTATAAGCACCCAGTTTTAGATCTGGTACAGCCTAATCATCGAATAATTTTGTTAACGATGCATCGACGAGAAAACCAAGGGAATCCGATGATATCAGTATTTAAAGCGGTTAAGGCAGTTGTTGAAAGGTATCAGGATGTGGATGTTGTTTTTCCCGTACATTTGAGTCCAAAAGTGTTTAAAATAGCACAATGCGTTTTGGATTCAACTGAGCGAGTTCATCTGACCGCGCCACTGGATGTGATTGACTTTCACAATATTGTCTCAAGATGTTATTTTGTTATGACTGATTCTGGTGGTATTCAAGAAGAAGCGCCTTCTCTCAATAAGCCAGTCTTAGTCTTACGTCAAGCAACGGAACGGCCAGAGGGAGTCACTGCCGGAACATTAAAGTTGGTTGGTACGCAGCAGGAGGAGGTAGAAGCGGCAATGATGATACTATTAGATCATCAAGTCGAGTATCAACGAATGGCAATTGCGCCGAATCCTTATGGTGACGGTCATGCAGTTGAACGAATTTTACAAAGTTTGCAAAAATATTTTGCAAACTATGAAGAGTAATGCTTGCTATTAAGTGTGGATCAATTATTGACAAAGATATTAGTAATCGTTGGCACCTTAAAAGTCGCATAAACCCAGCAATCATGCTAAAATAAGTCATGTTACTGAACACAAGGGAGCTGGGTTAAGATGGCTACAAGCAAGCGCCGCTTTAAAGCGGAAATTGATGGTCACGATTACACAATCATCGGCAACGCATCCGATCGTCACATGCAGACGGTGACACGGATGATGAATGAACAAATTGCACAACTAAAGAAATTAGCCCCAGACCTGTCTGACCAAGCGATTGCAACTTTGATTGCTTTCAATGCGATTTCAGATCAGGTGGATAAACAGGCAGAATTATTGAAGATGCAACCGGATGATGCACAAGAATAGCTGCATCATCTTTTTTTGCGTTCGATGAGATTCCAAGGAGGGATACATTTGAATTCCAAAGTACTCACTACCTTAGAGTACCAACAAGTTAAACAACAACTGACACCTTATTTAGTGTCGGCAGCGGGTCAGAAAGAACTCGCTGAGCTACAACCAATGAGTGATCTCAACCAGGTCCAATTTGCACTGGATGAAACGAATGACGGTGCTGAAGTTTACCGGTTAAAAGGTAGTATTCCAATTGCCCGGCTAGCGGATATTGCACCGCACATGAAACGTTTGGCAATTGGAGCTACTTTAAATGGTAGCGAGCTAGGCCAGGTGGGCCGTGTTTTAAAGACAACGCGCGCGATTACCCGCTTCTTTGAAGACTTATTAGAAGATTCACCTGAAAATGGTATTCGCCATTTATTTGACGAAGTTCAAGAGTTAGTGACGTTGCCGGAAGTCACGAAGCGACTAGCAACGGCCATTGAAGGCGATGGTCATATTACTGACAACGCTTCACCAGAATTGGGCAGTATTCGGAGCCACATCAGTAAAACCGAAGGCGAAATTCGTTCGAAGATGGAACAATATACGCGTGGCAAAGACGCGAAGTACCTGAGTGATCCAATTATTACGATTCGAAACGATCGTTATGTTATTCCAGTCAAGGCAGAGAATCGCAGTCGCTTTGGCGGAATCGTTCACGACCAAAGTGCGAGTGGACAGACGTTATTTATTGAACCACAGGCCGTGATGGCGTTGAATGATCGTCTACGGCAGAATCAGGTGGCAGAGAAACAAGAAGAGCAACGGATTTTGGAAGAACTCTCTAATTTGATTTCACCGTATCAAGACGAAATTCTGCAAAACGCTGCAATGCTGGGTCATTTTGACTTTATCAATGCCAAAGCCCGGTATGCCCACGCGATGAAAGCCACGGAACCGACCGTTTCAGTTAAAAATGAAGTCTATCTTCGCCAAGCTCGGCACCCGTTAATTGATCAAAAGAAAGTCGTTGCCAACGACATTACGTTGGGTACGGACTATCAGGCGATTGTGATCACCGGTCCAAACACCGGTGGGAAAACCATTACGCTGAAAACTCTCGGACTATTACAGTTAATGGGCCAATCGGGGTTATTTATTCCCGTGGATGAAGGCAGTCGGATTGGGATTTACGATCAAATATTTGCTGATATTGGTGACGAACAATCGATTGAGCAAAATTTGAGTACGTTCTCCTCACATATGGAAAATATTGAAAGCTTTCTGGCTCAGATTAATGACCGTAGTTTAGTGCTGGTCGATGAATTGGGTGCTGGGACCGATCCCCAAGAAGGGGCAGCCTTGGCAATTGCTATCTTGGATGCGATTGGTGCTAAAAATACGCAAGTTGTCGCGACCACTCATTATCCAGAATTAAAAGCGTACGGATTTAACCGTCCGGAGACCATCAACGCCAGCATGGAGTTTGATGAGACCACGTTGAAGCCAACGTATCGTTTGCTCGTTGGGATTCCTGGCCGTAGTAACGCGTTAGACATTGCCCAACGATTAGGAATTCCAAAAACGATTGTCGATCAAGCCCGGTCACTGACAGACAGTGATAGTCAGGACTTGAATGCGATGATTGCTGACTTGGTTGCTAAGCGCAAGCAAGTGGAAGACGAACAGTTGCAACTAACAACTGACTTAACTGACGCGGATAAGCTGCATAAACAATTGAAGAGCGAATTCAATGCCTATCAGCAACGTAAAGATCAACTGATTGAAGCTGCGAAGGTACAAGCTAATGAAATTGTTGAAAAGAGTAAGACAAAGGCCGACGCGATCATTAGTGATCTACGCAAGAAACAACTTGCTAGTGGCACAGCTAACATCAAAGAAAATGAGTTAATTGATGCTAAAGGTGCATTGAATGCTTTGGAACAACAGCCTAAGTTGAAGAAAAACCGCGTGTTACGACACGAAAAAGCCAAGCAAGATTTCCATAAGGGTGACGATGTCTTAGTGAAGTCATACGGCCAGCGTGGTGTGCTCGTTCAGAAAATGGGCCAACATGAGTGGGAAGTTCAGTTGGGTATTTTAAAGATGAAGATTCAAGAAGCAGATATGGAAAAGGTGACGCCAGAAGCGGAACCTAAGCAAGCCCGGGCAGTGGTGCGCTCTGCGAATGCTAGTCACGTCTCACCTAATCTTGATTTGCGAGGAGTTCGCTATGAAGATGCGATGACGCAAGTAGATCGTTACATTGATGCTGCCTTACTGGCTGGTTATCCAGCGGTGACTATTGTCCATGGTAAAGGGACTGGGGCATTGCGTGAAGGCATTACCGAGTATTTGAAGACTAATCGACAAGTCAAGTCATTTCACTTTGCGGCGCCAAACCATGGCGGTAACGGTGCGACAGAAGTTAGTTTTAAATAGATTGTGGACAAATTGGTTGTGCTTTTTTAAGGTTAACTGATATACTTACTATAAGTAAATGACAAATTATAGGGAGGCCGATTAACATGGTCGAAGCAACTACAGATAAGACTTTCGAGACGGATACCGCAAAAGGCGTAACATTAACTGATTTTTGGGCAACTTGGTGTGGTCCATGTCGGATGCAATCACCAGTGGTTGAACAATTAGCCAGTGAAATGGGTGACAAGGTGACTTTTAACAAGATGGATGTCGATGCTAACCCAGAAACGGCTAGCAACTTCGGCATCATGAGTATTCCAACTTTACTCGTTAAAAAAGATGGTGAAGTGGTCGACACCTTGGTCGGCTACCATTCTAAAGAACAAATTATGCAGAGTTTAGATCAATTCGTTGAAGCTTAGACTTGACGATTAGAGCTTCAGTTATCAGTGATGGTAATTGAAGCTCTTTTTTTGTAAAAAAAAACACCACTCTCAGGTAGTGTTTTAGACTTAAGCTTGTGGCGATTGCTCATCATCAGTCGGTTGTTGATCCGCTTCTGGCCGGACGATTTCAAGCGGTGCTTGTGGATCATGTCCCAATAAGGGTTGTTCATGGTCAATTGTGACCGAAATTTGGAGTCGCATTTTATTTTGGAAGGTGATTTTGGCTTCACTGACACAGTTAAACCGTTCGCTCACTTGTTCCGCTAAAAAGCCAGTTTCCAGCATGAAATCGGGAGCTTTAAGCGCAAAACTTCGACGAGCGACTGGTTCCCCGGTCAGCTCATAGGTGATCAAATCGTCAGCTTCCTTTTGGAGAATGAGATGTCCCCAGCCACATTGTTCGAAAAAGGTGACGAGGTCATCGTTTGAAGCAACTGGAAATTGGCGCGCCAAATCTTTACCTGCCCAGTAAAGGATCCCACTGCTATCGTCTCCCAGCAAGTTTGGTAACAAGGCATCGCGCAGGACTTCAACGCTTAAAACGGAAGACTTGATTGCATTACCCGCAAATTGAGAATAAAAGGCGTTCGTCATGATAGTTCCTTTCCATGTGTAATCGCAGTATCTCACTGCACCATAATAAATAGTATACCTTGTTTCTATAGATATACAGCCTTTTTTCACTTTCTAAGTCGGAAACTTTACCAATTCATACCCATTTGGTGTTGCTTGAAATCATGGGTAAAAAAGACCATAATAAAGTTTCAGAATTCAGCGAACGGAGATTTTGAAAATGTCTAATGAACAGGCAATTGGTTTCATGGATTCCGGGGTTGGCGGTTTGACTGTAGTCAAGCAAGCCTTGAAACAGCTTCCCCGTGAACGTGTTATTTTTATTGGTGATCAAGCCCGGTTACCATACGGTCCGCGCCCGAGCGCTCAAGTTCGCGATTTTTCCTGGCAAATGGCGACGTTTCTAATGTCACAGGACATTAAGATGCTGGTCATTGCTTGTAATACTGCGACGGCAGCGGCGTTACCAGACTTACGCGCAAAGCTAGATATTCCAGTCATCGGCGTAATCTCACCTGGTTCCCGGGCGGCGATTAAGGCGTCTAAGAATCACCGGATCGGGGTGATTGCGACTGAAGGGACGATTCGTAGTGGCGCTTATCGTAACGCCATCTTGGCGAAAGACCCAAGTGCAACGGTAGTCTCACAAGCTTGTCCCAAGTTTGTGCCGCTAGTCGAATCAAATGAATACCGTTCTCCTGTAGCGAAACGAGTGGTGGCTGAAGGGCTCCAGAGTTTCAAAAATAGTGGGATTGATACGCTAGTGTTGGGCTGTACCCATTATCCATTGTTACGACCCTTAATTCAAAATGTGATCGGTCCAGACGTGACCTTGATTGACTCGGGTGCAGAAACGGTTAACGGTGTTTCTTTCATGTTAGACTATTTGGATATTGCGACTACTAGTAGTAAGAAACCACAAGCGGACCGTTATTATACGACCGGTTCAGCAGATCAGTTTGCGACGATTGCGCAAGATTGGCTCAAGCAACCAGCTTTTAAAGCGACCCAGATTGAATTAGGAGGCGACTTGGTATGAAGGACTTAATTATTGCGACTAATAATCCTGGTAAGGCGCGTGAATTCGCGGAGATGTTCAAAGATTACGCAATTACGATCAAAACACTCGCGGATTTTACGACGATTCCCGAGATTACCGAAAACGGCATTACATTCGAAGAAAATGCCACTAAAAAGGCAACGGTAGTGGTCGAGGCGACTGGACTCCCCACGATTGCGGATGATTCAGGCTTGATGGTCGATGCCCTGCACGGTGATCCAGGGGTCTTTTCTGCGCGTTATGCCGGTGATCATAATGATGCGGCCAATAATGCAAAGTTGTTAGCAAATTTAGGCGGTGTCCCAGAAGCGAAGCGGACGGCAACCTTTCATACGACTCTAGTTGCCTTGAAACCGAATGGACGGAAGTTAGTCGTGACTGGTGAACTCAAAGGGCGAATCTTGATTGCGCCCCGTGGTGACAATGGCTTTGGTTATGATCCGTTGTTTTGGTCCGAGAAGTTTCAATGTTCGTTAGCGCAATTAACGGATGCTCAGAAAAATTCGATCAGTCATCGGGGGGCAGCCCTGCGACAACTGATGCCAAAATTTGATGAATGGTGGGCGAATTAAGATGAAATGTCTAGTGGTTAGTGATAGTCATGGTGATCGCGATATTTTAGTGTCATTACTGGCGGCTTATCAAGGTAAAGTCGATGCCTTTTTCCACTGTGGTGATTCTGAGTTACAAGTGGACGATGATGTTTTCAAGCAGATGTACACGGTCCAAGGTAACATGGACTTTGATGACCGGTTACCAGAAGTTGTGAGCACGACGGTTGACGGTGTTTCAGTGTATATGACTCATGGCCATTTAGTTGGGGTGAACTTTGGTTTGGATCAATTGATGGCGGCCGCCAATCAGCAACACGCTCAGTTGGCTTTCTTTGGTCACACGCATCAATTAGGCGTGGAGCGGCATAACGGCTTATTGGTCCTGAATCCGGGGAGTATTAGCCAACCTCGCGGTGAATTTAGTCGTCTTGGTGGGACTTATGCGATTGTTGAAATGACTGGTCAAGATGTGACTGTTCAATATTACAATCGTCAGCGCCAACCCGTTCCAGAATTGAAATTTCATTTCACGAGCTAAAGAATGCTTAAAATCACCAGATAATCCTTAACTTGACGTCACTTTCAGGTAAAATAGAAAGAGAGTCTTTTTAGAAGGGGGTTCATCTGATGTTGATCAAACCAGTTGAGGATATGCTGCTGCGTAACGCGGATCATTATTTGATTCCTGCTGATATCGTGGCGGTTGTCCAAGCTGATAATAATTTATACCACGCTTTTTTGGTGTTAACGAAGATTAAATATTCTAAAATTCCCGTATTAGATAATGACGGCCACTTTGAGGGATTGATTTCCTTACCATTGATAACGGAACAAATGCTAGGATTTGATCACCTGAATACCGAGATTTTAATGAACATGCATGTCAGTGATGTGATGGAAACTCAGGTCAAAACGGTGACCTCAGTGGGAGATGTTGAAAGCACCTTACACTTGATGATCAATGATCCCTTTGTACCAGTCGTGGCTGACGATGGCATTTTTCAAGGTATCATCACCCGGCGAGAATTTATGAAGAGTTTCAACTTTTTGACTCATGAAATCGGGAAACAATATGATATGATTGAGAAGGATTTTTCCAGAAGCGAAAAAACTAATTGAAATAATGGAGGCCCTCTAATGGCAAAATTAGATGCACAATCAATTATTAACTACATTGGTAGCTCAAAGAAAAAGACGCCGGTGAAGGTTTTTGTAAAAGGTCAGCTTGACCAAATTACCGACGTACCTGCTGGGATTAAGACGTTCTTCAGTGGCAACGCTGGGGTATTATTTGGCGATTGGGCCGATGTTGAACCTTTCTTAAAGGCAAATGCAGATAAGATTGAAGATTCAGAATTAGAAAATAATGCTCGCAATTCAGCGGTGCCAATGGCTGACTTGAAACAATACAATGCGCGAATCGAACCTGGTGCTGCGATTCGTGACCAAGTTTTAATTGGCGACAACGCTGTCATCATGATGGGTGCTGTGATTAATATTGGTGCCGAAATCGGTGAAGGTTCAATGATCGATATGGGTGCCATCTTGGGTGGCCGCGCGATTGTTGGAAAAAATTGCCACATTGGTGCCGGTACTGTGTTAGCTGGCGTGGTTGAACCACCTTCGGCTAAGCCTGTACAAATCGATGATGACGTGTTAATCGGTGCCAACGCCGTGGTTTTGGAAGGCGTCCACGTTGGTAAAGGTGCCGTGGTTGCGGCTGGCGCCATTGTTATCAGCGATGTTGAACCAAATACCGTGGTTGGCGGTGTTCCTGCTCGTAAGTTAAAAGATATCGACGACAAAACTAAGAGTAAGACTGAACTCATGAGTGAATTACGGAATCTTTAATTCTGGAGGTGTAAAGATGGCATTACAGGAAGCTGAGTTAATTCCGATTTATCAACATTTACACCAAATTCCGGAACTAGGTTTGGCAGAACATGAAACGCAAGCGTATTTGTTGTCGATCATCGCTAAGATGCCGCAAACGTATTTGACGATTAAGAAGATACCAACTTTGGATACGGCGATTTTGGTCAAGGTGAGTGGTCAAAAACATGATTATCGCATTGGTTATCGAACAGATATTGATGGCTTACCAGTGACGGAAGCGACTGGGTTACCGTTTGCATCGAAGCATCCAGGTACGATGCATGCTTGTGGACATGATATTCATATGTCCGTGGCCCTGGGAATTTTAAGCTATTTTGCTGAAAATCAACCAGCGACAGATATGATTTTTATGTTCCAACCAGCCGAAGAAAACGCTTCTGGTGGCAAACGTCTTTATGAGAGTGGTGCCTTGGATGCCGACTGGTTGCCAGATGAGATTTTCGCGTTTCACGATAATCCAGATTTACCTGCTGGGGCGATTGGCTGTCGGATGGGAACTTTATTTGCCGGCACCTGTGAAATTCACGCGCATTTGACTGGTAAGAGTGGACATGCTGCTTTTCCACATAATGCCAACGACATGGTTGTGGCTGGTTCAGCATTGGTACAACAATTGCAGACTATCGTGTCTCGAAACGTTGATCCAATTCAGAGTGGTGTCGTGACCTTGGGCCATTTCACTGCCGGAACCATTGGCAATGTCATCGCTGGCGAGGCCCAAATCGACGGAACCATCCGGGCATTGACACAAGAAATGAATTTGCATATTCAACGGCGCGTTCGTACAATTGTTGAAGGGATTGCGCTTGCGTACGATTGTAATATTGATCTTGATTTGCATCAGGGTGGGTATTATCCCGTTGAAAACAATGATGCGATTACCGCTGATTTTATGTCCTATATGAAGCATGATGATGAAGTTAACTTTATCGAGACTCGGCCAGCGATGACTGGGGAAGATTTTGGTTTCCTGATTCATCAAATTCCTGGGACAATGTTCTGGTTGGGTGTCGATAGCCCGTATTCTTTGCATTCTGAACATATGGTGCCTCATACAAGTGCCATTATGGCTGGTGTGAATGCGATGACCGGCTATTTGACCCATCGTAATAACTTACAAGAATAATGTTATAAGTAAATTGAGTTAGAGTTAGGTTTATGTCACCCTTTAGACAGCTTTATACACCCACTATGAAAGTCAATTATTAAAAGCGAGGAATAAGTTATTGGATGCATATATAAAAAGTGATTTATATAGATATTATGGGAAAAGTGATTATTTAACCTTTTTTTAAGGCTATCTGATAAATGATACGTTTCGGTTTCAAGTTGCAATCCGTCTTGGAAATAAAACCGGACTAAAAAAATTATTGGGGAAGATAATGTGGCGGCTAGATCCGACGCATCAACGGATTTTAATTAGGACTAATACGGAAATTGGCTACGGACTTTATATTGGTCATGGGGGACCAGTTGTCGTGAACAGTACTGCGGTTATCGGTAATAATGTTAATTTGAGCCAATTCACGACGATTGGTTCAAATTCAGAAAATGCTGCAACTGTTGGAAATAATGTTTATATAGGTCCAAGCGTCTGTATTGTGGAAAATGTTCAAATCGGTAGTAATGTCACTATCGGTGCAGGTAGTGTGGTTATTAAAGATATACCGGACAATGCTACGGCTGTGGGGAATTATGCTAGGGTTGTTAATTATTCGAATCCTGGAAAATTTATCGTCAATAGATGGTCGATTGAGTAAGGAATAACACGTAAAAACGCGCTCTCACTTTTTGAAAAGTGGGGGCGCGTTTTTGCATACTTTATTCTTTTAAGGTACCGAGAAGCTGTTGTATCCAATAATAGGATTTTTTAAGATATCGCTTGCCAGTACCATGCCCAGCATCATCCAAATCGACATAAATAATACCGTAACGCTTTGACATTTCAAGTGTTCCGCAAGAGACGATATCAATAACTCCCCAAAGCGTGTAACCAATCACTGGAACGCCATCTTCAAAAATTGCTTTGCTGATTTCATTCAGGTGAGCAGCAATATAATCAATTCGGTAGTCATCCTCCACTGTATTATTGTGTAAAGTATCCCGGGCACCAATTCCGTTTTCAGCAATAAATAGTGGCAGCTGGTAGCGGTCATACATACTGTTCAAACTGGTTCGAAGTCCTTCGGGATCAATTTGCCAGCCCCATTCTGATGTCTTTAAGTAGGGGTTTTTGAGACCAGAAACCAGATTACCGCTGGTTGAATGGTACTTTTCTTGATCAACCGTATCAATCATTGACATGTAGTAAGAAAAGCTAAGAAAATCAACTGTATTTTCTTTGAGTAACTTTGTATCCTCAGGAGTAGTCTGGATGCTAATTTGTTGTTGCTTGAAATATTTTTGAATATAGGTTGGATAGTAGCCACGTGCTTCGACATCGGTATAAAAGTAATTTTTGATATTTTCATCTGTGTAGGCTTTAAAAATATCCGCAGGCTTACAAGTTGCTGGATACGTCGTGAAACGTGCAATCATCCCACCAAATTTTGAGCCAGGTAATAACTCGTGTCCTAATTGGATAACGCGTGCATTAGCAACAAATTGATGGTGAAGTGCTTGGAAACTTGCTTGCAAATAATCATGTTCGTTTTTGAAATTATCCCGGATGATTGCGACGCCATTGTAGGGATTGAAGCGAGAGGCGTTTATTTCATTAAATGGTAACCAATAATCTACCAATTCCCCAAGCTGTTCAAACAGTGTTTTAGCCAACTTAACATAGAAGTCAATCATTTTCCGACACTGCCAGCCGTTGTATGCTTCGACCAAATGAACTGGCACACTATAGTGCAAAATCGTGACAAATACTTGCATCCCGTATTTGTGACAAGTTTCAAATAATTTCCGGTAGTAATCAAGACCTGCTTGATTGGGTTCTAATTCGTCACCGTTGGGGTAGATGCGTCCCCAACTGATTGAAGTACGAAAAATTTTTAGTCCACTAGCTGCTAGCAATTTGATGTCATCCGGATACTGATGGTAAAAGTCGATGCCCCGTCTCAATGGATAATTTTCAGTCTTCGTGGAATTTAGCGCTTGTTGATATTCAGACAAGTTAATATTCAGGTTCCGGTGTTGGTCGCGGGTGCTGCGATCCCATTTCGCATCAAAAAAACGTAAATCTTGAGTTTCTAGTCCGCGACCGTCGGCGTCAAATGCACCTTCTGCTTGTGAAGATGAAATGGCACCACCAAGTAAGAAGTTTTCGGGGAGTTTTGGGTATGAACTTTGCATATTAATCGGTCTCCTTATTAGAATGAATTTGCTGTTGTAATTTTTTATCGTGTTTGATCATAATTAGCGTAATTAAGTAGCTGATGCCAAATGCTAAAATTGATCCGATGATTGCCCAGATAAAGTTGCCACCATTTTTGGGGTCTATAAAGATAGGAAGCGTGGTTAAACCAGTAGGGGCAAATGTCATCCGCTTGACACCAAAGATACCACCGATTAAGCCGCCAACTCCGCCACCAATCATCACGGCTAGAAAAGGCTTTTTATATTTTAAGTTAACGCCGTATAGTGCAGGTTCAGTGATACCGAGTAATGCAGTTAATCCAGAGGAAAATGCTAGTGCTCTGAGTTTGGTATCTTTGGTTTTCTGACCAACTGCCAGTGCGGCAGCTCCTTGAGCAATATTTGACACCAAATAACCAATACCTAACATATCAAACCCCTGGGTCGCAATAGAAGTTAAGACTAGTGGAATTGTAACCGCATAATGCATACCAGTCATGATAAATACTGGCGCAAAGATACCAAACAGTAACGGTAATAACCAAAGTGCTTTAGTTTGGATGGCCGTAATCACAGCTCCCAGTCCTTTACCGACTAAGAAACCCAGTGGCCCAACAAAAACAAAGGCAATTGGAACCATAATGAGTAAGGTAAGAAAAGGTTGTGTAAAGAATCTAATCGCATTTGGTGATATTTTTTCAGCGAACTTATCAATGTATGACGCAATCCAGATAATTAAAATAATTGGAATAACCGTCGACGTATAGGTTGCTAGCGTAACTGGAAGAAAACCAAATAAATGAACTTGTTTACCAGCAGCAACTAGTGCCGTCCAATTTGGGTGTAATAGCATTGCACCCAATACCATCCCGATGAAGGGGTTTAAGCCAAACTTTTTTGAGGCCGTGTATGCAAGAAAAATTGGCAAAAAGCTAAATGCGGTATCCCCCACGAAAGATAAGATGATATATGTTTGTGATTTTGTTGTGATGACATTTAGTAATGTCAAAATAATTAGCAAGGTTTTGATCATCGCCGCCCCAGTAATTGCAGGCAGTATTGGTGTGAAAATACCGGTTATTAGATCCAAGAGTCTTGAGAACCATTTTGTATTCTTGGATGTATCGGTACTTGACTCAGATTCGGGTTCTCCTATCTTATCGATGATTTGCTGATAAATAGTAGGTACGTTTTGCCCAATAATGACTTGATATTGTCCTCCAGCACGTGCGACGCCTAGAACTCCGGCCATGTTTTTAATCCGCTCATCATTTGGAAGTTGGTTATTTTTTAAGGTAAATCTCAAACGGGTTGCACAGTGAGTAAGGCCACTAATATTTGTTTTTCCACCAATGGCTGATAAAATTTGTTCTCCGAGTGTTGACTCAGCATCTTGGGATAAAGTGGGTTCAGCTGATATTGCTGATTTGGTAACTATTGCTGCAGTCTCACCAACGTTTGCTTGGGTGCCTGTCAATGCAAGCGAATCAACTATTTGTTTAGAGTTTGTAATGACTGTAATAACAGTCGGATCCAGCTCTTTTTCACGAATCATTGTCAAATCAACTGTTGCTAATAACTGACCTTTTTTCACGATATCGTGTTCATGGATATCAAGCTTGAACGGTAAACCATTGAGTTCAACGGTATTAATTCCCATATGGATCAGTATTTCGGCTCCGTTTGGTGACTTGAGTCCAATGGCATGTTTAGACGATGCAATCATGACGATTTCTCCGCTAATGGGTGAGACCACTTCTTTAGTATTTGGAATTATGCCAAAACCGGTGCCCATTAATCCCTGTGAGAATACTGGATCATTGATTTCTTTTAATGAGATAAGCTTGCCGCTCACTGGCGCGGCAAGTGAAAATTGACTCTCTGACATTTTGTGAATACCTCCTTAAATAAAAGTAACAAAACATATTTATAAATGACATATTTGATGATAAGCGCTTACATCAACCGTGAGTTAAGCGTACAATAATAATTGATACGAAACAATGACAGTATTATTGTAGAAAAGTAACAAAATCGATGGTGAAAAATGGATATTAAAAAAATGCTCATGAAAGAGAGTAGCCAAGAACAATATTATAAGAGTCATCCTGATCGTTTAAGCGACGCCTATAAAAAAATTGATAGGATTGATTATCATGGACAAAAAGTTTACTTATTTCGGTTACCATTTTTGAATAAAAATGTGGTCCAAATACGTAAGGATTCACGTTTTACGACTGTTCCTAAATACATTCATACCAACATAAACCTTAATTATGTCTATTCTGGTGAATGCACTTACAACGTGGATAACCAGAAGCTGGTATTAAGTGCAGGCGACGTTTGTCTTTTTGATACAAATGTTGTCCGGAGTAAGGAAAGCTTGGGTAAGAATGATATTATTATTAACATTAGTCTGAGCCACGAGTTCTTCTCTCATGATTTTATTGTGAGTTTGCAAAGTGAGGGGATTGTTTACCGTTGGTTATTGGCGGCGCTGAGTGCTGCAACTAATAATCATGACAATTTTATTCTTTTTAGAACAAATCATGACAAAAAGATCACGCAACTTTTTCAGTATGTTTTGGAAGAATATTATGGTTACACACCTTTTTCCGTTGAAACGATTAACGCATATATGCATGTTATTTTTGTTGAGTTAGTACGTGCGTATAATCAGAATAAATCGGGTCAATTGTTAAGATTAAACCAAAGAATCATTCCGGATGATTTTTTGCGGATTTTACGATTTGTTGAAAAGAATGCTGACAATTATTCGTTGTCTGAATTGGGTACGAAATTTGGGTACTCGACCAGTTATTTGGCTAGTATTATCCGCAAAACTTCAGGTGAAAGCTTCTCAGATCTCAAGAAGGAACTCCGGTTGAGCAAGGCAGCGAATCTGTTGATTACCACTGATCAAAATATTAATGAAATTAGTGACGCAGTTGGGATTAAAAATAAAAGCTTCTTCTTTAAGGAGTTTGAAAAACGGTATCAGCATAGTCCAGCAAAATATCGGACTATTTATCGATAAGTTCAAAAAAGGTGTTATCGAATACTTTTGTTCAAGTATCCAGATAACACCTTTTTTAGGTTCTATGGATGTGGTCGATATAATGATAGGGAAGGTAACTGAATACCAGCGTCTTTCGCAGCAGCTAAATAGGCGGCTAAAAAGTCTCGTTGAATGGCAAATTGCATCCCATTTTTAACGTAAAACTGGACTCGAAAGACTAATGTGCCATCTGCCTGAGTGGTGACACCTTGAATATCAGGTTCACCGATGATGTCGGGATAATCTGGTATCAAAGTTTTGTTGGTGGCTTCAATGGCTTGGGTTAATTCGGTTGCAGGGGTGCTGGCTGTAATATGCAAGTCGATCAAGACCCGCATATCGTTTCGTGATTGATTACTGATGATCAAGATCTTACGATTAGGAACAAAATTCAAGGTCCCATCTGCACTGGTGATCTGAGTTGTGCGTAACCCCATCGCTGAAACTGTACCTTCGACGGTTTCAATCTTGACGTAATCCCCGACGTCGAATTGGTCCTCTAGCAAAATGAAGAAGCCAGTGACAATGTCACTCACAAATCCTTGAGCACCTAAGCCTAATGCCACACTGAATATCCCGGCGCTGGCAATCAGGGTGCCAACTGGCACGCCTAAGGTTGAGAGAATGGCGTAAAGCCAGAAAAACATAATAATATAATGAAAAATATTTAATAATAGCGTAAAGATGGTTGAAAGCCGATTGGAAGCATTATCGTTTGTATTAGCGTTGGCAATAAATACATGATGGATCAAGTGTTTACCAATCCGGTCAATGATCCAAAATAGGGCACTGAAGAGGATAATTTCAATAACTTTACCGCCAATATTGAGAACGATTTGTTGCCAATCGATTTTGGAAACCAATCTCATCCACACTGAGACTTGTTTTGGTGTTTCTACGACACCAAGATTTAATGGAAAAAACATTTTTTCACCTTCGTTAAAGTTGTCTGAAATTTAGTTTAGCAGATTTGGCTCCTTGAACCAAGTTGAATTCAAAACGTTTCATGAGGGTTGAAGACAGGTAGACGCTGAAGATGGACAGTGTCCCTGAGTATTTTTAGCCTATTACGCTGTGGTGAATTGAAATAATCGGCAGGTGCGTTAGTAAGTAAATGGCCGGTCATGTAAGCGCTACAACTCAAAGGCTAATCTTATCAGGTTGTAAGCACTTTTTTCATTGCAGTATTTTTATGACAATGCTATGCTTATTCTAATGTAGATGCTGTTGAAGGAGGAATTTTTAAGATGATTACACATATTGCGGGGATCATTGCCGCCGTAGCATTCTTATTATTAGTTTGCTTCATCGGGATTTTCTTAGTCCGTATTACGAAGACGATGGGTGAAGTCAACCGTAGCTTGAATACGATTACGGATGATGTGGATGCCTTATCACATGAAACTGAAAAAATCATGTCAAATGCCAATGAACTTTTAAAAGATGTCAATGGTAAAGTTGCCACGATTGACCCAGCCTTTAAGGCCATGGGCGATTTAGGTCAGAGTGTTTCAGATCTAAATGCTGCGACGCGGGAATTAACGGCCAAGGTTGGTAAAAACAATGAAAAGCGGAGTAAGTTTGCGAGTGCTTCGAAGGTCGGTAAAGCCGCATTTGATGTGTACCGGAACCGACGCTCAAAAAATAATAGCGAGGAGTCTTAATTATGTCGAAAAAGGGATTCTTATTTGGTTTAGCACTTGGTGGTGCGGCCATCGTAACCGTCGCCATGAAAATGGATGATGATAAAAAGGCTGAATTGAAAGCAAAAGCACAACAGGGATTAGCTGACTTCAAGGATCGGGCGATTGATTACGCGTTTTATGCGAATGATGCCGCTGAAGATTTCAAAGATGAAGCTAGCAAGCAATTTGCTGATGCCAAAAGCAAAGTGGCAGACTTTGCAGATCAATATCAAGCTGCCAAGTCCGAAGACGGTGAGAGCTTTAGTTCTAGCTTAGACCAGGCAACAGATAGCCTGCGTTCTGAATTGGCACGCGTTGAAGCGGAGAGCGATGACGAAGACGACAGCGATGATATCGTGATTGATTCAGCTGCTGCCTTTGATAACGTGGAGACTTCAGTGGCACCTTCGGCTGAATCCGAAGCAGAAAGCACAACTGATGCGGCGACCAGTGAAGCGGATGCTACTACCGATGAACCTAAGTCTGAAGAATAATTAGTTTTTAAACTGAGAGTCATATGCCAAAGTGTGTGTGGCTTTTTTTAGTGTCTTAAGGGGAAATTAATGATGTATTCAATTGGCGCAACGGCTTGGAAGTGAAGCGGCTGTGGATTGTGATCAAATTCCAACGTTAAACTTGAATGACTTACTGAATCAAGTCCAGGCTTACGAAGTTAAAAAGTTTCCTGAAAAGATTGACTTAGAGTTAACTCTAAGCCTTATGCTAACCATGTGATTAAATCAAGGGAGTTAAAAGTTATGAAAACAATTCAACTCGGTTCAACTCAAAATCGTGTTTCGGCGGTGGCTTTAGGGATCATGCGGATGGTCCGTTTAAATACCACTGAAGCGGCGAATGTGCTTAATGTGGTTCACGAACATGGCGTTAATATGATTGATGCTGCGGATATATACGGTAATGGGGAGTCAGAAAAGACGTTTGGAACGGCATTAAAGCAATCCGGTCTTAAACGCGACGATTTCTTTATTCAATCTAAAGGTGGAATTGTGCTTGATCCTGAAAAAAGTAGTGGAGAGCTGGTTTTCGGTCAACGTTACGATTTTTCAAAACAACATTTAATTGCGACCGTTGATGGTATCTTGCAACGGCTACAAGTGGATTACTTAGATTCATTTTTGCTACATCGACCGGATCCTTTGATGGAAACGGATGAAGTAGCGGCTGCGTTTGATGACTTACAAAGCAGTGGTAAAGTCCGACACTTTGGGGTTTCCAACTTTAACCCAATGCAGGTTGAACTTGTTCAGCAAGCGATTAATCAAAAGTTAATCATTAACCAGCTCCAGTTTGGCATCATGCATACAGGACCAATTGACTTTGGGTTGCATACGAACATGCAAGATGACCGGAGTATTAATCGTGATGGTGAAGTTATTGAATACTCACGTCTGCATCAGATGACGATTCAGGCTTGGTCACCGTATCAATATGGCATGTTTGCCGGCACGTTTATTGATAATCCAAAGTTTCAGGGTTTAAATGATGAGTTACAGGCTTTGGCAGACAAGTATGGTGTGACGAAGAATGCCATCGCAACGGCTTGGATATTGCGGCATCCCGCGCAGATGCAAGTTATTTTGGGATCAATGAACCCTCAGCATTTAACGGAAAGTATCGCCGGCGCGGATGTCACATTGACCAAACAAGAGTGGTATGACGTCTACTTTGCAGCCGGTAATGATTTGCCATAACAAAAAAGAGTGGAACAAAAGGTGATCTGCTACCGAGCATAGCCTAGAAAGTCGAATGATTGGCATTTTCAATCGTTCGACTTTCGTAGCTAAGCGGAGGTCGCAGCCTTTTGTTCCACGTTTCGACTATAAATATTAGGAACAACAAACAGAGCCTGGGGGTGTCCCAGACTCTGTTTTGTTGGCTTAAATATCTAAAATTTTCAAGTCTTTAGAAGTATGAGTGAATGGCTTGAAGCCATCCTTAGTTACAACACCACAGTCTTCGATTCGAACGCCTGCGACGCCTGGAATATAAATCCCAGGTTCGATGGAGAAGCACATTCCTTCAACTAATGGCATATGGTTTCCAGCCATGATGGATGGGAATTCATGGTCAGTTTGACCTAAGCCATGGCCAAGACGGTGAATAAAGTACTCACCATAGCCGGCCTTGGTGATCACGTCACGAGCCAATTTATCGACATCTTCGGCAGCCATACCTGGCTTAACAGCGGCTTGGGCCGTTAACTGAGCTTCAAGACAAACGTCATAGATTTCTTTTTGCTTAGCGGTTGGCTGACCGTAGGCAATCGTCCGTGAGGCATCAGATGCGTAGCCTTCCCACATGACACCCAGGTCAAACAAAACAAATTCATTTGGCTTGATTTTAGCCTGACTGGTGGCACCATGTGGCTCAGCAGCGTGAGCGCCGGCTTGAATCAACGTGCCAAAGCTCATTTCCATCACGCCTTTTTGCATCAAGGCATATTGAAGTTCAGCAGCGACTTGTTGTTCAGTGCGGCCCTCTTTAACGGCAGCAAAGCCTTTTTCAAAGGCAAAGTCAGCCCATTTACCAGCAACATTCAATTTTTCTAATTCATCTGGTGTTTTGACCAAACGAAGTTGTTGAATCATTGGTGATAAGTTTTTATCAAAGTGGGCTGCTGGGAATTCTTTCTGAATAGCTTGGAAACGGCCTAAAGTTAAACTGGCCTCTTCTAATGCCCAGACCTTAGGATCGGTCAATTGATCGGTAATATGTTTGGCAATCAAGGCGTAGGGATCTTCATGGTCCAAGTAACCGTAAACTGGGTAAGGCCAGCCAGTGCCTTTAATTGCTTCAACTTCTAGTGCGGGTGCAAATAAGAATGGTTCGGCGTCCGCGAAGACGAAGAGGGCGAGCGTCCGTTCAATCGGATCACTCCCAAAACCAGTGAGATAAGAAATCGTATGATAATCGCTAACATAGGTCACGTCAACATGGTTGTCGACGGTCCATTGACGTACTTGTTGCAGTTTAGTATAATCTGCCACTTAGATCACTCCTTAAGTTAAGTTTTGTTGCTAGTCTTAGTTTAGTCTATGCGCTTCATTAAAGCAAAGTGAGAAAAGAAGCGCTTGTCTTTGAAAAAGTCGTTGTAAAATCTTGCTTTTTGAAAACAAGTACGGTATTATTTTCATGAAAGCGATTTCAATTAGTTTCTTAAGTTGCATCGCCGCGATAATTTTGCTATATTGGTTGATGTTGCATGAAAACGAATGAAAACAAGTTATACCAAGTAAGAAAGGGCTATTTTATATGGAAAAACAAACAGTTACGATTTATGATGTGGCACGTGAAGCGGCGGTTTCAATGGCTACAGTTTCACGGGTCGTTAATGGGAATCCAAATGTGAAACCAGCGACCCGTAAAAAGGTCTTGGCAGTTATTGAACGACTTGATTATCGGCCCAATGCAGTTGCTCGAGGGCTTGCTAGCAAGCGTTCAACAACGGTTGGGGTCATTATTCCTGATGTCACCAATATTTACTTTGCTTCATTAGCACGGGGGATTGATGATATTGCGATGATGTACAAATATAACATCATTTTAACCAATTCTGACGATGCTGGCGAACAAGAAGTGAATGTTTTGAACACGTTGATGGCTAAGCAAGTTGATGGTGTCATTTTCATGGGGAACCATATTGATGATAAACTTCGAGCTGAATTCAAACGTGCTAAGGCACCAGTGGTTTTAGCTGGGACGGTTGATCCACAAGGGGATACGCCTAGTGTAAACATTGACTATGCAGCGGCAGTTGAAGAATCAGTGACCAATTTAATTCAACGTGGACACAAGAAGATTGCTTTGGCTCTCGGACCGTTGTCACAATCTATCAATGCGGAATACCGTTTGACTGGTTATAAGCGGGCTTTGAACAAGGCTAAATTACCTTATGATGACAAGTTAATTTATGAAGCCGGCTATTCATACGATGCTGGGACGAAGTTACAACCAGTTATCGCTGATAGTGGCGCAACCGCTGTTTTCGTTGGTGATGATGAAATGGCAGCTGGGATTATCAATGCCAGCATCGAATCTGGTGTGAGTGTGCCAGACGATTTGGAAGTAATCACTAGTAACGACACAATTGTGACGCAAATCACGCGGCCAGCAATTACGTCGATCACGCAACCATTGTACGATATCGGTGCCGTGGCGATGCGGATGTTAACTAAGTTAATGAATGATAAAGAATTGGATGAAAAGACGGTTACCTTACCATATGGGATTGCCCGTCGTGCATCGACTAAATCGGCGAAATAGGTCGGTTAGTGAGATTGCGTTATACTAAGCTCAGGACTTTGGTTCTGGGCTTTTTTGTCGAGTTGGGATTGAGTTTTTCAACACGCAGGAACCCCAGACACATGAGAGGAATGAACAATCAAAATGTTAACTTTACCGAAACGGCCAGGTGTCGTCCAATTAGGTTTGAAAGCGTCGGCTGAACCAGCCCAACTGATGGATCGATTGCAATACCGACCGAGAACGTTTGAATTTTTTACGAGTGCGGCGGATTTTGATTCAGCCGGCTTTGATCGTTTAAAAAACGCCATTGAATTTGTGACCCAGAATGTGACCAAGGATGTGATTGTTCATCATCCGATGAGTTTTCATGGGGTTCATTTGGACCAATTGTTGGATCCAAAGCGGCAGCCGGAAGCGTACCAATTTTTGCAGCAGTCTACCGCACAACTACTTGAGCTAGTTACGGCCGAAAATTGTCGTTTATTGGTACATGGTGGCTATGGTGGGAGTGAGAGTGCCGCGCTGATTCAGGATTACGCTTCATTAAAAGAAGCTCGTGAAGTGGTGTTCGCACGCTTGGATGAGTTGCTTCGGCAGGGCGAT
The DNA here is from genome assembly GCF_005405005.1 of Lactiplantibacillus daoliensis. GTDB lineage: Bacteria > Bacillota > Bacilli > Lactobacillales > Lactobacillaceae > Lactiplantibacillus > Lactiplantibacillus daoliensis. Next base: position 17,149 of record NZ_BJDH01000002.1, on the reverse strand, counting down.
GGTCATGTCATGATTGAAAATGGGATTACAGCGAGTTTTATGTATGGTGATCCGCAGCTTGATGAGCAGATCATTCAACATCAGTTGCCTTTGGTTTGTGATTTAAGCCACCTGTTTATCGGTCTTAAAGGTGATATGGCGTTGACAATGCTTTCCTTGAAACGTTTGAAACCATTGATTCAGCACTATCACTTAGTCGATTCACTTGGCCAAAAACACGATAGTTTACCACTGGGGACTGGTTTAATTGATTGGCAACAAGTTTTGCCAGTCTTAAATCCACAGGCTACTATGATCTATGAAGTACCGGATGCCACGGACGCGACTTGTGCAGATATGTTAGCCAGCTACCATTACTTGCGGCATTTAGAAGTTAAAACGCTAGAAAGTCGTGGTTAAGTTCTGTTAAAAATGTCTTAAACTGTTGTTAGGCTCAAGACAATCAGCTAACACAGGTAGTTGTAAACAGAAACGGCTTCATATCATCTCTTTCGAGTTGATATGAAGCCGTTTCTTTAAGTCATGCTAGTCTTCATCAGGGAAGTTAGCGGCTTCGTAGACATCTGCAACGTCGTCGTTATCTTCGAGTTCTTCCAACATGTGTTGTAATTTCTCGAGCTTGTCTTCTGGGACATCGGTTAATGTCTCAGGAATCATGGTTAATTCGGCACTTTCCAAATTGTAACCTTTGGCTTCCAAAGCGTCTCGAACTTGGGCTAATTGTTTAGGATCTGTATAGATTTCAAAGGCTTCGTCGCTAGATTGTAAATCATCGCCACCAGCGTCTAAAACATCCATCAGCATCGTATCTTCATCAGTATCCATGTCGTCAGTCCGTTGGATCACGATGTAACCCTTACGATCAAACATGTAGCTAACCGCACCAGTAGCAGCTAAAGCACCGCCATGATGAGTGAAGGCTGAACGAACTGCTGCAGCAGTCCGGTTCTTGTTGTCTGTCAATGCGTGAACCAGAACAGCGATACCACCAGGGCCGTAGCCTTCGTAGGTAACTTCTTCGTAGTTCGCAGCATCGGAGCCACTACCTTTAGCAACTGCCCGTTTGATGTTATCTTTAGGCATGTTGGCGGCTTTGGCCTTATCCATGATCAACCGAAGATTCGAGTTAGAATCTGGATCAGGACCCCCGGCTTTTACAGCCATAAATAATTCACGTGAAATCTTTTGGAAGATCTTTCCACGTTTTGCATCTTGGGCGTTTTTACGGCCTTGGATGTTATGCCATTTACTATGTCCTGACATGTGTGACTCCTTCTTTCTTTATTTATCAAATTTATGTTTAAACATACGGTTAGTATCATATCAAATTAACAAGCTAATTTCAAGGCCTGGACTTGTCTACCCGGCATTTGAGAACGGTGTCAGAAAATGGACCGCTGAGCCTTGACGATAGGATTGCTTTTTAGATAGTAAGTTGTCAAAAAATATTAATCAGGATAATAAGTTTCACGAATACTGGTGCTTCGGCGAGCGCTTTGCTAAAATTAACCTAGCGATTTCTTTGAAGGGACGAATTTGAATGAATAAAGTAACAGTTCTAGGCAGTTTGAATGTCGATACAATTTTAAGAGTCAAACGCTTTCCTAAGCCAGGTGAGACACTGCCGTTGACAGGCAAGAGTGTGGCCGGCGGCGGTAAGGGTGCGAACCAGGCAATTGCGGCGGCCCGTGCTGGTGCGGACACAACCTTCATTGGTAAAGTGGGTCAGGATCAAGCTGGCGATTTTATGGTGAAGCAACTGACTGACAGTGGCGTCAGTGCTGAGTTTGTGCAGCACAGTGCCGAAGCAGATACGGGCTCAGCGGTGATCATGCTCGACAGTAGTAGTGAAAATCGTATTTTGATCGATGGTGGGACAAATCAAAAGGTGACTGCAGCGGACGTGGACTTGGCACAAGCTGCAATTAAGAGTAGTGATTTCTTGGTTTCTCAATTTGAAACACCACAAGCGGCAACCTTACATGGTTTTGAGTTGGCACACGCTGCGAACCGCCGGACGATTTTAAACCCGGCACCTGCGACGAAAGAAGTTGCGGCGGAACTGTTAAAAGTGACGGATTTGATTATTCCAAATGAAACGGAAACCGAAACACTGACCGGCATCCCGGTGACGGATGAACATTCCATGATTAAGGCGGCCGAAGCTTGCCAAACCTTTGGAGTTGCTAATGTGATTATCACTGTTGGTAGCAAAGGGGCCTTCTGGATGCGGGGGCAAGAACATGGCTTTGTGCCGGCCTATAAGGTGAATGCTGTGGATACGACCGCTGCTGGGGATACCTTTATTGGCGCGTTGTGTTCAGTATTAGCACCAGATTTGAGTAATCTAGCGGCTGCCGTGCGATTTGCAAACCGGGCATCATCGTTAGCCGTTCAAAAACTAGGGGCCCAACCGTCTATTCCAATGGCAGCCGATATTCTTGCTGCCGAACGCGCCTAATGCGACGTAAAAATAACCAAAAACAATCTGCGATTGAGTTAATTTAATCATTAACTTGGTCGCTTTTTTGTGTTGTGATTGCGGAGTTAATCTCTGAAAGGAGCGTGACAATGTGTCAATTGAAACACAATTAAGTGACATCATTCAGGTTGCAGTTGATCAACAAGCCAGTGACATCTATTGGCTGCCGACCGCGACGGCGTATCAGATTCTAGTTCAAACAGCTGGCGAGCTACAGACGATAATGACGATAGAAACAGCAGTCGCACAGCAACTGATCAATCATATTAAATATCGTAGCAATATGGCGATCAGTGATCATCGGCGGCCACAATTAGGAGCGATGTCGGTCGTTATTGCCGAAGAAGCCTTGAATATGCGGATTTCAGCGGTCGGCGACTTTTTGGGACGTGAATCGCTGGTTGTACGGTTGTTGTACCAATCGCGTAGCGCGGCGTTGCAATATTTAATCCCTGCGCAACGTACGCAATTGGAAAGCTTGATGACTCAAACTGGATTGATTTTATTTTCAGGGCCAATGGGGGCAGGCAAAACCTCTACCATGTACGACCTAGTGCGTCAGATTGACCGCCCACAAGTCGTCATGACGATTGAAGATCCAGTTGAGATTTATGAACCTAAATTTTTACAATTACAAGTCAATGCCGCGGCCCAGATGACGTATGGTGAATTGTTAAAGGTTGGTCTCCGTCACCATCCAGAAGTCTTTATTATTGGTGAGATTCGCGACGCCGAAACGGCTCAAATTGCCGTTCAAGCAGCATTGAGTGGTCACCTAGTCTTAAGTACGATTCATGCCCGAGGAGTCTATGGGATTTTGCCGCGCTTGCGACAGTTAGGAATTGATGCTGAAACGTTACAGCAAGCCCTGGCTGCAGCAAGTTATCAACGGCTGCTCCCATTAGCTGGTGGTGGTCAGGCGGCTTACTTTGACATCGTGACTGCACACGAACCGTTACAGTCTGCAAATAACTCACAGATGATGACTAGTGAATGGGGGGAACAACTTGAAATACAGCGGGCGTTGGGACGTATTAGTGCCGAAACGGTGGCACGTTTTAAGGGCAACTAACCGATTAACGATTCGACGCCAAGCGACGTTGTTTGAAACCTTGGCAGATCTGATTGACAACGGCTTTTCGTTGCGTAATGCCATGGATTTCATTGTCGATGTCAACGGGCAGCAATTTAAACAGTTAAGTCCGGTCATCAGCCGGTTACAGGCGGGTACAGATCTTGCGACGGCTTTGCAACCATATATTGGGGTGGATCTATATTATCAATTATTAATTGCGGAGCAGCACGGCGCCCTGACGTCGACTTTAGAACAAGCGGGCCACTTAATGCGAACCAAAGCGACCCAACAGCAACAAATTCGTCGTTTACTGCAGTACCCATTAATCTTGTTAGCGTTACTCATTGGCACGTTGGTCATGGTAAAAACGGCTATTTTACCAAATTTCAATAGTACCGCCACCGCGCCTGCCCGAGCGATTTCTTGGGAACTGCTACTGGGGAGCGCAGCAACGGTAATGTTACTCGGCACTATTATTGTGATTGGACATCTGAAGCGGTTGCCGGCCCGGCGACGTTTTTTATGGCTGGCACGATTGCCCATTGTTGGGCCATTGATTAGAACGTACTGTGGCTACTATTTAACGTTGAATGCAGGCATGCTGCTGTCAGGTGGGCTTGAATTAAGGGGTATCTGTGAGGTCAGCCGTCATTTTAAAACGCAGTCGCTCTTGCAACAGCAGGGGGAATTTGTCGAGACTTGTTTGCTGGCTGGTGAGTCGCTGACGACAATTATTAAACGTGATCGATTATTGCCGGATGAGCTGGAACTGCTGGTTGGTAAGGAGAGTCCAACTGAACAACTCAGTCAAGAAATGATTTATTTTGCGATGATGCAGTATCGCCGACTAGTACGTGACTTGAATCGGTTGATTAGTTGGATTCAACCACTGATGTTTATGGTCATTGCAGTTGTCATCGTGGGCACTTACTTAAATATTCTGTTACCGATGTATAATTCGATGGGAGAGATTTTAAAATGAAAAAATTGAAACGCTTTTTATTAAAGACTACGGCACCACGCAAGGGATTTACGTTGATTGAAATGGTTATCGTCCTGGCAATCATTGCATTATTAATGTTGATTGTGGTTCCTAACCTGAACGCCCAACGGGAACGGGCGAGTGCGAAACAAAGCGAGGCGCTCCAAGAGATTGTGTATAATCAAGCCGAAATGTACAAGAGCGATCACCAGGATGCAAAAGGTGACGTCTCAATTGACCAGCTAGAAGCCGAGAAATATCTGAATAAGAAACAAGCTGCTCAGGCTAAAGACTATCACACCACTCGTCCCGGACAAGCCAACGATGCGTCGGGCAAATAGGCAAGGGTTTACACTGATTGAAACGGTGATTACATTAGGATTACTAGCGTCACTTTTAGTGTTAGTAGCCTACCGTTTTCCAACTCGTCAGCACCAATTTAATACTGAGAACGCCTTTTGGGATAATTTTCAAACTGTTTGGCAGGAACGGGTGTATCTGGCGAGTGCCTATGGTGAGACGCAGAAAGTCAGTTTTAATGAACATGATGTGGTTTTTGAATCAAAGACCAGTAGTGGCCCACCAACAGTAAGGGTTTCCTTACCGGTTACCTTGAAAAAGACGCCAGGACAAACTCGGGTCGTTCATATTCAGAAAAATGGTCATCCGACACTGGCTGGGTTGCTCTATCGTTCCACGTTACAGCCGCATATTTTATACAAATTATCAGTTGAGATGGGATGGGGTGCGTATGAAATTCATCAAATCCGAGTGTAATGGCCGGCATTCTGGCTTTATCATGGCAGAAACAATTGTGGCACTAGCAATTTTAGTTGCTGGGATTAGTCTCGCGCTTGGGACGGAAACCTTGATGAGTCGGCATGAACGCAGCCAAGTTCAGCAGGTCAAACAAGCCAGAGTGATGTATGAACAGGCGCGCCTGGCACAATTCAAATTGAAACCACTTGTAACGGATGCGTAGGCGACGGGGCTTCACCTTAATAGAAGTCATCCTTGCACTAAGTATCCTACTCATTATTGGCAATGTGATGCTACGGGGTCAACGGCAATTGCGAGCCAATGTTCAACGACCGATTCCCGCAGTCCAGTGGTATTTAATGTTGCACGAGTTAGAGAATCCAGCCCATGGTTTTACGGTCGTAAAGTCACAGGAACGTTCCATTGCCCTCAAAACTGCAACTGGCGAAGTGTACCTGTTGGTATGGACACCGGGGAGTAATCGCCGGCTCAACTTAATTGGACCAAAAGGTGGCCGTATTTTTTTGATGGCACATGTTAAAACGTTTAGTTATCAGCCCGACCAACAACTGTTACAGATTACGACTGATAGTGACGAGGCGTTCAAGGCACAACTCTTATTGCCACGGGCGACGCCATGAGACGCCGGACAGGAAGTATTCTGCTGTCAGTGGTTGCCTTTTTAACTATTTTTGCTGGCTTTGAAAGTTTTCGCTATCACAACTTTGTTCAGCGGCAAGTTGTTTATCGAGATCTGATTCATGATTATCGACAGCCACCAGTGGCATTACCTGCCAATCTGCAAGTCAAAGCAACGAAAGCGAACGCGCACCCGATTCCCTCAAGCCCCGATGACCGCAAATCCAGTGGCTCGGGCAAAACAGCACGTTTAACACGGGGATCCAGGGTTCCAGCTTGAACTCCTTTCCAAAAGTCGGTAAGATGGGAAAGGATTCAAGAATTTTCAAAGAGGTGAGCATTCTGGCACAAGCAGAAACTGAGACACTATTTAAAGTCTTAGATCAATCAGTTACTATTTTAATGGCACAATTATCGGTTTCTTACGTTGATGCATTAATTGAAACCGGCGATAACTTGTTGGGACAGACCGTTCAAGTCGAGAACGGTCAACCAGACCAAGCTAGCGTCGCAAAATTAGAGAAGCTCTACCAACCGGTTGTATTAGGTCAAATTGACCCAGAAACGATTCGGCGGGCATTACAGTTGGCATTACTCAAAGCGATTCATAATGATCGGGTTGATCCTAATCATCAGATGACCCCAGACTCAATCGGTTTATTAACGGCTTATCTGATTGCCAAGTTAATTGGCCCAGACGAGGCATTGTCCATCTTGGATATTGCAGTTGGCACGGGTAACTTGTTGACAACTGTCATCAATCAATTACAGCCAACCCGTCAGGCGTCTATCCAGGGTTATGGGGTGGATAATGATGATAATCAGTTGGCGATTGCTGCAATGAGTATGGAATTGCAGCGGTCACAGGTGGAATTGTTCCATCAAGATGGGATTGATCCACTAGTGATGCCTAAGACAACGATTGCGATTGGTGATCTCCCCGTTGGCTATTACCCACTAGATGAGCGCGTGACTAATTTCAAGACGAAAGCGACCAATGGGCATTCATATGTGCATCATTTATTGATGGAACAGGCCATGTCACAATTACAACCTGGTGGCTGGGGTGTCTTTCTAGTGCCAACTAATATTTTCCAATCACAGGAAGCACAAGGGTTACTCAAATGGATGAGTTCTGCTGCTTATTTGCAAGGCTTGCTAAACTTACCCAAGAATTTATTCTTAGATGATAAGTCACGTAAGTCGGTAGTGGTGCTGCAAAAGCATGGCGGCAAGGCCCAACAAGCAGGCAAAGTATTATTGGGAGAATTTCCATCCTTTGAAGATACACGTGCCTTTGAAGCATTCACTGCGCAAATTGATGCGTGGGTTGGTCAAAATATTAAACGCTAGGAGTGAGTCTTGATGGGGAAGACAATTGCGATTAACGCGGGCAGTTCAACTTTAAAATTTAAACTGTTCGAAATGCCACAAGAACGGGTGATTGCGAGTGGCACGATTGAACGAATTGGGTTTGAGACTTCACCAGTCCATATTCGTTACGGGTTAGACCATAAATATCGTGAAACCGAAGCTGTCCCGGATCATCTGACAGCGGTCAATATCATTTTGGATGAGTTGATCAAGTTGCATATTATTGAAACGTTTGATGAGATTACCGGGGTTGGTCACCGCGTGGTAGCGGGTGGTGAGATTTTTAAGGATTCTGTCCTCATCACCGACCAAGTCTTGCAGCAGATTGAGGATTTAGCGGAATATGCGCCCTTGCATAATCCAGCTAATGCGGTCGGTATTCGAGCTTTTAAGCGGGTGTTGCCCAATGTGCCGGCCGTGGCAGTGTTTGATACGTCCTTTCATACGAGTATGCCAGCAGTGAATTATCTCTATTCACTGCCATATGCCTATTATGAAAAATATGGGGCCCGTAAGTTTGGCGCTCACGGGACTAGTCATCGCTATGTTGCTGGTCGTGCGGCGAAATTGCTGGGACGACCGTTGACGGAGTTACGCTTGATCACGTTACATCTAGGGGCAGGCAGTTCGATTACGGCGATCAAAAATGGTGAAAGTTTGGATACGTCGATGGGCTTTACCCCATTGGCGGGGATTACTATGGCGACGCGTTCCGGTGATTTAGATCCGTCGCTTATGGCGTATTTAATGAAAAAGTTGAACCTCGATGATCCAGATGACATGCTTAAAATTCTGAATACTCAGTCTGGCTTATTAGGCATCGCCGGTTCTGCGGACATGGAAATGCTGGAAGCACGTTGTGAGCACGATAAAATGGCACAACTGGCCATCGACATCTTTGTCAACCGCATTGTGAAATATATCGGTGCTTACTTGGCTGAGTTGCAGGGCGCAGATGCCATTGTGATTACCGCCGGGATTGGTGAACGTGATGCCAAGATGCGTCAGCGAATCGCTGATAAATTAAGTTACTTTGGTGTTGCAATTGATCCACATAAGAATCAAGTCAGTGGTGTTGAGCGTGATTTGAGTACGAAAACAGCTAAGATTCGAACCATCTTAATTCCCACCGATGAAGAATTAATGATTGCCCGTGATGTTGAGCGGGTCGGTCGGCCACATAATTAAATTAGGATTGTCGACGCATCTCCCATCAGACTGGGGATGCGTTTTTTGTCGTCTGAGTTGAAAGTTATTCATCTTAGACTGTGCTAGCTTCATGCTATTCATGTTAATTAGTTTGTTAAGTGAAAAATGACTAATCCGCTATCATGAGTGCTATTACCGAATTAGCGAAGCCGATTAGCACAGTGTTTATCGTGCACTAGTATTATTTGGACTAGACCGATTCTGAAGAAGTTAGAAGCGCCCCCTTTTGAAAGCGGCTAGTTTGACCCGTATAATAAGTTTTAAGGGGAGTGCTGATATTATGAAAGCAAGTGAACAACCTGCAAATGACCAACTTTCTCGTGGGTTAAAAAGTCGCCATGTGCAGTTAATTGCTATTGGCGGTACGATCGGAACGGGACTATTTTTAGGTGCTGGTCAATCCATCCACTTGGCTGGACCGTCAATTTTAATTGCATACTTGGTGACAGGTCTAGTCTGTTTCTTATTAATGCGAGCGTTAGGTGAACTGTTATTATCCGATTTAAAGACGCACTCGTATATTGACTTTATAAAAAAATATTTGGGTGAACGCACCGGCTTTGTGGCTGGTTGGACGTATTGGGTTTGTTGGATTACGATTGCGATGGCTGAAATTACGGCGGTTGGAGAATACATGCAGTTCTGGTTTCCAAAACTACCACAGTGGATTCCTGGTGTGATTATTTTGATTCTCCTACTTGCGCTGAACTCAGTGAACGTCTCAGCTTTCGGGGAAACTGAGTTTTGGTTTGCCATTATTAAGATTGTTGCCATCGTTGCGCTAATCGCGGTGGGCATTGTCATGGTGGTTTTCAGTGTGAAAACACCGGTCGGTCATGCTGGGCTCGGTAACTTGGTTAATTATGGTGGTTTTTTACCGCATGGTATGAAAGGCTTTGTGCTTTCCTTCCAAATGGTCCTGTTCAGTTTTATTGGGATTGAAATGGTAGGGATGACTGCCTCTGAAACGGAAGATCCTAAGACGGTAATTCCTAAGGCTATTGATAATATCCCGATTCGGATTATTTTGTTTTATGTTGGGTCGTTATTTTTCTTAATGGCGATGTATCCTTGGCGTTACTTTTCGGAAGCTCACAGTCCGTTTGTTCAAGTATTTACCAATCTAGGGATTACGTCAGCGGCGGCAATTATCAACTTTGTGGTCCTCACAGCGGCGGCATCTTCTTGCAACAGTGCGTTATTTAGTACGGGGCGGATGCTGTTCTCATTAACTTATGGTGGGAAGAGTAAGTTTGCCCGTCAGATGGGAAAATTGTCGCCTAGCCAAGTGCCGCGGAATGCGCTCTGGTTTTCAACCCTAGTGATTGGCTTAGCCGTTTTGCTGAATTTATTGATGCCTGGTAAGGTATTCTCACTCATTGCGAGTGTTTCGACCACTTGCTTTATCTTCATTTGGGGTGCGATTGTATTGGCACATCTCGCTTACCGGAAAAAAGTTGGTAAACAGCCGTCTAAAAAATTCAGGATGCCATTCTTTCCAATTTCAGACTATTTGATTTTAGCCTTTTTAGGGTTTATCACGATTGTCTTATGTTTGAAAACGGAGACGTTGATTGCGTTGGTGGCCTCATTAATTTGGCTAGTTGTTTTATATGTGATCAAGATTGTTAATGAAAAAGTGCATGCTAGTACACTTTAAAAATAAAGACGCGTCTGAGACAAGTGCTCAGCGCGTTTTTTTTGTCTCAAACTGTTCTAATGCGCTTTAACTTGTGAAGCGGTACAATTAAATTTAATGTGATTTTATTCGAAATCGAGGGACTTTTATGCAATATTTTACTTCAGATACGCACTTTTATCATGCTGATTTATTGGGACAAAATGATTTTGCACCACGACTGTTTCCAGATGTTGAAACAATGAATCAGGCGATTATTGATCACTGGAATGCGCGCGTCACCGATGAAGATACGGTTTATCATCTTGGAGACGTCGCCCTGTATTTTACGCGACCGGCGAAATTGTCCTACGAACGGGTCTTTGCCATTTTGGCCCAGTTACATGGTAAAATTGTCTTCATTAAGGGTAATCATGATTCACGCGCTTTTTTCAAATATTTAGCCGCTCATGACCCACAACTAAATGGGCAACCTAAGTTTGAATTTCATGATGTTGGTGTGTTGATCAAGTATGATCATCGCCAGTACTATATGACGCACTATCCAATGATGATGGGAATTGTGAAGCAGATTATCAACCTGCATGGTCACATTCATCATTATGCGGTGGCCGTCAAAGAGAATATTAATGTTGGTGTGGATACGCCAGAGGTTGATTATCTGGATCATAAGGTTCCGTTTGGGGCGCCATTTTCATTAGCTGAAATTGAGCAAATGGTCAATGGTAAGGCCATTGATTTTGCGAAGCGACAATAAGTCAGCTTGACCGGCTTTCAACAATGCTTTAGGATTAACGAAGACAAATATTGTGAGGCGACGATGATGAGCGAACAGATCACGATACTACATACGAATGATAACCATTCGCATTTTGAAAACTGGCCTCGGATTCGGCGATACCTCGCGGATCAACGGCAGTTTCAGCAAGCTGCCGGCCACACTGTTTTGACCGTGGACCTCGGTGATGCCGTTGATCGTGCCCATCCATTATCGGAAGCAACTCGAGGACAGGCGAACGTGCAACTATTGAACCAAGTTGGCTATGATGCGGTGACCATTGGAAATAATGAAGGTTTGGGCTTAACGCATGCGGAACTGGACCAGTTGTACACGCACGCTAATTTCGATGTCGTCTTGGACAATTTAACTGATGCCAAAAGTGGCAAACAACCGGACTGGGCTGAACCTGCAAAATTGGTGACGACCCCAGCCGGTACGCGCATTTTATTGTTCGCTTTTACGGCACCATTCACGTTAACGTATCCATTAAATGGTTGGACCCCGGCAAGTGTCAAAGATCGATTACCGCAGTTATTGGCGCAATACGCGGGACAGTATGATGTGCTGGTGGTTATGTCCCATTTGGGGATTAATGTGGATCGCTGGTTGGCGAAACACTACCCAATGATCGATGTGATTATTGGCAGTCACACGCACCATTTATTAGTCAATGGTGAAGTCGATCACGGTGTGTTGGTGGCCGCTGCCGGTAAGTACGGTGAATATGTCGGTCAAATCACGTTGACCATTGATGACGACCATCATGTGTCTCAAAGTCGAGCTGAAACGGTTGAAACGGCGACGTTACCTGTGATGGCTACGGACGCCGCTGAAATCTCAAGCTGGCAGCAACGTGGTGAACAACTCTTAGCACAACGCGTCATTGCTACGGTGCCACAGCAATTACAACCGCATTGGCATCACAAAAGTGAGTTGACGGCGTTGGGGTTAAAAGCCATTACCAGCTATGCCGGCACGGATTTAGGCATGCTGAACGGTGGCTTGTTCATGCGAGATTTGCCCGCCGGTGACATTGACCTCAATATTTTGCATACGATGTTGCCACATGCGATGCATGTGATTCGGGTGACTTTGACGGGTCAAGAACTCTGGCGTCTAATTTATGAAATGGAACTGGTTCGCCCATTCTTAAATAAGTATCAGATTCACGGTATGGGTTTTCGTGGGCGAGTCTTTGGAGTGATTCAGTACCAGGGGGTGCGTTGGCAACCTGCAACGCATACGTTGTTGGTTAATGATGCGCCTGTTAATCTGAAAGCAACCTATCAGATTGCTTTACTGGATCATGATTTATTTATTCCATTTTTTCCAACGTTAAATATTAGTGGTAAAACAGATATTTTATTTGAAGCATTATTAAGAACAGTTGTGGGGGATTACCTTGCAACGCAATATCCCATTCAAGGATAGGAAGGTGGTGTCGATTTGAATCGCGATCATATCGATGAATTGGCTGCACAGCAAGCCGAACGACGACAAAGTTTATATCAAGGAACCCGGCTAGATAAGACTCATATTGAGGTGAACAAGCACCCATTTGAACTCGTCTTGGATTATCACGATGCGTTTGATCTTGATAAGTTTACCGAGCGTTATAGCACAATTTTAAATAAATATGATTACTTGGTCGGTGATTGGGGCTTTGAACAACTGCGCTTGAAGGGATTTTTCAAGGATGATACCAAGGATGTTCAGCGCGCCCAAACGATTGGAACAGTTCAAGACTATTTATATGAATACTGTAATTTTGGCTGTGCTTATTTCATTCTGAAAAATGAACGGGTCATCAAGCCGAAACGAACGAGTCATCCACGTAAGGACGACCGTCGTAATAAACGCGGCAATGGGACGAACAACAGCGGTGGCAATAACAATAGTCATACCACTCAGTCTCGAAGTCGGAGCAACCGGAGTAGTAGTAAATTGAAACAACGTCGTCGCAATAAGTCCTTTACGACGAAGCAGAAGGCAGCACCGTTCACTGAAAAACGACAACAACCGGCGAAAGTTAAAGCGGGTAGTGGTCAACAAGCACGAACGAGTAAACCAGCGACTGGTAAGCGGCATTTTACCATTCGCCAGAAGTAGAGAGGATTTTGAAATTGAGTCAGTATAAGGGATATTTGATTGATTTAGATGGGACCGTCTACCGTGGGAGTGAACGAATTCCAGCTGCTAAGCGTTTTATTGAACGGTTGCAAGCAACCAACACGGCATTTTTACTAGTAACCAACAACACGACTAAGTCGCCAGAAGATGTGGCAGCTAATTTGGCGGACAACCATGATATTCATGTGAGTCCAGCTAATGTTTATACCGCGGCGCTGGCAACGGCCGATTATGTCAATGATTTAGCCGGTGACGGTGAAAAAACGATGTATGTGATTGGCGAACTAGGTCTAAAGGGTGCCATGCTTGAAAAAGGCTTCCACTTTAACGAGAAGACGCCACGGTTTGTGATTGTTGGATTGGATTATGATGCAACCTATCACAAATTTGAACTCGCGACTTTGGCAATTAAGCGTGGCGCGACCTTTATTGGCACCAACGCGGATACAAATTTACCGAATGAACGTGGTTTGGTTCCCGGAGCCGGATCGGTAATTGCCATGGTGGAACGTGCGACTCAGCAACGGGCAACGTATGTTGGCAAGCCGGAAACGATTATTATGCAGAAAGCGATTGATCGAATTGGGCTGGATAAGCAGGATTGTGTCATGGTAGGGGATAACTATATGACGGATATTTCTGCAGCAATTAACTTTGAAATGGATTCGTTGTTAGTGTATACCGGTGTCTCAACACCAGAGTTAGTCGCTAAACAGGCGGTTAAGCCAACAAATGAAATCAATTCATTGGACGAATGGGACTTAGAAGATGGCGTGGCTAAATAGGCTTAAAAATGGGTTACAGTGGCTAGGACTATATATGTGGCTGCTAAGTGGGACGATTATCTTAACGATCAACGCCAGTTGGTTGTACTATTTTAACGTCCAATGGCAACACTTAGGCCGCTTAGTGAACTTGTCGACCGGTCGACTGATGGTCAATTATTATCAGTTATTAGCCTATTTGAACTTTCCGTGGGTATCTAAGCTTAAAATGAGCGATTTCACGGATTCTACCAGTGCATTAGTCCATTTTGCTGACGTTAAGAACTTATTTTTACTGGATTATGCTGTCTTTTTAATCACGTGTGTGACGACCTATTATTTGTGGCATCGACTCAAACGTGATCGGCAATTGTGGCGATTTGTGTTGCCAATGCAGACGGCACTTTGGGTTCCACCTTTGATTGCTGCCACGATGGCAGTTAATTTCGATCAGTTCTTTATTTTCTTCCATAAAGTGTTGTTCAGAAATGCTGACTGGCTTTTTGATCCGCTTTTTGATCGAATTATTATTGTGTTACCAGATACATTCTTTCTGCAATGCTTTGTTCTCGCCTTTGTCATCTTGGAGTGGTCGTTTGCTTATTACTTATCAGTAGGGAAACAAGCTTTAAAGGACTTAACTTAAAAAAGACCTGTCATCATAGATTCGATGACAGGTCTTTTAGATACAGTTAATCCTCTTGTTCAGGAGTTGTTGTGAATTTTGCTTTAAGTGCAGAGAACACAGCTGGAATTAATGAAACGACGATAATGCCGATAACCACTAATGAGAAATGTTCTTTGACAAATGAGATATTACCGAAGAAGTAACCACCACCACTGCAGAGGATGACCCAGAGGATACAGCCGATCACGTTATAGCGGATGAACTGGCGATAAGTCATCCGACTGCTGGCTGCTACAAAGGGAACAAATGTCCGGATGATTGGCATAAAACGTGCAATCGTGACGGTGATACCGCCGTGCTTTTTGAAAAACTTTTCGGATTTTGCTAATTGTTTTTGATTGATGAGGCGTCCGAACCAGGATGTTCGCGTCAACGCTTCACCAAGTGAATGACCAATTAAAAAGTTAAGTGAGTCGCCGGCGAGTGCCGCGATTAAGAATAACACCACAAATGACCAAATGTGTAATCCGTAAGTTGGATTGGCTGCTAAGGCACTGGCCGCAAATAATAACGAATCACCTGGTAAGAACGGTAAGATAACCGCACCAGTTTCGATAAAGATAATCGCAAAAAGGATCAAGTAGGTCCAAATCCCGAAACTGTTGACGATTGTGACCAAGTGTTGATCAATATGGAGCACGAAATCAACTAAAAAACTCATGGTTACCTCCAATGTATTTAAAATATTTCTGATATAGCATACCAGATAACGTTGATAAATACTATCACTGATAGTGAATCCCGGCTAAAACCTTAAGGATTCAGGTGAGAGATACTAGCAATTAATCTGATTCTCTTGTATCATCAAGTTATTCTAATAGAAAACAGGTGATTTTGTGGCTTATCCACAATTAGATCTATCCAAGGTTGAAGGACCCAAAGCAACAATTAAAACAAATTACGGGGACATTCAGGTTCAATTGTTTCCTAAGCAAGCGCCTAAAAGTGTTGAGAACTTTGTTGGGCTAGCGAAAAAGGGTTATTATGATGGCATTATTTTTCACCGAGTCATTCCTGATTTCATGATTCAAGGTGGCGATCCAACCGGTACTGGTATGGGTGGCGAAAGTCTATGGGGCAATCAGTTTGAAGACGAATTTTCACAAGAAGTCTTTAATTTACGTGGTGCACTCTCAATGGCTAATGCTGGTCCAAATACTAATGGTAGTCAGTTCTTCATTGTACAGAAGTCCGGTTTAGAAGCTGGTATGGCTGATCAGATGGCGCAAGCTGGGTATCCAGATGAAATTGTTACTGCTTATGGTAATGGCGGGACACCTTGGCTTGATTTCCGTCATACGGTGTTTGGTGCCGTGAGCGACGGGATGGATATCGTTGACAAAATTGCAGCTGTTGCAACTGGTGCACAAGATAAGCCAGTGAAGGATGTTGTCATCGAAACGATCACAATTACAGATTAAGCTTTTCTATAGAAGAATTCGCAAAGCGAGTTCTTTTTTTGTACTTGTGATTTTGAATTATGACGTTTTCAGGTTATAATACTTTGGATTATAAAATTTGCTATAACTTGACTGTTAAGGAAAGGATGGTTGGATGAGTCATTATCGAATTGGGATGCAAGTGCACGGTCAAGTCACTGGAATTCAACCCTATGGGGCGTTTGTCACACTGGATTCAGATCATCAAGGCTTGATTCATATTTCAGAATGTCATGAAGGTTACGTGAAGACCATCAGTGATTATTTGAAGGTTGGTCAAGTGGTAGATGTGGTGATTCTAGATATTGATGAATATACTGGTAAAATTAGTTTGTCGTTACGCTGTGTTGAGAGTCAACCACATCACACCACGACGGATTTAGAAATTTATAAAACATTCCATCATAAGCATTTTTGGACTAATCGACATGTCCATGCTGGTTTTGATCCGATTGCTCAAAATCTGGATGGTTGGATCAATGATTCCCTGAATCGGTTAAAGGAAGAGGCGCATTCATGATTAAACGAGTGGCAGCAACGATCATTAACCCTGAAGATGCTGGTACGAGTTTCTTAGTACAGCAGGTCGAAGGACAATTCAAGTTTTATAACTTTCAGGTGCTAGACAACCAAACACCATTGGCTTCAGTTTTATGGAAGCTTCGTCACGAAGTTGGGATTGATGTTGATCAATTACGGCTATATGATTCAGTCTTTGCCCAAAGTGGTTCGGAGAATGTCTCGTTGTTTGTGTTTAATCATCTAAAAATTGATGATGGCATTCGGAATGCTTGTCAGAAACAGGGACTGTTCTTTATACCGGCCAGTAAGTTACATGGCTTATTTGAGAGTGTTAAGGTTAGCACCATGCCAGCATTTGAAAAATTATCGAAATAAATTTAAATAAAGGGTTGACCTGCATACTAATTCTTGATAAGATATATCTTGTCGCTGCGAGAGATAGTTGTTAAATAGCTACTTGCCGACGTTTTAACCACATAATGTTCAATCATCTCGTTTGTATAAATATTCAGCTTCTTCAAAAAAGTTGTTGACACATAAAAGATGTGATGATATTATGTAATAGTTGTGTTGAGGCAATCAACCAACAAATTAGACCTTTGAAAACTGAACAAAGTTTCGACAAATCAAATGTGTAGGGTCTAGCAATCTTCGAGATTGTTAGCA
>NZ_BJDH01000001.1 GCF_005405005.1 Lactiplantibacillus daoliensis | reverse complement strand
CGAACACAGAAGTTAAGCTTCTTAGCGCCGAGAGTAGTTGGGGGATCGCTCCCTGCGAGGGTAGGACGTTGCCATGCGAATATTCCGACATAGCTCAGTTGGTAGAGCGCTTGACTGTTAATCAAGATGTCGACGGTTCGAGCCCGCCTGTCGGAGTGACAGATGTTAGCCCCCACGGTGTTGACATCTTTTTTATATCATGCCGGCTTAGCTCAGTTGGTAGAGCATCGGTATCGTAAACCGAGGGTCATCAGTTCGACTCTGGTAGCCGGCACTTGTGAGACGGGACGTGGTTCTCGTCTTTTTTAATTCAATTCGACTGTTGAGTAGCGTTCAGGCTAAAATCTGAACGCTTTTTTGTTACACAATCGGTTGTAATGCAAAGCTAGATTGGTCGTACTGGTGTACCTTAAAATTGCAATCCAATAAACGATTGAACGTGATAAATCTGAAGGCATCAACACTTAAAACTGATCTAATGATTGAAAACTGAATTTGTTTAATTAGATTTTTGACAATAATTAGGCTGTTTTTGAAGTGATCACGGTCTGTGAATGAAAGTATAAAATTAGAAATCTATGTTATGAAATGTTTTATACTTAGACACTTAATCCTTGAATATAGCTGATTTTAGTGATTTAACAGGCTTTAGATTTACATAGTTATTATGAGAATGCTTTTCATTAATGTGGATAAAATTAGAAGTCGATTAAATCCATTGTTGAATAAGATTAAGGCTAGTATAATAGTTATTATGTTTAATTAAGAAACAGAATTTGTTACTTTTAAACGAAGTTCGATCTGCTTAATGAAGTTTGGAGGAAATTTAATTGGATAAAGAGCAAAAACTGGATCGGTCGTTCTTTGGCCAACCCCGTGGCTTGCGGACGTTGTTCTTCACAGAAATGTGGGAACGATTCAGTTACTATGGGATGCGCGCGCTGTTAATCTTCTATATGTACTACAGTGTTGCTAAGGGTGGCCTTGGTTTTGATCAAGGAACCGCTGCATCGATTATGTCAATCTACTCAGCATTAGTTTATGTTTCCAGTGTCTTGGGTGGATTTTTGTCAGACCGGGTCTGGGGTAGTCGGAAGACTGTCTTTATTGGTGGGGTCCTCATTATGTTGGGCCACATTGTCTTGTCGATTCCGGCTGGCGTTAGCACCTTGTTTATCTCCATTGCCTTGATCGTGATTGGGACTGGTTTATTAAAGCCTAACGTTTCTGATATGGTCGGTCAATTATACACGGCCGAAGATACACGGCGTGATGCTGGTTTCAGTATCTTTGTGTTTGGGATTAACTTGGGCTCATTGGTCGCACCTATCTTGGTTGGCCGGATTGGGTTGGGAGTGAACTTCCACCTTGGTTTCTCATTGGCTGCCATTGGGATGTTCTTCGGTTTACTACAATATTATTTTGATGGTAAGAAGAATTTAAGTACTGCTAGTCTATATCCAACTGATCCGTTAGAACCCGGTGATTTGAGCAAAGTCATTCGCCGAACCCTGATTGGTATCGTTGGATTGGGTTTAGTTTTACTCCTAATGCAATTGATGAACGCTTTGAATCTCAACAATATTATTACCTTGATTAGTGTGCTGGTTATTTTGACACCAGTGGTTTACTTTACGTTGATGCTAACCTCTGAAAAAACGAATGCCAAGGAACGGTCACGTGTGCGGGCTTATATTCCACTATTTATCGCCGCTGCACTGTTCTGGGCAATTGAAGAACAAGGTTCTGCTGTCTTAGCATTATTTGCGGCAGATCGGACTAGTTTGAATCTCTTAGGCTGGCACTTAGCAGCTTCTGACTTCCAAATCTTAAATCCACTATTTATTATGCTTTATACCACACCATTCGTATTGCTATGGACGAAGTGGGGCAAAAAGCAGCCTAGTTCACCTGCCAAGTTTGCAGTTGGGTTAGTCTTTGCCGGGGTCTCATACTTGATCATGGCGATGCCAGGGTTCTTCTTTGGAACTAGTGGTAAGGTTAGTCCATTATGGCTCGTTGGTAGTTGGGCTGTCGTAGAAATTGCTGAAATGTTAATTTCACCAATTGGCTTATCAGTCACGACTAAATTAGCTCCAAAGGCATTTGCTTCTCAAATGATGAGTATGTGGTTTCTGACCGATGCGGCTGGGAGTGCACTAAATGCACAGATTGTGCGTTTCTATTCATCAGAGACCGAAGTACCATACTTTGCCACGATTGGGATTGTCAGTGTCGTCTTAGGGATTATTCTCTTTATGATGGTGCCAATGATCAAAAAGTCAATGCAAGGAATTCGATAAAACCTATTTAAAGAAAGGTATGTTATCTTAAAGATAGCATATCTTTTTTATTGGGGTGACGGACGTGATTCGGGTGGCTTTTACGAGTGATAACCATTTTGATGTGAATAAAGTTGAGGTTCAGCCGACAATGCGTGCGCAAGCTGACTATTTATTGGCGAATGGGGTGCAAGTTTATTTGATTGCTGGCGATTTATTTAATGATTTTCAACGAAGTCAGCAATACGTAGTCGATTTACAGGCATTATTAGGTTCGCAGACACAGGTTTATTGGATTGCAGGCAATCACGACATGGTTCACGGTATCTCGTTTGATGAGCTGGAAACAGGTCAATTTGCAGGCTATCTACATAATCAATATGTTGATCTTCCTAATAGTCAGTGGCGGCTGATTGGACATAATGGTTGGTATGACTATCGTTTTGCTTCTCAGGTACCAGGGACGACACTGGCGGATTTTCAGCAATGGAAACGGGCGTTTTGGATCGATCGGGCCATTAAGCAACCAATGAGTGATCCGGAGCGTGCAGAGCTGATGTTGACACAGTTGAAAGCGCAACTCAGTTTGGCACAGGTGGCGCACAAACAGGTCATTTTAATGACGCATTTTGTGCCGAAGGTTGACTATTTACGGTTTACAGATGATAACCGGTTCTGGAACATGGCAAATGCTTTGATGGGGACGGCTCGCTTAGGTGACATGGTTGAACAGTATCAAGTTTCGCACGTCTTGTTTGGACACCTACACGTGCATCCACAGCCCCACCAGTTTAATCAGACGGTTTATTATGATCAAGCAGTCGGTTATGGGCGACCTCGTTTAAACGAATGGCAAGAGACAACTTTCATGTCAGAATGGCAACATGATTTGAAAATATTAGATTTAGCTGAAAAATAAAAAAACTTTGCAAAATGGCTTGATTTTTTATTCAAAGTTTTGTATTCTAATATAGTTGAATGATTCACGGAGGGGTAGCGAAGTCTGGCTAAACGCGGCGGACTGTAAATCCGCTCCTTCGGGTTCGGTGGTTCGAATCCACTCCCCTCCATTTTATCATTGGGCTATAGCCAAGTGGTAAGGCAACAGGTTTTGATCCTGTCATGCGCTGGTTCGAACCCAGCTAGCCCAACTACCAAACAGTCACTTAGGTGGCTGTTTTTTTGTGCCTTCATACGCAATTTATGAATTTATATTAATATGCTGGTTTTGAACGTATTTGTCTAACTATTTTAAAGTGTTTTGCTTATCAAGTTGTCGTTCTATTGGTATAGTAAGACTAATTGAGAATTATGAGCGTGTAAGCTTTACAAAACAAACTGATATTTGTACGATAAAATTTATTATGACTAATTGGTTAACTTAAGGAGCGAATTATAAATGAAAATTGGATTTATCGGTGCCGGCAACATGGGCCGCGCGATTATTGATGGTTGGCTCAAGACTAAGGCCGTCAAACCAGATGAGTTATATATTCACAGCGCTCACACGGCCAGCTACGAACCGTACGCCAAGGCTAATGGGTTGCATGCAATGGCCTCTAATTTAGCCGTTGCTGAAGCGGCTGACGTCATTGTATTGGCAGTGAAGCCTGATATTACATTAAAGGTACTCAAAGCCGTTAAACCAGCTATTACAGCTGGTAAATGGGTGATCACGATGGTTTCTGGAATTGAATTAGCCGATTATGAGGCCGCAGTCGGCAAATTACCAATTTTGCGAATTATGCCGAACGTCAATGTTGCGATTGGCGAAGGCATGACGGCGTTGGTTGGCAATCAAAGTTTGACTGCTGATCAATATGCCGCCGGTCAAAAATTATTTGATGCCATTGGTGAAACTAGTGAAATTTCAGAAAAACACTTTAGTACGTTTTCAGCATTAGCTGGTAGTTCGCCGGCTTACGTTTACTTTTTCATTGATGCGATGGCACGCGCAGGTGTGAAACATGGACTGGACAAGGCCACTGCCACTAAGATTGCGGCACAGGCAACGCTTGGAAGTGCCAAGATGGTCCTAGCTTCAGACAAAATTCCTTTCGACTTAATTGATCAAGTTTCTTCACCAGGTGGTACGACAGTGGCAGGCTTGTTAGCCATGGAAGAAGCGGGCTTCATGACATCGGTGGTTAAAGGAATTGATGCGACGATTGCTAAGGAACTCGGAGAATAGGTTGGTTTTGATGCACTGGATGAAACAAGCTTAATAGCTCTGGCACTGCTGGTACTCTTTGAGGTTGCATATTTGGTCTATACCGATTATAATGGAACCAGTAAATCCAAGGAGGAATTGTTCATGAGCAAAGTTTTAAAACATGCCATCATTTATACTGGTCTAGAAAAGATTGATGACGGCTACATTCGTTTCGGTAAGGAAATTGAAGCGGTCGGGCCAATGGACGAGTATGTTGCCCAACCTGACGATGATATTGAGTTTGTCAGCGGCAAGACAATTGTACCTGGTTTCATCGATGTGCATAGCCATGGTGGTTATAGTTTTGATTCAATGGATGGTAATCCAGCAGAAATTAATGAAATGGTCAACGATATGGTTGCACGTGAAGGGATTACGTCATACTTCTGTACAACGATGACCCAATCTAACGAAAATCTGGATCATTCGATGGCCGGTATCAACAAAGCCGCTCAAGAAAATCCTGTGATTCAAGGGGTTCATTTGGAAGGACCATTCATTTCAGCCACTTTCAAGGGTGCTCAACCAGAAAAGTATATTAAGAATCCTAATGTCGACTTACTTGATAACTGGAACAAGTTATCTGGCGGTCGTGTTAAGTTAATTACGTATGCCCCAGAAGATCCTGGTTCGCGTGAATTTGAAAAGTACTGTCTGGAAAATGGCATCGTGCCTTCAGTGGGTCACAGTAATGCGACTCGTGAACAATTGTTAGCAAGTAAAGCAACCCACGTGACCCATTTATACAATGCGCAGCGTGAATTCAAGCACCGTGAACCAGGGGTTACTGGTCACGCCATGCTTGAAAATAACATGTATTGTGAATTAATCTGCGACGGCTTCCACATTGTCCCAGATATGATTAAATTAGCTTATGAACAAAAAGGTGCCGACCGGATTGAATTAGTTACTGACTCAATGCGTGCCAAGGGCGAACCTGATGGTATTAGTGAATTAGGTGGGCAAAAGGTCATCGTTAAAGATGGTCAAGCACGCTTGGAAGCTGGTAACTTAGCTGGTTCCGTTTTGACTTATATCAACGCCTTTAAGAACGTTCAAAAATTCACTGGTTGTGGCATCTTTGAAGCAGTCAAGATGTCGTCAGTCAACCAAGCTAAGGAATTTAAGTTAACCTCTAAAGGAACTTTGGAAGCTGGCAAGGATGCTGACATCAACGTTTTGGATGCCAACCAAGACTTAGTTGCAACTTACAGTTACGGTAAAAAAGCAGTTAAATAAATAATAGAAGACAGGGATGAGATCCATGAGTTCGCCAATTTATATTCAAATTCATAACCAAATCAAACAAGCCATTGAAGCCGGTCGTTGGGCAGTTGGTGATCGTATTCCATCTGAACGCGAACTTGCTGGTCAATTTGATGTGAGTCGGATGACGTTACGCCAAGCGATTCAAACCTTGGTTGATGAAGGAATACTTGAACGGCGAGTGGGCGCTGGTACTTTTGTTGCAAATCAAAAAGTGCAGGAAAAGATGTCTGGGGTCACCAGTTTTACTGATTTAATGCTGGCTCAGGGAAAAGTTCCTTCTAGTAAAACGATTTCTTATCATGTGACCAGCCCATCTCTTTCTGAAAGTGAAAAGCTAGCGTTACAACCTAATGAGCAAGTGCTACGAATGGAACGGATTCGCTACGGCGATGATGTGCCGATTTGTTTTGAGGTTGCAACCGTCCCAGAACGTTTGGTTAAGCAATTTACAAAGGATGAAGTGACGAGTTCACTTTATCGAACTTTGGAAGAAAAAGCGGGCTTTGTCCCTGGTAAGGCGCAACAAACGGTATCAGCGATGTCTGCTTCAGAGCGGATTGCAGAATATTTATCTGTTCGTCGCGGTGACGCCTTGTTACGCTTGCGTCAGATTTCTTATTTGCAAACTGGTGATCCGTTCGAATATGTGCGGACACAGTATGTGGGTAATCGATTTGAGTTTTATTTAGAAAAATAAGTTTGTCTGTTCAAAAAAACGATTCACCAGTTTAAAAAACTGATGGATCGTTTTTCGTTTATTTATTTGATTGTTTTGCAATCTTTTTGACTAAGCGCAGGTACCGTGGCAGGACGAGCATTCGTTTGAAACGACTAGGTTCTTGAATCAAACGATATAGCCATTCGATATGGTGCTTTTGCCAAAATTTTGGGGCTCGTTTGACGGTTCCGGCAAGGACGTCGAAACTACCGCCGACGCCCATCCATAGGCCATCAACACGATGACGATATTTGGCGATAAAGAATTCCTGTTTGGGGAAACCGGTCGCAATGAAGATCATGTCCGGATTGGCGGCCACGATTTGGTCGACAACGGCGGCTTCATCGTCGTAGTAGCCATCTAAAGCCCCGACGATAACGAGGTCGGGGACTGATGATTTTAAGTTTGCCACGACTTGTTTCAGGACAGTGGGCTTAGCCCCAAGCAGGAAAACGCGCTGGTGCTGCTGGGCGCCCCATTTTAACAATTCCTGTAAAGTATCATAACCGGTAATCCGTTCTGGAAGTGGTGTGCCCAGAATCTGTGCCCCTTGAATCACGCCAATACCGTCTGGGGTAATATAGTCTGCCTGCCGGAGAACTTGTTGATACTCGGGATGTTCACGGGCGTACATTAAAATCTCAGGATTCGCGGTAACGACAAACCGGTTTTGATGAGCTAGGATCTCTTGCTCAAGTTGGGCAACAAAAGCCTGGTTAGTCGTCTTTATAAACGGAACTTCTAAAATCGAAACGGTATCAAATGGTACAGACATAAGCGGCCTCACTTTCAACAATTAATTAAAGTATAGATATTTCAGAAATTTCTGCAACTTTTTCAGGTGCTTACATTCATTAGTTTTACAAAAAATGATAGAATAGGTTTAACTAAATACAATGTCGTTAACAACCTATGAAATGGAGAATTAAACTCATGACTCAAATCTATCCGGATGATAGTTTAACCTTGCATACGGATGCTTATCAGATCAACATGATGCAAACTTATTGGGAACAGGGAATTCACAATCGACACGCGGTGTTCGAAGTCTTCTTTCGGAAGATGCCGTTCCAAAATGGCTATGCGATTTTTGCTGGTCTTGAGCGAGTAGTTAATTATATCAATAATCTTCACTTTACGGAGACGGATATTGCGTATTTACGTGAAGCTGAAGATTATCCAGAAGGGTTTTTAGATTATTTAAAGAATTTCAAGTTTGATGCCACGATTCGTTCTGCGCGCGAAGGGGATCTCGTTTTTAACAACGAACCTTTGATGCAGGTTGAAGGGTCATTGGCTACTTGTCAGCTCATTGAAACGGCTTTGTTAAACATTATCAACTATCAAACATTGATTGCGACCAAGGCAGCCCGAATCAAGTCAGTTGTCGGTGAAGAAGATGGCTTACTAGAATTCGGTACCCGGCGTGCACAAGAAATGGATGCGGCCATTTGGGGGACGCGGGCCGCTTATATTGGTGGCTTTGATGCCACCAGTAATGTCCGTGCCGGTAAGATTTTTGGCATTCCAATCAGTGGGACACACGCGCATGCGTTAGTTCAAACCTATCGGAATGATTATGCCGCGTTTAAAGCCTACGCTGAAACGCATCACGATTGTGTCTTTTTAGTGGACACGTATGATACGTTGCGGAGTGGGGTGCCTTCTGCCATTAAGGTTGCTAAGGAAATGGGCGACAAGATTAATTTCCAAGGGGTTCGGATCGATAGTGGCGATATGGCTTACTTGTCGAAGCGAGTGCGTGAACAATTAGACGAAGCTGGGTTCCCAGATGCTAAAGTTTATGCTTCCAACGACTTAGACGAGAAGACAATTCAAAACTTGAAGATGCAAGGTGCCAAGATCAGTGTTTGGGGTGTTGGGACCAAGCTAATCACCGCATTTGATCAACCAGCTTTGGGGGCCGTTTATAAAATGGTTTCCATCGAGGATGATAATGGTAAGATGGTCGATACGATCAAGTTGTCGAACAACGCCGAAAAGGTTTCAACGCCAGGGCGTAAACAAGTTTGGCGAATTACGAAGCGTGCCGATGGCAAATCTGAAGGGGATTATGTGACCCTGTATGACGAAGATCCACGCAACGAAGAATCTATTTACATGTTCCATCCAAGCTATACGTACATTAACAAAACAGTCAGCGATTTTGATGCGCGGCCAGTATTAGTGACGATTTATGATCAAGGTAAGCAAGTTTATGAGCTGCCCGCGTTGAAAGAAATCAAACAGTACGCGTACGATAGTTTGGATTCACTCTGGGATGAATATAAGCGAGACTTGAATCCACAAGATTACCCAGTTGATTTATCACAGAAATTATATGATCACAAAATGAATATTATCCACTCGGTCCGTGACTGGGTAAGCAAAAAAGATTATTAGGAGGACCTTTACCGATGCGGCCATTACAAACTGAAATTATTAACGCCTTACATGTGAGTCCCAAAATTGATCCAGAAACTGAAATTCGACGTAGTGTGGATTTCTTAAAGGCATACTTAAAGAAGAATTCATTCTTGAAGACGTATGTCCTAGGTATTTCGGGTGGCCAAGACTCGACGTTAGCCGGTAAAATGACTCAAATGGCCATTACGGAAATGCGAGAAGAAACTGGTGATCAGGATTATCAGTTTATTGCAGTCCGCTTACCCTATGGTGATCAAGCCGATGAATCTGATGCCATGGATGCGATCAAATTCATGCAAGCAGATGTCATTGATCGTGTGGATATCCAGCCCGCAACGGATGCGATGGTTGCTGCTTTGGAAGCCACTGATTTAACGATTCATGATTTTAACAAAGGCAATATCAAGGCACGTCAACGGATGATTGTGCAATACGGGATCGCCGGCGAACGCCATGGTGCCGTTGTTGGCACGGACCATGCCGCAGAAGCTGTGACTGGCTTCTATACGAAGTACGGTGACGGTGGTGCTGATATTGTGCCATTGTATCGTTTAGACAAGCGTCAAGGCCGCGCCATGCTGGAAGTCTTACAAGCGCCAGAACATCTTTACAAAAAGGTGCCAACGGCTGATTTGGAAGATGATCGGCCAGCCTTACCAGATGAAGTTGCCTTAGGTGTGCATTATGATGACATCGATGACTATCTGGAAGGCAAAGACGTTGCTGTTGCCGCAGCTGAGAAGATTGAAGCTTGGTATTTGAAGACGGCCCACAAACGGCATGCCGCCATTAATGTGTTTGACGATTTTTGGAAATAAATTGCTTATCGCTGACTGCTGAAAAGTGGTTGGCGTTTTTTGTTGAAGTTGGCTAAAATTGTCCCTCCGGCTTGACTGACTGAGGCTGGAACGTGTGCCCACCACGTTCCAGCCACGGCCAGCTCGCTCGGAACGGAATTAGACACGCAGTCAAAAAAATCGTATCAGTAGACAGTCCGCAGGGAATCTGTTATATTAACCATACAATCATAAGGGAGTAACTAGCAGTGTAACTGCGGCAATATCGTCAACAAGAAGCCAATCCGGTATTGTCTTAAATAGTGAGACTTATGTATGTCACAACTACACGTGCATACATGGGTCTCATTTTCTATATCTGGACCATTTAGAAAATGAGGCTCGGATGCGAGGAGGAGACACACATGTCAAAACAACCTAAGTACCAACAACCGTTAGAGACAATCTATCAGGAGCTCAAGGCTGACGAACGGGGCCTGCAACAGAGCGAAGCGAGTCAGCGCTTGGAACAATACGGCCACAACGCCTTGAATCAGCAAAAGACAACATCGATGCTACAGAAGTTCTTCGCACAGTTTAAGGATTTCATGATCATCGTTTTATTGGTGGCGGCCCTAATTGCGGCCTTTACCGGTGAAGTGGTGGACGCTGTTATTATTCTCTTAGTCGTCGTACTGAATGCGGTCTTTGGGGTGTTCCAGGAATCCAAGGCAGAAGAAGCCATTAATGCTTTAAAAGAGATGGCCGCGCCGGATGCGACCGTTTTACGTGACGGCGAGTTTAAAACGGTCAAGAGTGATGAATTAGTTCCTGGCGATATTGTCACTTTGGAAGCTGGCGATATTGTTCCGGCTGACTTACGTTTGATTGAAAGTGCGTCGTTAAAAGTTGAAGAATCCGCATTGACCGGTGAATCTGTCCCAGTCGAAAAACAAGCTGAAACATTGACCGCTGATGATTTAGCGATTGGTGACCGATTAAACATGGCTTATATGAACAGCAACGTGACTTACGGCCGCGCGACTGGGATGGTCGTTGCGACTGGGATGCAGACCGAAGTTGGCCGAATTGCTGGCATGATTGAAGCTGCCGATGAAACAACGACGCCACTACAAGCCAACTTAACGCAACTTGGAAAATCGTTGACGATTCTTATTTTAGTTATCGCTGCGGTGGTCTTTGGAATTGGGATGCTTCGTGGTAGCGAGAGTCTGATCAACATGTTGCTGACGGCGATTTCTTTAGCGGTTGCAGCTATTCCAGAAGGACTACCGGCCATTGTTACGATTACGTTAGCTTTAGGAACGCAACGGATGGCAAAGCGGCACGCCTTAGTACGGAAGTTGCCAGCCGTTGAAACTCTGGGGAGCACCGACATTATCGCTTCAGATAAGACTGGGACGTTAACCCAAAATAAAATGACGGTTGAAAAGTTGTACGTGAATCAAGAATTAGTTGACGCACGACCGACCCATTTGCCAACGGACAGCCACTTAGCCCAGGTCATGATCTTGAGCAATGACACGAAAATTATGGCGGACGGCTTAGCCGGTGATCCAACCGAAACGGCGTTAGTCCAGTACAATTTAGATCAAGACTACCCAGTCGATCAATTATTAACTGATCGGCCGCGAGTCAGCGAAGTACCGTTTGACTCTGAACGAAAATTAATGTCAACTGTCCATCCGCTTGATAACGGTAAATTTTTGGTGGCGGTCAAAGGGGCACCCGATGAATTGCTCAAGCGACTCACAGCCGTTGAAATTAATGGCGAAGTGACGCCGTTTACGAAACCATTGCGTGACCAAATTTTAGCAACAAACCATGACTTAGCAACACAAGCGTTACGGGTCTTGGCGTTTGCTTACAAAATTATTGATGTCATTCCAACAACGGTCAACTCTGAGACCCTGGAAAATGACTTAATCTTTGCCGGTATGGTTGGTATGATTGACCCTGAACGCCCAGAAGTGGCGCAAGCCGTGGTTGAAGCTAAATCTGCCGGTATTCGGCCATTAATGATTACCGGTGACCATCGAGATACCGCCGAAGCCATTGCGGTGCGGTTAGGCATCATTGATGAAGGCGATGACGCCGCTGTTATTACTGGGGCTGAACTGGATGACATGAGTGACGCAGATTTTGACAAAAAAGTCAGTGATTACTCGGTTTATGCACGAGTGGCACCTGAACACAAGGTTCGAATCGTCAATGCTTGGCAAAAGCGTGGCAAAGTGGTCGCGATGACCGGTGATGGTGTCAACGATGCTCCAGCTTTGAAGGCTGCCGATATTGGGATTGGGATGGGAATCACCGGGACTGAAGTCTCTAAAGGGGCCAGCGATATGGTCCTTGCTGATGATAACTTTGCGACGATCGTTGTGGCGGTTGAAGAAGGACGGAAGGTCTTTGCGAACATTCAAAAGGCCATCCAATACTTGCTTTCTGCTAACTTAGGGGAAGTTTTAACCTTATTCATGATGACCATGCTTGGTTGGCAAATTTTGGCACCGGTCCACATCTTATGGATCAACTTAGTGACTGATACGTTGCCAGCGATTGCGTTAGGTGTAGAACCAACGGAAAAGAACATTATGGCGAATAAGCCGCGTGGTCGAAATTCTAATTTCTTCTCGGGCGGTGTGTTCTCAAGTATCATTTATCAGGGGCTGCTTGAAGGTGGCATTACCTTGCTGGTTTACTGGTTGGCAATTACCTATCCAGTCCATGCCAGCGCCAGCTTAGCACATGCGGATGCGTTGACCATGGCCTTTGCGACCTTAGGCTTAATCCAGTTGTTCCATGCGTTCAACTCAAAGTCGATTCACGGTTCGCTGTTTACGGTCGGGTTATTCCGTAATAAATTTTTCAACTGGGCCATTTTAATCGCGTTTGCCCTCTTAGCGATGACGATTATGGTGCCAGGCTTTAATAGCTTGTTCCACGTCACTCATTTGGATGCTTACCAATGGGGAATCGTCTTCGCCGCCTCACTTGCGATGATCGTGGTCGTTGAAATTGTTAAGTTCTTCCAACGCCGTCATTTACGGCAAGCATAATCTCAGTGAATAGGGTAAAATAAGGGATAACTTAATCTAAGAAAAGAGCTTATCATAATGAAAAAAGCAACGATGGCAACTTATATGCCAGTTTTATCAA
The DNA here is from genome assembly GCF_005405005.1 of Lactiplantibacillus daoliensis. GTDB lineage: Bacteria > Bacillota > Bacilli > Lactobacillales > Lactobacillaceae > Lactiplantibacillus > Lactiplantibacillus daoliensis. Next base: position 451,534 of record NZ_BJDH01000001.1, on the reverse strand, counting down.
AAGTGATCGAAAGCACTGAAAAGATGGGTGAAGAACTCAATCCTTCATTTGAAAAATTGCGTAAAGCGATTGACGACGATGCGGTTGCTAAAATGGTTCCAGCTGAATTCAATGATATTCAGATGGAATTTACCGATGGGACTGAACAATATCAACAGAATGTGCAACTGCTTAAAAAGGCTAACGTGCCAGCACGATTGATTGGTCGGCATCGTAACTTGTTAGCCGCTTACGAATCCTATACTAATGGGTGTGCTGCCATGACTGCTAGCTTGAATGTTGCGGATCAAACCGTTGATGTTGACGCTTTTAATGCCGCCGAAAAAGTGCAAGAGACCGAAATGGAACGCGTTTCCAATGACGTGCAACGTATTATGAACATGGTGATGTAACTGTCATTAAATTAAAGACCAATGACTGAGCTTTTTCAGTGATTGGTCTTTTAATTTCACGAAAAATCGGGGTTAAACGCGTATAATAATAGTATTAAGCAAGCTAAAGATTGGGTGAAAAAATGGATAATGAAATTTTAAAACTCGTGCAACAAACACTGACTAATTTTAAGCCACAACAGATTAAAGCGGTTTTGAACATGATGGATGAGGGCAACACGGTGCCCTTTATTGCGCGTTACCGGAAGGAACGAACCGGTGATTTAGACGAAGTTGAAATTCGTGATATTAAAGAAAACTATGATCGCCTGGCTAGTTTAGAAGGCCGTAAAGCGGATGTTATCAAACTTATCGCGGAGCAACAGCAATTAACGCCGGCTTTGAAAAAGGCGATTGAAACGGCGGACAAGTTACAGGACGTTGAAGACTTGTATTTGCCATACAAACAAAAACGGCGGACTAAGGCGACGATTGCCAAGGAAGCCGGTTTGGAACCGTTAGCGGCTTGGTTACTCAGTTTTCCAAAGTCATCGCCAGCGCAACGGGCGCAACAATTTATTAATTCTGAAAAAGAGATCTCGGATGCGACTGCGGCATTGGCTGGTGCGCATGAGATATTGGCAGAAGCCTTTGGTGACAATGCGCAGCTGCGAAATTGGGTTCGTAATGAGACACGCAATCATGGCGAGCTAGTGGTTAAGGTTAAACCCAAGGCCAAAGCATTGGATGAACAGGGTGTTTATCAACAATATTATGATTTCACCAGTCCAATTAAGCAGTTAGTGCCCTATCGAGTGCTCGCGATTAATCGTGGCGAAAAAGAGAAGATTTTGCGTGCCAGCATCCAAATTGATCAAACTGGGATTGAACGGTATTGTCATTTCCGGTTTATCGGCCAACATCAAGGACCAGCTGTACCGTTGATTGAAGCGGCCTATCAAGATGCTTACAAACGATTTATTGGCCCAGCAATCGAGCGAGAACTACGCAATGAATTGTCGGATGCGGCGGATGAACAAGCCATCAAGGTGTTTGGTGATAATCTGTATCATTTATTGATGCAAGCGCCATTGAAGGGCCGTGTCGTACTAGGCTTTGACCCAGCTTATCGAACGGGCTGTAAGCTCGCGGTGATGGATGCCAATGGAAAGTTTTTGGACAAATTGGTCATTTATCCACATAAACCAGCCAATGCCGAGAAACGTGCCGCTGCGGCCGGTGAGTTCAAGGCCTTTTTGGAAAAGTATCAAGTTGAAATGATTGCGATTGGGAATGGGACCGCTTCGCGTGAGTCCGAAGAATTTGTCGCCAACATTTTGAAGACGTTGACGCGGCCAGTTTATTACGTCATCGTGAATGAAGCAGGCGCCTCGGTTTATTCTGCCAGCGATAATGCTCGAGCGGAATTTCCAGGGCTGCACGTGGAACAACGTAGTGCTATCAGTATTGGTCGGCGGTTACAAGATCCATTAGCTGAATTGATTAAAATTGATCCCCAATCGGTTGGCGTTGGTCAGTATCAGCATGACGTGCCACAAAAAGCTTTAACTGCGCAGTTGGATGTTGTGATCGAAACGGCGGTTAACCAGGTCGGGGTGAATTTGAATACGGCTAGTCCAGAACTGCTGACACATATTTCAGGATTATCGAAGACAATCGCGCAAAATGTGGTTGCTTATCGAGATGAAAATGGTGAATTTAGTAGTCGGCCACAATTGAAAAAGGTACCACGTTTAGGACCGAAAGCCTATGAACAAGCGGTGGGGTTCTTGCGGATCGTTGCGGGGAAGACAATTCTTGATAATACGGATATTCATCCCGAGAGTTATCCGGCTGCGAAAGCCTTACTCAAAGCCGCTAGTTTGGCAACCACGGATGTTGGTACCGCGAAAGCGCAAAAATTATCCCAACTTAATTTAACGAAATTGGCTGTTGAAACTGAAGTCGGTGAGTTGACTTTGAAAGATATCATCAGCAGTCTGCAAAAGCCGGGTCGTGACGTTCGTGACACGATGCCAGCACCGCTATTACGCCAAGATGTGTTGAAGATGAGCGACCTAACTCCCGGGATGCAGTTACAAGGCACGGTGCGCAACGTTGTGGACTTCGGTGCCTTTGTAGATATTGGTGTGAAACAAGACGGGTTGGTTCATATTTCAAAATTAACTGATAAGTTCCTAAAAGATCCACGTCAGGCAGTTGCCGTCGGGGATATCGTGACGGTTTGGGTCGAGGAAGTGGACGAGCAACGTCAGCGCATCGCTTTAACCATGATTGAACCGAAAGTGACGGCACATGACTGATGGCCAATTGCAACAACTAGTCATGCAAATCTCAAGCAATGACTTCCATCAACCTTTTTGTCACCGGGCTTATTTCAATGCACGGTTACGCACGACGGGTGGTCGTTACCAGTTAGAAAGTCATAATATTGACATCAATCCGAAGATGTTAACGGATTTTGATGAACAGACGTTAATTGGGGTTATCAAGCATGAACTCTGTCATTATCATTTACATTTGTCTGGTAGTGGTTATCGGCACCGTGATGCAGATTTTAAACAGTTATTGGTACAGGTTGGCGGGTCACGTTATGCGCCGACACCCAAGCAGCGTACCCAAGTGAAAACGCGTTATATCTATCAGTGTCAACGTTGTGGCCTCATCTATCATCGGAAGCGCCGGCTGGATACGACGCGGTATACTTGTGGCCGTTGTCGTGGGCACATCAAACTGGTTTGAAAAGGTTTGCTTATCCTGCAGTGATTCGATAGAATTAGGCTAACTATTAAGAATTTAGGAGGTTTCAATCGATGGAAACAATCAAAATTGGGATCGTCGGACTCGGCACAGTCGGGAATGGCGTCGTCAAAATGTTACAAGCCCATCAAGCCAAAATTTCTGAGATTACCGGGCGTAATCTGGAATTGGCTTGTGTGGTCGTCCATAATTTAAAAAAGCATCAACAGACTGATCTGGGGGATGTTCGTTTGACCGACCAAATTGAGACATTGATCGATGACCCCGAAATTCAGATTATGGTTGAAGTGATGGGATCAATCCATCCAGCCAAGGAATATATCACGCGCGCCTTACAAGCTGGTAAGCATGTGGTGACGGCCAATAAGGATTTAATCGCCCAATATGGTCGTGAATTGGTCCAGATTGCGCGTGAAAATCACCGTGACTTGTTCTACGAAGCAAGCGTTGCGGGTGGGATCCCAATTTTACGGACGATTGATAACAGTTTTGCGGCGGATAAGATCCAACGGGTGATGGGAATCGTCAATGGGACGACCAACTATATCATGACGCAAATGCTGACGAAAAATTGGTCCTATGACCAAGCGTTGAGCTCTGCACAGGATTTAGGCTTTGCGGAAAGTGATCCCACTAATGATGTTGAAGGGTTAGATGCGGCGTACAAGATGATTATCTTGACCCAATTTGCCTTCGGAATGAGCTTGTCGATGGACCATATTAAGGTGCAAGGCATTACTAATATTAGTCCAGAAGATATTGCAGAAGCACATCAACTCGGTTACACGATCAAGCTATTAGGGATTGCAGAAGAAATTGATGATCGCATTGCGGTTTCGGTCGGCCCCGTCCTCGTGTCAGATCATCACCCATTGGCAACAGTTCAAAATGAAAATAACGCGGTGATGGTTACTGGGACTGCGGTTGGCGATACGATGTTCTATGGCCCTGGTGCCGGTGAATTGCCGACTGCCAATAGTGTATTGAGTGATATTACCACGGTGGCAAAGAATATCGCCTTGAATACCACTGGCAATACCTTTAATTCTTATCGGCAAGAAACGGTTTTAGCTGCGCCAGTAGATGTCGTATATCCCCATTTTATCGCGTTAAAAATGCGAGATGTTCCCGGGATGATGCTGCGTTTGACCGAAATCATGACTGGTGCCAAGGTTTCGTTCAGTCGAATTATCCAGAATCAGTTGGGTGATGGCAATGCCCGAGTTGTGATCATTACTCATGCGATGAATGATCAACAGTTGGCTGAAATTACCACGGCGATTGCAGGTCAAACTGACATGCGATTGTTGGCGAGTTATAAAGTTTTGAAGAATGCGTAGGTCTTATCAATGTTAAAAATTTCCGTACCAGCTACCTCTGCCAATTTGGGGCCAGGCTTCGATTCAATTGGTTTGGCTTTAGATTTGCAACTGACATTAACTGTCATTGGTCCTAGCCAGACTTGGCAGGTCGATCATCCGTTTGGACAGGAAGTGTCAAACGATGCCAACAACCTGATCGTCAAGACGGCCTTATCCCTAGTGCCGGATTTGACGCCACAACGGATTCAAGTGACTTCTAAGATTCCGCTAGCGCGAGGCCTTGGTAGCAGTTCAACAGCTATCATTGCTGGGTTAGCAATGGCGAACGAACTAGCGTCTGCACCAGTTTCTAAGCAAGCACTATTACTCAAAGCGACTGAATTAGAGGGTCACCCCGATAATGTGGCACCCGCAATTTTGGGCGGCTTAGTGGTTGCAACCTATGTCGATCAAAAGGTGCAGGCGGTTCAACTGCCCACACCAGACCTGTTTGCCAGCGTTTATGTGCCTAATGAAGAATTGTTAACTTCTGCGAGCCGGAGTGCTTTACCAGCAACCTTGCCATTCAAGCAAGCCATTGCTGGTAGTAGTATTGGGAATACCTTGGTCGCGGCATTAGCGATGAAAAACTGGTCGTTGGCATTAGCTCTGCTAGAACAAGACCAGTTCCATGAGCAGTATCGTGCCAAATTGGTCCCAGCGCTCGCACTGATTAGGAAAATGGCTCATGAAATGGGGCTGGTAGGAACTTATTTGAGCGGTGCTGGGCCAACGATTGTGACACTTGGCAAGCAGGCAGATTTACTTAAATTACAAACAAAGCTACAACAAAATCCGGCTTTAACCGGTCAATATCATCTGTTACCAGTTGATGCACAAGGTGTAACCGTCACTAAATCTTAATTAGACCTTGTCAGACTCACGACATTTTGTTAAAATGGTTTTTGTGAGTTATTGATGCGGCCATGGCGGAATTGGCAGACGCGCAAGATTAAGGATCTTGTGAGGGTTAACCTCATGGAAGTTCGAATCTTCTTGGCCGCACTAAATTGTTGAAGCACTATAAACGTTGTTAAAACGGCGTTTGTGGTGCTTTTTTGTCTTAAAAAAAGAGGCGTTCTTTCTGACGTCGTTATGGGGTGAGAGTGGTTAGACTTGTTTTTTATTACATTATTTATAAGCAGTTTTACTTCAACCCAACAATTACCAGCATTATAATTAACCTAATCAAATTGTCACTTGAGTAACAATTAAAGAGGCGGTTAATATGCACAACAAACAATGGGGGTTAGTTGGGACATTCAGTCTGTTATTAGGCTTGGGATTAAGCCAGGTCACTCTTGCAAAAGCAGCAACTAGTGATCGCATTACCGGAATTCGAACGACTGAAGTCAAGACTTTTCGGACCAATAGTCAAAATGGCAATGGGTATCATATCACGGTCTTACCACAACAACGTGTGCGTTTACGGCCGAACCTACAACTGGCACAGCATCAAGACACGATTTGGACCCGGTCGGAGCAAGCCTATATCACCCGCCGTGGTCAGAAGCTTCTATATTATTATGTTGAAAATGCCGCTGGTCAAAGTGGTTGGATCTGGCAAGGTTATTTGAAGCCAACTAGTTATCATTTGGCTGTACCGATAGTTTCTCAGCTGCCGGAATTACCAACGGGTTGCGAAATTACCGCGGTTGATATGATGTTGCAATATGCAGGGGCGAAGGTTAATAAACTACAGCTGGCGAGTGAGATGCCTCGGAGCGATGATCCTAATCAAGGATTTGTGGGCGAACCAGATTCGGAATATGGCTATGGCCTCTATATTTATCCGCGTGGACTGCTCTCAACGGTTCAGCGCCATGTGGGGAGCGCGGTTGACTTGACTGGGATTAGTTTGACGCAACTCAAGGCCCAGATCCTACGAAGACATCCAGTCGTGGTGTGGGTTGCGAACATTGACGGCTTTGCCACCCATGCCTTAACGGTGACGGGTTTTGATGAAGATCGTATTTATTTCAATGATCCATGGACCGGACAAGCGACGCACTTATCGAGTGGTGCGTTTAATATTGCTTGGCAAGGTAACCAGTTTCGCGCGTTAAGTTATTAAGATAACGAAATAAGGGTTAAGAATATCAATTGTTTCGTAAAATTACATTAAAAAATACACTAATTTGATACACAAATTGCAATAGTGACCACTGTATCATAATTAGTGTATCAATTAAAAAGCACTAATACCGGCAATTGGCATTTAGTGTATTTTGGCACGGAATTTGCATATATAATAGTGAGTGCGAAAAGATTGCGCTTACAGAATCACAATAACTTAGGTTACAGGCTATTTAGACATTATTTATTCATTTCCTATGACTGTAACAAAAAAATAGGAGGTACAAAGATGGTAAGCATTATCATTGCTAGTCATGGCGAATTTGCCAAAGGCATCTATCAATCTGGTTCAATGATTTTCGGCGAACAAGAAAACGTTCAACCCGTTACGTTGATGCCTAGCGAAGGCCCTGACGACATTAAGGCTAAGTTGGAAAAAGCTATTGCTTCTTTCGACGATCAAGACCAAGTCTTGTTCTTAGTCGATCTTTGGGGTGGCACACCTTTCAACCAAGTCAACGGCTTGTTTGAAGCACATAAGGACAAATGGGCGATTGTTGCCGGTTTGAACTTACCAATGTTAATTGAAGCCTATGCATCACGGCTCTCAATGGACTCAGCTCATGAAATCGCCACTCACATTATTGAAACGGCGAAGGATGGGGTTAAAGTTCGCCCTGAAGCATTAGCACCTAAGGAAGCCCCTAAAGCGGCTGCTAATAGTGGTGCAAGTGCTGGCCGTCCCGGCAAGTTCGAATATGTGCTTGCACGGATCGACTCACGTTTGTTACATGGTCAGGTTGCAACAGCCTGGAGCAAGACGGTTAACCCAACTCGGATTATCGTCGTTTCAGATAACGTTGCCAAAGACAACTTACGGACACAAATGATTATCCAAGCTGCACCAAATGGTGTTAAGGCCCACGTGGTCCCAATTGATCAAATGATCAAGTTAGCTAAGGATGATAAACACTTCGGTGGTCAAAAAGCCTTGTTATTATTCGAAACACCACAAGATGCTTTGAAAGCCATCAAGGGTGGCGTGCCGTTGGATACCTTGAACATTGGTTCCATGGCACATTCCGTTGGTAAAGTTCAACCTAACAAAGTTTTGGCATTTAACCAAGATGATATCGACACTTACCATGAATTGGAAAAGATGGGCATCAAGATGGATGTTCGTAAAGTTCCAACTGATGGTCAAGATAATCTCGATCACATTATGGATAAAGCTGAAAAGATGCTGAAAGAACAAGCGAATAGTTAATTAACTATCGGAGAAAAATGGAGGATTAAATCATGAATTTGAACGCGATTCAAATGATTTTAGTCGTGTTAGTCGCATTTTTAGCTGGTATGGAAGGTATTTTGGATGAATTCCATTTCCATCAGCCAGTTGTAGCCTGCGCATTAATCGGCTTAGTTACCGGACAATTAGTCCCATGTATTATTTTAGGTGGTAGTCTTCAAATGATCGCTTTAGGCTGGTCAAACGTTGGTGCCGCTGTTGCCCCTGATGCCGCATTAGCAGCTATTGCATCTGCAATTATTTTAGTACTTGGTGGCCAAGGCCGTGCCGGAGTTTCATCAGCCATTGCCATTGCCGTACCTTTGGCTGTTGCTGGTTTGTTACTTACCATCCTTGCACGTACGATTGCAACCTTGATCGTGCATATCATGGACCGTGCTGCTGAAGAAGGTAGCTTTGCAAAAATTGACATGTGGCAAATGATTGCCATTGCAATGCAAGGCTTACGTATCGCTATTCCAGCTGCATTGATCTTAGCCGTTGGTGCTGGTCCCGTTAAATCTATGTTGAACGCTATGCCTACTTGGTTGACAGATGGTTTGTCAATCGGTGGTGGGATGGTCGTTGCCGTTGGGTATGCCATGGTTATTAACATGATGGCTACTCGTGAAGTATGGCCATTCTTCGTTTTAGGTTTCGTCTTAGCTGCGATTTCTGAATTGACACTTATTGCCTTAGGTGGTATCGGTGTTGCTATGGCCCTCATCTACTTGAACCTTTCTAAAATGGGTGGTTCTGGTAATGGTGGCGGTTCTGGTACCGGTGACCCTGTCGGCGATATCATCGACAAGTATTAGCGAAGGAGGAAAACTAAAATGGCTGATCAAATTAAATTAAGCAAATCAGATCGTATTCATGTTTGGTGGCGTTCAACGTTCCTCCAAGGTTCTTGGAACTATGAACGGATGCAAAACGGTGGTTGGGCTTACTCATTAATCCCAGCTTTGAAAAAGTTATATACGACTAAAGAAGATCGTGCCGCTGCTTTAAAGCGTCACATGGAATTCTTTAACACTCATCCTTACGTGGCTTCACCAATTATTGGTGTTACCATGGCGCTTGAAGAAGAACGTTCTAATGGGGCTCCCATTGACGACGTTACCATTCAAGGGGTTAAAGTTGGGATGATGGGTCCATTGGCCGGTGTTGGTGACCCAGTCTTCTGGTTCACGGCTAAGCCTATTATCGGTGCCTTAGCTGCTTCCCTTGCACTGGGTGGTAGTATCATGGGTCCTATCTTGTACTTCGTTGTTTGGAATATTATGCGGATGGCATTTATGTGGTACACACAAGAACTTGGCTACAAAGCCGGTTCTGCAATTACTGAAGATTTATCAGGTGGTATCTTACAAGACATTACCAAAGGTGCTTCTATCTTAGGGATGTTCATCTTACCAGCCTTGATCGAACGGTGGGTCAATGTTGACTTCAGTCCGGTTAAAGTTTCATCAATCAAGCAAGCTAAGGGTGCTTACATTGACTGGGATAAATTGCCAGCCGGTGCTAAGGGTGTCAAGGAAGCTTTAGTACAACAAAAAGCTGGTTTATCATTGGACAAGTACAAGGTTACGACCTTGCAAGATAACTTGAATCAATTAATTCCAGGTTTAGCAGCCTTGATCATTACTTTCCTTTGCATGTGGTTATTAAAGAAGAAAGTTTCACCAATCTGGATCATCTTCGGTTTATTCGCCTTTGGTGTTATCATGCACGTTCTTGGTGTTATGTAGAGATGATTTGATTCAATCTGAGTCATTGACTTAGGTCTTAAGAGATGGACTCATCTGAGTTCATCTCTTTTTGTCAAAACGGGGCTTTGCGAAAAAAGCGTCGGCGCCGTATAATCGGTGTTATCAAGAGAAAGAAATGGAGACATTTAAATGGTTCAATCGCTTAATACCAAGGTTGATATGGTTGTTGACGGCAATTCGCATTTAGGCCTGACTGATTACGGCAAAATTATGGTTGGTGATCACGGTTTTGAATTTTACGATAACCGTAATGCCAAAAACTACATCCAGATTCCTTGGAAGGAAGTTGACGTGGTGATTGTGTCAGTGATGTTTAAGGGCCGTTGGATTCCACGTTATGGTTTTCGAACCAAGAAAAACGGGACTTACACGTTTTCATCTAAGCAACCACGGAAAGTTTTACGGGAAGTTCGTAAATACATTAAACCGGACCATATCGTTCGTTCATTAACATTTTTTGATGTTTTGAAACGGGCTTTCAAAGGTAAAAATCAAAGCAGTTATTTGAAATAAGTACCAGTAAGCTGAAAAGGCGACCAGTGATGGTGGCCTTTTTTGCTGTCTAAAAGGCTAACAAGAATATCCGTAGTGTATTGATACACTTGTGTGTTAAGATTAGACATAATTAAGCGTTTACTAGAACGTAACGACTGTAATCCAAAGGAGTGGCTCAGTTGACTAGAAAAGCACGAATATTTGAGTTTGTCCGCCAGCATTGTGATGCCGCGGGACTGACAACTGAGATGGTTGCACAAGCGCTCGCATTGGCGCGCTCAAATGTTAGTAAGGAATTAAATACGTTAGTTCGTGAGGGTCAGCTGACCAAACTAACTGGCCGGCCGGTGCGATACACACAACCGGAACTGGCACCAACCAGCGCCGTGGCTCCCGCACAATCTCGGCCGACACAAGCTAAGCATCAGTCAAAATCCGTGGGGACAACGACTGCGCCAAAAGTGGCGGCAACGGATATTTTTGAGAGTATGATTGGCACCCACGAGAGCTTACAAAATCAGGTTGAACAGGCGAAAGCGGCGATTTTATATCCGCCACGTGGCCTGAATACATTGGTGATTGGCCCGACCGGTTCTGGGAAAACTTATTTTGCGAATACGATGTATGAGTTTGCTGAAACGCAAGGGGTATTGACGAATCCTCAAGGGCTGATTACTTTCAATTGCGCGGATTACGCCCACAATCCTGAACTCTTAATGTCACATCTGTTTGGCTACATTAAAGGGTCATTTACTGGTGCGAATGAAGATAAAGATGGTCTAATTCAAGAAGCTGATGGGGGGATGCTCTTCCTTGACGAAGTGCATCGGCTGCCACCAGAAGGTCAAGAAATGATCTTCTATTTTATGGATCATGGCACTTATTCTCGACTCGGTGAAACGGCTAAGAATCATCATGCTAACGTCCGCTTGGTTTGTGCGACAACTGAAGATCCCAAAAGTTCGTTATTACAGACTTTTGTGCGCCGGATTCCGATTACAATCCAATTACCTGCCTTTAACCAGCGTTCGGCTAAAGAACGTTTGGCCTTGCTTAAGGCCTTGCTTTCTTTGGAAGCAGCCCGGATTAATAAACAGATTCGGCTCACTGAAGACGTGGTACAAGCTTTACTCGGGTCAGTGACTTATGGGAACGTTGGACAATTAAAGTCCAATATCCAGTTGGTTTGTGCCCAAGGTTTTGTAAACAGCATTGAAAATGATACAGAAATCAACATTACCATGGACGATTTGCCCCAAAACATTCGTAGTGGCTTGATGACTGTGGCGTCAAATCGCCATGAACTTGGTGCGATTTCAGAATTGTTGGATCCGGTTTTGATTGTTAAGCCGAATGATGGGCCAACACCATTGCGCAACAAGAATGATAATTATGAATTACCTTATAATTTGTATGAAATTATTGGCGATAAAGCTTCTTTATTACGGCGAGAAGGATTAGACAAAGAACATATTAACCGGTTCATCACGACGGATATTAATTTACATTTGAAGTCATTTTATAAGCAGACTCAATTGAATGTTTCCCCAGAAAATAAACTTGCTGAAATTGTGGATCAAGATGTCATCGACTTTACGAAAACGGCGCAAGCAACGATTCAGGAAATGCTCGGCTATAATTTTAAAGATAATTTTATTTATGCCGTTAGTCTACACATTAGTTCGTTCATCAAGCGAATTCAGGCTGGCAAACCGATGCGTCAGATGAGTGCGGATATGTTGGCAATGGTTAAGGAGTATCCCGCTGAAATTAAGGCGGCCCAAGTCTTAAAGCAGAGCTTGGATGAGCGTTACCATTTACCAATCCCACAATCAGAAGTGTATTATTTAGCGATTTTATTGATTTCATTGAAATCCATGCAATTGGACGGCAAAGTTGGGGTGTTTGTCGCGGCCCATGGAATGAGTACGGCTTCTTCAATGACGCAAGTCGTCGGCCAATTACTGGACGATTACGACGCAGCGGCGTTTGACATGCCGCTTGATATGGACCCGGAAGTGGCATATGGTCACGTTAAAACTCAGATTCAAAATTTGGATGCTGGCAATGGTGTCTTAATGTTAGTTGACATGGGTTCACTGACGACCTTTGGCAAACGGCTACAAAAAGAGACCGGGATTCCTATTCGGACGATTGATATGGTGACGACACCGGTCGTTTTGGAAGCAGTTCGTAAGTCGGGACTGATCGATAGTGATCTGGAAACGATTTATCGTGAATTGGTCGGTTTTAAGGGCTACTCGCGAATTTCTCGTAATTTGCCGACCGAAAAGGCGACTGAGTTGATTGAACCAGCCACGTCCACGACACCAGATGAAAATCATCGAGCAATTATCGCCATTTGTGCGACCGGTGTGGGGACTGCTGAACGAATTAAGACCATTCTTGATAGTTTGTTAGCGCAAAACTTTATTGAAGGGATTACGGTCTTTCCGATTTCGGTTGTGGACATGTCGACTCGACTGGCACAAATCAGCCGTAGTTACAAAATAATTGCGGCCACTGGGATTGCTAAGCCCAAGTTAGATGTGCCATTTATTTCGTTAGAGGAATTGTTACAGGGCGGTGGTGAAAAGTTTATCGATCAGTTGGCGATGGGCTTGAATTCACCACAAAGTAAGTTAACCGATGCTCAGAAATTAACCCCGGAGTTATGTGAAAAGTATCTTGGCGATTATTTCACTTTCTTAAATCCGCGTAAATTGACCCCAATCCTGTGGCAATACAGTGAAGTAATTAGCCAAAAACTAGCTGACCCGATGTCAAATGCTTTTCGAATTGATTTGATTATGCATTTGGCCGGGGCGTTGGAGCGCACAGCGATTAAGGATCAGATGACGGCACCGGAGGAAGAACTGCCGACGATGACCAGTTCCAAGTGGTATCCAGTTGTCCAGCAGGCGAACCAACAGTTAACAGATCAATTACAATTATCATTTTCTGACGCGGAAAATTATTATATTGTGCAATTATTAGAAACCCATCAGGCTAAGTTAGCTTAACCTGATACACTACTTGGCATGTTTCTTGCATGTATAGTAGTGATGAGATTATTAAAGAAAAAGGGAGGCTATTTTAAAATGCTAGCGTTTGTCGTTGTAAGTCACGGTGAGTTTGCCAATGGCGTGGTCAATTCATCTTATATGATTTTTGGACAACAGGAAAAAGTACAAACGGTCACGTTCAATTTGGACGAGGACCCCGAAGATTTAACAGAAAAGCTCGATGCTGCGATTGCCACGTTTGATGTTGATGATCAAGTCCTATTCTTAGTTGATTTGTGGGGTGGCTCACCATTCAATGCGGCCAGTCGGATTGTCGCAGAACATACCGACCGGATGGGCTTAATTACGGGGCTCAATTTGCCGATGCTGATTGAAGCCTATACTGTTCGTGATAAACCAATTGATGAAGTTATTGCGCATTTGGAAGAAACCGGTAAGATCGGAATCAAGCATCTTGAACTATTACAAGATGGCGGGGAAGATGACGTCCTATGACGATGACGGTCCGGTTAGCACGGATTGATAGTCGTCTATTGCACGGCCAGGTTGCAACGGTTTGGACGAAAACAGTCGCGCCAAATCGTATTTTGGTCGTGTCTGACAGTGTTGCCAAAGATGAATTGCGTAAAATGTTGATTGTTCAGGCCGCGCCACCTGGTGTCAAAGCGAATGTCATTACCGTTGATAAAATGATCCAGATCTATCATGATCCGCTATTTGATGGCGTCAAACCGTTGATTTTGACTGACACACCACAAAATATGGCGCGCTTAGTCGCCGGCGGCTTGGATTTTCGGGCGACGGGAATTGATATTGGTAGTTTGGCTTATACAGCAGGCATGGTGATGGTGACTAATGCGATTGCGGTCGGTCCAAGCGAGGCGGCGGCTTTGTATCAATTGCAGGCGGCTGGCTTAGCAATCTTTGCCCAGAAGGTTCCGACTGATAAACGTGTTGACGTCATGCCTTTGCTAGCAAAAAATGGCTTTGAAGCGACAACTAAATAGCTGTCTATGAATAAGTGCTGTCGGTTTCTGACTGAGACAGTACTTTTTTAGTACGATTGCTAACTATGTCAGCAGTTTTCACACGTTAATGAATGGGCGTTCCATGGCGCTTGTCTAAGGATTTGACTAAAATTCAGGCGCAAACTTTGACCTGACGCATTTTATTGATAAAATTAAACCAATAAACATAATTATATTGCGTCGAAAATTACGGGGGTCAGCAGATGACAATCTATAGTAAGATCACCGCCGCTGGGCAGTACGTCCCACAGCGCGTGGTTACCAATAATGAATTAGCAGCAATCATGGATACGACGGATGACTGGATTCAATCACATACCGGTATCGTGACACGTCACTTTGCCATGGATGATGAAAATACGTCGGCGCTCGCGACCCAAGTGGCGCAGCAATTGTTGACGAAGAGTGGGTTGTCGGCGAGTGCCATTGACTTGATTATTGTGACGACGATTACGCCGGATGCTTTGACGCCAGCCACCGCTTGTTTAGTTCAAGCGAATATTGGTGCGGACAATGCTTTTGCTTTTGACATGAGCGCGGCTTGTGCCGGCTTCACCTTCGGCCTGTCGACCGCTGACAAATTTATTCGAAGTGGTCAATATCAAAACGTGATGGTGATCAGTGCGGAAGTAAATTCCAAGATGATGGATTTTAAAGACCGAACGGCGGCCGTGTTTTTCGGCGATGGTGCTGGTGGTGTCTTGATGCAACCAACGAGTCATCCAGCCGAAAATAGTATCTTGGCCGAAAAACTCCAGACACAAGGTAACGCAACGGTGATTCATTCGGGCCGGGTCCAACCAATTAAGAACATTAGTGCCGATAATTATCCCCAAACGGATGCCTTTTATCAGGCCGGTCGCGAAGTGTTTCAATTTGCGACGACAGTCGTGCCTGAACAAATGAAAACGTTACTGAATACTGCTGAAGTTTCCCCTGAAGACTTGCAATACGTTATCTGTCATCAAGCTAATTTACGGATTATTGAACAAATTGCCGCGAAATTAGCGTTGCCAATGGCGAAGTTTCCACACAATGTGCAGAAATTCGGTAATACATCTTCGGCAGGTGTGGCCATGGCGTTAGCCGGGGTCTTCGACCAGTTGACTGGTCCAGTTTTATTGACGGCTTTTGGTGGCGGCTTAGCCTACGGATCAATTTTAATTAAAAAATAGAGGTAATCATGATGGACTTAAAGGATTTAGATCGGTTAGTTGAGAAATACGACCGGCAAGGCTACCAACAGATTCGCGTTAAAGCAGGCGAACTAGAAATTGAAGTCTCACGTCAGGCGACTGTGGCGAAGACTGATACAACCGATGTTGCGGCAGCTACGGATGAGGATCAGACCATTACGAGTCCAATGGTTGGGGTCATGCATTTATCGCCGGACTTAACAGTTGGTCAAACGGTGACGAAGGGGCAAGAATTGGGACAAATTGAGAGTATGAAATTATTCAATCCCTTGGTTTGCCCACAGACTGGGACGTTGACGACGATTTTAGTTGAAGAAGGCGCCACTGTTGAATTTGGACAACCATTATTTAAAATGCGAGAGGATCGGTAGGAATGTTTCACAAGCTGCTAATTGCTAACCGTGGTGAAATTGCCATTCGGATTATCAAAGCCTGTCGACAACTGAATATTAAAACGGTGGCGGTGTGCTCAACAGCGGACCGCCAGGCTTGGTATACACAATTGGCCGATGAAGTCGTTTGTATTGGACCAGCGCCAGCGACTGATTCGTATTTAAACGCGGAAGCAATTCTCATGGCTGCTATTAATACGCATGCAGATGCCATTCATCCCGGTTACGGATTTTTAGCAGAAAACGCGGATTTTGCGGCGATGTGTGCGGAATGCGGAATTACTTGGGTTGGTCCACAGGCAAGTCAGATCAAGCTGATGGGAAACAAGTCGCGGGCCAAAGACTATGCGCGTCAACAACGGGTTCCGGTTTTAGCTGGTGCCTCAATTCAAGGGTTGGCGTGGCCACAAATTAAGCGCTTGGCGACAGAAATGGGCTTTCCACTAGTTTTAAAGGCCAGTCACGGTGGCGGCGGCAAGGGAATTCGAGTGCTTTCAGATATCCAGGCGCTACACCAACAATTACGAGCTGCACGGCAGGAAGCCGCGGCCGCCTTTTTAAATGATGCGATGTATTTGGAACACTTTCTCCCCAGAGCCCGGCACATAGAAGTGCAGGTCTTAGGCGCTGGTGACCAGCTTTATATTTTAGGCGATCGGGATTGTAGCCTGCAGTTACATAAGCAAAAAGTGTTAGAAGAAAGTCCGGCGAGTGTTTTGACTGATGACCAGCGGCAGCAGTTGTATCAACTATCACGCCAATTATTAGTCAAGTTGGCCTATCAGAGCTTGGGAACGATTGAGTATTTATTTGCTGATGGCGCGTTTTATTTCATGGAAATGAACACCCGGCTACAAGTCGAACATGGCGTGACCGAATTGACGACTGGGATTGATATTGTCGAGGCGCAGCTTAAACAAGCGGCGGGAGCACCCTTGGAACTGCCGCGGTTGACTGGTAAAAAAAAGCCTTGCATTGCGATTGAAGCCCGACTGACGGCCAGTTTGCCTTTAAAACAAACTTTGATTAAGCAACTTGATTGGCCGAGCGGAGTTCGAGTCGATACGGGGTATCGGACTGGCGATCATTTTGTCACCATGTACGACGGTTTGATTGCAAAGTTGATGGTGACGGGGGCGACACGTGCAATTGCGGTTAAACGATTGCAAGCCGCTTTAGCAGCAGTCAAACTAGTCGGGCCAACGACTAATTTGGCCTTTTTACAGCAGACGGTTGCGCGACCGGAATATGCGACCGATACTTATTCGATCCACAGCTTAGCACAATGGGAGGATGAAAAATGAGCCATTATCCAGCAGCAGGGACTTGGACGAGCTGCCCTGCCTGTGGTCGTCACGTGCATCAAAGCCAATGGGGACACTGGCAACAATGTCCATATTGTCATTATTGGCAACGATTGACGGCGACTGACCGGGTGGCACAATTAGTTGATTCTGGGACTTTCATGCCCTTAAAAACAACGGCGAAATCACATAATCAACTGAATTTTCCTAATTATGATGAAAAGCTTGAACAGGCTGAACGGAAGACAGGTGAAGCTGAGGCAGTGACGACGGGATGGGCTACCATTGGGTCTTGGCCGGTCATGTTGATGGTGATGGATTCTCATTTTATGATGGGGACCTTGAACACGAGTGTGACCCGTCGAATGATTAAAGCAATGCAGGCCGCTCGGCAGCGAGCAGTTCCCGTGGTGATTGTCACGGCTTCTGGTGGCGCGCGGATGCAAGAAGGCTTGTATGCGTTGGTCGGCATGAATTTAATTTTGGCGGAAGTCGCGCGTTTAGCCGCCGCTAAGTTGCCGTTGATTACTGTTTTGACTGATCCCACGATGGGTGGCGTTTCCGCGAGCTTTGCCTTTAAAGGTGATGTGATTGTGGCAGAAGCTGGTGCAACGATTGGCTTTGCCGGTGCGCGCGTCATTCAGCAGACCATGCCAACCACGTTGCCAGTGGCATTTCAATCTGCGGAGCGTTTACTTGAACACGGGCAATTGGATGCCGTTGTCGTACGGCCAGAATTAAGGTCATACTTAATTAATGTTTTAGCGAGCTATCAACAGTTAGGGAGGCCTGATCATGGATGAACGACTACGACGATTACGGGCAGCTGACCGAATTAGCGCGCCGATGGTCATCAAGGCCCTATTGCCAACATTAGTACGCCAACATGGCGATCGTGTTTTAGGCGATGACCAAGCATTAACCGCAGGCTTTGGGCGCACGGCGCAACAACAAGGATTGGCTGTTTTAGGCGTTGATCGCGGGCATGATTTGGTCACGCGCCGGCAAAAAAATGGCGGGGCATTGACTGTGGCCGGATATCGAACGGCTTTACGAGTTATCGAGCACGCGGAAAAGTTTGATTTGCCAGTCGTTAGTTTAATTAATATGCCGGGCGCGGATGCTAGTCCGAAGTCGGAACGCTTTGGTCAAAGCCAAGCGATTGCTGACCTGATTGCTGCGATGGGGCAACTAACCGTACCAAACGTGGTCGTATTTTTAGGTGAAGGCCATAGTGGCGGTGCGCTTGCGTTTGCCAATGCAAACGCAATTATCATGTTAGATGATAGTCTGTTTAATGTCGCGTCACCAGAAGCGGTCGCGGCGATTTTACATGGTCAACAGACCGTTAGTGATGCAATTGACCTACTACCGATGACGGCAAGTGATTTGCAGCAGCGAGGGTTGGTTGATCATGTTATCGATCATACGCAGCCTGATTTGGTCCAAGTGATCTGTCAGCAAATCATGGCAACGGTCACTGACCTAAAATCGCAGACTAATTTGACGCAGCAACGTGAAGCTAAGTTCCAAAGGTTCATGGACTGGTGGTCAGAACAATAATAGTAATTTTATTGTAAAAAATCATCTAGAGTAGACTTGTCCAAATTCAGCGCTCCGTCAGTCAAAATCGGTGTGCTGTGGGGGATGGTGCCAGCCCAAGGACGGTCTAGCGTCTCAATTCAAAGCCGATAACCCCGTCTTTGAATTGTCCCGCAGGATTAGTTGGCCAAGAACACGCCGACTAATCTTGCCGACACCGCACACCGATTTTGACTGACTCCGCTAAGCGGCAATATCTGACTATTTCCCGTAGCCTGATTATTGTCGTGGTGGAACAGAAGAACTTTCAACTTGCAACCTTTAAAAGATCAAAAAAGAAGCGTCTCCCTGAAATTTGGGAGGCGCTTTTGGTATTTAATAACCTTGTTGGGTAGTCGTTGTTGTACCTTGACCTTGAGTCGGGGTTGTTTGTGTATTGTCATAAGTTTGGGTCGAGTCTGTCGTTGTCCCATCCGTGGTGGTCGTTGATGAAGAAGACAATGTTGAACCACTGCCGGTTCCTGTTGACGCGGTCGTTTCAAAATATGACTTGGTTAAGCTAGCCGTTGAAAGTTGTAGATCTTTACGAATTCGCTTTGAGGTGTTGTAGCGTTCCGTTGCGGAGGCAACTTGATAGGAAAGCCCGTCAATAGTCGCATCCGTTCCTTGCAGTGTATAGGCGCGAGCATGATGTGAAGCGTTTTTGTACTTCGTATCAAGGGTGACCATATCGCTCCAAGTTAAATCAGTCCGCATATTGTTAGCTAATTCTTTGGTGATTTTTTCGATGTTAGCAATTGAACCCAATGAGTTCGACTGACTGACCATCGCCATGATGACTTGGCGTTGCCGCTTTTGGCGACCATAGTCACCTAATGGATCGTCATAACGCATCCGTGAATAATCCAAGGCGGCTGCCCCATTTAATTTTGTTTTGACGCCTTTTTTGACATCGGCGTGACCGTATTTAAATGTCAGGGATGGGGTAATAGTGACGCCCCCCATAGCGTTAACAATCTGCTTGAGGCCACCCATGTTAATGAGGACGTAGAAGTCGATCGGGAACTTAAGTAACTTTTGGACGGATTTGACGGCACCACTTGGCCCACCAATCGTGTACGCGGCATTGATCTTTTGAGATTGCCCGTTAATATTCACGAGCGTATCACGTGGAATACTCGTGAGGGTCATTTTTTCTTTTTTAGGATTAATTGTTGCCACAATCATGGTATCTGTCCGTGCGGAGAAAGATTTACCACGACCTAGCGCACCAGTATCAGTCCCTAACAATAGGATAGAGAAAGGTTTATTCTTTTTTAGAACAGCATCAACATTCCGTAGTTTCGCAGAACCAGTGCCTTCATAGGTTGTATTCATGGTGTTTTGAGCGGCATTCCAGGTTTTGATACCCCAGATTGACCCCACGGAACCAAGCGCGACAATGACCAGTAAGGCGATCAGGAGCCACGGGCGTCGCTTATGTGGTCGTAAATGTGGATTGCGTTGTTGACGTCGTCGGTAGCGTGTTTCTCGGGGGCCCATTGGCTCATTGTTATTTTCTGACATTTTAGTTCCTCGTTATCTCGTATTTTTACTGATCTCATTTTATGCCGAATATCAATTTTTCGTCCCAAAATTAGATTGATTTAAAAAGATTTTAACAATCAATGATTGACTGAGTTCGATTTAGCTAACTGGAACACAATTATAGAATACTATAAGTAAATTTGTAGGCGGTGTCAAACAATTGCGGGTTTGAGTTGGCTACAAGCGACTTAAAAACAGTGGTATACTTGAAGAATTCTCATGGAATTGTTATTTTTAAGGAGGGACAGCAGTAATGGCGATCTTTTTACATAGTATTCAAGGCGTTGTCATCATTATTGTCATGATTGCTTTGGGGTATTTGTTAGCTTCTTGGGGCTGGTTCAGCGAAGATTCCACGAAGTTAGTGGCACGCTTGGTCACGCAGATTGCGTTGCCAGCATATATGATTGCAACAATCACAAAGGACTTTACCGCGCAAAAGTTGTTATCGACCTTACCAGGGCTAAGATTTCCAGTTTTAAATATGGCGATTTTATTCGGATTGTCATTCGGTGTCATGCGCGTTCTTAACATTAAAAAGGGACACCGGGGGCTGTTTTCGTCGATGTTCCTTAATTCCAACACGGTTTTTATTGGCTTACCAGTTAATGAGGCTTTGTTTGGCAATAGCGCTTTACCATATGTTTTAGTCTATTATATGGCGAATACGACGATTTTTTGGACACTGGGTGTCTACCTGATTCAGCGTGATGGGGTGGGTGCTGCCAAGTTCGACTTGAAACAGACCCTCTCTAAAATTTTTTCACCACCACTATTAGGTTTCCTCATCGGGGTCGTTCTGGTCCTGTGTCACATTCAATTACCGAACTTCTTAATGCAAGACTTTACCTATATTGGTGGGTTGACCGTGCCGCTGTCGATGATCTTTATTGGGATTTCGATGGCCAATGCTGGTCTCAGCAGTATGCGTTTTGACAAAGATAGTATCGGGATTCTACTGGGACGTTTCATTTTTGCACCCGTTTTAATGACTTTGATGTTGATTCCAATGTCGATGCCAGTGGAAATGAAACAAGTTTTCATTTTACAATCGGCAATGCCAGTTATGACTAATGCGCCAGTGGTCTCTAAGTTATATGGCGCTGATGCGGACTATGCCGCGATTATGG
The DNA here is from genome assembly GCF_005405005.1 of Lactiplantibacillus daoliensis. Classification (GTDB taxonomy): domain Bacteria; phylum Bacillota; class Bacilli; order Lactobacillales; family Lactobacillaceae; genus Lactiplantibacillus; species Lactiplantibacillus daoliensis. The sequence continues at coordinate 430,185 of NZ_BJDH01000001.1, read as the reverse complement.
TGACAGAAACGACACTGTTGAGTTTGATTGTGATTCCAATTTTGATGATGATTGTCCAGTCAAACATTATTCATTAATTTGAAAATTTACTGAAAATGGTGCTATACTAGACGCCGTTGACTATTAAATTTTTATTAAGAGGGAAGCGAACGATTCGTGAAGAAAGCATATCTTTACATTGCAATTTCAACGTTGATGTTTAGTTCAATGGAAATTGCCCTAAAGATGGCGGGCAGCGCATTTAATCCGATTCAGTTAAATTTGATTCGGTTCTTTATTGGGGCAGTTGTTTTACTACCATTTGCCTTGAGCGCGTTAAAGCAAACTGGTCGAAAATTGGTTGGCGCTGATTGGCGCTTATTCGGTCTCACTGGTTTGGTCTGTGTCATTGTTAGTATGTCGCTTTATCAACTGGCGATTACGGTAGATCAAGCCTCAACCGTGGCCGTACTTTTCAGCTGTAACCCGGTATTTGCGTTACTATTTTCATATTTGATTCTCCATGAACGCTTAGGCCGTTCAAACTTGATTTCCGTTGTGATTTCAGTGATTGGGTTACTAATCATTGTTAATCCGGCGCATTTGACGAATGGGTTAGGCTTGGTCTTGGCGATTGCTTCGGCGATCACCTTCGGCCTATACAGTATCGTTTCACGGTACGGTTCCGTTAAACGCGGCTTAAATGGGTTGACCATGACCTGTTTCACGTTCTTTGCCGGGGCTTTCGAATTATTGATTATTGCCTTAATTACAAAAATTCCAGTCATTGCCAGTGGCTTACGGTCAGTTGGGTTACGCCAATTTGCCGCCATCCCAGTGTTGACGAATGTTAATATGAACTATTTCTGGCTATTATTCTTTATTGGCGTCTGTGTTACCGGTGGGGGCTTTGCCTTCTACTTCCTAGCCATGGAACAAACCGACGTCTCAACGGCGTCCCTAGTTTTCTTCATCAAGCCAGGGCTAGCACCAATTTTAGCTGCGCTGATTTTACATGAAAAAATTCTACCAACGACTATTGTTGGGATTATCGTGATTTTAATTGGTTCTGTAGTAACCTTTGTCGGGAACCGCTTCAAGGAACGCGACAGTACTATGGGCAAAGAAGCTAAGGCAGCCGCCGAAGCCGAAACTAAAGCCACGGTTCGTGAACAAATCGCGACGCATTCGAACGCGATTTCAGAACAAGAAGATTAGTGATTAAGTTTAGGAGGGCTGAGTTGAAAGACTCAAGCCTTTTTTCTTTGGGGCAGCTTGCGTTTGCCCAGTAAAATCGATTATGATAGAGATATTCAAGGCGACAGGTGGAGAGAAATTTTATGACAGAATTGGTAATTGTCCGACATGGTGAAAGTACGGCCAACCGTGATAATACGTATACTGGCTGGAGTGATGTTCCCTTGACGGCAATCGGTATTCAACAAGCACATCATGCGGGAAAACGGCTTCGTGAAGCAGGACTACAATTTAGTGCGGTGCATACGTCAGTCCTCAAGCGTGCCATCGTCACTGCGAATATTATTTTAGATGAGATTGACCAAGCATGGTTACCCGAATATAAAACTTGGCGGCTTAACGAACGGCATTATGGGGCGTTACGTGGTCAGAATAAAGATGAGACCAGACGCCTCTATGATAAGGCACAGGTCCAACAGTGGCGGCGAAGCTTTGAGACGGTGCCACCATTATTGGCGCCCAACGAATTAAGCCATGATCGGCGTTACACGAAATATGGCCCAGCAGTTGAACCACGCGGCGAAAGTCTAAAGATGGCCTATGATCGTATTATGCCTTATTGGATTGATGTGATTGCGCCGCGGTTACTGGCGGGGGAAAATCAATTGATCGTGGCTCACGGTAGTACGCTGCGCGCATTGATCAAATATTTGGAACAGATTAGTGATACTGGCATCGATGGGGTGGAAGTCGCGAATGGTGTGCCAATTCAATATCATTTAGATGACCAGTTACACGTTTTAGGTAAAGATGAACTCTAATTGCAGGTTATCAGCTGGCTAGTGAGCTAACGATAACTTTTTTTGTGTTTGGCTCGTTTACGGTTGTAAATTGTGTGTGAATCGTCTACACTTGTAATCAAAATGAAGTTAACGGGGGGTTCAAGCACATGAAGGCAAGTAAATGGGGGCTAATCGGGGTAGTCAGTTTAGGACTACTTGGTATTGGCATTGCAATTAGACAAACTCGGCCAACGATGATGGGCCAAACGACGCATGGGTCGGGAATGATGTCACGTTCGACGACCTCGACTAAGTTAGCGACAACGCCGACGGCCAGTCACAAACTCGCTTTACCCCCGCTACTCAAGCCAGATCGGTCGGATGCCAACGCGGTGTCGTATACCGTTACGGCCCAAAAAGGTGCCATGGCTTTTAAAGACGGGCGTAAGACGCAAACCTTAGGCTATAACGGTAATTATTTAGGTCCGGTTTTACAAGTGAAACAAGGCCAAACTTTAAACATCACGACCAAAAATCAATTGAACGAAGCGACTAGCTTTCATTGGCATGGCGCGGTGGTCCCTGGAGAAATGGATGGCGGTCCCCACGAGCCAGTGGCGGCAGACGCTACGAAGCAAGTCAGTTTTAAGGTTACCCAGCCAGCGGCAACGTTGTGGTTTCATCCGCACGTGATGGGAAGCACCGCCAAACAGGTCTATCAAGGTCTGACCGGCCTGATTTATGTCAACGATCAGGCAAGTCAGAAGCTCAATTTACCACATGATTATGGCAAAGATGATTTTCCGGTCATCATTCAGGATCGCCAGTTTTCGGCAGCAAATCAGTTTGACTACGACAAGGCTTATTCGGCTGACGGGACGACCGGGCCAACATTATTGATGAATGGGACGCTCAATCCATACGTTAACGTTAAGACAAAGTTAGTCCGGCTCCGGCTGGTTAATGGTTCCAACGCTCGGAATTATCACTTGACGTTGAGTAACCAGCAGGCGATGCAACAAATTGCGGATGATGGTGGTTTATTGGCAAGGCCAGTGGCGGTTAAGAAGTTAGCGTTAGCGCCTGGCGAGAGAGCCGAAGTGGTGGTCGACACGAATAAGTTAGCCGCGGGTCAGCCTTTAGCTGTGATGGCCGGCAAGCAGCGAGTTTTGCAGCTGCGCCTGGCTAAGCACCGCCGCACGAGTGGTCAATTGCCGACGAAACTTGCTACGCTGCCAACGGTGGACACAGCTGGTGCCCAACATCAGTCCTTAACTTTCAGCGGGATGGGCCATATGGTGGCGATTAATGATCAGACATACAGCGCTAAGCGCATTGATCTGACTGCCAAAGTCGGCCAACCCCAAGTTTGGACGTTAAAAAATGCGCGTGGCATGATGAGCGGGCGTAGTCATCCGTTTCATTTACATGGTGTTCAGTTTCGAATCCTGAGCATTAATGGAAAACAGCCACCGGCAAATGAACGGGGCTGGAAAGATACCGTTGATTTGGCTTCCGGTAGTACCGTGAAAATTGCATTTACTTTTAAAAATCGTGGCATCTATATGTATCACTGTCATAACTTGGAACATGAAGAACAAGGAATGATGGGCCAAATTAAGGTGAGTTAAACAAAAAATCCAATTTCAGCTAATCAACTTAATGATTAACTAAAATTGGATTTTTATGACTCAGCGATTATGCTAAGGCGCCCATTGGATCCCAAGGTGCTAAGACCGTTGGCTTTTCTGCTTGAGCCGTCTTGAGTTCATCAGGTAAGAATTGTTTGTTAACAACAACTTGGTAACAATATTCGTCCATCCAGGCATCACTCATAACGAAGAAGCCCTTTTCGCCGACTTTGTCACCCCAGCTGTTTTCAACCTTCCATTTAGTTGGTTGACCGTTAACGAGGTCGACACCGGTGATAACCATAGCATGAGTCATCAGACTTTGACCGTAATCTAGGCGTTCTGCCTTAGACATAGCGAGGTCAATATCAAATAATTCATCAGTCCCATAAACGTCGGTTGCCATGACACCCTTTTGACGGTCGGATGATTTACCAACATCACAACCGAACCAAACAGATTGACCAGCTTGAAGTTGGTTGATTGCAAGTTGTTTGAAGTCAGCCATCGTAACGTTCAAATGTTTAACTTCGCGGCCACCCAAAACGTTACCTAACATTTCAATCGTGTAGGTGTGGTTGTATGGTTTGTCATCGGTTGGGGCGTTGATGATTGAAACGTAATCGTCCAAGTTCCAGCCAATGTACTTCTTGAAGAAGCTTTGTGGTGTTAAGCCTTGGTCGATATGATAATTCTTATCATCATCACGATATTCCCAGTCAAATTCGTTAACGGGTTCGCCAAATGCATAAGACAACATCCGGTAAACTTCATTTAACATTTTTTCTTTGCGGTCTTGAATTTGATCGTTGGTAGCTTTAGCAGCGACCAATTCACGTAATTCGACAGCGTCTTTACGTAACTTTAAGTTTAAAGTACTGTTGATTTCAGCAGACTTTGAACTGTTATAAGTTTCAGGCATGACACTCTTAGGCACAATCCCGTATTTTTGGATAATGGCGACGAGCATATCCCATTGGCCACCATCTTGTTGTGGGGTGGTCATTAACCAAGCCACTTTACGACTGCTGGTTGGTTGATCAGCAGTTGCCAAGACATTTTCGTAGAAGTAGTTTGCTTTTTCGAATTTGTCCCAGAAGAAGGTGTAGTTTTGTGATAATTCGAAGTTTTTTAATTTGAAACGATCGGCTAATGAGTGACGCATCGTGTTTAATGCGGCAAACATCCAGCAACGACCACTTTGTTTTTGGTTAGCAACGCCACCGGTATCCAAATCAATGGAAAATACTGGGGTCGTTTGACTCATGGCTTGCGTATCTTGGCTGCTTGCTAAGATACCATTCTTGGTAACGGCGCGTTCGATGACTTTTGCCTCTGCGCGTTGATCTAAATCAGCTTGGAAATTAGCGATTTGATCCATACTAATTGCTTTACTCAAAAAATCACACTCCTTTAATCTTATTTTAATTGTATCGGTAAACCGACTTTCCGGCAAGTGTTCTGAAATTATTTAAATTAAGGGCGTGTTTCAATGACTTCGGGACCGTTTTCATGACCGACAATAATCGTATTGACCATATCTAAAAATAGACCATGTTCAACCACACCGACCATGTGAATTAAATCTTCGGCCAGTGCATGGGGATCGGTAATGGGGTTCAGGTGCAGGTCGATGAGATAATTATTAGAATCTGTTCGGACAAATTCACCGTCGACTTTACGGAAAACGGGATGATACCCTTTAGCGGCCATCTTTTCGAAGATATGTTGGCTACCGTAAGGGATCACTTCAACGGGTAGACCAAACGCACCCAGCTGTTTAACCATCTTGCTTTCATCAACGATCCACATCACCTTGTCAGAATTAATGGCCACGATTTTTTCAAATAATAAGGCCGCGCCACCGCCTTTAACGCCTTGATAGTCTGCGGAAATTTCATCCGCACCATCAATCGTCAAGTCAAGGTGGTCGACTTCATCAACGGACTTCATGGGAATTCCTAAGCGTTTTGCTTGCGCTGCTGTTCGATCAGAAGTTGAAACGCCAACAATATTGAGGTGTTCCTTTTTTACACGCTCGCCGAGGGCATCTACCATGAATTTAACGGTAGAACCAGTGCCGAGACCGACTTGCATGCCATCTTTGATATATTCTACGGCCTTTTGACCGACAAGTTGTTTCAATTGATCTTGAGTCATTTTGGAATGCTCCTTAATTTTGATTGGCTAAGACATCTGCTACCTCAGGGTGACGATCAAAGAATGCTTTAGCGTAAGTGCAAAGCGGTTTGATTTTTTTATGCTCAGCACGGGCGGCGTCGATGACAGCCATCACTAATTGCCCGGCGATACCTTGATGACCGAAGTCGTCGCGGACAAAGGTGTGTTCAATAACCCAAACCTGACCGTCTTGGATGGCAGGAAAGGTGATTTCGCCGGCTAGCTTTCCAGCTTGATCATTAAAGTAAAATCGATTTGGTTCACGCGTGAATTCCATTGTTGTCACCACCTTGTAAAGGGTTTTAATACTCATGGTAATTAAACCGATAAATGCCTGATTTGTCAACGATACAACTAGCTGAAGTATGGTAAAATATTAACGATATCGGGTGTGTTTTATTATCACTGAAACAACTGTGAAAAATAGGCACATCGATTTAGCATGAGTCGACAACTAGCGATGATCTATAGAAATGAAACCATACAAGAAAGTAGGAAATAAAAATGGCACGTGGCTTTAAAATTGTGAGTAAATATGCACAGGCAGGATTAACAATTCCTTATCGAACAACTAAAAAGGCCGCCGGTTATGATTTTGAAGCGGCCGTTGATTTTACGTTACCGTCAATCTGGAAATTTAATTTCATTAAAGTACTTTGGCAACTACGACATGGTGAAACGTCTTCAGCGACTGATCTAGATGCGGCTGCCAAGACACTCAAACCCTTCTTGGTACCAACAGGGATCAAAGCCTATATGAATGATGATGAATACTTAATGATTGCTAATCGGTCTAGCAATCCCCTCAAACGTGGCTTGATTTTGCCCAATGGGATTGGGGTAATTGATGCTGACTATTATGATAATGATAACAATGAAGGCGAAATTTTTATCCAGTTGATTAACATGGGCATTCGAGATGTTCATATCAAGAAGGGTGAGCGAATCGGTCAAGGAATCTTTACCCAGTATTTGATCGCAACGGATGAAGCTGAGATCAAGACGACCAGAGCTGGCGGCTTTGGTTCGAGTGGTAAATAACTAAAAATAGGTTAAACCAAGGTAATTTAACGGCTTTCAGAGCCATTAATGGTAGAATAAAAGGTGACTATATTTAATCAATGATCGAGCTGTTAGATTGGAGGAAATGATTAGTGGCAAAAGTTAAAACACAATTCGTTTGTTCCAATTGTGGGTATTCGACGCCGCGCTATTTAGGACGTTGTCCCAATTGTGGTGAGTGGAATACTTTAGTTGAAGAACATTTTGATAAAACACCTAATCGGAAATCACGGGTTAGTTTTGCTGGCAAACAAGCTAAGCCACAACGACTCAAGGAAGTTTCTTTGACGAAGACGCCCCGCGTGAAGACTAAGTTACAGGAATTCAATCGGGTTCTTGGTGGCGGTGTGGTACCGGGCTCATTGGTCTTAATTGGTGGCGATCCTGGAATTGGGAAATCAACCTTGCTGTTGCAAGTTTCTGGTCAATTAGCTGAAACCGGTGGCTCTGTTTTATACGTGACTGGTGAAGAGAGTGCTTCACAAGTTAAAATGCGAGCGGAACGGTTAAAAGTTGAGAGTGAAGACTTTTATTTATATCCAGAAACCGATATGAGCAATATTCGGTCAACCATTGAGACCACTAAACCACAATACGTTGTGATTGATTCGGTCCAAACGATGCAAGAACCAGATGTCGATTCAGCGATTGGGTCAGTTTCTCAAATTCGTGAAATTACGGCTGAATTACTGCAGATTTCGAAGACGAATGGCATTACTATCTTTATTGTGGGTCATGTGACCAAGGGTGGTGCGATTGCCGGGCCAAAGATTTTGGAACATATGGTGGATACCGTGCTTTACTTTGAAGGCGATTTACACCACACCTACCGAATCTTACGGGCGGTTAAAAACCGTTTTGGCTCAACTAATGAACTGGGGATTTTTGAAATGCGGACGGGTGGCCTATATGAAGTCGCCAATCCGTCAGAAATATTCTTGGAGGAACGGCTTAAAGATGCCACCGGTTCGGCAATTGTGGTTTCAATGGAAGGTACGCGGCCGATTTTAGTTGAAGTCCAAGCTTTGGTGACACCAACTGTGTTTGGTAACGCCAAGCGGACGGCCAGTGGTCTGGATCATAATCGGGTATCACTGTTAATGGCGGTACTGGAAAAACGGGCTAGTCTAATGTTACAGAACCAGGATGCTTATCTAAAGGCGGCTGGTGGTGTGAAATTGGATGAACCAGCGATTGACTTAGCAATTGCAGTCAGTGTGGCTTCAAGCTATCGCGATCAACAAACACGGCCAAGTGACTGCTTTGTCGGTGAAGTTGGCTTGACTGGTGAAATTCGCCGGGTCAATCGTATTGAGCAACGGGTTGGTGAAGCGGCTAAATTAGGCTTCAAACGAATTTTTGTACCAAAGAACAATTTGCAAGGCTGGGATATTCCAAAGGGGATCGATGTCATTGGTGTCGCCACTTTAAAAGAAGCACTCCAATTGGCTTTGCAACAACCAAAATAAACGTAAAAAGGGGCTGACGCCATGAAGAAATTAACGGTGCGACTCGTGTTCATTGTCGTTGGTGGGACGTTGGGATTAACTTACCTGCCATTTTTGTGGAGCACGATTTGGGCGCAACCGAATCCGTTATTAAATAATATTTTGACTAACTTTTTGTTGGGGGCACTCGTGCTTTGGGTGTTATCACTATTTTTAGCGAATGCGGCAATGCGATTAGTTGATCGTGTTGAAAAGAATTTATCAAAGCAAAATCCGATGACTTTATTATTCGGGAGTGTCGGGTTCATTATTGGGTTACTGATCGCGGTTCTGATTTCGCAATTATTCAATCGCAGTCCATTATTCTTATTGAACACGGTCGTCCCGATTATTCTAATGCTGTTTTTCGGTTACATTGGTGCCCGGGTTGGGACCACTCGAATCGACGAATGGCGAAAAGTCTTCAATTTCCGTCGGCGCGAAAAAGAAACGTCACCAGAAATTACAGATGCGCAACCGGATCAGAACTATCACCATTATAAAATTTTAGATACGAACATTTTAATTGATGGCCGCATTTATGATTTGGTCAAAACGGGTTTTCTCGAAGGAACTTTGTTAGTGCCTAACTTCGTCTTGTATGAATTGCAATACATTGCGGACTCCGCTGACAGTATCAAACGGGTTCGGGGCCGCCGAGGTCTGGATATTTTAAATAAGTTACAGAGTGAAAATATCATTCCGGTTGAAATGTATAAAGGTGATTTTGAAGATATTCCGGAAGTTGATACGAAATTGATTCAGTTGGCTAAAAAGGTCAACGGGGTCATTGTCACTAACGACTATAACTTGAACAAAGTGATTGAGTTTCAGAATGTCCAAGTCTTGAATATTAACCAATTGGCTAAGTCGCTCAAACCACGAGTTATTCCTGGTGAAGAAATGAATATCATGGTCGTTAAAAACGGGAGCGAACGACAACAAGGGGTCGGTTATTTGGATGATGGCACGATGGTCGTCGTTGAAGATGGGAAGTTCTATATCAACGAAAAAGTCGATGTCGTCGTCACTAGTGCGCTACAAACGGATGCCGGTCGGATGATCTTCGCTCGCTTGGCGCATGCTAACCGTGGTATTTCGGATAAACCCGAGCATGAGAACCAGAACAATAATCATCATAATAACAATCACCGCAATAAATAGCCGGAATGCGCTGGAGTCCTTTATTTTTAGTGCTAAAAATTGTAAACTGGACTAGCAAGCGTGTGAAGTCAGGCCGGTAGCTTGGCCGAGCACATTTCGGCTATCTAGGTAAAGAGTCGAAGACGGAATCTAAAACTTCCGTGTCGTAACTAAAGCTTTGATAAAAAATGAAAGAGGCGTTAATCACATTGGCAAAGAGCAAGATTCGTGTGCGTTACGCACCAAGTCCAACTGGCCATTTACACATTGGTAATGCGCGGACGGCATTATTTAACTATTTGTTTGCCCGGCATAATAAAGGAAAGTTTATCTTACGGATTGAAGACACCGATTTGAAGCGGAATGTCGCTGACGGCGAAAAGAGCCAAATGGATAACTTAGCCTGGTTAGGGATTGACTGGGATGAAGGTCCTGACAAGGGTGGCGACTTTGGCCCTTATCGTCAATCAGAACGGAAATCAATCTATGATCCTTTGATTCAACAACTTGTTGATGAGGGTAAGGCCTACGAATCATACATGACGGAAGACGAATTGACGGCACAACGCGATGCTCAAAAGGCACGCAAAGAGATGCCACATTATGTCTATGAATTTGCCGGCATGAGTGAAGATGAAAAACAGGCTAAAATTACTGCCGCTAAAGCAGCTGGCATTACACCGGTTATTCGTTTCCATGTCCCAGAAGGCCAAACTTATGCTTGGGATGACATGGTTAAAGGTAACGTTTCTTTCGAATCCAAGACTGTTGGTGGTGACTTTGTCATCAAGAAGCGGGATGGGATGCCAACGTATAACTTTGCCGTTGTTGTTGACGACCACATGATGCAAATCAGCCACGTTTTCCGTGGGGATGACCATGTTGCCAACACGCCTAAACAATTGATGATTTATGAAGCCTTTGGTTGGAATCCCCCAAAGTTTGGTCACATGAGCTTAATTATCAATACCGAAACCGGTAAGAAATTAAGCAAGCGTGACGAAACGGTGCTCCAATTTATCGAACAATATCGTGAATTAGGTTACTTACCAGAAGCGATGTTGAACTTCATCATCTTACTTGGTTGGTCACCAGTTGGTGAAAACGAATTGTTCACCAAGCGTGAATTCATCAAGATGTATGATGAAAAGCGTTTGAGCAAATCACCAGCTTCATTTGACGGTAAGAAGCTTGAATGGGTCAATAACCAATACATTAAGAAGTCTGACGAAAATGAAGTCTTCGCAATGTCGATTCGCCAATTGATCAAGGCTGGTCGGTTACCAAAACGACCAACGCAAGCTCAAATCGAATGGACCCGGACGTTAGTTTCACTTTACAAGAATCAAATGAGCTACACGGGTCAAATCGTAGAATTAGCTGACTTGTTCTTCAACGGTCCGGCTGAAATCAACGATGAAGCCAAAGCTGAATTAGCCGTTGAGACCGCACCAACGGTCTTGAAAGAATTCCGCAAGCGCATTGAAGACGTTGATGTCTTCGAAGCCACTGAAATTCAAAAGACCATCAAGTCAATTCAAAAAGACACGAAGATCAAAGGCCGTCAATTGTATATGCCAATTCGAATCGCCGTTTCTCACGAAATGCACGGTCCTGAATTGCCAGAAACGATTGAATTATTAGGTCGCGAAACGACGATGAAGCACTTAGATGCCATGATCGCGGAATTAGCTAAATAAGTGATAATAAGAGTAAGCTTGAAGAAGTCTTCAGGAAACGGCGGGAACTGAGAACGTCGTGGCGAATCAAGTTGAAGTGCGATTATCATACTTGTCATCGGGTGGCCGTTATCCCAGCAATGAGACCGGTCAACGGTGAAACAAGAGTGGAAGCACGCGGAAGCGTCTTTTGTATCAGAGGAGGAATCCTTTGATATGAAAGTCGCTTTTTTGATAGCGGCGTGCGAAACTAGTTAGCATAAGAACTAGCAACTGAAAAATGATTGAATGGATTTTGAAAGGAGCGAAAACGCGATGTTACAAGTATTTAATACGTTAACCCGCACGAAAGAACCATTTAAACCTATTACTCCCGGTGAGGTCAAAATGTACGTCTGTGGTCCCACTGTTTATAACTATATTCATATTGGGAATGCTCGCTCGGCAATCGCTTTTGACACGATTCGGCGTTACTTTGAATATCGTGGCTTTAAAGTTGACTACGTGTCGAACTTTACCGATGTGGACGATAAAATGATCAAACGGGCTAAGGAGGACCAGACAACCGTCCCTGCGATTGCCGACCGATTTATTAAAGCCTTTATGGCTGACACTGAAGCAGTCAATATTGAACCAGCCACGGCGCATCCACGGGCTTCTGAGAACATTCCTGAGATTATTGACTTTATTAAAGTTTTAATTGAAAAGGACTACGCGTATGAATCTGATGGCGATGTCTATTATCGGACACGAAAATTTAAAAACTATGGTCAATTATCCGATCAACGCATCGATGATCTAGAGGTTGGCGCTAGTCAGCATACCGCTGATGAAGAAACTGACCGGAAAGAAGATCCAATTGATTTTGCTTTGTGGAAAGCAGCCAAACCAGATGAAATCTCGTGGCCTTCCCCATGGGGCGCTGGTCGGCCAGGCTGGCACATCGAATGCTCGGTGATGTCAACGAAGTATTTAGGTGATAGCTTTGATATCCATGGTGGTGGGCAAGATTTGGAATTTCCGCATCATGAAAATGAGATTGCACAAAGTGAAGCCAAAACTGGTCAAAAGTTTGCGAACTATTGGTTACACAATGGGTTTGTCACGGTCGGCGATGATAATGAAAAAATGAGTAAATCTTTAGGCAACTTTGTGACAGTTCATGATATTATTAAACAAATCGATCCGCAGATTCTACGGTTCTTTATGGCCACGACCCAATATCGGCGTCCAATTCAGTACAGTCAGAAGAATTTAGATGAAGCGGCTAATAATTTGAGCAAATTGCAGAATGCTTATCGTAACTTGGATTATCGCTTGCAAGATGCTGAAGCCGGTGATGATGCCGAGGTGCAAGGCCAATTGACCACATTGACTGACCACTTTGTCACGGCGATGGACGATGACTTCAACGTTCAGAATGGGATTGCAGCCGTTTATGAGTTGGCTAAATTAGCCAATGTCTATGCTGGTCAAACAACTGTCCAGCAGACAACGGTGCAAGCCTTACAAAAGGCGTTGACGACGCTAGCGAGTGTCTTTGGGGTCAAATTGACTGCCAGTGCACCGGAACTTGCAGATACCGATATTCAAGCGTTGATCGATGAACGGGAAGCTGCGCGCAAAAATAAAGATTTCGCGAAAGCAGATCAAATTCGCGATGATTTAAAGGCCCAGGGGATTATTTTAGAAGATACACCTCAAGGGGTTCGTTTCAGAAAGGATTAATATGACAGTCGACTATCAACAACTAAACGGCATTGCCCTCGCTTATCTGGGAGATGCCGTGTATGAACCATTTATTCGCCAACATATGATTGAACTCGGGTATACGAAGCCTACCAAGTTACACCACCATGCGACCCATTACGTTTCTGCCAAAGCACAAGCGGCATTGATTGCACGGATGCAAACCGAGGACATTTTGACTGAAACTGAGGTCGATGTTTTTAAACATGGTCGGAATGCGAAAAGTCATACTTCAGCAAAGCATACGGATGTGGTGACGTATCGAATTTCAACCGGTTTTGAAGCAGTATTTGGCTATCTACAATTGACTCAACAATCAGAACGGATTGCCGAACTAGCCAATTGGTGTATTGAACAAGTAGATGAAGGGAGGGTTTCAAATGTCAACTGATGAACAACAAACAACCCAAGAACCAGCTGATTTCGTGATTGGCCGCCATCCAGCCATGGCCGCGATTAAGAGTGAACAACAAATTAATAAGGTGTTTATCCAAAGCGGATTACAGGCAGATGTGTTAAATGACATTGCGAAAATTGCGAAGAAGCGAAACTTAATTGTCCAATATGTGCCAAAACAAAAATTGGATCGTTTGACCGATAATGGTAACCACCAGGGGGTTGCCGTCGGCGTTGCTGCCTTTGAATATAGTACGATTGACGACTTATTCGCCGTGGCAAAGGCCAAAAACGAACCACCATTTTTCTTGATTTTGGACAACATTGAAGACCCACATAACTTAGGCTCAATCATGCGGACTGCGGATGCAGCCGGTGCACATGGGATCATTATTCCTAAACGGCGGGCAGTTGGCTTGACTAGCACGGTTGCTAAGACATCGACTGGTGCAATCGAACATGTCAAGGTTGCTCGGGTTACGAACCTAGTTCAAACAGTTAAGCAACTGCAAGAACAAGGTCTATGGATCTTTGGAACCGATATGAATGGGACTGACTATCGTCGCTGGGACGCAAGCGGTGCCGTTGGCTTAATTATTGGGAATGAAGGAAAAGGTATCTCGCCACTATTGAAGAAGAGTGTCGATGAAATGCTGACGATTCCGATGGTGGGACATGTTCAGAGTTTGAATGCGAGTGTTGCAGCCAGCTTATTAATTTATCAAGGCTATACTTCGCGTCATCCACTTGGAAATTAATTATGAAACAACAATTATTGATTGTGGATGCATATAATATGATTGGTAATTGGCCAGAACTCGCCCAGTTAAAACAAACCGATCGACTGCCAGAAGCACGTGATGAGCTTTTGAACGTTCTGACTGAATATAAAAAAATTAGTGGCTTAAATATTACCGTTGTTTTTGATGCCATGTATGTTCCGGGCAATTCTAAAAGTTATCGGCAAGCTGATTTAGAGATTGTTTGGACGAGCAAGGATCAAACCGCTGACAGCTACATTGAAAAATTGGCAGCCGATAAACAGTCGCGGGTCTTGCAAGTTACGGTGGCAACTAGTGATCAAGCCGAGCAATGGGTGATCTTTTCCGAAGGCGCCTTGCGAATTCCGGCCTTGGAGTTACGTAAACGTGTCCATGCAGATCTCAAGGAAGTTCGGCACACGGCTTTGCGGAGTCAAGATCGTGGTTCAGTTCGGAAATCACCGTGGAATGAGCATCAATTGTCAGCACTGGATGAATATCGCCAGCAGTTGGAACGAGAACATACTAAGCATCATCATTAGTCCAACGATATCAATAAAAGTGTTTTTTCGATCAATTAACCTGATTTTTGAAATTAGTTAATTGATGAACAAGTTTCTAGTGTGAAACAAGAACGCTTGTTCGCTTGTATGTGTGTTAAACCGCCTGTATATTAAGGTTTACAGATTCAACGGGGTGGTTTCTGAATACGTATAAGTCGAGAAAATACTTTGGATGAACAGCATTTGATTGGTTTAGCCGGCGCGGGTGACACAGAGGCCCTGTTACTACTTTCCAAACGATATGTTCCGGTAGCTCAAAAACTACAGCGCCAATATTTTATCCGGAGTTATGATACTGATGATTGGAAACAAGAGGCTTTAATTACCATGCATCGGGCGGCACAGCAGTATGACCACCGGCAAGCTAGCAGTTTTGGCGCTTTTTACCGGTTACTGTTGAGTAATCGGATCATTGACTTGATTCGGCGAACACAGGCCCAAAAAAGGCAACCTGCTCAAGAATTATTATCATTAGATTATGAAGATGCGATGGTTTTAGAAGAGTTAGTTGGCCCGGAACAACTGGCCATTGATATTCTCTATATTCACGAAGTCATCAAGCGTTTCGTGATTGAGTGTTCTTATTTTGAAAATCAGGTCTTCGCAGCGTTACTAAACGGTCTCACGCCGCAAGGGATTGCTCTCAAACTACAGCTTGAGTTAGCACCAGTCTTGAATGCGATTGATCGTTGTCGCCGGAAGTTACGCGCATTATTGTTCGCCTAGGCTTAAATTGACATTCGAAACGGTCCATGATAATGTTAGACCTGATAATTATGGAGGTAGACTCGATGGCACAGAAAAAAATTGCGTTGGCTTGTACCGTTTGTGGTTCACGGAACTACACGATTGACGCCAACCCCAATCGAACTCACCGCTTAGAAGTAAACAAATTTTGTAAATTTTGTGGAAAACACACACTTCATCGTGAAACGCGGTAGGGGGATTAATTATGCGATTATTTAAGTTCTTTGGTTCAGTCGGACATGAGATGAAAAAAGTGACTTGGCCAACTTGGGCCGAAAATCGGCGCGATTCTTGGACCGTTATTTCGACTTCGTTGTTCTTCGTTGCTTTCTTTGCCCTGTTTGACTGGGTCATCCAATTGTTATTAAAACTATTGATGGCTTGGCATTAATGGTCTTTTAGCTAAAAATTTGTTATAATACGTTTATTGGAGAAAAAACTTCGTTGCGACGAGGTTTTTTTATTTTACCTAAAAGACATTCTTAAAGGAGTTTAATCATGGTCGAATCTGTTGAAAAAAAGTGGTACGTTTTACACACTTATGCTGGTTATGAAAACAAAGTTAGTTCAAATTTGGAATCTCGGGCCCAATCAATGGGTATGGAAGATAATATTTTTCGGGTTGTTGTTCCTGAAGAAGAATCCCATGAAGTAAAAAATGGGAAAGACAAAGTTGAAATGAAAAAAGTTTTCCCTGGCTACGTATTAGTTGAAATGGTGATGACCGATCAAGCTTGGTATATTGTCCGGAATACCCCAGGTGTAACTGGGTTCTTGGGATCACATGGTCAAGGAAGTAAGCCAACACCATTGTTACCTGAAGAAGCAGAGAGCATCTTGCATCAATTAGGCATGAGTGCGCGTCATACTGAATTGAATGTTGAAGTTGGCGAACATGTTACCATTATTGACGGGGCTTTCTCCGGTCTTTCTGGTGAGATTACCGAAATTGATAATGAAAAGTTGAAGTTGAAAGTTAACATCAACATGTTCGGTCGTGAAACGAGTACGGAATTAGATTTCGACCAAGTTGATCAAATTCAATAATTATAAGTAAGCTGGTGGGAAACTGTGGCACAACTGGTGTTGATTATTATTGGGATTATTGTGCTGGGTCTCTTAGGCCGGATTGGGTTTAAGTTTATTCAGTATGGTCAACCTCAACATTTAGCACCGTCGCCGCAACCACAGACTGCGGATGATAGTGCGGTGACGTTATTTATTCCAGGTTATGCGGGTAATCGTTTCTCATTTGGTGGAATGTTACAGCGTTTTGTGCGTAGTCGTGTCGCCAATAAATCGTTGGTCGTCGTGATTGATCGCCATAACCACCCGCACGTTACGGGGCATTTAGATTCGTATCGGCCGATGGTTCAGTTGATTTTTGCGACGCCACGCGTGGCTGTGCGGCAACAAGCGGCCGGTGTTTTAGCGGTTGTGAAGTATTTGTTGGCCCACGAACATGTACAGACGATTAATTTGGTCGCCCATTCAATGGGGGGCGTCGTGTTGTTTCAGTATTTAACAACCGCTGCAGAATTGGTTAATTTACCAGAAGTACGCAAAGTGGTGACGATTGGTGCGCCATTCAATGATAGTGAAGTAGGACAGAATACGTATCCCATTGAAAATCATCCGTTGACCACACTGGGACCGACAAAGACCACGCCCGTTTATAATTATTTTTTGCGGACGTTGCAGCGATTACCAAATACGATCTCTTATTTAAATATTGCTGGCGATGTCGGTGATGAGGTTCAAAGCGATGGCGTGGTTGCGTTAAACAGTGCGTTGTCCTTAAAGTTTTTACTGCGGCCAGTCGTGTCCCGTTATCATGAATTTGTTGTTCATGGGAAGAACGCACGACACTCGCGGTTACATGAAAATTATGAAGTTGATCGACAAATCGTTCAATTTTTATATCCGGAACTGGCAAAAACGGTTGCTGATAAAAAATAGATGTGGTAGAATATCGTTTGTGCGTCACGTATGCACGTTCACGTGGGAGGAGCAAAAACTCAGCTCCATTTACCACATCACGGACTAAGGAGGAATGTCTCGTGGCTAAAAAAGTAGCTAACGTTGTTAAATTACAAATTCCTGCGGGCAAGGCAACACCAGCTCCGCCAGTTGGCCCAGCATTAGGTCAAGCAGGTATCAATATCATGGGCTTCACAAAGGATTTCAATGCTCGTACCGCTGATCAAGCAGGTATGATCATTCCCGTTGTGATTACGGTTTATGAGGATCGTTCATTCGACTTCATTACCAAGACCCCACCTGCTGCCGTTCTTTTAAAGAAAGCTGCCGGTGTTGAACATGGTTCCGGCGAACCTAACACGAACAAAGTTGCTACGGTAACTTCAGCTCAAGTTAAAGAAATCGCTGAAACTAAAATGCAAGATCTAAACGCAGCTGATGTTGAAGCAGCTATGCGCATGATCGAAGGTACTGCTCGGAGTATGGGATTCACTGTCGAAGGCTAATTCAGTACTGAGAGTATGTCGGACACTTCATCAAAATGGATGTGTCAAGTGGGAGGAAATCTCCGTTTGAACCACATTTGCAAGGAGGAAAACACTTAGATGGCAAAGAAAAGTAAACAATACCAAGAAGCCGCTAAGCTAGTTGATCGTGACAAAGCTTACGATGTAACTGAAGCGGTAGACTTGGTCAAAAAGATGGATTTCGCAAAGTTTGATTCAACTGTTGAAGTTGCTTTCAAATTAAACGTTGATACAAAGCAAGCTGACCAACAACTTCGTGGTGCAGTTGTCTTACCAAATGGTACCGGTAAAGAACAAACCGTTATCGTTTTTGCTAAAGGCGACAAAGCTAAAGAAGCTGAAGAAGCTGGTGCTGACGTAGTCGGTGAAGCCGACTTAGTTGCCCGGATTCAAGACGGTTGGTTAGACTTTGACGTTGCAATCGCAACCCCAGACATGATGGCCCAAGTTGGTCGTTTAGGTCGGGTACTTGGTCCTAAAGGATTAATGCCTAACCCTAAGACTGGGACGGTTACAATGGACGTTGCTAAAGCGGTTAACGATTCAAAAGCCGGCAAGGTAACTTACCGGACAGACCGTGATGGTAACGTGCACGTTCCTGTTGGCAAGGTATCATTTGATACTGACAAGCTTGTTGGTAACTTCAAGACCATTGAAGAAACCATCACTAAAGCTCGTCCAGCCTCAGTACGTGGGACTTTCGTTCAAAACTTGGTCGTTACTTCAACCTTTACACCAGCTGTACGGGTTGACTTAGCCTCATTTTAAGGACTAGTTTCTGAAAACAATTGACCCCGTGGGTGATCTGTGATAGATTACTAGAGGTTAAGTAATATCTCTACCTAAGACTCAGGCGGCCAATATGGCCTTAATCTACCTGCCGAGGACATTGTTTTTTCTCTATGTCTTGGTGGACATAGGGATTTTTTTATAAATCCCTGAACAAAAAATTCCGGGAGGTGAATCATTTGAGTAAAGAAACTGTTGCTGTAAAAGCACAAAAAGTTGAAGAAGTCACTGAACAATTGAACAAATCTGTATCTGCCATCGTGGTTGATTACCGTGGTTTGACAGTTGAAGAAGTCACCGACTTACGTAAGCAATTGCGTGATGCAGGTGTTAAGATGGAAGTCATTAAAAACAAAGTTATGGTCCGTGCCGCTGAAAAAGCTGGTTACGCTGACATGAATGATGTTTTTTCTGGCCCAACTGCCGTGGCCTTCTCTGAAGAAGATCCAATTGCTCCAGCAAAGATTTTAGCTAACTTCGCAAAGACTGCCGATGCCCTACAATTAAAGGGTGGGATGGTTGAAGGTAAGGTTGCTACTCTTGAAGAAATCCAAGAATACGCTACTATGCCATCACGTGAAGAATTATTGGCTACTATCGCTAACTTGTTACAAGCACCTGTTCGTAACGTTGCATACGCTGTTAAGGCGATTGCTGAAAAAGGCGACGAAGACGCAGCTTAGGCTGTTGGTGTAAACCTAAAAAATAATTTTCACCCAAAAATGGAGGAACATAAAATGGCTTTTGATAAAGATACTATTATTGCTTCATTAAAAGAAGCATCAATTTCAGATTTAAACGATTTAGTTAAGGCTATCGAAGAAGAATTCGATGTCTCAGCTTCAGCACCTGTTGCTGTTGCTGGCGCTGCTGGTGGCGACGCTGCCGCTGCTAAGGATTCATACGATGTTGAATTAACTGAATCTGGCGACCAAAAGGTTAAGGCTATTAAAGCCGTTCGCGATATCACTGGTCTTGGCTTGAAAGATGCTAAGGGTCTTGTTGATAACGTACCTTCAGTTGTTAAGGAAGGCGTTTCAGAAGACGAAGCTAACGACATCAAGGCTAAACTTGAAGAAGTTGGTGGCGTGGTTACTCTTAAGTAATTCACCCTTTTCTGAAAAATTTAACAGCACCGTTGCAGTCATTTTAGATGACTCAGCGGTGCTGTTTTTTTGCGTTCAGTCAACGTTATCATGAGTACAATTAGTGAAAGTAACGCTACGTTGCTTGACAAAATTGCCTTGTGCAATCGTCATTGCCAACAAAATTTTAGAATGTGGTATGGTGGAAGTAATGACTTTGAGACTAAGACACTGAGGGGGAGAAAATTTGATGCAACCAACTTTCAAACATGGCTTTATTGAGATTAAGGATGCTACGCAGAACAATCTACAGCATGTGAATTTGCGGGTGCCTAAGTATGAAACGACGGTGTTTGTCGGCCTATCTGGTTCTGGCAAGTCTTCATTGGTTTTTGATACGATTGCGGCGGCATCTCGTCGCGAATTGAATGAGACCTTTCCAAGTTTCACGCAACAATATTTACCAAAATTTGGTCAGCCACATGTGGCTGATATTGCACATTTACCGGTTGCAATTGTGATCGAACAACAACGCTTAGGCAAGAATGCCCGCTCGACGTTGGCCACGTATACGGGAATCTATTCATTATTGCGATTACTGTTTTCACGCATTGGTCAGCCATTTATTGGTTACTCTGACACGTTTTCGTTTAATTTACCACAAGGCATGTGTCCGAGCTGTCAGGGTCTTGGTTATGTCGATGATATTGACGAGGAAAAGCTCATTGATCCCAATAAATCCTTGAATCAAGGGGCCATTACTTTTGTCAGTTTTGGTCCCGACACTTGGCGCTGGCGACGGTATGCGACTAGTGGGTTGTTTGATGATGATAAGCCCATTAAAGATTACACGGCTGAAGAATATGAGTTATTGATGCACGCGCCACAACAGAAGCTGGCTCATCCTGGTGAAGGCTTTCCACGGACTGCCTTGTATGAAGGGGTGGTGCCACGGATTCGACGGTCAGTTATTGGCAAAAAGGAAGCAGAACATCATCGCGAGGCAATTGCAGCAATTGTGACGCGTAAACCATGTCCAACTTGTCATGGTAGCCGGTTGAAGCCAGCAGTTTTGACCAATCGTATCCATGGAAAAAATATTGCTGAAGTGGCTGCCATGGATCTCCGACATGTTTTGACTTTCTTAGCGCAGATTACGGACACGTTAGCGACTGATGTTGTTCGTGAGCTCAGCACGAAGATTCAATCGCTGATCGATATTGGTTTAGGCTATTTAACGCTAGATCGTGGGACAAGCTCATTGTCCGGTGGGGAAGCTCAGCGGATTAAGATCGCCAAATATTTGACAAGTGCGCTAGTCGATATGGTCTATATTTTGGATGAACCAAGTGTAGGGTTGCATCCGCACGATATTCAATTGGTCAAGCAAGCTTTAACACGGTTGAAGACCAAAGGGAATACGATCTTAATTGTTGAGCACAATCCGGCCATGATTGATTTTGCGGATTACGTCGTGGAAATGGGCCCCGAAGCTGGTCAAGGCGGTGGGACGGTCACCTTTACGGGAACATACTCGGAGCTGATGGAATCAGAGTCGCTAACTGGCAGTTGGCTACGGCAACCCCATCACTGGGGAACGGAGCGGCAACCGACTGGGCAGTTAGCGTTACGCCAGGTGACACAAAATAACCTGAAAAACGTGGACGTTGATGTGCCACTTGGTGTCATGACTGTTATTTCTGGTGTTGCCGGTTCTGGGAAATCTTCACTGGTCACGATTTTGAAGTCTCAGCTTAAGGAAGCTTATATTGACTTGGCGCAAGCCCCAGTCGGGCTCAATAGTCGTTCGACTCCGGCAACTTACCTTGGTATTTTGGATGAGATTCGCAAACTTTTTAGTACCGCGAATAATCACGTCGGCACAAGTTTGTTCAGTTATAATGGCAAGGGTGCGTGCCCACGTTGTAAGGGTAAGGGCGTGACTATCACGAATATGGCATTTATGGATCCGGTCGTCCAGACCTGTGAGTTGTGCCATGGTAAACGATATAGTGAAACGGCGTTGCAATATCAATATCACGGTAAGAATATTGCAGAGGTGCTGCAATTATCTGTTAAAGCAGCGGCAAGTTTTTTTGAGACATCTGACAAACTAGCGCATCAATTAGCGAATTTGGATCGAGTTGGTTTAGGTTATTTAACGTTGGCACAGCCATTGACGACGTTGTCTGGTGGTGAGTTGCAGCGGTTAAAGCTGGCCGTAGAACTCGGAAAACGAGGAACCATCTACTTGTTGGACGAGCCTACCGCAGGGTTACATTTGAAAGATACCGCTCGGTTGTTGACTTTGTTCAATGACTTGGTGGCGGCTGGCAACTCGCTGATTATTATTGAACATAATTTGGACGTGATTGGTCAGGCGGATTGGTTGATCGATGTTGGTCCCGATGCTGGCCGGTACGGCGGTCAAATCCAGTACAGTGGGGTACCAAGAAAGTCGATTGATGTGGCAAAGTCTCGGACTGGTGTCGCGCTAAAAGCTTGGATTGATGAAAATTAGGCGCAAGCACTAGGATTGTCACGACCGGTTTGTAATAACAACGATTTAGACAACTATGATAATTGAAAAAGACCTCTGACAGAATTGGTTGTCAGAGGCCTTTTCGGTGTGTCAGGTTAAGTCTATTTAGTTGGCGACTCGACTCGTTCCGTCGTTGTAGTTGAGTGTCATCCCAGCTTGAACGTTGAAGATATAAATATTGAAACTGACGTCATCGCTCCCAACGGATTGGCCGCGCATCTGGACGCCACGAGCTAACAATTCGTTACCTTTGAAGACTGGTGTCACCTCGTAGCGAACGTAGTGTGAAGAATTAGTTTTCAAGTAGTCGGCAACTTGATTCTCGTAAGTGACCATTTCAGGCGCATTTAAGGAACGCGTCCCAGTCATCAGATTTTTAAAATTATTATTTTGACCGGTAAGCTGATAGCCGATTAAATGACTGCGGTTATACAGCCAGCCGCTCGCAATTTTTTTGTTGCGCCAGCCAGTTGGATTGACATTAATCGGCTCACGCTTGGCTTTGGGCATTAAGGATTGGTTCAATAACGCATTAGCAGCGGTGACCCGATTTAATTGATCCAAGTTACCATAGCGTTGCCAAGCACCATTGTCGGTACTCAAGTCTGACGAACTAAAAGCAGGATGATTGTTATTCACGGTAATCGTTTGTTGACCACTATAAGTTTTATCGGCCAAGCTGTCCGTACTAGGATTCGTCCCGGTATCAACGGCAGTTGTGGCAGTTGACTTGGTCGCGCCGTCTTTTTGGTTCTGTTGCTTATCGTGATCAATTTGAGACTTTTGTTTGGCAAGATCACCCGTTTTTGTTTTTAAACTTTCAGCTGAACTTGAATTGGCCTTCTGGAGGGCTTTTAGTTTAGTGTCATTTTTAACAGTAATCGTGTGGTCTTTTTTAACTGTTTCAACTTTAACTTTGGTGGTCGGTGTCGCAGTTGCGGCGTTAGAACTGCCGAGCATGCCAAAACTAATGAACAACAGCAGAATGATTGGCCAGCCATGTTTGAGCAGCTTTTTGCCGCGATAGTGGTTGTGTGCGATGAGTCGCCAGCCCCAGTAACCGAGTAGACCTAACAGTAACAGGCCACTAATGGTACCTCCCAGCAGGGTAAAACTAATTAGTAGTGGCAAAATTGCAGGCCAGGCATGTCGACGCCATTGTTTGCCCTGACAGTGCTTGCGCTGAGTTAAGGTCCAACCCCAGTAAACGGTGGCGCAGAAGATAATTAAACCGAAAAGAATTTTCATTGTGGGTCTCCTCCAAATTGATTAACGCATTGATTTCCGATATCCAGCAGCTTGTGCTTCGGCTTCGCTACTGAATGTAACGACATTTTTACCAGACATGTGGTAATTGTGTTGGGTCTCAACGTGATAGATTTTGGAGCGACTATTCCCGATGATGCGACCATTCTGAGCAGTATCAGTGTCCCCGGAAAAGTTATTCGCATTGCCAGTTGTTCCGGTTGAACTTTTTTGGGTTGAACTGGCCGCTTCGGATACGGCTTTGGCGGAACTAGCTGCCGTTTCAGCGTCTTTTTTCGACTGCTCAGCTTGTGACGCAGCTAATTTTGACGCGGCTGCTGCTGATGAACTAGCCGCTTTTTCCGATTCCGCCTTGACGGATTCACGACTTTCAGCGAGTTGACTAGATTGTGAGCTGGCTTCACTCGACGCCTTGTCCAGCGTCATGGCTTGTTCACTCAACTTTTTAGCTGAAGCTGCATTGGCACGACTCTCAGCTTTGGCAGCCGACCAAGCAGCCGCGTCAGCTTTTGTCCGTTTGTCAACGTAACTAATTTGATGCTTGGTGACTGTTTTGGGCGCCGTCGTGGTGCTTGTCCCGCAGCCACTGAGTAGTGTTAGTCCGACAACGGCTAACCAAACCGTTTTTCTAAATTGCATATGGATCTCCTCCAAAGATATGATAACTAAAGTATACAGGGGTGGAAACTGGATGATAAGCCCCTTTCCTAAATAATTACTGTGATGAAGATTAGGCTTTAATGATACGTTCGATTAGACTAGTTAAATTCCAATTGACTTGAGTTAGACTGATTATTAAACGCGCACATGAATGATAATTAAGTGGCCTTAGCCGAAACCGCGGGTGGTTGTATAAATTCTTAAAGCTTGAGATAATGGGAATAATTAGATTACTGGGGGAATTATTTTTGAAAGCAACATTACAAAAAATGGGGGCCATCTTGAACAAGCGAATGGGATTGATCAAAGCACTGTTTATTTTTTCAGTGCTCCTATTTGTGATTACCGAAGTCGGCAAGATTGCTAAAGAAGTCAGTGGCGCTCAACTTGCAACTGCTTTGGCCTCACAATCTTGGTGGCATTTACTGAGTATGGTGATTATTGGGATCATCGCGGTGACGCCAATGCTGACCTACGATGTGATGATTACGAAGTTTTTGCCTAATCATTATTCCAAAGCTTATATTCTAAAGGCAGGTTGGATCACCAATACATTTACGAATATTGGCGGTTTTGGCGGCGTGCTGGGAGCCTCGTTACGGGCTAACTTTTACAATAAAGAAGCGACCAAGAAACAAATTGTGTTTGCTATTTCAAAAATTGCACTTTTTCTCGTTTCCGGACTGTCATTATATTGCATGATCTCACTGGTGCTGGTCTATGGTTTCCGGATCGGTGGGGTGTACGATAGTTACTGGATTTGGTTAGTTGGTGGCGCACTATATTTCCCAGCTATTTTTATTTTTACGCGCTTGAATGATTCGGAATTTTTTGAAGGTTTAACGATGGGCAATGTCGTTCGCTTATTGAGCGGGTCTTTTGGTGAGTGGACTGGCTGTGTGCTTTTCTTCCTGTTAATTGGGAATTTCATGCAGCTGCCAATTGACTTTGCCGCAGTGGTACCATTATTCGTCATTGCTTCGGTGGTCGGGGAAGTATCTATGGTTCCAGGTGGGATTGGGTCATTCGATGTTTTCATGATCTTTGGCCTCGGCGCGGTCGGTGTTTCACGACCGGATGCCGTTGCGTGGCTGTTATTCTATCGGTTATTTTATTACATTATTCCGTTTGGGATTGGTCTGACGTTATTTGTGCATGATACCGGTCATCGGTTGAATGTTCGCTTGGAAGGATTGCCTAAAATTGCGCTCCAACGGTTTGCACAGATTACCTTAACTTTATTCCTGTACTTATCTGGTTTTATGATGTTATTGATGTCGACCGTTCCAAACTTTGCGTATAATAATAAATTTTTTCTACAAGTCTATCCGTTTACGTTCTTCTTCATTAATCAGGCTAGTAGTATTGTAATGGCTTTTCTCCTAATCGGTGCTGGCTTGGGGACGGCCGGTCGGGTTAAAAAAGCCTTTTGGCCAACGGTGATCATTCTCTTAGTGGCCATTTTAAATACGATTCGTTGGCTAGTCGTTTACGATGCCATTTCGATGAAGTTTATCGTCTTTTTAGTGATCTTATTGGCCTTGGTTGCTTTATCACGCCACGCTTATTATCGAGAACGTTTGGCTTTTTCATGGGGGCAAACACTCTGGGTGAGTTGTGTCTATGTCGTCACCTTTGTGTTGTATACGATCGTTGGGGTCTATAATGCACCACAGATCCATCATCGGCATGCCGTCCCAGAAGCGCTATTTTTCCCATCCCAGAAGTTATGGTTGTTTGGGGTCTTGGGTTTGGTCATCGCCGCACTGATTTTAGTGGCGATGTATGGTTACTTAGCACGCGGTCATCAGGCACGCTTAGGCCAAAAGCTGGATATTGATCGGATGAAAACACTTATCGCAACATTTGGTGGGAATGAGATTTCCCAACTGGCCTTTCTAAATGACAAGTTGGTTTACTACTATCAGGTTGATGGTGTGGATCAATTGGCCTTTCTATACCAACAGAAGGCTGACAAGCTGATTTTAATGGGTGAGCCGTTTGGTAACCAGGAATATCTACAACCGGCCTTAGAGCAGCTCATGGACGATGCTGACAGCGATGGCTGCTCGTTGGTCTTTTATGAAATTAACGAAACGCTGACGATGCGGCTGC
Source organism: Lactiplantibacillus daoliensis (assembly GCF_005405005.1). GTDB lineage: Bacteria > Bacillota > Bacilli > Lactobacillales > Lactobacillaceae > Lactiplantibacillus > Lactiplantibacillus daoliensis. The sequence goes on along the minus strand of NZ_BJDH01000001.1, from coordinate 403,864 downwards.
ACGAAATGGGCTTTGATTTTATCAAAACAGGTGAGGAAGGCCACGTTAATTTAACTGAATTTAGTTTAGCGGGGAAACGGCTGCGGGGTGAACGCGCGTTGATGAATAAATTCACACGTGATAACTATACCTTTGAAGTAATCAAACCACCGTTCTCGGCGGAAACAATGGTCGAATTACGAGCTGTTTCTGATAGCTGGTTACATGGTGAGACGGAAAAAGGATTCTCGCTGGGATTCTTTGATGAAACGTATTTGAATCAAGCCCCAATCGCGGTGGTTTATAGTCCGGAACATCAAATTGTGGCTTTTGCGAACTTGATGCCTCAGGGTAATGATCAGGTAGCCTCCATCGACTTAATGCGTTCAAGCGCCGCGGCACCTTCAGGCATTATGGATACTGTGTTTGTCCATCTCTTTGAAGATGCGCGTGATCAAGGTTATACCAGTTTTAATATGGGAATGGCCCCGTTATCGGGTGTGGGGGTCTCACGCTATAGTTTCATTCAGGAAAAAATTGCTCATCTGATTTATGAATATGGTTATCAACTATACGGGTTCCAAGGTTTACGGTCGTATAAAGAGAAGTACGTGACGGATTGGGCGCCGAAATATATTGCTTATCGGAAACGTAATTCATTAATTTTTACTATTTTGCAGTTGCTACAAGTTGTGAATACGCATACTAAGAAACACGGTGGCAAGCACAATATTTTAATCCCTAAATGGGTTCAAAATATGAGCCATCGTTAACTAAAAATGTGGTTGACCAGTTTAATTTGGTCAACCACATTTTTAGTTTTAGTTAGTATCTAAAGGGTGAAGGTAAAAAATTGCTGATCTGTGCCACTACGTCAACAATCAGGTAATGAAAACTAGTCGATTACTGCGCTTCTGGTTGTTACTGATAGTATGGGGCGGGGTTCAAGCCTTAGGAACGTCTTGAACCTCGCCCGGAAACTTTGCTAAAAGACGCAAATTTCCCGGACCGTCCGTGGGGTAAGACCGGCAAAAAGACGCCGATCAAACGCCACCTGTACGCCCGATGCTATCAGCAACAACCTCGGGCTAATCAGTTGTTTTGAGAGGTTAAACCAGTTACTTATCCTTAGCGGAGTCAGTCGAAATCGGTGTGCAGTGTCAGTAAGATTAGTCGGCGTTCTTGGCCGACTAATCTTACGGGGCAATTCAAAGACGTGTTTTATCGGCTTTGAATTGAGGCACCAGACCGTACTGTGGCTGGCGCCGTCCCCCTCAGCACACCGGTTTTGACTGACGGAGCGCTAAATTTAGGTGAGTCTACTTTAGACGTAAAGTTTACTGGTACTGCGACATTTTTGGGCTGTTTTGGAGTCTTTCAACCCTTAGTTAGTATATTTGGGAGGAAGCACATGGGTGAAATTTTCAAATCCGGTGAAGATTTCAGGCAAATCGTGACCATCAATGAAGAGATCAAGGTTTTCCTCTGGGGCAAAACCGTATTTAGTCGACATTTTTAGCATGGCGACCATTGGATCATAGAAACCATCAATGTTATATAAGGCAATTGGTTTTTGATGAATATCCATTTGGCTCCACGACAGCATCTGCATGAATTCTTCGAAAGTTCCAAAGCCACCGGGTAAGACGATGAAAGCGTCCGCCAGGTGCAACATTTTTTCTTTACGTTCGCTCATTGTTGTCGTTTCAACGAAAGTAGTTACAGTTTTTAAAGCGAGTCCGCGTTCTACTAAGAAGTGGGGAATAATCCCGATAACGCGGCCATCCGCTGCCAGGGTTGCTTGGGCCACATCTGCCATCAAACCGTGATTGCCACCACCGTAGATGAGTTGATAATCATTTTGGGCTAAATAGGCACCAAGTTCGGCCGTCTTTTCGGCGAATTTTGAATCTAAACCAGAATTTGATCCACAAAAAACACAGATATTATGAATTGCCATTAAAATCACCTTTCTTAGTTGTCAAAAAAGCGACCGGTTCATCGCTGAGCTGGCCGCCAAAATTTGTCTTAATTAATCGTCAGGTTCACCAATATCGTAATCGGTATCCTGCATGGCTTCAACTTGACCCAAACGATAACCATTCCCAACTTGTGAGAAGAAGTCATGGTTAGAGGTCCCCGTTGAAATCCCATTCATCACTACTGGGTTAACATCTTCAGCAGTATCTGGGAAGAGGGCATCTTGACCTAAGTTCATCAAGGCCTTATTGGCGTTGTAGCGGCTGAAAGTTAAGACTTCATCAGACCAACCAACTTGATCGTAGACTAGATGAATATAGTTTTCTTCATTCTCGTAAAGCTTATACAGGAAGTCGAACATCCAGTCCTTGAATTCTGCTTGTTGCTTTTCAGAACGGTCTTTAAACCCAATTTGGAATTTGTAACCAATGTAAGTGCCATGGACACTTTCGTCCCGCAAAATCAATTTGATAATTTCAGCGACGTTTGGTAATTGGTTATGTCCCAAATAGAAGAGTGGCGTGTAGAAACCAGAATAGAATAAGAAAGTTTCTAGAAAGACATTCGCGACTTTTTGCTTTAATGGATCTTCATCCAAATTATCATATAATTTGTAAATCCATTTTGCTTTATTTTGCAAATATTCTTCACTGTCACTCCAGTCGAAGATTTCGTTAATTTCATCAGGCGTATTCAACGTTTCAAAAATCGTCGAATAACTCTTGGCATGGACGGATTCCATGAACTGGATGTTATTTAACACCGCAGTTTCGTGGGAAGTGACCACATGCCGCCGTAATGATTGGAGACCATCTTGTGATTGCAACGTGTCTAGCAAGGTTAAGCCGCCAAAGACGTGCCCAACGACCCAGCGATGATCGTCATCTAAGTCCCGCCAATCTGACATATCATTCGAAACGGGAATCCGAGTATCTAACCAAAATTGTTCGGTTAATTTTTCCCAAGTACTTTTATCAATTGCATCTGAAACACGATCCCAGTTAATAGCTTTATAGTTGCCATTACTGAGAAGTTTTTGGTAATAAGCCAAATCTGTTGCCATAGCCAGTTGTCCTCCTAGCGATCTAATGTTCTAAATTACGCAGCTTTCACATTCATTGACACCAACTTCACCATCATCATCCGTAAAGGTCCGGATGTAATAGATTGATTTGATGCCTTTCCGATAAGCATAGTTCCGGAGGATGTTTAAGTCCCGAGTTGTCATTTTGTCTGTGCGGCCGTCTTTCCATTCGTATAAGCCAGCAGGAATAGTTGAACGCATGAAGAGTGTTAAGCTCATCCCTTGATCAACATGTTGTTGTGCAGCCGCGTAAACATCAATAACCTTCCGCATATCGGTGTCGTAAGCTGACTTATAATAGTTTATTGTATCATTAGATAGGTATGGTGCGGGATAATAAATCTTACCAATTTTCTTTTCTTGGCGTTCCTCGACCCGATTAATGATCGGATGTAAGCTCGCAGTCGTATCATTGATATATGAAATTGACCCGTTGGGAGCTACGGCCATACGGTTTTGATGGTATAAGCCATCCCGCATGACGTCCGCTTTTAGAGCTGCCCAATCTGCTTGGCTTGGAATGAAAATTCCCTTAAAAAGTGCCTGAGTTTTTTCATATTTTGGTTGCCAAGCTTGTTCCGTGTACTTATCAAAATAAGTGCCATCCGCGTATTTTGATTTTTCAAAATTGACGAAAGTGGTCTTGCGTTCACGCGCGATTTCGTTAGACGCTTTTAAAGTCCAATAGTTGAGCAATAAGAAGTAGATGTTAGTGAAGTCAACGGCTTCTTTACAGCCATATTCTAATTGATTCTTGGCAAAGAACGCGTGTAAGCCCATGGCACCCAGTCCGATAGTATGCGCTTGGTGATTACCTTTTTGAATTGAAGGAACTACGTCAACATTTGAGTTGTCGGTGACAAAGGTTAAGGCACGCACCATCGCTTCAACGGAATGACCAAAGTCTGGCGATTGCATCAAGTTGACGATGTTTGTTGAACCAAGATTACAACTAATATCGGTACCGAGTTTTTCATATTCTTGTTGGTCATTGATTAACGAAGGCGTTTGGACCTGCATAACTTCAGAGCACAAGTTACTCATAACGATCTTACCGTCAATCGGATTAGCCCGATTAGCGGTATCAATGTTGATAACGTAAGGATAACCGGATTCTTGTTGTAGCTTACTAATTTCATTTTCCAAATCACGGGCTTTGATCTTGGTCTTCTTGATATTCGGATTTTTGACCATATTGTCATATTCTTTAGTGACATCGACATATGAGAATGGTTCACCGTATTCGCGTTCAACCCCATAAGGACTGAATAAATACATATCCGCATCTTCCTTGATGAGTTCATAGAACTTGTCAGGGACGGTGACACCGAGAGACAACGTCTTCAACCGAATTTTTTCATCCGCATTTTCCTTTTTGGCGGATAAGAAGGCGATGATGTCTGGATGGAAGACGCTCAAGTAAACGACGCCCGCACCTTGACGTTGGCCCAATTGGTTAGAATAAGAGAAACTATCCTCCAATAACTTCATTACAGGAACAACCCCACTGGCAGCGCCGTCAATGTGCTTGATTGGGTCGCCAGCACCACGTAAGTTACTCAAGTTAATCCCAACACCGCCACCGATGCGTGATAATTGTAAGGCTGAGTTGATTGTCCGTCCAATGGCATTCATGTCATCGGTAGATTGAATTAAGAAACAAGAAATTAATTCACCACGACGGGCACGACCGGCGTTTAAGAAACTAGGGGTTGCTGGTTGATAACGTTGATGAATGATTTCATCCGCCAACGACAGGGCCAATTTTTCGTCACCATCTGCAAAGTAGAGGGCGTTCATTGCAACTCTATCAATGTAGTTTTCAAGATAGTAATTGCCATCGTCAGTCTTTAAAGCATATTGGGCGTAAAACTTGTAAGCAGCCATAAATGTTTTAAAGTGAAAGTCTTGCGATTTGAGATAGTCATAGACGGATTCAATGAAGCTAAAGTCATACTTTTCAACGAAGCCTTCTTCAAGGTAGTCGTGGTCAAGCAAGTAATCAAAGCGCGCCTTCAAACTGTCAAATTGTTTGGTATTGGGCCGGACGTTTTGGTCTAGGAACGCAGCTAAGGCTTCCTGATCCTTGTTCAACGGAATTTGGTTGTCAACGGGGATGTTGATTTCGTTGTTCAGATCGTAATACGTGACGTCTTTTAAATTTTTTAGGGTCATGAGTACTCCTCTTTCTATCTAAGTTGAAAGTTGTGGTTAAAAGGGACGACCCACAATCAGTAGGGTCCTATTGATTGTGGGTCGCTTATAAATAAGTGTTGAATCGCAACTATGTAACCACGCAAAAAAGCGCGGTGGTTCTATACAGCGAGCTGCTTTAAAGCATCGGGACGGAAGCCAGCAATGCTGCTTTCGCCATTGATTTCAACGACAGGAACCGCTTGAAAACCTTGGCTCTTTAAATAGTCAACATATTCAGGATTCGTGTTGATGTTCTTCTCTTCAAATGCAATATTATGAGCCGTCAAAAACTTCTTCGTCATTTTGCATTGCATACAATTATTCTTCGTAAATACCGTTACTTTTTTCATAGCTAATCACCCTTAATTCGTTTTAATCGATAAATTTAGTATACAACAAGATGTGGAAAATACAATCAAAAAACACAACATCTTGTGTGTTGAATAAACTAAAAATACAAGATGTTGTGTTAGTGACGGTCTTTAACCGTATTTAATTTTTTTAAATAAATTGTCGTTATCTACTAGAATCAGTTATCATAGAACTAGCCTATAAATTCAGAGGAAAATAAATATGACCAACTATTATTATACACACAATCCAGACGTTGTGCATGACGAAAAGCAATGGAATTTTGAAATTTTTAATCATGACTTTAAATTCACTACGGACAACGGGGTTTTCTCCAAACGAACTTTAGATTATGGTTCACGAACGTTGCTGGCAGCTTTTGAGCCGACTGATTTACCTGCTGGTGCTATCTTAGATTTAGGGACAGGCTACGGCCCAATCGGGATGGCATTAGCCTATCAGTCACCAGATCGACAAGTTGATATGGTTGATGTGAATGAGTTGGCCTTAAGTTTGGCCCGTAAGAACACAGCGTTAAATCAAATTTCGAACGTTAATATTTTCACGTCGGACTGTTACGACCAAGTGACCACAACCAACTATGCCGCAATTGTGACTAATCCACCAGTTCGGGCTGGGAAAGCAGTGGTTGATGCAATGTTGTCGGGAGCAATCGACCATTTGACCATTGGTGGGACGTTAACGGTCGTTCTGCAAAAGAAACAGGGTGCCCCGTCCGCAAAGAAATTAATGACGACGACATTTGGCAATTGTACCATTATTAAAAAAGATAAAGGCTACTATATTTTGCAAAGTGTGAAGGAGGGATAGTTTGAATACAACGGAAGCTGAAAAATGGATGCTCGAGGCTTTGCATGAGGCTCGCATGGCCAATGTCATCGGCGAAGTTCCGATTGGTGCCATCATTGTCCACGATGGTGAAATTATCGGTCGTGGCCATAATTTGCGTGAACATGGGCAAGATGCGACTTTGCATGCGGAAATTGTGGCGATTCAGGAAGCGTGCGAGTATTTGCACAGTTGGCGATTGGAAGATTGTCAGATCTATGTGACATTGGAACCATGCATCATGTGTTGTGGCGCAATCATTAATGCGCGCATCCCAGAAATTTATTATGGTGCCCGTGATCCGAAGGCGGGAGCGGTTCGAAGTTTGTATCAATTGTTGAGTGATAATCGGCTTAACCACCAAGTGGCCGTGCATGAGCGAATCCTTGCCCGCCCGGCCGGTGAGTTGCTCGAAAACTTCTTCCGTGATATTCGAAAACGTAAAAAGGCTGAGAAGAAAGCCCGTCGAGCTGCCGCTGAAAAAAATTAGGCTGATGGCTAGCATTCTATTAAAAAATCATGTATTATAGTATTTGCCGCAAGGCCTTAAGGCAAGGGTGGATTTACGAATCGTGTCAGGTCCGGAAGGAAGCAGCACTAAGTTTGCTTCATCTTGTGCCTTTTGTTTTTATGAAATGTAACAGCTCTTAGCCATTCGGTTGAGAGCTTTTTATTTAAATAAATGTTGATGGCAACTGTTAGCCAACCCAACTTGCGTTAGCTAGTGGTCAATTGGTGATGAGGTAAAATTGCAAGCAGGTTTGTGCGATTAAAAAAGAGTCACTTAAAATAATAGCTAAATTAAGCTAGAGGTTGTTGTTAATGGCAGCGGACGTGGTGGTGTGTGATCCAGTCCATCGTTTACAGGTTATCAACAAATACATAACTGTAATTTTGAACCATAGAAAGGAAGATTCGCATGTATCGGGCATTATATCGGGTTTGGCGACCCCAACGTTTTGATGAAATTGTCGGGCAACAGATGATTACACAGACCTTGAAAAATGCTATCATGACCCACCAAACGAGTCATGCGTATTTATTTACTGGTCCGCGGGGCACTGGAAAAACTTCTGCTGCCAAGATCTTTGCAAAGGCGATTAATTGTCATCATTTGGTCGACGGAGAACCTTGTAATGAGTGTGAAAGTTGCCAAGCGATTACTAAAGGCCAAATGAATGATGTTATCGAAATTGATGCGGCTTCAAATAACGGGGTCGAAGAAATTCGAGATATTCGTGACAAGGCCAAGTACGCGCCGACACAAGCGGATTACAAAGTCTACATTATTGATGAAGTTCATATGTTATCAACGGGGGCCTTCAATGCCCTGTTAAAAACCTTGGAAGAGCCACCGGCCAACGTGATCTTTATTTTAGCAACGACGGAACCACATAAGATTCCGTTAACAATTATTTCACGAACGCAACGGTTTGATTTTCGGCGGATCACAGCTAAAGATAGTTACGACCGGATGGTTTACATTCTTCAACAGAAAAAAGTCGATTATGATGAAAAAGCGTTACGCGTGATTGCCCAAGCGGCAGAAGGTGGGATGCGCGACGCGTTGAGTATTCTGGATCAAGTGATTTCCTTTGGCGATAATACCGTGACATTGGACGATGCTTTAATGGTGACGGGGAGCGTGACTAAGAAGTTATTGGCTGATTATGTTGAAGAAGTGACCAGTCATGACACCAAGCCAGCCCTCGAAACGATGCGCCAAATTTTACAAGAAGGTAAAGATGCGAATCGGTTCATTGAAGATTTAATCAGCTACACGCGTGATGTGTTACTCTATCAGCAGGCTCCGGAAATGGTCGATAGTGTCGCGATGGGCGAAGATGATCAACGGTTCGCAGATTTTGCCAAGCAGATCGATGCGGAAGTTTTGTATCAAATGATTAAAACGTTAAACGACGTTCAACAACAGATGCGCTTCACGACCCATCCCGACGTTTATTTGGAAGTACTCACGGTGAAATTATCACAGTTAGAAGTGCCAACGACTGCGGTCGCAGCACCTTCAGCGGCGACTAATCCGGATGATCCGACGATTCAAAAGTTAGCAGCCAAGGTCGATAACTTACAAAGTGAGTTATCGACACTTAAAACCAATGGTGGCCCGGCTGCCGCCACCAAGCCAGTCCGGACGCGCCCAAGTAATGGGCCAGTGGTTAAAAAAGTTAATGTCAGTCAGATCTATCCAATTTTAGGTGCGGCCACAAAGGACGATTTATTGAAAGTGCGTGATGTTTGGGCTGATTTGATGAACATTTTGAGTGTGACCCAACGTGCTTTGATGCATGTTGCTAAGCCAGTTGCAGCCAGTGGTGAAGGTGTCGTTGTGGCTTTTGATTATGCATTCTTATATCAAAAGGCGATTGATGATCAAGTTTTAATGGATGCACTTGGTAACGGACTAGATCGGTTGATGGGCCAAGCGCCTAAAATTGTCTGTGTGCCGAAAGAACAATGGCCAGAGTTGCGCAAAGACTATTTGGCGACTCATCAGCCAGAAGGGGCTGCCACACAGCAAGCCCCACAAAAGACGCCGGTGGTTGATGAAGCTGAAAAGCGCTTTGGTGATTTAGTGGAAGTAAAACCAGATTAAATTTGAAGGGAATTGATGACTAATGATGCGTGGTATGGGTAATATGCAAAATATGATGAAACAAATGAAAAAGATGCAACAACAAATGACAACGGAACAGGCCGCTTTAAATGAACAAACCTTTACGGGTAAAGCACCAGATGACATGGTGACGGTCACTTTTACCGGTGATAAAAAGATGCAAGATATTGCAATCAAGCCAGCAGCCGTTGATCCTGACGATGTTGATATGTTGCAAGATTTAGTTGTTGCAGCAGTCAATGATGCTTTAGCACAAGTTGATGCCCAAACCCAAAGCACAATGGGTAAGTACACTAAGGGTTTACAGTAAAAAAACGGTCGTGAGGTAGTGACATGCAATATCCAGAACCAATTGCAAAATTAATTGATAGTTATATGAAACTCCCCGGTATCGGCGGGAAAACTGCCACTCGGTTGGCTTTTTATACGATTGACATGGCTGGTGACGATGTGACGGAATTTGCGAAGTCACTCGTTGCGGCTAAACGTGATCTGCATTTTTGCAGTATCTGCGGGAACATCACCGAGGATGATCCTTGTGTGATCTGTAAGGATAAGTCACGTGATCAAAGTACTGTCTTGGTCGTTGAAGAGGCCAAAGATGTGATGGCCATGGAAAAAATCAAGGAATACAACGGCCTGTATCACGTCTTGCACGGGGTCTTGTCACCGGTGGATGGCAAAGGACCCGAAGACATCAATATTGCGAGCTTGCTGAAACGGCTGCAGCAAAATGATGCGATTAAAGAAGTTATTATTGCGACTAATGCCACGCCAGAAGGTGAAGCCACGGCGATGTATATTTCACGCTTGGTTAAGCCGGCGGGGATTAAAGTGACGCGTTTAGCCCATGGCTTATCAGTTGGTAGTGATATTCAGTATGCGGATGAAATGACCTTGTTCAAGGCGGTTGAAGGCCGTCAGGAGATGTAACAGCATGGCAAGAGGATTATTCAAACGGCGTCAGAAAATCAAACAGCCTAAGGCAGCTTTTGATGAGCAGTTGTTACAGTCGCTCAATGCTGCGAAAATTGATTGGGATCGCGCTAAACAGAATGAAAAAGCGATTTATGATAATAATACTAGTGAGCTCGTGACCCAAACCGCATTAGCACGCGTGAAGTATTTGTATTTATATCGTGAAGCCCGTTTACGACAAGTTCATGGCAGTCAGATTCAACGTTCTGTCATCGATAAATAAGCTGTTCTAAGTCTGTTGTCTGAAAATTGGCAACAGATTTTTTGTAATCAGTCAAAAAACACAATTGGTAGTGGTGAATGCGGTAAAATAAGCAAATAAAATACCTTCGCTAGTGGTGAGGGTATTAGACATGGTCGCGACAATCAAGTACAATTATCACAACTATGGATTTTAGATGGGATTGGGAATTTTGACTGGAAAATTAATTACTTTTGAAGGACCAGACGGCGCGGGTAAAACGTCCGCTTTGAATGCCATTGTGGCTCAAATTGCGCCACAATTAGGAGATCAATTAATTGTGACTCGTGAGCCGGGCGGCAATCAAATCTCAGAAGCCATTCGTAAAATTATTTTAGATCGAAAAAATACCGCAATGGATGATCGAACGGAAGCCTTGTTATACGCGGCCGCTCGGCGGCAACATATCGTGCAAAAAATATTGCCTGCCCTGGCAGCGGATAAGCTGGTTTTATGTGATCGTTATATTGACAGCTCCGTTGCCTATCAGGGTGCCGGTCGTGGCATTGGCGAGCAAGCCGTTTACGACATGAACCAATTTGCCACTGAGGGCTTAAATCCAGATTTAACGTTGTATTTTGATGTTGATGCAGAAGTGGGCCTACAACGAATTCAGACCCATCGTCAAAATGAAATTAATCGTTTAGATGTGGAAGCATTGAGCTTTCATCACCGGGTTCAGGCAGCTTACTTACGGCTGTTAGCAGCTTATCCAGAACGGATCAAACGATTGGATGCCAGTCAACCACTGGATCAAGTTGTCGCCCAGGCCATCGCGGTCATGACAACCCAGTTACCACAGTACTTCGCAACCGAGGGGGAGTCGAAATGATGAAATTAATTATTGCCATTGTTCAAGATAAAGATAGCAATCGACTTAGCAGTCAATTTATTGAAGCCAACGTGCGCGCGACAAAGTTATCAACGACCGGTGGCTTTTTACGCTCCGGCAACACGACATTTATGATTGGTATTGATGAGGATCGTGTCGATGAAGTTTTAGCAATGATTAAAAGTACCAGTCATGCGCGGGACCAATTCATGACACCACCAGTTAATTTGGACGTCACGATGGATGGGGCTTCGGCTTATCCTGTTGAAGTGCAAGTTGGTGGCGCGACAGTCTTTGTCTTACCAATTGAACAGTTCCATCAATTTTAAAGTCGAGGTGGTTAAGATGGCAGCAACGGATGCATATACCACGACGCTAACTGCCAAACAGCCGCGGTTGCTGGCAGCCTTTAAACATATTATTGCGCAAGAGCATCTAGCCCACGCCTATTTGTTTGCAGGGATGGAAGGTGCGGGGCAGCCTGAACTTGCTCATTGGATCGCCCAACGCTTATTTTGCTTGCATGTGGTTGACGGCGAACCGGACGGGACTTGTGAAGAGTGTGTCCGGATTGCCAATGGCCAGCACCCAGATATTGTGACGGTGGCACCAACGGGTCAAAGTATTCATGTCGATCAGGTGCGTTACTTAAAATCAGAATTTTCCAAAAGTGCGGTTGAAGGTAATCGGAAGCTCTTTATTATTTCTGATGCTGAAAAAATGACTGCGAGTGCAGCGAACAGTTTACTTAAGTTTATTGAGGAGCCTAGTGGCAATGTCACGGCACTCTTGTTAACTACGAATAAGCAATTAATGTTGCCAACAATTATTTCACGGACACAAGTGATCGAATTTCCGCCATTAGGGGCCGCAGCGCTCCAAAAAAGCTTTGAGGCAGCTGGTATTCAGCCACAGGTGGCGCAAACATTGCGACAGTTGACCAATAGTGTCAGCCAAGCACAGGAGTTACTTGTAGATGATTGGTTACCGAATGCGGTGGCGCAATTATGGCGTTGGTTTGAGCAAGTTGTTAAGGGCGATGCGCGTAGTTTTGTCGCCGTGCAAACCAACTTGGTTGGTCTGGCGAAAGAAAGTCGTCAACAGCTCGTCATGCTAGATTTGATTGCCGCCTTATTTCAAGATTTATTACAGCTACATTTTCAAGTTGATGCCGCTGCAGAATTGAGCTTTGGCCAATATCAACAACAATTACAAACAATGACCGACCAGTTAACTGATCAGCAGTTAGTGCAGGCGACGGAATTAGCGTTGACCGCCAAACGCCAGCTGGCTAGCAATATTAGCTTTCAAAATGTTCTGGAAGGCTTAACTTTGAATTTATGGCCAATTTTTAAAAACGCTTAATTAATAGAAAGCTGAGGGTGAGCGTGTGGATAAGCGTGATTTATATGATAGTTTCGGTGACATGGAACAACAAATGCAACAAATGCTTGAAAAAATGGCGCAACTAAGAGCCGATATGACGACTGTGCTAGAAAAAAATGCTGAACTCGTCATTGAAAATGAACACCTACGTGAGCATATGGTCGAAATGGAAAATGAATTACCAAAAAAGCCAGCTGGTACCGCTCCCCTTTCTAAGTCACGTCAAAATCTAGAGAAACTCTATGATGAGGGCTTTCACGTTTGCAATCAGTTCTATGGCAAACGGCGAGATGATGATGAATCATGCGTCTTTTGCTTAGAAGTTATTTATGGCGATCGTGAACGGGGCTAACAACAAGGGGGAACAAACCATTGGAGACGCAACAGAGTTTTGCTGACCATGCTGGCGTCGGAACATTGTACCTAGTTCCGACACCCATTGGTAATTTGCAAGACATGACCTATCGGGCCGTCGCAACCTTAAAATCCGTGGATTTAATTGCGGCCGAAGATACACGTAATACCCAAAAATTATTGAATCATTTTGAAATTGAAACGAAGCAGATTAGCTTCCATGAACACAATACCCAAGAACGGATTCCACAATTAATTGCTAAATTGCAAGCTGGTACTAATTTGGCACAAGTCAGTGATGCCGGAATGCCTTCAATTAGTGATCCCGGTACTGAATTGGTGGCTGCGTGTGTGGCGGCCAAGCTCCCAGTCGTGCCGTTACCAGGGGCAAATGCTGGTCTGACAGCCTTGATTGCCTCAGGCTTGGTGCCACAACCATTCTATTTTTATGGCTTCTTACCGCGTAAAAAGCATGACCAGTTGGCAGCCTTGACGGAATTAGCGCAACATCGTGAGACCGTGATCGTTTATGAATCACCATTTAGAGTAGCGAAGACCTTGACGGCGCTTGCTAAAGTTTGTGAACCGACGCGGCCGATTGTGGCTTGCCGAGAATTAACCAAGCGTTATGAAGAATTTGCGCGGGGGACCTTGGCAGAAATGATTACTTGGTCACAGGATCACCAGTTGAAGGGCGAGTTCGTCCTCTTGATTGGTGGCAATCCGCATGATCCAGAACCAGAGCGTGCAGATGAGTTGGCTGAACTACCAATTAAAGCCCAGGTAGAAGCCCTCATTGCCGCTGGTGATAAGCCAAACGTGGCGATCAAGACGATTGCTAAACGGCGACAATTGCAGCGACAGGACGTTTATAATGCCTTTCATGAGATTAACTAGAAGATGGGAAGAGTTTAATGGCAGCTTTAGGTGCGCAAGCAAAAATATATACTGAAAAACATCGTTTGACTTATTATGAATGTGACCGGACTGGCCGAGCAACTCTAGCGACTTTGATTGATATCGCCATTTTAGGTTCTCAAGATCAAAGTGACGCGCTCGGATTAACAACGGATTTTGTGCAACAACATGGCGTTGGCTGGGTGGTAACTCAGTATGCAATCAATATTACGCGGATGCCACGTTTGGACGAAGTCGTGACAATTGCGGTTCGGGGCTCAGCCTATAATCCGTATTTTGCTTTCCGGGAATTCTGGATTAAAGATGATGCTGGCAATGATTTGGCGTATATTACAAGTATTTGGGTCACCATGAGCCAAACAACGCGACGAATCGTGAAGATTGATCCAGTCTTAGTTGCACCATATCATTCTGAGGCAACTAAGCGTATTCCGCGGTTGCCACGGCCAATTAGCTTTGAGACAACGCCAACAACGATTAGTAAACCGTATCAAGTCCGTTTCTTTGATATTGATCCAAATCGGCATGTTAACAATGCGCATTACTTTGACTGGCTATTGGACACGTTGCCAGCTGATTTCTTACTACAGCACGATTTAAAACACGTTGATGTGCGCTATGAGAATGAAGTGCAATATGGTCACGTGGTTACTGCTGAAGCGAACATCTTACCGTCAACGGATCCGGAGCAAGTTACCACGAGTCATCGAATTCGTTTGGACGATGAAAAGTGTTGTGAAGTGACGATTCAATGGCAGACATTAGCTGCCCCAATAAAATAAGACTGATTAAATTGCTGAGGACAGAAACTCAGCTTTTTTTGGCTAAATTTTAAGCCGAAAATAGGGCCGACTATGCTATGATTAGAACATAATTAAAGGGAGGTTCATTATGTCAATTCTTGTTTTGGGAGGAGCCGGCTATATCGGTTCTCATATGGTCGATCGCTTAGTTGAACAGGGTCGCGACGTGGTGGTTGTCGATAATTTGGTGACTGGTCACTTGGCAGCTATCAATCGTGCTGCTAAATTTTATCAAGGTGATTTACGTGACAAAGACTTTTTAACGCGGGTCTTTGATCAAGAATCAATCGAAGCAGTTGTGCACTTTGCAGCCTTTTCAATTGTGCCAGAATCAATGGCTAAGCCATTAAAGTACTTTGGTAACAATACAGGTGGCATGATTACATTGTTGGAAGTGATGCAAGCTCATGATGTGAAACAAATTGTCTTTTCGTCTACTGCTGCAACTTATGGCACACCTAAGCAAATTCCCATTAAAGAAACTGATCCACAGGAACCGATTAACCCTTATGGTGCAAGTAAGCTAATGATGGAACACATCATGCACTGGGCTGACGTGGCTTATGGGATTAAATTTGTGGCCTTACGCTACTTTAACGTGGCTGGTGCTAAACCAGATGGCAGTATTGGTGAAGACCATGGCCCAGAGACCCATTTGGTCCCGATCATTTTGCAAGTTGCTCAGGGTAAACGCGATGAGTTGAAGATCTTTGGTGATGATTACAATACGCCAGATGGGACCAATGTACGGGATTATGTCCATGTTTTGGATTTAGCGGATGCTCATATCCTGGCGTTGAAGTACTTGGCTGACGGTCATGATAGTGATGCCTTTAACCTTGGTTCATCAACCGGTTTCTCTAACCGGCAGATGTTGGCGGCGGCCCGTGAAGCTACTGGTCAACCAATTCCTGCTACCATGGCGCCACGCCGACCTGGCGACCCAGATTCATTGGTTGCTGCGAGTGACAAGGCGCGTGAAGTGCTTGGTTGGAAACCAAATTATGATGATGTCAATGAAATCATCAAGACGGCTTGGACGTGGACGCAGAAACATCCAAACGGTTACGATGATCGCAAATAATTAAAAAAGGTCCCCGTTACCTGACAATTTTCACTGTCAGGTAACGGGGACCTTTTTGATGCAACGGATTTATGGGTTTAGTTGCCGATAGTCGCTAATAATCGCAAGTAGCCGATTAATGTCAGTCGTATCAACGTCACCAATTGTGCCAATTCTGAAACTTGGAATGGCGGAAACTTTTCCTGGATAGATCACGAAGCCTCGTTCTTTGATGAACTGATAGAAGTCCGAAAAATCAAAATTTTCGTTTGGATATTTAAAGGACGTGATGATGGGCCCTTGATCAGCGGGATCGATGACTAAGTCAAAGCCAAGTGCTTGCATGCCACTACTTAAGCGTGATTGGCTGGCACTGTAACGACGATAACGGGTTTCAACACCACCCTCTAAATCAAGCTCATTGAGGGCTTGTGCAAAAGCATGAACGACGTGGGTTGGGGAAGTGAAACGCCACTTACCGGGTTGAGTCGTCATGGCTTGCCATTGTGCGTAGAGGTCCAAGCTGAGTGAGCGGGCATTACCAGCGGTTTTAGCCAATTCACTTTTCTTAGCGATAATGAATGCGAAGCCCGGAACGCCTTGCACACATTTGTTGGCACTGCTAACCAAATAATCGCAATCCAATTCTGTCATGTTAATGGGGACACCACCGAGGCTGGACATGGCGTCAATAATTGAAACAATGCCGCGGGCCTTTAGTAGTGGGACAAGTTCATCAATTGGATTCAAGATGCCGGTTGTCGTTTCACTATGCACGGTGGCAAAGTGGGTGACTTCGGGATGTGCGGTCAATGCTTCGTCGATTCGTTTTGGATCAACGATTTCATCCTCGGAGAAGACAACGTCGACGTGTGGAATGGCGTAGTAGTCCGCAATTTCACTAATACGATGACCGTAAGCGCCGTTGATGGCAACCATTAAGACGGCACCTTCACGCGGAACGGCGGTACCAATAGTTGCTTCGACACCATAACTGCCACTACCTTGCAACAAAACGGTGGTATAGTTTTCCGGACTAGCTTGTGCCAAGGTCAAAATCTGTTGCCGAATAGTTTCGGTGACTTGGCGATAATCACTATCCCAAGTACAGTAGTCAATTTGCATGGCTGCTTTGACCGTGTCAGTTGTGCTTAATGGACCAGGTGTTAATAACAAGTAAGGTTGTTTCATGAAATCTCCTTTGAGCGCCTAAGGTAACTCAGTCACAGGTTGATTAAGGGATGCTAATAGCGCAGGCAGTTCAACCATCGATTGCAAAATGTGGTCAGCACCAACAGCTTCGTATTGCGCAGCAACTTTCGCCCGTAGTTTGGTTTGTTCAACCGGTGCGAGGGTATTAAAGTCGGATTCTGACCAGCCCATGAGGTTACTACCGTCAATGATTCCCACTGTAATGGCATCAGCATTTTGGCCTTCAAGAATATCGTTGATTGAGTCGCCAACTTTAACGACGTTAGCGTAATCAGTCACTTCTAAACGATCACAGGCAAGTTCTAGCATTGCTGACGCTGGTCGTCCAATCCCGTTGGTTTGTGCTGACGTGATGTTAACCGTTGGCCGGTAACCTTGACTTGCGGCAATTGGTTGAACAATCGCTAGCATTTCTTCATCATAGCCAGTGGTTGACCCATAGGCGATCTGGTTGTCATTTAGAAAATCAATAACAGCCGCCATGCCAGGTTTTAATTGGGCAAATTCTGTTAATGAAGCGAGCAAAATTGCTTTGAAATCCATAAAGATATGATCACAGTCATCACTGGTTGGTAAGACCTGAAAGCGTGCTTGCCAATCATTTTGAACAGAAGGTAAGTTAATGATTTTATGGATGTGGGTGTATTTATCTAAGCCCATATCTTGGCGAATTTCAGCTTCAGTAATATCAATGCCAACGTTAGCGAAAGCCTGTTGAAAGGCGACGATTGGCGCACGACTACCATAATCAATGGTCGTTCCGGCCCAGTCAAAAATAACAGCTTGAATAGTCATCAGAAAACTCCTTTAAGTTCAGTAATCTAGTTTTGCTTTAAGTAGTGACCGCGAAGGCGCATTGAAATGATTTCTAAGGCAATCGCGATGGCGAGTAACATGTAGACGATCAGACCAACTTCGTGGAAGTTGAAGTAGAACCCACTTGCCATAAAGAGGTAGTAGCCAATATCGTCAGCACCGGCTGCAGCGCCCACGGCCACAGCATTAGCAAAGTTGATTTCGAAGCGGATGAAAGTCCAACTTAATAAAGCTGGCACGATCGAAGGCAAGATTGCTTGGAAAATGATGGGCCAAAAGCCAACACCACTAGCTTTTAGGGCTTCGATTGTATCCTGGGGAGTTTCTTCAATACTTTCCGAATAAGCTTTGACCAGGTAGGCGATACTATGGAACGTCAAGCCGACCACAGCTGCATTTGCTCCTAATCCCATAACAACGGAGTAGATTAACACCCACAGAATCGTTGGAATTGAACGGATAAAGGCCATGACTGCTTTAATCGTATTCGCTAACCAAGCAGGGGATAAATTCCGGGCTGCAAAGACAGCAATGAAAAAGGCAATGAATGCGCCTAATAAGGTCGTGAGCAAGGTTAAAGCGACACTCGTCGATAACGCGCGTAGCAAGACACCCCAGGTATCCTGACCGATTGATGGTTGTAGGAACATTGACTTCAAGTTGACGCCTAAGCTTTGAAAAGCTTCACCTAACTTTAAGTTACCAGTGTCTAAAGTCGCCAATGAGTAGACAGTGATCACGCCCAGGCTACCAAGCACTGTACGCAGAATTAAGCGTGGCTTGGTTACCAAGGAAATGTTACCATTACTTGGTACTGGCGGTTGAAATGTCTTAGGTTGACTGTTTTCAATCATGCAATTGCCCTCCGAATCTGTGTTGAAGTTAATTCTAATAAGATTACTAAAACGGCAATGAGAAGCACAATTAAACCAGCGGCATCATAGCGGAATCCTTTGAAATAATGATTAAATAGGAAACCAATACCAGTCCCCGTTAAGATACCAACAAGGGTGGCATCTCGAAGGTTGTTTTCAATCATGTAGAGCACCCAACTTGTTAGGCTACTAGCAACTTCAGGCAAGACGCCACAAAAGACACATTGAAAATAATTGGCACCAACAGCTTGTAATGCCTGTAATTTTTCGCCATCTAAATCTTCAATTGTTTCGGTAAAAGCACGTGTCAGATAACCGAGGGTCATAAAGAATAGGGCAAGAAAACCGGTGAAATCACTCTGTTTAAATGAAAACAGTAGAATCATTGCCCAGGCCACAACTGGAATATTTCGCAAGAGCGATGCGCCGAAGCGAACCGTTAATTGAAACCCACGATTGGGACTGGTAGTTTTTGCACCTAAGACCGCGAAAATCAGACTAAGTAAGGCCGCACAAATGGTTGATGAAATCGAGATAATCAATGTGCGCCATAACTGATACAAAATTGGTCCCAAGTATGAGGCGGTGTGTTCATTTGGAATGAAGTTTTTAAACAACCAAATGAGACCGGCTGGAACTTGTGCCAATGATGAGAAGGTCTGAAAGTTAACCAAAATAACGGAAACCATGTAGATGAGAATTAACAAGCCTAAAACGAAAGACAGCCGTAACCGTCGTTGCATGAAGAACTGCTGTGGTGAGGAATACTTAGTTTTCATCGGCAGTTACCATTGTTTTGATCTCGGTATCTTGGCGGTAGATGCGTTGTAAGACTTGATCATCGACTTCGGTTGTGGGACCTTCAAAGACAATCGCGCCACTATTAATCCCGATAATATGATCGGCGTAGGTCATGGCAACGTCGATTTGATGCAAATTGATCAAGATGATCAATTGCTTTTCCTGCGCTAATTTACGCAGAATATCCATCACGATTTGTGTCGACTTTGGATCCAAAGAGGCAATGGGTTCATCACAAAGAATCATCTTTGGATGCTGCATCAGTGCCCGGGCAATGCCGACCCGTTGTTGTTGACCACCACTAAGTTGGTCACAACGCTGGTAGGCGTAGTCTTTAAGACCAACTTCGTCCAATAACGCTAACGCTTCCGTCTTTTCGGCATTACTATAGAGACCAAACATGCCAGCCAAGGTTGATTTACCACCTAAACGGCCGTGCAAGACGTTCTCAAGCGCCGTCAAGGGACTGATGAGATTATAATTTTGAAAAATCATCCCAATATGATGACGAATTTTACGCAACTCGGCTTTATTGGCCTGGCGAATATCTTGATCATCGAGCAAAATCTGTCCGCCATCGTCACGAATCAATTGATTAACACTACGTAAAATCGTCGTTTTACCGGCACCAGAAGGACCGATAATGGCTGTGACTTCGCCGGGCTGCGCGGTGAAACTAACCGCCTTGAGTGAGTGCTTGTCTTTGCCGTACGTTTTATCTAGTTGGTTTACCTTGAGCATAGCATTTCCTTTCATAAAACCGAATTGATGAAGAGTTTAGTAGCCGACTAACTTATGAGTTGGGGCGTACCATTGGTCGTCAACCTTAAGTAATTGTGTTTTGTCAGACTTCTTAGGGAAGAGCTTTGGTGTTTTTGAACCTGGTTCTGAGAAGATTTCTTTGTTTTGGGCGAATTCTTTCGAAGTGAATTCTTTAGCAATCTTGTCTTGGTCATCCTTGCTAAGGGCTTTAGTATTGTAGACCCATGGACCTTGTTGAACGGGCATCATAGCGATGTTGACCACTTGCTTGCCTTTCAAGCTGCTGAATGGTGCTTCGGCGTCATCTTTAACGGCGAAAGTTGAACCAACTTTGTCCCATGAACCGTTAGTTACTTTAAGGTATGGCATTAAGTCACCATCATCAAAGGCAGCAACATCGACGTCACCCTTTAAGAGGTTAACGGCTGAACCTTGGTGTGACCCGCCGTAAAGAACTTTGCTAAAGAATTTGCCATTTTGAGTTAAATCATCTTTGTCTTTAATTTTGAATTCGTTTGAAATCTTAGCAGTTGGCACTAAGAAACCTGAAGTTGAACTGTTTGAAACGTAAGACATTTTCTTACCTTTGATATCTTTAATGCTATATTTGCCATCTGCTTTATACTTATCGGCATCTTTTTGTTGTACCATTAAGTATGAGTTGTAGGTTGCTTTCTTCAAAGTTCCATCAGCGTCAGATTGAGCAGCAAAAGGTTTAACGTCTTTGCTTAACTTGTGTGCTTGGATATAACCATTGGCACCCATGTAGGCTAATTGCGCTTTACCAGAAGCGATTGCTTGGATAGCGACATTGTAGTCAGTCGTCGTTTGTAATTTGACAGTTTTACCAGTGACCTTTTCGAGTGACTTCTTTAAAGCATCTCGTGAGCCTTGGAAACTTTTTGCTGATTCGTTCGGGTAGAAGACAACCGTGATTGCCTTGCTCTTATCCGCACTCTTGCTGCCAGCTTTAGTACTAGTCCCACTAGCACAACCAGCCAAACCTAAACCTAAAACTGAAATTAATGAGAGTCCAACGAGGGACTTGTTAAGCTTTACCATAATAATCAATTACCTCCAAAGTAATATTAGTTACCTGTGTAGGATAACAAGGCAATGTAAACGTGTGAAAAATTATCAGTGAATAATTGGTATAAGTTATGTAAAGAATGTTTACGAATAGATTACATCGTAAATATTGGGCGGCTTAGCCCCAATATTTAGTCGCGAATAATTGCTTTTTTTGTAAAATGCTTAGGATTTGGCTGTAAACGCCTTGAAAACGGCTGGATTCCTTTCAAAGCCGGTAAATTATGATAAGATATGTGAAGTAATTCAAAATGAGGAGCTTTTTTTAATATGAAGTTGTTGGCAATTGAGACGTCCAATCGGCCACTGAGTGTGGCGGTCTTAGATGATACAAAAGTGCTTGCTACGACTACGACTAATATGAGTCGCAATCATAGTAGTACGTTGTTACCAATTATTGAAAAGTCGATTAGCCAAGCTGGCTTGACGGCCGATGAACTGGATCGTGTGGTTGTTGCAGCTGGTCCTGGTTCATATACAGGTTTACGGATCGGGGTCACAACTGCAAAAACATTGGCATTTACGCTACATAAGGAATTAGTTGGGTTATCTAGCCTGGCAGTTTTAGCTGGTAATGTGGTGGCAGAAGGACAACTAGTGGCACCATTGTTTGATGCACGTCGAGATAATCTATTTACTGGGTTATATCGAATCAAACAAGGTCAACCAGTTAGTGTCTTACCTGATCAACATATTAGTGTGACGGAATGGTGTCAGCAGTTGGCGACATACCATGAACCAATTGTGTTTATTGGGAGTGATGTGACACAATATGAGACCGCGTTGCAAGCACAACTGGGTGACCAGTTTGTCCGTGCACAATCTCAATTAGATTTACCACAAGCAGTTGTTTTAGGCCTAATGGGTCGGACGGCTGCACCGGTGAAAGAAATTCATACTTTTGTTCCTAACTACTTACGGCTAACGCAAGCAGAACGCGACTGGTTAGCCAAACATCCGAAAGAGGACCACGCGCCGTATGTTGAAAAGATTTAAGCAGTACCTTCAGAAGATTACTAAAAATCGCAATAATCGTCGCCAGAAAATCATGCAAATCGATAACCATGTGGTCCAAGTTGGTACAACTGGTTACTATGTCTCACGGGCATTAATTACCGATGTCCCTGAAATGCTGGCGATTGAAAGAGCCGTCTATGCTGGTAAGACACCTTGGGATGAAAATGCCTTTAAAACGGAGTTGCGCCGTCAAAGTGGACGTTTTTATATTGTCATGCGCCACGAAGACCGTCTCTGTGCATTTTGTGGTTGTGCGTTTGATGATCGTCGTCAAGATGCGCATATCACGAATATTGCGGTGCACCCAGATTTTCAAAATCAAGGTTTGGGCAGCTTTATGATGAAAACGATGATAAAACGGGCAGGCTATTTAAAATATCGCACAGTGACGCTTGAAGTTCGTTACAGTAATACGAATGCGCAACGGTTATATCAGAATTTAGGCTTTGAAAAAACGGGTGTTAAAAAGCGTTATTACTTTGGCGATCACGAAGATGCCATTGATATGACTTACAAAGTATTGACGGATCGTGAAGATGACTGAGCTACAATTCATTAAGGACGTGGATTGGACCGGCGTGCCTGTTGCTCAAGTTTGCTACGAGTTAGCTGCGGCTGCCTATCCGGAAGGGGCACCTTGGCGATTGGCAACTTTTGCGGCGGACCTAGCGTTACCACAGTCTTGCTACCAGTTATTAGTTCGAGTGCAACAACCGATTGGCTTTATCAGCCAAACAACGGTATTAGATGAAACAGAGATTACTAATGTTGCGGTGTTACCAGCATTTCAGCGGCACGGTTACGCGCGGCTAATGTTGCAAAGAACTTTTGCACAGTTAACGCCAACGGCAAAATGCTTTCTGGAAGTTCGCCAGAGTAATACGCCCGCTCAAAAATTATATGAACAGTGTGGTTTTGAACAGATTTCAACGCGCAAAAACTATTATCAGCATCCTAGTGAAGATGCCTTAATTATGCGTAAAATCATTAAATGAAGGATGGTCACTTGTGGAGAAACAAAATTTAATCTTAGCGTTCGAATCTAGTTGTGATGAAACGAGTGTGGCAGTTGTTGCTGATGGTCAAACGATTTTATCCAACGTGGTTGCGACGCAAATTAACAGTCATAAACGCTTTGGTGGTGTGGTACCTGAAGTTGCTAGTCGCCATCATATTGAAGAAATCACTATCTGTATCGAAGATGCCCTATCTGAAGCACAGGTGACTTATGATGACTTGGATGCTGTTGCAGTCACCTATGGGCCAGGTTTAGTTGGGGCGCTCTTGGTGGGAGTCAATGCTGCTAAGACGGTCGCCTACGCGCATCACTTACCATTGATTCCGGTTAATCATATGGCGGGGCATATTTATGCGGCTCGCTTTGTGAAACCCTTTGAGTTTCCACTAATGGCACTCTTAGTTTCTGGGGGGCACACTGAGTTAGTATATATGCAAGCAGATGGTCAATTTGAGATCATTGGTGAAACTCGTGACGACGCGGCTGGTGAAGCCTATGATAAAATCGGTCGGGTATTGGGTGTCCCTTATCCGGCTGGTAAAGTCATCGACGAAATGGCACATCAGGGTCAGGATACCTTTAACTTTCCACGGGCGATGATTGATGAAGACAACTATGACTTCAGTTTTAGTGGGTTGAAGAGTGCTTTCATCAATACCGTGCACCATGCGGATCAAATTGGTGACACTTTGAGTAAAAATGATTTGGCAGCGAGTTTCCAGGCCAGTGTGGTAGATGTGTTAACATCAAAAACCATGCGCGTCTTGGAAGCTTGTCCAGTTAAACAACTTGTTTTAGCTGGTGGGGTCGCGGCCAACCATGGGTTACGCGAACGCCTACAAACTGAATTACCAAGTAAGTTTCCAAATACTGAATTAGTCTTAGCACCATTGAATTTGTGTGGTGATAACGGTGCGATGATTGGGGCAGCGGGCTATATTCAATACCAACATCATCAATTTGGCGATGCGACCTTGAATGCTGATCCTAGTCTGGAATTTGATTGGATGCCTAATATGGTCCATTGATTAACTAATAAAAAAGCGAGCTGATTTTTTTATCAGCTCACTTTTTTATTAGTCGAGATTTTCAAGTTGTTCGGCTTGTTCAGTCCAGTCGTTTTCGGCCTGTTCGTGCTCGGCTGTGACTGTGTCCAATTCTTTCTGGAAATCTTGTAACTTAACGGCATCTGCAAAAACTTCTGGTTGTGACATTTGTTCTTGAATACTGGTTGCTTGGGACTCAAGGGTACTCATTTTTTCTTCAAGAGCCGCCACGGAACGTTCTAGTTTGCGCTTTTCACGTTGTTGTTGCTTGCTGGCTTGGTAGGTTTGTTGTCCCTTTGAACGTGAATCTGGTACCGCGCTGGTTTGATCAGCGTTGGCGGCACTTTCACTTTCAGCAGCGGCACTAGCGGCAGCTTCGGCAAATTCCGCTTGTTCTTGTTTTTTATCGATATAGTAGTCATAGTCACCCAAGAATAATTCGGTACCAGTTGGTGAAACTTCGACTACGCTGGTGGCGACCTGGTTAATGAAGTAACGGTCATGTGAAACGAAGAGTAGGGTGCCGTCAAAGTCGTTTAGCGCAACTTCTAACACTTCGCGACTGTCGATATCTAAATGGTTAGTCGGTTCATCTAAAATAAGAAAATTGTCATTTTGCATTGCCAGCTTCGTTAGTAGCAGGCGGGCCCGTTCGCCACCTGATAGGGCGTTGATCGGTTTATCGACATCTTCTCCGGTGAATAAGAAGCTTCCCAGAATGGTTCGAATATCTTTTTCAGGGGTCGTAGGGTGTTCATCCCACAATTCACTCAGAACAGTTTTACGATCATGTAAGTTTTTTTGTTCCTGATCGTAATAACCGGTGACGACATTCGTCCCAAAGACGGCTTGCCCTTTGATGAATGGAATCTGGCCAAGGATGCTCTTTAGGAGCGTTGATTTACCAATCCCATTCGGTCCAACGATCGCGATGGCCTCGTGTTTTTTGACATTTAGGTTATCGGGAGCTGACAAGATCTGACCTTGATAGCCAACGGCAGCATCTTTGACTGTTAAAACGATGTTGCCGCTTTGCTTGCTAGCATGAAAGCCAAAGTGGGCCGTTTTGTCATCACTATCAGGGCGTTCTAACCGGTCCATTTTGGCGAGCTGTTTACGACGCGACTGGGCACGTTTGGTCGTTGAAGCCCGAACGATGTTGCGGTTCACAAAGTCCTCCAGCTTGCTGATCTCGGCTTGTTGTTTCTCGTAGTGTTTCCATTCCGCTTGAATTCGAGCAGCTTTTGTTTGAACGTACTGGTCGTAGTTGCCAGTGTAGTGGACCATCTCGTGGTGCGAAAGGTCATAGACTTCATTGACCACACGGTCTAAGAAGTATCGGTCATGACTGACAATTAATAAGGAACCTGTATACGATTGTAAATAACTTTCCAACCAAGTGAGCGTTTCGACGTCCAAATGGTTAGTCGGTTCGTCCAAGATTAAGAGGTCACGTTTTTCGAGCAACAGTTTAGCTAAAGCTAATTGAGTCTTTTGACCACCAGATAATTCGGTCACTGACTTGTCATAAACATCCGCATCAAATTGGAAACCATGTAAGACGCCACGGATTTCAGCTTGATAGCCATAGCCATTCTGTTGTTGAAAATCAGTTTGAACTTGATCATAAGTTTTAAGGGTTTGTTCATAAGTGGCTTGATCAGCGATGACCGCGGGATCACTCAACTGGTCTTCTAATTGATGCATTTGTGCTTCTAACTTATGTAAGCCAGCAAAAACACTGCTCATTTCTTCCCAAATAGAATTGGCACTATTCAGGCCTTGATCTTGAGCCAGGTAGCCGATGGTCAGGCCTTTGCGCATTGAAATTTGGCCTTCATCAGGGACAGTTTCTCCGGCAATCATTTTTAAAAGTGTGGATTTTCCAGCACCATTACGGCCAACTAAAGCGACGCGCGCATGATCTTGGATGTCCATTTGTACGTTATCGAACAAGACATCAGCGCCAAAACGCCGCATGACTTGTTGCACTTGCAATAAAATCACGATTATAAGCTCCTTTCAGGGTTGATTCGTCAAATAATTGTAGCATATTGCGCCAATTAGCCCTAATGAAACGGAATAATAAGTAAATATTATTTCACAAAGTGTTGGGGTATGCTAGAATAGTGTCAGCAAATTCACAAACTTTTAATAAGGAGGGTCGTCCAAATGGCAGAAACAAAGATTCCTCGGGCAACGGCGAAACGGTTACCCATTTACTATCGGTATTTGAACATTTTATTAGATGCAGACAAAAAGCGTGTCTCATCAACAGAACTGTCTGAGGCGGTTAAAGTTGATTCAGCCACGATTCGGCGTGATTTTTCATATTTTGGGGCACTTGGTAAACGTGGCTATGGCTACGATGTTGAAAAATTATTGACCTTTTTCAAAAAGATTTTAAATCAAGACACTTTAACGAATGTCGCTTTGATTGGGGTCGGTAATTTAGGGCATGCCTTGCTCAATTTTAATTTTCACAAGAACAGTAACGTGCGAATCTCAGCAGCTTTTGATGTTAATGAAGCCCTTGCGAATACCGTTCAGAGTGGCGTTCCCGTTTACCCAATGTCAGAACTTAAGAAACAACTGATTGAACAACAAATTGAAATTGCCATCTTAACGGTGCCAACTTCTGTGGTTCAACAAGTGACGGATGAATTAGTTTCAGCAAATGTCAAAGGGATCATGAATTTCACGCCCTTACGCATTTCAGTGCCAGAAACGGTCCGGGTGCAAAACGTTGATTTGACCAATGAGCTACAAACCTTGATTTATTTTATTGAACACTATGGCGAACAGCTTGGTGATAAATCAGCTGACGAAAAATAGTTATTTTAAAAGACGCAACTAGCATAAGGCTGGCTACGTCTTTTATTTTAGGACCAAAATAATGGGACAACGACAAGACAATTCATTAAAATATGCGCGATCATTGAGGTTTGAATACGGCCGGTGTGTTGATAAAGCCAGCAGAAGAATAAGCCAATAAACGCATATAGAATCAAATGTCCGTCTGCATGAGCGAAACTAAATAGAATGCTGGAAATGACGGCTGCTCCGACACCGCCAGTTACGGGGGCGAAAAAGCCAAATAGGACTTTCCGAAAAACGATTTCTTCCATAATGGGAGCGCCCACGATAATGGCTAAGAAAAAGAACGGGTACTTTTGTCCAGCAGCCAGTAAGGTACTCGTGTTGGCGGAAGCCGTTGATTGTCCCAGTAGTCGAGTCAAGTTTAAGATAAGGTTTTGGCCAAGGATGACAATGGCTGTGCCAGCAAGCCCCCATAAAACAGTTGCTAGCCAGGAACTTGGTTGTTGTTCGATCGCATTTGGCTTGGCATGATGCCAAGCGAGCCAACCTAAAATGACGGCCCCGATTAGGTAGTCTAAGGTCTGAATCAAATAGACTTGGGAACCTAAGTGGGGTAACGCGGTGACTAATAAAGATGGCAACGCGTAGACGATAAAGTAAACGATTAAAATGCTGAGTGATTGGCGCCGATTGGCCATTTTGTCACGTCCTTAACTGAGTAGATTTCGAGTCAAAAATGACTTAAGTAGTCCCATTATAGTCGATTTGACATTCTTTGACTAATTATTGACAAATAACTTGCATTCTAAAATGAAAATGTTATAGTTGATTTTGTGATTAGCACTTAGGCTTTAGGAGTGCTAAAAAAGAATAAATGGAGGGATTCACGTGTTAAAACCATTAGGTGATCGTGTTATTTTGCAACAACAAGCAGAAGAAGAACAAACAGTTGGCGGCATCGTTATTGCGAATAATGCTAAAGAAAAGCCACAAAGCGGTAAAGTTGTTGCCGTCTCCGATGGCCGTGTTTTAGATAACGGCACAAAGGTAGCCCCAAGCGTCAAAGTTGGCGAACAAGTTTTATTCGACAAATACGCTGGTACTGAAGTTAAGTATGAAGGGTCTACGTATCTTGTTTTACACGAAAAAGATATTGTCGCAGTCGAAGACTAATCCATTTAAATTATTTATTTAAAAACTATTTATGAGGTGAATACAGATAATGGCTAAAGAATTAAAGTTTTCTGAAGACGCACGTTCAGCAATGCTCAAAGGTGTCGATCAATTAGCTGACACTGTAAAATCAACGCTTGGTCCTAAGGGCCGCAACGTTGTCTTGGAACAATCATATGGCTCACCAACCATTACTAATGATGGGGTGACGATTGCTAAAGCCATCGAATTGGATGACCATTTTGAAAACATGGGTGCTAAGTTAGTTTCTGAAGTTGCTTCAAAGACTAATGATATTGCCGGTGATGGGACGACTACTGCGACTGTTTTGACGCAATCAATCGTCAACGAAGGTATGAAGAACGTCACTGCCGGTGCTAACCCAGTTGGCATTCGTCGTGGGATTGAAGAAGCCACTAAGACAGCGGTTGATTCATTGCATGCCATGGCTCATGAAGTTAAGACGCAAGAAGATATTGCACAAATCGCGGCTGTTTCTTCAGCTAGCCAAGAAACTGGTAAGTTAATTGCCGAAGCCATGGAAAAAGTTGGGCATGATGGTGTCATCACGATTGAAGAATCACGTGGGGTTGACACTAGCTTGGACGTTGTCGAAGGGATGCAATTCGATCGTGGCTATTTGTCACAATACATGGTCACTGATAACGACAAGATGGAAGCTGACCTTGACAGTCCTTACATTTTAATTACCGATAAGAAGATCTCGAATATTCAAGATATCTTACCATTATTACAATCGATCGTTGAACAAGGCAAACCATTATTGATCATCGCGGATGACATTTCTGGTGAAGCTTTACCAACCTTGGTCTTAAACAAGATGCGGGGGACATTCAACGTCGTTGCAGTTAAGGCACCCGGTTTTGGTGATCGGCGTAAGGAACAATTACAAGATATTGCCATTTTAACTGGTGGGACGGTCATCACTGATGACTTAGGTCTTGAATTGAAAGACACGACGATTGATCAATTAGGTCAAGCTAACAAAGTTACGGTTACTAAAGATAACACCACCATCGTTGAAGGTGCTGGTGCTAAGGATGCCATCTCTGAACGAGTTGACTTCATCCGTAACCAAATCAGCGAAACCACTTCTGATTTTGATAAAGAAAAGTTACAAGAACGTTTAGCTAAGTTAGCTGGCGGGGTCGCCGTTGTGCGGGTCGGTGCTGCAACTGAAACTGAATTGAAAGAACGTAAGTATCGGATTGAAGATGCTTTGAACGCCACTCGTGCTGCCGTTGAAGAAGGCTTCGTTGCCGGTGGTGGGACTGCCTTGGTTAACGTCATCAAAGATGTTGATGCTTTGAAAGAAACTGGTGACGTTCAAACTGGGATTAACATCGTTAAACGTGCGTTGGAAGAACCAGTTCGTCAAATCGCTGAAAATGCCGGTCTTGAAGGCTCAGTGATTGTTGAAAAACTCAAGGAACAAAAGCCAGGTGTTGGTTTCAACGCTTCGACGAATGAATGGGTAGACATGATCAAGGCTGGGATTGTTGATCCAACCAAGGTTACTCGTTCAGCGTTACAAAATGCGGCTTCTGTTTCGGCGTTATTATTAACGACTGAAGCGGTTGTTGCTGAAAAGCCAGAACCACAAGCACCAGCTGCACCAGCTGCGCCAAACCCAGGTATGGGCGGCATGATGTAAGTTTAAGTTAACACTTTTTAACACCTGCTCATTTGAGTGGGTGTTTTTTAGTCAAAAATAAGTAGCCAAGTGGGAAAGTCAGGAGTAAACTAGGGGGCTATGCGGGTTGAAAAAGTTAGTGCGTTCCAGTTAAACGTGTAGTATTTACTAATTTAAAGTAGTAAAATCAACTTTGACTTAGCACTTACTTGGGAATAATTATTTTTGAAATAAAGGAGTTATTATCATGTGGCGTTATTTAAAACGGTTGGTTATCGGGAAACCGTTAAAAACCATGGATGAAGGTGGGCAAGCACTCACCAAGTTCAAGGCGCTGGCGCTGCTGTCATCAGATGCGCTCTCGTCAGTGGCCTATGGTACTGAACAGATCACAACGGTATTGATTACCCTTTCAGCAGCAGCTTTAATGTATCAATTATATGTTGCTGCCTTAGTTCTGATTCTATTATTTGCCATTACGATGTCGTACCGGCAAATTATTCGTGCTTATCCTTCGGGTGGTGGCGCGTATGTGGTTGCTAGTACTAACTGGGGGCGGCCAGCTGGACTGGTTGCCGGTGGGTCACTGTTAGTTGACTATATGTTGACTGTGGCCGTTTCCGTGACCTCGGGGACTGAAGCCATTACTTCAGCCGTACCGTCCTTAGTGAACTATCAGGTGTTGATTGCCGTGTTGATTGTGATTGCAATCATGGCTTTAAATTTACGAGGCATGCGTGAATCAGCGTCATTTTTAACTTTTCCGGTTTACTTCTTTATCCTCATGATTATCGGGATGATTTTATGGGGGATTATGAATATTGCGAGTGGTAACTTAACTTACCATGCCTCCGCAGCAATGGGGGCACCAGTTCAAGGCATGACCTTAGTCCTGTTCTTCCGGGCTTTCTCGTCAGGGTCTTCATCACTGACAGGGGTCGAAGCTATCAGTAATGCGGTGCCTAATTTCAAACGACCTAAACGTCGAAATGCTGCTAATACGTTAGCAATCATGGCCATTGTCCTGGCAGTTTTCTTTGGTGGGATTACTTACTTGAGTTACTACTTGGGCATCAAGCCACAAGCTGATAACACTGTCTTATCACAAATTGCGACGGCAGTATTTGGTCATGGTTTGTTCTACTACTTGTTACAGTTATCGACGGCTTTGATTTTAGCGGTTGCGGCGAATACTGGGTTCTCAGCGTTCCCAATTCTAGCTTACAACTTAGCTAAAGATAAATTTTTACCACACGCTTACATGGATCGTGGTGATCGATTAGGTTATTCTAACGGGATTATCTCATTGGCTGTTGGCGCGATTGTGCTTATCTTCATTTTCCATGGGAAGACAACGTTATTAATTCCACTGTATGCGGTTGGGGTCTTTGTACCGTTTACCTTATCTCAATCTGGGATGATCGTGCACTGGTTGCGCGAACGGGGCAGTTGGTGGTGGCTTAAAGCCGCAGTCAATTTACTTGGGGCATTAATCTCATTAGTCCTAGTGGTCTTCTTGTTTGCCTTGCATTTCGGCAATGTTTGGCCTTACCTTGTAGTGATGCCACTCTTGCTTTATATGTTCTATCGCATTCATGTGCACTACAACCGTGTAGCAGCCCAGTTGCGGGTGGTTGCTCAGGAGAAAGCCGAGTTACACGACTACGATGGTGCCACGGTCATTGTGCTGGTTTCCAATGTGACGCGGGTCACGGCGGCAGCGGTCAATTATGCCCGTTCCATCGGTGATTATGTCATTGCCATGCACGTGTCATTTGATGAAAATCCAGAAAAAGAACATAAGACGGCGGCCGAATTTAAGTCAACGTTCCCAGATGTGCGGTTTGTGGATATTCATTCATCGTATCGTTCGATTGCAACGCCAACGCTGCGTTTCTGTGATGTCATTGCCAAACGAGCGGCGGAACGGAATTTCTCAACCACGGTCTTGGTACCACAGTTCGTGCCTAAGAAACCTTGGCAAAATATTTTGCATAACCAAACGAGTTTACGCTTACGGGCGGTTTTAAACTCACGTGAAAATATTATTGTATCGACTTATAATTATCATTTAAAAGAGTAGTTGCAGACGACGTGGAGATGGCACTGGCTGTCTTGCACGTCGTTTTTAGTTTAATTTGTGACCGAATTGTGTTGCCTTTCCTAAGTTTCCTTGAATCAAGTTGTCAAGTTGGATTCAGGTTTGTATAATTATAAGTAATATCTCAGAGAGGAGTTACGCACAAATGATTAGATTTGAAATCTTAGTCAGCTTAGTTGCGACCATGATGATATCCGCGCTTTTAACGCCGTTTGTGCGAAATCTCGCCTTTAAAATCGGAGCCGTTGATAAGCCGAATGTTCGCCGGGTGAACAAGATTCCGATGCCGACAATGGGTGGTCTAGCCATTTTTATTGCTTACACCATTGGCACGACAATCTTATATTTGATGCATCAGTTTCCAACGCGACTCTTTTATGCGTTACTAGGCGGTGAGCTAATCATTTTGGCGACTGGGATCATTGATGATATCTATGAATTGAAACCGCGGCAAAAAATGTTGGGAATTACGTTAGCGGCCTTAGAAGTCTACTTCATTGGTGGGATTCGAATGACGACACTCACATTCCCATTTATCGGGCTCATTCATTTTCAGTGGTTGAGCTTGCCGATTACATTGCTGTGGATTTTAGCAATTACGAATGCCATTAATCTAATCGACGGGTTGGATGGCCTAGCAACCGGGGTCGGAATCATCGCGCTGAGTACGATGGGAATTATTGGGCTATTCTTCTTAAATGCCAATACCTTTGTCTCGCTGCTGATTTTTACCTTAGTCGCTGCCATGCTAGGATTCTTACCGTATAATTTCTTTCCTGCCCGGATTTATCTAGGGGATACCGGTTCTTTATTTATCGGGTTTATGACCGCGGTATTCTCGTTGTTCGGTTTGAAAAATGTTACCTTAATCTCGGTGATCATCCCAGTGATGATTTTAGGGGTCCCAATTACCGATACGATTTACGCGATGATTCGGCGAATTTTAAATAAGAAACCAATCTCGCAAGCCGATAAACACCATTTGCACCATCGCTTGATGCAGTTGGGCCTGACCCATCGTCAGACTGTGATGGTGATTTACGGGATTGCCCTTATCTTTTCGTTCATCTCATTGTTATATCCGATTTCATCGCTGGGTGGCTCAATCTTGCTGACCATCAGCTTGTTATTCGGATTGGAACTATTTGTGGAAGCAATTGGTTTGGCTGGCGATAACCGGCAACCGTTATTGGATTGGATTAAGCGGACGGTCGCTAGGTTCACTTCCAAGAGTAATCATTAATTGAATCACTAAAGTGAAACAGACTTGATAACGATTTTCAGTTATCAGGCCTGTTTTTTTGTCTGGAGAGTTTTTGGTTAATCTAGATGGTCTTTACGGAAACTATACAATGGTTTTACACAAACATCATTTTGAATTTACAAACGGCCAGTAATATTAGAGTTGTTCCAATGACAGTCGATGAATCGTCTAACCTAAAAAGTGATCATGCTCGCATCACGAAATAGCACTTCCTACCCAGGTTAGCTAGTTTAGGTTAGCGCCATTGATTGTTCTAATTATGAGCGTAAAAATGGAAAAGGGGAGTTTCAATTATGAAAAAAGCAGTGACATTAGGGGCGCTGGCCGTAACAATGACCATTTTATTAGCTGGCTGTGGTAGTAGCTCAGCAACTAGTACGAAGAATACTAGTAGCAGTAGTAGTGCCAAGACTTCTAAGACAACTAAGATTGTGGCAACCGGATCAACGGCGTTACAACCATTAGTTGAACAAGCTGGTCAAACTTTCCAAAATGAACATTCAAATGTAACGATTAATGTCCAAGGTGGCGGTTCTGGTGCCGGCTTGAGCCAAGTTGCTAAAGGCTCAGTTAATATCGGGAACTCAGATTTGTTTGCTGAAGAACAAAAAGGGTTAGACGCTAAAGGCTTAGTTGATCATAAAGTTGCTGTTGTTGGGATGGCACCCGTGGTCAACAAAGAAGCTGGCGTAACCAATGTTTCAAAAGATCAATTAGTTAAAATCTTCCAAGGTAAGATTACCAACTGGAAAGAAGTTGGCGGGAAGAATGAAAAGATTACCGTGGTCAATCGTGCTCAAGGCAGTGGGACGCGTGCCACTTTTGAAAAGTGGGGCTTAGACAACGCTAAGGTTGCAACTAGCCAAGAACAAGATTCTAATGGGACAGTTAAAAAGATTGTTTCAACGACACCAGGGGCAATTAGTTACTTGGCCTTCTCATACATCAAGTCTGGTCTAGAACCACTTTCAATCGATAACGTTAAGCCAACAGAAGCGAATGTTGCCAATAACAAATGGAAGATCTGGGCATACGAACACATGTATACTAAGGGTGCTCCTACTGGTGAGTTAAAGACCTTCTTAACTTACATGACTTCTAAGGATGTTCAAGGAAGCTTAGTCAAGAAGTTAGGCTATATTCCATTGACTTCAATGAAAGTTGACCGTGGCGTATCTGGTAAAATTACCACACTTAAATAAATATTAAAAAGCATTTCAATGTCATAATTTGACGTTGAAATGCTTTTTAGTTGGTTGATAATGGGACTTCGTTGTATTGCTGCCCCCGATCTTTAAAGTCAACTTGACCACTTAACAAATTATTGATGGCCGCTTCAACGGTGGGGACAGTCTCGGCATCTACCGCAATCATCAATGCCACCTTGATGCCATAGTTGGTATCTAAGGTGGTTATTTTTTTTTGCTGCAAATAATAAGTTAAGGCATCAATATTGCGGTAATCAATTGTGACGGCCAACTTTGTTTGCAACAGTCGTTGGACTTTACCGGCACGCTTAATCGCTTCAACAGGGGTGCTGTTGTAAGCCCGAATTAAGCCGCCGGCACCTAGCTTAATGCCACCGAAGTAACGGGTGACAACGGCTAAAACATCGTGAATTTGATTCAATTTAAGGGCTTCTAAAATTGGTACGCCAGCAGTCCCAGAAGGTTCACCAGCGTCACTCATTCGTTGGATGTGATCGTCATCACCGAGCATATAGCCAAAACAGTGGTGAGTGGCTTTAGGGTCTGTTGCCCGAATCGCGGCAATTTTTGTTTGTGCATCCGTTTCATCGGTGATTCGATAGAGGTGAGCGATGAAGAGGGACTTTTTGATGGTTTGTTCATAAGTGATCTCTGTTGCCAAAGTATAGTATGGCTCAGTCAAAATCAATCAGCTCCTTTTTAAATTAATGCCGGCTAAAATTCGTAACTGAGTGTTAAAAGGGGGGCAAACGTATGCAAGCAACAGAGTTATATGGTCGCCAGCTGGTGCTGACACCACTCGCTGCAAAAGAATTACCCGCGGAAACTCAAAAACTTGAGGCTTTGCACGTGACAGCTCAGCAACTACAATGTCAGCGTTGCGGCAGCTTGTTAGACCGACAATTGGCACAATTACCACGTCATCAATTTTATTGCTATGCTTGCATCACGCTGGGCCGTGTCAGTACCTTAACTTCACTTTATCACATTTCAGAGCCAAATGATTTTCCAAAAAAGGGTGAGCTAACGTGGCAAGGACAATTAACGGCACAGCAAGCGGCTTGCGCTACTATGATTCGTCATCAATTTGAGGCACATCAACGTCAACTGCTGTGGGCCGTGACTGGTGCTGGAAAAACAGAAATGTTATTTCCGGGTTTAGCCTGGGCACTGGCGCAGGGCTGGCGAGTGGCGATTGCGTCACCACGGGTCGATGTCTGTTTGGAGCTATATCCGCGGTTGCAAGCCGCTTTTTCAAATTTAGAGATTGCCTTATTGCATGGTCATCAGACTGACCCATATCGTTATTGTCAACTCACCATCTGCACGACGCATCAACTGCTTCGGTTTCGAGAAGCTTTCGATGTATTGATTGTTGATGAAGTGGATGCGTTTCCGTTTGCAGCTAATCCCCGGCTAGGTCATGCAGTTGAACAGGCGCTGAAACCTGTAAGTGCGTTGTTGTATCTGACGGCAACGCCTAGTCAGGACTTGTTACGTCAGGTCAGGCGCCATGAACTTGGCTTAAGTTATTTGCCACTGCGCTTCCATCAACAATTGTTGCCGACAATTAAGGTAACTTTGCAAGCTCGTTGGTGGGCTAAGCTTAAGGTGGGTTGTTTACCACGACCGCTACGCCGCTGGCTGGCCGATTATGCTAACCGTGGCCAACGCTTTTTAATCTTTGTTCCTAGAGTTGCGCAATTAGCCGTTGTTCAAGCGGCAGTTCAACAGGCCTACCCCGAGCTAAAGGGTTTAACAGTCCATGCAACTGATCCAGAACGTTTGGCAAAAGTTCAAGCCATGCGAGCGTCAAACGTCCAATATTTGATTACGACCACGATTTTAGAACGTGGCGTCACATTACCCGGCATTGATGTGATTGTTTTAGGGGCCGATGACCCGATTTTTTCAACGGCAGCGTTAGTTCAAATTGCGGGACGAGTTGGCCGGTCTAGCGAGCGGCCAACTGGCTTAGTGCGGTTTATTTGTCAGAGTTATGCGCGGCCTGTCAAACGTGCTATCCGACAAATTAAACTCGTGAATCGGAAAGGACGGCGATTACGTGCCAGCATGCCTGTTGTGTCACCGCTCGACTGAGCCTAAAATAAGTCTGCCATGGATTTTGAGTTGGCAACCATTGCAACAACCAGTAGTTTGTCAGGCTTGTTGGGAAACTTTTACACCAATTTTTTCAAGTCAAGCGTGCATTGGCTGTGGTCGTGCACAGACGCAACGGTCTTTATGTCATGATTGCCAACGCTGGGCACCAATGGCGTTTGATAATCGTGCGTTGTTTACATACAACGAAGCCATGCAAGCCTACTTTGAACAATATAAATTTAAAGGGGATTACCGACTACGACAAGTTTTTAGGGCAGTTTTAACCGCCAAGCTTGTCAGTATACAAGCAGATTTTATAGTCCCCATTCCAGTTACGCCCGATACGATGATCACCCGCGGATTTAATCAAGTGACCGGTTGGTTGAACGATGGTGAGAATCTAAGCTGGTTGCGGACTACGGATGCCGCCAAGCCTATTCCCCAATCACATAAAACGCGCCAGGATCGGCTATTAACGGCACAACCGTTTGAGCTATCGCCGGATGCGCCAGACCTGAGGACAAAAACAGTGCTTTTAATTGATGATGTCTATACGACTGGTCGAACCATCCGGCACGCTGCGATCTTAATCTTGGAAAACGGTGCCAAGTCAGTCATAGGAATAACTTTGGCACGTTAAATCGGATGAAAAGCGGCATTTCGATTGTTTATTATAGCGCTTTCTATTATAATGAATTTAAGCAAAGTAATGAAAGAGTGGTCCTTTCGTTACTTTGGGTACACAGTAATGTGTGTGAAGGGAGAGAAGATCTATGCTAAATTTTAATATTCGCGGTGAAAATATCGAAGTGACACAAGCTATTCGTGACTATGTTCAAAAACGGGTGGGTAAGTTACAAAAATTCTTTGACAATAACGTTGACTCAATTGCCCACGTAAACTTAAAGATTCACCCAGACAAGACTGCTAAAGTCGAAGTAACGATTCCACTTCCCTATTTAGTTCTCCGGGCAGAAGAAACTTCTCCTGATATGTATGCTAGCGTTGATTTGGTAACCGACAAGCTCGAACGCCAAATCCGCAAGTATAAGACCAAAGTCAATCGCAAGTCCCGTGAAAAGGGCTTTAAGGCCATTGACTTTGCGGCGACTGATGAAACGGTTGCAGCTGCTGATAACGATCAGGACGATAAGTTGGATGTTGTACGTACGAAGCGGGTTTCTTTGAAACCAATGGATAATGAAGAAGCAATCCTACAAATGGACATGCTTGGACATGATTTCTTCATCTATGAAGACGCGGAAACGGATGCCATCAATATCGTTTATCGGCGGAACGATGGTCGCTACGGTTTGATTGAAACTGGCGACGATCAATAAATTCGAAGTTCAATCAGAAAGAACTGGTCTTTGACCAGTTCTTTTAATTTACAAAAAAACGTAGTTAAAGCATGTTAATCGTTAATAATGTTGCAAATAGTGTTAAACAGCGGTAGTATTTTTGAAATAAACCCGTTCGGTATCGGTTACATTGAATGAGTGTAGTTCCCATTAACGCCAAAAGATGGTAAAATTACAGATGGTATTTTATTTTGAAAATAGACTATAAAGAATCGATACTTAAGAATTATTATTTGGAGAGGATACGTAAATGGCCAACATTTTAAAACGCTGGGTTGAAAGCGACAAGCGCGTCATTCGGCGTCTTGATAAAATTGCAAACAAGGTTGAAGCTTACGCTGATGAATATGCCAAGCTAAGTGATGCCGACCTGCAAGCTAAAACACCAGAATTCCGTGAACGATATAAAGAAGGCGAGTCACTGGATGACTTGTTACCAGAAGCATTCGCGACCGCTCGTGAAGGTGCCAAGCGGGTACTGGGGTTATATCCATTCCACGTACAAATTTTAGGTGGGATTGTGTTACACGAAGGTGACATTGCTGAAATGAAGACCGGTGAAGGGAAGACCTTAACGGCCACCATGCCGGTTTATTTGAATGCCATTTCTGGCGACGGCGTGCATGTCGTTACCGTTAATGAATACTTATCAGCGCGTGATGCGACTGAAATGGGTGAACTCTATCACTGGTTGGGCATGAGTGTCGGCATTAATGGCGCTGATAAAACGCCTGAGGAAAAAAGGGCGGCTTACAATGCTGACATTACTTATTCGACCAATGGTGAAATTGGGTTTGATTACTTACGAGACAACATGGTTGTTTATCGTGAAGATATGGTTCAACGGCCATTAAACTTTGCGATTATTGATGAAGTTGACTCAATTTTAATTGATGAAGCGCGGACGCCACTGATCATTTCCGGTCAATCCGAAGGGACGACTGGGATGTATAAGCGGGCAGACCGCTTTGCGAAGACCTTGACCAAAGATGAAGACTACAAGGTTGATTTGGAATCAAAGACGGTTGCCTTACTTGATGAAGGGATTCGAAAGGCTGAAAAGTATTTTGGCTTATC
The DNA here is from genome assembly GCF_005405005.1 of Lactiplantibacillus daoliensis. GTDB lineage: Bacteria > Bacillota > Bacilli > Lactobacillales > Lactobacillaceae > Lactiplantibacillus > Lactiplantibacillus daoliensis. Next base: position 364,818 of record NZ_BJDH01000001.1, on the reverse strand, counting down.
AAACCTCTACGACACGGATAACACCGCTTTAAACCATTACTTGGATGAAGCTTTACGTGCCAATTACATCATGTTGAAGGATAAAGATTACGTGATTCAGGACGGCCAAGCAATGATCGTTGATTCATTTACCGGTCGGATCATGGATGGTCGGCGTTTCTCTGATGGGTTGCATCAAGCCATTGAAGCGAAGGAACATGTTGAAATCCAAGAAGAAACCAAGACCATGGCTAACATTACCTATCAAAACTTATTCCGGATGTATAAAAAACTTTCTGGGATGACTGGGACGGCTAAAACGGAACAAGAAGAATTCCGTGAAATTTATAACATGGAAGTTATTACAATTCCAACCAACCGGCCAATGATTCGTGATGACCGTTCAGATTTGCTCTATCCAACCTTACGGAGCAAGTTTAACGCGGTTGTGAAGGAAATTTCTGGCTTGTATAAAAAAGGCCAACCGATGTTAATCGGGACGGTTGCCGTGGAAACATCTGAATATTTATCGCAACGTTTGGATGAAGCCGGTATTCCGCATGTGGTTCTGAACGCTAAGAACCATGCGAAGGAAGCCGATATTGTTGCTAACGCTGGTCAACGGGGCGCAGTCACCATTGCGACCAACATGGCTGGTCGTGGGACTGATATTAAATTAGGACCGGGGGTCAAAGAACTTGGTGGCTTAGCAGTCATTGGGACTGAACGGCATGAATCACGGCGAATTGATAACCAACTTCGTGGCCGTGCTGGTCGGCAAGGTGATCCAGGTATGTCACAATTCTACCTGTCATTGGAAGATGATTTGATGTTGCGTTTTGGTTCTGAACGAATCAAGAACTTCTTGCAACGGATGAACGTGGAAGATGATGATGCGGTGATCCAATCACGCATGATTACGCGCCAAGTTGAGTCAGCGCAGAAACGGGTCGAAGGGAATAACTACGATTCACGTAAAAATGTGTTGCAATATGATGATGTGATGCGTGCGCAACGTGAAGTTATTTATGGCGAACGGCAACAAGTTATCATGGAAGATAAGACTTTGAAGCCGGTCATTATGCCAATGATCAAACGGACAGTCGAACGGACCGTTCAATTGCACACGCAAGGCGATCAAAAGACTTGGGATTTGGATGCCATCATTGATTTTGCTACCGGGGCAATGGTTAAGGAAGATTCGATCAGTGCGACTGACTTGAAAGGAAAGTCACAAACTGAGATTGAAGACTACTTAATGCAACGGGTCGCTGACGTTTATGAAGCTAAAGCTAAACAGCTTTATGATAAAGGTCAGATGCTAGAATTTGAAAAAGTCGTTATCTTACGAGTCGTTGATGCTCATTGGACGGATCATATTGATGCGATGGATCAATTACGGCAATCAATTGGGCTGCGTGGCTACGGTCAGTTAAACCCATTAGTTGAATATCAACGTGATGGTTATCGGATGTTTGAAGAAATGGTTGCGGATATCGATTACGATACAACGCGCTTATTCATGAAGTCTGAAATCCGTCAAAATATCCAACGTTAATTAAACACGAATTGGGAGAAGCGTAGTTGGGTATGAACCAACTACGCTTTTTGCCAAATAACTTAAAATAAGTTGAAAGAAGGGTTCTTTGTGGAATTAAGTGAAACCAAACATCTTGTTGAAGAAATGCAAAGTGCCGTCGACGACTTTAGGGGGTCGCTTTGACTTAGATGCTTTAAACGAAGGCATCCAGGAAAATGAAGCACGCATGGCCGAACCCGGTTTTTGGGATGATCAAAATGCTGCCCAAAAGGTGATCGATGACAATAATGAGTTAAAAGGCAAGTTTGACGCCTATCAACAGCTGGCAGATGAAGTTGGCGACTTGGCGGTTGCTTACGAGTTGCTAACTGAGGAACCAGATGCTGAGATGCAAGCTGAATTTGAAACGGATTTGACCAAAGCACAACATGACTTGCAGCAATATCGGTTAAATCTTTTGTTGGATGGCCCCTATGATCGTAATAATGCGATTATTGAAATTCATCCAGGTGCGGGCGGGACAGAATCCCAAGATTGGGGCGCCATGCTATTACGGATGTATTCGCGTTGGGCAGCCAGTCATCACTTTAGTGTTGAAACGGTTGATTATCAGGCTGGTGATGAGGCCGGTCTTAAGAGTGTGACGCTGTTGATTAGTGGACATAACGCCTACGGATACTTGCGCTCTGAAAAAGGGGTTCACCGATTAGTTCGGATCTCACCTTTTGATGCTGCCGGACGCCGCCATACCTCATTTGCCAGTGTTGACGTCATGCCAGAATTAGATGATAGTGTCGATGTCGAAATTCGACCAGATGATTTGAAAGTGGATGTCTATCGGGCGAGTGGTGCCGGTGGTCAGCACGTTAATAAGACGTCATCCGCGGTTCGAATTACGCATTTACCAACTGGAATTGTGGTTGCTAGTCAGGCACAGCGGTCTCAACTTCAAAATCGACAAACGGCGTTGAATATGTTACGTGCCAAGTTGTATGAACGTGAAGAAGAAAAGAAGGCCAAGGAACGAGCAGCGATTCAGGGTGAACAACTCGATATTGGCTGGGGGTCTCAGATTAGATCATACGTTTTCCATCCATATACGATGGTAAAAGATCATCGGACCAACTATGAATCTCATGATGGTCAAGCTGTGATGGACGGGGACTTGGATCCATTTATGGATGCTTATTTACAATGGAAATTAGCACAGCGTAATCCACAATAGCTAAAAAAACATACTAAGTTGACTTAGCAATCGGTGGGTCAACTTAGTATTTTTGTGTTTATAAGCATTATAATGACGAAGTATAAAAGCCTTGATATCAAGGTGAAACTCGTTGGACTAGCATTGGTGTGACTTAGTAAAAATGCTATACTAGCTTCAGAGTTTAACGTTAGGAGTAACGCGCATGCACGTATTGAAAGTACTGGAATTGTTTTTGATTCAACCACTCGTCTGGGTAGGCCTGATTCGTTGCTATCTTGCAGCGCGGCACCGAGTACGCTATGAACGACATCAATATAAAAGTGCCATTGATGCGCACTACCTTGAAGTTCGTAGCTTTTTTAAAGACGGGCTATTATTGGGATTAGCAGCGACGATTGTCAGTTTAGGCCTGGGCTTGATTGTTTCGCCAGTGTGGGTCGTCATTTATGAATTGTTAGCTGTTGTTAGTTTAGTGATTGTGCCGAATGCTTTAATGCCCGCGACCGTCTTTGGCCTCAGCTGGTTAGCTTATTGGGGTTTAAAGCCCAGTTTGACAACACAACTAAACACGCAATTACAGACCCACGGCGTGACAACGCTGGGACTAAATAGTGGTGTCATTATTAGTGGTTGTTTGATTTTGGGCATCGGCTTGGCAGCGACTGCCATTTTGTTACGTCGGCGTGGCTTACAGCTAAATTCGCCACAGATTCGACCAGATCAACGGGGAAAACGAATTGTCCGTTATCGTTGGCAACAATTGTTGGTGTTACCAGTAGGGGTACTGATTCCTGGCGATTGGCTGCACACGACACTTACTTGGTGGCCAGTCTTTCAAGTTGGGTCACAAAAATTCAGCATATTACTCTTACCACTGTTGGTAGGCGTTAGTGCGCAGGTGTACAAGCAACGGCCACAGCAGGCTTGGCAGCGACTGTCAAAAAGTTATTGGTGGCTGGCAGCAGCAAGCATTGTTTTGGCGGTCATTGCACGCGTAACAACCTTGAGTCCACGTTGGCTCATTGGACTGATTGGTTTGTTGGTCTTGGGGGTCTGGATAAGCTTGGCACGTCATCGGTATTATGATCGTCATCAACAATTTTGGTTTTCAGATACCGATCAGGGTGTTCGGGTGATTGGGATCCGACCGAATACGCCGGCGACGAAGCTGGACTTGCATATTGGCGATGTTATTCTAGAATGCAATCGTCAAGTGGTACAGTCTGAAGCACAGTTTTACGCGGCTTTATTGAAGAGTCCGACTTATGTTCATTTGAAAGTTCGGAACGTGCAACAAGAATTGATTATTACGGAAACGGCGATTTATAATGGGGCACCACACGAGTTAGGGATTGTGTTATTCACTGATCAGGAGGATTAACGACCATGGATAAGATTTTAGTAGTCGACGATGAACCGGCAATCGTCACATTATTATCATATAATTTGAAACAAGCAGGGTATGAAGTTGTGACAGCGACGGATGGGGAAGCCGCGCTGGAATTAGGTCTAGAAGAATCGTTTACTTGTATCTTATTGGATTTAATGTTGCCAAAATTGGATGGTATGGAAGTCACGAAACGGTTACGGCAGGAAAAGGTTCGAACGCCAATCATTATTGTGACCGCAAAAAATGATGAATTTGATAAGGTTTTCGGCTTAGAATTAGGTGCCGATGATTATATTACGAAGCCTTTTTCGCCACGTGAAGTTTTGGCAAGAATTAAAGCAGTCATTCGCCGGATGACACCTGTCGACGAGACGACGCCGGCACCAGTGGTCACACCCAATCGGGCGATTACAGTCATTGGTGATTTACGCATCGATCAGAATAAATATCGTGTTACGCGCAATGGTGAAAGTGTCAGTTTGACTCCGAAAGAGTTCGAACTACTCGTTTACTTTATTGAACGTGAAGGCCGGGTGCTTAGCCGAGATGCGATTTTGAATCATGTTTGGGGTTATGATTACGCAAGTGAAACACGGATCGTCGATATTCACATTTCACATTTGCGAGAAAAAATTGAGCTTGATCCGAAAAATCCACGCTTGATTCGTACTGTACGTGGATTTGGTTACGAATTCGTAGGTGAAGATCATGCATGACCGGTGGCAGCAGACTTGGCGTTTGCTTACATTGGAAAATGTCTTGATGCTGCTACTTGGTTTAGTCGTTGTGCAACACTTTTCGGTCATTCGTTGGTCGTTAACGCTGGTTCTCTGGTTGGGATTAGCCGTTTTAGCCTTGGGATTAATTGAGGCCATCATTGTTTGGTTTCGTCAACGGGAGCGTCAAAAGACGATTGATCGGATGGAAGCCAAATTGCGACAGATGAGTAGCCAACAGTTTCCACCGCATATTCTATTGCCACAAAATGATCCATTATACAGTTTGTCGCAGGCTGTTAATCAGTTGGAAAGCTACCAACGTAATCAAACGCGGCGTGCTGAACTGCAAGAAAAAGAATTAATGATGATTATGCGGTATTTGCCGGTAGGGGTCATGGTGATTGATCATCATCGGCAAGTCCAATTGTCGAATCCGGCTATGAGTGAGCTGTTACAACAATCGATTAATTCGGTAGCACATTTGTATACTAAGGATATTCAATTGTATGCGTTGACTAAGGTGATTGAAGATACTATTGCCACGCAAGCCAATCAACGGGCGACCGTCACTTTGACGCCGGCACCGAATACGCAAGTCGTGGAGGCGACGACGGTTTATATTCAAAATAGCCGTTCACATTATCAGATTGTGCTCATGTTGTATGATATTACTGAAGTTTATATGATTGAACAGATGCAAGATGACTTTGTCAGTAATGCGAGCCATGAGTTAAAGACGCCGATTACAGCAATTGCTGGTTTTACCGAGACACTACTCAGTGGGGCTAAGGATGATCCAGAAACCTTGGATCAATTTTTAAAAATTATTGCCGACGAGAGTCAACGGTTGATCGATTTAATTCAAGATGTCTTATCTCTATCGCGTATTCGTGCTCAGAGTACGACACGCTTAGCAAGTCAAAAACTCAAACTAAAACCATTAATTGACCAAGAGTTATCCTTGTTACAGCAAGCGATTCAACGGCAACAATTGACGGTGACCGATGAAGTTGATCCGGCTGTAACGGTTACGGCCGACATTCAGAAGTTGAGTCAGATCATTAAGAACCTTTTGTCCAATGCAATTAAGTATAATCGACCGCACGGGACGGTCACAGTCATTGTCCGTGCCGATGACACTCATTGGTATTTAACGGTCAAGGATACAGGTATTGGCATTAGCGCGGATGATCAACAACGAATATTTGAGCGCTTCTATCGAGCTAGTCCATCAAGGTCACAACAAGTGGTCAGCGGAACTGGTTTAGGATTAGCGATCGTCAAGGAATTAGTGAATGCAATGCAAGGTCAGATTGGCGTGACGAGCCAACGTGGTGTCGGGACGACGATGATTGTCACGCTACCATTGAAACCGACAAATTAAAAAGACGATTTAGGAAATGTAACTCCTTAAATCGTCTTTTTTTTGTTGTAAATTTTTAGTCTGTGTCAAAACTATTTTTTGATAATTTATAATCGGGTTGCCTGTGAACTTCAATGGTTAGCTATTTGGCGATTAAGTTGCTTTAAAAACCTCTTTTAATTTGATTAATGGTGTGTACGTTCTTTCAGGCCTTAAATAGTTGGTTAATTGAGCTAAGTCCAGACGCGTTAGACCATGCTTTTAGTTTACCAGGGCATTCCAGTAGCGTATAGTCACGGTGAGTTCAATTGGTTAATCAGTAACAGACATTTACACAATCTTTACAAAACGCCTATCAAGATTTTACACAAACTTTGTATTATTAATATTGAGCAATGGGTAGGAGGGTTTTTGTTATGAAAAAAAGTCGGGTCATCCAATTACTAGGATTGATCTTAATTGGTGTTTTGGTCGGACTGGGATACAGCCAGCGAGCAACGACCGATGCCAGTGAGTCAATCACCGCAGTTGGTTCCACCGCTTTGCAACCGTTAGTTGAAGCTGCGGGTGAACAGTATAGTTCCGAACATACCGGTATTTTTATTAATGTCCAAGGCGGTGGCTCAGGGACTGGGTTGAGTCAAATTCAGTCAGGAGCCGTTGCGATTGGTAATTCTGACGTTTTTGCAGAAGAGCAATCTGGAATCAATGCGAGTAAGCTGAAAGATCACCAAGTTGCAGTGGTTGGAATTGCACCAATTATTAATAAGAAAACTGGCGTTACTAATTTGACTAGTCAGCAATTAAAGGCCATTTTTACAGGTAAAGTCAACAATTGGCAAGCCGTGGGTGGCCACAATTTGCCGATTGTTTTGATTAATCGTGCCCAGGGCTCTGGAACGCGGAAAACGTTTGAAAGCTACGCGCTCAATGGACAGAAGAGTGCAGATTCGCAGGAACAAGATTCCTCAGGATTGGCACGTTCTATTGTCGCTAGTACGCCGGGCGCGATTAGTTATGTGGCATTTTCATATCTAGATACTTCAGTGACGGCATTAAAAGTGAATGGTGTGCGGCCAACCAAAGCCAATGTTAAAACTAATCGCTGGCACATCTGGTCTTATGAACATCTTTATACGAGTTTACAACCAGATCCATTAACAAAAAAATTTATTAATTACATTTTATCAGCCGCTGTTCAGGAAAAGTTAGTCAAACAGTTAGGTTATATTTCGGTCCATGATATGCATGTGCAGCGGAGTGCGACCGGTAAGATTACAACAGTGAAATGAGGGGGACCGCATGGATAAAATTCGAGCAAGCTTATTAAAAAAATCAATTGCCAGCAAAATTGAGCGGCGCGGGAAGATTATTAGTCTGACCTGTTTAGCATTAATTATTCTGGTCGTATTCTTAATCTTTTATTTTGTGGCGTCGCGTGGGTTAGCAACATTTTTCCAAAATCATATTAATTTCTGGCAGTTTCTAAGCGGCACGCAATGGAATCCAGGGACAACTGGTACGAACGGTCAGCCAGCAGTTGGGGCGTTACCTATGATTGTCGGATCATTTCTGATCACGATTCTATCAGCACTTGTGGCAACGCCTTTTGCCATCGGGACGGCGGTCTTTATGACTGAGATTTCACCACGCCGGGGTGCACAAATCTTGCGGCCGGTGACAGAATTACTGGTTGGGATTCCATCAGTTGTTTATGGTTTTATCGGGCTACAAGTGGTTGTGCCATTTGTCCGTAATACTTTTGGGGGCAGTGGTTACGGTATTTTATCTGGGACCTTTGTTTTATTTGTCATGATCTTACCAACCGTGACATCAATGAGTGCAGATGCTTTAAACGCGGTTCCACGTTATTATCGGGAAGCCTCGTTAGCCTTGGGCGCGACTCGTTGGCAAACGATTTATAAAGTTGTGCTACGGGCGGCAATCCCTGGGATGTTAACTGCTATCGTCTTTGGGATGGCACGAGCTTTTGGGGAAGCTTTGGCTGTTCAGATGGTGATTGGGAATGCTACACTGTTGCCACAAAATTTAGTTTCACCAGCCTCAACGTTAACGAGTATCTTAACCATGGGAATCGGGAATACGGTCATGGGGTCATTGCAAAATAATGCGCTGTGGTCATTAGCTATGATTCTGTTATTAATGTCATTGGTCTTCAACATGGTGATCCGCTATATCGGTCGAAAGGGGAAATTAAACAATGAACGCTAAACGAATTGATAAAATCGCAACGGGCGTGCTTTACGCCATTGCAGCGTTTGTCGTCATCATTTTGGTGGCGTTACTTGGTTATATCCTCGTGCAAGGGGTGCCAGAAATTTCTTGGCATTTCTTAACCTCGCCGGCATTATCATTTGAAGCGGGTGGGGGGATTGGCATTCAATTGTTCAATTCTTTCTACTTACTCTTCTTGGCGTTATTGATTTCATTACCGATTTCGTTAGGTGCCGGGATTTATTTAAATGAATATGCCCCTCAAAATACGATTACTGGGTTGATCCGAACAACGATTGAAATCTTGAGTTCATTACCATCAGTAGTCGTGGGGTTATTTGGTTATTTGTTCTTCGTTGTTCAATTCAAATTAGGCTTTTCGATTTTGTCGGGGGCATTTGCGTTAACGGTCTTTAACTTGCCGATCTTAACGCGGAGTATTGAAGAAGCGTTGGCCAATATTTCCAATGATCAACGAGAAGCTGGTTATGCTTTAGGACTATCACGTTGGGAAACCGTCACGAAGATCGTTGTTCCGGCCGCTTTGCCTAGCATTATTACTGGGGTTGTCCTAAGTGCCGGACGGATTTTTGGGGAAGCCGCAGCGTTGATCTATACTGCCGGTCAATCAGCGCCTGCCTTGAATTTCCACGATTGGAATCCGTTCAATATCAGTAGCCCGTTGAGTCCAATGCGCCCAGCCGAAACTTTAGCAGTGCATATTTGGAAGATTAATTCAGAGGGAATTATGCCCGATGCAAAAGCAGTTTCTGCTGGTGCTTCTGCGGTCTTGATTATCGCCGTTTTACTCTTTAACTTCTTGGCTCGTTGGCTTGGAAAACGCTTGTACAAACATTTAACCGCTGAATAAAGGAGGCCCTTTTTATGGCAGATAACACGAATTTAACCACGTCCCAACGCAATATTATGAAGTTTGATCCAAAAGACCATGAAATCGCGCTTTCGACCGAAGATTTACATGTGTTTTATGGTAAAACTGAAGGTATTTCAGAAGGTGACCTTCAATTTGAACGATATAAGATCAGCGCGTTGATTGGGCCGTCTGGTTCGGGTAAATCAACTTATTTACGTTCATTAAATCGGATGAATGACCGGATTGCGACCGTGAAAGGTAAAATCATGTATCGTGGGCTAGATATTAATAGTGATGCGATTGATGTTTATGAGATGCGGCGGCATATTGGTATGGTCTTTCAACGACCGAATCCATTTGCTAAGTCAATCTATGAAAATATTGCGTTTGCGTTGCGCCAACGTGGCATGAATAAGAAGCAAGATCTTGACGAGATTGTTGAACGTTCACTACGCCAAGCGGCTATGTGGGATCAAGTAAAAGATGATTTGAATAAGAGTGCGCTTGCACTTTCTGGTGGTCAACAACAACGGCTCTGTATTGCACGAGCTATTGCAATCAAACCGGATATTCTATTGTTAGATGAACCGGCAAGTGCCTTGGACCCAGTTTCGACCAGTCAAATTGAAGATACCCTATTAGAATTGAAACAGAACTATACCATCATTATTGTGACGCATAATATGCAACAAGCGTCACGGATTAGTGACTATACGGCATTCTTTAACTTAGGTAAAGTCTTGGAATATGCTGAAACTGGCGATATTTTTACAAATCCAAAGGTTGATCTGACCAATGACTATATTTCTGGTAATTTTGGTTAAAAGGAGGGCCGCTGATGAGTACGATTTTAACAACTGAAAATTTATCACTATATTATGGTAAGAAACAAGCCCTAAAAGGGGTCAACATGAGCTTTGACGAGAAGGGGATTACCGCGTTAATCGGTCCTTCTGGTTGTGGCAAGTCAACGTTTTTACGGTGCTTAAACCGCATGAATGATTTGATTCCCAACGTGACCATTACTGGAGAAGTTAATTTCAATCAAAGCAATATTTATGCGCCGACGATGGATACCGTTAAGCTACGTAAGGAAATCGGAATGGTTTTTCAACAACCGAATCCATTTCCATTTTCAATTTACGAAAATGTGGTTTATGGACTCCGATTGGCAGGTGTTCGAGATAAAGAAACCTTGGATGCTGCGGTTGAGAAGAGTTTAAAACAAGCTGCCATTTGGGATGAAGTGAAGGATCGCTTACATGTGAATGCCCTCTCACTTTCAGGTGGTCAGCAGCAACGGGTCTGTATTGCTCGGGTGTTGGCGGTTGAACCTGATATCATTTTATTGGATGAAGCGACCAGTGCCTTAGATCCTATCTCTAGTCATACGATCGAAATGACCCTCTTGAATTTACGGCATGATTACACTATCATAACTGTTACGCATAATATGCAGCAGGCTTCGCGGATTTCTGACCGGACGGCATTCTTCTTAAATGGTGAATTAATTGAAGTGAATGATACCAAACAGATTTTCATGAATCCAGTAAAACAAGAAACCAATGACTATATCTCAGGACGATTTGGCTAGGAGGATAAAACATGCGACGACTATTCGACGATGAGTTAAATGATATCGATGCTAATTTTACTGAAATGGGAATGATGGTCAGTGCGACCATCGAAAAAGCGGTCAAAGCTTTTATTGATCATGATCGGGAGTTAGCCCAAGAAATTATCGACAATGATGCCAAAATAAACGAACGAGAAGTTGAACTCGAGCAAAAATCATTTGAAATGATTGCGCTCTATCAACCTGTGACTTCTGATTTGCGAGAAATTGTGACTATTTTAAAGGCGGTTTCTGAACTTGAACGGATGGCCGACTACGCTCGTAATATTGCGCACGCCACTATTCGCGTGAAGGGCCATGTACGCGTGCCTGAAATTGAAGCCCAATTGTCCGAAATGGGTAATCGGGTTCGTGAAATGGTTGAAGAAATGTTAGCAGCCTATGTGAAGAATGACGATGTGGCAGCTCGAAAAGTTGCGGCAAAGGATGCTAAGGTTGGCGAAATGTTCGATAAAATTAATGAAAAGGGCATTTCAAAGATGGAACGTCATCCTGAAACGGTGATTGGGTCGACTGACTACTTAAATGTGGCCAGTTATTTAATGCGGATTGGGGCCTTAGTCACCAATGTTGGCGAATGGATCGTGTATTTGAATACTGGAAATATTATTGAATTGAACCCCGAAAGTTCGAATCTCGTTTAAAGCAAACCTAAATAATCCCTAAAGCTGGTTCGTGAAGTTTGCAACTGGCTTTTAGGATTAGTAAGATATAATTAGACTAAACTTATTGAGGTGTCTAATTATGAAAACTAAAACTAATCGTAAACTAACGAGATCTAATAACCGCGTCATTGCCGGTGTGCTTGGTGGTATTGCGGAATACTTGCAATGGAATGCTAACGTGTTACGTGTTTTGTTTGTCCTTTTAACGATCGCATCGCACGGTTTTGGCATTCTATTGTATCTTGTCTTAATGACGATTATTCCAAGCAAGCCTGAAAATGCAGGCTTCTTTGAACAAATGCGTCAGGCCGGTCAACGTGAAACGCCGCGGGCTCAGCATTCTGAAGGACGTAAAGAAATTCATAACGTTCATGAGGAAGATGAACCTCGCCACCAAGATTAATGGAGTGATAGTGAGTGGGTTTTTGGAAACGAATTTTAATTAACACAGTGTTGTTTATTGCCATCGCCGGCTTTTTTCAAAGTGGCTTCCATGTGGCCAATATCTGGGTCGCGCTGATTGCGAGTTTTGTGTTGGCAATTTTAAATGCTGCCGTCAAGCCAATTTTGATCTTGTTGACGTTGCCAATTACATTAATCACAATTGGGTTGTTCAGCATTGTTATCAATGGTTTCATGTTGCAAATGACGTCATATTTTGTCGGTAAAGCTAATTTTGGCTTCTCGAGTTTTGGGATGGCTGTCTTAGTCTCAGTATTAATGTCATTGGCCAACGCGATTGTTTCTAATTTTTTCGCCAAATCAACTGAGTAATTGGTGAATAAAGCGCTTTAAAGTGCTAATATTAACAGATAGGAATGATCCGTTTTCGGTCCAAAAAGTGTGGAAGGCTTGAAAGTTGATTGCAATAGCAATCGTGGACAATGCCGGCCGCACTTTTTTTAATAACTGATTGATTTGGGAGGGATTAACTTGGCAGGAAGTGTAACAGTTGCCGATTTAGTAAAGAATACCCGTTTGGACGTTTATCACGGCGCTGAACTTTTAGCTGACAAAGCTATCACAACTAGTGATATTTCACGACCAGGGTTAGCATTAACTGGTTACTTTAATTATTATCCGCGTGAACGGGTACAACTTTTAGGTAAAACTGAAACCGCTTATTCAAAAAATATGAGCCATGATGAACGTTTAATGATTTTTCGCAAAATGTGTCAATTGACGACACCAGCGTTTGTCATTTCAACCGGCTTACCAGTACCAGAAGAACTGGTTCAAGCTGGCGAAGAAAATAAGGTGCCAATTTTAGGAACTAAGATGACATCATCACGGGTTTTAAGCAATATGACGAACTACTTGGAAGGTAAACTCGCGGAACGTCAATCTGTCCATGGGGTCCTAGTAGATATCTATGGCCTTGGGGTACTGATTACCGGAGACTCTGGTGTTGGTAAAAGTGAAACCGCGTTGGAACTTGTTAAACGTGGCCATCGCTTAATCGCTGATGACCGTGTGGATGTGTATCAACAAGATGAACAAACATTAGTCGGCGAAGCACCTAAGATTTTGAACCATTTGCTAGAAATTCGTGGGATTGGGATTATTGATGTCATGAATTTATTTGGTGCTGGTGCGGTTCGTCAAGACACGGATATTGATCTCATCGTCCACTTAGAGAATTGGACGCCTGATAAGCAATTTGATAGACTAGGAAATGGAGAACAGTCACGGAAGTTCTTTGATGTCGAGGTTCCTGAGATTTCAATTCCAGTTAAAACTGGGCGAAACTTAGCAATTATTATTGAAGCCGCCGCCATGAATTTCCGGGCGGAGAGTATGGGCTATGATGCCACGAAAGTCTTCGATGATAATTTGAACTCCTTGATCAAAGAAAATTCGAGTCATGATTCTCACAAGCATTAAGGAGATGGCAGCAGCGTGAAAACTGTCTTGGGGGCATTAAACCCAATCGCCTTAAGATTAGGGCCGATTGAGGTACATTGGTACGGTGTCATTATTGCGACTGCGGTTGTGATTGCCGTGGCACTAGCAGTGCGTGAAGGTCGTCAACGTGGTATTCGACCGGATGATATTTACGATATGATTTTATGGGCTTTACCATTTACATTGATTGCGGCGCGAACTTATTATGTTGCCTTTCAGTGGTCATATTACAGTCAAAATCCTGGTGAAATCATTCGAATCTGGGATGGTGGAATTGCCATCTACGGTGGCTTAATTGGGGCGGCCATCGTTGTTTTCTTGTTTTGTCAGCATCGCTTTATCCCGGTTTGGCTCATGCTCGATGTGGCGGCACCAACCGTCATTATGGGGCAAGGTATTGGGCGTTGGGGTAATTTCATGAACCAAGAAGCCTTTGGCCGGGTGACTAGCTTGAGCTTCTTGCAAGGTCTACACTTGCCACAATGGTTGATTTCGCAGATGAACATCAATGGTGCTTATCGACAACCAACATTCTTATATGAGTCTGTGTGGGATTTGTTGGGGTTCGTGGTCTTGATGACGACTAGGCATAAAAATGGCCTTTATAAACAAGGCGAAGTTTTCTTAGCTTACGTGGCTTGGTATTCATTTGGACGCTTTTTCACGGAAGGTATGCGGACAGATTCGCTGATGCTATTTAATGTAATTCGAATTTCACAAGCGTTATCTGTGGTATTATTTGTTGGGAGTATCGGACTGATTATTTGGCGCCGACGCCACCTGACCCAGAATCGGTGGTATCTTGATGGTTCTGGTCAAAAAATTGCCACTGAAAATAAGTAGATAAGAGGTTTATTTGGATGACAGAAAAAATTGCTGTTTTAGGTGCTGGCTCATGGGGCAGCATCTTAGCGAATTTATTGGATGAAAATGGGAATGAAGTGCGGTTATGGTCAAATTCCGCAGCACAAGTTGCAGAATTAAATGATCAGCACACGAATGAACGCTACGTCCATGATTTTCATTATTCCGAATCACTAACGGCCTATACGGACTTAGCTGCTGCTTTGGATGGGGTCGCGGCAATCTTATTTGTTGTTCCAACCAAAGCAATCCGTTCCGTGGCGCAACAAGTCACGGCCGTTTTACAACAAAGTCAACAACGACCAATCATTATCCATGCCAGCAAGGGGTTGGAACTTGAAACCCATAAACGGTTGTCACAAGTTTTAGCGGAAGAGATTCCAGCGACTTCGCGACAAGCAATTGTAGTGTTATCTGGCCCAAGCCATGCAGAAGAAGTGGCTAAAAAAGATATTACCTTAATTACGGCAGCCAGTGCTGATGAAGCGGCTGCTAAATTGGTTCAAAAGTTATTCATGAATGATTATTTCCGAATTTATACGAACCATGATGTAATTGGTGTTGAACTCGGGGCTGCTTTGAAAAACATCATTGCGTTAGGTGCTGGGGCCTTACATGGTCTGGGCTATGGTGATGATGCTAAAGCGGCATTGATGACTCGTGGACTTGCGGAAATCAGTCGTTTAGGAGTAGCTTTGGGGGCTGAACCACTAACTTTCATCGGGTTATCCGGTGTTGGTGATCTCATCGTAACAGCCACAAGTGTCCATTCACGTAACTGGCGTGCTGGTAACGAGCTCGGTGCGGGTCAAGATTTGAAGACAGTGATTGAGACGATGGGAATGGTCATTGAAGGCATTCCATCAACTAAGGCTGCCTATGAACTGGCTCAACAACATGGTATTGACATGCCGATTACGAGTGCCATTTATGATGTCTTATATAATGGTGCTGATATTAAACAGGTGATTCCACAATTAATGCGTCGAGAGGGTAAGCCTGAAATCCAGTAGGTTATCATAATTTCATTTTATTTAGGAGGATTATCATATGTCTAGAGTTAAAAAAGCAGTGATTCCAGCTGCCGGTTTAGGAACTCGTTTTTTACCTGCAACTAAAGCAATGCCAAAGGAAATGTTACCAATAGTTGACAAGCCAACTATCCAGTTTATCGTGGATGAAGCACGCAAGTCTGGGATTGAAGACATTGTTATTGTGACTGGGAAGAGCAAGCGTAGTATTGAAGATTATTACGATTCCAACCCAGAACTTGAAGATAATTTACGGGCTAAGCACAAGGACGAAATGTTGAAGTTAGTACAAGAAACGACTGATGTCAACTTGTACTTTATTCGTCAATCACATCCTCGCGGCTTAGGCGACGCAGTTCTGACTGCCAAGGCTTTCGTTGGCGATGAACCATTTGTCGTCATGTTAGGTGATGACTTGATGGAAGACAAAGTGCCGTTAACTAAACAATTAATGGATAGTTATGATAAGACGCATGCCTCAACTTTGGCCGTGATGAAAGTTCCTCACGAAGAAGTTTCTAAGTATGGGGTTATTAATCCTGAAAGTGAAAAAGAACCTGGCTTGTACAATGTTAATAACTTTGTTGAAAAGCCAAGTCCTGAAGAAGCACCTAGTGACTTAGCAATCATCGGTCGTTACTTATTAACACCAGAGATCTTTAATGTTTTGGAACATCAGAAGCCTGGTAAGGGTAATGAAATCCAACTAACAGATGCTATCGATACTTTAAATAAAACGCAACGGGTATTTGCACATGAATTTAAAGGGACTCGGCATGATGTTGGCTACAAGTTTGGTTATTTAAAGACAACTATTGAATATGGTTTGGAACATCCAGATGTTAAGGATGATTTACGGGCTTATATTAAAGATTTAGGTGCTAAGCTGACTAAGGCTGACGCAAGCACGACTAAGAAAAACACGAAATAAGTGATTAAAACGTTATAGCTGAAAGCCAGTTATAACGTTTTTTAGTTGGATTACCCTCGAAACCAATCTTTTCAGTTGTGTACAAACAACTTAGTCGACAAATGTAAATTTTGGGGGTATATTTAGCCACATAGTATTTTTAGTGGAAGGGGTCTTTTGAAATGGCAAAGAGTTACGACGTGATTATTATTGGTGCTGGTCCTGCTGGGATGACAGCGGCCCTCTATGCTTCACGAGCCAACTTATCAGTGTTACTGTTAGATCGCGGTATCTACGGTGGCCAAATGAATAATACCGCCGCAATCGAAAACTATCCTGGTTTTAAATCAATTTTAGGGCCAGATTTAGCGAAAGACATGTATGAATCAGCAACCCAGTTTGGTGCAGAATATGCTTATGGGAGTGTTGAATCAGTCGAAGATCAAGGCGACGTCAAAATCGTCAAAACCGATTCTGATACGTTTGAAACTAAGGCATTAGTCATTGGGACTGGCTCAGAATACCGGAAGCTCGGTGTGCCTGGTGAAGACACGTATGGTGGCCGGGGTGTCTCCTACTGTGCCGTTTGTGATGGGGCCTTTTTCCGTAACAAGCATGTCGTTGTCATTGGTGGTGGCGACTCAGCAATCGAAGAAGGCAGTTATTTGACACAACTCGCTGATAAAGTGACGGTTATTCATCGCCGCGATCAACTCCGTGCCCAACAAATTCTGCAAGATCGAGCTTTTGGTAACGATAAGATGGATTTTGTTTGGAATAGCAACGTGACTGAAATCGTCGGTGACGGTAAAAAAGTGACTGGTGTTAAAATTAACAATAATAAGACCGGTGAAAACAGCGAATTGGCTGTAGATGGGGTCTTTATCTACGTTGGGATTAACCCAATCACCAAGCCATTCGGTAATCTTGGCATTACCGATGAAAATGGTTGGATCGAAACAAACGATCACATGGAAACCAAAGTTCCTGGGATCTTTGCTATTGGTGATGTTCGTAAGAAAGACCTCCGCCAAGTAGCAACTGCCGTTGGTGAAGGTGGGACTGCTGGACAACAAGTCTACAGTTACATCACTGCATTGGGCGATAAAGTTAACAACTAGATTGAAACTAAATTTAAAACGAGGTTGAATTCTTAACGATGAATTCAACCTCGTTTTTTTGCCTGAATGTAGGTGAGCCCATTTTCAATGTAACTGTTACTAGTAGGATATCCGTTAGTTAAATCAGTGTTCACGCGGTTTTAGTGTTGATAGGGAAAGAGTAACAATTGTTTGTTGGTATAAGTCCCAAGATAAATATCACTGATCTCATAGTGTTGGGCAGCTAATTGGGCTTGTAGCCAGCTGAGATCATGATTGCTCGTCTCAAGTGCATCCGCATTCAGTTGGCCATCAACAATGATTGGGTATTTGATAGAATCGTCACCGACCTGGGTAATAGTCAATTGGCCGTTTTGTTCCAGTACTGCCCGTTTGACGAAGCGGATATCGGTGATGCCTTCAGTCCGTAACCGGAAAGCGAGATCATTGGCACTCATGCCATTTTTGAGTGCGGTGGCGACGAGTAGTTCACCATTTTTTATCAGCAGCTGTGGTTTGCCGTCAATGAGTTGCTTGACATAGCGGTTATGATGGGTCAAAAAGCGCAGGGCCAAAACCAGCAATGTCCAAATGAGTAAAACGAGGATGTACTGTAAGACGGTCACACTGGTGCTATAAATCATCCCGCCGACAATTGCCCCTAAAACATAATTTTGCACCTGATCCAGTGCACTGATGGGGGCGAGATTACTTTTTCCAGATAAATTGATTTGTAAAATGATGGTTAATAAGCCTAAAGCTAGCTTGATGGAAACATCCCAATAAGAAAACATTTACTTGTCCTCCCGCACATAAGTTAAGTGACCATTGATGGGTGTTGCTTTGGTTAAGGTATAACTATTGCCGTCCGGATTAACGGTGACATTGTAGATTCTTCCGTTGACCTTGATAAGCATGCCATTACTGATTGTTGACGTATTCGACCAAACTTTCTGACGGGCGACACCTTTTTCGTCAGCTACCCGTTGCATAATTTGGGTGACTTGAGATTTTTGTGAAAAGCTTGATTGGAGACTTTGCCACTCATTAAATTGAATGCCAACTGATAAAAATAAGAGCAACACCATAATAATAAACAAATCACGATATTTAAGGTCAGTTTTATGGCGATACCAAAGCCAACTCACAAAGGCGATGACTAAAATGATAATACTGATGACTGCCAACTGAAATAGTGTGTGGTTACTGTTTTGATGCGTTAAATAGCCGTATGAATAAAAAGTCATGACTGCCTCCTTTATTAACATAATTATACCAATTTCAGTTGGTTAGTTAAGCAATTTACGACTGACAAATTGTTAAGCCAAGCAATTAATGAGCAGATAAAGTTGACAGGAATCTGCCGTTTTAACGGGATTTTTAGCAAATTTTAGGATGTGGACGGCGTGTCTGTTGTATACTATTTTTGTAAGCACTAACAACAATAAGAATTGGGGATGATCTACTTGAGTTGGAAAGACACTTATGAAACTTGGAAAAACCAAGCAACACTTGAATCAAGCCTTAAACAAGAATTAAAAGCCAGCGCCGGTGATGACGCGACACTAGAAGATGCATTTTATCAACCAATGGAATTCGGGACCGCCGGAATGCGTGGCGTTCTCGGACCTGGGATCAATCGGATGAATATCTATACGGTACGGCAGGCGACTGAAGGTCTCGCGACGTTTATGGATACGTTAGATGCTGAAGTTAAGGAACGCGGGGTTGCGATTAGTTTTGACTCGCGGCACCATTCAGAAGATTTCGCCCATGAATCTGCCCGGGTTTTAGGCGAACACGGAATCAAGTCGTTTGTCTTTGAAAGCTTACGGCCAACACCAGAATTATCCTTTACGGTACGGCATTTACACACCTATGCCGGTATCATGATTACCGCTAGCCATAATCCTAAGCAATACAACGGTTATAAGATTTATGGTGAAGATGGCGGTCAAATGCCACCAAAGGAATCAGATTTAATTACGTCGTATATTCGGAAAGTGACTGACTTATTTGCCATTAAAGTGGCAGATGAATCCCAATTACTTGCGGATAAGACGATGACGATTATTGGCGACGATGTGGACCAAGCCTATTTAGCAGAAGTTAAAACTGTTAATATCAACCAAAAGTTGATCGATGAAGTTGGTAAGGACATGAAGCTTGTATTCACACCGTTACACGGTACTGGGCGGATGTTAGGTGAGAAGGCCTTACGGAACGCCGGTTTTAAAAACTTCAGTGTGGTTAAAGAACAAGCTGTTGCTGACCCTGAATTTTCAACGGTTAAGTTTCCAAACCCAGAATTTCCAGAAGCCTTTAAAATGGCGATTGATTTGGGTAAAAAAGAGGGCGCAGATGTTTTAATCGCCGTTGACCCCGATGCTGATCGTTTAGGAACGGCTGTCCGCCAACCTAATGGCGACTACGTTCTACTCACGGGTAATCAAATCGCTGCTGTCTTGTTACACTACATCTTACAAGCAAACAAAGATGCCGGGACGTTACCTGCTAATGCTGCGGCGGTTAAGTCGATTGTTTCTAGTGAATTTGCCACCAAAGTTGCGGCGTCATACCATGTTGAAATGATCAACGTTTTGACTGGATTCAAGTACATTGCGGAACAAATCGAGCACTTCCAAGAGACTGGCGAACATACTTACATGTTCGGTTTTGAGGAAAGCTATGGTTATTTGATCAAACCATTCGTACATGATAAAGATGCCATTCAAACGACTGTCTTGTTAGCCGAAGTCGCTGCTTACTATAAGCAACAAGGCAAGAATCTTTATGACGGGTTGCAAGACTTGTTTGCGGAATACGGTTATTTCCGTGAAAAGACAACTTCAGAAGAATTCGATGGCGTTGGTGGTGGCGATAAGATCAAAGCACTGATGACCAAATTCCGGAATGAAGCACCCGTTGATTTTGCTGGGTACAAAGTAGTGTCGACGGAAGACTTTGCGTCACAAACTGAAACCTTTGCGGATGGTCATACGGCACCGATTGCGTTACCAACTGCGAATGTCTTGAAGTACAAACTCGACGATGGCACCTGGATCGCGATTCGCCCATCTGGGACTGAACCTAAAATCAAGTTCTATATTGGGACTTTAGGTGATAGTCTAGACGAAGCTAACTCGAAGCTTGATCAATTTGACCAAGCCATTCAAGCGTTCATCAAAGAATAATTAAGCAAAAAAACTGGTTGCCGAATTCTCGGTGGCCAGTTTTTTTGTGGCTTTTTAAAGTGTCTGCTAAAGGTTGAAAGACTCAAAAGCATCACAACTGTCCCAGTACCAGTAACCATTACATGTAAAGTAGACTCGCCATAGTCAGCGCTCCGTCAGTCAAACTTGGTGCGCTGTGGGGGACGGTGCTAGTCAAAGTACGATGTTATCGGTAACAACGGGAAGCAGCAGTAAGCGACTAGTTTTCATGACCTGATTGTTGATGTCCTCGATCAGACCAGCAATTTTTAACTTTCAACCTTTATTGATAATCATTCGGGTCAGCCGCCAAGGGTTGAAAGCTAGCCATGTCGGTATCACGATAATCCCACCACTCATTTTCATAACCGACAAAGCCGGCCTGAGTCATGGCAGTGTTTAAAATTTGATAGTAGTGATTTTGAATGGCGGTTCGTGGGGCATCACGATGGGCTAGCGGGCTAAAGTCGTCAAAGGCGGTCGGCATTGGGCACTCGTTACCTGCGAGGTCGGTCAGCGTTAAATCTAAGGTGACGCCTTTTTGATGGCTGAAATTAGGATTGGGCTTGGCGACAAATTCGAGATCCGGATAAACGTTGAAGAGCCGTTTCTGTGCACTGACTGGTCGATAGGCGTCCCAGATTTTTAAACGGTAGCCTAGAGTCGCCAGCGCCTGATTAGCGGCAGCCAATTTATGTGCTGTCCCAGTGCGGACAATTGCGGTGGTAAAGTCGTAAATCACTTGGTGGGTAAAATTATTGGTGGTCGCATAACGTAGATCAACAATAATGGTTGGGGCGATTTTTTGAACATTAGTGAAACCGGTTAATTCGGGTGACATAACTGCTAGACCTCCCTTATGGTAGTTAGCTCTATTGTACGCAATTTCAAGTGTTTTGTCCGTTGAGATGAATTAGACCAATTATTACGGTTATAAAAGTGGACAATTATGATGATTGCTTGTTATGATGTACGTTATTGTGTGAAAAGAGAAAGTCCGAGGTGAAGCTAATGAGCCGTCAAACGAAACGTGCCATTTTTATTTTAGTTTTTAGTGAATTTTTAGTCTGTCTAGGGATCAGTTTGGTCATACCAGTTATGCCGTTTATTAAAAATGATCTTCAGTTAACAGCGACTGACATGGGGATAATGAATGCTTTGTTTGCGTTGGCACAGTTTGTGGCTTCACCGATTATCGGGCGCGTGTCTGATCGAATTGGACGTAAGCCAGTGTTAACAGCCGGCTTGTTCTTATACATGGTTTCGGAATTCCTATTTGCATTGACCAATCACCTTTGGATGTTCAATATTTCGCGGTTGATTGGTGGGCTATCCGCGGCGATGGTTGTGCCAACTGCTATGGCATTGGCGTCGGATATCACGACCAAACGTCAGCGGGCCAAGGTTATCGGCTGGTTATCAGCTGCTTTTAGTGGCGGGTTGATTTTGGGACCTGGGATTGGTGGCATTTTAGCTGGGATCAGCTATAAGACCCCATTCTGGGTAGCTGGGACGCTGGGGCTGATTTCAGCAATTGTGTTGATCAGTCTCTTACCAAGTGATGCAGAGACTTTAGCGAAAACAGACTTAGAACCAGTTGAGACAACTGAGCCAGCGCATCATCCAATGACCCGTGCTTTTTGGACTGTGCCAATTATTATCCTGTTTACGATGATTCTCGTGTCTTCCTTTGGATTACAGGGATTTGAAAGCATTTATAGTATTTATGTGAATGAAGTGTTCCATTTTAGCTTGAACAACATTGCGTTGGTTTTGACGTTGAATGGTCTGATTTCGTTGTTCCTACAAGTCGCCTTGTTTGATACGTTTGTGCAACGTTTCGGTGAGCGTCGGGTGATTCGGGTTTGTTTTGCATCAGCCGCAATTTGTACGATTTGGATCACGCAAGCCCATACGAAGTGGGAAGTTATGATTGCCACACTGGTTATCTTTTCTGCCTTCGACTTATTACGGCCCGCAATTACAACGTTATTGACCAAAGCGAGTGAGTCTAATCAGGGGCTGATCAACGGGCTGAACATGTCTTTGACGAGTGTGGGTAATATTGTGGGACCAATCATGTCGGGAATGCTACTGGACATGAACACGCACTATCCTTATATCGTCGTTTCGGGCTTCCTGATCGTCTCTTACTTGATGGCATTTATGTTGCGTCAACCGGGGAGCAAAGCGAAAGCAGCCTAATTAATGGCTGTCCAATTAAAATAGCAATCATCAATGGTGACTTTGCAAGAGCAGAGTTGCCTTTTTAGTTGCTCGAAATCGTTGGTTTTGGTACACTAGGTCCAATTTAACTTAATTCAGGAAGGTGATTGAGATGGGAATGCATCAATATTTACAAAGCTTGAGTAACTTGGAAACAATTCAACGTGCGCCGGGGTTCTTTAAGTATCAAAATCACTCGGTAGCGGCGCACTCATTTAAAGTCGCAGAAATCGCCCAATTTTTAGGTGACGTGGAAGAAAATGCGGGTCATCAAGTTGACTGGCGTTCACTATATGAGAAAGCGTTGAATCATGACTATAACGAACGCTTCATTGGTGATATTAAGACACCAGTCAAATATGCGACGGCGACCTTACGCGAAATGTTAGCGGATGTGGAACATAAGCTCTCACAAAACTTCGTTCAAAATGAAATCCCAGCCGAATTTCAAGCGGCCTATTCTCGCCGGTTATCGGAAGGAAAAGATGCAACGCTAGAAGGCCAGATTTTATCGGTTGCTGATAAAGTTGATCTGCTATACGAGTCATTTGGTGAGATTCAAAAAGGAAATCCAGAGCCAGTTTTCACGGACATCTATCGGGAAAGTTTAAAGACCATCGTATCCTTCAAGCAACTTGTCAGTGTGCAATATTTCTTGCAAGCTGTGTTGCCAGAAATGTTGGCTGAGTCGTTTACGAACCAAGACAAGTTGCAAGCATTGACTACCGAAATATTAACGGCCACAACGCAATCCAATTAATAGCGAAAGTATGTTCGATGTGCTAAAATGAATAGCGATTTGTAATTGATAGGGAAGCGGGTGCTTGCCTATTTTTTATGCCGCTCAGAGCGGAAAACGTTAATAAAATTAAACCCTTTAAAGGAGGAGTCGCTTTTGATTGATCGCGTTGATGATAACAAATTTGACTTAGTTTCAGACTATCAGCCAACGGGGGACCAACCCCAGGCTATTCAAAAATTAACGGCGGGTTTAGATGCTGGCGAAAAGGAACAAATTTTGCTGGGAGCTACCGGGACCGGTAAAACATTCACGATTTCAAATGTGATTGCGCAAGAAAATCGGCCAACGTTAATTTTGTCTCATAATAAGACTTTAGCGGGTCAGTTATACGGTGAATTCAAGAAGTTTTTCCCGAATAATGCTGTGGAATACTTTGTCAGTTACTATGATTATTATCAACCCGAAGCTTATGTGCCTTCAAGTGACACATATATCGAAAAGGATTCCGCTATTAATGATGAAATCGATAAGTTACGACATTCTGCGACGAGTTCATTATTAGAACGTAACGATGTGATTGTTGTAGCTTCAGTTTCTAGTATCTTCGGTTTGGGGGATCCGCATGAATATAAAGATCATGTGGTTTCACTTCGGGTTGGCATGGAAATTCCACGGGACGACTTGTTACGAAAATTAATTGATATTCAATTTGATCGCAACGACATTGATTTTCAACGGGGCCGGTTCCGAGTTCACGGAGATGTTGTCGAAATTTTCCCAGCATCACGTGATGATCACGCGTTACGGGTTGAATTCTTCGGCGATGAAATTGACCGGATTCGTGAAATTGATGCGTTGACCGGTGAAATTGTTGCTGATCGTGATCATGTGGCAATTTTCCCGGCAACCCATTTTATGACGAATGATGCCATTATGGAACATGCTATTAATGGGATTGAAGATGAGATGAACGGGCGATTAAAGGAACTTGATAACGACGGCAAATTATTGGAAGCACAACGTTTAAAGCAACGAACCACCTATGATATTGAAATGTTGCGTGAAATGGGCTACACCAGTGGGATTGAAAACTATTCACGTTTCATGGATGGTCGTAAACCGGGCGAGCCGCCTTATACGTTACTAGATTTTTTCCCGAAAGACTTTTTGATGGTCGTTGATGAATCACATGTCACGATGCCACAGGTTCGGGGAATGTATAATGGTGACCGCGCACGGAAACAGATGCTGGTAGACTATGGTTTTCGGTTACCGTCAGCCTTAGATAATCGGCCGTTAAAGCTCGAAGAAGTTGAACAACATATCAATCAAGTCGTTTATATGTCTGCGACACCCGGTCCTTACGAAATGGATCGGACGAAACATGTCGTGCAACAGATTATTCGGCCAACTGGTTTGTTGGATCCAACGATTGAAGTCCGGCCAATCATGGGTCAGATTGATGATTTGGTTGGCGAGATTAACAAGCGGATTGATCGGGATGAACGGGTCTTTATTACGACCTTAACGAAGAAGATGTCCGAAGATTTAACGGATTATCTGAAAGATTTGGGAATCAAAGTTGCTTACTTGCACAGTGACATCAAGACCTTGGAACGGACCAAGATTATCCGTGACTTGCGCTTGGGCAAGTATGATGTGCTGGTCGGGATCAACCTCTTACGTGAAGGGATTGATGTTCCTGAAGTGTCCTTAGTGGCAATTTTGGATGCGGATAAGGAAGGCTTCTTACGGAATGAACGGTCACTGATTCAAACGATTGGTCGGGCCGCCCGGAATGAAAATGGGGCCGTGATTATGTATGCGGACTCGACAACGGATTCAATGCAAGCGGCGATTGATGAAACCGCTCGGCGTCGTGGAATTCAAGAAAAATACAATCAAGATCATCATATTACGCCAAAGACCATTAAGAAGGCGATTCCAGAGCTAATTGCGTCAACGAAGAATACGGAAGACGCTGGCAAGAAAGACGATTTCTTGGAAACCGACTTTGACGATATGACGCATGAACAACAGTTAGATTTAATCAGTAAATTAGAGGAACAAATGAAGACAGCGGCTAAGAAGCTTGACTTCGAACAAGCCGCAACCTTACGGGACACCGTAATGGAATTGAAAGCACAGATCAGCTAGGAGGTCCTTTTTTTGGCAAACGATAAGATCGTTATTCACGGCGCCCGCGCCCATAATTTAAAGAATATTGATGTCACGATTCCCCGCGACAAACTGGTGGTCGTGACCGGGCTGTCTGGTTCCGGTAAGAGTTCTTTGGCCTTTGACACGCTCTATGCTGAAGGTCAACGGCGCTACGTTGAAAGTTTGTCAGCGTACGCACGTCAATTCTTAGGCCAAATGCAAAAACCTGATGTTGATTCAATTGACGGGCTCAGTCCCGCAATTTCAATTGACCAGAAAACGACCTCAAAAAATCCGCGTTCAACGGTTGGGACGGTCACTGAAATTAATGATTATCTCCGATTATTGTGGGCACGAGTAGGGACCCCAATCTGTCCTAATGATGGAACACCGATTGCGAGTCAGACCGTTGAACAAATGGTTGACCGAGTCCAAAAGTTACCAGAACGCACGAAGTTACAAATCTTGTCACCGATTGTACGTGAGAAGAAGGGTGAACATAAAAAGATTTTTGAGAAGATCAAACGTGAAGGCTTTGTCCGGATTCGGGTTGATGGTGAAACCCATGATATTAGTGAAACCTTTGACTTAAACAAGAATCAAAAACATACCATCCAAATTGTTATTGATCGGATTGTCGTTAAACCGGGCGACCGTTCACGACTCTTTGATTCATTTGAAGCCGCGCTGCGATTAAGTGGTGGCTATGCGATTGCGGATGTGATTGGCGAGGAACCAATTCTGTTTTCTGAACACTATGCTTGTCCGGTTTGTGGCTTTACGGTGGGCGAACTGGAACCACGGTTATTTTCGTTTAATGCTCCCCAAGGCGCTTGCCCAGATTGTGAAGGCTTAGGCGTTAAGCTGGAAGTCGATGAAGACTTGGTCGTACCAGATAAGAGTTTGACCTTGGATGAAGGGGCCTTGGCGCCTTGGAATCCAATCAGTTCACAATACTATCCAGAAATGTTGAAGCAAGCCTGTGAACAACTCGATATTCCGATGAACGTGCCATTTGAAGACTTATCCAAGGCAGACCAACAGACGGTATTGTATGGTTCGAATGGTAAAGAATTCCACTTTCATTATCAAAATGACTTTGGTGGTGTCCGTGATGTCGATGCCGTTTTCGAAGGCGTAATGAATAACGTTGATCGCCGTTATCGTGAAACTAGCAGTGATTTTACGCGTGATGTGATGCGTAAATACATGACGGAACTGACTTGCCAAACTTGTCATGGCTTCCGTTTGAATCGCAAGGCCTTATCCGTTAAGGTTGGTGGTGAACACATCGGGACAGTTTCCGATGAAGCGATTGGTGATGAACTGGCATTCTTTGAAGACTTGAAATTATCGGAACAATCCTTAGTCATTGCCAAGCCAATTCTAAAAGAAATTCGGGATCGGTTGACCTTCTTACAAAATGTGGGGTTAGCCTACTTAACGTTGAGTCGTGCGGCGCGAACATTGTCTGGTGGGGAAGCCCAACGGATTCGATTAGCAACGCAGATTGGTTCTAACCTATCAGGGGTGCTTTATATCTTGGATGAACCTTCGATTGGGTTGCATCAACGGGACAATGACCGGCTGATCAGTTCTCTGAAAAAGATGCGTGATCTGGGTAATACCTTGATTGTTGTCGAACATGATGAAGACACCATGCGGGCAGCGGATTATATCATTGATATTGGTCCGGGTGCCGGCGAAAATGGTGGCGAAGTCATGGCGGCTGGTACTCCGAAGCAAGTGGCACGGTCACGTAAATCACTGACTGGACAGTATCTTGCTGGGAAGAAATTTATTCCAGTCCCAGCAGAGCGGCGGGCTGGCAATGGTAAGAAGATTCGGATTACCGGTGCAGCCGAAAATAATCTCAAACAAATTGACGTTGATTTTCCATTAGGTGAGTTTATCGTGGTGACTGGGGTTTCTGGTTCCGGTAAATCAACCTTGGTAAATGATATTTTGAAGCGGGCCTTGGCACAGAAGTTAAATAATAATTCTGAAAAGCCTGGTAAATATAAATCAATTAGTGGCGTGAAAAATATTGAACGCTTAGTTAATATTGACCAAAGTCCGATTGGGCGGACACCACGGAGTAATCCAGCGACGTATACGGGTGTTTTTGACAATATTCGAGATTTATTTGCCCAAACGAATGAAGCCAAACTCCGCGGATATCAAAAAGGGCGGTTCAGTTTTAACATCAAGGGTGGGCGTTGTGAAGCGTGTCACGGTGATGGTATTTTGAAAATTGAAATGAACTTCTTGCCAGATGTGTTCGTACCTTGTGAAGTTTGTCATGGTCAACAATATAATTCTGAAACGCTGGAAGTCGAATACAAGGGCAAGAACATTGCGGATGTCCTCAAAATGACGGCTTCCGAAGCAGTTAAGTTCTTTGAACCCATTCCAAAGATTCGTCGGAAGCTTCAAACATTGGTCGACGTTGGTTTAGGCTATGTTAAACTTGGCCAACCAGCTACGACGCTTTCCGGTGGTGAAGCGCAACGGATGAAGTTAGCTTCTGAATTGCACAAACAACAATCGGGGAAGAACTTCTATATTTTAGATGAACCGACCACGGGACTGCATACAGAAGATATTCGCCGCTTGATTGGCGTCTTGGAGCGACTGGTTGACGCTGGCAACACAGTCTTGATTATTGAACATAATCTGGATGTCGTGAAGTCGGCTGATCATTTGATTGACCTTGGTCCAGAAGGTGGCGCTGGTGGTGGGACAGTGATTGCAACTGGGACTCCAGAAGAAATTGCCGCCGTACCAGAAAGCTACACTGGCCAATATTTGAAGCCAGTATTGGCACGCGATAAAGCTCGTGAAGCTGCTGCGACTGCCAAATAACGCTTGGATTGTGCTACACTAAGATTGTTATGAGAATTTAAATAGAGGAGTGTTTTAGATATGGCTAAAGTTGAAAGTTTTACATTAGATCATACGAAAGTTTTAGCACCATATGTGCGTAAAATTACCGTAGAACATGGCGAGAAAGGTGACGCAATCACCAACTTTGATTTACGGTTAGTTCAACCTAACAAGACGGCGATTGATACCGCTGGCTTGCACACGATTGAACATATGTTAGCTGGCCTATTGCGTGACCGGATGAGCGGCGTTATTGACTGTTCACCATTCGGTTGCCGGACTGGTTTCCATTTGATCACTTGGGGTGAACACAGCACTGAAGAAGTTGCTAAAGCTTTGAAGTCCTCATTAGAATTCATCGCTGGTCCCGCTGAATGGAAAGACGTTCAAGGGACGACCATCGACAGTTGTGGGAATTATAAGGATCATTCCTTATTCTCCGCTAAAGAATGGGCAAAATTGATCTTGTCACAAGGTATTTCATCAGATCCATTTGTTCGCAAGGTCGTTGAATAAGTTAGATTGCTATGTAAAGGAGAAGTTCCCAATCGAGGGAGCTTCTTTTTTTTAGGCTCTTTTTTGCCGACGGGTCACCTGATGGAGTGCACTAATAATAACCACTTAAAAGTTAAGAAGGCTTATTTATTTGGACTGGAAAATGAGACGCTTCATACATAACAAAATGAATAAATGCATAAATATCCGTAATTTTACTGAATATTTGAAAAATAGCGAATATTTTATAAAAATCGTTGCATAAAGTTAAATCTGGTGGTACGATACTGTCATTGAGAAACAGACATAAACTTTTTGGAGGTACAAATCAATGGTCAAACAAAATGATAAAATTATTCTCGCTTATTCAGGTGGTCTCGATACATCAGTCGCAATTAGTTGGTTGAAGGACAAAGGTTACGATGTTGTTGCTTGCTGTATTGATGTTGGTGAAGGCAAGGACATGGCAGCGATTAAGGACAAGGCAATCCAGCTCGGGGCCGTTTCCTCATACATGATCGATGCGAAACAAGAATTCGCTGAAGAATACGCTTTGATTGCTTTACAGGGTCACACCTTGTATGAAGGCGAATATCCATTGGTTTCAGCTTTATCGCGTCCCTTGATTGCTAAGAAATTGGTTACCTTAGCTAAGAAAGAACATGCCGTTGCTATTGCGCATGGCTGTACTGGTAAAGGGAATGACCAAGTTCGTTTCGAAGTTGCCATTCATGCCTTGGCACCAGACATTAAGATCGAAGCGCCTGTTCGTGACTGGCACTGGTCACGTGAAGAAGAAATTGACTATGCAAAGAAACATAACATTCCTGTGCCAATTAAATTAAACAGCCCATACTCCATCGATGAAAACCTTTGGGGTCGGGCTAATGAATGTGGGATTTTGGAAGATCCTTGGGAAGGTGCCCCTGCGGATGCCTTTGATCGGACCAAGGCATTAGCTGATACGCCAGACAAGCCAACAGTCCTCGAAATTACTTTCGAAGCTGGTGTACCCGTTGCTTTGGACGGCGAAGCTATGAATTTGGCTGATTTAATCGTTAAATTGGACAAGATTGCCGGCGAACATGGGATTGGCCGGATTGACCATATTGAAAACCGGTTAGTCGGGATTAAGTCACGTGAAGTCTACGAAGCACCTGCCGCAACGGTTTTACTCAAGGCACACAAGGATTTGGAAGACTTAACTTTTGAACGTGAATTAGCACATTTCAAGCCAATCATTGAACAAAAATTAGCGGACACCATCTACAATGGTCTTTGGTTCTCACCACTCATGAACGCTATGTTGGCCTTCTTGAAAGAAACTCAACAAGTTGTTAATGGCGTTGTGCGGGTTCAATTGTTCAAAGGAAATGTCATTACTGAAGGACGGAAGTCACCAAATTCCTTATATGACAAGAACTTAGCTACTTACACTGCCGCTGATGAATTTGACCAACAAGCAGCTGTCGGCTTCATCAAACTTTGGGGTCTCCCAACGCAAGTTAATGCCCAAGTTCAAGCAAAGGCACAAGCAGAAGCCAAAGCAACTAAGGAACATGCCTAATGAGTACCAAGAAACTATGGGGTGGCCGGTTTACTGAAACTGGTGCCAAGTATGTTGACGAATTTGGGGCGTCGATCGGTTTTGATCAGTTACTTGCTGCCGAAGACATCACTGGTTCGCTGGCACACGTTAAGATGCTCAAAAAAACTGGTATTCTCGATGCTGCTGATGTCGATCAAATCGTAGCTGGACTGGAAAAACTGGAACAACAGTTACAAAAAGGCAAGCTCGAATTTTCAACTGTCAACGAAGATATTCACATGAATATTGAATCTTTGCTGACGGAGGAGATCGGACCTGTTGCGGGTAAATTGCATACGGCACGATCCCGGAATGATCAAGTGGCAACTGACTTTCATTTATACATGAAACATCAGTTACCGAAAATTTTGGATCGGTTGCATGATTTGGAAAACGTCCTCGTTGAAAAAGCGAGTGAAAATGTTGAAACGATCATGCCAGGCTATACGCATTTGCAACATGCTCAGCCAATCTCGTATGGTCATTATTTGTTGGCCTATTATCAAATGTTCAAGCGAGACATGGAACGGTTTGAATTCAATATGAAGCATACCGATATTTCGCCACTGGGCGCCGCGGCCTTAGCAGGGACAACGTTCCCAATCGACCGTGAATATAGTGCCAAATTATTGGGCTTCAGTGACGTCTATCATAATAGTTTGGATGCCGTTTCTGATCGGGACTTTGTGTTAGAGTTCTTGAGTAATGCGTCGATTTTGATGATGCATCTCTCACGCTTCTGTGAAGAAATTGTTTCTTGGAGCAGTTATGAATTCAAATATCTGAGCTTGAGTGATCAATTTTCAACCGGGAGTTCAATCATGCCACAAAAGAAGAATCCCGATATGGCTGAATTGATCCGTGGTAAGTCTGGTCGGGTCTATGGCAATTTGATGGGGTTACTCACCGTGATGAAAGCCATCCCGCTAGCTTACAACAAAGATTTACAAGAAGATAAGGAAGGCGCTTTTGATACCGTAAACACTATCTTGACTAGTTTGCATGTGTTTACTGGGATGCTCGCAACGTTGACTGTTAATGAAGAACGGATGGCAAATGCCACCACCAATGATTTCTCAAATGCAACCGAATTAGCTGATTACTTGGCTAACAAAGGTATTCCGTTCCGTGAAGCCCATGCGATTGTGGGAAAGCTGGTCTTGGATGGTTTGAAAAAGAATCGACCGCTTCAAGATATTCCGTTAGCGGAATACAAGGAAATTTCACCGTTGATCGATGAAGACGTCTATCATGATTTAGACGCCAAGGTCGCGGTTGAACGACGTCATTCCTTGGGTGGTACTGGTTTTGATCAAATTAAGGCGGAACTCAAACGTGCGAATGAACAGCTCGCACAGTACCAATCGCTCAACAGCGATAACTAAAACTTGTTTATCAATTTGACCATTGATAACGAAAAGGCCTGGGAATTTTTTCTCAGACCTTTTCATTTTGGTTGAAAACGAATGGAAACGATTGCAACTGAACGTCATTACCGGTATATTTAAAGCACTGAAGGAGTGATTATCATGACGAAAATGTTAGTGACGACGACCGAACAAATTCCAGGTCAAGCCTATGAAATTATTGGGGAAGTTTTTGGGGTCACCACACAATCCAAGAATGTTTTTCGTAATATTGGTGCCTCGATGAAAAATATTGTTGGTGGGGAAGTCAAAGATTATACCAAGATGTTGGATGAAGCACGTGAAGCTGCCGTTGATCGGTTGCGAACGAATGCAACCGAATTGGGCGCAGATGCGGTTGTGATGATGCGGTTTGATTCGGGTTCAATCGGTACAGACATTCAATCCGTGGCGGCGTATGGCACTGCCGTCAAGTTTAAAGAAGCCTAGTTTTAACCGGAATAACATCATGGCAGTAACAGTGAAAGTATATAGGGTATCTGTAAGTTAGATGAGCGGGCACCCAGTGTAGCCAAAGAATTGGAAACTCTTTCATGAACTGGTATGATGGAACTAAAGAATATTGGAGATGTTAAGTCATATGTTTAATGATCATCGTTGGGGCTTTGACTGGACTGAATTCATGACCGGGATCGTGTTCTTGATTGCATCCTATTTTGTTATGAAACAGCCCAAAGCCGCGTTACTTAGTTTAGTTTTCTTATTTGCGATTGCAGCAATTATTAGTGGGATTACCACGATTGGTGGTTATACTAAATTACGTCGTGAAACCGGTTTGCGTGCTAACTTTGCGTTAGTGTTTGCGGTAATTGATATTTTAGTTGGGTTACTCTTCCTGTTCCATTCACCAACTGGTATCGTCGTTTTAGGTTACGTCTTTGCATTCTGGTTCTTAATTGATTCCATCGAACGCTTAGTCGTGGCGTCTCACTTACGCGTTTTCGGGATGGGTTATTACGTCTTTTCCTTAATTTTGGATATCTTGAGTCTAATCATTGGGATCATGTTAATCTTTAATCCAATGGTTGCGGCCTTCTCATTCAATGTTTTGGTTAGTGTTTACTTTGCTATTTTCGGGATTAACGCCATTTTGATTGCGTTTGCCCGTCGAAATTAACTGATTATGATTGGGCGGTTAGGACCAGGAATGGGACTAACCGCTTTATTTTAAGGTCAAACCGAGGGTGTTAGTAGAAATGACACGCCCGGTATGATATACTACCAACAATATGGACCAAAGGAGCAGTGTTATGGCAGATTCATTACAATTAGTCATTGTGTCTGGTATGAGCGGGGCCGGCAAAACGGTCGCAGTCCAGAGCTTTGAAGATTTAGGTTATTTTTGTATTGATAATATGCCGCCCGCCTTATTACCAAAGTTCTCTGAACTCGTAGAAGAATCTGGTAAGATCAAAAAGGTGGCGCTGGTGATCGATTTAAGATCACGCGCGTTTTACGACGAAATTATTGATATGTTGGCAAATTTGGATAATACCGATTTTGTGTCAACTAAGATTCTCTTTTTAGATGCGTCCAATGAAGAGTTGGTTTCTCGGTACAAGGAGACCAGACGCTCTCACCCATTAGCGATGGAAGGGCGTATTATGGATGGTGTTCGCAAAGAACGTGAGCTATTAGGACCATTGAAAGATCGTGCGTCGTATTTGATCGATACGACCACGTTGACACCGCGTGAATTGCGGGAATCGATTTTTGATAAATTTGAAACGAGCGCGGATGAAACTTTCCACATTGAAGTATTATCATTTGGTTTCAAATACGGCCTGCCCATTGATGCAGATATTGTGATGGACGTCCGGTTCTTACCAAATCCATATTATATTCCAGAATTAAAACATCAGACTGGGTTAGACAAGCCAGTATATGACTATGTGATGCAACAACCAGCGACTGAAAAGTTTTATCAACAGTTTATTGGGATGTTGGAAAGTATTATGCCGGGTTATGAAGCCGAGGGCAAAACTAGTTTGACGATTGCGATTGGTTGTACTGGTGGGCAACACCGTTCCGTTGCGTTAACGAAGCGCATTGGTGAAGCCTTGGGTCAGACGTATAAGGTGCACATCAGTCATCGTGATATCGAAAAACGGAAGGAAACAGTTAATCGTTCATGAGAAAATATACGTTTAAGACCCAGCGGCCTAAGATCGTCGTGATTGGCGGGGGGACTGGTTTGCCAGTTGTCCTGAATGGTTTGCGCAAGCAAGCCGTTGACATCACGGCGGTGGTTACGGTGGCCGATGATGGGGGTTCTTCAGGGATTATACGTAACTATGTAAACGTCGTGCCACCTGGTGATATTCGAAATGTGATGGTGGCACTGTCTAATTTACCCGATATTTACAAAGATATTTTCCAGTATCGCTTCCAAGGGGATGACCAGTTCTTTGCTGGGCATGCCATTGGTAACTTGATTATTGCGGCGTTGACTGAAATGAAGTCCGGTGTTTTTGACGCGGTGCAAGAATTGTCACACATGATGCAAGTTGATGGTCATGTCTATCCAGCTGCCAATGAGGCTTTAACGTTGCATGGGCAGTTTAAAGACGGTTCTGAATTAGTTGGTGAAGCAGAGATCACGGCGGCGCACAAGTCACTAGATCGTGTTTGGGTCACTGATAAAGACGGCAATAAACCAGAAGCAGTGCAACCTGTTATTGACGCGATTATGCAAGCCGACCAGATTGTTTTAGGTCCGGGGAGTCTGTTTACGAGTATTTTACCGAACTTGACGATTGATAATATCGGTCGGGCGGTCTGTGAAACTGACGCGGAAGTGGTCTATATTTGTAACATCATGACGCAAAAAGGTGAAACGGATAATTTCTCAGATGCGGATCACGTGCGTGTTTTGAATCGACATTTAGGTGAGACATTCATCAATACGGTCCTGGTCAATACTGAAAAAGTACCGGATGATTACATGGATTTTCATAAGTTTAACGAAGTTTCTCGCCAAGTCAGTCATGACTTCCGCGGGTTACGGGATCAAGGTTGCAAGGTGATCTCAGCTAATTTCTTGAAGTTACGGGACAACGGTGCCTTCCATGATGGCGACCAAGTTGTGACAGAACTGATGAACTTAGTGGGTCACTCCGACGTTTTAAGATAGGAGGACGCTAATAGATGTCATACGCCAGTGAAGTTAAGAAAGAACTAACCAACCTCGCTGTCCATCGCGAGAATGCGAAGGCCGAACTGATGGCCTTGATTCGAATGAATGGGACGATTAGTTTGTCTAATCACCATTTTATTTTGAATATTCAGACCGAAAATCCGGCCATCGCGCGGCGTATCTACCGGTTATTGAAGCAATTTTATGATGTGGCGAGTGAATTAATCGTTCGCCGAAAAATGAAGTTGAATAAAAATAACTTGTATATCGTGCGCCTGAAAACTGGGACAGATATGGTCTTAGAAGATTTGGGAATTTTGAAAGATTTTCAAATCGTTGAAGTTGCCCCAACAGAGGTCCTAACGGATGATGGGGCTGTGCGCTCGTATTTAAGAGGAGCCTTTTTAGCAGGTGGCTCAGTGAATAATCCTGAAACTTCGCGTTATCATTTGGAAATTTATTCACTGTATGAAGAACATAATCGTATGATTTCTGAAATGATGAATCAATATGGGCTAAATTCCCGCACCACTGATCGACGTGGTGGGTTTATTACCTACATCAAGGAAGCCGAAAAGATTGCGGACTTTTTGTCATTGATTGGTGCGACGACTGGAATGTTGAAGTTTGAGGATGTTCGGATTATGCGGGACATGCGCAACTCGGTCAACCGGTTAGTCAACTGTGAAAATGCCAATATGGACAAAGTTGCGAATGCTTCAAGTCAGCAGATTGAAAATATCATGTTGATTGACGAAACGGTCGGGCTAAAACAATTGCCCATTAAGTTACAAGAAGTGGCGATTGCACGACTGGAACACCGTGAAGTCAGTCTGAAGGAATTAGGGACATTGGTTCCCGGTGGACCGATTTCGAAATCAGGAATCAACCATCGGCTCCGTAAAATTAACCAATTTGCGGCCCAACTTCAAAAAGATGCCTAAAAAGAGCGTGGGGAAAAAGACGAGTTTCGTAGCTAAGCGGAGGTAGCAGTCTTTTGTCACACGTTTCGGCAATAAATATTAGGAGTCACAAAAAAGCCTCGCGTTTTGCGGGGCTTTTTATTGTCAATTATTGTGCGAGCTCGTAGCTGGTTTGTAACAGTTTGAGTAGGTCGGCATCTGGGACGCTACCATCCAGAAGAATGGTGAACCAATGTTGTTTGTTCATGTGATAGCCAGGAAAATAAGTTTGATTGTCGATCAGTTGATCGTGCTGTTTGGCTGTTAAACGAAAGTCCACAATTGTGGCGACTTCATCGGAATCTAGGCCCAGCTTGCGTTTGGAGATTTTCATCAACAGGGCATACCATTTTTTAGTGTCGGATCGACGCCAGATCGCATTGTCAGGGAATTTTTTCCAAAGAAATTCCAGTTCATCACCATAATTTTTTTTGATCGTTTGAATCAATAAATGGGCTTGCTCAGTTTGAAAGACATCCTGATCAAAACACTGATCGGCGAGTTTTTGAAGGGTATCAAGATAGGCTTTTCGAACCTGAGCCACGAAGTCCCCAGTGTTATTTGCATTTAAATGGAGGGTGTAGGGTTGTTGCGTTTCGTTATCAATTAATTCTGTGATGACTGTGTGAGGGAGTGTGACGGTGATTGTCAGCGTGAAAGCATCCGCTAGAAATGAGCTTTGGTTCACAAATTGTTGTCCCCGTTTTTGGAAGCCGGCCTTTAATAATTTTTCAGTACGACCACGCTGATTTTTGAAAATCGATTCGGCAATATTATCCAACTTTTATTCCTCCTAGAGTAATGCTTTATCCCTAGTTTAATCGTTATATGGGTTGAATTTCAAATGTCCTGGCCAAGATAAATTTAATTGTGTCCAAAATAATCACTTGACAAAAGTAAGTGGTCATCTCTATACTGAAACCATCTTATGAAATCGGAGAGACGCTTGCTATGAAAAATAATTTGACGCAAATGATGATGTGCTGCCCATGTTGTGACTCTAACAACATGGCTATTTGCGTTGAATTACAAGCATCTCTAGTGCAACAAATCTAACGAGTTTGAGCTCAAATCGTTATGTTTGAAACGCACGCCTGCTTGGAATCTGACGAGATTCTAGACAGGCGTTTTTTTTGTTTCCGGTTGGGGTAAGTTGTGATAAAAAAAGATGAAAATTAAAGGGGCGAACAGGTGTGAAAAAGCGATCAGTGTTAGCAGTTATTTTTAGTTTATTATTAGTGACGGTATTGGCCGCTTGTGGCAAGCAACAGTCCCAAACAAGTGGTAATGGTCAATATGCTGCCAAACAAGTGCTGAATTTATCATATCCAAGCACATTAGACTCGATCGATATTTCAAAGTCATCTGGTTTTGGGACGACTGGGAATATTTTTGAAAGTTTATATCGACTGGGCAAAAATGGGAGCGTCACGCCCGGACTTGCGAGTCAAACTAGTGTTTCAAAGGATGGCCTAACTTACAAATTTACAATTCGTGATGCTAAATGGAGCGATGGCTCAGCAATTACTGCTCAAGATTTTGTTTATTCTTGGCAACGAGCAGTCACGCCGAAAACGAAGTCACAGTACGCATATCTGTTCTCTGGCGTAAAAAATGCGGATGGGATTGTTGCCGGTAAAAAGGACCCAAGTACATTAGGTGTTAAGGCAGTTGGAAAGCACACGTTTGTTGTGACGCTTTCGACGCCAATCAAATATTTCAAGAAGTTGATGACTTATCCATTATTTGGACCAGTCAGTGAAACAGCCGTTAAAAAGTGGGGGAGCAAGTATGCTACCAAGGCACAATACATGCTCTATAGTGGGCCCTTCAAATTAGTCGGTTGGACTGGGACGAATAACCGTTGGCAATTTGTGAAAAATGACCAATATTGGGATAAGAAATCCGTGCACTTAACCAAAATTAATTACACCGTTAATGAAAGTACAACAACGACACTTAATTTGTTCCAAGATAAAAAGTTAGACTTGACGCAACTATCCAGTGAGCAAGTCAAGAATTTGAAGCACAACGCGGATTATAAGACATATCCATATTCAATCACCCAATTCTTGTCCTATAACTTTAATGCGTCGGATGCGACTGTTAAAAAAGCATTGAACAATAAAGATATTCGCCAGGCCATTTCATTAGCCATTAACCGGAAGCAATTAGTGACTAAGGTTATCGGGGATGATTCTAGCACGGCTAAGGGATTAGTTGCTAAGGACTTGGCTAATAATCCGAAAACGGGCCAAGATTTTGCAGATCAAGCCTATTTGAAAAATACCGTGGATTACAATCCAACCCTGGCTAAAAAGCTGTGGGCGAAAGGTTTGAAAGAAACTGGGTTGAAGAAGCTGACCTTGCGGATGGTTTCGTCGAATGAAGAACCTAATAAGCCAGTTTCACAGTATTATAAAGGCCAATTAGAAAAGCAACTTAGCGGACTAACCGTGGATCTGTCTAACATTCCAGCGTCAGTAATGACCCAACGACGTGAATCTGGTGACTTTGACCTGTATCTGGGGATGTGGGGAGCGGACTTTAATGATCCCATCTCGTATTTACAAATTTTCCAAAAAAATAGTGGCTATAACTTTGGTAAATATAGCAGTGCCAAATACGATGCTTTAGTGGATAAAGCGGCTAATCAAGATGCTAATAATGCGGATGCGCGTTGGCAAGATATGATTGATGCGGAACAAGTTTTGATGAAGGACCAAGCAATTGCGCCCGTCTATCAAACGGTCTACTCGTTCTTAGTTAATCCAAAAGTCAAAGGGATTATTCACAACACCGCTGGAACGCAGTGGAATTATAAGTACACTTATATCGAAAAATAATTCAAAAATAAAGCAGCGGCCATTTTTGGTCGCTGCTTTTGTAGTTTAGTGAAATAGCCAGCCGTAATCCAGTATTGCAATAATTGCCGCGATAACTAAGCGGTTGAACTGAATTCGACGTGTCTGGAATTGCTTATCGTCAATTAAGTTAAATGGCAGCTGACCATGTTGTGCCTGCCAATAGTTTCGACGGCGATCAAGCCCCTGACGACCGGACCACCAGCCGATCAAGAGCCAGATAAGCCAAATAAAACTGAGCCATAATTGTGGGACGGACCAACCACTTAAGGGGATAACGAGGCTTAAAATTATAAGTAAGCATAGTGTCACCCCCAAGTATTGCGGTAGTTTGGTTGTGCCGGGTTGCTGATTGTACAGTTTTCGTAATCGACTGCGTTGCCGAATTGTTAAGGTTGATTGTTTGAGGGTGTAGGGTAGCGACCAGATTAAACGGCAGCCCCCGAAAATGACGTAAACGAGTGCAATCACCAGGATGATTGGTGAGGAGAGAATCTTAGCAGACATGAGAAAACCTCTTTAAAAAGTATTGGAATAGCATTAATTATACGCAAGACCAGTGACGTCTGGCGAATCTGACGCCAGCCAAATAAAAAGAGCCGACCGAAGTCAGCTCAATTCATCTAGCTTATTTTAAACTGTTGTTTTCCATGATATCATCGATCAAACCATAATCCTTAGCTTCTTGTGCAGTTAAGTAGTTATCACGTTCAGTATCGTGGTTCAGTTTTTCAACTGATTGACCGGCGTTGTCTGCTAAAATTTGGTTGATCTTTTTACGGGTCTTCAAAATTTCTTCCGCAACAATTTCGATTTCAGTTTGTTGACCTTGAGCACCACCAGATGGTTGGTGAATCAAGATTTCTGAGTTAGGTAAAGCAAACCGCTTGCCCTTAGTCCCGGATGATGCCAAGACACTGGCCATTGAAGCTGCCATCCCCATGACAATCGTTTGAACATCAGATTTGATGAAGTTCATGGTGTCATAGATGGCTAAACCAGCGGTAACGACCCCACCGGGTGAGTTGATATAAAGGTAGATGTCTTTATCAGAATCTTGGGCATCCAAGAAGAGTAATTGGGCAATGATTGCATTGGCCATATTGTCTTCAATGGGACCAGATAACATGATGATACGGTCCTTTAAAAGTCGAGAATAAATGTCATAGGCACGTTCGCCACGTGATGACTGTTCGATAACTGTCGGCACTGGATACATAACTTGTTAGCCTCCTAAGGTTTCAATAGATTAATTAGCTGCTTGCTAATATAAATGTAGTTTACCGCTAAGGTCAGTAAAGGTCAAAAGAAAAACCTCAAAAACAAAATTCCGTTTTAGACCGTTCCGTGGTATACTTAGGCTTCTATCATATACGGCTTGAGATTGGGAAATCCCAATCTCTTTTTTTCGGTCGAAACTCGTTGACAGGCTCACCGGGAACACTGTTGGCGACCAGGCAGAGTGTGTTATGATGAAAGCGGTACATTTGGAAAGTATACTAAAAGTTTGTATAAAAAAAGCTGAGAATCAATCTCAGCAACTGATGCGCCCGGAGGGAATCGAACCCCCATTTCAAGAACCGGAATCTTACGTGCGATCCATTACACTACGGGCGCCTAAACAACATATTATAGTTTAGCGGATTCAAGATAAAAACACAAGGGTTATTAATAAAAATGTTTTTTGGGAGGAATGAGCGATGGCATTAGGACAAGGCTTTCGACAGCAACAACGCCAGAGTCAGAAATTAGCCATGACACAACGACTACAACAATCGATTCAAATGTTGCAGTTTAATGTTGAAGAATTACGGGATTTTTTGACCCAAAAAGCGCTCGAAAATCCATTGATTGATGTTGACACGAATTGGAATGCGAATCATGCGAGCTTAAGTGCTGCTAAAAATGTGGCGACCCATGCAGATTTTATCGAACGGGTCTCAACCACAAATCAGCATTCATTATTTGAATATTTATTAGACCAGATTCATCTAACGATGCGAGACACGAAATTACGCAAAATTGTGTTGGCACTGATTGAATTTGTCGATGTCAATGGCTATCTCAAAGTAGATGATCAACAGATTATGGCCGAGACAAACGCCACGCCAGTTGAATTATTAGATGCAATTACCTTATTGCAACAACTTGATCCACCTGGCGTTGGTGCCCGTAGTTTGCAACAAGCATTAATGCTTCAAACTGAGAATGATGAAAGTGCGCCAAATTTAGCTTACATTATATTAGAAGAAAACTTTGATGCGTTTGTTAATCGTCAGTGGGCATCGCTGGCTAAACAGTATCAAGTTGACTTAGCAGATATCTCAAGTGTGTACGACTATGTTCGAACGTTAAGTCCCACACCGGGGGCCGCAATTGGTCAAGAAACAACGGGTTATATTTTCCCAGACTTGATTGTGACGACGCAGCAAGGTCAGCTGGGATTGAAAACGGCGTCGATGGCTCAGCCGGTGGTTAAGTTTAAAAGCAATTACTACCAAAAAATGAGTCAGCATGATGATCAAGAGGTTACAGAATATTTAAAAGAAAAGAAATCTGAGTACGATTGGATTGCAAGCAGTTTGCAACAACGTGAAGCAACCATCTTTAGGGTGGGGACGGTTATTATTGATCGTCAGGCCGATTTCTTTCTTGAAAACTCAACTGAATTGCAACCATTGTTGCTTAGAGATGTTGCTCAACAGTTAAAAGTGCACGAGTCAACAATCAGTCGTAGTATTAATGGCAAATATATTCAAACTGATTTTGGCATGTTTGAACTGAAACGTTTCTTTACCAAGGCGGTCAACAAACGTCCCACCGAAACTGGAAAATTAATCTCGGCTGATAGCGTTCAACATCGAATTGTGGCCCTGATTGATGGCGAAAATAAAGAAAAACCGCTTTCAGACCAAAAAATTGTTCAGATTCTTAAGTCAGAAAATGTCGAACTTTCACGTCGAACTGTCGCCAAATATCGGGAGAACCTTAACATTCCAGCTTCTTCTAAGCGAAAACAATATTTAAAACCCGAACAGTAATAAAAGCTGTGACTTTAAGTAGTCGGTTATAGGAGCTGTATTGTTCTGATTTGCAACGACCCCATTAACCTGTTATAATTCATGTTGTGGTAAGAGAGGTATGCAACGTCAATTTCGTAGTAAATTATGGTTGTGTGCTTTGTTTTTTGAAGTCTTTGGGTCGTTATTCGACATAGCTGGACTGAATCCGTCCCACTAGAGAGCAGGTTGAATGCCATGCATTCAGATATTCAATGGATTGAGGCAATTGCCCCAGACATGGTTGAGATGCTGAGTCGTCGTTACTTGGTATTAAGAACCATTAATTGGATGGCCCCGGTTGGACGAAGGTTATTAGCTCAAACTCTGGATGTTAGTGAACGAACGTTACGTACCGAAACGGATACGTTACGCAAGTTGGATTTAATTAGTGCTAACAAGTCAGGCATGCAGGTGACTCAACAGGGCAAGGATGTTTTGCTTGGATTGAGTCAGTTCATGGATGAGTTAATGGGAATCCGTCAGAAAGAACGACAATTGGCACAACGTTTTAATATTAAACGTTGCATCATTGTTTCTGGCGATTCTGACCGACAGTTAAAAGTTATCGGGACTATGGGCGAAGAAGTGAACCAACTATTACAGCGGTTATTGCCTGAAGGTGATAGCATTATTGCCGTAATGGGTGGGCATACCATGGAACATGTGGCAAACAACCTTACTAACAAACTTGCTAGCAAGCGTCAGTTGTTATTTGTCCCGGCACGAGGTGGTGTTGGTGAATCGGTTGCGATTCAGGCCAACACGATTGCGTCGCAAATGGCGGAACATACCGGTGGTAAATTCCGGTCACTGTTCGTGCCAGAACAGGTCAGTGAACGAACGTATGAGCCGCTCCTCAAGGAACCAAGTATTCAAGAGGTGTTAGGCATCATTCGGCAAGCTAACGTGGTGATTCACAGCGTCGGCGATGCAGTCTCAATGGCACATCGACGGAACATGTCTGAGGATCAAATCAAAGTTTTAAGACAGCGTGAGGCTGTTGGTGAGGCTTTTGGTTATTTCTTCGATAAAGATGGTAACGTTGTTTATCGGATTCCACGAATTGGCTTGCAAATCGGAGAACTGGCCAATATGGAGATTATACTCGCAGTTGCGGGTGGGGCCTCAAAGGCCACCGCAATTGAGGCGTATATGAAAATCGCACCAAAACGGACGTGTTTGATCACGGACGAAGGTGCTGCTAACTTGATTTTAAAAAAGTAGTTTTCTACTTTTTAAAATAAAAAATATTTTTATTTCCACAAGGAGGAAATTCTAGTATGTCTGTAAAAATTGGTATTAATGGTTTCGGACGTATCGGTCGTTTAGCATTCCGTCGTATCTTAGAACTTGGTGCAAAATCAAGTGATATCGAAGTTGTTGCTATTAACGATTTAACTTCACCTGCATTGTTGGCTCATCTTTTGAAGTATGACTCAACTCATGGTACTTTGGATGCTGAAGTTTCAGCAACTGACGATTCAATCGTCGTAAACGGTAAGAACTACCGTGTTTATGCTGAACCTAAAGCACAAAATATTCCTTGGGTTAAGAACGATGGTGTTGACTTCGTTCTCGAATGTACTGGTTTCTACACATCCAAAGAAAAGTCACAAGCTCATTTGGACGCCGGCGCAAAACGTGTCTTAATTTCTGCACCAGCTGGTTCAGACTTGAAGACTATCGTTTACAACGTTAACGATGACATCTTAACTTCAGATGACCGTATCGTTTCTGCTGGTTCATGTACCACTAACTGCCTTGCACCACTTGCATTCTTTGAAAACAAAGAATTCGGTATCAAGGTTGGTACTATGACAACTATCCATGCTTACACTTCAACTCAAATGTTGTTAGACGGCCCTGTACGTGGCGGTAACTTCCGTGCTGCACGTGCTGCCGGTGTAAACACTATTCCTCATTCAACTGGTGCTGCTAAAGCTCTTGGCTTAGTTATCCCAGAATTGAAGGGTAAATTACAAGGCCATGCACAACGTGTTGGTGTTGTTGACGGTTCATTAA
Organism: Lactiplantibacillus daoliensis; assembly: GCF_005405005.1. GTDB lineage: Bacteria > Bacillota > Bacilli > Lactobacillales > Lactobacillaceae > Lactiplantibacillus > Lactiplantibacillus daoliensis. Next base: position 320,618 of record NZ_BJDH01000001.1, on the reverse strand, counting down.
CTGAATTAGTTGCTATCTTAGACAAGAAAGTTACTGCTGACGAAGTTAATGCTGCTATCAAGAAGCATACTGAAGGTAACGAATCATTCGGTTACAACGCAGACGAAATCGTTTCATCTGACGTTATCGGTACGACTTTCGGCTCAATCTTCGATCCTACCCAAACTGAAGTTACTTCAGATGGTGAAAGCCAATTGGTTAAGACTGTTGCTTGGTACGATAACGAATACGGCTTCACTTGCCAAATGGTACGTACTTTATTGAAGTTCGCTACTCTCTAATATAAATTAGTTTGTTAGAACTTTAAAACCGCATACGGTTTAAAACGGCGGGGGGAGGCAAACTCTCTCTGCCGTTTTTTTATACGAGTCACGAATTCTAGGAGGATTTTAACATTGGCTAAATTAATTGTTTCAGATTTAGATGTTAAAGATAAAAAAGTTTTAATTCGTGTCGACTTTAATGTTCCTATTAAAGACGGCAAGATTGGTGACGACAATCGGATCGTCGCTGCCTTACCAACGATCAAATACGTTAGCGAACATGATGGTAAAGCTATCTTGTTCTCTCACTTAGGTCGGATTAAGAGTGAAGATGACAAAAAAGGCTTGAGCTTACGTCCAGTTGCTGAACGTCTTTCAAACTTATTAAACAAGCCTGTAACCTTCGTTCCTGTTACTGAAGGCGAACAACTTGAAACTGCAATCAACAACATGAATGACGGCGACGTCTTAGTTGTTGAAAACACTCGTTTCGAAGATGTTGTTAACGGCGAACAAGTTAAGCGCGAATCAGGTAATGATCCTGAATTAGGCAAGTACTGGGCATCACTTGGTGACGTTTACGTCAACGATGCCTTCGGGACTGCTCATCGTCAACATGCATCTAACGTTGGGATTGCTTCAAACATGGACAAGGTTGCCGCTGGTTTCTTAATGGAAAAGGAAATCAAGTTCTTAGGTAACGCGGTTGATAATCCAAAGCATCCATTCGTTGCTATCTTGGGTGGTGCTAAGGTTTCTGACAAGATCGGTGTTATCGATCATTTGATCGATAAAGCTGACAAAATCATCATCGGTGGTGGGATGACTTATACTTTCTATGCTGCTAAAGGCATGGGTATTGGTAACTCACTTGTTGAAAAAGACAAGATCGACTTAGCTAAGTCAATCATCGAAAAGGCCGGCGACAAGTTGGTCTTACCTAGTGACTCTGTTGTTGCTGAAAAGTTTGACAACGATGTTCCTAGCAAGATTGTTGACGGGTCAATTCCTGATGGCTACATGGCTTTGGATATCGGTCCTAAGTCTATCGAAGAATTCAAAGACGTTTTACGCGACGCTAAAACCGTTGTTTGGAACGGACCAATGGGTGTCTTCGAAATGAGCAACTATGCCAAGGGTACGCTTGAAGTTGGTAAGTTCTTAGGAACCTTATCAGATGCAACGACTATCGTTGGTGGTGGTGACTCAACTGCCGCAGTTAAGCAACTTGGCGTCGGCGATAAGTTGACCCATATCTCAACTGGTGGTGGCGCTTCACTTGAATACCTTGAAGGTAAGACTTTACCTGGTATTGCTGCTATTTCTGATAAATAATCTGTTCTCCGAAAGGAAGGTCTATCGTGCGTACACCTATTATTGCCGGTAACTGGAAAATGAACAAAACCGCTAGCGAAGCTTTAGCTTTCGTTAACGCTGTTAAGGACCAATTACCAGATCCTAACAAAGTTGAATCAGTCGTTGCTGCTCCAGCCCTTTTCTTACAAGAAATGGTCGAAGCTGCTAAGGGTTCTGATTTAAAGATTGCTGCTGAAAATGCTTATTTTGAAGATGCTGGGGCCTATACTGGTGAAACTTCACCAGCTGCTTTAGCTGACTTGGGCGTTGATTACGTCATTATCGGTCATTCAGAACGTCGTGGCTATTTCCACGAAACTGATGAAGATATCAACAAGAAAGCACATGCTATCTTCAAGAACAACATGCTACCAATCATCTGCTGTGGTGAAAGTTTGGAACAACGTGAAGCCGGCGAAGCCGAATCATGGGTTTCAGGCCAAATCAAAGCTGCTTTGAAGGGCTTATCTGCTGACCAAGTTAGTTCATTAGTTCTTGCTTATGAACCAATCTGGGCCATCGGTACTGGTAAGACGGCTTCAAGTGACCAAGCTGAAGAAATCTGTGCCGTTATTCGTAAGACGGTTGCTGATCTTTATTCACAAACTGTTGCTGACAAAGTTCGTATTCAATACGGTGGTAGTGTAAAACCTGCTAACGTTGTTGATTTGATGAGCAAAGCTAACATCGATGGTGGCTTAGTCGGTGGTGCTTCAATGCAACCAGATTCATTCTTAGAATTAGTTAACTATCAAAATAACTAATATTTATTGCAAGTTCAGTCACAACTTTCTATAATAGGGATGAACCTATTACAGTAAAATTAAGGAGAGAATTTAATGTCTATTATTACAGATATTTATGCTCGCGAAGTCTTAGACTCACGTGGCAACCCAACTGTCGAAGTTGAATTATATACTGAAAGCGGCGCTTTTGGTCGCGGTATCGTTCCTTCAGGTGCTTCAACCGGTGAACATGAAGCCGTTGAATTACGTGATGGTGACAAGAGCCGTTTCATGGGCAAAGGTGTTACTAAGGCCGTTGACAATGTTAACAAGTTAATCGCCAAAGAAATCGTTGGCTATGATGTAACTGACCAACGTGCCATTGACCAAGCTATGATCAAATTAGACGGTACTCCAAACAAAGCTAAGTTAGGCGCTAACGCTATCTTAGGTGTTTCTATCGCTGCTGCACGTGCTGCTGCTGACGAACTTGAAATGCCATTATACAACTACCTTGGCGGTTTCAATGCGCATGTCTTGCCAGCACCAATGATGAACGTTATCAATGGTGGTGCTCACGCTAACAACGACGTGGACTTCCAAGAATTCATGATCATGCCTGTTGGTGCTTCTTCAGTTAAAGAAGCTGTTCGGATGGGTTCAGAAACTTTCCATAATTTGAAAGCTATCTTAAACGAACGCGGTTACTCAACTGCTGTTGGTGATGAAGGTGGTTTCGCTCCTGACTTGAAGAACAACGAAGAACCATTCGAAATCTTAATTGAAGCTATCGAACGTGCCGGCTACAAGCCAGGCAAGGATATCTCAATTGCCTTCGACTGTGCCGCTTCTGAATTCTACAACGAAGAAACTGGCAAGTATGACTTAAAGGGTGAAGGCGAAAATGGGAAATCATTTACTGCCGAAGAATTCGTTGACTTACTTGACAGCATCGTTGACAAGTACCCAATCATTTCCATCGAAGATCCTTTGGATGAAAACAACTGGGGAGACTGGCAAATGGCTACTGAAAAGCTTGGCAAGAAGGTTCAAATCGTTGGTGATGACTTGTTCGTTACTAACACTGACTACCTTGCTAAGGGGATCAAGATGGGCGTTGCCAACGCTATCTTAATCAAGGTTAACCAAATTGGTACTTTGACTGAAACTGTTGAAGCTATCGAAATGGCTAAACAAGCTGGCTACACTGCCATCGTTTCTCACCGTTCTGGTGAAACTGAAGACACGACCATTGCTGACTTAGTTGTCGCAATGAACGCTGGCCAAATCAAGACTGGTTCAATGAGCCGTACTGAACGGATTGCTAAATACAATCAATTAATGCGGATCGAAGACCAACTTGAAAGCACTTCAGAATACAAGGGTCTTGCTGGGTTCTACAACTTAAGCGAAGACGCTCGTAACGCTATTGCAAACAAGTAATAGGTTATTGTTCTAAGTGAAGAGTCGCTCATCTCGAGCGGCTCTTTTTTTGTCCAATCGGAAGTGCCTCGGGTTTATTCCGTTAATGAGTGAGTTATCGTGGTAAAATAAGATACGAGTATTTTAAAGGAGCCATTGAAAACGTATGGATTATTTCAAACAGCAAATCGACCAGTGGGCAGACTGGCAGGCGGCAGCAGCGACACCAGCAGCATTTGAAGCTTTAATTCAACAAATTTATCGGAGTGAAAATGAACCATTTAAGACGCCGGAACTCGTTGAGACAGCATTTACAGCAACTTTTTCAGTGGGAGCCACTCAGATTGCTATTTTTCCACCGACGTCGGTGGCAGCGCAGACTAGAGACCGGTACCAGACAGAGAAATTTAGTCTGGCACGTCTAGCACGTTTACAATTGACGGGACCAACGCTTTTACATGCTGGCTTCATTTTTGATCGTTATCAATTTTATTATGTGATTTATCGGCCATTAGTTGGCATTTCATTAACTGAATTTATCAACACTGCCGAGCCTTTAGCTAAATCAACTTTGGGTCGTCAGATTGGGACGGCATTGCGTCAACTTAATGGCGAGGTGGCTGACTTTAATCGCGTCAAAGTATCAGAATTGGCAAATCAAGCTGCATGGTCGGATTTAGGACCTACCTTTGCTGCTGAACGCGAGTCATACCTTGCAACGCATCCAGTAGCGAAGTCTTGCTTTGTCCATGGGCAACTAAACGGTGAGAATATCATTGTCACGACGGGAAAAGTTGGTTTTCGACAGTTTCAAACTGCGATGGTCGGACCAGCTGAAACAGAATTAGTCCCGCTTGTGTTACAAGCGTTTGATGGTGATTCAGATTGTCTAGCTGGCTTACAGGAAACCTTGAAGTTACCAGATTTGGTCTCGTCATTACTGATTGGCCTGTTCTGGCGTGCTGATGGACCGGCCCAAATTAAACAGGTCATGGGAGCTGATCAAGTGACACTGACGACCTTGACGCAACGTTTAACACAACTGGTCAAACATGAAAGTGAGGGTTAATCCGTGAAAATCCAACATCAACCAAAACAGCGCCATTTCGATTTTACTCGCTTTGGTGCGATTGGTCGGGGATTGTTAGTTGGGCTCCTTTCTGGTATCGTGGTCAGTATTTTCAGATTCAGTATTGAAAAAGGACTGAAATTGGTGCAATGGGTATACGGCCAAATTGTGCAGACTCCTTGGCTAGTATTACCATGGCTCGTAATTAGTTTGGCAGTCGCTATTTTTATCGGCTTATTGGTTAAGCAACTCCCAGATATAAAAGGTTCAGGGATTCCGCAAGTTGAAGGACAACTCGCGGGAGAACTCGACTATGCTTGGTGGCCAGTCCTGTGGCGGAAATTTGTTGGGGGGATTTTAGGTATCGGTTCTGGCCTGTTTTTAGGACGGGAAGGCCCCTCTATTCAGTTAGGGGCAACTATTGGGCAAGGTTTTGCAGAAACGACCCACCAAACAGGCGCTGACCGGCGTTCCTTGATTGCTGGTGGGGCTGCCGCCGGTTTATCGGCCGCATTCAATGCGCCGATTGCCAGTACCTTATTTGTATTGGAAGAGGTTTATCATAACTTTTCACCGATTATTTGGACCACTGCTTTGGCTAGTGCGATTGCAGCCAACTTTGTTTCACTCAACTTTTTCGGACTAGTCCCGGTATTACATATTCCGTATGCCACGAATTTACCGTTGAGTCAGTACGGTAATTTGATTGGTTTGGGTGTTTTTCTAGGGGTCTTTGGTTATCTATATCAAAATGTGACACTGGCGATGCCCAGTTGGTATTCAAGATTAAGATTGCCTAGCTGGTTGGATGGGGTGGTGCCGTTTCTATTGATTATTCCGATTGGGCTACTGTGGCCGAAGCTGCTTGGCGGCGGGAATGCAGTTATTTTGAACATTGCGGCCATTACACCAGCACTGTTACCGTTAATTGGTATCTTTGTCCTTCGCTTTGTTTTTTCAACACTTTCTTATGGCTCAGGGCTACCAGGTGGGATTTTCTTGCCAATTCTATCGCTGGGGGCGATCCTAGGTGCTATTTACGCGCAATCAATGGTTGCGATTGGTTGGATGCCTGCAAGTTTCGTCTCAAACTTTATCATTTTTGCGATGGCTGGGTATTTTGCCGGTATTGGGAAAGCCCCTTTTACGGCTATTTTATTGATCACGGAGATGGTCGGCACGTTACACCACTTGATGCCACTTGCAGTTGTTTCAATGACCGCGTATCTGGTAGTTGATTTACTGGGCGGGGCGCCAATCTATGAAGCCTTGCTGGAAAAATTGACTCAGCCGAAGCTGCCTGAACATAGTGGTGTCCAGGATCGCCTGGAAATTCCAATTTTTGAGGGTGCTGCATTTGAAGGTCATCAGGTTCGAGATTTCAAATGGCCTAAAGAATCTTTATTGATTGCGATTCGGCGTGGTGAGCGACAAGTGATTCCGCATGGGGACACCTTGATTCGTGCGGGCGATACGCTAATTATTTTGACCGATCGGAGCAATCGTGCCTGGGTTCGCCATCAAATTGATCAATTGAATGTTAGCCCAACCTGATTTGCTTTAGAATGTAAGTAATTGCGCACGTGACTGGAAAAATGACGCTAAATATGTTAAATTGTTATAGACATAGCGGACTCTTTAGGAGGCACTTGAATTGTATAATATACTGATGACGTTAATATTGGTCGTTTCCGTACTGATTATTATTGCGGTAATGATGCAACCATCTAAAACAAATGATGCCATGTCTTCATTGACTGGTGGTGCTGACGATTTGTTCGCCAAGCAAAAGCCACGTGGTTTTGAAGCTTTCATGCAAAAAGTAACCGTTGTACTGGGAATTGTATTCTTTGTTGCAGCGCTCGCATTAGCATGGTACTCATCGAAGTAAGTGACTGTCCTCCTGTGATTTCAGGAGGTTTTTTTTTAAGAAGGTGCAATTGTGTTAAAACGACCGGAACCTTTTTTCTTTGAACATGGTGACAATGCCGTTATTTTGTTGCATGCTTATTCTGGGAGTGCCAATGATGTGCGCTTGCTAGCACGAGCCTTGGAACGAGAAAATTATAGTATTTACGCGCCACAATTTAGCGGTCATGCCACCGGTGATCCGCGTGATATTTTGCGTGACGGCTCACCTGAACAATGGTGGCAAGATACGCAACAGGCAATATCATTTGTACGTCAAAAAGGCTATACTAAAATTAGTATCTTTGGGCTATCGCTTGGTGGCATTTTTGCGACCATGGCCTTGGAAAATGACTCGGCCTTGCTTGGCGGTGGTGTTTTCAGTTCACCCATTTTGCCAAGCGCCCATAGTAATGTTCCAGCGATGTTTATGACCCTGAGTGCGCGTCAGTTTGCACAACAAGGCTTAACAACGGTTGAACAGCAACGGGCACTGGCGTTACTGCAACCAGCGTCACAGGAGCAATTAGCTGCTATTACGCGGTTTACAGCCAACCAAGTACAAGCTCATTTGACGCAATTAACGCGCCCATTCTTTATTGGTCAAGGGGGTCAAGATGAGCTGATTGACGCCATGGTTGCGCCACGCTTGCGTGATCAGTTGACTGCCCAAGGGTTAGCGGTAGATTATCATTGGTTTGCAGCAGCTGGCCATGTCATTACGGTTAATCGCGCTCACCATGAATTAGAACAAGCTGTCTTAACGTATTTAAAAACTATTTATTAAAAAAATGAGGTAAAACATGTCAGAATCTAACTTACAAGAACAACTCCTGACTTTTTTGCAAGCTCATCCCGACCGTAGCTACAGCGTAGAACGGTTAAGCGATGAATTGCATCTTTCAGGGGCAACAGCGTTCACATTTTTAGTGAAAGAACTTGCCAATATGGAACGCAAAAAGTTGGTCACAACGGATGACCATGACCAGTTTAAGCTGGTTCAAGAAACGAAACTCGTCGACGGCTCTTTCCACGGAAACGATAAAGGGTTTGGTTTTGTTCGTTACGATCCAGATTTGCCAGATATTTATATTAATCCAGATAACACAATGTTTGCTTTTACCGGTGATGATGTTCAAGTCGAAATTATTCGGCCAGCACGTCCAGGCTCAGATCGAGGCCCAGAAGGTAAAGTCGTCAGCATTACCCAACGGAATTATTCTCAAATCGTCGGCGCCTTTGTGCCCAGCACGGAGAATGCCGGTTTCATCGGTAAAGTTGAAATTAAAGAAAAGAAACTTTCTAAATATGAACTTTTAATCACCGAACAAGGGATTCACCCAACTGAAGGCGAAGTCATTATCGCCGAAGTTTCCGCTTATCCTGATGCTCAGCATCCAACGCGGATTGTTGGGATTGCCAAACAAGTTATCGGGAGTGTCGATGATCCTGGGATGGATGTTTTGCAGGTCGTCTATCAACACGACGTGCCATCGGTCTTCCCAGAAGAAGTGACTGACGAAGCTAACCGGATTCCGGATTATGTGACGGATGAAGACAAAGCCGGTCGAGTAGACATTACTGATCAACCATTAGTGACAATTGATGGCGCCGAATCAAAAGACTTGGATGACGCGGTTGTTGCTTGGCGGTTACCAAATGGAAACTTCCACTTGGGTGTGCATATTGCGGATGTCAGTCATTATGTGACTGAAAACTCTGAATTAGACCGTGAAGCCTTTAAACGTGGCACTTCTGTCTACTTGACGGACCGGGTGATTCCAATGTTGCCACGGCGTTTGTCAAACGGCATCTGTTCATTAAATCCAGATGTTGAACGGTTGGCAATGAGTTGTGAAATGAAAATTGACCAAGAAGGCCATATCATCAACCATAAGATTTTCCAAAGTGTGATCAAGTCACATGCACGGATGACTTATGATGGTGTTAACCAGATCTTGGAAGCTCATGACCCTAAGACGCGTGAAAAATATGCGGACTTAGTTGATATGTTCGATACGATGGGTGAGTTACATCGGATTCTTTATAAGAACCGTCGTCATCGTGGTGCAATTGACTTTGATGATAACGAAGCTAAAATCATCGTTGACGAAACCGGTCATCCAATTGATATTCAATTGCGGGTTCGTGGTTTAGCAGAACGCATGATTGAAAGTTTCATGTTGGCTGCCAACGAAACGGTTGCCAAACATTACAGTTTAGCTAAAGTGCCATTTATTTATCGGGTTCACGAAACGCCTGATGCTGATCGGATGCTCAGTTTCTTCGAATTCGTCACGACTTTTGGTGTTAACGTTACCGGTTCTTCGAAAGATGTTAAACCTAAGATGTTGCAAGATGTTTTGAAGAAAGTTGCTGGCAAACCAGAAGAAGCAATGGTTTCCGTGATGATGTTACGGAGCATGAAGCAAGCACGATATGCTGATCAATCCTTAGGTCACTTTGGTTTGGCTGCACCGTACTACACGCACTTTACCTCACCAATCCGTCGTTATCCGGATATGATGGTGCATCGTTTGATTCGCCATTATGCCGAAAACGGCACTGGTGAAGAGGCACGCGCTAAATATCGTGATAATTTGCCTAATATTGCGGAGACGACTTCATTAAATGAACGTCGTGGGATTGACACCGAACGCGATGTTGATTCAATGAAGAAGGCAGAATACATGGCTGATCACGTTGGCGAGAAGTTTGACGCTGTCGTTGATTCCGTGATGAAGTTCGGTTTGTTCGTGGAATTGGAAAATACGGTTGAAGGTTTAGTTCATATCAGTGTCATGGATGATGACTATTACGAATATGTTGAAAAGCAACTCGCACTAGTTGGTCGCAAGACCCATCGGACATTTAGAATTGGACAACCAGTTAAGGTTCAATTGATGCGGGTTGATAAGGACCAGCGTGAAGTGGACTTCAAACTGTTAAATCCTGAAGAAGCGCCTAAGACTGATTTATTACCAAAGCGGGAACACCACGATAATTATCGCGGCAACAACCGTCGCGGTGGTAACGGTAACTATAAGCGGAATGGCGGCAATAACGGCAGCAGTAACCGTAATGGCAACCGAAACGGCAGTAGCAACGGTAATCGTAGCAGTAATGGCGGCGGTTATCGTGGCAACAATAATAATCGTAATCACAGTAGTAATAATAATCATAGTAACAACAATAGCAGTCGTCGGTCGACGAACAGTTCAAACAATCGCCACTAAGACTAGCTAGACGTTAGGGGTGTGAGGCTGATGGCCAAACAAAACGGTAAGCATCAAGATAGCGCCCTCGCACAAAACCGGAAAGCTCGGCATGATTATGCCGTCGAAGAGACTTATGAAGCAGGAATTGCTTTAACAGGGACGGAAATCAAGTCAGTGCGTGACCGGCGTGTGAACATCAAGGATGGGTATGTACAGATTCGTAATGGTGAAGCTATTATGATGAATGTCCACATTAGTCCTTTTGCTGAGGGTAATCGGTTTAACGTTGACCCATTGCGTAATCGTAAGTTATTACTCCATAAAAAAGAAATTAAGAAGCTCGGGGAGGCAACCACCACTAAAGGGGTTACCATTATTCCGTTAAAGATGTATCTCAAGCACGGCTTTGCAAAGGTCTTGATTGGAGTCGCGCATGGGAAGCGTGAATACGATAAGCGACAAGATATTAAAAAGCGCGAACAACAGCGTCAAATTGATCGTGTCATGAAACACTATTAGCACTTGAACAGCGTCACTCACTGAACGTTAGTGGGGACACTGTTTTTTTATTGCATTGTGTCTCCGGTTGTCGCTGACGGCAGCAATCGTGGAACCGGATCAAGCTTGAGGAGCGGTCTTAATCCTCTCCCGGAACAGTTACAAAAACCGCAATTGTCCCGAGCAGTCCGTGGCGTAAGATCGGCAAAAAATCGCCGCTCTAACGCCACCTTCACTATACTGAGTTAATTTTGTGCAGCGGTGGATTGAAAAATAGAGAGCTTATTAGTTACTCCGAATAACACATCGGTGGCGTCAGGGATAACCTGGCAGGGCTTAGATAATGATCCTAATAAAGCTAGTACATGTTATTTTTGAAAGTCGTACATGGAAAGATAGTGAGTAACTGATTTAGCCGAAAGGTTGGAACCTAAAATGCTCAGCCATGATATTTTTCTTAGTGTGGGCGGTTTTTCCCGGACTTAGGAAAAGGCCAGTTTTAAAGACTGTCCTTTGGCTTTAAAATGGACCATGGCGTTCCAGCGTTTTAGGTTCCAACCGGCAGGCGGAAATAGAAGACTGTTTACAATTTACGACGTTCCTAACACGAAATAGTCATCCAGCCCGCTAAAATATAAACAAGTTTATAGACTTACAATTATGCTGTTGGCTTTGTCAATTTGTAAATTCAAATCAAAAAACTTAATAATAGTAAAAAATGGCCGGATTCCTTAATATCTTCATTGAATCAGGACTTTAGATTAAGAAAGTTAAGTTAAAGATGAATGATAACGCAAACATTAAATTAAAATTAGAATATTATTACAGTTTGAGTTGGTTAGATCTTCCAAACTATGTTATATTTTATGACATACCGTTCAGGTAGAATGAATTAGGAGGTCTCCATCATGAAAAAATGGCAAGTTGCTGTTGTCATGGTGTTAGCCACACTCGGTAGCTGGTTCGCGTTTGCGTCAACTGCTCAAGCCAAGACTTACACCATTGCGACGGACACCACGTTTGCCCCATTTGAATTTCAGGCAAAAGGTGGTAAGTATAAAGGAATTGATATTGATATTTTAAATGCAATTGCCAAAAAAGAAAATATCAATTATAAACTCAAAGCGATCAGTTTCGGTGCCGCCGTCCAGCAGTTGAGTGCTAACCAAGTTGATGGGGTCATCGCCGGGATGAACGTCACCCCTGAACGAAAGCAGACTTTTGACTTTTCAGATGCTTATTATACTTCTGGGGTTGTCATGGCGGTTGCTAAAGACAGTTCAGTTAAGAACTTCAAGGATTTAAAGGGTAAGACTGTTGCCTTGAAGACTGGGACTGCCGGTGCAACTTATGCCAAGTCGATCGAAAGCAAGTATGGTTTCAAAATCAAGTATTTCAATGATTCTAACAACATGTATAACGATGTGAAGGTCGGCAACTCCGCAGCCTGTTTTGAAGATTATCCGGTTATGTCATACGGGATCAAGAATGGGATTGCGTTGAAGATTGTTTCCAAACAATATGAGGCCGGGGATTATGGCTTTGCGGTTAAAAAGGGTAAGAATGCCGAATTACTCAAAAAATTCAACGCCGGTTTAAAAGCCATCAAGGCTGATGGCCAATATAAAAAGATCGTTGATAAATATTTACATTCCAGTGAATCATCATTAACTGGTGAAACGGCCAGCAGCCGGACTTTTGTTGGGCTATTTACTCAAAACCTAGGCACTATTGGTAATGGGTTATGGATGACATTGGAATTAACGGTTATTTCAATTATTTTAGCTACTGTTATGGGAATGATTTTAGGGGTCTTAGGCGTGATGCCTGGTAAACTTGGCCCAGCTATTTCCAGCACGATTATCTACATTTTCCGTGGGATGCCACTAATGGTTTTGGCGTTCTTCATCTACATTGGGTTCCCAGATTTGATTGGGCATGGGTTTAAAATTCCAGCGTTCATAGCCGGGATGATTACCTTGATGCTCAATGAAGGGGCGTATACCGGGGCCTTCGTCAAAGGTGGTTTCCAAGCCGTTGACAATGGTCAAATGGAAGCTGCTCGTTCATTGGGGTTACCTTATTGGACAGCGATGCGGAAAGTTATTATGCCACAAGGGATCCGAATCATGATTCCATCGTTTATTAATCAATTTATTATTACTTTGAAGGATACGTCAATTCTATCCGTGATTGGGATCGTCGAATTGACACAAACTGGGACGTTAATCATTGCCCGGAACTTTGAAGGGTTCAAGATTTGGTTGATGATTGCGATTATCTACTTGGTTATCATTACGTTATTAACGTGGCTTTCAAATTGGGTACAAAGGAGGATGAGTTAGTATGGCTAAGGTAATTGTTAAAGATTTGCACAAAAGTTATGGTGACAATGAAGTCTTAAAAGGGCTGAATTTAGAAGTCGAAGATAATGAAGTAGTCTGCATGATTGGTCCTTCTGGCTCCGGTAAGAGTACTTTCTTACGGTGCTTAAATGATCTGGAAGTGCCAACGCAAGGGCAAATCGTGATTAGTGGTTATGATTTGTCTGATAAAGGGACAAACATCAACTTGGTCCGAGAAAATATTGGGATGGTTTTCCAACATTTTAACTTATTTCCACATTTGAGTGTGATGCAAAATATTACTTTAGCACCGGTACAACTCAAAAAAGAATCTAAAGAGACAGCGGATACGACGGCGCATGAGTTGTTGAAAACAGTTGGGTTAGCCGATAAAGCCGATGCAATGCCAAACTCATTATCTGGTGGGCAACAACAACGGGTTGCGATTGCGCGGGCTTTGGCAATGAAACCAAAGATTATGTTGTTTGATGAACCTACTTCCGCTTTGGACCCTGAAATGGTCGGTGATGTCTTGGATGTCATGAAGAAGTTGGCTGCTGGTGGGATGACGATGATCGTGGTGACCCATGAAATGGGCTTTGCCAAAGAAGTGGCTGATCGAGTCGTCTTCATGGCGGATGGCTTGATTCAAGAAAGTGGTAAGCCCGATGATGTCTTTGATCATCCAAAGAGTCCTCGATTACAAGATTTTCTCAATAAAGTGATTAACGTTTAACTGAATAAGCCTATCAAACAACAAAAAATCGACCCTGTAATTAGGGTCGATTTTTTAGTATCCGAGGACACTTTAAGCTTGTGGTAATTTATGATGTGGATGTAGCGTGTAGTTACTTTCGCCAAATGTCATGTTATAGCCTTCTTGAGGTGTACGTGACCGCGCGCGATTAGTTGGCTTTTGCCAGTGATCAAGAATCGCAGCAATACAAATACACAGTGGTTCGGTTGCCGGATCTGTAATCGCGAGTTCGAAGGCTTCACCATTGGATGTCATGACAGGGTGCATGGTCATAACTAGCTCGGTCCCATGATAAATTCGATAATTTTCATTATTTAAACTTCCCATGATGATCCAACGCAGTTTACGAACATAAATCATTTCGTGCCAGAAGCCCAACGTTTTGCTAATCGAGCCAACGTTTTGACGGTTGTAATACAAATCAAACTTCGGCAAAAGGCCGAGTGAGGTTTGTTTAATTTCGGCGAGTAGTTCGCCTTGAATTGCATAGAGACTGAGTGCATCTTGACGTCGGCCCCAACGACCGACGAGTAAGTAGTGTGGTTGACCGTGGTCATCGCGAACGATACGGGCGCCCTTAGCAAAACTATTACGACTGAAATATAATTTACGCATGTCAAACCCTCATTTCCCGGTTAACTATTGTGCAGCTAACACTTCCAAAATGGCTTTACCAACCCCATCGTTAACGTTGGTATCGGTGATGTGATTTGCCAGCTGTTTAACTTCGGTCGAACCGTTACCCATCGCATAGCTCGTTCCAGCAAGTTTTAGCATCGAAACATCATTATTATTGTCCCCAATTGCCATGACGTTGCTCATTGGCGTGTTCAGCATATTGGCATACCGTTCAACCGCAATCCCTTTTTGGGCATTGATGTTGTTAATTTCAATGTTTGAACTTGCGGACGAGGTGATCTTGATGGATGAATGCTTTGCGAGTAATTCGTCAGAGAGTGGCTTCAATTTAGCAGGGCCGTCTTGACTGAATGTAATAATCTTCATAATGTGATTCTTTGGATCTTCCAGTAGTTCGTTATAGTCATCCACATAGTTGATGTCCATGAGTTCTAGGCGGGCAGTAGCTAATGAGACGGCAATTTTGAACGAGGTATCTGGATTTAAATTTGTTAATAAGTGGGCGATTTGTTCGACCCGTTTGGCTTTATTATTGGAATAGACGGCATCGTTTCCCACGACCTCGTAGTAATAACCCTGTGAGGAAAGTGTGTGGAAAATCGCCCGCGCGACCGTTTTCGTGATTGGGACCATATCGAGCATTTTACCGGAAGCATCAAACACTTCTGCCCCGTTTAAAGTAATCAGTGGGGCGGTAATCCCCTGGGCAGCCAGTAGTGGTTGAGCTTCGGAATAACGGCGACCGGTGGAAACGATAAAATGAACGCCTTGTTGCTGTGCTTTGAGAATGGCTTGAGCGTTGAAATCCGAAACAATCATTTCATTATTCAAAAGGGTCCCATCCATGTCAGAAGCAATAATCGAAATCATGTTGTCACATCCTTAGTTGTCTTAATAGTTACATTCTACCATGTTTGAAAGTGAATTCAGAATTATTATCATTAGCCGTTTTGAGTATGCTACAATAATGCTAGAGGTGTTAAGGATGAAAGCGTTTATTCACACTGATTGGTGGGACGTGCTCGAGCCGGAATTTGAGCAGCCCTATTATCATCAATTACACGAGTTTTTGAAAACTGAATATCGGACGAAGAATATTCATCCCGATATGTATAATATTTTTCAGGCCTTTGAATGGACGCCATTTGCTGACACTAAGGTCGTTATTTTAGGTCAGGATCCTTATCATGGTCCGCATCAAGCTCACGGGTTGAGTTTTTCGGTGTTACCAGGGGTACAAGTGCCGCCATCGTTAGTGAATATTTACAAGGAATTACAGGATGACGTGGGTTGTACGCCAGTCAATCACGGCTATTTGGAAGCATGGGCCAAGCAGGGGGTCTTGTTACTCAACTCTGTCTTGACCGTCCAAAATGGGGTGGCCTTTTCTCATGCGGGTAAAGGTTGGGAACGGCTGACAGATGTCGCGATTCAACGGCTTTCCGAACGGCCAACGCCAGTGGTCTTTATCTTATGGGGCAAAGCTGCGCGTTCCAAAATTTCCCTGATTGATACTAAGCGCAATGTCGTTTTACAGGCACCGCATCCGAGTCCATTATCCGCATACCGTGGGTTCTTTGGTTCCAAACCGTTTTCCAAAACCAATCTAGCATTGGAATCATTTGGGGAACAGCCGATCAATTGGCAATTGCCAGCAGAAGTTAGTGTTAAAGATTAATTAATTTATTGGAGGCTATCTCATGGATTTATTTACATCATTAGCAAAGAAGATTACCGGTAAAGATCAAACAATCGTTTTCCCAGAAGGAACAGAACCACGGATTGTTGGTGCAGCGGCTCGTTTAGCCAAAGATGGATTGGTAAAACCAATCGTCCTTGGTCCTGCAGCAAAGGTTGACTCAGTTGCCAAGGACTTGAACGTCGACTTAACGGGTGTGCAAGTGCTCGATCCAGCAACCTATCCTGCTGCTGACAAGCAAGCGATGCTCGATGCTTTAGTTGAACGGCGGAAGGGTAAGAATACGCCGGAACAGGCTGCAAAAATGCTTGAGGATGAAAATTACTTTGGGACCATGTTAGTTTATCTTGGTAAAGCAGATGGGATGGTCTCTGGTGCGGTGCATCCAACTGGTGATACAGTTCGTCCAGCTTTGCAGATTATTAAGACTAAGCCCGGTTCACATCGGATCAGTGGGGCATTCATTATGCAAAAAGGTGACGAACGCTACGTCTTCGCGGATTGTGCCATCAATATTGATCCAGATGCAGATACATTAGCTGAAATTGCTACCCAAAGTGCTCACACGGCCAAAGTCTTTGATATTGACCCTAAAATTGCCATGTTGAGTTTTTCAACCAAGGGCTCTGCCAAGGGTGATATGGTTACCAAAGTTCAAGAAGCGACGGCCAAAGCCCAAGCCGCTGAACCAGATTTAGCTATTGATGGTGAAATGCAATTTGATGCCGCCTTTGTTGAAAAGGTCGGTTTGCAAAAAGCGCCTGGTTCTAAGGTTGCTGGTCATGCGAATGTCTTTGTCTTCCCAGAATTACAATCTGGTAACATCGGCTACAAGATTGCCCAACGTTTCGGCAATTTTGAAGCGGTCGGTCCAATCTTGCAAGGCTTGAATAAACCTGTTTCAGATTTGTCACGGGGTGCCAGCGAAGAAGATGTCTATAAAGTTGCGATTATTACCGCAGCGCAAGGGTTAGAAGCCTAATTAGTTTGTTAAGCGGGAGAAACTTCAGAGCTTGGTCTTTGAAGTTTCTCGCGTTTTTTTTATAATATGATAGAAGGAAATTTAGATTGTGAGGTCGTGTGGTTATTGCCTCCTGCCAGTTGGTTCTGGTGATGCTGGAACTTGGCGGGCAAGTAAGCACAAATCCCGACAATCTGAATGCAAATCGAATGGAGGATGGCTGAAAATAATATGAAAACTGTAACAGTCACGTCCCCGGAACAAACCATGCAGCTTGGTGCCAAACTTGGCCAATTAGTGCAGCCGGGTGACTTAATTTTGTTAGATGGTGATTTAGGTGCAGGCAAGACGACCTTTACTAAAGGCCTAGCCAAAAGTTTGGGAATTGAAAAAAATGTTAAGAGTCCAACATTCACCTTGGTTCGTGAGTATCATCAAGGGCGGATGCCGCTGTATCACATGGATATTTATCGTTTGGAAGATGGTGGTGCGGAGGACTTGGGTCTAGACGAATATTTTGATGGCGATGGCGTGAGTGTCGTTGAGTGGTCAGAGTTTATGAGTGACCTACTCCCAAACGACTATTTGCGCATTGCACTCAATCGTACGGATGACCAAGATGAGACGCGAACAATTAAGTTTGAACCAAACGGGACCCACTATCAAAAGTTGGTTGATAAATTAGAGGGGTGACAAGCATGACAGCAGAAGTTGTCGATGTCCGCCCAGCGGAAGCTTCCGATGCGGCGCAATTATTAACCTTACTGATGCAATTAGCAGCCGAGTCAAATACGTTTACGATTGATGATGGTTTGGGTGAGTTAAGTGAAGCTGAGGAACGTAGTCAGATTGAACAGATTACCCGAACGACGACGAATACAATTTTTGTGGCGTCGTTGGGTGATGACTTGATTGGGGTCGGGACAGTTCAAGCAACGGACGATTTAATCAAACAAAAAGGTGAAGTCGGTGTTGCAGTCTTAAAAAAGTACTGGGGTCAAGGTTTAGGGACGGCACTGGTAGAAGAAGTGATTTATTGGGCCCAAGATTTCAGCACTTTAAGTCAATTAGTGTTGACCGTCCAGTTGCGAAATGAGCGGGCGACTAAGCTATACCAGCATCTAGGGTTCAAGCAAGTAACGCCAGCCAGCTATAATGTCGTTGATCCAACCGGCAAAAAGGTTGCCGCCATTGATATGGTTTTAGAAGTTTAAAGGCTCAAAGGTAGCAGTACCAGTAACTATTACGCCTAAAGTAGACTCACCTAAATTTAGTGCTCCGTCAGTCAAAATCGGTGTGCTGTGGGGGACGGCGCCAGCCAAGGTACGGTCTGGCGCCTCACTTCCAAGCCGACAAAACGCGTCTTTGAAGTGCACCGCGAGATTAGTCATCTAAGAATGCCGACTAATCTTGCCGACACTGCACATCGATTTTGACTGACTCCGCTAAGCGTAAATAACGGATTTACAGAATTAGCTGGAGGTTGTTGCTGATAGCATCGGACGAGGTTCAAGGCGTTTCTAAGGCTTGAACCGGTCCCACGACCGCATGTTATCGGTAACAACCGGAAGCGGCAGTAATCGACTAGTTTTCATTGCCCGATTACTGACATAGTGGTGCCGACCAGCCATTGTTAACTTGCAACCCTTAGTTAGAAGTCTAAAAAAAGTGGGTCAAACCGCCATTAATAGCTGTTTGACCCACTTTTTAATTAACCTTGGACCCGAACGAATGGTTTGAGTTGTTCGGCACCGAACTGTTCTGCTTCCGTAATGAGAATGTTCGCGCAGGCTAAACTATCATCCAGCGCATTATGATGATGTTGCAGTTCAATGTCTAAGGCACGACACATGGTATCGAGTTTGTGATTAGGCAGTTCTGGATAGAATTTCCGACTGGTTTTTACTGTATCCATTGAGAGATATTCTGGTGCGCTAATGCCGTAATGTGCCAGCGTTTGACGTAAAACACCCGTATCAAATGGCGCGTTATGTGCAATAACGAGTCGATCTCGCTGGAAAAAAGGCTGGATATGTTCCCAAACCGCTGGAAATTTGGGCGCATCGGCAACATCTTCGGGATGAATCCCGTGGATTTGAATGTTGCGCCAGAAAAAGTCGGTTTCGGGTTTGATCAGGGTATAAAATTCATCCGCAATTTGATTGTTGCGAACGATGGTGAGGGCCAATGAACAGGCGCTATCACGCTTGCCACTGGCGGTTTCAAAATCCATGGCGACAAAATTCAACCAATTCACCTACATTTCTAAAGATTATGGGCTAATCGTACTTGGATTAGTCACGAAAATCAAGTTTTAGATTCTGATATCCAATTCAACTGGACAGTGGTCGGAACCCAACACGTCTGTTAAAATTCGGGCGTTTAAAAGGCGATCGTTCAGCTTGTCAGCGGTGATGAAGTAATCAATCCGCCAACCGGAATTGTTTTCGCGAGCATGAGCGCGATAGCTCCACCACGAATAGATGCCCGTTTGATCGGGATAAAAGTGACGGAAAGTATCAGTATAGCCGCTAGCGAGAAGCCGATTAAATTTGCCACGTTCTTCATCGGTGAAACCGGCGCTATGATGGTTACTCTGCCAGTTTTTTAAATCAATATTTTCGTGGGCGACATTTAAATCACCGCAGAAAATGACGGGCTTGTTTTCGTTTAGCCCATTAATGTAGGCCAAAAAGGCGTCTTCCCAAGTTTGGCGGTAGGCAAGTCGTTTGAGTTCACCGCCGGAGTTAGGGGTGTAACAAGTAATGAGATAGTAATCCGCGTATTCCAAAGTAATCACGCGGCCTTCTGTATCATGCTCAGGGACACCAATCCCGTAAGTGACGTTTAAGGGTTCATTTTTAGTAAAAATGGCGGTGCCAGAGTAACCTTTGCGTTCCGCATAATTCCAATATTGATGATAGCCTGGTAAATCAAGGTCAATTTGACCAGCCTGGAGTTTAGTTTCTTGCAGGCAGAACGCGTCTGCATCCAGCTCATTAAAACGGTCGACGAAGCCATGTTTAACTGCGGCTCGTAGGCCATTGACGTTCCAAGAGATAAATTTCATAATGTCAACGCCTTTCTATTGTTAATAGTTCAATTGTACCGCATTCGATGAGTTAAATTGGAGGATTTCATATGATAAAAATTGGTGTACTCGGTTTGGGCAATATTGCGCAAAAAGCTTATTTGCCAGTGATGGCGGGAATGCAGGATCAGTATGAGTTTCATTTAACGACGCGCAATCCTGAAAAAAGGCCCCAGTTAGCAGCAGAATATGGTTTTACACAGACGCATGCAACTTTAGATGACCTGATGGCGGTCAAGCCGGCTGCGGTGTTTGTGCATACGCCGACCGCGACGCATGCAGCAATTATCAAAAAATTGTTGTTGGCGGACATCAATGTGTATGTCGACAAACCAGTTTCAATGAATTTGCAGGAAGTCCAGGGGCTCTATGACTTAGCGGCGGCCCACCACTTACTGTTAACCTGTGGGTTTAATCGTCGATTTGCGCCGTTGAATCAGCAGTTGAAAGCAATTTCGGATAAACGGTTGATTATGGTGGAAAAAGTTCGTGAAACTAGTGATCAGGACGTAGAAACCGCCGTTTTTGATTTAATGATTCATAGTGTGGATACCGGATTATTCTTGTTGGACGAGCCTTTAGTGACCACAACCGGTCGGATAGTTGCAAGTGCTGACGGCAAACTAGAACAAGGTTATTTTACGGCACAAACTGCTCATGAGCAGTTACAAGTTGTGACGAACATGCGCGGTGGGGTCAACCTTGAAACGTCGACGGTTCAAGCAACCGCTAAACGAGCGATGGTTAGCGATTTAAGTCGTTTAACGACTTATCGTACGGCACAAACGACCACAACGGCGTTCCCAGATTGGACGCCTACATTAGAAAAACGCGGTTTCGCACCATTGATTCGAGCCTTTTTAACAGCAGTTGCCACGCACGGCACCAATCCAGTAGATCCAGCGTCAGCCATTACGAGTCATGCGGTGTGCCGTCATTTATTAAGCGATTAAAAAGTGCTATCATTAATTGAATAAATTGAAGTTGCCTTTCCGCTTCAGTTGTTCTGGATGATACTGGAACGTGGTGGACACGTTTACGAGCCGAAATCAGTTTCGTGAGCCGGGTTTTAACTAAGTCGAGGAGATCACTCAACCTAGTTAAAATTCACCACTTGGTATCATCTAGAGCAACCTGCGCTAGTCTACTGAACGTCATAGTATTGTCTTTTTTGCAAGCATGGCTGTGTTCTGCGATAAGTGGAATCAATTGCGACAGGCTTTTAGCTGTAAAAATTAAAGATGATAGATAGTGGCCGCGTAATTTAGCCAGTGACTGATAGGTCAAACACAGTGAAGGTGGTGTTAGTTGGCGTTTTGGGCCAACTTACAGCACGGGTCGGGTTCCTCAGCTTACGGTTTGGGTAAGTTGAAGAACCGCCTCGAAGACCGCATTTTGGCTTCGTGGTTACCCCACTGTGTGCAGGCCTACCAGTCACTGGCGGTACGGAAAAACAATCAATTAAAAGTAAATTGAACCATGAAAGGAACTTTACCCATGACCCAAGATGTGTTGGCCAGTTTCCCAGCCATTGAAATTAAAAAAGATGAATCACTGAGTCATTATACAAATACTAAAACTGGTGGTCCTGCTGATTACGTTGCATTTCCAAAATCAATCAGTGAGACTAAGCAGTTAATCGAATATGCCAATCGCCACGAATTACCATTAACCGTTATCGGCAATGCTAGTAACCTGATTGTCAAAGATGGTGGCATTCGCGGATTAACCCTTATTTTAACCAGAATGTCTCAGATTCATGCCAGTGAAACTGAAGTTGTGGCTGAGGCCGGTGCGGCTCTTATTGCAACGACTAAAGCCGCTTGTCACGCGAGTCTAACCGGACTAGAATTTGCTGCTGGAATTCCTGGTAGTGTTGGTGGCGCAGTCTTTATGAATGCCGGTGCTTACGGTGGTGAGATGAGCGAAGTCATTGAAGAAGTCACTGTATTGACCCGCGAAGGCCAATTGAAGACATTGTCGAATGCTGACCTCGACTTCGGCTATCGGCATAGTACGGTTCAGGATTATGATGATACGGTTGTTACGGCTACCTTTAAGCTGAAGCCTGGTAAGCAACCAGCAATTCAGGCACGGATGGATGAATTAAATACCTTACGGGCATCGAAACAACCACTCGAATGGCCGTCTTGCGGGAGTGTTTTCAAGCGACCAACTGGGTACTTTACTGGTAAACTGATTCATGATGCCGGCTTACAAGGTCATCAAATTGGTGGTGCCCAAGTGTCGAAAAAACACGCCGGATTCATCATTAATATCGATCACGCTACCGCGACCGATTACATGGATATGATTCATTATGTCCAAAAAGTTGTTTATGAGAAGTTTGGGGTCCACCTCGAAACCGAAGTTCGGATTATCGGGGAAGATGCCTAGTCTAATTAAACATTATTGAATAAAGGAGGCAACCACTTTAATGCCGATCATTGAATTAGTGATTTTATTGGCATGTTTAGTGCTGCTGTCGAATGTGTTGAGCCACTATCTAGTCGCAATCCCGGTCAGTTTGATTCAAGTCGGGCTGGGTCTAGGAGTGGCTTTATTATTAAACGTACAAGTTAAGCTGCAAACGGACTGGTTTATGCTAGTTTTCATTGCGCCGATGCTGTACAACGATGGCAGACAGTTCCCAAAACAAGAGTTGTGGGAACTTCGCGGGGCGATCTTTGCCAACGCAATCGTGCTCGTATTTATTACCACCATTTTAGGGGGCTTTTTAGTTCATGTCCTCATTCCTACGATTCCATTAGCGGTCAGTATCGCATTGGCTGCTATTCTTTCACCAACCGATCCAGTGGCGGTGCAATCGATTTCTGAAGGGGTTAAACTGCCTAAAGAAATCTTGCATTTGGTCAGTGGCGAAAGCCTGATTAATGATGCCAGTGGTTTGATTGGGTTTAAATATGCATTGGCAGCGGCGGTTACTGGGAGTTTTGTGCTGGGTAAAGCCGTTGGTGATTTCTTTTACATCAGTTTAGTCGGATTAGCAGTTGGATTAGCTTTAATTACGGTGATTCAACTCATCCGCGATGTTTTACGCCGTGAAGGTATCAATGATACGGTGTTTAACGTGGTCCTACAAATTTTGACCCCCTTCGCAATCTACTTTATTGCAGAAGAATGGTTCCACGCTTCTGGGGTTGTTGCCGTGGTAGCTGCGGGTGTTTTAGCGCACGTACAAGGCACGCATGAGGCCGAAGATGCGCCAGAACTACGATTAGTGACGGAAAAAGTTTGGAATATTATTGTTTACTTATTGAATGGGATCATTTTCTTGATTTTAGGCATTGAATTGCCAGTTGCGACGCAAGCGACCATTGAAGGAAATCATACGAATACACTGCATGCCGTCTTTGATGTCTTAATTGTTTGGGGAATTTTACTGCTGATTCGAGTGGCGTGGACGTATGGTTATATGTTGATTACTTGGCTTCGTAATCATGAAAAATCAAAGCCTAGTTTACGGATTGCCACGCTTTCGGGGTTGTCTGGTGTCCGTGGGGCGATTACGATGGCTGGGGTCTTTACGATTCCAACTGTGATTGCCAATGGTGATGCTTTTCCAGAACGGGCTTTAGTGCTCTTCATCGCTGCTGGGGTGATTGTTGTGAGTCTGGTGTCTGCGGCTGGAATCTTACCGCTGATGGCGGCCAAGTCTTTGCCATTTATGACCCGTGGCTCCAGTCTAGATGAGGATGGCGCTGTGGTTATTCCAGGTGCCGACGTGGATGATGATCATGAGGAATCAGGCGAAGCCCAAACACAACAATTTACTTATAAACAGGCCCGTATTTATGTGTTACAACTCGCGGTTCAAAATATCGAGGAACATCGACGGCCCGAAAACCAACGTGCCGCCTACGACTTGATCTTGGATCAACAATTTCAGATTCGACGTTTGGAAGTGGCGTCACAGACCGCAGATGAGCTACAGCCGATGTTAACGGATGAAATGCAGTTACGATTGGTTGCGTTAGCCGGTGAACGACAAGCCGTGAAGGAAATGGTTGCCGCCGGTGAAACGTCAAAATTAGGGGCACAAGCTTATTTGCGACGGATTGATCGCCGCGAACAACGGTTGTCACAAGCGGCGCATAAGCCGGTGTTACCAACGCTACGTTCATTGCGGTTAATGTTTGCGCGTGGGATGCAGAGCCTCCGAGTTTGGCTGACTCCCGTTGATAGTGATAAATTACGAGCAGAACAATTAGCCATTCAACGGGTGGCCTCTAAGGCTGCCATCAAGTCACTCTCACAATATTTGAAACAGACCAGTGTTGATGCGCAACAATTCGATCGACAAGCGTTGTACCACTTGATTGTTCACTACCGCAATCGTATTGAGAGTGCGAAAGCCGATCATAGTTTGTCACGAGCCGACTATGAACGTCAGCTCCAAACACTCAGAATCAAAAGTCTAGGTGCCGAGCGTGCCGGGGTGCAACATTTACTAGAAAGTGGGCAAATCAGTCTACGAACGGCCTCAAAACTCCGTCAGTTTATTAACTATTCTGAAAACTTACTAATGCTGAATGACCTTGAAGCAGATGACGATTAATAAATTATTTTATATTGCAATGTAAGCCTTCTTGGTTATAATAATGTTAGAATAGTATTTATAGTGAATGATTAGAACTGGCAATTAATTGTTAGTTTATCAACGGGATTTTTAGGTGAAACCTAGCGGGGGGACGTAACATGAAAGAAGCAGAGATCCATGAACAATTCGTTGAAACTTATATGCATATATTAAAGTACATCGGGGATTTTGTCTCGGTACCAACGCGGCCGTATAAAATCACCTTCGAGGCTTATATTGTGATGCGGATGATTGCAACGACTAAAGAACCGTTGACCTTGGTTAAAATTGCCAATGCGCAGCGGGTTTCTCGAAGTGCAATTGCCCGACAGATCAATGTTTTGCTGGATTTGAAATATATTGATCAAACGACAAATACGAGTGATCGGCGGATTAAATATCTCTCTTTGACCCCAGCTGGGTTAAAGGTTGAACAAGCTATTAGTACGGCGTCGGACGAACGTTTCCACCAATGGTTACAAGTTTATGGTGAGAAACGGGCGGATGATACGCTACGCTATATTACGGATGCGGAAAAGAAAGCGACCGAAATGGGCTTTAGTGGCTTCAGCGGGCTACACGATAAGCGCAGTGCGCATTCAACCTATAGCGATCCTAAAGTTCTATAAATTTAATTGTAAAATAAGTTACGGCAGTGACTTGGCGAAATCGTCAAGTCACTGCCGTATTTGTTTTTAAAAGGGATCAGTTTGATTGTGGTGCTGAATTAGGAATCGTTAAGCGCCAAGCACCGTAAATGACAAGTTGCAATAACCACATTAGTAGCACAAAGGCGAGCATTTTAGTTGACCACATTTCTGCCAGTTGCTCCAGAATGTATTGTGGCGTAATAAGTAGGTAAATGGTATGGAGACGCATGAAACGGCCAACATAGACCCCGACACTGGCAAACAAGAAGAGCCCAACACTGATGAGGGTTCGTCCAGCCGGCAGTGCTGTGAGATGGAGGCGCCGCTGTACCTCTTGCGCAATTTGGTCAACCGTATAAGTTCCAATGATGATTGAAACAACGGTGGGTGCGACTAGGTAAGCAAAGTCACGCCACATGCCGAGATCAAATTTTAATAAGCCGTTGATGGCGTAAGGTTTTAACAGACTTAAGTGAAATAAATCGGTCAATAGGTAAGGGGTATTCGGGTAAAAGAGCAACCAAACGACGCCAATCAGCCAAAATAGTAACGTCGAACGGCGACTGGTGAGCCAAAAACTCAGTTCAATCGGAATATAGGCAAGCAACGTGTTTAGCAGTAAAAATGAAAATGAATCATGAATCGTTAAAGCAACGAAACCGATAAAACCCCAGTAAAAGAGCCGGACGAGCCAACGCTGTAAACGGGTCATTTGATCACCACACTTTCACCATTATTTTAACAGAAATATTAATCAATCTATATTAATTAATCGTAAGTTTAATATTAACGCAAAAAATCGGGGATTTTGCCGGCTTCCATTCTAAAAGGGGTCAACGCTAAGAGTTCCCCGTGCTATAATGTGAAAGTAAATATTTTTCACAAGGAGGGGGATTATGAACTTCAACTGGAGCGATTTGTTGACAGTGTCCAACTTTGTCCGGCTCCTTGACATTCTAGTGGTCTGGTTTGTCATTTATGAATTAATCGTCTTATTGCAAGGAACCAAAGCGGTACAATTATTCCGTGGTATCGTGGTCATTGCGGTGGTCAAAATTCTAAGTGTCTTCATTGGTCTAGATACGGTTTCTTGGATTATGGACCAGATCATCAACTGGGGTGTAATTGCGCTTGTCATCATTTTTCAGCCGGAAATTCGGCGTGGGCTTGAACACCTTGGTCGTGGTTCCATTTTCGTTCGTGGTAAGCGGCAAAATGAAGATGAAGAGCGGATGATCAATGAATTGGATAAAGCGATTCAATATATGGCAAAACGTCGCATTGGGGCGTTAATGTCCATTAAATTAGATACTGGTTTGGAAGATTATATTGAAACTGGGATTGCACTCGATGCTGATATTACCGGTGAGCTCCTCATTAATATTTTTATTCCAAATACGCCATTGCATGATGGTGCGGTCATTATCCAGGACAATCAAATCAAAGTGGCAGCGGCCTATTTACCACTTTCTGAAAGTAACTTGATTCCGAAAGAATTAGGGACTCGACATCGGGCCGCGGTCGGGATCAGTGAAGTGACCGATGCGTTGACCATTGTCATTTCTGAGGAAACTGGTGAAGTTTCCATTACCAAAGATAACGAATTGATGCGTGGTATGACGCGTGAAAATTATTTACGTTACTTCCGCCAAGTCTTATTGACACCAGAAGATGAAACCAAACAGAATGCAATTCAAAATTGGTTTGCACACATCTTTGGAGGGGGGCTACGTAAGTGAAAAAATTTATGGATAGCGCCTGGTCAATGCGATTATTGGCCTTAATTTGCGCACTAGCATTATTTGCTTATGTTAGCTCAATGAAAACGAACAATACGACATCCAGTTTATTGACGAATAGTGCCTCTAAGACGACGTTAACTTCTAATCGAAAAGTAACGATCAGTGCGCCGCTAGAACTGAATGTGAATAGCACAAAGTATTTTGTGACCGGGTATCCTGAAAATGTTAAAATTACAATTGAAGGCCCCGCGGCACTAGTCACGACGACTGCGAACACTCAGAACTTTAAGGTGTATGCGAACTTGTCAGATCTGTCGGTTGGTCGGCACAGTGTCAAGGTGCAAGTGAACGGCTTGAATAAAGAATTAAGCTATACCTTGGATCAAAAATATATTCACATCAACATTCAACCGCGGCGCACCGCAACTTATAAAGTCAGTGCGGACTTTAACAAGGCGAATGTTGCTTCTGGCTATGAAGTCGGGAGTGCCCGTCTGGGAACTGCATCAGTGAAAGTGACTGGCGCTGTGAGTGAAGTCAGCAAGGTTGCTAAAGTTGTAGCCGTGGTCAATACGGAAAAAAATCTGAAGAAATCCGTCAACCAACAAGCCATGATTGAGGCGTTGGATGCGAATGGTCAGACTTTGAATGTGGTCTTAACGCCATCCACGACGTCCGTTTACATCCCAATTACGGCGGCCACGGCGAAGAAGGACGTACCGGTGGACTTGAAGGCTAGCGGTAAAACGACTGCCGATACCAATTATTCGTTTTCAACGGATACCAAGTCGGTCACGGTTACAGGGACAAAGGCGGCACTGGCAAAACTGGATAAATTACCCGTCGATGTTGATGTGACGGACGTTGATTCGACCACAACGAAGACGGTAGATCTTTCCAATACTGATGAAGATGGTATTTCGTCAGTGAATCCCACGTCAATTAAAGTGAAAATTACAGTTAAAAGTAACTGAAAATCTGAAATGAGGTAAAGAAACGATGAAATATTTTGGTACTGATGGTGTTCGTGGCATTGCGAACTCTGGTTTAACTCCTGAATTGGCCTTCCGTTTGGGCCGTGCTGGTGGTTACGTGTTAACGGAACATGCCACAAACAAGGAAACACAGCCACGGGTCTTAGTTGCCCGTGATACCCGGATTTCTGGTCAAATGCTAGAAGAATCCTTGATTGCTGGATTATTATCAGCTGGAATCGAAGTGTTGCGCTTAGGCGTCATTACCACGCCTGGTGTGGCTTATTTGGTTCGTATTCAAGATGCTGATGCCGGTGTCATGATTTCTGCATCACACAATCCAGTTGAAGATAACGGGATTAAATTCTTTGGTGGCGACGGCTTCAAGCTGTCAGATGCCAAGGAAGAAGAAATTGAAACTTTATTGGAACAACCAACGGATGATTTACCACGGCCAGCTGCAGAAGGCTTGGGTACGGTTGCTGATTTCCCAGAAGGTAACTTGAAGTATTCACAATTCTTGGAACAAACGATTCCTGATGATTTGAGTGGGATTCATTTGGCTGTTGATGGTGCCAATGGGTCAACCAGCAATTTAGTTTCACGGATTTTTGCTGATTTGAACGTTGATTTTGACACGATGGCAACCTCACCTGATGGTTTGAACATTAATAAAGGTGTGGGTTCAACTCATCCCGAAGCGTTATCAAAATTTGTTGTTGAAAAGGGTGCGCAAGTTGGGTTAGCCTTTGATGGTGATGGGGACCGTTGTATCGCAGTTGACGAATTGGGTCATGTGATTGATGGTGATAAAATCATGTACATCTGTGGGAAGTTCTTAGCAGAACGTGGTAAGCTCAAAAAAGATACGGTTGTGACGACGGTAATGAGTAACCTCGGTTTATACAAAGCCTTAGAAGCTGCCGGCTTACACAGTGAACAAACTCAAGTTGGGGACCGTTATGTTGTGGAGGAAATGCTCAAAGATGGATTCAACCTCGGTGGCGAACAATCTGGTCACGTGGTCTTCTTAGACTTTAATACGACTGGTGACGGCATGTTAACTGGGATTCAATTACTCCATGTCATGAAAGAAACTGGCAAGAAGTTATCCGAATTAGCTGACGAAGTGACGACCTATCCACAAAAGTTGGTCAATGTTAAAGTGCAAGATAAGCAGGCTGCCTTAAACAATGATCAAATCAAGGCAGTTATTGGCGAAGTTGAAACCGAAATGGCCGGCGATGGTCGGGTCCTGGTTCGCCCTTCAGGGACGCAAGACTTGCTCCGGGTCATGGCAGAAGCTAAGACCGATGAATTGGTTAATGCCTATGTTGATCGGATCGTTGACGTCGTTCGCAATGAAGTTGGCGTTGAAGCTTAAATTTTAAAATAAAAATGGTCGAACTGGAATAATTGCCGGTTCGACCATTTTTTGTACTCATGTCTGATGATTGATATCAGTTGATTGTAAAGTCAAACGCTTAACGGGAAAGTCTCGAGTGTCAAAATATGACGAGCAGGTAAACAGTTAATACAATTAGGCTAGAAAAAGGTTTACCGTTACTAGTTGCACGCTCAATCCTTTTCGATGTCTTTGGTGTCAGCGTCTTGCCAGTTAGTTACGCCGCAGATGTTAAAAATTGGTATATACGCTTATTAACGTCTATACCAATATAATATATAGTTGACTTTTTGCGATTGTAACGTTAAAGTAATACTGTTTCTAGGAAATATACCAATCAGAGGTGAAAAAGAACCAATTCGTAATTGGTTAAAGCGGAATAGCGCCAGGACTTTAGATTCTAAAGTTGACGAGGATGACATTTATCGACAATCGACGGGTGATGTCAGGGACTGCACTCTACAGGTCAGTTACAAAAACTAGTTGTGAGACTAGTGACAGATATAGTGACCAAGCAGCTAGAAACAATTCAAACAAGTAAAGGAAGATTAACTTATGTGTGGAATTGTTGGAGTTACCGGTAATGATAATGCAGTATCGATTTTATTAAATGGCTTACAAAGATTGGAATACCGCGGGTACGATTCAGCGGGTATTTATGTCAATGATCAGAATGGCGAAGACTATTTGGTCAAAGAAAAGGGTCGCATCGACGACTTACGTAAAGAAGTTAGCGCAACTGCTAATGTCCATGGGACAACTGGAATTGGTCATACACGTTGGGCGACTCATGGTGAACCAAGTGTTGCTAATGCTCATCCACAAGTTTCTGCGGACGGCCGTTTCTACTTGGTACACAATGGTGTCATCGAGAACTTCCAAGATTTAAAAGCAGACTATTTAAGCAACGTTGAATTCACATCACAAACAGATACCGAAGTCATCGTGCAATTGGTTGACCGGTTCGTCACTAAGGAAGGGTTAGACACCTTAGCAGCTTTCCGGAAAACGTTGAGTTTGTTGGGCCATTCATCATACGGTTTCTTATTGATGGATAAAGAAGATCCTGATACCTTATATGTGGCAAAGAATAAGAGTCCTTTATTGATTGGGGTCGGCGATGGTTTTAACGTTGTCTGCTCAGATAGCTTAGCCATGCTTGACCAAACGAAAGACTTCTTGGAATTACATGATGGCGAAATCGTTGTGGTTAAGCCTGATGAAATTAAGATCACGAACCAAGCCGGCGAAGCCGTTCAACGCGACACGTTCCACGTGGACATTGACGCAGCGCAAGCTGACAAGGGGACTTATCCCTTCTACATGTTAAAAGAAATCGATGAACAACCAAACGTGATGCGCAAGTTATCTCAAGTTTATTTGAACGATGATGGCACGCCAGTGATTAAAGCCGACTTGCTTGACGCAATCAAATCAGCCGATCGTTTGTATATCGTGGCTGCCGGGACGAGTTATCACGCCGGCCTAGTTGGCGCTAAGTTATTTGAATCATTAGCAGGTGTACCAACTGAAGTTCACGTTTCATCTGAATTCGCTTATAACCAACCATTGCTTTCAAAGAAGCCATTCTTCATCTTCTTAACGCAGTCTGGTGAAACGGCTGACAGTCGTGAAGTGTTATTGAACGTCAACGAGCAAAAATTCCCAAGTTTGACGATTACTAACGTGCCAAACTCAACTTTGTCACGGGAAGCAACCTACACGTTATTATTGCATGCAGGTCCTGAAATTGCCGTGGCCTCAACGAAAGCCTATACCGCCCAGATTGCCTTACAAGCAATTTTAGCTAAAGCATTAGGTGAAGCTGACAACCAAGCTGCTGCCAAGGACTTTGATGTCAAACAACAACTCGCTTTGGTTGCGAATGGCATGCAAGCCTTAGTTGATGAAAAAGCGACATTTGAAAAATTAGCTAAGAGTGCGTTATTACACACGCCAAATGCCTTTTACATTGGCCGTGGTTTAGACTATGCCGTTTCGTTGGAAACCTCTTTGAAGTTAAAGGAAATTTCTTACGTTCAAGCAGAAGGCTTTGCATCCGGTGAATTGAAGCATGGGACAATCGCGTTGATTGAAAAGGATACGCCTGTGATTGGGATTATTACTCAACAGAAGACGGCCGGCTTAACACGTTCGAACTTGCAAGAAGTTGCCGCTCGTGGTGCCAAGACGATTACGATCGTTACGGATGCCCTGGCAAAGTCAGATGATACAGTTGTCTTGCCAACAGTTGATGAACGCATGACTGCTTTACTCAGCGTGGTGCCAGGTCAGTTATTGGCATACTACACGAGTTTGAACAAGGGCTTAGATGTTGATAAGCCACGTAACTTGGCCAAGAGTGTCACGGTTGAATAATTATTAATTGAATTTAAGAAAATCACTTGTGGGAAGTGATTAGGTGTCAGCACAATTGTGTTGGCACCTTTTTTACAAACAATAGCATCAGTTAAAGATCTAAAGGTTGCAGGACTCAAAAGCATCACAGAGATAGCAGTACTAGTAACCGTTACATCTAAAATAGACTTGCCTAAATTTAGTGCTCCGTCAGTCAGAATCGGTTTGTTGTGGGGAACGGCGCTAGCCGAAGTACGGTGTGGAACCTCAATTCAAAGCCGATAAAACACGTTTTTGAATTGCCCCGCGAGATTAGTCAGCGCTCTTGGCTGACTAATCTCGCGGATACTGCACACCGATTCTCCGCTAAGCATAGATAACTGATTTATCTCTTAAAAACCACTGACTAGCTGGAGGTTGTTGCTGATAGCATCGGACGGTCCCTCGTCCGCATGCTATCAGTAACAACCGGAAGCGGCATTAATCGACTAGTTTTCATTATCTGATTGTTGACGTAGTGGCGCAGATTGGCATTTTTTAGTTAAAAATAATAAAAATTATAATAAATGAGGTGTTTTTAATAGTCAGGTTAGTTAATTGAACTTATCATAAGGGTAATTTAAACAGAAGGAGTGACTTGAACTAATGACTAAAGCAAATGAACCAATTCGAGATGCTGACCAAACTGGTTGGCTGGATCAGGGACCACGTAATGTGCAACGCGATTTAGAAAATCCAGATATTTTAGTCCCACCAACGACTGATCATGGGACCATTGCGAATTTAAGATTTAGTTTTTCTGACGCGCACATGCGCCTTGAAGAAGGTGGCTGGGCTCGTGAAGTGACTAACCGTGAATTACCAGCGTCACACGATATGGCGGGGGTGAACATGTGCTTGAAGCCAGGGGCGTATCGAGAATTACATTGGCATAAAGAGGCTGAATGGGCCATCATGCTTAAAGGTAATGCACGAGTCACCGCACTAAATGAAAACGGTGATAGTTTCATTGATGATATCGTGGCCGGCGATCTCTGGGATTTTGAGGCCGGAATCCCCCATTCAATTCAGGCACTCGATCAAGGCTGTGAATTCCTGTTAGTTTTCAGTGAACCAGACTTTTCGGAAAATAATACATTCTTGTTAACCGATTGGCTCGCTCACATGCCAAAAGATGTTGTTGCCGCTAACTTTAAGTTGGATGAAGCGGCTCTAGCTAATTTGCCAACACATGAAAAGTATTTATTTGACGGTGAAGTGCCGGGTCCAATTGACCAAGTTAAGCGGCCAGGAACACCGATGACGGAGCCGTTGACACTTCACATGCAAGACGTTCCTGCCAAACACTTTGAAGCTGGTAAGGTCTGGATCATTGATCAATCAGTCTTTCCAGCGGCTAAGACGATTTCAGCTGCGATTGTGGAAGTTCAGCCAGGTGGTATGCGTGAACTTCACTGGCACCCTAAATCGGAAGAATGGGACTACTTTATGCAAGGCCGGGCTAAAGTTGGTGTCTTTAACTCGAACACCTTAGCACGAACTTTTGACTATCAGGCTGGTGACGTGGGCGTGATCCCGAAAGAAGCCGGTCATTACATTCAAAATATTGGTGATGAACCTTTGATTTTTATTGAGTTATTTAAGAATCCGGTTTATTCTGATATTTCGTTAAATAAGTGGTTAGCTACGACACCATCACAAATCGTTGCGGACCATCTCAATCTGACTAAGGCAACCGTAGAACAGCTACCAAGTGAAGAAGCAGCCGTAGTTTGGTATCAGGACCCCAAGCGGTCTGAGAAAGCGCCTAAGTCAACTGGGCATGTCGATGATGCCAGTACTTATTTTAGTTAATCCGGAATGACCACATTTGATTTAATCGTGATTGGTGGTGGTGTTGGTGGTGCAGGAGTCGCTATCAAGGCGAGCTCGCATGGTCAAAAAGTTGCGGTCATCGAACAACGTGACTGGGGTGGCACCACTGTCAATCGCGGTAGCACACCTAAAAAGGTGTTATTATCCGCTGCGGAAGCGCATCGCCAGTTTCAGTCAACGGCATTTACAGACGTTGTCCCAGCGATAAACTGGCCAAAGTTAGCTGCTTACCGTGACAGTGTCGTTGCGCAAACTCAGGCGAGATTTAAAGCGCGTTTCCAACAGAATGGCATTACAACCTATGAAGGACACGCCGAGTTTGTTGATGCGCACACGATCACGGTCAATGGTGATCGACTAACGGCGACTAAATTTGTGCTGGCGACCGGTGCTCATCCGTATGAACTGACTTTTCCTGGTAGCCAAATGGTGCAACATTCTGGTGCTTTCTTTCGGAGTGAACAGTTACCGCCGCGGCTAGTGATCTTAGGTGCTGGAATTATTGCGTTTGCGATGGCTAGTATCGCAAGTGAGGCAGGTGCTAAGGTTACGTTAGTACAGCACGATGATATGGCGTTACGCGGGTACGATTCTGAATTGGTGGCACTGTTGATTGCAGCGTTAGAGCAACATGGCGTTGAGTTCCGTTTTAGCACTGAAGTGACACAGCTTGTGACCACGGATCAAGGGTTACAAGTCAGCACGCAAACGGGATCGCAGTGGGTGACCGATGCAGTCTATACGGCGTTAGGGCGTACGGCTAACGTGTCAGAACTCCAACTGGAACGTGCCGGGGTACGCTTCGATCATCGTGGAGTTAAGGTCGATAATCAGCTACAGACGACCCAGCCTAATATTTATGCGGTTGGTGATTGTGCGGCCGCTGGTGTGCCTAAACTGGCTAATTACGCAATTTATCAAGGAAAATATCTTGGTGATAGTTTCCATGCAGCGACTGTTTTTCCAATCAAGTATCCGTTGCAAGTGACGGCAGTATTTAGTTTGCCACGGTTGGCACAAGCTGGTGTAACGGTCGTGCAAGCTCAGGCTCAGCCGGAAATGTATCAAGTTAAGACGGTGACGTTGGCGCATTGGCTGAACTATCAACGTGAACACGATGATCAAGCGCGACTGAAGTTGATTATCAATCGTCAGAACCAGCTCGTCGTCGGGGCGGAAGCCTATAGTTATACGGCGGATGATTTGATCAACTATCTCGCGATTTTGATCCAACGACAGTTATCTGTTCGGCAGGTCCATGACTTGTTTTTAGCCTACCCGAGCACGGCAACTGACCTATATGGAATTTGGGTTTAAAGTCTCAATGCGCACGCAATTGATTAAAATTGCGTGCGCATTGGCGTTCCAGGTAATTTTACGCGTATAATGTAGCAAGAGAAAAAGATAGAGGAAGTGGACTGGGTGTCAATTAAATTAATTGCGACCGACTTGAATGGAACGCTCTTACATGGTGATCAGACCTACAATCAGGCGTGGCTACGCCAGACCTTAGCAACCCTAAAGCAACGCGGGATTCGGTTGGTATTGTCATCTGGTAACCAGTATGCACATTTGAGAAAGCTATTTGCGCCAGTCGTGGCGGATAACTTGGTTATGGTTGCGGAAAATGGCGCTTCGATTTATGTCAACGATCAACAGGTCTACGATGGTAGTTTATCTGCCGCAGAACTAAACCAGTTTGTGACGGTTGATCGGCAACAGGCACCGTTAAAGTCATCGTACTTGATCCTGGTCGGTAAACATGGTTCTTATACTGAAGCTGGTGCGCCCCAAGCATTAATTGATGCGGCGGAAAAGTTTTACGATAATTTGCAAGAAGTGGCTGATTTTTGTGTGGTTCAAGATGAAATAAAAAAAATCAGTGTTTCGGCTAATCCTGCACATGTGACTCAGAAAGTCGCGGCGTTGAATGATTATTTTGACGGCCGGTTGTTGGCGCACGACAGCGGCTACGGGGTGATTGATTTGGTGACTGCCGGCGTGGGAAAGCTACCAGCAGTGCAGTGGTTGATGCAGCAATGGCAAATTAGACCGTCTGAGTTACTCGCATTTGGTGATGGTGATAATGACAAACCATTGTTACAGTTTGCCGGTCAGGGTTTTGCGATGAGTAATGCGGATGCAAGTGTTAAAGCAGTCGCGTCCGAGGTAACTGTAAGTGATAATGAACATGATGGTGTGTTAGCAACTATTGAAAAATTAATTTTATAATCCAAAAGGTACCTGTCGTGAATTTGAGACAGGTACCTTTTTTTGGCACTTATGAACAGTAATTATGGTTCAGACGGATAGAAAAATTGATGGATACCGGTTGAATTCAGTGAGACTAGTCGTTGTTTGAATTGCTCGGGGGTCAAATCTAATTGCCCGGTAAAGAACAATCGGAAAAAAGTCATCATGTTATGAATTAGAAAATTAGCACAAATGAAAGCATCTGTTTTGGAAAGCTGATAGGCTACTTGAAGATTAGCAGTCAGGCCACGCGCAACTTCAATTTGAACCTTGCGAGCAATAAAACTGTAATCATCGTTAACGAGTACTAGTCGATTGAAATCTCGCGACTGGTTATAAAAGGTGGCAAGTTGATCAAAAATTAAACCGGATTGAGCCAGACTTGTTTTTAAATCATGCTGATTAATTAAGTTTAAAATCTCTTTTGCACTCTCATGACTGAAGGTAGCCGCTAAATCGTCAATAGAGTCAAAATGAAGATAGAAGGTTTTCCGATTAACATTTGCGATGGCAGTGAGCTGCTTGACAGTGATCTCGCGATATTGATGAGTGAGGGCAAGTTGGCGAAAAGCTGTTCGTAATGCTTGATTTGTTCGTACTACCCGTCGATCTGTTTTGACCATGTGGCTGGCCTCCTTATCTTGTTAGACCCCAGATGTGGCATAATTGTGGCTTATTCCTCATTTTGGCTAAGTCTGTTGTGGTATTTTAAGGCCAAACTCCGTATGCTATGACCACACATGAGGATTATCTCAGCAAAAGCATAGCATAACAATGGGGGATTGGCACATGATTAAAGCTGAATGGCAATATTTATGGCGACACAAGTTTATCTTGATTGTCTTGATTGTGATTGAATTTATTCCATCAATTTATGCGGTAACTTTTTTAAAGTCAATGTGGGACCCATATGGTAAGTTACAAGCGTTGCCGGTTGCGGTTGTGAATCACGATCAAGCCACGATGTATCACGGGACTCGTTGGGCCGCTGGTCAGCATTTGACCAAGTCCCTAGCTAAGTCGACAGCGATGGATTTTAAAGTCATGGGGGCGCGGCAGGCGACAAAGAAACTACACCACGGCCAAGTTTACATGGTTTTGACAATTCCACGTAATTTTTCTAAGAATGCCACAACTTTAATGCAAGCTAAACCAGAAAAGATGGTGCTGCAGGCCGCAACGAGTGCCGGACACAACTACACCGCTTCGAAAATGACGACTAGCGCGGCTAAAACAGCTACAGATCAGGTGGCGGCTCAAGTGACACGGACTTATGCTAAAACGATGTTTAGTAGTATTAAGTCTCTAGGAATCGGCATGTCCAAGGCTGGTCAGGCCAACCAGAAATTAGCGGATGGCAGTCAGCAAGCAGTTGTTGCTGATCGAAAAATCACGACTGGCTTAACGCAACTGGCAGCTAGTACGTTGACCTTAAACACTGGTAATAAGCAATTGGTGATTGGTTTAAATCATTATTTAAAGGGGGTTGACCAGGCCTTGAGTGGCAGTCAAAAATTAGCTAGTGGCGTCAAAAGTTATACGACGGGGGTGACTCAGGCCAACCAAGCAGCCGAAAAGTTGGCAACTGGTTCAGCAATTCTTCAAACTGGAACCTGGGGCTACGTGAACGGGGTTGAGCAGGCTAATACAGGTGTACAAACACTACAACAAAATTTAACCACGCTTAACCAGAAAACGACCGCATTAACTCATGGGACAGCTGAACTTGCCAGCAATAGCCAACAATTCGAACAAGGGCTAAAGCAGTTAAATGCGGGAAGTCAGCAACTAACAACGGCGCTAGATCAAATTCAATTGGCTGCCAATCACAATACGTGGACAACACAGTTGAATCAGTTATTTGACCAATTAGCCCAATCACTGAGCCATAATGCGGAAACAACACAATTAGTGGCAATTAAAGCCGCCATTGCACAGGTGAAACAGGTTGTGACTGAGGCGCAGCCCAATGATGAACTGGCAAGCAAAGTAGCTTCTACGGCGGATACCCAAAAGTTAACGGCGGCACAGAAGCAAGCAATTTTAGCCACCGTTACCGCTAATCAGCCCTCAACAGCTAATACGGCAGTCACAACTGCTCTTGCTCAATTGGATCAAGTGGTCAGCGCCGGGGCAAGACCTGAGCAAACTGAGACTGAATTAGCAACATTAAAACAGGTGTTACAGACAACTACTTCGGATCAAAAGACATTAGGCAACAAATTAGCGGCGCTGAGTGTAGGGTCCCAGACGCTGACAGCAAAATTACAAGCAGCGACGCTAGGTTTCCAGACCTTGAATCAAGGTACCCAGACTTTGGCGACTCAAACCCCTGCTTTGACAGCTGGGACGCAAAAACTAGCTAATGGCGCAACCGGGTTGGCGAGTGGGATGACTAACTTAACCAGTGCTAGTGATGGCTTGTTGAGTGGAACCAGCCAATTGGTGAATGGTAATCAGCAATTGGCTAGTGGAACGCGGCAGTTAAGTCAAAATGGGGCCAGTTTACAACAAGGTGCTACGAGTTTGACTAGTGGGTTGTCGACGTTAGCTCAGCAAGGGCCGACCTTGACTAATGGTGCCACGCAATTATCGTTTGGGGCCATGCAGTTAGCAACTGGAAGTGAGCGGTTAGCGCAAGGTGGTTCGCAACTCGCAAATGGTTTAACTCAAGTTCAAAATGGGAATCATCAGCTAGGAACCACATTGGCGACGACTGGTGAGCAAGCCAGTATCCGGCCAACTCAGTTGACTTATGATCAGTTGGCGAAACCGACCACAACTCGTACTGATGATTCGGATGATGCTCAGAACAATGGGACTGGCATGGCGCCCTATATGATGTCAGTTTCGTTATTTGTGGGGGCACTCGCGTTTAATATGATGTTTGATATGTATACCCCACGGAAATATCCTAAAAATGGGTTTCGGTGGTGGACTGGTAAAGGTTCAATCCTCGCTGTCTTCGCATTTGGGGAAGCGGTATTGATTGAAGGCCTGTTAATCTTGATTGACGGATTAGCACCCATTCATCCGTGGGCAACATTTGGGTTGTTAATCAGTATTGCACTTGCCTTTATGAGCATTGTCTATTGGTTAAATCTAGTCTTCGGCAAGGTGGGGGCGTTCTTTAGTATGATTTTGTTGGTCTTACAACTTGGCGGTTCGGCGGGAACCTATCCCATTCAGTTATCTAACCATTTTTTCCAAACAATTCATCCGTGGTTGCCGATGAGTTATGCGGTCAGTGGGTTACGTAATACTTTAATGGTCGGTAATTCGGCTTGGCCACAAATTGGGGTGTTGCTAAGCATTCTTGTTATCTTTTCAATTTTTAGTATGTTGTTTTACGGTCGACGGCATGGCCGGATAAAAGCCATTGACTTTTCGGAGGACATTCAGTCTAGGTAGTAATAAAAAAGATCGGCAATTGCCGGTCCTTTTTTGGTTAGACATCATAAATATTTGAAAATTGATAAGCGGTTTGCGTGGTGACAGGCACATTCGGTTCGATAATGATACTCCCGAATTCTTTGTGGTGAATTGCATCAGGTAACGTTTGTGGTTGTAAAGAGACGCCTAATTGTGAGCGCATCGGTTTGCCACCATTTAAGCGATAACGATCGTCACGATAGTTGGTCGCGCTGGAGACGACGATGGCTTTAGCGTCAGTCCGTAAAGTGACTTTGCGTCCGCTAACACGGTCCAGTAACTCCACTTGCGGATAAGGCGTGTTGTTTAACACAAAGCCATGGTGGAGGCCGTCTTTAAGTTTGGCGATCTGTGGTCCAATTTCAGTTCGGTCACGAAAATCAAACGGTGAGCCGGTGACCCAAGGCAATTTACCGGTTGGAATCCCATGTTTATTGAGTGCACAGTATTCATCGGCATTGATTTTCAAAATTTGGTGGTCGATCAATCGGTCAGCATCACCACTTAAGTTGAAGTAAGCGTGGTTAGTTGGATTGAAGAGCGTGGCTTTGTCGCTTTTCCCTGTATAACTGATCGTAAATTTTCCAGTATCATCTAAAATGAAATCTGCCGTAATCGTCATGGTCCCAGGGAAACCATTCTCGCCATCCAAAGTGATGTACTGCATGACTAGGCCGACTTGTGTCGATGTTTGTAATTTACGTTCCAGAAACCAAGGCTCAAAGGAAATTTGCGGCATATTACCGCCATTTAAATTATGTTCACCAAAATTTTGCGTTAAGTCGTAACCGCGCCAGTGGGCATTTTTAAGGACGCCCGCAACGCGCGCAATCGTGGCCCCGAAAAATGATTGATAAGTAATATAGTCTTCGCCATTATCGAAACCTAAAATGACGTTGGCATATTTGCCATCTTTATCGTGGGTCCTGATTGCGGTTATCGTGGCACCCCAATCCATGATGGTCACGCTCATGTGATGATTGTTCACTAATGTGTAATAGTTTATCCCGTTGGCCTGATGCTCAATTATCTTCATAAACTCATTCACTCCAATGCATGCCTGACAATTCTTTTAATACTATTAGTATATTTCATTACGGTGTGGAATGCGAATGATTGCCCAGCTGGATAGTGATTATTTTGTAAATTTTATCACAAGACGAATCGCCAAAAATTGCGGCCGGTATAATCAACAAAATGTTCATCAGATATTTATTTAATAGTATTTTAACTAGCATCAACATTCTGGCATGCGTAATTAAGGAGGGACTACTGGTCAATGTTAGTTGAACTAATTAATTTTATGATGACTGAGAACTGCTTCACGCTGGGATAGAAACCAGATAACAGTCCTGTTAAAGTTGCTTCTGACGTCGGTACTATCCGGGCAAATATAAAATTCAAATAATTTAAGTATTTATTTTTGCTAACCGTTGACAACGCTTACAATTTCGATTATCCTTAGTTTGTAAGGTATTTAGTTACCTTCTAATCAATTCTCTTTCTCTCTTATGCCGACCACTATCTTTGGATAGTGGTTTTTTTGTCTAGAGTGTGAAGTGCCACGGTTTGAGGGTGAGCATTGCCTAGCTAAGGGTCAAATGCATTTCTTGCATTGGGCCCTTAGCATAGCAAGCGGAATCCTCAGTGGCGCTGAACACGTTTCGGCAGTTAATCTAAGGACCGACAATAGATTAGCCGATGCGCAAATCCCCACTCTTAGCTTTTGACACTATCCCGAACCCCAGCTATACTAAAAATGAAGTGAGGGATTCGTTTTGAAAAATCATGAAGTCTTGGATTTAATTCAAGAAATTACGCGTAACGATGGCACAACTTATATGGAAATTGGCAATATGGTCATGAATGGCCGTGCTGAATTGGCCGCTGAACGTGGTTTTATTAAGCAAGTCCGAATTTTACAATTGAACATTCCCCATTCAACCCATGTTGAAAAATACCAAGATTATATCAATAAAAATTTTGAAATACCGGATGAATCAATGGATCATTGGGATGAATGGACTAAGACCCCAGATATGCAAGCGGAAGTCTACTTGATTTTAAAAGAAAACCATATTGGGTAATATGATTGGCATCGGTCAGCGCTGGTGCTTTTTTCGTGTCTCGGTTTAATGAAAGTGTTATTGTAAATCAAGGTTATCTGACTGGAAATTAGGCCATTACAGGGCCGTTGAAGATGTTTTGGGGAATCATCGGTGCTTTCCTTAATATGACCGGAAACGGTCTGAGATAAGTAAATAATGGTCAATCTGATGTCCACAAGCAAGTGAATTTGAACCAGAATAGGAATGAGTAAAGTATGTCGGAATTAGTGATTGATAATTTAAAATCTCATCGTAGCTATCGAAATTTCACGGGACAACCAGTTACGGATGAGACTTTAGCAAAGATTGTGTCAACTGCGCAACATGCGCCAACTAGCCAGTATTTGCAGGCGTATAGTTTGATTGAAGTGACTGATCCTGTAATTCGGCAGGCAATTGCCAAGATTACGACGCGGGCAACGGTTGCGACACAAGGGCGCTTGCTGGTCGTATTAGCGGACCAGCATCGTAATGTACAATTAGCTGCAACACCGATTGCAAAGCGTGCACTGACCGAATTAGACCGTTTTATGGGGAGTGTGGAAGATGCGACCTTGATGACGGAAGCCATGGTGATGGTGACAGAAAGTTTAGGTCTAGGCAGTGTGGTGTTGGGTTCGATCAATAATGACACGCAAGCGGTTATCGATTTACTAAAATTACCGGCATTAACGCTACCGGTGTTTGGTTTTCAAATTGGTTACCCAGCAACTCAACCAGAGATTAAGCCCCGGCTGGGATTAGATGCCATGCTATTCAAAAATCAGTATGCTGAACCCAGTGACTATCAAACTGAATTGACTAAATTTGATACGCGGCTACATGATTACTACCAGCAGCGTGGGGATAATGCCCGTGATGAACATCTGGCTGACATGACTAGAGAAGCCCTAGGGACCGCTGCAAAACGGCGTGACTTTTTGAAGATTGCCCGCCGCCAAGGCTTTTTACCAGAAATTGACGATTAGTCGGCATGTGTTCTTGCGCTCTGATGAACCAAGTGAAAAAGCCTCCGAGAAAAAATCTCGGAAGCTTTTTATTAGCCTTCATAGG
This sequence comes from Lactiplantibacillus daoliensis, assembly GCF_005405005.1. Classification (GTDB taxonomy): domain Bacteria; phylum Bacillota; class Bacilli; order Lactobacillales; family Lactobacillaceae; genus Lactiplantibacillus; species Lactiplantibacillus daoliensis. The sequence continues at coordinate 278,217 of NZ_BJDH01000001.1, read as the reverse complement.
GCGTGTGTTTGAATAATTGAGCCGCTTTAACGGCCGTTTGCCAGCCCGCGTAGAGGTTGTCGCGTTCGGCTGCGCCCATCTTAGGGGTGAATTGGTCACCAATCTGATGAGCGGCTTTAATTTCATCGAGGTCGGACCAGTAGCCAACTGCTAAGCCAGCTAGAAATGCAGCCCCTAACGCGGTGGTTTCCAAGTCGGCTGCCCGCTGAATTTGCACGTCTGAAATATCTGCTTGAAATTGCATTAACCAATCATTACGGGCGGCGCCACCGTCGACTTTCAAAGTGGGAATCTCAACGCCGGCGTCATTTTTCATGGTGTCAATGACATCGCGTGATTGGTAGGCGAGGGATTGTAAGGTTGCTTTGACGAAGTCAGCCCGGGTGGAACCCCGGGTTAAACCGAAGACAGCGCCACGCGCATTGGAATCCCAATAGGGTGCCCCTAATCCCGTAAAGGCTGGCACAACATAGATTTCATTATGATTATGTGACTCACGTGCCAGTACTTCGGAATCAGGTGCGGATTCGACCAATTGCATCCCATCTCGTAACCATTGGATTGCAGATCCCGCGACAAAAATCGAGCCTTCCAAGGCATAAGTGATTTTCCCATCAAGTCCATAGGCAATGGTAGTTAACAGGTTATTATCGGAAAGTTGGGGTTGTTCGCCAATATTCATGACAATGAAGGCCCCGGTGCCGTACGTATTTTTAACCATTCCCGTTTCAAAGCCCATTTGACCGAACAGTGCTGCCTGTTGGTCACCGGCCATCCCACTAATTGGAATCGCACTTCCGTAGAAGATATAGTCCTTCGTGGTCCCATAAACCTCGGAGTTTGAGCGGACGTCAGGCAACATGGCGCGAGGAATATTGAGCAGTTTAAGGATGCCGTCGTCCCATTCCAAATCGTGAATATTAAATAACATTGTTCGACTGGCGTTGGAATAATCAGTGACATGTGCGGCGCCACCGGTCAGTTTCCAGACGAGCCAAGTATCAATGGTCCCAAATAACAAGTCACCGTTTTCCGCTCGTTGTTGTGCCCCTGGGACATGGTCTAAAATCCAACGAATTTTAGTGGCAGAAAAATAAGCATCCGTCACGAGACCGGTGTGCTTATGAATTAACTCGCCGGCACCATCCGCAATTAGTTGATCGGCAAGTGGCGCAGTTTGACGTGATTGCCAAACGATGGCGTTGTAGATTGGTAAGCCGGTGCGCTTATCCCAGACAACGGTTGTTTCACGTTGGTTTGTAATCCCAATGCCTTTGATTTGACTGGGATGGATACCAGAGTTGATAAAAACATTGGCGATCGTGGAAGAAACAGCATTCCAAATTTCATTTGCGTTGTGTTCGACCCAGCCAGGCTGGGGAAAGTATTGTGGAAACTCACGTTGCGAGTCAGCCACTTGATGACCAGCATGGTCGAAAATAATCGCGCGGGTGCTGGTCGTCCCTTCGTCAATTGCCATAATGTATTCGGCAGTCATACAGTTTTCCTTCTATTCTATTAGCAGTTTAAGTTAATTGAAATCGTTAACATTATGTCTGATATTATCATGCTTTCATAAATTTGTGAATAATCGGCCGATAACAATCGTTAATTTAACGATCGAATTGAAATTGAAACTTTTAGCGGATTTTAACTATACCGATTTAGCAAAAGTGAAAGGGATATCATTGCCAACTGGATGCCAACTCGATTCTGAAGGGTTTGTTTTGACCACTAACAAAAACTTGTGTCCAATTGAAAAATGGACCAATCTAGCTATAATGAACTTCCAATGCAATAACTCTAAAGGTTATGGAGGTTCAGCAGATGCAAAAAATAAAATTCTTTTTAAAAGGGTCGGCCGCAGAATCCCGATGGCTCAATCGGCAAGCCCAGCGTGGTCAACAGCTAACCGGAATTTTTGGCTACTGTTATCAATTTAAAGCAGTGGCGCAACCAGGCCGAGTGCTGGTTGAATACTTACCAACGGAAACCCTGATCGCAATGGTCGACACCTTTCACCCGTTAGCAAGTTATCATTTTAAGCATCATCGGTTGGCCGCCGTTTACTCACGAATTACGACCAATGATCGTGTCGTTAAGGGTGATGATGAGTATCGATTGAAAGTGGTGCGGCAAGCTCGCGACACGGCTTTAAATTGGGTTAACGGTGCGGTAGTTGTTTTTTGGCTAATGATGAGTGCTGCAATCTTGTTTGCCAATCAAACACGGTTCATGATTCCGACAGACACATTTTTGAGTGGACTGGGACTAGGAATGTTACTTTGTAGTTTGTTAGTGACGACGAGCATTGTCGCGGCAATTCGGTTGCATCGACAGGTTCGCACATTAGTCCAGCTGACAGGCAACGATGAAGGCACTTGGAAACCGACTTTTCACGTGATGTTTCGGCATCAAAAAGACGAACCAGACACGGAACAGTTTGCTGAATTGGGTAAATGGCTGTTATCGGTCCACAATAATAAAGGTGATTACTATTTTGATCTGCGTTCTAATCTAAGTGAGTATGACATTAGAAATACGCTTAAAAAAGTTATTAATAAAGAAGATTTTACAGTGATGTCCTGCTTCGGCCTATATCCACTCTAGGATTTGTGATTAATAATTTCTGTGAACAAATTAAAATAAAATTAGAAAAATGATTGATTTTGGTTTAGTAGATGTGTTATAACTATTGAGTAGCAAAATTGCCCAGTAGTTCAGCGGTAGAATAATTGACTGTTAATCAAGAGGTCGCTGGTTCGATCCCAGCCTGGGCAGTTAGTAAGTCAAAACGGTTTGAGCGGTATCTCGTCATTGAGATACCGCTTTTGTCGCCAGTCGTTTAGTTTTGAATTTGGTCAAACATAAATCACAAAAACGTCAACAAAAAAGTTCTGACAAACCTTGACTATTCTTGACTAACAACGTATACTTACTATATAAAAGTAAGTAAGAAAATCGCTTACTGTAAACTTAGGAGGAATTCATCGTGACAGTAAATTTATATTATTCAACATCTAGCAAGTCAAGCCGTAGTGCCCGCGCATGGTTAGTTGCTAACAACATTGCTTTCAATGAACGCGACATTATTGCGAACCCTCTAGATCGCGATGAATTGAAACAGATCCTCCGGCTAACCGAAAATGGCTTTGAGGACATTGTTTCAACGCGTTCTAAGGCTTTCAAAGCATTGCACATTGACTTGTCGGATCTTGGCTTTAACCAGTTATTAGATCTGCTCGTTGAAAAACCACAACTCTTAAAACGACCAATCATTTATGATGGGCGTCGTTTACAAATCGGGTACAACGAAGAAGACATTCGGGCATTCTTGCCACGTTCAGTGCGTAAGTCAGAACTACGTCAAATTCAACAAAAATTGTACGATGACGACCAACAAGCAGTTGGGTAATAGTCATCAAAGATTCCGGTTAACGCCGGGATCTTTTTTTATATCGGCGAGTGAAGTTGTTGTTCAGTCAGCTTATCTTGTGTACAATTTAAATGTGAACATTGTCGGTGAATCTAGATAAGTTAAAGGAGTTTTTAGCATGAGTGAAGAAGATCAATCAATGTGGGCAATTACGGAATTAAAAAAGTTGCAGACCTCTGCAAATGAAGCTACCCTTGTGGCGATTATTAAAGTGATCGAGGACCAGCAGGCAGAAATTGAAAGTCTCCGCGGGTCGATGGAAGGGCAACTATGGAGTCCTAATAGTTGGAAAAAAGATCAAGATGAACAACACGGTAAGTAGCGGGTTGTCTATCTAAAAGTAGACCCACTCAATTTCAACGCTCCGTCAGTCAAAATCGGTGTGCTGTGGGGGGACGGCACCAGCCATGGTACGGTCTGGTGCCTCAATTCAAAGCCGAAAGAACACGTCTTTGATTAGTCAGCTAAGAGCGCCGTCTAATCTTACCGACACTGCGCACCGATTTTGATTGACTCCGCTAAGCGTCGATAACGAATTTATTCAATAAAGAACTACTTCCTATTACCTGGTTGTTGACTAAGACTAGTTTAGCTAGTCGCTGTCAACAGCCTTTTTTTGCGTATTTAAAATTTTTATTTTAGGTCGGCAGAGGAAAGTTGTACGCTGAAATCAAAAAAATATGGTAGCGCCAACAAGGTTGCTGTGACACTGGTTATAGTTTGACAGCGGACCGGTAACAATTCGTTGCTTAAATCATGACTAGCAACGGATAATTTTCTAGGCACGCCTAAAAAACATTTCCATTTGGGATTGTTTATAGTACAATTACAACTGTTCAATTAATTCAAATTAAACAAAGGGGGAGTTTTACTTGAACAAAGAAAATGCAATGGGTGGCCAGAAGCATAAGCTCATTCAATATGCGAATGGCCCATCCTTAGAAGAGATCAACGGCACGATTGAAGTACCCAAGAACCTTAATTTTTGGAAAACTTTATTTGCCTATTCTGGGCCAGGTGCCTTAGTCGCAGTTGGTTATATGGATCCAGGTAATTGGTCGACGTCAATTACTGGTGGGCAAAACTATCAGTACATGTTAATGTCTGTCATCTTGATTTCAAGTTTGATTGCGATGTTACTACAATACATGGCAGCTAAACTTGGAATCGTGAGTCAGATGGATTTAGCCCAAGCTATTCGAGCGAGAACTAGTAAGTCATTGGGGATTGTTTTATGGATTTTAACTGAGTTTGCTATTATGGCGACCGATATTGCGGAAGTTATCGGGGCAGCAATTGCGTTATATTTATTATTCGGAATTCCGCTAGTTGTCGCGGTATTTATTACGGTGTTTGATGTATTAGTTTTGCTATTATTGACCAAAATTGGCTTTCGAAAGATTGAAGCAATCGTGGTTTGTTTGATCCTAGTCATTCTATTTGTCTTCGTCTATCAAGTCGCACTTTCTAGCCCTGACTGGGGTGGTGTGATTAAGGGGTTGGTCCCAACAGCCGCCACCTTCTCAACGTCACGGAGCGTTGCTGGGATGACACCGTTATCTGGTTCTTTAGGAATCATCGGTGCGACGGTTATGCCACATAACTTGTATTTACATTCGGCTATTTCACAAACGCGTAAAATTGACCACAGTGATGAAAATGATGTGGCTCGGACCGTTAAATTTGCGGCTTGGGATTCAAATATTCAATTGTCCTTTGCGTTTGTGGTGAATGCATTACTCTTAATCATGGGTGTCGCTGTCTTCAAGAGCGGTGCGGTTAAAGATCCTTCATTCTTTGGTTTGTATGAAGCCTTATCGAATACGTCAATGCTCAGTAATGGTATTTTAATTGGTGTGGCTAAATCTGGGTTACTTTCAGCATTGTTTGCCATCGCCTTATTAGCTTCAGGACAAAATTCAACAATTACTGGGACATTGACTGGGCAAGTGATTATGGAAGGCTTCGTGCATATGCGGATGCCACTATGGTTACGTCGATTAGTCACACGGCTTATTTCAGTTATTCCAGTGCTCATTTGTGTCATGTTGACTAGTGGTAAGAGTGCCATTGATGAACATACGGCGCTGAATAATTTAATGAATAACTCGCAAGTCTTCTTGGCGTTTGCCTTACCATTCTCGATGCTACCGTTACTAATGATGACTGATAGCAAAGTTGAAATGGGTAATCGTTTCAAGAATTCACTGGTAATCAAAGTTTTAGGTTGGTTGTCGGTCATTGGTTTGACTGTTCTGAACATGATTGGTCTGCCAGATGCCGTGTTAGGGTTCTTTGGGGATAAGCCGTCAGCCGGTGAACAAACATTATCAACAATCATTGCTTACGTATTAGTGGCAGCAATTTTGGCCCTACTTGTCTGGACCGTTTACGATTTACGGCGTGGTAATCAACGTTATGCGGCGCAACAAGCGGCCACAGCTAAGGATGGTGAGTAACGATGAGTACAACTTTTAAACGGATTTTAGTTGGGGTTGATGATTCAGCTGATGCAATGTTAGCTTTTGAATATGCGATTCAACAAGCGGTCCAAACCGATGCTGAGTTAGTAATCGTGTCGATTTTGGAAAATGATGAGATGAACGTTTACCAAGCGTTAAACAAGGATTATGTTCATGGGGAACGTGACGAACTTCAAAAGCATCTATTGAAGTATCAGAAACAAGCACAGGATGCTGGTGCTCAACACGTCCGGACTCTCATTGCAGAAGGTGAACCTGGGGAAACAATCGTTAAAGATGTCATTCCACATCTGCAACCAGATTTATTAATTATTGGTTCGATTGCTAAAAAGGGACTCGCGCGGCGTTTTGGAAGCCAAGCAGCCTATATGGCAAAGTATTCACCGGTTTCAGTCTTAGTGATTCGCTAAAGTGTTAGGTTAATTCAATAAGTTGTTCCAAACAATAAAGCGCTCAATCAAGTTGATTTCTTGATTGAGTGCTTTATTGTCGTTTCATTAAACCTTATTCTGTCACTTTGTTGTTTTGTTCAGCTAATTCGGTCAGATGTTCAAACAGAATCCCTTCTCGCAAACCATTTTGCGAGAAGATGATGCGGTCTGAGTCCAGGAAGCGCATTAACATGATTGCCGGAATCATCCCACCAACGATAATGTCGGCGCGATCTTTTGCTAGGCCGGGAATCTTGGCCCGACCGGCGGCATCTTGCGAAAGAACTTCTTTAAAGGTACGATAAATTGCCTCGTCACGTAGCCGATAGCCATGAATATCTTCGAAGTTTAGCAAGTTGCTTTTACGGCGGTTAATTTTAGCCAACGTTCGGTTACTGCCACCTAAGCAAACTAGCGGTAAGTTGAGGCCGTTGCGTAACCACCAGACACTATTGAATAATTTATCGACGAAAGTCATGGTGTCAAAGAGGGCGCTGGCTGGAATTTGGTCATTCAAGTTGAATTTTTCGGACAGGCTCACCGCACCAATCGGTAAACTAATTAAGTGCTTGGCTTGGCCGTTAACGATTAAAACAAGTTCGCAGCTACCGCCACCGGTATCCATCATGACACAGTTGGTGGTTGGCAGCGTATTCACAACTCCGAGATAGTCATAGTAGGCTTCACTGGTGCCTGGAATCACATCGATTGTCAAACCGACTTCTAATTTGACCCGCTTCAGAAACTTTTTTTGATTGGTTGCTTTACGAGTCGCAGCCGTAGCAACTGCTTTGATTGTTAGATTCGGTAACTTTTCGTAAACTGCCTTAAAAGATTGTAACGCGGCGATTGTCCGGTCGATAGCTGCTGGTTGTAAGGTGGGCATTTCTGACTCGTCCTCATTTTCGGACAATCGCACCATTTCCTTTAACCGATGTGTGACGGTGTAACTACCATCGGGCTGAATCTGAGTAATGGTCATGCGACAAGAATTTGAGCCTAAATCAATTACAGCAAAATTTTCCATCTATTGCTCATCTCCATCATTACCTAACGGGTTCGGTTCATTCTTCGGGCTCATCATCGGAATAAACTGATGGGCGCTACTCTTGGGTGTCGGGGTAGCATGATCACCGGCCACCCGCTTTTCAGCACCAGCAATAAAGGCTGCTTGTGAATCCAAGGTTGGTAAACCACGACGATCACATTTTTGAAAACTGTTGTCCGCCTGTAAAATTCGTGTTTTGACAGTATCATGCCACATGGTTTCAAAAATTGTTATGGCGCGATCGCTGATTTCAGGTTGCAACAGTGGGAAGAGTAGTTCAACGCGACGATTTAAATTCCGAGTCATCATGTCCGCACTCGAAAGGTAAATTTGTGGCTCACCATCATTGCTGAAATAGTAAATCCGACTGTGTTCGAGTAAACGACCGATGATGGAATGTACTTCAATATTATCTGAAATTCCTTTGATACCTGTTCGGAGGCAACAAATCCCACGAATAATCAGCTGAATTTTGACGCCTGCGTGGGAAGCTTCATAGAGTTTACTGATAATTTGCGGATCAGAAAGGGAATTCATCTTCATTTTAACTAGGGCAGGTCGGCCAGCCTTGGCGACTGCAATTTCGGCATCCAGTTTTTCATTGATGAAGTCGCGGATGCCATCTGGTGAAATGTGCAATTTATGGAAATAAGGGGGTTCAGAATAACCAGATAACATGTTGAAGATGTTCGACGCATCAATTCCCATGTCAGTGTCGGCAGTGAATAAGCCCATATCGGTATAGAAATGGGCCGTGACATCGTTGTAATTCCCAGTTCCCATGTGCATGTAGCGTTTGATGCCTTCGTTTTCACGACGGACGACCAAGGCCAACTTACAGTGAGTCTTTAAGCCAATCAGCCCATAAATGACGTGGCAACCCATTTCTTCAAGCTTCTTAGCCCAGTGGACGTTGTTCTCCTCATCGAAGCGCGCTTTAACTTCAACTAACACGGTAACTTGTTTGCCATTTTGTGCTGCTTGACCTAAATACTTAATAATTGGTGAGTCTGCTGAAACCCGGTAAAGCGTCATTTTGATAGCCAAAACGTTTTTATCTTCAGCGGCTTCGTGAATGAAATCGACAACCGGTTGGAAGTCGTCATAGGGATATTGCATCAAAATATCATGATCTTTAATCAAGTCGAAGATTGATTTTTCCCGATAAACTGCGGGATAGTAAGCATGATACTTAGGATAGTTGAGATCATCATGACCGGTAATTGATTTGACTAACTTCGATAAGAAAGTTAAATCGAGCGGTCCGTTGACGACATAGAGTGAACTTTCCGTGGTTCCCAGCGCACGTGCTAGCCGTGTACGTTGATGTTTACTCATGCTCTTTTCAACTTCTAAGCGCATGACTTTCCCGTGTTCCCGCATTTTCAATTGCTTTTGAACTTCTTTTAATAGATCGGAAGTATCTTCTTCGGCAACGTCTAAATCGAGATCTCGGATGACCCGGTAGGCACTGGTTTCCTTAACTGTGTAGTTAATGAATAATGAGCCCACAAACGCCTTGATGATATCTTCAATCAAAATAAAGCGATTTTCGGCGCCTGGTAAAATGACAACTCGTGGAAACACATCTGGTACTTGGACCGTTGCAAATTTACGGTCTTTTTTATTGCCATTTTTATAGATCCGTAACGCGATATTTAAGGTGTTATTACCAATAAATGGGAAGGGACGTGATGAGTCGTCTGCCATCGGTGTCAATGCTGGGTACAATTCGTCATCAAAATAGTTTTTGACAAATTCATGCTGTTCCTCAGTCAGTTCGGCCATGCTTAATAACTTGATGTCATGTTGTTCCAATAACGGCAAAAGTGAGCGGTTTAACGTGTTATATTGACGTTTGACCATTTCATGGGCTTGGTCGCTAATGGCAGCAACTTGGTCAGCAGGTGTTAAACCAGCTGGATCAGTCTTTGTGTAATTAACCGAAACTAATTTACGTAATGACGCCACGCGGACCGTGAAAAATTCATCCAAATTACTTTGAGTGATCCCCAAAAAACGCACGCGTTCCAGGAGTGGATTGTCTTTATCGCGGGCTTCGTCTAAGACGCGATAGTTGAAATCTAGCCAACTTAATTCGCGGTTGGTATAATAGCTTTCCTTTTGATAATTCATATTAACGTACCCCCCGACGTTTAATCACGGGTGTCAGGCCAAAGACTTCCTTGAAGAACTCAGCCTTTTGTGAAAACACCCAATTTTCTAAGAATAGGTCATCGTGCGCATAGCAAGTGATGATGACTTGTGGATTTTTAATGGAAACGGAAATTTTGCTGATCTTTTGGCGCCGACCATCATCCAGTGCATCAGCTAATCGCAAAATTGCCGATAATTTTGAAACGACTAAACGTTGTTCCAAACTCATATGTTCAAAATGTTTAATATCTTTGGATGGCGTTTGCGCACTATGGTAACGCGCAATTGTGGCAATCGTTTGTTTCTCGTCATTTGTCAGGCCTGTTAACTCGGTCGCCCGTAAGATATAGTCTGAATGCATATAATGTTGATGAGGATCAATATAGCTCCCTACATCATGCACGATTGAAGCCACTTGTAGCAAGAGGCGATCACGTTTGCCAAGGTGATGGAGTGGCTTGAGTTGATCAAATAAATGCATCGAGAACTTAGTGACTAAATCGCGGTGCTTAGGTTCAACGTTGTAACGATCCGCCAAGTTTTTAGCGGCTGTCACGATTTGATCATTGAAATTATATTTTTTGTAGCCCAATTTGACGGCTTCTTGAATGATCAAGCCATCTAAAGCTGTGACATTGCCGAGCCAAATCGTTTCGGCGTTAGTCAATTGTAATAATTCATTAATTAGGAGTAGTTCCGGGATGATTAGACGAACATCGCCTTCATCAACTTCATACTTATCCATTAAGTATTGATCGGATGCGTTGATCACATCGTCATATAAAGTCTTGAAGTCAGCCTTGCTTAATTCTTCGACGCCGGCTTTTGACTGTTGGCGTTGGAATAAATTAGAGAAGGGAGCCACCCCTAACATGACCACATTACTAGGTTGTTGGCGAGTTTCAGGTAAGAAACGGCCAAAGTCCGCGATCTGACTTGAAATGTAATCGTCCAAGACTTCAACATAGTTTGGCACACTGGATTGGAGATCTTCGAGGACTTCGGCAATCCGAACAGGACCAAGGCGGAGACTTCGTGAAAACGCAAAGGTTCCTTGGTCGTAGTGTGAAATCCCAACACTCCCAGAATTAATTCCCAATAAGTAGGTCGGGGCTTGGATCATTTGTTTGAACTTTGGAAAATGAACGGCGACAGCGGCCGAACGCAAGTATGTTTCTTGGCTACTAGAAAGCCAATCGATTTTCAAACCAGTTCGAACGAGCAATTGGTCTTGAATGTAATCTGCATTGTTTGCCGTTGACAACGACCATGATCCCCACAAATGGTAGTCGCTGACGCCGTAATCGTGCATGATTTGAATAAAGCCAGTTAAAGCTTGCGTGGCTTGTTCGACGGAATCGTAGTCAATGGTGTGTTGATCATAAATATCTTCACCTAATGACACGTCAGAACGGACACGCTCAACTTGGCGTAAAGTGCGTAGATTGACGATTGAAAGCTCAATGCTTTGGACATTGATCATCATAATACCGAATAATTTTGCTGCCATGTTGATCCCCCGTTTGAGTCTTTTGATGCGCAATCCCTGTGTTTTCTCACAGAGTGCCCGAAATTGGTTTCTCTCAGTTTAACATACGCAAGCGCACGTAAATTTCCATCAAAAAGACGTAAAAATTTATTTATTCGTGTAAAGATTTAGTTAAAACTAAAAAAGCGCAGTCCAGCAATAACCGAGCCGTTTCTGAACTGCACGAGTGGGCCTATAAAATTTCTTTATTATTAATAATTAGTTTGTTCAGATGCTTTTCAACTCGTTGGTCAGCTGGTGGTAACGCTAGATAGTCACCATACATGCGCGTGAGAATCTGATCATAGGCGCTTGGAATTTTGACCTGTAGCGTTTCAAATGGTGCGGTCTGTAATTCAGTTAGCTCGGCATATGATAGAATTTCTTTGTCATAATCATATTGAGAAGCCAAGTTTTTATAGGTTCGCGAGTCCGATTGTTCGTATAAACGCATGTAACCTTCACGATCCTGTTTTTGGGCATTCACTTCGGCGAGTTGTTGCGCACTCTTCTTGCGAATGATGTCCCGTAACGGCGTCTTAACAAAGTTATAGTTTAGCCGCAGTAAAATCGCCGCATCTTCAAATTTAAAGTGCATCATTTGTGAACGGCGTAAGGCGTCGTCATTTGGAATTTTATCAAATGGAAAAATATCCACGAAGACGCCTTTAAATGCATTGTTGACGTTGTTTTTCTCTTCAATATAAGTATTGACGTCGAGCAATTTCATGTAGCTGAGACCGTAGTCTGGATCACTCGCGCCAGTTTGTAAAAAGGTCTTGTTAGGGTCGAGATAGCGATTGGCGACGGTAATAAAGCGTTGGTATTCGCTACGGCGCATGCCGATGTCGATATCGTCATCCCATGGAATAAAGCCATGATGGCGAATGGCACCCAGCAGTGACCCACCGATGAGAAAGTAATCGATATTTTCAGCGTCGCAGATGTTGATCACAGTTTCCATGAGGTCTAATTCGACCTGATGTAACGGCGAGAGAGTCATATTGTCAGCCCCTTTTCGTAAGCGTTTCCTCAACTTCTATCATACACTTTGTAAGCCTGAATTGTTAGGCAGGATGCTTTACATAGGAAAATCCGGGGAAAGTGCAGGTGATTCTGTGCAAATTGGTTAAAGGCGTGTTATATTCTAAAAAATGCTAACAATGCAAATTTGAAATGATGGTGAGTGCAATGACGAATGCTGATTTGAGCAAATTATTAAACAACTATTTTGAGGCTTATCAAAATACAACCAAGATTATGGCGGACTTGGTGGCATGGCCCTTGACTCAAAATAAGCTGTCGTTTGAACAGTTCCTGATCCTCCGGCGAATTGCGACAACGGATGCGGTAACGTTAAATGATATTGCGTTGCAGCGGCAAGTAACGCGGAGTGCGATTTCACGCCAAATTAAGGCGTTACTGGCGCAACATTATGTCTTTCAAGTGCCAGATCCGCAAGACCGGCGGCGACTGTATCTACATTTGACCGAAGCCGGCCAACGTGTGGAAGTCTTAGTCAGTTCTGCGATCACGGCGCACTTTGACAAATGGGTCGATAAATTGGGTGAATCACAGATCAACGAAGCGTTAACGATGATGGAAACGATTAGTAACCAAGTCATGCAACTTGGGCAAACCGGTGATGATGATCTGCATTATCGGTAATTAGTCCATTGTTTCCACCTGCCGTTAAATAACTTCACTTTTAAGTCTGATTTCATTATTTGAAAATTTTCGAGTGATTCATAATGCTGATTAAAATAATCTTAGTTACTATTTCAACCCAACCAGAGTGACAAATTAATGATGAAAAAAAGCAGCCGATTTCAACGATTAATTGAAATTGGCTGCTTAACTATTTAGAAGTGGCGGTAATTACTGGGCCAACAAACCAAACTGGCTGGGGTTGTGTTTGCTGGTTTGTGATATCAAAAGGGTCGGGAAACACACCCAGTCAATTAACACCAAGTTAATTGCTCAAATCGGAACCGTTATTGGCAATGACTTTTTGATACCAATAGAAGGAGTCCTTGGGTATCCGTTTCAAACTCCCATTGCCAATGTCATCACGGTCAACGTAAACAAAGCCATAGCGTTTCTTCATTTCCCCAGTACCGGCGGAAACGAGATCGATGCAGCCCCACATGGTGTAACCCATCAGGTCAACACCGTCAATGGTTACAGCATCACGCATTGAATTTAAGTTGGCTTGTAAATACTTGATTCGATAATCATCATGAATTTTTTGATCAGCTGTCAATTCATCCGCCCAACCGATGCCGTTTTCCACGATCCAGAGTGGTTTGTGGTAACGGTCGAAGAGGGTATTGAGCGCAATCCGCAAGACATCTGGATCGGTTGCCCAGCCCCAAGCATTGGTTTCTAGGTAAGGGTTTTTAACACCAGTCATAAAGTTGCCGGCAGCATCGCCCTTATCTTCATGAGTGGTAACCGTATTAGAGCCATAGCAAGAGAAGCTTAAGAAATCTGCTGGGTATTTCGCCAACAAGTCGTAATCTTCAGGACGATCATCAAGTTTAATGCCATCACGCGCATATTGGTTGAGTCGATAGTTAGGATAATGACCACCCGTTTGCACGTCGCTGTAGAAGAGTGTGGCCTGCTGCTGGAGTTGTACTTTGAGTTGGTCAGCTGGATCAGCGGTATAGGCGTAGAGCGGACTGTAAGCCAGCATCTGACCAACTTGAATTTTAGGATCAATTGCATGGGCGGCCTGAACGGTCAAGGCACTCGCGACAAATTGATTATGCGCTGCCTGAGCGCGGTTTTGTGGTGAGCCGTCAATGACACCACCGGCTAAGAAAGGCCCCATGTCCATTAAGTTGATTTCGTTAAAGGTTAACCAATATTTGACTTGATCGTGATAGCGGTTGATGACTAACTTCGCATATTTGACAAAGAAGTCAATGACTTGACGATCAGCCCAACCATTATATTTGATGGCAAGGTTTAACGGTGTTTCATAATGAGAAAGTGTGACTAAAGGTTCAATGTGATATTTGTGACATTCAGCAAAGACGTGATCATAGAAAACGAGTCCAGCTTCATTTGGTTCCGCGTCATCCCCATTTGGGAAAATTCGCGACCAATTGAGACTTAAACGGAAAGTTTTGAACCCCATCTCGGCCATTAACTTAATGTCTTCAACATAGTGATGGTAAAAATCAGTCGCGGTATGACTTGGATAGTATTCGTTGTCAAGCACTGCGGGATTGGTTCCAACTGGGACTTGGCGTTTGTCTGTGGCAAAGCCGAAATCCGTGGCACCAGTCTCACCAGTTGTTGGATTCTTCCAAGTCACTTGCCGGGGATGATCGTAAGCACCAGCAGTCATGACATCCGCCGTGCTGAGCCCTTTGCCATCCGTTAAATACGCGCCTTCAAATTGATTGGCAGCAGTTGCGCCGCCCCAAAGAAAATTAGTTTTAAATGCCATAATTGGCCGCCTTTCGTGCGTGAATGCTTCACGTCTAACACAAGTTGATGGCCTAATTATAAGCGCTAACAATCCTACTGCATAGGCCTTTATCTGTTTTTGATAAGTTGTACCATCAGGTTGGAACAACGGCCTATTTTAAGTGGCTTTAGAAGCGCTATTTAATGATGTGGTAATTGTGCTTGCCGTCGAATTGTGCGGGCGAGGGCTTCTACGATGGTCATTGCGGGTAATTGACTCGTTAAATCATAGTGACCATGAATGCGACGTTCCGCAGTATGGTACGTGAGGACAGTGGTGCTGAGTTTCGCAATGGGGCTGTCACGATGGCCCGTAATACTGATTAATGTGACGGTGGGGTCATTTTGAAATTGTCGTAACATGCCTAAAACTTCTGCGGCCTGACCAGAAACGGACAAGGTAATTAGCACGTTTTTCGTCGTCTGTTTGAGTTGTGGAATCAGCGGGTAGTAGGGATCGGTCACAGGGAAACTGTTGACACCTAAGGTTGAGGTCAAGCGGCTGGCATATTCGGCGACATTTGCTGAGGAGCCAGTCCCAGTGAAGATGACATTATTAGCATCTAAAATTCTGTGGGCGACCGTATCTAAGTCTCGTTGTAGTGTGCTTGGGAAAGTCTCCGCTGTCAGTAATTGGACACCACTTTCCAAATCAGGTGAGGCTTCAAGTGATTGTTTATGGAAGGCAATCCTAAATTCTGGGAAGCTACTATAACCCATTTTCTGGACGAAACGCATTACGGATGAGTTAGAGACGTGGGCACCAGTTGCGAGATCACGAACGTGCATCAGTGGAATATTGGTTTCATGCGTCAAAATGTAGTCATAGATGGCGACATCGACACCAACCAAGGTTTTAGCGTCATTGTAACCGAAAAAAGCCATGTCAAAAAAACTCCTTTAATAAAGCGATTACATTAATTATACACAAACGCGCGTGAGAACGGTCATATTCTCACGCGCGTTGCTGGATTAATGTTTGAAGAAGTTGCAATAGACGCCTTCACAAGCTTCTAAAAACATACCGATGCCCATTAAGTACATTGCCGCCATGTTATGCATGGTGAAAACTAAATAGAGTAGGACTGAATATAAAATTAAGAAGAAAATTGCACTAAATTTGGAACTTGCCATTCTGATCATCCTCCAAATTTTCTAATGATAATCGAATTGTAACCACTTACAGTTTAACGCTAGTCGATTATTTTTAAAAATAGAAATAAATTTATATTTAATTAGTTAGTGTTCGGATATTGCTTTTAATCATGACCGATGATATTATAATAACTATGATAAATAAAGAAAACACGAACATTTACAAATGTGCATTTTCTGTTATTTCAATTATCTGGAGGAAATTATGAATAAGATTGCGGCATATTTTAATTTTTCAGAATTAAAAACCAATTGGCGAACTGAAAGTTTAGCTGGTTTGACAACTTTCGTTTCAATGGCTTACATTCTTTTTGTTAACCCGAGTGTCTTGGGGGCTTCGGGGATGAGTCGAGGCGCCGTCTTTACCGCGACTGCGTTAGCTTCAGCGTTGGGCTGTTTGTTGATGGGGTTAGTTGCGAAATATCCAATTGCGATTGCCCCGGGGCTAGGGGTCAATGCCTTCTTCACTTATTCCGTTGTCATTGGGATGGGCGTAAAGTGGGAAACGGCTTTAGCCGGTGTCTTTGTTGCTTCTGTTATTTTTATGATTATTACGCTTTTCAAGTTACGGGAAATGATCATCGATGCCATTCCGCGTGATATGAAATTAGCTATTTCCGCTGGGATTGGTTTCTTCATTGCCTTTATTGGACTTCGTGGCGGTGGCTTGATTATGCCTAATAAATCAACCGTTGTTAGCTTGGGATCGTTGACTGTCGGGACGACTTGGTTAACGATCTTTGGCTTGATTGTGACGTTGATCTTGATGAGTCGCAAAGTTCCTGGTGGAATCTTTATTGGGATGGTCTTAACGTCAATTTTAGGTTTGGTCAGTGGCCTAATTAAGATGCCAGCTCATTGGGTTTCAGCAGCGCCGTCATTAAAGCCCACCTTTGGGGTCGCAATCGCGCATGTTGGTGATATCAATAGTATTCAGTTGGTGATTGTCGTTTTAACCTTCCTATTAGTCACATTTTTTGATACGGCTGGGACGCTAGTTGGTTTGGCTGAACAGGCTGGGTTTATGAAAAATAATAAGATGCCACGGGTTGGGAAGGCTTTGATGGCTGACTCAACGTCGATGTTGGTAGGTTCTGTGTTGGGAACGTCACCAACCTCGGCTTACGTTGAATCTTCCACTGGGATTGCGGTGGGTGGTCGTTCTGGCTTTAGCGCGGTCGTCACCGGATTACTATTTATTTTAGGATTGTTCTTCTCACCATTATTGAACGTGGTGACGAGTCAGGTGACTGCACCGGCTTTGATTATTGTCGGGGTCTTAATGGCCGAAGCGCTCAAAGAAATTCACTGGGAACGTTTTGAAATTGCCGTGCCGGCTTTCTTGACGGTGATTGGGATGCCCCTAACCTATAGTATCTCGGATGGGATTGCCCTTGGGTTTATCACCTACGTGATTACGATGGTGGCGACGAAGCATGCTAAGGAGATTCATCCATTAATGTATGTCTTATTCTTCGTCTTTATGATCTATCTTTGGATCTTAAATATTTAACGATTATTACTAAAATCACCACCGGGGTTAGGTTAACCTTGGCGGTGATTTTTTGGCTAAATCATTATTGAAAACGGTTACATCGGCGCGTATACTGAAGACAACGAGGGGATGATTAACATGGTAAAAAAGGTGAATATTTACGTCATTTCGACGCTGGGATTTGGCTATGTTGGTATGGTTCCGGAGACAATGGATGCAGTTAATCGGGATAAACTGCAAGCAATATTGGGCTCAGATTATGAGGTCAAAACAGAGGCAATCAAGGGTGAAAAAGTGACCTTTGACTCCAATGCGCTGAACATCGTGCCAGCCAGGTTGAAATCTGGCTACAAAAATATTGAGACGACGTCAGTGATGTTTGATGATTATGACTTGTATGCAGAAAATGGCCGTGAAGTCTTAGCCTCAAAAATCAAGCGTTACTTCGCGCCTGTTAGGTAACCTGCAGTTTTAGAATTTGATTAATTTAACTCAAAAAGCGGTTCAGTGATGAGGTCGATACTCATACTGAACCGCTTTTTTAAGCCAATTTCCAAAGGTTAAAAGACTCAAAAGCATCACAAATGTGTAACTACTACGTCTAAAGTAGACTTACCTAAATTGAGCGCTCCGTCAGTCAAAATCGGTGTGCTGTGGGGGACGGCGCCAGCCAAGGTACGGTCTGATGCCTCAATTCCAAGCCGACAAAACACGTCTTTGAATTGCCCCGCGAGATTTAGTCAGCCAAGAACGTCGACTAATCTCGCCGACACTGCACACCGATTTTGACTGACTCCGCTAAACGTAACTAACCGGAAGCGGTGGTCATCGACTAGTTTTCATAACCTGATTGTTGACGTAGTCGTGCAAACCAGCAATTTTTAACTTTCAATAGTTAGTTAATTTTTTCCGGCAAGAATGGTGGTTGTCAAGTATTTGTTGTGCTAATTTGAGAAAGCCACTGTGGCCGGTTCCTCAAATCAGCTGATTTATCACGATAAATATTGCATTGTCAAAATCTTTAAATCTTGAATCAAGCCGTTTGTTGTGTTAATTACGAGGAGTCTGTTCGCCAAGGGTGTCTATTTGTCTATTAATTATTTTCAGCTTACAACTTAAAGTTACGCAAAATAGCTTCTCGTTCTGCTAAGGATTTTTTCTCAATTTGGGCAAAATTTTGCCATTTAAATTGCCAGAGCCGGGTCTTCAGAAAGGTACCGCGAAAAAGTAATTTTGCGAGTGGGGCACCGAATAACAAGCGATAGGCCCAATTGGGGGTACTCATGGTTGTAATGATCTCAATCTTTGGTTGCTTGCTGAATTTTGTTCGCATTGATTTGGCGTCGTAAAGTTGGCCTTTGGCGTAAACTTTGTCTAAAAAGCCCTTGGTCATCGCCGGCATGACTTCCCACCAAACTGGAAACATGAAGATAATCCGGTCGGCCGCGAGTAAGCGCTGTTGATAATCGGCGACTTGTGGATCAGTTGGTAGGCCACGGCGCCAGTTAGTTAAATCTGCCGCAGACATGACCGGATTAAAGTGATCAGCATGCAAATCCATTAAGTCGATCGTGTCCCCGGCTTGTTTTAAGCGTGCCAGCACAGATTTTAAGAGTGCCGCTAAAAAGGAACGATGGTGGGGAACGTTGTCACTAGCGGTTGCGGTGTACGGATGGTCAAAAATAATCACGGTTTTCATTAGTCAAAACTTCTTTCGTTAGTTAATAATGGTAGTATAGTGACAAATAACGAACGCGGCATTAACATATGTTAAGTCGTTTGCAGAAGGTGATTGACGATGGACTTGACTGATTATTTTGCACAACAATTTCCCGCATTGATGGCGCATTGGCCGACACTAAAAAGTAAGTTTACGGCGAAAAAAGTATCCGCGGGAACAACCCTATTATCGGAAGGTGACGTGGCAACTCACTTGTATTTCATTATTAGTGGGGCAGCCCGGCTTAGTCATAGCAGTGCTGAACGTGACATTACCTTACAGTTTTTCTTTGAGAATCAGATCGTGGCATCCTTTGAAAGCTTTTACCTTGATCAACCCAGCGGCTTTGCTTTAACTTGTTTTGAAGACAGCGAGCTACTGGTTTTAACTAAGACTGATTTTGATTGGTTACGGCAGACTTATCCGGAGGTCGAACCAGAGATTACCCGATTTGTGTGCGAACGCTTCATTACTTATCGCAATATTTTCTTCAATCAACTTGAACAATCACCGGTTGAACGTTATCAAAATTTGGTTGAAAATGAACCGGAAATTTTGGACCGAGTCCCGCTGCATCTGGTGGCTTCATATTTAGGAATCACCCCAGTCTCATTGAGTCGTATTCGGACGCGGTTAAAATAAAAAAGTTGTGTCCCAAGGCGGGCACAACTTTTTTCAGCTAGCTATCTTGGCGGGTGGCCGCGATATCAACTTCGCGAATATTCACTGCTTGAGGCATTTCGTACATGAACTTCACGGTTTCTGCAACGTGTTTTGGATTCAGTGTAATGCCACCCATGGTTTGTTTCCAGGCTTCGTATTCTGTTAAAGCATGGTCATCGGTCACGTGGGTCAACAGGTTCGTTTCAGCGGCGCCGGGAGCGACGAGCATAATGCGAACATTTTTAGCGGCGACTTCTTGACGAATGGTTTCCGTCAATCCGTGGACACCAAACTTGCTGGCAACGTAAGCAGCATGATTTTGGAAGGCCTTGAAGCCGGCAATCGACGACACGTTGATAATGGTACCGTGTTCGCGCTCAGTCATTTGTGGGAGCACGAGTTGCATCCCATTCAAAACGCCCATCACGTTAGTATCAAGCATCGTTTGCCATTCGGTTGACGATTGCTTCCAAACATTACCGAGTAGCATCACGCCGGCGTTATTGATTAACAAGTCAGTCGGACCGTAAACTTTCTCCGCTGCTCCAATGGCTTCCTGTAACTCGGCTTGATTGGTCACGTCAGCGTGTTTAATCATGACTTCACCGGTGAGATTTAATGCGGCAATTTTGTCAGTGTTACGTCCGAGCAACAGTAAAGGGTGTTGGTCAGTGTTAAAAATTCTGGCCATTTCAGCTCCAAACCCCGAACTGGCACCAGTAATAACAATTAATGATTTCATTTGATTATAAACTTCCTTTATATAAATTTTCTGATTTGACGAAGACAAGAGATAAGTATAGTCTGAATTGACGATTTGCCTAGTACGCACTTTTTGGTAACTGGGCTATTGGGGGGCTGAAAATGTACGCAAATGAGTTTGATGCCACGATGCAGATGATTCGTGGTAAATGGAAAATCTTGATTTTATATGAGCTAGACGATGGTGAGGGACGATTTAACCAGCTACAACGAACACTGAATGTGACGCATAAGATTTTAGCGGAGCAGTTACAACAATTAATCGCAGACGGGTTAGTTCAGCGGCATGATTTTCATGAACAACCCTTACACGTGGCATATCAATTGACTGATAATGGCCAATCAATTATCCCAGTATTGGATACAATCTGTGATTGGGGCTTGGCTCACGTTGAACGGCAACAATTGACCAATATCTTGTGCGACGAAACTGAATAACCAAAAGGCGTTGTCAACCTAAATTGGATTGACAGCGCCTTTCTTAATTCTTGAAGTTAGAACTTAAGCCTGTTTGCGTCGGAAATAAACCAGGGTACCAAAAGTCAGCAAGCTGATCATAGAAGCTGCGATTCCAGCGCGGAACCCTGGAACATGATAAACCAATTTAACCTGGTTTTGACCGGCCGTGATTGGCACAGCCAGCATTCCGCCGAGAACTGTTTTGGTCTCAACGGTCTGACCGTTGACGCTGACTTGCCAACCGCGGTCTGCCGGAATGGTCACGTAGAGCCAGTGCTGGTTTGAACGATTGTTAACATTGCCGGTGACGACGGTTTGTGTGCCGGTAACGTGATACGTTGCTTTGAAGCTCTCCTTTTTCAGACTCTCAGTGAGTGCAATAAATTTGTTGACGTCGAGACCGGCTAAGTGAACATGTGTCCCCAAAGTCTTGCGGGTGCGTTTGACGGTTAATGTCACGATGTCGCCTTTATTGAAAGCCCCGAGGTCTCGCAGTGTCAGGTCACCATCAGCGTTAAACTTGCTTGGGACGAGTTTGCCATTGACGCGCATGGTTGAATATTTAGTTTGGCCAGCGGCGTCATCGTAGTATAAGTCGCCAGTATTGTTCAGCCGTAATTTGATTGTATGGCGCTCATGAAAAGTGGTCGCCTTCGGATCAGTCGTGACCTGATCACTTAAAATGGTCGCTTTTGCAAAGTATGGCGTGTTACTTGGTAGCAAGCTTTGCAAGATATTTTCTTGATTATCAATAGCGCTATTGGCATGCAACTTTAATTGTGCAAAGGCATCGGTCACGGTAAACCCCAAGCCATTTCGGCTCATCGTTTTCGTGGTGGACTGGCCATTTTGGCTCAAGGTAACGTCGTATTTGATGTCTAACAAGAGCGCACTGACCGGATTTAAACCTTCAGAACTGACCCGGCGAACATTTTTGCTAAATAAGCCGAGTGATTTGAGCATTAGCCGTGTTTGGTTATCAAAGGTTGAACTGTAATAAGTAATGTCATGAAAGTTGAACAACATGGGATCATTATAATTTCGGTATTCTGTATTGTAATTATAGGCTTGGTTAATCAGCGTATTGTCATTTTCAACCCGGTATAACTGGCCGTCTGGATCATTAACTGCATGCATCTGACGGTATTCTACTTGATAGGCTTTCACGAAGGTTGCTTGATTGCCCAACGGAGAATGTTGCATGCTAAGGACGCCGTTGGCGGTGAGCTCAGTGGCAACGGTTCCCGCTAATAGGAGCACTCGTAAACGCTGGTTCGTGATAAATAGAACCGCAGCGGTAACCGCAACTAGGCCCAGACTGAGTAACCAGGTCGACATTGCCAGTGGTGAAGAAGTCCCACGGCGAGCAAACCACCCGAGCGTTAAGACCGCCCCTAAAATCAGCGGTAACCCCCATTGCCAGCGATGGCCGATCTTTTCTGGCCGTGCCAGCCAAGCTTCACAGGCAATCATGACCAACACAAAGCTGACGAAGAAAGCTTCACGATAGGGGAACCCGGCCGGTCGTTGGAACATGTGCCAGATGGTATTCAGAGTGTTAATTTCCATGCTCAATAACAAGGCTACAAGCAAGCCACCATTATGCCATTTCTGTTGCCGACTGATCTGGGGATGAACAAAGTAAACGAGGACTAATAAGATCACGAGTGTACTGCTAAAGACCGTGGGATCATGATACAGGCGGGTGACGTAGTTATTAGCACCAAGGCCCAATTGGCTGAAAGCACTGAGTCCAAATTGAGGAACCGGTAAATAATAGCTGAGTTTGACTGCTGATTTAGCCGTCTGCAACATCCCTAAGCCGGTTGGAATTAAGATAAATAGCGTGCTTAAGCCACTCAAGATGGCGGTTGTGACCACCCGTCCAATTAAAGCCCGCTGTTTTTTTACTGTCTGCCAAAAGGAGCTGCCCGGTTGTTTCATCGTGACTAGTTGCGTGATGAAATAGTAAACAACGAATAGGCAAGTCATGTAACCGAGATAGTAGTCGGTCACGATGCTGACCCATAGCCACCAGAAAAATGGCCCACGACGGCCGGTTTTGACTAAGTGTTCTAAACCTTGAATAACCAGTGGTAGCCAAATGAGTGCATCCAACCACATAATCGTGAAATAGTTTAAAGCAACGAAGCCCGATAAACTAAAGGCGACGCCAAAAAGAGCAATTGACCAGTGTTCCGTTTGAAAGTGATTTTGCAGAAAAAGAGTCATGGTGAATGCAATTATTCCAATTTTGATAAGGATGATAACGGTTAGACCAGTCGGAATATTGGCTGCTGGAAACAGCAAGATGAGTAAATTAAAGGGACTTAGTAAGTAGTAGGCAATTGTTGGAAGCGCGTTACCACCCAGCGATTGTGAAAAGGAATAGAGTTGAAAGCTGTGCGTTAAAAGGGCGTGTCGATAGGCCGTAAAGAAGGATAAATACTGGCCACCTAAATCGCTGAATAGTAAATTGTGATTGCCAAACGGCGTAACGCCCTTGATGGTGAAAACCAAAGACATGATTAAGAGTGACGTTATTCCGGCTGCAATCGAGACTAGCCAACGTTTTGTTTGATTTGATTTCGACATTTGTCGCTCAACTCCAATACAGTTTAATAACAATAGTTATAGTATATGAATTTGTGAGACAAGCAACTACTTAGGTAAAACGAGAAGTTTCTGGGCTTTTTTCAGAATTACTGATATGACACAAATTGACTCGCAGCAAGGATTAGCTTGAAGTGAGTCAGTTTGAAAGAAAAGTTTTAATGTGTATGTGTAGAAACGTGTATCTTGATAGACTGATAATTTGTTAAGCTCAGTATAGTAATAATTATAAAAGGAAACAACTATTACTAATTGGTAAATTGAAGTGGTCTACTTCGGGTCAACGAGTATGCTCCAATGAGAGGGATTGGTCTGTTGATTAGTAGTCCAAAATAACTATGACACATCTGGCTCGTTTTCACGTTTCGGATAAATTTCAGTTATCGCTGTCATTTGAGTACCTCCACTGAATTGGCATCTTAAATAGAAAATGACTCAGTCCCAAAGTAGTGATTAAAAAAATCCCGCCAGCAAGCTGACAGGATTTAAGGGCTTATTTGTTAAATGTATCGTTTTCGACGTCTTTGATAAATTGTTCCAAATGGTCGAAGTAAACGGGGGCATTATCGATCATATGATGATGGCCACCGTTTGGTGTAGTCACTAAGCGTGAGTTAGGAATGTCACGCGCCATCCGCCGAGCAGAAGCGAGTGGCATCGTTTCGTGCTCGCCAAAGGTCAATAATGTTGGCACTTTGATGTTATGGATTTGGTCGCGGACGTCCCATTCCTTCAACTTACCAGTGATCACGAATTCGTTGTCACCTTGGAAGGCATTGTAAACAGGAGTTGCGGTCGTATCAATCAAATGTGAGATTGCTTTAGGTTGTTTGCGGTCAACATAGTTGGCATTTAACACATCCACATACTTTTGATATTGTGGATCGTTCCAGTTGCCTTCAGCTTCTTTTTGTTTCATGTAAGCCACGGCATCGGCAGGTAAACATTCTTCACGACATTTGTTGACGTTGACCACGTACTCCTCAATGTTGTCGACCATACTTGAAATGATGGCACCCTTAAGGTGTTGACCATATTTCAAAGCATACATCATGACAAGCGCGCCGCCCCATGATTGGCCGATTAAATAGAAGTTGTCCAAACCAAGCTTTTGACGAACTTCTTCCACTTCATCCAAAAAGTAGTCGTAAGTCAAATACTTCTTGGCAATTTCAGGGTCAGAATAGTCGGGTTGATCTGAATAGAATGAGCCTAATTGGTCATACATAGTGACTTGGACGCCTAAGTCAGCTAACTTTTCGCCAAAGTTTTCCCAGTATTCATGATTGCCACCAGGTCCACCGTGCAAGCAAAGCAACTTAATGTCGCCTTCGCCTTGAGTGTTGGTCCATAAATGGTAGCCATTATCGAGTGTGAGGATCGTTGTTCCTTGTTTCAAATGATCACCTAATTTCGGATTATTTATGCCGTAATTGGCACATGATTGTCATTATCTTACCACTGTTAACGAGTGAGGGTCAAAAGGAGCGTGATGGTGCTTTTAAATGCGTCATTCTCCAGCTTAAGAAATGTAATATTACAAAATTAGCAAATCGATTGTCCTTTGTTAACCGATATGGAATAATGGGTTAACGAATTTAAAAGGGGTGGCGTGCGGATGGCAACGCAATCTGAAATTTTGCAACAATTGATCAAAGTCGCACCGGAATATCGTTCGGGTGATGCATTAGCGCAACAATTTGGTATTAGCCGGACCGCAATATGGAAAACGATTCAGGGATTACAAGCAGCGGGGTACACGATTGAAAGCCGTCATGGCCGGGGGTATCGGTATGTGGCGAATAATCGCTTAAGTGCTTCGGTGATTCAAAGTTGCTTGCCAGCTGAGATGACCCCGCAACTGATTGTGTTACCAACGGTTGATTCAACGAATGCGTATCTCAAGCGCTGGACCAGCCAAGCGCCTTTAAGGCAGCCAACGGTAGTCGTTGCGGATACGCAAACGGCGGGGTATGGTCGTTCTGGTCGCGACTTTTATTCGCCAGAGTCAACGGGAATTTATTTGAGTATTGGGTTACCAGTACAACCACAGCAGCCGTTTGATCCGGGATTGTTAACGACAAGTACCGCGGTAGCCGTCACGAAGACATTAGCGGCATTGTTTGCGGTTCAAGTTGAGTTGAAATGGGTCAACGATGTCTTGGTGAATCAGCATAAAGTTGTTGGGATTTTGTCAGAAGCCATGGCGGATTTGGAATCTGGTCAAGTTTCGACCGTCATTGTAGGCATTGGTATCAATTTGACGACCACTGATTTTCCTAAAAAACTAGCGGCCAAGGCCGGCGCGGTAGTCAGTCAGACTACTGTGACGCGCAATCAAGTCATTAGTCGATTATTGACGGAATTTCTAACGGGGTATCGGACTTATACAACTGGTGATTTCATGACCGATTATCGACGTTTGTCCATGGTCATCAATCAACAAGTTGAGTTGAAAAGTGGCACAAAAAGTTTAACTGGAATCGTGAAAGATATTGATTCGACGGGGGCTTTGGTTGTACAATTGCCGTCGGGTCGTGTGCAACGGGTAAGTTCCGGTGAGATTACGAAAGTAAATTTATTGACGGGGGATTATCATGGTTAAACACACGCAACTAAGTCGGCTGATTATTGCCGCAGAATTGGCGGTTGGGCTAGCAATTTGTTCGAAAATGACGATTCCAATCGGCTTGATTCCTTTAACCGGGCAAACGTTAGCGGTTGGGCTGATAGCAAGTATTGTGCCACCGTTAGTGGGAACCTGGGCAATTGGGTTTTATTTATTACTAGGGTTAATTGGGTTACCAGTGTTTGCTGGCAGTACTGCCGGCTTGGCCGCGCTTTTTGGGCCAACTGGTGGCTATTTGTGGGGCTTCTTCTTGTATATATGGATTGCTGGTGCCTTTAGTAAATATACCAAACAAACGCCAGCTTTAATCTTTGGAAACATAATTGGGGCGGTAATGCAACTCTTAGCGGGTGCATACTGGTTAGTTTTATCAGCCAATTTATCGATTACGGCCGCTTTTAATACTGGCGTTATGCCGTTCTTAATTCCAGGGCTAATCAAGGTAATCCTTGTGGTGATCGCTGCGAAGGTAATTTTACGACGATTACCCCAGCGCTTTTGGTTGAGAAATTAAGTGAAACATGTTGAACTGTGAGTTATATGTTTAACAAATAAAACGGTTAATAAAAATAACTAAAGAAGGTCGAGTAATACTAGTCAAGCGGGTGTATTGCATATTATAGTAGTCATATTGGCGATATTGAGTATAAGGGTAATTGGTTACTGACAGAGACAAATCAAGGGGTAATGGGAAATGAACGAAAATTTGCAGGGCGTGAACATGAGTCGCACGATGCGACGGATGAATCGACATAAGATGCATCCGCGGCGATACATCACCGGCTTTGATGGCATCCGGACTTTGGCGGTCCTGGGCGTCATCATCTATCACTTAATGCCAGCGTCACTACAAGGCGGATACTTAGGTGTACCAATCTTCTTCGTCGTTTCTGGCTATTTGATTACTGATATCTTACTGCAAGAATGGGAAAATCACGATTCAATTCACTTATTGAGTTTTTATGGGCGGCGGTTGCGGCGATTGTACCCAGCGTTAGTCGCGATGTTGCTGGCTACAACGGCGTATATTACGTTGTTCCAGCGTTCGTTACTGACAAATATACGGGCGACCGTGATGACCAATTTACTGTACGTTTACAATTGGTTTGAAATTGGTCACGGTCAGAGTTACTTTGATCGTTTTAACGGCGAGTCACCGTTTACACATTTGTGGTCACTTTCAATTGAAGGTCAGTATTATTTTTTCTGGCCGCTAGTGGTTATCTTCTTATTATTAGTCTTTAAGAAACGCAGTCGAATTTTTGTCATCATGATGGTGGCGGCATTGATTTCGGCATTGGGAATGGCTTTATTATATGACCCAGCGAATACGAATCGGGTTTACTATGGCACTGATACCCGGATGTTCGCAATCTTGATTGGTTCGGGACTAGCTTTTATTTGGCCATCACGCGAGTTGCCGCAGAATGTGAACTTTGGTAATCAGGTGACCTTAGATGCGTTAGGTGGGGTGTCATTAGTTGCACTGATTGTGATGTTTTTCAAAATGTCTGGTCAATCGGCGTTTACCTATCGCGGTGGCATGTTGATTTTTACGATTTTATCGGGAATATTGGTCGCGACTGTGGCCCATCCTGCGAGTCATATGAATCGAATTCTAACCAATCCAGTTTTCACTTATATTGGTCAGCGTAGTTATGGGATTTACTTGTATCAATTTCCAGTGATGATCTTTTATGAAACGAAAGTGCACAATATTGGTGACCATCCGATGATTAACAGTTTGATTGAAGTTGCTTTAATCTTGTTAGTCACTGAACTGAGTTATCGCTTCATTGAAAATCCAATGCGGCATTATGATTATGGCCAATTGTTTACGGATATTCGTGACTTTATTCGGGCACCGCATTTCAATCGGGTAACTGGAACGATTGTGAGTTTGACGACTATTCTGTTTGTCATCACGGCGGTGGGCTTCGTGCAACAGCCAAGCAAGGCGTCGAGCAATAAGAAATCCGCTATTCAGAATACAATTACGAAGAATACTAAGACGGTTAAAAAGCAAAATGAAACCGCGCTTAAACGGCAGAAAGCAGCGGAAAAAGCCGCTGCTGAGTCTAAGCAGGTGGCAACTGAAAAGTTGAAGACGAAACAGGCCTTTGACAAATTATCCGAGCCCCAGAAAAAGGTGGCAACGGATTATCAATTGAAGCCACAAGTTGTTTTGGCAATGAATAACACGGCCTTAACGGCGGTTGGAGATTCAGTCTTGTTGGACGTTTCGAGTGATTTACAGCAAGTGATTCCGGCAACCACGGTCCAAGGCAAAGTGGGTCGCCAAGTGACAGAGGTTCCTGGGATTATCGGTGCCTTGAAATCACAAGGTCAGCTGGCACACAATGTGTTGATTAACATTGGGACGAATGGTTCGATTACGGGTCAGCAGGCGGACCAAGTTGTCAATGCGATTGGTAGTGACCATCAGATTTTCTGGGTGACCGCGCACGTGCCAACCCAAAGCTGGCAAAATCAAGTGAACCGCCAGATAAATGCGACGGGTAGCAAGTATTCGAATGTGCATGTCATCGATTGGTATACTGAATCGTTGAATCAGAGTACCTGGTTTGCAAGTGATAATGTTCATCCCAATCCAACTGGGAACAAGAAGTTAACGGCTCTGATTGCTAATCAGATTGCGAAAGTGAATAATAATTGATAGCAAAGCACCAACCACAATTTGACGTGGTTGGTGCTTTTAGATTGTATGATTATTTAGCTTTTAATGTTTTCAATGGAATCTGGAGTTTAATATCATTTAAGTTCAATGAGTACTGTAAATCCTGATTGCCACGCACTGTCATCTTCATGTCGGTCGCATAAATCACGAGACCTAGTTGATGGCCGGCAAGTAGGCGATGAAAGATTGGCTGGAGTTCAACGCTAAAGTCATTGAATTGGTTAGGCTGAATGGTCTCAGCGTGCCAAGGTTCATGCCGATTTTGCAAATTCAAATGACCTTTTGTGATCATTTTGAATGGCGTTTCGGGGGCTAACTTGAAGTCCTTCAGGTCGTCTTCACGCCAATGGTAGCCGAGGTCGAGTGCTTTAGCGGCAATCAATTGCGGACTAACCGTTAACCGTTGCGCTAAACCAAAGTCAATCAACATGAAACTCAACATCCCAAAGCTTTGATTGACTGCCACTGATCCACTGACCCGTGGTCGACCAACTAGAAGCTGATCCGCGGGCGTTTGCCATGATTTGAATAATAATCGGTGATTATATAACGGATTCGTTTTATCTTCACTGAGTAAGTCATTTTGCCAATCATCCAAATGTTGTTGATAGTGTTTGAACAATTTGTCAGGCAATTTGTCGGTAAAGTGAGCCGCCCGTTGATCAACTGGGTGGTCGGCGGGGACGAGTTCTTTATATTGCACTTTGAAATCAAGTGATTGATCGGCATCTTCCCACCAATTATCGTGCGCGGTCCAAGTTTCAGCGGCTGTGTTGTCTTGAACCAAGACATTTGGTAAGAGCGCTTCGGCATGATTATTCAAATCGTAGAGCTCGTGACTGAGCCAGAGATTCATCATGTCGGTAAAGTCGAGCGACTGCAAATTGTTAATGTAAATATGTTGTCCTTGATGTAGAATCAACTTTTTAGCGACAGGGACGTCTTGAAGCTTATCCCATAAATTAGCGACATTGCGCGGCTTGACGTTCCAGTCATTGAGACCATGGACCATCACGATATCAGCCTTAATTTTGTCGACATTCTTCAGATAGTTCCGTTCGTCCCAGAAACGATTATAACTCCCAGTTTCACGGTCTTGATCAGCGGTTAATTCGGCCAGCTTTTGGTCAAATTTAACCTGAATATGATGGGCATCACCAGCCTTGAGACTTCGTGAAAAGACTTCGGCGGCGAGCACGTCGGTATCTTCACCTTGGAAAGTATCGGGCGCAACGACCAAGCCGTTATCACGGTAGTAATCATACCAACTGGAAATCGCTGCTTCTGAGATGATGGTCTTGAGCCCGTCGACGCCAGTGGTTGCGGCCGCGGTGGCCAGGGTGCCTAGATAAGAGCGTCCCGTCATGGCAACGGAACCGTTTGTCCACCAAGCTTTAATAGCGACATCACCATCACGCGTGGTGAAGGCGTTTCGTTTGCCAGTCAGCCATTCGATGATGGCAATCGTTGACGTGGTCTCATCTTCATCGCCAGTAGGTGCCAGTCCATCGGAATCTACCGAACCAATCCCAGCGGCATAAACGACCGCAAAGCCACGCGCTAAGAAGTAGTCGTTCAAGGTGTAAGAACGTTCACGGCCAAAGCTTTCTTCCGCTTCAGTGGTGGTTTCATCGACAGGACGACTTGCCGGTAATTTAGGTGCTGCTGATTTGAATTCAATATCGGCATAACTGTGGTTGTCCGGCGTTTTCGCAGTCAACGGGACATCGACATTGTGCATCTGGGCTTTGCCAGCCTGGTCGTCGATCCCTTGGTTATAAGGGCTGGCCGTATATAATACTGGCACCTTTAAGCCATGATTAGTTTCCGCTGGCCGTAAAATTTCGACTTTCAATAAGTCTCGTTGACCATCGTTGTCAGTATCCAGTGGCGCTTCGACATAGACGACCTCACGGATGAGTTTGTCGGTATCAAAGACCGCTTGGGCCTTACCATTAAAGAATAACGGTTTTTGACTATTGTCGACCTGATAAAATGGTGCAAAGAATCCTCGTGTCGTCAGTAGTTCGATCAAGGTCTGGCCTTGAACACCCCGCGTGTTTAAGAGGAGGTACCAAGCGTAGTAGAGTGATTCGCGGTCAAAGGCGGATTCGCCAACCATGGGGAGATGGATATCACGCATGGCAAGCAACGGATCAGCCAGGTCAAAATCATGACCGGGTAGGAAGCCTAATAATTGTAAGCCAACGTTGTAAAAGACTTGATTGTTGACGACGGTAGCAGTAGTTAACCACTCTGCCAAAGTGTGTTGGCTGGTAGCCATCAAATTAGCGAATTTGTGTCTCAAACCAGCATCGGAGTGAACTTCTGGAAAACTTTTTGCCAATAGAGCACGATAAACCGCTGGAACGGTCGTTAAGTCAGCCATGTCTGCGGTGATAAAATGAATTTTAGTGAGTTCTGCAATGGCCGCTTCTGAATCGGTGGGTACGATTGCAAATTGATTATTTTTCATAGGATTATCCTTCATAATTATTATTAGTTTTAGCTATTATTATAACGCTATTTAAGGACGGAATGGTCAAGGATTAGACCTAAGTACTGACATGGTGGTCAGCCTGTGCTACATTGAGAATAACTTGAATTTGGAGATGGCAAAGATGGCTGAATTCCCAATTTTGTATACGACGAAAGCAATTAATGAAGATGGTATTCATGGTGAAGCCTATATTGAAGATGGCATGCGGGTGCCAGTGGCTAGCCCCACTAAACCCGATCCTGGTTCGAACCCGGAACAATTGATTGGGTTAGCGTTAAGTACCTGTTTAAACGCGACCCTTGAGGCAATTGAAAAAGAACACGATGTGCCGCACCAAAGCAAGGTTGAAACGACTGTCAAAATGTCCCGTGATCGTTTTGGCTATCAATTTTTCTTGGATGCTAAAGTCACGGTGCCAGAAGTAGATCTGGACACTGCGGCTCACTGGTTGGCGATTGCGGAAACTCGGTGCCCGGTGGCCAAATTGTTGGGCGATAATGTGAACGTTAAGATTCATGTGTAAGCTAAAGGGTGAAAGTTAAAAATTGCCGGTTTGTGCCACTATGTCAATAAGCAGGTGTTGATAGTCAATTACGGCCGCTTTCGGTTGTTGCTGATAACACGCGGATGAGGGCTGGTTCAAGCCTCAGAAACGTCTTGAGCCTCGCCCGGAAGCATTGCCAATACCGCAAATCTCCAGACCGTTCGTGGTGTAAGTCCGACCAAAAACGTCGGACAAACGCCACCTGCACGTCTGATGTTATCAACAACAACCTCCAGCCAAGTCAGTAGTTATTTATGTTTAGCGGAGTCAGTCAAAATCGGTGTGCGGTGTCAGTAAGATTAGTCGGCGTTCTTGGCTGACTAATCTTACGGGGCAGTTCAAAGACGTGTTTTATCGGCTTTGAATGGAGGTGGCAGACCGTACTGTGGCTGGCGCCGTCCCCCACGGCACACCGATTTTGACTGAGGGAGCGCTAAATTTAGGTGAGTCGTTACTGGTACTACTACATTCTTGGTGTTTTCTAAGCTAAAGGATCTGTTTGATGACAGTTCTGTCTCATCAATCAGATCCTTTTTTGAATGACTGTTAATTAGCAACCATGGTGCATTGGGTGATGTGAATGGACGGATTTAACGACATTTTCCACTTTATCAACCTTTTCTAAAGCTTCACGTTTAGTTTTTTCTCGTTCAATCTTAAGCTCGAGATATTTACGATGGGTCTTATAAAAGCCACTAATTGCGATGGCTACCGGAATCGTGTGTAAGATGGTCAAGGCTGGAATCAACCAAGGGTAGTCGTGGGCAATGTTATAAACGCGTTCGTGATGGATCTTCCAAGCTTCGTGCATTTCTTTAGGTGGTAACATTGAAAATCACGCTCCTTTAAGATAGTTGCCCTTAGTATAACGGTTATTGTAACCGCTGTCATTAACGCCGATTAAAAACGCTCAGACAATTGGCCTGAGCGTTTGCTAGTGCAAAGGATTTCTTAATCCAATTTTTGATTCATTTTACTGTGATGCATGCCGTAGCTAAAGTAGATGACTAGTCCGAAAACGAACCAAGCTAGTGAAGCCGCCCAAGTTTCGATGGAAAGTTGGGTCATCATGAAGAGACACAACAAACCAGAAACAATTGGGAGAACGGGGTAAAATGGCACCCGGAATCCCTTAATTTTATTCAAGGTCGGATTCTGACGTAATAAGATAATTCCGAATGAAACGAAGGTAAAGGCAATTAAGGTCCCAATATTAACCAAGTTAGCTAACTGATCAAGTGGAATGAAGCCCGCCAGCAGTGAAATAACCACCGTGACTGTGATCATCGCATGTTTGGGCGCATGATGTTTGTCAATTTTGCCCAAAAAACTTGGTAACAAGCCGTCACGACCAATGGAGTAGAGTAACCGTGAACTACTGTAGATCATGGTGACCATCATCGTGAACATGCCAGCTAAGGCCCCGATAGAAACAATTCCGGCGACAAAGTTTTGATGGACGAGTTGTAGGGCGAAGGTAACCGCATCGTCAACGTTCAACAATTTGTAAGAAACCATCCCAGTCAAGACACCGGAGACCATAATATAGAAGATGGTACAAACGACTAAGGTCCCGATAATCCCAATCGGCATATTCTTTTTAGCGTTCTTAACTTCCGCTGCGGAAGAGGAAACCGCGTCAAATCCTAAATAAGCGAAGAAGACGACGGCGGCGCCTTTGAAAATCCCTGACACGCCAAATGGTGCAAATGGCGTCCAGTTTGACGGCTTCACGTAGAATGAGCCGACCAATAAGAAAATAACAATAATGGCTAATTTCACCGCAACAATAATATTGTTTAAACGGACAGAAGTTTTAAGCCCTTCGTCAATAATCCAAGCAATCAGGCAAACGATTAAAATCGCGACCAGGTTGACGTAAGTGCCATGTGCTGGGTCAAAAGAACCGGTGATGGCTTTGGGTAACTTCAAGCCAAAGCCGGCGATAAATGAATTAAAGTAGGCTGCCCAACCAACGGCGACAGCCGCCACCGCTAGGACGTATTCCAGGACCAAGGCCCAACCGATAATCCAACCAACTAACTCACCATAAACGATGTTCCCATAGGAATAAGCGGAACCAGCAACTGGTAGCACGGATGCAAATTCCGCGTAACACATGGCGGCTAGGGCGCATACAATGGCCGCCACGACGAAGGATAAAATGATTCCTGGACCGGCCTTAGTGGCAGCAACGGTCCCAGGTAAAATAAAAATTCCAGTCCCAATCACCGCACCAATCCCTAGTGCAATTAAGTCAATGGCGGATAGGGTCCGCTCAAATTGACTGTCTTTTTGTAAATAGCGCGACAGATTTTCTTTCTGAAACAAGCGCTGACGAATCCCCATAAACAGTGTCTCCTTTTTAGTTATTATTAACAGCTCATTGTAACTATTCGACAATTTACTATGCTCACATAATACCGTGACTGATTATTAAAAGTCAATTAGAATTTGGCTTTAATTTAAAAAGTGACTGCGCTAACTGGTTTATTAGCCCAGCAAACCGAACTTTTAGTCGTTACAATAGGGATGAATTCTGATAAGATGATTAGTGAAAAACGGTCTGTGAGGAGGCAATTTAAATGTCATCAATGTTAGTGGCAGAAGATTTATCGGCAGTCGGTGGGATTTCGTTGAGTGCAGCGGTCCCAGTATTGACCGCGATGAATTATCAGGTGGCAGCGTTGCCAACCAGCTTATTATCAACGCATACGAGTGGTTACGGTGTCCCCGCAGTGGTGAATTTAGCGGACTGGTTACCACGAGTTTTTGACCATTGGACGCAAGCCCAGTTGGATTTTCAACAAGGTCTGATTGGTTATGTCGGCACGGTCGAACTTTGCCAGTTGCTACATAATTATCTGGCACAACAAAAATTAGACCTGTTAGTCGTTGACCCCGTTATGGGTGACCTGGGTCAATTATATTCTGGTTTCGATGACGACTACGTGGCGGCAATGCGCCAATTGATCCAATTAGCAGATGTGATCTTGCCAAATGTGACTGAAGCGAGTTTACTGGCGGGGGTGCCTTATACAGCTGAGCCGAATTTACCGAGTGTCTTGCGTCAATTACAAAAATTGTTAAAGCCGGGTGCGCATGCCGTGATTACAGATGTGACGAAAAATGATCAGATTGGCTGCGCCTGGCTAACCGCTGATGGGGTACAATTTGTTGGAGAACCGCGGTTAGCTGGTCACTATAATGGCACAGGCGATACCTTAGCGGCGGTCATCGCCGGATTGTTGGGACGTGGCTTTTCGTTAACACGGAGTTTGGAATTAGCGAATCAATGGCTGCATATTGCGGTAGCGGAAACGTTGGCTGAAAGTCGATCGGATGCACGGCAAGGTGTGGCGTTAGGTGGACTTTTGCGCGCAATTTTAACGTTAGGCTAACAATGAAGATGTTATACTACTAGGTAGTTAGTTGAGATTGAACTTAGGAGGAATTGGTTGAATGAGTATTGAAGTAACCAGCGGTGCCGTGATTTATCAGCAAAAGGATGGTCATCCCGCATATCTCTTATTACAAAGTGCTACCAGCGATTTTTGGGGCTTTCCAAAGGGGCACGTTGAGGGCGAAGAAACGTTAGCAGAAGCGGCCCTACGTGAAATTCGTGAAGAAACGCAACTAGAAGTTACCTTGGATACCAAATTTAAAGGGTACACCGAATATGATTTGCCAAACGGCAATCGGAAACAAATGACGTTATTTGTCAGTGAAGTGCCAGCTGGCGTTGCGGTGACCCGTCAAAAAATTGAAATCAGCGCCAACGGTTGGTTCGATTATGCGACGGCTCGTGAACGGTTGACTTATGATAATTTGAAAGAATTGTTGGATCAAGCCAATGACTATATTGAGAAAAAGTTAAACTGACGATTCGGTTGAATGATTGTTGAAAAAAGTGTTATGAAAATTGTGTTCGTAAGTTGAAAAATAATGACAGCCTAAAAATGTTTTTGAAACGAAACTTTGCGGGTTTTCAAAGCCAAGTCGCACTAGTTTCGGCGTTTTAGCCTATCTGGTCAGCACAATTGGTTGCGGCGTCAGTCCAGAATAACTGAAGCGACGAGCTTAATTGAGCACAAAAAAATTACTGGCACCGTCGCATAAACGGCTACCAGTAATTTTTAAACTATGAAACTAGAGCAAGATAAAAGGTACATCAATTTTTTAATTATAATGAACGATTTTTAGGCTTGAGTTTTCAAGTTAGCAACTGCATCTTCGATTGTAACGCCTTCAGCGCGCAATTCTGGATGAAGTTTGTCAGTTGCAACGAATAATTGACGCTGGGTATCCAGAACGATACTGAACCAGCTGTTTGTCGTTTGAAATTTCATGTGACAAAACCTCCTTCTGAAAATTGTTTGGTTTTGCTACGAGATGCTTACATCATCTGTGAACCTTACAGATTGATAACTATACACGGTTCCGCGGTGTAATGCAAATGAAAAGCCTTACAGAAAATGTAAAATTAGGAGAATTAAAACCATGACCCATAACAAAGTTTTCGTCATTACTGGCCCGACTGGCAGTGGTAAAACGACCGTCAGCCAGTATTTGAAAGAACACTATAACATACCACAAGTCATAACGCACACAACTCGCTTGCCAAGAACGGGTGAACAGGATGGGGTAGACTATTATTTTGAAACGGCCGCGAGCTTTCCAACGAAGCATTATTTGGAGCACGTGACATACAGTGGCAACCAGTATGGTTCGTC
This sequence comes from Lactiplantibacillus daoliensis, assembly GCF_005405005.1. Taxonomy (GTDB): domain Bacteria; phylum Bacillota; class Bacilli; order Lactobacillales; family Lactobacillaceae; genus Lactiplantibacillus; species Lactiplantibacillus daoliensis. The sequence goes on along the minus strand of NZ_BJDH01000001.1, from coordinate 241,683 downwards.
GCGTGAAGGACTGGCGGCTGGTTGGAAAAAGGCGCCTTTCATTAGTATCGTTCTCGATACAGCGGGCGCGGTGACATACGCGCGTGAGCTTGGTGAGCAAGCTGTCATCATTTATTTGGAAGTCAGCAATCAGCAAGCCTTGATCGATCGGTTAACCAAACGTGGCGATCAACAAGTCCGGATTGAGCGACGGGTTGCCAGTAAAGAATATTTACGTGATCAACAATTGCCAGCTGGATTGGTCGGTCACGCTCAAGTCATCGTCAATGATGATTGGTCACAGACGCAACAGGAATTAGATCAATTGATTATGCAATATCAGTCCGACCCACAGTCGGCGAATTAATTCACTTTCCATGGTGGGTATGCTAAACTAAATAGTAATGATTATGATTTAGTGAACGGAGGCCGGCGCCATGGAAGCAACATTGGAACAAGCGGTATCAATTTTGAGACGAAACCAATTAAAAATAACCAAGCAACGGCACGCATTGTTAGACTATCTAGTGACCTATCAAGATCACTATGTGGCGATTTCAGCTGTCGATGAACATATGCGGACCTTGTTTGCCGGCATGAGTCATAATACGATCTATCGCAATATCAAAGAATTTGAAACGCTGGGTTTGTTAGAAGTAAAATCAGCAGATAATCAAACTTTAGTGAAATACCAATGTGATTTTGAGCATCAGCACCACCATCATTTTGTGTGTTCAAATTGTGGGCGCGTGATCGAGTTACAAGCTTGCCCATTGGATGCCTACGAAGCCCAACTCCCTGGTTGTACGATTACCGGTCATCGGATGGAAATCTATGGCTTGTGTGATCAATGTACGGCAAAAGGGGTCCAGGCAAATTAGTCGACACGAGGTCGGCTTTTTTTTTGCGCAAAAGTCGGTCGGACCGTGGTAGACTTGTCCTAAAGACTTTATTAATTTCGACCACTTTTAATGCATTTGATGGTTAACCATGGTTTAATTAGAGATTGAGAATATCGCATAGAAAGATTGGAAGGGAATGACATCGATGGCTTATCGAACACCACCATTTATTACACCATTTGCAATTGTTTCGATCGTTTTAGCGTTGGGTGCCACCAACGTGGTTGTGAATAAAACAACGAACACGGTCAACGGTGCGAAGGCTAGCAGCAGTCAAGTCGTATCGACTTCTAGTAGTGCTACCAGTGACAAAAACATTAGCGATAAAAATAGTGATAATAGTTCATCCGACGAAAGTAGTGCGTCGTCTAATTCAGATAATCAAAGCTCACAAGAGAGCAGTAGTACTAATACTGATAATCAAGATACTAACAGTTCTTCAGCGACGAATAACCATTCCGCAAGCTCGACGACTGAGAGTAGCTCCAGTTCCGAAGAAAGTTCGACCAGTGACAATGGCGCCGAAGAATCGTCTTCCACAACGAATTCAAGTTCTGCGACAACTACGGAAAACGCGAACGACACCACAACTAATGGGGGCGAGTAATCAATGTTTAGTATCTTAGATATGATCAACCACGCCCTCGGTTATGTTAACGTTAATTTAAAAATCAAAAACCAAATTTATATTGCCATTGGGATTGCCGGAAACTTATATCTCGGCTATGTGGCGATTCAATTGATGCGGAATGGTGCTTGGATGCGGGGCTTGCTGTATATGCTCGTTTTCTTAGTACTGATTTACTTCATTACCTTGAATGTGATTTATTACTATACCAATAAAAAGGCGAAGTATGATTTATCGCCAAAAATTGAAAAGATATTAGGTGGGAAGCCCAAAGAGGCACTTGCGGCTGAAAAGCAAGCGCGTCAAGGGGCCCAACAGCCGTATATTCCGGCCAATGGGATTTTTGATGGTCAAGAATTGTTGCCGGCAGCGGTTAAAACATCACATGAAGAGCAACGTAATGTCCATCAGATTGTGGATCAACTCCAAGCAGCCAATATTGTTCGTCTGGATTACGGTGGCTTGAGCGATAAAGAAATCATGGCGCAAGTTAAGACAACTGGCGAGCCTGTATCAGCGATTGGTCAAGGCATCCAGATTCCCTATTCACAATTGAAACTCGAGGATCATCGAATGACGGTCTACGCTGGGATTAATCAAATTGATCAATTACCGGTTGGACACTTGACCCGTGTTGGGCTGACGGATGTACATGATGCCCATGAGGATTATAAGTTATACCTAGCATCCACGGTGATTACCGGTGGGATGGAAAAGATTGCTGGACGTTCAGCGACGATTGAACAACCTGGTGATTATCAGATTACGGCGCAAGTTGCGTTTGAGAATCGTGAAAATTAGCATGAAAAGCAAGCAACTGAGTCAATTTTGGACTCAGCTGCTTGCTTTTTATTAGAGCCCATTTTCAATCAATTTCCAGAGGCGTTCAAAGCGGACTTGGTAGTCAGGCTCATTCCAAGTTTCTTTAAAGTTGGGCAAACTGAAAATTGCGAAGGCAGCGAGGATCATTTCAGCACGTTCATGGTGGGGGTCATGGTAGTCCATAATGTCATCGATGATCTGGTCGGCATCGAGGAGAACTTGTCGGAGGGCCTCCGGATTGTTGTCAATGTATTCCGTGTTGAGTGTAAACATTCGCGGGTTAGTGTTATAGGTCTCTTTTTTAGCCTTGGCGAAAGCCCACAACCAATCGTGCAATTGGTTTTTTGGCTCATCACTCTTAACAAGTTTGATTTTATCGATAATTTCGCGCTTGAACCAAGTTGCCGCAACGGCTTCCCAAAGAGCTTGTTTATTTCGGAAATGTTTATAAATCGCTGCGTGGGTCATGCCCAGCGTTTCGGCGATTTGGTTTAAAGTGATTCCAGCATCACCGGTCTGGTCAATTAAGTTTTGGGCGGTGGCAATAATTTTGTCACGAGTCTTTTGTGCCATGTGGATTCTCCTTTCAACGTCTGGTGCTTTTCAATAGTTTAACACAAAAAATAAAAAAAGTTACTTTATTTGATTTTTGTAACTTAGTTTGTTAAACTGATTTTGAGTTACAAAACTAGATAAAAGTTACTTAATCATTATAACAATTAAGAGGAGCTTAAAAATATGAAAGCAGCGCAGTTAACCAAATACGAGTCAGATTTTAAGTTGGTCGTTCGTGACATTCCGACCCCAACGCCAAGTGAAAATGAAGTTTTAGTGCAAGTTAAAGTCGCCGCCGTCAATCCAATCGAACATCTGATTGGTAGTGGCAGTGTGAAGTTGATTCAGAATTATCCCATGCCAGTCACAATGGGAAATGAGTTATCTGGCATTGTGACTGCGGTTGGGTCAAAGGTCCAACGTTTTCACGTTGGTGAAGAAATCTATTCACGGTTGCCGCTGACTAAAATTGGTGCCTTTGCGGAATTCGTGACGATTGATGAACAAGCAGTTGCTTTAAAGCCTAAGAATCTTGATTTTGAACATGCCGCTGCGGTTGCTTTAACCGGCTTGACTGCATATCAGGGGTTCAAAGAAGAATTAGGCGCACAACCTGGTCAAAGTGTGATGATTCCAGGTGGCTCCGGTTCCTTTGGTCAATTGGCCATTCCAATTGCGAAAGAATTGGGCTTGAAAGTGATGGTGAGTGGGAATGCCCGTGGTGAAGAAACTGCGGCTGCAATGGGTATTTCACAATATTTCAATTATAAAAAAGAAAATTATTGGGAAAAGCTCGCCCCAGTAGACTATGTGATTGATACGATTGGCAAGCGAGAATTGGCACACGAGTTGTCAGTTTTAAAACCAGGTGGCCGCTTACTTTCATTACGAATGGGACCTAATCGCCGCTTCGCACAAGATCATCAGTTATCATTCTTCAAAACGATGCTCTTCTCAATGGCTGGTATGCAACTTGACCGGCAAGCAAAAAAAGCGGGTGTCCAATATCATTTTATTTTTGTCCGCAGTGACGGTGCGCAATTAGCCAAGATTACTAAAATCGTGGAACGTGAAAATATCGTGCCTGCGATTGATCCAACTGAGTTCAGTTTAGCGCAAGTCAATGAAGCCCTAGAGCTAGTGGCCAATGGTCATCCTAAGGGTAAAGTCCTGATTCGTTTCTAGAAAGGTGATTAAGATGAAAAATACGACTTATACAAAAGTTCCTACTCAAAAAATAACGGCCAGCAATGGCGTCACTTATGCTTATCGTGATTTAGGCGATCCAGTTGGCGTGCCACTAGTTGCGGTAACGCATCTTTCTGCAAATTTGGATAATTGGGATCCGGAAGTGATCGATGGTTTAGCCCAAAATCAACGCGTGATTACGTTTGATTATCAAGGTGTCGGGAGTTCAAGTGGGCACGTGCCAACGAGTATCCAAGGGATGGCTAGTGACACGCTGAATTTCATTAAGGCCATGCATTTGACTAAAGTTAATCTGCTCGGTTTTTCAATGGGTGGCATGGTTGTGCAAGAAATGTTATTACAACAACCTAAGCTCGCGCAGCATGTGATTTTGGCGGGGACTGGTCCTCGGGGTGGCGAAGGCATTGAGAATGTGACTAAGATTTCAGACATGGACTTGGTTCGCGCAATTTTCACCTTAACAGATATCAAAACGACCTTATTTTTCACGCGAACGGAAAATGGGAAAACTAGCGCAAAACAGTTTTTAAAACGGCTGAAACGGCGACAACAACAGCGGGATCGCACGATTTCATGGGTGGCGTATCGCCGGCAGCTAAAAGCGATTAACCGTTGGGGACGTGCCGAACCAGCTGATCTTTCTGGAATTACACAACCAGTATTAATCTTGAACGGTGACCATGACCGCATGGTACCGACTGATCCGAATACCTATGACTTGCATCGGCAATTAACCAACAGTGAATTGGTTATCTATCCGGATGCTGGCCATGGCAGTATTTTTCAAAATGGTTCTGACTTTGTTAGAAGAGCTAATGCCTTTTTAGCACAGTAAGATTTCTGTGAAGTTAGCTTGTGATTGTCAATTTTTTGAATTAAAAAAACAGACCGGGACGTTTTCTGACTGTCACGGACGTGGCTTTAGATGACGTCATTCAACTCACTGCTGATAATCAAATGATTTAAAAACGGGTATCCGGGCTTTTTAAACGCGACCTTTACGGCCCTACAAAACTATTTTGGACATGCTGCGGATGCACAGCTGACGGTGACAGCAACCACCCCGTTTTCATCCAAGCGGAAATAGCGCTCAGTCACTTTTGAAGGGCAAGACACGTGGACTTCTTTTACTTTTTTACGACAAGCTTCCATCACTACCGCCTCCGTTCTTTATGCGATAATTAGCTTAAGGAGGTGATGATTTTGAACCAATTAACCGCTAATGATATTAATAATGCATTTAGCTCTGCCTTGGAAAGAACAGCTAAAGATTCTAATCTTCAAAGTAAATTCGCTGAACATATTAAAAAAGCAACTTCCGATAGTTCCTCGCTTAATGACGATCAGATTCAGGAAATTACGGAGATTGCTCTCGTTGTTTCTGCAACGCAAACCCGTCTTGTTAAAGAGGCACTTAAAGAGATCCTCTTAAATCATCGAAATAATTTCTGAAATTTCAGAAGTATCTGCATTTAAAATTTTCTTACTCGCGAGTCTGGGAAAAAAGACCTAGATTCTAAAAAAAGTTCACAAAAGAAAAAATGAGGTAATAAATTCTCAAATCGAGAATTTATTACCTCATTTTCTTATAGAATCTGAATTATATCCCGAAATCTGTTAGCTGATTAAAAGAGTGTCAAAATATCTAAAGGTTGTTTAAAACGATAGGCGGTTTGTTGATGATCCGCGTTCGGGTCCATGCCCCAAACGGCTAAGCCAAAAGCAACCTTGGCTGCCGCGGCCGTTTGTTCATCGCTCAGAGAATCCCCAACGAATAGGGCGTCGCTAGGTTGAACACCGATCCGGGCTAACGCTGTCAACAATGGCAATGGATCTGGCTTTCGTTTTGGCGTGTCATCGGCACTAATGGTGACAGCGAGCTGGTCCATAAAGTCATATTGGGCCATCCCGCTTTCCATTTCGTTGCGACGTTGTGAAGTCACAATGCCTAGTTTTACGTCGGTCGGTAACTGTTGCAAGAGAGCGGCAATTCCAGGATACAAGGTAATATCTTGATAATGGTCGGCCATCACGGCTTCGTAGCGCGCTTGAAAATGGTCAAAGTCATCCGCGGCGATGCCAAGGTGGGCCATTGCTTGTTCGGCCGCCATTGGGAAAGTTGCTTGCGCATCCGTTACTGTAAAGGGTTTGCCATATTCACTTAAAACTTGTCCCATCACCTTGGCATAGGCTGGTTGGCTATTGGTGAGGGTGCCGTCGATATCAAACATGATTGCTTGATAAGTCATTGAGTATCATCCTTTCAACCATAATTTACTTTCAGTATATCAAATTAACCGTTGACAGTGATTATTTGGATTGTTATAGTTAGATTAATAATTGATGAGGAGCTAATGATATGTCATTACGATTGAATCGCCCAAAAACTTCAACTAGCTTTTACTTTTGGTATTTTCGCTAGTGTTTGTGCCTGCTGCATAGGTGCAAACACGAATCCGATGTTTGCATCGATGCGGCTTGCCAAAGGCTTTTTGCGATTCAATGGCGCCCATGGATGTTCGAAAATTCCAAGGGTGGCTATAAATAAGATTTTTAAGCAACACACCCTTTGAATTTTCAGCGGGTGTGTTTTTTGTTTTCACAGAAATCACGTCATGGTCACAGATCAGACCCCAAACCAACAAAAAAATTCTGGGAGGAAACCCATATGTCAATTGATTCTGAAACATTAGTGCAACACATGAACAACCAGCTTAGTGCCATTCAACCATCCGATATCCTCGCGTTTAACGCAGAAATCGCAAATATTCCCGGAATTGTTCGTTTAACCCTTGGCGAACCTGACTTTAACACTCCTGAACACGTTAAAGACGCGGCCATTCAAAGTATTAAAAATAACGAAAGTCATTATGCGCCATCAAATGGGACGATGGCCTTACGGACTGCTGCTGCGAATTTCTTAGCGGAGAAGTACGATGTCCACTATGATCCTGAAAATGAAGTCATTATTACCGCCGGCGCGACCGGCGGGATTTACACCGCGTTGAGTTCAATTTTAAACCCCGGCGATGAAGTGCTGATTCCAACACCGATCTTCCCATTGTACATTGCTATCGCCAAACTCAATGGTGCGGTGCCGGTCTTCATGGATACCTCAAAGAATGACTTTGTTTTGTCGCCGGAACAATTGACTCAGACATTGGCTGATCATCCCAAGGCCAAGGCGGTTGTTCTAAACTTCCCATCCAATCCAACTGGTGTCACCTACCGTGATGCTGATTTGAAGGCATTGGCGGACGTCTTAGCTGATAAACCAATCTTTGTGCTATCCGATGAAATCTACAGTGAATTGACTTATGGTGCAGCCCATGTGTCAATTGCCAAATACTTGCCAGAACAAACGATTCTATTAAATGGGGTCTCAAAATCCCACGCGATGACAGGCTGGAGAATTGGGATCATGTGCGCACCGAAAGCAATTACGGCGCAACTTGGTAAAATTCATCAATTTACAGTGACGACTACGACCGCCAATGCACAGGCCGCAGCTGCGGAAGCCTTAAGCAACGGGATGGATGATGCGCAAGTCATGAAGAAGGAATACTTGGCACGGCGGGATTACTTGTATGAAGCCTTAAACAAACTTGGTTTCAAGTCAGCTAAGCCAGAAGGGGCCTTCTACCTGTTCAGTAAAATTCCAGCTGGTTTGCCACAAGATAGTATGGCATTCTGTCGTGAATTGGCCCATGATGCTCGGGTTGCCTTGATTCCTGGGAGTTCATTTGGCCCTGGTGGTGAAGGCTATGTACGGATTAGTTACGCGGCTTCAATGGAAAATCTACAAACGGCTGTTCAACGCATTGGCGACTATGTTGCTAGTAAAGAAACTGAAACGGAGACGAATTAATGAAAATTTTAATGTACAGTGTACGCGATGATGAAGAAAGTGCGATTAAAGATTGGGCTGCTAAGAATGACGTCCAAGTGGATACCAACGATTTAGAATTTCACCCAGAAACGGCGGACTTAACGAAGGGCTACGATGGGGTCGTGATTCAACAACGTAGTGCGATTGGGGACGATCCAACCGTTTATCAAAAATTAGCCGACTACGGTTTGAAACAAATTACGAGTCGGACCGCTGGTGTGGATACGATTGATATTCCAGCCGCCAAAGCTGCGGGCTTAACGGTCACCAACGTTCCAGCCTACTCACCGAACTCTGTTGCCGAAATGGCTGTGACCCAGACAATGCGTTTGATTCGGAACCTAGAACTATTTGACAGTCGCATTAGTCAACAAAACTTCCAGTGGGCCGGGTTGCAAGCACGTGAAATTCGCTCGTTGACTGTTGGTGTGATTGGGGCTGGCCGGATTGGCGGGACGGTCGCCAAGTTATTCCACGGTTTAGGGGCCAAAGTGATTGCTTACGATGTTGTCCATCACGACGAGTTAACGGATGTGTTGACTTATGTTGATACTAAGGAAGACTTGTTGAAGCAAGCTGACGTAGTGACGTTACATGTTGATTTAAATGAGACCTCGAAGGCCTTGATTGACGCTTCGGCGTTGAAATTGATGAAGTCAGACGCGTTCATTATTAATGCGTCCCGTGGCCCAGTAATTGTCACGGCCGATTTAGTTGCTGCCTTGAAAGCTGGTGAAATTGCCGGTGCGGCCTTGGATACAGTTGAGGGCGAAGCAGCCTTATTCAACCAGAACCATCAAGGTGAAGTCTTGACTGATAGCTTGATTGCGCAATTAATGCAAATGCCAAACGTCATTTTGACTCCCCACGTTGGGTTCTACACGAACTTGGCCGTTAAAAATATGGTCGATATTAGTTTAGATGATGTTTTAACAATTTTAAATGGTCAGAAAACTGAACATGCATTTTAATGACGTCATTGGCCGTTAGCTTAAAGCAGACCATAATCAGCAAATATTGTTGATTATGGTCTGCTTTTTACGTTAATTTAGTTTTTACGGCGCAGTTTTCTTAAGCCATGTTGGTAACAGACGACTAACAGGATTGGTCCTGAAAAGATCATCAATGTGCCCTGAATCAACATCTTGAGACTGGCGGTGATCAAATTATCTGATGCGCCATTATGAGCCGTTTGATGACGTTTATCACATCACCTCTGAGAGGACTAACTGGTTGAATACTGTTCAATTTGAGTAAGGCAGGTTTCAAAACAGTTAAATATTTCCAATAAAAAATTTTTTGAACCGCAAAACCGAATATTAATCCGGTGATTAGCCTGACTTGTTCAATAATCACGAATAATTCACATTATTTTCGGTCAAATTAGCCTAAAAATACGACAAGAAGACCCACAATTTTGTTGATTACGGCCAATATTTGCTTGTTTTTTGACAGATTTACTAATTATGTATTAAACTATTTAAATAGCATTAACGAAGAATAAGGATTTATTAACAAAAAGATTAATGCGATTAAATAAAAATGTCAGGTAAATGTCTGGCAAAAGAAAGCGATGGTGACGCCATGTCAATGATCGAATTTCATAACGTGGAAAAGTATTACGGAGAATTCCACGCCCTAAAAAATATTAATTTAACAATTAACGAAGGCGAAAAAGTGGTTTTGATTGGACCGTCTGGTTCCGGTAAAAGTACTTTGATTCGGACCGTTAATGGTTTGGAACGCGTTCAATCGGGTCAGTTATTAGTCACGGGTTTTGATTTAGCCGATAAAAAGACTGATATGAATAAGATTCGTAAAAATGTCGGCATGGTGTTCCAGCACTTTAACCTCTATGCGAATAAGACTGTCTTAGAAAATATCATGATTGCACCACGGTTAGTTTTAAAACGACCAGAAGCTGAAAATAAAAAGTTGGCGATGGATTTGCTAGACAGTGTTGGGTTAGCAGATAAGGCCGGCAATTTGCCGAGTCAACTCTCTGGTGGTCAATCGCAACGAATTGCCATTGCACGGTCATTAGCAATGAAGCCAAAATGTTTGTTATTTGACGAACCAACCTCCGCACTAGATCCCGAAATGATCGATGACGTGTTAAACGTGATGAAGAATGTTGCTGAGGATTCCAGTATGACGATGCTGGTCGTTACCCATGAAATGGGTTTTGCCCGTGAAGTTGCTGACCGAGTAATCTTCATGGCAGATGGCGAGATCTTAGAGGATGACCGTAAGGAACAATTCTTTGATGGTGAACCAACTAATGAACGAGCGCGTCAATTCTTGAGCAAAATTATCACACACTAGTCAGCCGGGGAGGGTCGTCTATGAAAAAGTTTACACGATATCTCGTGGTCATTGGCATGTTAGGCCTGCTGACAGTATTTTTAACCGCCTGTGGCTCACGAAAATCATTATCACAACAAGACGTGTTAACCAATGATCGCGCCAGCAACACGATTACCTGGGGTGTCAAAGCCGACACCAAGTTATTCGGGTTGATGGACGTGAAGGATAATACGATTAAAGGTTTCGATGCGGACATCGCAACTGCGATTACTAAGAAGATTTTAGGCAAGAACGGTAAGGCTAAATTTGTGCAAGTCACGAGTCAAACACGAATTCCATTGCTGAAGAATGGAAATATCGATGCAATTATTGCAACGATGACCATTACGCCAGAACGCGAAAAGCAAGTTGATTTTTCAAAGTCCTATTTTGATGCTGGTCAATCCTTATTAGTCAAAAAGGGTAGCTCAATCAAGTCAGTTCAAGACTTGAATAAAACTGGTACCAAGGTAATCGGTGTCACGGGGGCCAACTCAGTTGCGAACATTAAAAAGTTCGCACCGAAAGCGAAAGTGCTTGAATTATCGGATTATGCGCAGGCCATGACGGCATTGAAATCTGGTCAAGGGGTCGCTTTAACAACTGATAATGGGATTTTATATGGGATGGCCTCACAAAATCCAGGTTACGAAGTTGTTGGGGGAACCTTCACCAAGGAACCGTATGGGATTGCCATCAATAAGGGCCAAGCACCATTCAAAAAGGAAGTTAATCAAGCATTAATAGAAATTGAAGCTGATGGCACGTATAACCGCATCTTAAAGAAGTGGTTTGGTAATGTCGCTGGCTTTGACTATAAGGAGGCGTCGCGCTAATGTGGTATATTCTAACGCACTACTGGTCAGAGTTGATTCAGGGGCTCGGCTATACCTTACTGTCTAGTCTGATTGCACTGGTCTTCAGTACGATTATTGGGACGATGTTTGCGATCTTTGAAGTCTTACCAAATCGGGCAATGCGGATTATCGGTCGAATTTATATCGAGTTGTTCCGAAACATTCCGTTGCTAGTCATTGCGATGTTCTTCTATGTCATCATTCCGATGTACGTTGCTAAAATTGATGGCTTCACCGCGGGAACGATTGGGTTGACCATCTACACGTCGTCTTTCATTGCTGAAACAGTTCGGGCCGGGATTCAATCTGTTGATACTGGTCAGATGGAAGGCGCGCGGTCGAATGGGTTAACCTATTGGCAAGCGATGCAGCATATTGTGTTGCCACAAGCGTTTAAGATCGTGATTCCACCGTTGGGTAACCAATTCATCAACTTGGTTAAAAACTCATCCGTGCTGGCGTTCGTTGCTGGTTTTGATCTGATGTATCAAGGTAATTCGATTGCATCATTATCATTGGATACCATCAATAGTTATATGGTCGTGGGGGTCTTTTATTTGATCATCACGTTACCATTAAGTTATTACATGCGGCACTTAGAAAAACGGTTAGCTTAAAGGAGGTGGCCAAATATGCAAAATTTTATTGATGCTTATTCTTGGGTTAATATTCTATTCTTACTCGATGGCCTCTGGGTGACCGTTGAAGTGTCGTTAATCTCGATTATTGCGAGTTTTATTATTGGCTCAATTTTAGGAGTATTGCGGTACGTTAAAATTAAATATCTGTCCGCGATTGTTGGTTTTGTAGTGGACATTGTCCGTAATTTACCATTAATCTTGATTATTTTCTTCACGTATTTCGGTTTGCCACACCTTGGTTTTAAACCCGGAATCTTGTTTGCGGCGATGCTTGCAATGACAATTTTTGAATCGGCAATGTTAGCAGAAATCGTTCGTTCAGGGATTTTAGCCGTTGACTATGGTCAAATGGAAGGCGCTAGAGCCAACGGGATGACCTATGTGCAAGCGTTGTGGCACATTGTCTTTCCACAAGCGATTAAGAAGACGATTCCGACCATTGTGAGCCAATTTATTTCACTGATTAAGGATACGTCTTTGGCAACGATCATTGTGCTACCGGAGTTATTAAACCATGCCCAAATCATTTACGGCCAAAATTCAGCGTTCATCATTCCGATGTTCTTGATGGTCGCATTGATGTACTTCGTGATCTGCTATGCGTTATCCGTGTTATCTCGAATCCTAGATAAGAAATTAGCTTAAAAACTATGAAAGTATCAAAAAAACAAGTCCTACCAGTAATCGGTTACGTCCAAGCTCAGCGCTCCGTCAGTTAAAATCGGTGTGCTGTGGGGGACGGTGCCAGCCGAAGTGCGTTCTAGTGCCTCAATTCAAAGCCGGAAAAACACGTCTTTGAACTGCCCCGTAAGATTAGTCAGCCAAGAACGCCGACTAATCTTACCGACACTGCATACCGATTTTGACTGACTCCGCTAAGTGTAAATAACAGATTGATAAAAAAGAATTACTGGTTAACTGGAGGGTGTGCTGATAGCATCGAACGTGAAGGTGGCGTTTGACCGGCGTTCTTTTAGCCGGCCTTACACCACACGGATGGTTCGGGAGATTTGCGGTCTTAGCAAAGTTTCCGGGCGAGGTTCAAGACGTTTCTGAGGCTTGGACTGGTCCCTCGTCCGCATGTTATCGGCAACAACCGGAAGCGGCAGTAATCGGGTATTTCCTCTGGCCTACGTAGCGTAACAGGCTATTCCAGCTTTCAATTAAAAGCAAAAAATCGTCCTGATCAATAATTGATCGGGACGATTTTTATTATAAGGTTAGTAATTCCGCTTGTTGCTCTGGCTGAGTAGCCAATTCCGCAGCAGTGAGATCTGCTTGAATTTGATGATCAGCGTTGAAGATAACGAACCGTGGTTCAACGGCTTGAACCTGTTTAAAATTGTGGCTTGCCATAATAATTGTTTTACCGGCAGCCTGTAATGTTTGCAGCAAGGTCAACATTTGTTGTTGTGCGGCAATTGTTAAGCCGTTCAGCGGTTCGTCTAAAAGTAAGACGGTCGGATTTAAGGCGAGGACGCTTGCTAAAGCAACGCGCTTTTTTTCGCCACCAGATAACTGATAAGGCACGCGGTCACGGAGTTCTGAACTATGCGTTAACTCCAGACAATCCGTGACGCGTTGGGCAATTTCAGCTTCTGGTAAGCCCAGTTGACGAGGCCCAAAGGCAACTTCGTCTGCGACAGAAGTGTTAAAAAGTTGTACATCCGTATTTTGAAAGACCAGGCCAATCTGCTGATGTAGCCGTTGACGGTCTTGTGGATCAGCTAAATAAGCCGCTGTAATCGCTTGATCATCAAACTGGTAGTCGCCTTGGCTGGCGGTTTCGAGGCCGCTTAAGATGCGCAACAGCGTTGATTTACCGGAACCATTGGGCCCCATTAAGCAAATGAAGTCACCGGTATTGATCTCAAGGTTGAGGTGGTCTAAGCCACAAGTATTTGGATAATCATAACTAATATTGGTTAATTTAATTAATGCCATAAGTTCTCCCAAAAATAAACACAGCGACTAAAACTAAGTAAGGGGTCAAGGTTAACATATCATGCCAACGATTAGTGGTTGCCGGTTGATTGACATAATGGCCATTAAAACCTCGTGCTTCCATGGCAGCGTACAGTTCTAGTGCATATGCGTGACTCTTTAGAAAGAGATTACCAAAGAGGGTACCAATCAAGCGGTAAGGATGTTTGGCTGGCGCAACCATCCGCATATCTAGCGCCATCATTGTTTGCAGCAGATAATGACCCAGCATTCGTAAGTAGGTGATGGCGATGGCCAGCGTCATGATAAATATATTGGGACAGTGTAAGGTTTTTAAACCTGATAAGAGTTCTTGAAAAGTTGTGGTTAATCGATAATATTGTGTACTGGCTAAGATTAAGCCGGTTTTAAAGCCAAATAACAAAACCGTGGCGGGTCCAACGAGCCAATAGCTAGGTAATACCACGAGCAGCGCAATCAATGTACTCAACAACCAACTACGACTGAAGCGGCGTAGTTGGGAGGGAGATAGCTGGAGAAGGTGTCCTGCAAGTAACAACCCCAGAACCCAGAGCCAACCTGTATTGTTGGTTAAAGCAATCAATAGGATCAAAATACCTAAGCGAAGCAAACTAATTGAGGGACTGAGTTGCCATCGCTTTGATTGAACTGCGGGTAATGGTTGTGATAGCCGAGCCAACAAATGTTGTAAATGTTGTTGGTTATGCGCCAAAAAATTATGACGTTGTGGCTGACTGGTCAGCTGATTAGGTTGTTCGAGCCAAGTCGGTAAATTATTTGGTTGTTTGGTTGTCATGTTGTAGCCCCCGCATTAAAAGCAAGAAGATCAAAACTGCCGTAATCGCCGATAAAATGTAACCGACACTAATTGGTAAATTACCAATCGTATAGTCTTGGAAGAGAGCCTTGAAATGTAATCCTTGCACCATGCCTTGTGGTGCTTGTTGGCTAATATGTTGTTCGGCTAAGCGTTGTTTAAGTTCAGCGGGACTCCATTCGCCCCAAGCCGTATTGCTGGCAAGTAGTCCGAGTGGTGACAGCACGACCAGGCCACCTAATAAGTATGCCCATGGGCGCCGTGACCGTTGCGGGGTGACTTGATAGAGGTTAGTCGGCGCAACTTTGTGGACGAATTGATACACCAGTACGGTGAAGATTGCTTCTACCCAGCCAGCCACTAGCAGGTGGGCGGCTAACATGGCTGGAACAGTCACGTTTAAGCCGTAAGGACAGTATAAAGGCGCGCCGCTGGCGGTGTGCGCTAGTAAAGGTTGTAAGCCAAGTTCGATACCAGCGACTAACGCGGCCACATTAATGCCTAAATAGGCGCCAATGAATAAGCCGACTTTAGGATGTTTGAATTTAACGCCGACGCGGTAGCAGGCATAACCAACCATCGGCATAATTACCGCCATGTTGAAGGCATTCGCACCAAAGGCCAAGATGCCACCATCACCGAATAATAATGCCTGTAGCAACACGGTCACGGTCAGCGCCAGAACCGCCGCCCACGGCCCAATTAGAACCGCTAGTAGGGTCCCACCCACGGCATGGGCAGTTGTCCCACCTGGAATTGGCAAGTTAAACATCATGATTAAGAAAGCTAATGAAGCGGCAATACCGAGCATCGGTAACGTCTCTCGTTTTTCTTTAATTTGCGCTTTGACTTTGATGACAGCAACGGTCCAGACGGGGGCCACGGCTAAAACTAGTGTGCCACAAGTTGCAGGACTTAAATAATTATCCGGGATATGCACGGATGAGCACCTCTCTAATTTGCGATTTGATCTAAGAGGTAACTGAGGTCTTGAATAATGAATTTATGATTCTTCACCGAGATAACACCATCGGCACGGAGTTCAGATAACATCCGGTTCACACTGCTCCGAGAACTAATGCCACAAAAACCAGCAATATCATCATTGGTTACCACGAAATCAATCAGCAGGCCTTCCGGTGTCTTGCGGCCAAAGAGATCCACTAAACTATAAATAAAAGCACAAATTGCTCCTTTTTTACCATTCATCACCATTCGTTGCAGGCGAGAAATATTTTCGGATAACTTTTTTCGATAGTAGTTTTTGACATAATTTTGCAATTCATCGGTACTGTTAACATATTTCCAAAAATCTACTCGGTTAATCTGGTAGAACGTTGCATAATCTGATTCGATCCGTACGTTGAACGGTTGATCCGTCGAACGGGATACTTCATCTCGCAGTAAGGAGATGACATCAGGTTTGGCAATGTAGGATAAGTTAAATTCACGACCGTCTTGCAAAATGATACTGTTCTTGATGACGCCGTCTTTTAGCACGTAAGTATAGTGTTCTGCGAGACCATGATAGGTCAAGTAGGTATGGCGTTTTTTGCGAATCTTGGGAACATTATGAACTTCCAAATAACTCAATAAATATTCAATATCAGTTAAAACCATCTTAGGTCAGTTCTTTCATTAGTAAATTTGGGTGTCAAGTGACGGTAAATTTTTAGTTGTCATTCACGGGCCAAATTACTTTAGAAAAGCATACTAATCTTTTGTAATGATGACTACCGCATTTAAAGTATACATTTGTTAATCGTTTTTGAAAACTTTAAATGTAACAGACAACGATTAATAGGACGTGTATAACAATTGACATGCGCAAAAAATCATTTTTTGAAAGAGGATGCCCATAAACATGGTTAAAATTAATTTACCATATGATAAAAAGACCATTACTGTTGAAATACCGGATGAAAACTTCGCTGGTAAGCTTGTTTCCGAAGCAGCAACATATCATAACAAGTTGTCAGAAGAAGAAACGGTGGAGAAATCATTAGATAATCCCATCGGTTCTGACTCATTAGAAGCGCTCGCCAAGGGTAAGAAAAATATCGTCATTATTAGTTCTGACCATACACGTCCTGTCCCATCACATATCATTACACCAATCTTATTACGTCGCTTGCGTTCTGTTGCGCCAGACGCTCGTATTCGTATCTTGGTTGCGACTGGTTTCCATCGCCCTTCAACTCATGAAGAGTTAGTTAACAAATATGGTGCGGATATCGTTGCTAATGAAGAGATCGTCATGCATGTGTCTACTGATGATGACGCCATGGTTAAAATTGGCCAGTTACCTTCGGGTGGTGATTGCATTATTAATAAAGTCGCTGCGGATGCCGATTTATTAATTTCAGAAGGCTTTATTGAATCGCATTTCTTTGCCGGTTTCTCTGGTGGTCGTAAATCCGTTTTACCTGGGGTTGCCTCATATAAGACAATCATGGCGAACCATTCTGGTGAATTCATTAATTCACCAAAGGCCCGGACTGGGAACCTAATGCATAATCCAATTCATAAAGATATGGTTTATGCTGCTCGGACCGCTAAATTGGCCTTTATTTTGAATGTTGTTTTAGACGAAGATAAGAAAATTATCGGGTCATTTGCTGGTGATATGGAAGCTGCTCATAAGGTAGGCTGTGACTTTGTCAAAGACTTGTCCAGTGTTCCCGGTGTAGATTGTGATATTGCCATTTCAACCAATGGTGGTTACCCACTTGATCAAAACATTTATCAAGCTGTTAAAGGGATGACCGCCGCCGAAGCAACCAACAAAGAAGGCGGCACGATCGTCATGGTTGCTGGTGCACGTGATGGTCATGGTGGTGAAGGCTTCTTCCATAACTTAGCAGATGTTGATGATCCAAAAGAATTTTTGGATCAAGCAATTAATACGCCACGGTTAAAAACGATTCCAGACCAATGGACTGCCCAAATTTTTGCACGGATTCTTGTGCATCATCATGTGATCTTTGTGTCAGATTTAGTTGATCCAGACTTAATTACTGGGATGCATATGGAATTGGCAACTTCGATCGAAGAAGCGATGGCTAAAGCCTATGCCCGTGAAGGCAAGGATGCCAAGGTCACGGTTGTGCCAGATGGTTTAGGAGTTATCGTTAAATAATGAAAACGACACTGGAAATTTTACAAGCGGTCGCTGCTGGACAACTCAGTCCGGCCACGGCAACCAAACAATTGGCTGGAAATCAAGTCGCTGATTTGGGTTTTGCATCGGTGGACTTGGACCGTCAACGTCGTAACGGCTTCCCAGAAGTTGTCTATGGCGCCGGAAAAACAGCCGCTCAGATCACTGGCATTATTCAAGCTATGACGGCGCAAACTGAACCAATCTTGACGACGCGATTGACCGCTGAAAAATTTGCAGTGATCAAGCCGGAGCTGCCACAGGCGGTTTATCATGAAACGGCGCAGTGTATGACAGTTGGGACCATTCCGACACCTAAGCGCGATGACTATATTGCCATTGTGACGGCTGGGACGTCGGATATGCCGATTGCCGAAGAAGCCGCAATTACTGCTGAAACGTTCGGCAATCGGGTTGAGCGAGTCTACGATGTAGGCGTTGCGGGTATTCAGCGGTTATTTGCCCGACTAGATGTGATTCGCCAAGCGAAGGTTGTGATTGTCATTGCTGGGATGGAAGGGGCCTTAGCTAGTGTCGTTGGTGGCTTGATCGACAAACCACTGATTGCAGTGCCAACGAGTATTGGCTACGGAACTAATTTTCAAGGCATGACGGCATTGCTGACGATGCTAAATAGTTGTGCGTCAGGAATTACGGTTGTGAATATTGATAATGGCTTTGGCGCGGCCTATTCCGCTAGTATGATTAATCAATTGTAGAGGAGTACGAATTAAAAATGAGAACACTTTATTTGGACGCCTTTTCCGGCATTAGCGGCGATATGTTTCTGGGCGCTATGTTAGATTTGGGCCTCGATTTCGACGCGTTAAAACAAGAACTTGAAAAGTTGCACGTCAAAGGCTATCAGTTGACTCAAGAACGCTTGGCAAAAAGTAGTATTTACGGGACCAGCTTCGATGTTGAAGTTGACGGTGGTAAAGACCACGGTTTTGTTGAAACTCATCATCACGCTGGTCACACAGTAGATGCCGGGCATCATCACCATGATGCCCGCCACTTGAATGACATCTTGGCACTGATTGATGCTAGCGACTTATCACCAGTCGTAATTGCGCACGCTAAAGCGATTTTTACTGAAATTGCGCAAGCAGAAGCCACTGTTCATCAAATGCCACTGGCCGAAGTTCATTTTCATGAAGTCGGGGCATTGGATTCAATCGTGGACATCGTGGGTTGTTGTGTGGCATTGGAACTGATGAAGATTGATCAGTTGATTGCGTCACCGTTAACAGATGGTTCAGGTTTCATTAATGTGGCGCATGGGCAAATGCCGGTCCCCGTGCCTGCTGTGATGCAGATGCGAGTGGGCAGTAAGGTGCCAATCAATCAACGCTTGGACATTCATACCGAATTAATCACCCCAACTGGGATGGGCTTGGTGAAGACCTTGGTTTCAGAATTTGGACCACTTCCAGCCGATGCGACCCCAGTCAAGATTGGTTATGGCTTTGGTAAACGTGATACCGGTGGGTTTAATGCCTTGCGAGCAGTGCTTTTTGAAAAAAAAAACTAAGCAAGCAAGTTATTACGCAGACTAAAGATGCCGTCTTGTTGATCGAAGCAAATCTAGACGATCAGACAGGTGAAGGCTTAGGCTATGTCATGGCTCAGTTGTTAGACGCTGGTGCATTTGACGTTTACTTTACGCCGATTCAAATGAAGAAAAATCGTCCCGCCACCAAATTGTCTGTTCTGGGTGACCCTCAGGCGCGAGAGTCACTGACTAAGATTATTTTGGTTGAGACGAGTACCGTTGGGGTTCGTTATCAAACTTGGCAACGGACCATTATGCGGCGCCACTTTATTGAGGTGCAAACGACTTTTGGTGCGGTGCAGCTTAAAGTTGCAACCTACGACGATATTGAGAAAAAAACGCCGGAGTATGCCGATTGTGTTCGGTTAGCCAAGCAAAGTCAGGTTCCATTTATGACCGTTTATCAGGCGGCTTTAGCCGCCGCTGACCAAGCAGATAAGGAGTGCTGAGTTTTGTTACATCAATTAATTGCAGAATTTATGGGCACGGCCCTCATGATTATCTTTGGGGTCGGAGTTCATTGTAGTACGGTGCTAAAAGGCACCAAGTATCGTGGCTCTGGTCACATTTTCGCAATTACGACTTGGGGATTTGGGATCACCATTTCGTTATTTATCTTTGGAAATGTGTCAATTAATCCGGCCATGGTTTTAGCACAATGTCTGTTGGGAAATATTCCTTGGACAGCGTTTGTGCCATATTCAATCGCGGAAGTTTTAGGTGGGGTGGCAGGATCAGTCATCGTTTGGATCATGTATGCCGATCATTTCAAGGCTTCGGCTGGCGAGATTTCACCAATTACGATTCGTAATTTATTCAGTACGTCACCAGCAATTCGTAATTTACCACGGAACTTTTTTGTAGAATGTTTTGATACATTTATTTTTATTGCTGGTATTTTAGCAATTTCGACTGTTAAGACGCCAGGGGTCGTTCCAATTGGTGTTGGGTTACTTGTTTGGGCAATCGGGATGGGACTCGGTGGTCCAACTGGATTCGCGATGAACTTAGCGCGAGACATGGGACCAAGAATTGCCCACGCAATTTTACCAATTGCGAATAAAGCGGATAACGATTGGCAATATGGAATTTTAGTTCCAGGGATTGCGCCATTCTTAGGCGCCGCATTAGCTGCATGGTTCATGCATGGCTTTTTCGGCATTAGTTAAGACGGCAAATACCGGGAACGATTGAATTGATTAGTTTTAAAAGTTACTTTTGGAATCAAACAAATAAATTAGAAGAGGGTCATTATAATGACAGGATTAGCAACGAAAAAAGCAACATTGATGGATTCATTAAAAGAATTAAAGAAGGTTACAGTTGCCTTCTCTGGTGGGATTGATAGTACCTTAGTTTTGAAGATGGCTTTGGAAACTTTAGGTCGCGACAATGTGACTGCTGTGGTTGCCAACTCTGAATTATTCACTGACGAAGAATTCGACAAGGCCGTTAGTTTAGCCGAAGAATTAGGTGCTAATGTTAAGACAACTACTTTGGATTATCTTAGCGAAACTCATATCGAACACAACACGCCAGACAGCTGGTACTATGCTAAAAAGATGTTCTACGATCGTTTGAACGAAATGGCAGCTGCTGATGGTAGCAACGCCGTTTTAGATGGCTTGATCAAGAACGATGAACAAGATTACCGTCCAGGGATGAAAGCTCGGACTGAAGCTGGTGCACGGAGTTTGTTACAAGAAGCTGACTTCTACAAGGTTGATGTACGGGCCTTATCACAAAAATTAGGCTTAACTAACTGGAACAAAGTTGCTTCATGTTCAGTTGCCTCACGCTTCCCATACGGGACTACTTTGACTCATGAGAACATTGCTCAAGTTATGGCCGCTGAAAGTTACTTACGTAGTCTTGGTTTCCCAACGGTTCGGGTTCGTTTCCACGAAGACATTGCACGGATCGAATTACCAGAAGCTCGCATTGGTGATTTCTTGGTCTTCAATGATCGCGTTAACCGTCAATTACAATCACTTGGTTTCCGTTATGTTACCTTAGATTTAGGCGGTTTCCGGAGTGGTCGGATGAACGACACCTTAACAAAGAAACAACTTGCAACTTTTGCCTAAGTAATTTTTGAAAAAAGTCTGAGATGAAAATCTCAGGCTTTTTTTGTCGTCTTGTAAAATTGTCAAATGCTGGTCATAACATTTTCATATCTGCGTTTTAAACTAGACTAGTTGGTTAGGTGAACGTATGAACGATCGGGGCAGTAATTAGTGACAGGAGTAATCAGATGACAAGTAAACGCAAGCAACTCATTTTAGCGGTACTCACGAGTATTGTGCTGATTGTCGGAGGCTTAACTTGGTTTCAAATTGAGCGTTCCTCAAAGGCAAGCGCGAACCAGGCCCCTTTAACTGAAGCACAGATTAAGAAAAATCTCGCGACCAAAAAGGTCAACACGCGGGCAACCCAGCAAAAGGCAGCTACCGTGACGTATCAAAAGGCCACCGCAAATTCTGCTTACACGTTGGCCAGACCATATGTGAAAGTAAATCCTTATGGCACTTCACCACTGACGGCATTGGTCATTTTTAAGACATCACAAGCGGCCAAAGTCAGCTATACTGTTGTTGGTAAGTCTGCCAAAACGAGTATCACGAATACGGTCAATGGTGGTTATCAGAAGACTCACCAAGTACCAGTCGTTGGGCTATACGCGAATACGACCAATACGGTGAAGCTGACGGTAACCTTGAAGAACGGCGAGGTTTTGAAAAAGACTTTGCAGTTGAAAACCGGTGCCTTACCGACATACGTTAAAAATGCCACAGTGACGGTATCTAAAGCGGATAAAACTAAAATGTCAATTGGCCAGAATAAGCTGACGATGATTGATCGAACGACGAAACAACCCTTTGCCATTGACGCTGACGGTAATGTTCGCTGGTACAGCACAAATTACTCACAACATACGATTGAACAGTGGACTGGCGGGCATTTCATGATGCTGACAAAGAAAAAACAGTCCTCCGATGTGTACAATGACTTGATCGAAACCGACTATCTGGGGCGCGTTTATCAAGAGTACACGTTTGGTAGTGGCGCCAGCAGTACGGATGGTGGCACGGAAACCACGGTCATTCATCATGATCTGATTGAGTTACCCAACCATAATTTATTGGCAACGGTGTCGGATGGGTCCAAGTACAAAGAAGATACGATGGTGGAAATTTCTCATCAAACCGGAAAAATTGTGAAAGTCATTGATTTGAAAAAGCTCTTACCGAAATCAATGTGGGCAGCGTACGAGAAGGGGGCTGATGGTAAAATCGATTGGTTCCATCAGAATTCGATCGAATATGACAAAAATGATAATAGCATTCTCATCTCTGGTCGGAACCAAGATATGATTATGAAGATTGATTACGCAACCAAGAAAATTAAATGGATCTATAGTGGCAAAAAGAAGTCGAGCTGGCCGAAAGCATACAGAAAGTATCTTTTAACCCCAACGAGTGGCACGACGATTACTGGTGGGCAACATGGGCTGACCTTACTCAATAACGGTAGTAGTTCTGCTAGCAGTGAGAATATCATGCTATATGATAATAATATTGCAGTGACGAATGGTGATAAGTCCACATCCGGTAAATATTCCCAGGCGGTGAAGTATCATATTGATACGACCAAAATGACAATTGACCAGACTTGGGCTTATGGAAAAGCGCTAGGTAAAGCGAACTTTACGAGTATCATTGGTTACGCGGAAGAACAGTCCAATGGCAATGTCTTGATTGACTTTGGCATGAAAAATAATGGTCAAGAAAGCAATCTGATTGAAGTTGACCAGGCGGGTAATCAGGTGTTCAATGCAACCATTAAGAATGCTTCCTCAAAGGCTTATGCCTATCGGGCTTATCGCATCGCCTTTTATAATAATAATTATCAATTTAATGCAAATAAAGACTAAAGTTCGGAAAATCGGTAATTAAGACAAAGCGATTACTGATTTTTTTAGGGTAATTGCTGAAAATGACGAACGATTCCGGTATAGTAGACTTATCAAAACAATATGGGGGTCTATCGGATGAGTAATCCAGAAGTAATTTTGCAAACTAGCATCGAAAAGGGCGTTGGCAAGGTCGAAAAAACGTGGTTAGCTAAGTGGCTGTTGGGATTTGTCGGTGGGGCGATGATCGCGTTGGGTTTCTTGGCTGATATTCGGGTCTCAGCTGCGATTCCAGCGAGTGGTGGGAGTACACTAATTGGTGCGAGCGTTTTTCCAATCGGTTTGATTGTCATTTTGCTAGCCGGTGGTGAACTCGTTACCGGAAATATGATGGCTGTCAGTACAGCAGCGTTTGCCAAACGGCTCAAATGGTCTGCATTCTGGCAAAATTTGGCAATTATCACGGTGGCTAATGTGATTGGCGCTGTGGCAGTCGCTTTTTTCTTCGGTCACTTCGTTGGCTTGACGCACACGGGTGTTTTTAAAACCGCGGTAATTACGATGGCGCAAGGGAAAATTCAACCTAACTTTTGGCAAAGCTTTGTTTCTGGCGTGGGCTGTAATTGGTTCGTTGGTCTCGCTGTTTGGTTATCATTTGGGGCTAAAGATGCCGCTGGCAAGATAATGGGAATCTGGTTTCCAATTATGATTTTCGTGGTGACTGGCTTTCAGCATAGTATTGCGAATGCGTTTCTGATTCCGGCAGCGATCTTTGAAGGTGGCGCGACTTGGGTACAATTTGGCATGAATTTATTGCCAGTGTATTTAGGCAATGTGATTGGTGGTGCCGTGCTGGTCGGCGCGCTGTATTATTATAGCTATCGGCAAGCTTTGAAATAAGGACGTAAAAAACGACTTCCAATTTGCGGAAGTCGTTTTTTAATTTAGTTAGCACGTCGTTGTTTGTAGTAGTAGACAGGAATGCCCAAAGCCACGATGACCAAGGATAGAATAACCCCTGGTAAGTCGGAACCGATTTCGCTGATAATTACGAAGAGTGCCCCGAGAATAGCAATTAAGGGCGTAATTGGGAAAGCCGGCGTCGAGAAGGGCCGCTTTTCACCACGGTGACGTTTCCGGAGTAAGAAGACCCCAATGAAAGTTGCAACATAGAAACAATAGACTGTAAAGATGCAGAGATCCGATAAACGGTCTGGATCAAAGAAGATAATCATAATGCTGGCATAGACTAGAATGAACAAGGTCGCCACAATGGGTTCGTGGGACTTGGGATTCAAGTAGCGTAGTTGTTTTGAAAATGGCAGTTGTTGACGCTCCGCCATGGCATAGATGATGCGTGGAAAAGTCATGATTTTTCCGTTTAAACAGCCGACCATTGAAATGATAATACCGATATTGAGTAGGCGACCACCAATTGTCCCAAAAGCGGCTTGGGCGAAATAGAGCGTCGTTTGCTGACCGAGTTTGTGAATCGTATCAGCGGGAATAAAATGGAGAATCCCATATGTAACAAGTGTGTAGGCAACTAAGACCAGTGAAATTCCTAAAATAATCGCACGTGGTAATAACTTTTGAGGTTCCTTGATCTCACCACCAAGATTGGCAACTAAAATCCAACCGTCATAGGCGAAGAGGGTGGCAAGCACTGCGACGCCGAAACTACCAGTTGACTGCTGCACGGTGTGTAAGGTTTGACCAAAAGCATTTTGGTCCCCGAAAAATAGCCCAAAAATGATAATTGCCGCAATGGGTAATAATTTACCAAGGGTCGTGGCAATTTGAAATGCTGCTCCCCAGCGATTTTCCACCATGTTCAGTAACCCGATTAGGACAATAACAGCGATCGAGAGCGGTGCTTGCCAACCGTTGCTAAGATGGAAGAAGCCAACGAGCAAAATGCCTAAATAAGCGGCAATTGAGGCAATAATGGCTGGCCCATAGACGGCAATTTGCATCCAACCAGATAGGAATCCCCAAATCTTGCCATAGATATTTTCCATGTAGACGTAGAGGCCACCGGTATGTGGCATTTGTGCGCCGACTTCGGCAATCGTTAAGCCGGCGGTGAGGGTAATAACCCCGCCAAGTAGCCAAGCTAATAGCGCATTGGTCGTAGAACCAGCACTATCTAAAACGGATGATTGTTTGAAAAAGATACCGGAGCCAATCACGGTCCCGACCACGAGCGATAAAGCAGACCAAAAGCCCAACGAACGGTTAAGCTTGGTCTCATTTTGTGCTGATTGCATGGACGTCCTCGCTTTCAAAGGTGCTAGTAATTTTTACTGTTTTTAGAATACCAGAGATTTCAGTGAGCCGCAATCGTGAAAGCCTTGTAAATTTGCTGATTTGCCGTTATTTACGAACATAAACGAAAAACTAATATTATAAAGTTCGACAAATATCGATTTTGAGCAATAACTAGCTTATGAAGTTCGTCTTTGATAAATATATTGATATTGTCAGAGTATCCCTTCTTTTGGCAGTCTTGGTCAAGACGGGTATAATGCTAACAGAATGAGAGAGAGGAACAGAGATGATTATTGCAATTGTGACGATCCTAACACTAAGTAGTGTGGGGTTATTTGTTTTGTTGGTGCGCGGGGCAAGACGACAACATTATCGGCCGACTGCGCGGCAATTTGGGATTGGCATGCTGATTGGTGGTGTAACTGATTTTCTGGATACGTTGGGAATCGGGAGTTTTGTAACCTCAACAGCCATTTTTCAGGCTACTCATTATTTGAAAGATGAACGGCAGCTCCCGGGGACCTTGAACACGATGCATGCGATTCCAACTGCATTTGAAGCTTTATTTTTTGTGACGGCGATTCAGGTTGATCCCTGGACATTAATTAGTTTAGTCGTTGCGGCCGCAATCGGCGCGGTACTTGGGAGCGAGTTCATGGTTAAACTTAATCAACAGCGTATTCAGCGGATTATGGCGGTTGCCTTAGTTGTGACGGCAATTTTGATGACTGCCAAGTTAGCCGGTTGGGTGAGCCTGTTAGGGGTGGCCAATCAGGCGACTAGTCTGCGAGGTTGGCCACTAGTCGTTGGAATTATTGGTAATTTTATTTTGGGGTTACTGATGGCAGCTGGCGTTGGGCTGTACGCCCCATGTATGGTGATGGTCTATTTCTTAGGGTTAACACCCATTGCTGCCTTTCCAATCATGATGTTATCCTGTGCGTTGTTGATGCCGAGTTCGGCAGTCAACTTTATTCGCCGTGACCGGGTTGCATATCGGGGCATCTTTGGCATAATTCTTGGCGGTATTCTTGGTGTTATTGTGGCGGCGATGTTTGTAAAGTCATTGTCGATGACAGCACTGAGCTGGCTCATCGTGGTGGTAAGTTTGTGGACGGCACAATCATTGTGGCGAGCCGCAATCAGACAGAAAAGTCTTTTAAATTAATAAGTCAAAGATTGACAATGGTGGGCAGGTTAGCAAGTTTTTTCAGCTGAAGACTAGTCAATTACTGTCGCTTCCGGTTGTTGCTGATAACATGCGGACGAGGGACCGGTTCGAGCCTTAGAAGCGTCTTGAACCTCGCCCGAAAGCTTTGCTAAAACCGCAAATCTCCCGGACCGTCCGCGGTGTAAGGCCGGCAAAAAGCGCCGTTCAAACGCCACCTGCACGTCCGCTGCTATCAGCAACAACTTCCAGCTAATCAGTAGTTTTTTGGGGGATAAATCCGTTAGTTACGTTTAGCGGAGTCAGTCAAAATCGGTGTGCAGTGTCGGTAAGATTAGTTGGCGTTCTGGGCTGACTAAGCTCGCGGGGCAATTCAAAGACGGGGGTTATCGGCTTTGAGTTGAGGCGCCAGACCGATCTTTGGCTGGCACCGTACCCCCACAGCACACCGATTTTGACTGACGGAGCGCTGAATTCGGGCAAGTCTACTTTAGACGTAAAGGTCACTGGTACTGCGACATTTGTGATGTTTTTGGGTCTTTCGACCTTTAGTTTTCAATCTTAGTTAATAATTCTTAGTTTAAGACAAAAAGGCCGCTGGCAATTAAGTCAGCGGTCTTTTTTAAGGTTGTATCATTATGGGATTTTTCAATAGGATCCACATGCTAAAACAACCAGGTCCCACAACCAGGTTCATCACGCCTGATTGCACTCTTAGTGTAATCGAACAGGGGTAACAATTGCAATAGGTAACGACAAGTTATGTCGCAATTTTAACAAAATATTGATATTTCAGCTTAGTGGTCCGTTTTTAGCTGTTTATCCAGCAGACTATTTGAAATTAGCAAGATAATGAAGGTAATCATCACGGTAATGACAGCGAGCGCCATGCCTTGCGACGCATCGCCTTGTTCGAAGGCCTGATAGATGAACGATGAAATGGTCGTCATTCCAGATGGTAATAACAAGAGTGCGACGACCAGTTCTCGACTGGTGGCGATGAACGACATGGCAAAACTATTGACGAGCGCCGGCATCAAGACTGGGATAATAATTTTGAAGATAATGCGGTTGGGACTCGTTTCAAAAATACGAGCACTATTGAGAAAATTATCATTAAATTCTTGTAGAGCAGTCGTCATATATTGGACCGTTGTGGGTAAAAATAGCATGATGTCCGCAATAATTAGAACCGAAATAGTCCCGTAAAGTTTCGTAAACGCTAATAGCTGTGAGAAAAAAATCATCAAGCTTAAGGCTAACACGACATTGGGGATAGCTAATGGTAAGGAACCCAATAAGTGAAAAATTTTCCGCAGGCTTTTTGGCAAACGTTTGGTTGTACTGGCGACACTGATTAAAGTCCCAATAATGAGGTTAGCGATACTGATGACGATTGCTAAGCCAAAGGTATTGACTAAGGCTTTGAAAGCCGGACTGTCAAAGCGCAACAGTGCCAAATAGTGTTCCGCCGTCCAGTTTCCTATCGTCAGGCCAGCGCTACGTTGTTTTAGTAGGGATTGGAAGATAATTGAAACGTATGGAATCCCAATCGCAACTAGCAATAAGGTACCAACGATTAAAGTTGCAGCCAACGTAACTGTCCAGCGGTGATTAATGACTGGATGTTGATTATGCGCCATCTGAATCTTAGGTTGTTTGAGTAACAGTTGTTGAGCGACCCAAGCAAATAACGCGAGGCTTAATAAAATCGTACCGGCTAGAACGCCGCCCTTGAAGTCCAGTGGCCATTGACTTAAATCTTTTTGAATCGTTGTCGTAAGGACCTCAAAGTGAATCGTCCGGCCAAAGGTTGCCGGGGTCCCGAATTCCGCTAAGGTCTTCGTAAATACTAATACCCACATGGCAAGATAGGGGACTAGCAGGATTGGCAAGGTTATCCGTGTAAGCGTCCGGATGCGCGAGACACCATGGACGAATGCGGCTTGGGTCCAACGCTGATTAAACTGTGCCAAGGCATTACGTAACAGCAAGTAGGCAAAAGGATATAGGTGCAAGCTCATGATTAAAATAATCCCAAAGGGCGAAAACAGACCTTTGAAATTTAGTGAGCTGCTAGGAAAAACTTGTGCCAAGAGCCCATGAGGTTGGAAAAAGTAGATCCAGCCCATGGCGTTGATATATGGTGGTGTCATAAATGGGACGAGTAATAGCCAATGTAACCACATATATTGGGCTAGCTTGGTTCGCGTCATGATAAAGGCGAGTGGGGTGGCAATCACGGTGGTGCCAATGATTGTCCCTAATCCCAACATTAAACTGTGCCCAAGACTAGTCAGAATGGTAGGCGTCGAAAGCCGGTGAATAAGTTCAGCTGGATGAGAACCTAACAGCGTCTGGCCAATTAATGCAACTAATGGTCCGGCAATAATCAAGGCCAATAGCAGGGCAAAGATTATGACTAATCCAGTCCAAGAACGATGCTTAGTCATGACCTAAGACCTGATTGAATTTTTTAATGTTAGCTTCCAAGGCCTTATTCGCATCGTTCCAGTTTACGGTGTAACTCTTAATTGGGGCGTTATTCAGTGGACTAGTCAGTTTATCAGCGGTCCCAGGAATCAAATAGCTCTTTTTAAGTTGCTTTTGAACGGTGTCTGAAAGCAAGTAATCGATAAACTGTTTAGCAGCGGCCGCATGCTTCGTAGATTTTAAGATCATTGCCGGTCGGGGATTAACCAACGTGCCACTCTTAGGATAGGTGAAGCCAATCTTTTCACCCTTCTTAATTGCGGCAATACTCATGTAATCCACCCCACCAACTACGGCCTTCTTTTGACCAGTGACGACGGCATCGAGGACTTCTTTATTGGCACCCCCGATTTCAGCGCCGTTTTGTTTCAATTGTTTGAGATAACTCTGACCGTGCTGCATTTGGTAGACGTTGATAAAGTCTAAGCTAGAACCAGAAGTTTTGGGATCTGGAATTGTGAGACTGTTTTTGTAGGTTTCTGTAGTTAAATCTGCCCAATCGGTTGGGGCTGTTTTAACTTCTTTGGTATTGTAAGTAATTCCGACGGCGGAGGCACTGTAGTTGAAGAGTTGGTGCTTGCTGTCTTTAAATTGGGCGTTCAACTGATCGACATTTTTAGCGTCATAAGTCAGCAGTTTTTTGTGAGTTTGTAAATCCACGCCGGCAGCCATGGAAGCAAGTACTAGAACATCGGCTTGGGGATTACTTTCTTCGGCTTTCAACTTGCTCAAAATCTTACCGGTCGTACCATCAAAGGTTTTAACTTTAATACCAGACTTTTTTTCAAACCCTTTGACGATTTTATCTGAAAGTGGTTTTGGACCAGCAGCGTAGACGGTTAATGTCTTGGTGTCACCTTGCTTGGCAGTCGTTGCTTGGCCGTGGGAATTGGCGAAATAGACGCCAGAACCTAAGGCTAATACGGCAAGTGCAGAGAGTGAGAGAACGATTTTTTTGTTTGGCATGGTTTAAATAACTCCTAATTAGTTAGAATGGCTTGAGGGTCGACAAAAATTTTTGTGGCTTGTGGCTGATAACCACGGTCGGTGTTGACGTGCCACTGTTGCTTGGGCAACTGGACAACGGTGTCAAAATGATTCCCAGCAAAAGTAGAACTGACGACCTGTCCGTCGAAAGTTTGCCAATTAGGCTGTGGGGTTAAACTCACGTGTTCTGGCCGAACGCCAGTGTGGTCGTCTAGATAGTTTAAAGGTCCAATGAAGTTAGCTGCAAACAGATTGACGGGTCGCTGATAGAGTTCAGTTGCCGTACCCGTTTGCACAATTTTGCCGTCCTTGATCAGAACCAGATGATCTGAAATTCGGAGCGCTTCGTTGCGATCATGGGTCACGAAGATGGCCGTCAGATGATTACGATGAATCAACTCACTGATCTCAAGTTGCAGAGACTCACGTAATTGTGGATCCAAGGCACTCAATGCTTCATCAAAGAGAATTAGCTTGGGCTGAACGGCGAGTGCGCGAGCTAACGAGACTCGCTGCTGTTGACCACCAGACAACTCGCCAGGGTAACGACTGCTAAAATCGACCAGCCCAACTTGAGCCAAGGCCCACTGCACGCGTTCGGCAATGGCTGATTTACTGAGCTTAGGTTCAAGTGCGAAGGCCACGTTTTTGAAGACGGTCATATGTGGCCAGAGGGCAAAGTCTTGGAAGACCATAGCTAAATCGCGCTTGGCCGGGGCCAAATTGACCTGTTGGGTCGCATCAAAAACGACGGTCTCATCAAATTTGATTTGACCAGCGGTTGGAACTTGCAAACCGGCGATCATATTGAGCAGGGTTGATTTACCCGAACCGGACGGCCCAATCAAGGTCGTGATCTGCTGATCTGGGAGAGTCAGATCCAGTTGGTCAATGACGGTCGTTTGTTCATAACTTTTCCGAATGTTGCTTAATTGTATTTGAACCACAAGCAGACTCCTTTGTTATTAATCTGCTCGTATTGTATCGAGATTTAGCGCCTTAAAAGTATATTTCTGGTAAACAAGGGGTAAAGATTATGTATTTTTTGCAAAAGGTTGCAAGTTGAAAATTGCTGTTCCGCACCACTATGTCAATAATCAGGCGGTGAAACTAGTAAATTACTACCGTTTCCGGTTGTTGCTGATAACATGCGGACGAGGGACCGGTTCAAGCTTCAGGAACGTCTTGAGCCTCGTCTGGAAGTCTTGTAAAAATCGCAAATCTTTCAGACCGTCCGTGGTGTAAGGCCGGCAAAGAACGCCGGTCAAACGCCACCTGCACGTCCGATGCTACCGGCAATAACCTCTAGCTAATCAGTACCTATTTTTTCACAAATTCGTTATTTACGCTTAGTGGAGTCAGTCAAAATTGGTGTGCAGTGTCAGTAAGATTAGTCGGCGTTCTTGGCTGGCTAATCTTACGGGGCAATTCAAAGACGTGTTTTATCGGCTTGGAATTGAGACGCCAGACCGTGCTGTGGCTGGCGACGTCCCCCACAGCACACCGATTTTGACTGACGGAGCGCTCAATTTGGGTGAATCTACTTTAGATGTGACGGTTACTGGTATTGCGATATTTGTGTGTGTGTTTGCAAAAAAAAGGCCCCAATTCGTTGGAATTGAGAGCCTTGATCGTTTAATTAGGCTGGGGTCACTTCGTAATGGGCATATCGTTGGGCATCCACCGCATTTAGTTCCACTTTAAGTTGGGTCCCATCTGCCAAGTAATCAGTCTTAAGAATGTTAGCATGATCATTCAAGTAGGCGACGACCTCACCATCGCTGAATGGAATCAACAATGTTGTCGTCACGTAATTTTTGAAGACTTTTTCTTTAATGATTTTCGTTAAAAGCTGTAAGGATTTTTCATCTTTGGCAGCGTAGATCAATTGGTCATCTTGCACATTTGGATAACTGGCTTCCGTTAAATCGGCTTTGTTATAAGCATAAATCATTGGCACATCATGCACGCCAATAGCTTTCAAAGTCGTTTCGGTCGTATCCATCATTTCTTTGTAATGTGGATCTGAGTAATCAATGACTTGAATCAACAAATCGGCGTTCGCGGCTTCGGACAAAGTGGAACGGAAGGCGTTGATCAAGTTATGTGGCAAGTTGCTAACGAAGCCGACGGTATCACTTAATAACAATTGTTTGTTATCAGGGAAGGTGAGTTGGCGGATGCTAGTATCCAAGGTGGCGAACAGCATATCCTTTTCGAAGACTTGCTTATCTTCACCTTTACCAAATAAGCGGACTAACCCGTTCATGGTGGTTGATTTACCTGCGTTGGTATAACCTACTAAGGCAACATTTGGTAAATCAGCTTTGTCCCGTTGCGCGCGACGAACTTCTTCATCTTTGTTGAGTTCCTTGAGCTCGTGTTTGGCGTGACTGATGCGATCTTGAATCGTTCGCCGGTTCAATTCAATCTGAGTTTCACCAGCACCACGGTTGGTATAGCCACCGCCACCACCAGCAGCGGCCCCAGCTTGTTGGTCCAGCCGGTTGGCCATACTGGTCCGTAAGCGTGGTAATTGATATTGCAGTTGGGCAATTTTAACTTGCAGTTTGGCTTCTTTACTCCGAGCGCGATTCCCAAAAATTTCGAGAATTAAGCCGGTCCGATCGATAATTTGCAGACCGGTTTCAGTTTCCAAGTTACGCACTTGGCTTGGGGTTAAGTCAGCGTTAACAATCATGATGTCGAGATCGTTAGCTTCACCCATCTCTTTGATTTCAACGACTTTTCCTTTACCAAAGTAGGTTGCGGGATTAGGCTTTTCTAGGCCCTGATCAATTCGTAAAGCGGCGTGCATGTTGTTGGCTTCAACTAAGGCTTCAAGTTCAGACATTGCGTAGTCATAGTTAGTCACAGTTTTGGACATGCCGGCAATAATGACATTTTGAACGCTTGGTTCGGACATTCAATCACTCCTGACGTGTTATAGTTAGGTTAAGTATAACATGTCTAATCAGATTATTAATGATTAGGGGATTAGGAAGGTGATAGCAATGGGCTATGTCTTAGATCTGCGCCAAAAAGTGGGACATCAGCCGCTAGTCGTTGCGGGTGCGGCAGTAATTGCGTGTAATGCTGCGGATGAAATCTTGTTGGTTAAGCGAACCGACAATCAGTTGTGGGGATTGCCAGCAGGATCAACCGAACCTGGCGAGACGGTCCAGCAAACCGCTCAGCGTGAATGTCGTGAAGAAACGGGGTTGACGGTTGGTGCGTTGGAACTGATTGATGTATTCAGTGGGCCACAGATGCACTATGTGTATCCGAATGGCGATGTCATTGATAGTGTGACAACCTTGTATCGAGGTCGGATCGTCGGTGGGACATTGAAGACCACAACCAACGAGACTAGTGCGGCACAATTCTTTGCCCGTGAGACGCTACCGTCAACGTTAACACCACTCACAAAATGGTTATTACGAGATCAGTAATCTTGACCGATTGGCTGAGATTTGCTATATTGAACTGAATTAATTAAACAGAACTGTCACCGGACAGCGTGTCGTTAACTTCCTTAGGTCATTGCGGAAGTTGACGGGGCGCTGTCTTTTTATTTTGAGGAGGAAAAAGTATGACATGGATTTATTTAGTGGTTGCAGGTATTTTTGAAGTGGTTTGGGCAACGATGATGAAGTTAAGCAATGGGTTTAGTCAGCTAGGCTATACGGCGGCGAACATTGTTGGCATGGTTCTGAGTTTCGGATTCTTAGCTTTGGCAACGAAACATTTACCGTTGAGTATTGCCTATCCCATCTGGACAGGAATTGGTGCAGTTGGGGCCATCTTAGTTGGGGTGATTATCTTTAAAGACCAGATTGCGCCAATCACTTGGGTATTTATTGCGATGTTAATCATTGGCATTATTGGGATTAAAGTCACGAGTTAAAAAAACTGCCACGCAAATTTGCGCAGCAGTTGATTGTTATTCAGCTAAATCTTCCGCATAACTCTGCACCTTGATTTGGTCACCATCGATGTCCAAACGGGTCACACTACCATTTTTTGGCCCTCGCGAAATGTCAAATTCAGGGCCAAAGCGCGACACAATACTACGAATCGTCGTGCCATGAGTGGCAACGAGCACTTTTTCGTGGTTGTCATGATGGGCTTTCAAATAATCAAAGCCCTGATTAACGCGTTCCCAATAGGTTTGATTGTCTTCAGCTTCATGAAAAGGGTCAATTTCATGCATTAAATCCTTGGTCGTTTCAATTGAAACACGGTCGAGTAATTCATGGAGACTAGTTACGCCGTAATCTTTACCGACTAACGACCAAGTTCGACTGGAATCGTCACCTTCATAGTAACCGTAGAATTCTTCGCGGAAACTTGGTAACGTGGTTAGTACGCCGGTGGCTTTACCCGCTGCCGATTGAATGAGCTTGGCGGTATCCATCGCCCGTTTAGAATCACTAGAGTAGTAGTGGGCAAAGTCAACGTTGGCTAAGGCTTTGCCGACCTGTTTAGCGGTGTTTTTACCCTGGTCAGTTAATGGTGAGTCTGACCAGCCCTGCATGCGATTGAATAAATTGAAATAAGTCTGGCCATGCCGGACGAGATAGATTGAAAGTTGAGACATGTTAAACTCCTTAAATTAGACAATATGGTCTTTTTTACCAAAGTAGTCCACGCGAATCGCATCGTCAGAAATAGTGAACTTCGTCACGCTGCCATTTTGGGGCCGGGCTGGCGAGTTTAAAGTCATGACTTCTGCGGCAATACTAAAGATCGTATTGCCATGACTGACGAGCAGGACTTTATCGCCATCATGTGATTTGGCACGTAGCTCAGCAATACCGCCATTGACCCGTTCCCAGAACTCAGCATTGTTTTCTGCTTGATGGAAAGGGTCTGCTTCCTTGGCGAAATCTTTGGCTTTGTGGATGCCGTACTTTTCGATGATGTCCGACAATGATGGGGCTTGGTGGGGCGCGCCAATCATGTACCAAGTTTGCGAGGTGTCGCCACCTTCAAAGTAACCATAGAAGGCTTCGCGAAAAGCCGGCATGGGGGTCACGTCTAAATCGCCATTGCCACTATTGGGCAAGATTAATTTGGCCGTGTCCATCGCGCGGGTCATATCGCTGGCGTAAGCCGCATCAAAGTGAATGCCAGCTAACATTTTACCGGCGTTACGGGCATCCTGTTTGCCGACTTCGGTCAATGGTGAGTCACACCAACCTTGCATCCGGCGGTACTTGTTAAAGTAAGTTTGTCCATGACGAATCATGTAAACTGAAAATGTAGACATATGGGTCTCCCTTAAAATAATGATAGGTCTATCTTAGCATATTAATTAGCAGTCGCTAAAGCTTGGCGAATCCGAGGGGCATCCTGTTTACTCCCAGTAAAGATTAACCGGTCACCATACTGAATCAAGGTATTCCCATTAGGTACGATAATCTTGCGATTGCGGATCACTTCGCTGATTGTAATATCTTTGGCAAATTGAAGATTCTTGATCTGCACATTAGTGTACAAGTGGTTGACGACACGGACTTCGTAGATACTGTTTTCGGTATCTTGTAACATCAATAAGGTTGATGGTGATTCAATTAGTGACCGTAACAAAGTGATGTTCGCTTCGGGGGTATTGTAAACTTCAATTCCCATGTCGCGGAGTTCATCTTCGTGTTCGTTTAACACGTTCCGGTCTTCAAAACGAACAATGATTCGCTTGACCCCATAATCCTTCGCCGCTTTGGCTAAAGTGTAGTTGCGTTCAGCATCCATATGGCCGAGAACGAGAATGTCAGCGTCAAAGACGCCCTGAGCTTCCAGCTGTTCAGCGGAAAAGTTTTCCATTAACTGAACAGGCGCCTGGGCATGATAGGTTTCGTAGTTTTGCGGATGATTAGTATACATTTTGACGTCATACCAACCTTTGCGTAACTGTTGCGCAACCGGCACTGTACTCAAGTTGGCGCCAATAAAGTGGACCGCTGTTTTGACGAGATCTTCTTTTTCAGCAGAATAGAACTTGTTGAAAATTAACGGTGAAACGATGCAGGTGAGCAGGGCGGCCAATAAAAAGGCGCCAGACTGGTCACTCGTGATGGTCTTCATGGATTTAGCAACCCGTAAAACGGCTAAAACCATGGTCATCGTTGTGGCAGTTAAAGCCGTACCAGCGATGGCATTGGCCTGCTTGAATCGCAACTTCAAAACCCAGTAACCACCGAGTTTGGCAACCATGTAGGCCACGAAAAATAACGGAATTAAGAGTAGCGTCTTACCACTGGTTAAAATAGTCCGCAGGTTCAGATCGACCCCGGTTGAGATGAAGAAAATTGGAATAAAGAAGCCGTAGCCGATGGAATCCAATCGTTCACGCGTACTTTCGCTAGGTTGTAATAATTTCAAGACAATCCCAGCGACAAAGGCGCCGAGAATGTTTTCGGCACCAACCGTTTCAGCGACGGTGACCATCGTCACGATTAAGAAAAAGGCGAGGCGGATATCTAGTTGCGTCGTCGATTTATTAATATTTTGGTAGAAGTTAAAGAACGGTTTGAACCGCAATAGGAGTAGGGCCGCTACCGCCAAAATGAGTAGTAATAACCAGAGGCTTTGCGAATTGCTGCCAAAGATTGAAGCGTAGAGTGTTAAGCCCATCATTGGAATAAGTTCACCAAAGACTGAGATAAGCAAAATGGTTTGGCCGAACGCTTTACTCAAGAGTTCTTTTTCCTTCAAGGCCGCAATCACGATACCTAGTGAAATGGTGCCAAATAAGATCGTGGCGAGCCAAAAGTCGCTGAACAGGCCACTGACTTTGAACGCCGCCGCAAGCAGTAGAGATAGGATGATGACGGTGCTGTACGCGTAGACCGATAAACGGACTGGCGAGTATTTAGGCAAATTGCCAGCCTGTTTCTGTTCGAGGGGCGTGAGCGCGGTTCGACGTTTTTTGAACAGGCTGAAGTCGATTTCGAGCCCACTCAAGAATAGGAGGACGATGACCCCGATGGTTGAGAGTTGGGAGATTGACGTCGTCATCGTGACGATGTTGAGCAAGCTCGGTCCCAGAATAATCCCGACGATGATTTCCATCACGGCCGTGGGCAGGCTGTTGATCTTGAATTTTGCCATCACTAATGGGATTAGTAAGGCCGCAAATAAAATAATGACTAATGATACTTGATCCATAATAAATCCTCTCTTTGCTAATAAACATTGAGTTGGTCGTCATCAAAGCCCCAAAACGCTTCGTTAAGGTTAGGGTTGGTGAAGACTTTTAAGATAGGTTCGATACCTGGTGCGAGTTTGTCGGGTGTCAGAGCACTGAGTGGTTGCCAACTAATGGCGCCCTCATATGACCCCGCGAGTAAGTCACCGCTGTAATCAGTCGTGGTGTAGAGCGTGCCGAGTGACACGTCGCCAGCGTCATTTTCGACCCAGGTGACCGTGCCGACTAGTTTTAAATTAGTAACAGTTAAACCGGTTTCTTCAAGCACTTCCCGTTGCATGGCGTGGATTTGCGATTCGCCAGGGTCAACGTGACCACCGGGAAAAGTCAACCCGGTCCATTTGGCATCAATCTTGTTTTCGACGATGACTTCGTGGGTCTTAGGATTCATAATCAGGCACATGTTGACGAGTTCAGCGCGCACGGTCCGGTCATGCGTTTCGTGTGCATCTTTGGTGGCCAACCAATCGCTAGCTTTTCCATTAATGCTAGTCACAAAGTCAGTCTTCGCAGCGTAATAATCATCACTGGTGAGTGCGGTTTGCCGTACGGCGGTATATTTGCGACTGTCGGTGCGATGCGCATTGATGTAGTCACGGAAATTGATGACTGTTTGATAGGCGTCAGAGTCCGTGAAAAGTAGTAAATTGAAAGCTTGGTCGTGCCAGTCAAGCTGGTAAATGGCCGGTTGTGTTGTGACCGTGGTTAAATCAAACGTCGACTTTAGCGTCGTTAACGCTTTTTTAGAATCTGCGACCAAGAGGGCAATGTCGATGATTGGTCGGGCGGGTACTTTCGGCATCGCCGTACTGCCAACATGACTAGCTTTAATTAGGTCAGTGCTCAAAAGTTGTTTGAGTTCTGTTTGCAGGTCAGTCGCCAGTGATTGCCAAGCCGGCTGGTAACTGACGAGCTTTTTGGTTGTCATTGTGAATGGACACCTCCGTGAGTTTGCTTCTATGAAAGGATACACTTTTTACTTATTTAATGAAAGAATTTGCTGGCGATTGAAAAGAGAAAAGTTGTTGGGCTTGGATTGATCAGCGTATTTGGCATAAAAAAATAACTGTCAACTGACAGTTATCCAAGTTAGATTTAAGCGACCGGATGGCGTCGTAGTGTTTTGGCTAACGTAATCACCGCGGCTGGAATTAACGCACAGGCAAGAATTCCTAAGAAGAATAGCGATAAGTGATCTTGCACAAAACTGATGGAACCGAAGAAGTAACCGAGTGAACAGCCAACAGCGACCCAGACGCCCACGCCCAGCAAATTCCAAAAGGCAAATGATTTTTGTGGCATTTTAGCTGCGCCAGCGCTCAATGGGACGAAGGTTCGAATGAGCGGCACGAAGCGACCGAACATGACGGCCTTACTGCCATACTTAGCGAAAAAATGTTGGGCTTTGAGTTGTTTATCCTGGGGTAAATGGCGTTGTAGCCAGGGCAGGTTGATTAAATGGCGACCGATTTCAAAATTAACGGTATCACCGATGACTGCCGCGGCGAAGAAAACTGGTACGAGCACTTGAATATTTAGGCTCGTGTGGGTCGCAGCCATGGTACTCGCGAGAAAAATCAGTGATTCTCCGGGTAGAAAAGGAAAAATCACCATACCAGTTTCAAGGAAGATAACGGCAAATAGGGTAATGTAACTCCAATTACCGAGTGTCGTTAATAACGGCACGATGACATCTTCCAAATGGGTCATGATTTCAATTAAATTGGCCAACGGCGCCACCTCCAGTAAAGTTAAATCTAGTTTAGTCGGATTCCTATGTAAATGCTAGTGTAAGCGGAAACATTTTTATTGAATTAAACGAATCATAACTTTGATAATAGAATGTTCATACTTCCTTAACTAAAATATTGAATTTGATGCATTTTAACAGGTTATTGATTGAGTCGGACCTTGGATAGTGATAAGATTGTTTATCGAGTTTTAGGAATGGAGGACGCTTGATGGCTAAGTCGATTAAAGCTTCAGAACAACAACATCTTGATTATGTGGTTGATAAGATTCGGACCGAAGAAACGAAACAGAGTGAAACGATTGAACGTTCCGAAAACGATCAAGCCGATATTAAGCAAAACTTTTATAATGACGTCAATATTAAGACCGATAGTTATGAAGGCATGATGGAAACTGGTTTGTCTGTCCGGCAACAACAACAAATGTTGGACGAACGGCAAAACAGTTGGCAACACGCGACGAAACAACTGTCGACCTTGAAAAAGTTGGAGAAGAATGCTTATTTTGCACGCCTTGATTTTCATGAGGCGGGCGAACCAGCGACCGAAACCATCTATATTGGCCTGAGTTCATTTTCTGACAGTCCGGATCACTTCTTGATTTATGACTGGCGAGCGCCAATTTCCAGCATCTATTACGATGGTGGTTTGGGCAACGTGACGTATCAAACGCCAGATGGGCAACAAGCGGTCGATGTTCAATTGAAGCGTCAGCTGATGATCGAAGACGGGACGATTGTGACGGTTTACGATACGGATGAAGCCGTGGGCGATTCGATGTTACTCGAAGTGTTGGACGAAAAGTCTGACGTTAAGATGAAGAGTATCGTCACGACCATTCAGAAGGAACAAAATACAATCATCCGGGATACCAGCTCGGACCTCTTATTTGTTCAAGGGGCGGCGGGATCTGGGAAAACATCGTCGGTACTGCAACGAGTGGCATACCTCTTGTACCGTTATCGGGGTAATTTAAACGCTGGGCAAGTGATTTTATTCTCGCCGAACCAATTATTCAACGACTATATTAACCAAGTGCTCCCTGAATTGGGCGAGCAAAATATGGTCCAGATGACGTATTACCAGTATGCCTCATACCGGTTGCCACACATGCAGGTGGAAACGTTGCAACAGCGTTTCGAGACTGAAAATACCCCAGCGATGGCAAAAATTACCAAGTTGGAAGGGAGCTTGGCCTTCTTCAACGCGGTTACAGCTTACGGCCATCATTTGGAATCCGCTGACATGCGTTTCCGTAACATCACGCTGAACGATGAAGTCTTGATTCCACGCGATAAAATTAAAGAAATCTACTATTCATTTAATGAAAACTACCATTTAGGTAACCGCTTGTCGGCGACTAAGGAAGAATTAATCAAAATTTTGAACCGAAAAGTTGCGGCTGAAATGCGGACGAAGTGGGTTGAAGAAACTGTTCAAGACTTATCTAAAGAAGAATTGAACGACATGTATGGTAATCAGCCCCGCGAGTTCAAGAACGGCGATGAAGAATTCAAGTTCTTAGCGCGCAAGATTGTCATGAAACGTTTAGGCATTGCGCGGACGCAAATTGTCCGTAATCGTTTCTTGAGTATCAACATGCAATATGCGCACTTCTTGCGGCAAGTGCCACAAATCTTGAATCTCGACAAATACGGGATTTCAAAAGATGACTGGGAACAGGCGACAGAAGCCAAGTTGGCAGCCATCAAGGAACGGCATATTTCGTTGACGACGGTGTCGGCCTATATGTACTTACATGACTTAATGACCGGTAAAAAAGGTCAGAACGACATTCGGTTTGTTTTCTTAGATGAAATTCAAGACTACAACGCGTTCCAACTGGCTTTTTTGAAGTTTAGTTTTCCGAAGGCGCGCTTTACAATGTTGGGTGACTTGAATCAAGCCATCTTCACCAAAGAAAATAGTCATACCTTGATCGGTGAATTGGAAACCCTGTTTGATCCAGAAAAGACGCGGGTCGTTCAATTAACTAAGTCGTATCGGTCAACGCAACAAATTACTGATTTTACCAAAGAAATTCTGGTGAACGGTGAAGCGGTGACGGCGTTTGATCGCCAAGGTGACTTACCGAATATGGCGGTCACGGATAACTTCGAGCAGGCGGTCGATCAAGTGGTTAAGCAATTAGGCACTAATAATTCGGACCATGATACGACGGCGATTATTGGCAAAACTTTGGCTGAGAGTGAGCAATTGACGGCAGCCTTGCAAGCTCGTGGCGTTCATGTCACCTTGATTCGAACCGAAAATCAGCGTTTAGCGCCTGGGCTGATTGTCGTGCCATCGTTCTTAGCGAAAGGGTTGGAATTTGACGCGGTCATCGTGTGGAATGCCAACACTGATAACTATCAACGTGAAGATGAACGGCAATTACTCTATACAATTTGCTCGCGGGCAATGCATGAATTGACTGTGATTGCGATTGGTGAGCTGTCACCATTGTTGACGCGGGTCAAGCCAGAATTGTATACGATTAATGAAACGACCGTTTGAGCTAGCACATTAAAAAGTTAATCAGCACGACAACTGTTTACTTAGTTGTCGCGCTGATTTTTTTACCAATGAATTTTGTGAGTTGCCCAGTAATACTGAGCGGGGGATGGCATAATTGCCACTGCTTTTATGCTATAATTAGCCCATTAATTTAATGATGGTGGCAAACAAATTATGGAAGAGCAACTGAACTATTATCGCTTCTCACGAGAGCAATGGAAACGATTCTATCGTGGTGGTCACGTGCCATTGACCGTCGATAATCTACACGAAATTAAAGCGTTCAATGATCAGATCAGCATCGATGATGTTCGTGAGATTTATTTACCCGTAGCGCATTTACTCCAGGCGAAGTTTGAACACTACTTGTCCTGGCGGGAGACGGAATCCGTCTTTTTACAACGCAAAAATAAACAATCCCCATTTATTATTGGCGTCTCTGGGAGTGTCGCGGTCGGTAAAACGACCACCGCGCGTCTATTGGAAATTTTATTTAAGTATTTATATCCGGACCGGCGTACCCAATTAATTACGACCGATGGCTTTTTATATTCCAACGCAGAGCTTAAGCAACGTCAGCTAATGGAACGGAAGGGCTTTCCAGAAAGTTACGATATGCCACGGCTGATTCAATTTTTAAATGACGTGAAGAGCGGCAAACCGATTGCGAAGGCGCCGGTGTATTCGCATCAGACCTATGACGTAGTCCCAAATCGCTATGACGTGATTACCCATCCTGATATTTTGATTATCGAAGGGATCAATGTGTTGCAACTGCCGACGCATCAACATATTTATATTAGTGATTTCACCGACTTCTCGGTGTATGTCGATGCGGATGCTGACTTAATTGAAAACTGGTATCTCGATCGTTTTGAAGCGTTGATGAAAACGGCGTTCCAAGACCCACAAAATTATTTTTATCCGTGGGCGATCGGCGACCATGCCGATGCAATCGCGATGGCCAAACGGGTGTGGCAAGATGTCGATTTGAAAAACTTGAATGATTATATCTTACCAACGCGAAATCGTGCGGATTTAATTTTGCATAAGGTAGCGCATCATTTGATTGACGCCGTCTATTTCCGCAAGTATTAAACCGCTAAGAAATTTCTCATAGTTATTGACCGTTCCTTGAGAAATCAGTATGATAGAGATATTGAGCTACAATTAATCCAAAGGAGTGAACAACTTGGCAAAAACGGACACCGCGTCATTCGACTCGATTCTTGTGTTGGATTTTGGGAGTCAATATAACCAATTGATTACCCGGCGCATTCGTGATTTCGGCGTTTATTCGGAATTACTTCCAAATAAGATCACCGCTGATGAAATCAAAGCCCGCCACCCAAAGGGAATTATTTTCTCTGGTGGGCCGAACAGTGTTTACGATGATGGCGCCTTTCGGGTTGATCCTGAGATTTTCAAGCTAGGGATTCCTATCTTGGGGATTTGTTATGGGATGCAGCTGATGACTTACTCACTCGATGGTGGGAAAGTTGAATCCGCTGATAACCG
Organism: Lactiplantibacillus daoliensis; assembly: GCF_005405005.1. Lineage (GTDB taxonomy): Bacteria > Bacillota > Bacilli > Lactobacillales > Lactobacillaceae > Lactiplantibacillus > Lactiplantibacillus daoliensis. Next base: position 198,530 of record NZ_BJDH01000001.1, on the reverse strand, counting down.
CGAATATGGGAAAGCAAACATCACTGTCACTAGTGATAACGCCACTTTATTCAAAGACACGCCTAAAGAACAATCAGTTTGGATGAGCCATGGTGACTTGGTTACTCAAGCTCCCGATGGTTTTGAAGTGGTCGCAACTTCGAAGAACTGCCCAATCGCTGCCATTCAAAATGTTGACCGCAAGATGTATGGGATTCAATTCCACGCTGAAGTGCGGAACACCGATTATGGTAACGAGATCTTACGGCATTTCGCGTTCGATGTTTGCCAAGCTGAAGCCAACTGGTCAATGGATGATTTCATTGACATGCAAATTGAAAAAATTCGCGCTGAAGTTGGGGACAAAAAAGTCTTGCTCGGCCTTTCTGGTGGGGTAGACTCTAGTGTTGTCGGCGTCTTATTGCACAAGGCGATTGGCACGCAATTGACGAGTATTTTCGTTGATCATGGTCTGTTGCGTAAAGGTGAAGCTGACCAAGTGATGGCTAGTTTAGAAGGTAAATTCGGCTTGAACATCATCAAAGTTGATGCTAAAGACCGGTTTATGAGCAAATTAGAGGGTGTCAGTGATCCCGAAACCAAACGAAAGATCATTGGTAATGAATTTATCCAAGTCTTCGATGAAGAAGCCACTAAGTTAAATGGGATGGAATTCTTAGCACAAGGGACGTTGTACACTGACGTTATCGAAAGTGGGACTTCCACGGCGCAAACGATTAAATCTCATCATAATGTTGGTGGATTGCCAAAGGACATGCAATTTAAGTTGATTGAACCATTACGGACTTTGTTTAAGGATGAAGCTCGTGAATTGGGCGAAAAGCTTGGCATGCCTTCAGCGCTCGTTTGGCGTCAACCATTCCCAGGTCCTGGTTTAGGGATTCGGGTCATTGGTGAAATTACCGAAGATAAGTTGGAAATCGTCCGCGATAGTGATTACATCTTACGCGATGAAATCAAGAAAGCCGGCTTAGACCGCGAAATCTGGCAATACTTTACCGTATTACCAGGGATCAAGTCAGTCGGTGTCATGGGTGATGGTCGGACATACGACTACACCGTTGGTATTCGGGCCGTGACGTCAATTGACGGCATGACCGCTGACTTTGCGCGGATTCCTTGGGACGTCTTACAGAAGATCTCGGTGCGGATCGTCAATGAAGTCGATCACGTTAACCGGATCGTGTACGATGTTACGAGTAAGCCACCTTCGACTATTGAGTGGGAATAAAAGATAGAGTTACAAAAGGGACTATGGCGGAAGTCATAGTCCCTTTTGTAACTAGTAAAATTAATAGGTCTGTGATTATATAAGATTTTTTCGATATGAAGGTGAGTTATTAATGGAAGTTGGGCACTGGGAAAATGACAGGAAGATTGATTTACTTTGGGCTGACCACGAACTAAGTATCTGGAATACTGGAAAGAACCATTTATTAGAGAATATTACGTGGAGCCATGTGTATTGGAGAGATTATCTTTGCTTAGCAACTCAATATCAACAGGCTGGATATACAGTACTCAATGAAGTGGTTCAAGCGGGGGATGACAATTTTAAAGATAATACATGGTTTCTTGCAGGAATCTTTATGTTAAGGCAGTCAGTCGAGCTTGTTTTAAAAGCTAAAATATATGAAGTGTTTTCTGAAAAAAAGAAAATACAGGAGTTTTTCAAAAAGACAAAGCATAACTTGGTTAATATTTTGCGGGAACTTAAAGCCGAAGATGAAAGTATTGTTTCTGAAGCTGAATTTGCGTGGCTGCAAAAATATTTAATTGACATTGAAGAAATTGATAGTAAATCAACATTATTTCGATATCCATTTAAGCTTGAATTTCTGGATAAATATTCAAATGAGTTTGTGCATATACGAAATACTGCCAATACAATGTTGTTGGCGTATGATGTTATTTTTAACTCGTTAAATTATGTGGAAAAAGCAGAAATCCCCCCAGTTGAAGACTTTCCTACTCCAACGTTTTTTACTTTCACGCATAATGGAGTTGGAAATTTCAGGCTTGGTGGCTGGAATGTAATTGTGAAATCTATCGATGATTATTATGGTGTTATTCAAGGATACATTCTGGTTAGTGAATTTTTAGTTTCAGTTGAGAATAATGGAAAGATGATATTCCCAATATTATTTACGTTAAGACATTCATTGGAACTAGAATTGAAACAATTAGCAAGTTCTGATTACTCTGAAATTAGTAGTTTACGAATCGATGACAGAAGTCATAAGCTATATAATAAGCTATGGTTGAAACTGAAGCCCATAATCGAAACAACGGGCCATGCAACACCCGAGAATAATCCAGTTGAAAATGTTGATAAATTGATATTTGAGTTTGACCAACTTGATAAAAAAAGTGACTTTTTCCGTTATCCAACTGAGTATAATCAGGCATATCACGAATTACCAAAATCCATTGACATACAAAACACATTGGAATGTGTTATTAGTGCAGTGAATTTTTTTGAAGGACTTGATGGGTTGTTTGATAATGCTGCTGAAAATTATCATTAAAACGGTTTTAATATGTTGCCGTTGGTTTTTAATATACTTTTGTAATGTAAATCAGCAGTTGATTTCTTATGATTTTAAAGACTTTTGTTTTGTTATTTCACGTTTGTTACTTATGATTGTAATGATTTCGTTCTGGAATCACTACTTTGGAAGTTATTAAAGTGTGATTGGGGAGTGCTCCAGAATAGATGTGTAAATCTGTTTGTATAGACATACAGGTGATGAACCTGACCTTGCTTTATTTATAAGTCTGTCATCTTCTATAGGGACGATGCTAGTGGCGATAGATTTCTAGACCGACACTAAGTTATATAGAGATGGATATTTTTAATCGGTAACTAAAAGACTTTTCAATATCGGCATGCGTAACCTATATTCGAAAAAGAGAGGAAACTAAATGCGAATTTTAAATGTAATCGACCATATCTTGGATAAGGACTCTGGCAATGTCGTCTTGTCTCAAAAAGAGATTGCTAAGGACAATCTGGAAACTACCAAGTACGTTGAAAAGGTCATTGATAAATTTGAAAAAAGTGAATATGTGGAGTTGGAGCTATCCCGGATTCCGATACTCGAACAATTTTGGAACAATCGTGATGATTTTCAGAAGCTGACGGAAAAGTTTGCGTTGGATTACTTTGACAGTATCAAGGTAAACGAAAAAATCCCGGGTGGCGACTTGCTATTTTTTAACGTTGAACTGGATGACTTAAGCCAAGTGATTGGGATTGCCAAGTTAGATTACACGCAACGCTATATTCATAATGTGGAGTATGACGAGGATGTTCTGGTGAACAATATCGTTCAAAATAACAGCATTTTGCCGTCTCCCGGTCAAGGCGTTAAAAACATGATCCTGATTGATGCGGATAAAGTCCAACTGCGTGAGCAATCATATATTGGTACTAGTGGTAAGTGGCTGATGTCTAGAGACTTTCTTAACGTGGCGGCGGTACCCGTCAAGGTTTCGAATAACGTTAAGCAAATTAAGAAGTCGATTCAAAAAATTTCTGAGAAGTATGATGATGAAGATGACTTTGCCGTCACTTCAAAGACGCAGCAGGCGATTCATGATAGTCTTGAGACGGATGGCGTCATTGATAATGACTATATTGCCGATATGGTCTTTGATAAGAAAGAAGAAGCTAAGGCAGAATTTAAAGATGAATTAGCCAAAAAGGCCATTGAACCGGTCGTTAGTGTTCCAAATGCCAACTATTTTGAAAAAAAGTATGAGCGTCAAAAGATCAAGCTTGATAATGGTATTGAAATCAACGTTCCGATTAGCTTGTTGAAAAATCGTGAGGCCATTGAATTTGAGACGAATCCTGATGGGAGTACTTCGGTCGTGATTAAGAATATTGGGAGTTTGAAGAATAACTTTTAGGTGTAGATTAACAGAGACTGGAAAAGTTGTTACAAGGCCTATTTATATTGCTTTTCTGGAGGCAAATTGATAATGTGTAAAGAAACATACTTTCGTTTGAGTGAACCAGTCACGGTTGTTACAGTGGCTCAAAAGGATGATACGGATTCTTTTCAAATTGGTAAAAACCTACTAGGAAAAATTGTGGATAGACGAGCTGAAGCGTTCTTTTTACAAGGTTGGGTAAGAATCGCTAGTGGCCCCGATGATGAGTATCTTGTAGCGTTTAGTAGTTTGAAAAAAAGTTGCTCACTGGTTAACGAATGATGAATATCATACTGCGGTTGCAGCAGCTCAAATTTTTCAAGAAACATGGTTGGACACCGAAAATCAACAGTTTGAATTGATCAAGTCACTAGAAGCATATCAATGGCTGCAAAAAGATGAGGTCTTAAATTCAGCACCGGTTTTCTTACCGGCTGGAACTGTCGGAAAAGTTTATGAACTTTCTTGGGATTTTGAAGGAACGGATGATAAATAATATTGGATGATGAGCATTAAAATGATTGATGGACGACGCTATGATGCGATGTATCCAGATTTACTTAAAGCTTCAAAGCCACATGTGAATTTTCATTAATGAAGGTTTCAGAAAATTGGCTATAATAATCTCCCCTTTTTAGTAGAGTATGCTTACTAACTAAGAAAAGTTTACAGAATGCAATATTCCATATTGACATTACCACCAAAAATGAGTACCTTATAATACAAGAAGATGAAGGTCATATTGGCCTTTATTTTTTAAATCAATAAAAGTATAAAGTACTTTTATTATAATTTGGGGGATTTTTGATGCAATTATTGAAGAAGTACCGGTTGTTAGCAATCATTGGGACAGCCTGGTTATTTGACGCGATGGATGTCGCAATGTTGTCTTTTATCATGCCACTGATTAAAACAGAATGGCATTTAGCGTCGGCACAATTGGGATTAGTTGGTGCCACGACTTCGATGGGGATGGTCGTGGGAGCAATGATCTGTGGGGCAATGGCCGACCGGATTGGCCGTAAGCATGTGTTGATCTTGACGTTAGCGTTATTTTCAATTGGTAATTTATTATTAACGGTTACGCCAAATATCACTGCATTTATTGTAGTTCGTTTTATCACTGGGATTGGTCTTGGGGGCGAACTTCCAGTGGCGGCGACATTAGTTGCGGATAGTTACCAAGGAACGCAACGGTCAAAAATGTTAGTGTTGGCAGATAGTTTTTGGGCCATTGGCTGGATTGTAGCATCACTGTTAGCTTTCTGGGTCATGCCATTCATTGGCTGGCGTATGACGGTCTTAATTACGGTGGCAACAATTTTGTACACGTTGCTGTTACGGCGTCATTTACCTGACACACCGATTGAACCACAAACGCGACCATCGTATAAAGTTTTATGGCGGACACCAGTATTTCGACAAAAGACGCTGTTATTAGGGAGTCTTTGGTTTATCGTGATGTTGACTTATTACGGGATGTTCTTGTGGTTACCAAGCCTCCTAGTGATGCGCGGTTTTTCAATCGTGCATAGCTTTAGCTACACTTTGTTAATGAGCTTAGCACAATTACCTGGTTATTATTTGGCCGCCTACTTGATGGGCAAAATCAGTCGTAAATCGGTCTTAACGATTTATTTGAGTGGGACGATTGTGAGTGCGTTGGCATTTAGTTTAGCTAGCAGTAACTTTGCAGTCCTAATGAGCGGTGCTTGGTTGTCATTCTTTGACTTAGGCGCTTGGGGAACTTTAATCGCTTTGACACCAAGTCAATTTCCACAAGCCATCCGTGGTACGGGGATGGGTGCGGCGCAATCAATCGGCCGAGTTGGCGCCATGATTGGGCCATACGTGGTCGGACTCTTATTACAAATGAAGACACCTTTAACTGGGATCTTTGGGATTTTCGTTGTCCTACTATTATTAGGAATCGCAATCTTAACCTTTGGAATTCAAGATGTCGATGCACAGCGTAAAGAAGGTGTTAGCGGTGAGGCTCACTCCTAGACAAATTGAACCGGCAATCAAAAATTTCTTGGCTGAAGACATCGGCCGTGGTGATTTAAGCACGTTGACGTTACCTAATCGGCGCGTCACTGGCGATATTGTGGCACGACAAGCTGGGGTGATTGCTGGACAAGTGATTCCATCGGTTGTGTTGCAAGCGTTAAGTGAGGATAGTCAGTACGAACAGCTGGTCGCTGACGGGTCGCAGGTTGAAGCTGGGACGATCATTGGTCGGATTACGGCACCAATTGCTGAACTATTAGCTGGTGAACGGGTGCTGCTTAATTTGATGCAACGTATGGGTGGGATTGCGACCACGACGCATGCCGCGATTGAAACTTTGAACGATGCTAGTATCGCCGTTTTGGATACGCGTAAAACGTTACCCGGCTTACGTCAATTTGATAAAGCGGCCGTTGTCATTGGTGGCGGTCAGAATCATCGATTTGGTTTGGATGATGCAGTGATGATTAAAGACAATCATTGGGCGCTAATTGATGACTTATCAGCTACGGTCCAACAATTGCGTAACCTGATTGGTCCCACCAAAATTATCGAGGTCGAAGCTGAAACCGAAGAACAGTTGGAGGCCGCAGTAGCTAGTCACGTGGAGATGATTATGATTGATAATCAAACGCCTGCGACGGTGAAAGCATGGCGACAATTGATTCCTGCACCAATCAAAGTGGAAGTGTCGGGTGGCATTACGCCGGCAACATTGGCACAATATGCGCATACTGGGGTCGATTACATCTCGCTGGGCTATTTAACCCATAGTGTGACTGCCTTGGATTTGGCGATAGAAATTGAAGCAGAATAAAAAGTCTTAGCGTTATCTGAAACGAATTTAACTTATACAATATGAATCACAAAAAGTCACATCCATAGAAATGGTGTGGCTTTTCGTGTCTTAGGCCGACGCATTCAGTTTATCAGCTTGAGCAAGCATCTGGTAGGTTGCTTTAAATACAGTGCACACGTCATTTGGAATTGCGTAATTATGAGTTGTCCGGCGTAGTTCATCAAAATTAGCGTCTAACCGTTGATGAGCTTTTACATCCGTGCGCAGCTTAATGTATTGATCACGTACCGCAAAAACTTCGGGATGATTTTGACCATGCGCGTTGGTGATGGCGTGCGTATAAAAATCTAATTTATCATAATGTGTGTCTAAATAGGCTTTAACTGTTGTCATGTGGCCCACCTCTTCTTATTTGATGACTTAAGTATAAAGACACTTGTTATTAAATAACTTGATAGCTGTCAAGTTGGGTTGTATTTATGCGATTTTATCGGATGTGTCCTCAATTCGAACTTCAGAAAGTAAATAAAAACAGGAGGATAATTCCTTGAAAATATTGGCTACAATGTATGTTCATATGAAGAATGTCCAAAGTTCAATGAAACGGTTATACCAGCTGGTGTGTCCCATCAGCTGGTGGGAGTTCATACTTAGAGTAATTGTAGCAGCTGTCGGGCTGACTGTGTAAATTCACGTCTATTTTTAATCATTAATGAATGAACTTTGTAAGAAAATATAGGAGTTATAACCGGTTGAAGAGTGTTATCGATTGATACCAGAAAAGAAATTGATCATTAGTGATATGATGAAAACTAATTTTAACCCATGGGGTAAGGTACAAGGGCTTGATTTGGATACCAATGAAAATGATCGGTGGTTGTACTATATTATTGAAAACCATTTTGTCTCCATAGAAGTTGACACTTTTGAAGGCAATACATGTGTTGAAAAGAATGAAGATGGGTGGCAACATAAAATTACTTTTGAGTTGCTTAATCATGAATGGCTAAATGGTTTCAAGTGTGGTGTTGGCATCACTTGGACGTGAATGAATATCCAGGTGATTCACAATATGAAATTTTGATGGTGAACAAGTCGATTGTGCAAGCAAAATGTATGTTAGAGGTTGACGTAATACTATACTTTTCACGGCAAAAAGGAATTGTTAAAGTTAACTTGTACTTTTTCTACCTAGGTCTTACGTGGACGATTATGTCAGACTGTGACAAATAGTTATTTTCCTGGTGAAGATATTCTTAGCCTCAGACCTGTAAGTAACCGTCGTTTATAATTTTCCTTGTACCAACTATTTGACCAACTTCACGAGAGATAATGGTTTTTGAACATCTAATGTGTTTGGTGATCGTTGAATAGGATCGATTTAGACTAGTATTGAAAGGTAGATATTTACGACCCTTTAAGATGATGATATAGGTTATAGTGAATTATTCTGATCATTTGTCCACTTTAACTGTAAATCTGTCATATCAAAATGCAGGTCATAGAAAACCTGAAGATTTTCTATGACCTGCATTTAATTTAAGGAATTGTTTTACAGCTGCTTCTAGAAATAAGTATTTTAATGACTAGTTCTTGAAATCATGAGAGTAATGAGGTGATTCATTGGAAATTTAAAATAGAATTGACATGACGGAATGTGTTAACCGATATTGAGTAGATGGAGTATCCAGCCTGCTACTGTGTTGCTAAAAATATCTTTACAAAAATCAGATGTGAAGATGTTTTTAAAACGGTGGAGCACTTGTTGAACTTTTGTTTCATCAGAAAGTTGACTTGCAGAAAGTAAGTTTTCTAGGGCTTGATGTTCATCACTGTTTTCGGGAAAACTTTTCAGATTTTGTTGAATTTCGTTACTTACTTTTGACCAGTTAATCGTTGTATTGTTGACCGCAGACGCATTGACTGTACTTTGATGGTCGGCAACATTTTGTTGGCCAATGATAGCTCCGTTGCCATTATCAATATTGGTACCATTGATTACTTTTTTATCGATGTTAATGGTATATGATCCATTAACATCATGATTGAAGCTTTTTTCAATATAATCCTGTATTGTATTAAGAAAATCTACATCCTTCACTGAGATTCTATAGATTGTGCCACTGTTTAAAATAAAGGTTAAATAGTGATCAGAATTCTGTGAAGCATTATATAAATAATAAGAGTATCCTGCTATTGCTAATAACACGATAATACCGAACATTGCAGTAAATTTTAAAAGGATGAGACCAATAACAGCAGTAATTATAAGTGGAATAATAGGAATTTGTATTTTGACTTTTCCAGTGTTGACTTGTGCGACATTATTTAGATTTAAAGTAACATTTTCAAATCTAATAATATTTTCCTTTACTAAAATACGATCAGTTTTGATTTGAGTACCACTTTTTGGTAGTTCCATTAAAAATCCCCCATAAAATTAATTTATTCCTGAACATACATATAATATCACACTAATGAAAAAACTTGAAAATTAAAATGGACACACTGAAAATAAAAATGTAAATAATTAATTTAATTAGCATTAAAGTGTCATTTACCGACGTAATTGATTATTAGACAAACAAGTGGGTCTTATAAATCGTCTCGATGCAGCAACGTAATTTCTTCGCCTTGTTCACGCCGCAAATCGATATTTTCTTCACCCCAAACACATAAGTCATGGAGTACGCCAGATAAGCTGTGACCATATTCAGTTAGTCGGTAATCTACGCGTGGTGGTACTTCTTGGTAAACGTGGCGGTCAACAATGTTGGCGGCTTCCAGTTCACGCAACTGCTGGACTAACATTTTTTGTGAAATTTGTGGGATGGCGCGTTCAAGCTCGCTGGTCCGCATGGGCTTTAACCGCAGATGGCACAGAATAATCGACTTCCATTTACCACCAATGACTTCCATTTACCACCAATGACTTCCATTGTTGCTTCCACGCCGATTTGATAAGTTTTTTCAGGCATTTAAGATAACCTCCGTATTGATACTTACTTTTTAGTGGGTATACCACTTTAAAGTCGGTACTTGTTCTTAAGTTACTTGCTAGTATAATCATTATTTATCACGTTAGCAAGTACAAGGAGGAAGTTTAAATGAGTAAAAAAGTTAATCCAACCTGGACGCTCTTGGCACTCGCGATTAGCGCGTTTGCGATTGGCTCCACGGAATTTATTAGTGTCGGCTTAATGCCGATGTTAGTCAGCAGTTTTCATATTGATTTAGCGCAAGCGGGCCTGACCGTTTCGGTTTATGCGTTGGGAATCATGGTGGGGGCACCTGTCATGACATTATTAACTGGTCGTTTGAATCGGCATCGCTTGATGATGTTGATCATGGGACTATTTATTGTTGGAAATTTATTAGCAGCGGTAGCCCCAACTTTCAATGTTTTATTACTTGGCCGAATCGTTGCCGCGTTAGCACACGGAATCTTCATGACCGTCGCGTCAGTGATTGCGGCGGATGTCGTTGCGCCAGAAAAACGAGCTTCTGCAATCGCCGTCATGTTTACTGGCTTGACCGTTGCGACGGTGACTGGAGTACCTTTGGGGACCATGATTGGTCAGCTTGGTGGCTGGCGTTGGTCATTTATCTTTATTAGTGCCATCGGTGTTCTAGGCTTATTAGCGGATTATTGGTTAATCCCACGTCATTTGCCATTACCTGTAAAAGCCACGGCACGTGGTATTCTCCGCGTGTTGACGAATCCACAATTATTATTGGCATTATTAGTCACCGCACTCGGTTACGGCGGAACCTTTGTGGCGTACACGTACCTTTCACCATTATTGGAACAATCGATGGGTTGGTCAGCCAGTGCGGTAGTTGTGATTCTAGTCGTTTACGGACTGATGGTTGCGCTGGGTAATACGCTTGGTGGCCGCTGGGCAAATAAGCGCCCGTTAGTAGCTTTGTTTAAAATGTTTGTCGGTTTATTGATCACATTACTCGTGCTGGCATTCACGGCACACAGTCATTGGTTGGGCTTATTCACCGTTTTGGCGATGGGAATCTTTGCATTCATGAATGTGCCGGGGCTACAACTCTACATTGTTCAGTTGGCCGAAGTTCATACGCCACAAGATATTACCATGGCATCGGCGTTGAATATTTCCGCTTTTAATGTTGGAATTGCGCTGGGTTCGGGGATTGGGGGTCAAGTGACAACTCAATTCGGTTTAGCGTGGACACCAGTTTTTGGTGCTTTGATGGTCGTCGTTAGTTTGGTCTTATTAGCCGGCTTGATTTGGCTAGCGCGACCAGTTGAAAATGAGACACCTGAGGATTGTGAAGACTAAAGACAATCAATAAGAATCTGTAATAATTGACTAATTTTTTGGTCAATTATTACAGATTCTTTGTCTTTCATTGGTGATTATGAGCAATTGAGATGCAGCACCAGTTGAAATAACTTTTCGAGGCCTTTGTTTTCTAATCAAGTTGAGTGTGACATGATTTAAAACAAAAAATACCGGCCAACAATCAGAATGTAAGTGTTGAGAAAACATTCTAATTGTTGACCGGTGCTTTAGTGATGACTAAGTTAACGGTTATTTATCAACCAAATTACTGGGTAAAGCTAAGTTGATCATAAGCTCATTTATAGGACTGTTTTAAAGTTGTTTTTAATGAATGACTCGTTGTTTAGTCTCGGGACCAAATAGGCCTACAACCAGTGCGGCAAACACCGCTACGGCTGCGATAATGTAAAAGATGAAGCTAGGATTGAACGTTATTAAAATTAAGGCAACGAGGTAGGGCGTCAAGGTGCTAAGCAATTTACCAACGGCATTGGCATAGCCAACACCACGAAAACGGAAACTGGTTTCAAAGAGTTCAGAAACATAGACGGATAGAATACTAGCAATCAAGACATACATCATCATCGTGAGTAGAAAACCAGTAATGACTGTCCCACTAGCTGTACTTTGGTGTGCATAAAATAATCCCAAAATTGCGACAAGCAAAAAGCTGGGGGTAATTGTCCATTTACGACCGATACGATCAACTAACAGTCCGCCCAATAAAGCGCCACAAGGAGCACCAACCATCATTAACGCTGAAAAACCGATGGAATGAACGATGTTGATACCCTGACGAACAAGTAAGGTTGGTGCCCAAGAGGTGAAGGTATACTGACAAACTAATGCTGCGGAGACAGCCACAATGCCGACAAATAGTCCACGGGTCTTGCTAATCTGACTGGAAGCGACGTTGTCAGTAGTAGAGGACGACTCATAGCTGCCATTACGTTCTAATTGATGGATGATAGTGGCTGCTTCGGCTGTCCGACCTTGGGTAATTAACCAACGTGGTGACTCTGGAAAATGCCGACGGGCAATCCACAACAGAATTGCGAAGATCCCAATGGTGATAAACATTGCGCGCCAACCGAATGGCGCAATTAGAAAAGTGCTGAGAAGTAATCCCACTGGGGCTCCTAGGTTGGCAATGACGGCCATTGCGCCACTCCATTTACCACGTGATTTTACTGGTGCAAACTCATTGATGACCGCGTAACCCGTCACTGCTTCGGCACCTAGACCGATAGCAGCAACTAATCGCAGGCCAATTAATATGTAAATGTTTGGTGCCAATGATCCTAATAAGGTAAAGACGCCAAACAGAAGTAGGTTAAGCTGATAGGCTCGCCGTCGACCATAAAAATCGCCAAGGAAGGCAGCAACGAGCGAGCCAATAAAAAGTCCTAAGAAGCCAGCTGATAAAAAGAATGAGCCTTGGGTCAGTGTCGCAAATTTAGCACTGATCATGGTGGAATTGATGGCGCTAGCCATGTAAACATCGGCGGCATCTAGCATCATGCCAGCACCAACTAAAGCAAATACTTTGTAAAAAAGCGGGGATTCTTTGGCCTGGTCGATACGGGTTTGTAATTGTAAGGATTGTTCCATATAAGTTGCGACCTTTCGTATTTAATTGTCAATGAACGATATTATTCGATAAATGAAGTCATTTTCTCAGGAGCATATTCAGCCTCGAGCGCGTTTAACTTTTCAAGACCGACAAAGTGATTGAAATCATTGAACGCAATCATATGCGCACGACTTTTGGCGGTTTTACCGGTTGTTGCCAGCTCTGACAATAGTTCACGATCGGCATAAGCATGGGCATAGGTTAGTGCATTGGGATGTACGGTGAAACTAAAGCCAATGTCTTGGAGTTGCTTAGCTGTTAATAAGGGCGTGTCGCCGTCTTCAATCATGTTTGACATGAGGGGTGTCTCTGGAAAAGTTTGAGCAATAGTCTTGAGCTCGTCAACGCTTTGGGGTGCTTCAACAAAGACGATATCGGCACCAGCTTGACGGTATAATTTACTACGATCAAGCGCGTCCTGTAACCCATTAACTTGGCGGGCATCAGTTCGAGACATGATGAGAAAGTCTTGATGCTTTCGGGCCGCAACCGCTGCCTGAATCTTAGCGGCTAATTCTTCGGCTGGAACAACACTCTTCCCAGCCATATGACCACAACGTTTGGGCCAAACTTGGTCTTCAATAAATAGTCCTGCGGCACCAGCAGCTTCAAAACTACGTACGGTTCGCGCAACGTTTTCTGTGTCGCCATAACCGGTATCAGCATCGGCGAAGACCGGAACACTGACAGCTGCGACAATTTCACGAAGTTTATGTAGCATCTGCCCAAAATCGAGAATACCACGATCAGGCAGTGCTAGCGTGCTGGCACTGGTCGCGTAGCCAGCGCAAAAGACAGCTTTGAAGCCAACACTTTCGGCGACACGCGCGGCTAAGGCATCTGGCGCGACCGCCATACTGAGAATTTCGGGGGCGGTCAATAATTTATTAAAAGTAGTTCGTTTGTCAGCAAATGTTTTCATATATGTAATTCCTCCGGTTAATATTGAACTAAGTAGGTGACATCTGTTGGTGCGGCGCCGGCGCGTTCAACAAAGCTGACTGGCAATGTTGTTTTCAAGTTTGTTAAGGCATTGACTGGTGCGTGATCAACGACGAGACCAGTGACGCCAATTTTTTTAGCAATATCGGCGTGTTTTTGTAATCCCGCAGCACCATATTCACTGAAGCAATCTAATTTGGCCCAAATTTCAGTATCGGCCGCGTTGTGAGCATCGACGCCTGCTTTTAATTTACCAGCAAAGTCGGCCAAACCCGTGGCTGAGCGCTGATCATCTTGAGTGTGTGCGGGATAGCGCTGATCATTAAGCAGAATAACATCGGCACCTCGCTGTTCGAGTTCTTTTATTGTAAAGTAAGTGTTGAGTGGATTTCCGAAACCGGCTTGGCCATCTGTCCAAAAGGGTTGATCTGTTAACAGACGCATATAACTAAAATAGTCTGCATACTCAGATAAAGACAAGAGGCCCTCATTTGCTTCACCTAATAATTGGGTGGCAACAAGATCCCCAGGTAAATAAAAAGCCGAAGTTGCTGGATTATGAGTGACGTCCGGTGCGGCACTAACAGTAGTTACTTGAAATGACATGGCGTACTTCCTTCCTAAGTGTGAATAAGTATATGAATTAAATTACAAAATAAATAGTTTTCTAATTGTTTTGTAATTTAAATTAATTTACACTGTTTTTAATAACTTGTCAACTAGAAATACGATAAAATGGCTGAGATGACAAGCCGAAAAAGCGACAATAGCGATCATTTGGCATTCGCTAGCAAGCTGATTTTTATAGAAAATTTAGCTAGAAAAACTAAAAATTTTGATTAAGTTGCGAAATAGTTAAGATTGGTGAAAATATTGATATATCACTGCTGAAAGCGCTTGTATTTAGTTGAACATGGCGTAAAATTAAGTTGAGGCAAATTAGAATGAGTAGGGGGGAAGAATACTCAATATGGTGAGCATTCGTAGCTTATGAAAAAATTATGGGCAGTTGTATTAGTTGGGACTTTATTATTAACCGGATGTTCTGGGAATAATAACAAGCAAGCTTCTAGTAAATCCAGCGAGTCAGTTCGTAGCACTAAAACGGTTGCTAAGGCGACACACGCAAAAAGGGTCACTAAGTCAGTTAAATCAACACGTTCCGCCGTTGCCATGAAAGCCAGCAGTCAAGCGGAATCGAGCAGTCAGGTCAGTGCGACCACACCGTCTGCCAGCCAAGCCACCGCGCCAGCTGTAACTCGGTCTAGCCAGTCGACGACTCAAACAACTCAAGCAACCGCGACGGTCTGGAATGCGACTAAGACGCAACAATTAGCCGCATTTATGGGACAGTGGCAAGCAGCGATGGGTCAAACATATCAAGGCACTTATAATGGCGATAACCCTAATCATCTTGGAATTGTCTTCCCTGACGCAATCACCAGTGGTCAGTTAAATGGTCGCGTTAGCCTAGGTGGTCAATTGGTTAACCTGACATGGTCAACTAATGGTGAGAATGGGCAAGCCTATCAGGTTGTGGCGGTTGCAACTGGCAACCAAAGCAAACTAGGCTTCCCAACGACTTACTTGTTCTGTATCCACAATCAGCAGCCAGTGGTCTATATGTCACAAACGACGAATGGCAACATTTTCTACATTCAAAATACGCAGAATGCAGCACTCCAGGCTGGTTTTGCTAAGATCGTGGCCGGTCAGAACTAGCATGTAGTTTGTTGATGATTATTTAAAAATTGATAAAATGCTATCGCTCCTGAATAGTATTTGAGCTGAAAATAAGAATCGTTATGTTGGTCGTGCAGTTATGAGATCAACATGATGATTTTTTTGTAAAAAAACAGTTGTGTGATGCAACTGATAACGATTGCAATTATTGTGACAAAGGTTAAACTTAATACAAGTCAATTAAATTAAGTAGGGGGGAGAATACTCTAAGTGGGAGAGTATTCGCAACAAATGAAAAAATTATGGACAGCAGCGCTAGTCGGGGTACTTTTATTAACTGGATGTTCGGGGAAGCTGACTAAGCAGTCAACCAGTAGTAAAACCAGTGAATCAAGTAGAACGGCGAAAAAAGTCAATAAATCTACTAACACTACGCAATCAAAAAGCTCGAATCAGGTCACGCCACAGTCGTCATCTAAGTCGAGTAAGGCTGCCACAACATTATGGAACGCTAGCAAAGAAAAACAATTATCAGCGTTTATGAAATCATGGCAAGCAAAAATGGGGCAAACCTATCAAGGCACTTATGATGGCAAACAGCCCAATCATCTTGGGTACATTTTCCCTAAAGCCATTACTAGTGGCGAAATGAATAACCGCGTGAGCTGGGGCAATCAACCTGTCGACTTGTCGTGGTCAACGAACGGTGAAAATGGTAAAGAATTCCAGATTGTTGCCGCTGCAACTGGTGGTAAAGATGGTGGCGAAAGTTTCCCAACGTCTTACTTATTCTGTCTACACAACCAACGACCAGTTGTCTTCATGTCACAAACAACCAATGGTGATACTTTCTATATTCAGGATACGCAAAATGCAGAACTCCAAGCGGGTTTTGCTAAAATTGTGACGGGTGTCAAGCCAGCGATCAAGACGGATGCGAGTTTGAATGCGGATGTTGAACCAGCTGTTAATGCGTCACCTCAACGGATTCCAAATGGGTATAACGGGACTTGGTACTGGATGCTTGATGATGATGTTGAAACGATGAAACCTCTCAATATTAAAGATTTGAAGTTAAGTTACGCAGATTCGATTACACCTAAGATGTTGAATATTAGAGGAATTAATCAAACTGCTGGTGCAGGTGATTACGAATATCTTCGCTATAAGTATTTTGATGGTCAGCAGATTCCAGTGCTAATGATGGGTAGTGGTGCACGTGCCTGGTTTGACGGCAATGGCTATCGAAGCAGATCAGTGGCAACCCAACTCAAAGGTTTCACATACGGTGATGAAACTAAGACACGCGAACAAGATGATTAATTTTAACGATGACTCGGACGATTAAAAATTCGAGTTATTTTTTTATAATCATGCTTCGTTAGTCAAACCATTCCCGCCATGGCTTAAAGTGTCGTATAATGAAGCTAATCTAATAATTTAGGGGGAAACTCATGAGTGAATCAACGCGTCTTTTTCATAAATTCCAACCAAAGCACTACAATATCTATCTTGATATTAACCGTGCCCAAAAATTAATCACTGGTCAAACAACGATTACTGGTGATGCTAAAGTTAAAACCATTAGTATTAATCAAAAAGGGTTGGCCGTATCAGCGGTCAAAGCTGACGGGAAAACGGTATCCTTTAAGGATAATCCAGCACAAGAAGCTATTGATATCGATTTAGTACAAACTGGTGACGTGACATTAGTCATTGATTATACCGCGCCGTTAACGGATACGATGATGGGAATTTATCCATCATATTACGAAATTAATGGTGAGAAGAAGCAAATTATCGGGACACAGTTTGAAACGACTGCGGCTCGCCAAGCTTTCCCATGTATTGATGAACCGGCGGCTAAAGCAACCTTCGATTTAGCAATCAAATATGACGAACACGCTGGCGAAACGACGATCAGTAACATGCCAGAAGTCAAAGTTGAAGCTGGCGTGCATTATTTTGAGTCGACCGTTAAGATGTCCACATACTTAATTGCCTTTGCCTTTGGTGAATTACAAAGCAAGCTCACCACAACGAAGAGCGACGTTAAAGTTGGGGTCTTCGGGACGAAGGCTCATCAAGCCAATGAACTTGATTTCGCTTTAGATATTGCTAAACGTTCGATTGAATTTTATGAAGACTTTTATCAAAAGCCATATCCATTACCACATTCATGGCAGCTGGCTTTGCCAGATTTCTCTGCCGGTGCGATGGAAAACTGGGGCTTGGTCACTTATCGAGAAGCTTACCTCTTACTCGATCCTGACAACACTGCTTTAGACATGAAACAACGGGTAGCAACCGTGATTGCGCATGAATTAGCGCATCAATGGTTTGGCGACCTAGTGACAATGAAGTGGTGGGATGATCTCTGGTTAAATGAAAGTTTTGCCAACATGATGGAATATGTAGCGGTTGACGCGATTGAACCAGATTGGCATATTTGGGAAACCTTCCAGACTTCTGAAGCACCAGCTGCTTTGCAACGGGATGCCACGGATGGCGTGCAATCAGTTCATGTGCAAGTTGAAGATCCTGCTGAAATTGATTCCTTATTTGACAGCGCCATTGTCTATGCCAAAGGTGCACGGATGCTCGTTATGGTTCGCGCTCTGATTGGTGACGATGCGCTACGTCAAGGCTTGAGACAGTATTTTGAAGCCCATCAATATGGTAATGCCACTGGGGCTGACCTCTGGAAGGCCTTGGGCGATGCTTCCGGTATTGACTTAGCAGCAATCATGAATTCATGGCTGGAACAACCAGGTTATCCAGTTGTTTCTGCAGCAGTGGTTGACGGTCAATTGACAATTGCGCAACAACAATTCTTCATTGGCGACGGCCATGACGCTAATCGGCGTTGGTCAATTCCACTCAATAGTAATTATGATGCGGCACCACAAATTTTTGATGCAGAACGGATCACGCTAGGTGACTACGCCGAACTACGTCAAGCTGCTGGTGAACCATTCCGGCTAAATGTGGGGAATAACTCACACTTTATCGTCAAATACGATCAAACCTTATTAGACGATATTTTGAGCGATGCCGAAAACTTGGATGCCATTTCACAGCTTCAGATGTTGCAAGACTTGCGGCTTTTAGCTGAAGGTCGGCAAATTTCGTATGCGGCTGTTGTGCCATTATTAGCACGGTTTGCCAATAGTCAATCAACCGTCGTGAACGTTGCACTTTACCGCGTGGCTGGTGACTTGAAACGCTTTGTTGATCCTGCTTCTGAGGCGGAACAACAATTGAAGGCATTATATGATCAATTGAGCCAGGCGGAAGTTAAACGCTTAGGTTGGACGGCCAATGATGGTGAGTCCATTGATGATCAACTCTCACGGCCGGTTATTTTGAACGCGGCGTTGTATGCTGAAAATGCTGGGACCATTTTGGCTGCTCATGAATTGTTTGAAGGCCAAGCTGGACATTTGGATGCCTTATCGGCGGATGTGCGAATTTTAATCTTACGTAATGAAGTCAAGCATTTTGGTAATGACGCCTTGTTTGACAAGCTGTTGAGTGCTTATCGGCAAACCTCTGACGCCAGTTACAAGGCAGATATCTGTGTTGCGTTGACTAGCACGACGGATGCAAAATTAATTGCCCGTTTAATTGAAGCCTTTGAAGATGCTGATACGGTTAAGCCACAAGATTTACGGGCTTGGTATCGTGGCGTCTTGAGTAACGATGCTGGTGAACAAGCTGCTTGGGACTGGATTCGCAACGATTGGGCTTGGTTGGAAAAGACGGTTGGTGGGGATATGGAATTTACCACTTATATTACCGTAACTGCCGGCGTTTTCCGGACAGCTAAGCGCTTAGCTGAGTTCAAAGCATTCTTTGAGCCTAAACTGAATACACCTGGGTTGACACGTGAAATCACGATGGATACCAAAGTGATTGCGAGCCGTGTTAGCTTGATTGAGGCTGAACAAACTGCGGTTAATGATGCCGTGGCGAAAGCAGTTAAATAAGTTAATGATTATGAAGTTGTCTCAGATTTTGAGGCAACTTTTTTACTAAAATAGTCTAGTGATTTTATGATCGTACTAGTATTGTTGTGAAAAGAGAGGCTGAAATAATATGAGCACAGTAAATTTTGATTATTCAGATGAAAACACGATTAATCTTGGTCAAGCAGATGCGCCACATACGTTAACCATGATTCTCAATTTGGGTTGTGTGGATACGCAAGAATGGTGGCTACCGAATGTTGCCGATTTATTTAAAGCGGTTGATGAGGGACAGCTCCAGTTGCATTTGAAGTTCTGGAATAAGATTAAGGAACCTTTGCGAAATGGTAATACCGCCAATGGTTATATTGATTATCAGCATCCCCAAGCGGCATTGACGTATATCGAAGCTGTTTTCACGCAACAGCAAGTTTTACGCGAGTTGCCCAATGAGGAGGTGCCAGCCTACCTTGAAAAAATGTATGGCGTAACTCCTTATCCAGCGGCAAGTGCCGTCAAAACGGCAGTTGACGACCAAATTTGTGCGAATGGTATTACGAGTCTGCCAACACTAATTTTTGATGGCGAGAAGCGGTTTGATGAGCAGTTGGTGCCATTAAAGCAATTATTTGAGATTAGTCGCGGTTAGTAAACTGGTTTGATAAAAGTGATGCAGCAATGTATCACTTTTTTTATGGTCAAAATGAGTATTCTTTAATATTAATGCCATCATATGTTAATATTGTCATTAACTGGAGGTGGTTTGATGAGTTTGACAGTGGCAGAAGTCTTGAAGTTACCGTCTTTGAAAGGTGCTCAAGTGCTGGCTGGTCGCAGTGCTTTAACCAAAACGGTTGGGTCAGTTAGTGTCCTAGAATATTCACAACCGTCGTTGATTCAGACGGAGATTTATCAACATATCAAGTTCAACACCGATGAAATTATTTTGACGGCCTTTGCGAGTATTCGTGATGATGTTGAAGCCCAATGCCAGAATATTGAAACCTTGGCGGCGGCAGGAGAAATTGGGGTCGTGTGGTTTTATGTTGGCCTGATTGTCCCAGAAATTCAGCCAGAAGTGTTAGAACTGGCGGATCGGCTGAGTTTTTTGATTATTTGTATGCCTAAAAATGAACCTAATCTTACATATAGTAGTGTTATTTCTGAAATCTTGTATTCGGTTTATAACGATCAATTAGTCCATCCCAATTTTGCAACGGAACTGATTGAACAAGTGTCGACTATGCCAAGTTATCGTCAAAATTTTGATATGGTGAGCCGGTTACTCAGCAATCGACTCAAGGTATCAGTTGCCTTAACGGATCAGAATCAGCAACTATTAAGTTCACAGCAATGGCCACCGACGAATACACTGGATTGGTCAGCGGTGTTCACCCAAACCGTTGACGGAAATAGTTATCAGTTAGCGTTGTCGCCTACGCGTCAGGTGACGCTTTATCGAGAACGTGGTCAGCTTAGTAAAACAATGCAACAACAAGCTTTTGAAACGTTGCGGATTGCATTGAATCTCTGGGACAATCATGACTTGGCCAACAATCAGTCTGCGGAACTAGTCGCAGCAATCATGCAAAATCAACCGCAAAAACTCACTCAGTTATTGACGGCTTTGCAGTTGGAACCGGCCCAATTACGGAATTTACTAATTATTCATCCGTTAGCCCCAGTGACTAATCCGACTGAGTATCAGCAGCAAATGCGAAAAACTGCGACTAATTATGTCGGTCGAGTCATCTGTGAGTGGTATCAAGGTGAACTAGTGTTGTTGCCGCTAGCCGATTTGCCGAGTTATCATGAATGGGAAGCTTGGCAAGCAGCTTTGAACACTGACACGACTCGGCTGAAAGTTGTTAGTACTCGTTTCACTTCATTATCGAACTTGGCCGAGCTAAGCGGTGCTTACGCTGCAAATCAGCATCAGTTGAAAATTAGTCGTCAAATTTTTCCGCTGAATACGGCTTTTACGGATAATGAATTAACTTTTGCGGCCGACTGCCAACGACTAATCAAACAGTCGCCGGCTAAACTAACCAAGAAATTGCAATCGTTGCATGACTTGTCTACCGATTTGCTGAAAACATTGCGTGTGTTTCTGCTTGATGCCAAAGGAAACGTGGAAGTAACCGCCCAGCAGTTATTTGTACACCGGAATACAGCTAAATATCGTTTAAGTAAGTTAGATGATTACTTTGGCTTCAAGGTTGGTAGTTTACCGGAGTCTATACAGTTGTACCAATTAGTTGCCATCGATCGTTTGCTGACGAAATAGCCGGCAATCGTCAGGCTTTGTCCAGATAGACAAAGTTTGGCGATTTTTTTTGTTGTTTCATCTAATGACAATTTGTGAAAAGCAACGTAAAATTTTCATCAATCAATTAATTAGAAAACGATGAGACGGATATCTGTATTCTAATTTTTGAAAGGTGGTCATACATATGGTTGGTGAAAGGCAATGGCGGCCGGCTTTGAGTTTGAAGTCAGTGATCAGTAGTTTTAAGCGGGAGTCACGAAGGGAGCTGATAGCCGTCAGTCAGAAAAATGTGTTATCAGTCGTTCAGTCAGAAAGGGTGAGTCGATGAAAAAATCACAACAAAATCAAAGCTGGGTCAGTTTGGCCTTTGTCTGGGCCGGGGCACTAGTCTCGATTCCGAGTCTCTTATTAGGTGGTACCTTGGTTTCAGGAATGTCATTAGGGAAGACTTTATTAACTGCATTTGTTGGTTATGCGCTTGTCGTATTTATTATGATTTTTCAAGGAATGCAGAGTAGCGATTTAGGGCGGCCAACAGTGAAAGTGGCTGAACAGGTTTTTGGAACTAAAGGCTCGCAGCGGATTATTTCACTACTCATTATGGTGGGCTGTCTCGGATGGTTTGGGATTCAAGCTAATGTTGCCGGTGCAGCATTTGTTGGACTCGCCAAGGCGTTTGGATTCACGATTCCTACAGCATTGTCTTCCTTGATTTGGGGATTGATTATGGTGGTAACGGCCATTTATGGCATCAAAGTCATCCGGGTTTTAACATACGTCGCGGTGCCATATTTAGTCATTGTCTGTGTCTATGGGTTATATCAAGCGTTAACCACGACGAGCTGGTCCCAGTTAGTAGCTTATCAGCCAGCAACGACCTTACCGTTGAGCACTGGTTTAACAATCACGTTAGGGTCATTTGCAATTGGTGCGGTCATTGCTGGGGACTATTCGCAGTATTCGCCTAAACGTCGTGATGTTGTCAAGGCAGCTTTGTTTGGTGTTGTTCCAGCTGGGGTGTTGATGATTGGCGTTGGGGCGGTTTTAACCATCGTTTATCACGCGGCTGATTTAAATGCTGTCTTCTTGAAGATCGCATCACCAGCCATTGGTGGTTTGGCATTAGTCTTAGGAACTTGGAAAGTGAATGTCATCAATGCTTTCTCAGGCGGGATTGCGTTGAATAATGCGTTTAATATTCCTGCTAAATATCATAAATTATCGACATTTACAGTTGGGGTCGTTGGCACTATTTTAGCGATTCTAGGTATCATGAATTACTTTACGCCGGTGATGAATATTCTAGGTGCGATGATTCCGCCAGTCGCTGGTGTGATGTCGGCTTCGTACTGGTTAACGCATCGTGGGCATGCCAGTGAATGGGAATCAGTTCCTGGGTTTCGTTGGGCCGGAGTTTCGGCTTGGGCAGTTGGCGGGATTGTGGCGACCGTGCCAGTCGTGATGGGGTTAATCCCTGGAGTCGTACATCCACAGATTAATCCACTAACTGGGATCGTGTTATCGTTTGTGGCTTATTTAATTTTTCACCGCTTCGAGACTAATCCAGCTCGAGATCGAATGACAAACGACAATTAACTTAAAAATGAGTGAGGTAGAAAAATGCGGTATTTAGATGCAAGTAATATTGAAAAGATTGCCACTGGGGCGTCTCTATTAGGGGCCGGTGGTGGTGGTGCCCCCTATATTGGCAAAATGATGGCTTTGTCGGCCGTGGCAAAATACGGTCCAGTCAAGTTATTATCTTTGGACGAAATTGATGACGAAGATGTCTATATGCCGGCAGCGTCAATGGGGGCACCCATGGTGTTAACAGAAAAGTTTCCAAAAGGGGATGAATTTGCCCGGGCCTTTAATCGCTTAGGCAATTATCTCGGGACTAAAATCGCGGGGACTTTTCCTATGGAAGCTGGTGGCGTGAATTCGATGGTGCCAATCGTCGTGGCGGCTCAATCGGGTTTACCACTCGTTGATTGTGATGGGATGGGGCGGGCCTTCCCAGAACTTCAGATGACAACGTTCCATTTAGGTGGCGTTGCAGCGACGCCGATGGTGGTGACAGATGAGAAAGGTAATTTAAGCATTATTGAGACAATTACCGATAAATGGTCCGAATTGTTGGCTCGTGACCAAGTTGTTGAAATGGGCGCCAGCGCATCCGTGTGCTTATATCCCTCAACGGGTCAACAAATGAAAGCTAATGGTGTTGATGGCATTATTACTAAATGTGAACGGTTGGGCGAAATTGTCCATCAGGCGCATCCTGATCATGATCAACAGTTAGCTGCTATTCAGGCATTGACTCATGGTTATCACTTGTTTGATGGTAAAATCATCGATATTTCACGCGATACACGCGCTGGCTTTGATTATGGCAAGATGACAATCGATGGCTTAAATACATTTGAACAACAATCCATGGTGATTGAATTTCAAAATGAAAATCTAGTTGCTTATCGGGATGGAAAAATGGTGACTTGTGTTCCCGATTTGATTTGCTTGGCGGATATGGATAGTTTGGTGCCTTGTACCTCAGAATCAATCAAGTATGGTAAACGAATTGCAGTCTTAGGATTACCGGCAGATCAAAGATGGCGGACACCAGCTGGAATCGATACGGTCGGGCCACGTTATTTTGGCTATGATTTTGACTATCAACCACTTGAGAAAATCAATACGGAGGTGCAAGCATGAAATATCGGTTAGGAATTGACGTTGGTGGCACGAATACGGATGCTGTGATTTTGGACGAACATTTGCAGGTGATCAATAGTATTAAAGTGCATACAACCGCTGACATTGAATCTGGTATTTACGCGGCCATGCATCAGGTGATTCAACAAGCCAAGATTGCCCCTCAACAGATTACGCATGCCATGTTAGGAACCACGCAATGTACCAATGCGATTGTCGAACGAAAGCATTTGGCCAAAGTGGGGGTTATTCGACTCGCGTATCCAGCTTCCGTCGCGATTGTGCCATACACTGCTTGGCCGACTTCGATGGTAAAAGTTTTATCTGGAAAGTATGAAATTATTCATGGTGGTTCCGAATACAGTGGTCAACCAATCTCAGCTTTTGATGAGAATGAATTAAAAAAAGTGTTAGACAAGTGGCAAGGCCAGGTTGAGGCCATTGCGGTGATTGGTGTTTTCTCTTCAATTAAACCTGAACAAGAAGTGCGGACTGCGCAATTGATTAAGCAACAATATGGCGATGATTTTCCAGTATCACTGTCGGCGACAATTGGGTCGATTGGGCTGATTGAGCGGGAAAATGCGACTATTTTAAATGCGGCATTGGATAAAGTCATGCGTCGAACCGCTGACGGTTTTACCCAGTCTTTAGTTCAAGAGGGCGTAAAGAATGCGCAAACTTATTTGTGTCAAAATGATGGTACCTTGATGTCGATAGATTATGCAAAGGCTTATCCAATTTTGACGATTGGCAGTGGTCCCACGAATAGTATCCGTGGTGCCGCCTATCTTGCTAAAGTTAAACAGGCCATGGTATTGGATATTGGCGGTACGACTGCTGATTTAGGGGTCTTGGTCAACGGCTTTCCGCGTGAATCTTCAATTGCTGTTCAAGTTGGTGGCATTCGAACGAACTTTAGAATGCCAGATATTGTTTCGATTGGTCTTGGTGGCGGGAGCATTGTCCGTGAGAATTCGACAGGTGAAATTACGGTCGGACCAGATAGTGTGGGCTATCAGATTGAAGAAAAGGCGTTAGTTTTCGGCGGTGATACTTTAACGACAACGGATATTGCAGTACGACTAGGCCAAGCCAAAGTTGGTGATCCTGAGAAAGTGGCACAGATTGACTTGGCGTTTGCAAAACGTGCGGCTGCAAAAATCAAAGCCATGTTAGAGAATGCGATTGATCAGATGAAGACCAGTCGTGATGCAGTCGACTTAGTCTTGGTTGGAGGCGGTGAAATTATTGCGCCAACCGAGTTAGCTGGTGTTCGGCAAATTAGTCGTAATCCTCAAGGACCGGTTGCTAACGCGATTGGCGCGTCGATTGCGCAGATTAGTGGTGATTTTGAAAAAATTTATTCCTATGAAAAGGTGCAACGGGAACGGGCTTTAAAGGAAGCCGAAAAGCTAGCCAATCAACAAGCTGTCGCTGCTGGAGCAAAGGCAACTTCACTAAGCTTGGTTGATGTTAATGAAACCCCATTGGCATATGCGCCTGGCAAGACGACCAAAGTACGGGTGAAAGTAGTTGGCGATTTAGCCTAATTTTGGGAACAGCGTTATAGTCTCGTTACCTATTATCGATGTCTTTGAGCCTAGTTAATTGACTAGGCTTTTTGGGTGTTTAAACCAGATTTTCTGGGTATATTTGATGTCAATTTGGAACAACAAATTTAGTCTGTTGGGATTCGATAGTAGGTATTCTGACGATTGTTCATAATATAAATATTTTTGTAACTCACTTTAATGGTCACGTGCCGGTCGTTTTCATATACTTAACGTGAAACATGAAAACGATTACACAAATTGCAAGGCGGTGATCAAAATGGATTGGGGTTTAATCAATGCATTAGGATATTTGGGTTTAGTGAGCTTGAGTATTCGGTCGTTTATCTCGTTCACAGCAGTGTTACTTTGGTTAATCTGGCAACTAGGGCGGCGCTTGATGGCTGATCATCAACTAGATAATCTGTGGGTAAAATTGCCACTGAGTATTCGGTTGCAACAACAGCATGTCGATTTAAGGCTTGCAAATTTGATTAACGGGATCGGCGGTTACATTATTTTAAATGCCGGTATTTATTATTATTGGACGGCCGAACGTCTTAATGAGGGGGCACTTGGTTGGTGGGCCTGGGGTTTGATTGGAATTTTGCTGGTCATCAATGGTTATCAACGTAGGTATTTGCAGCATTATCGGCGACATCCGTTAGCTTGATTCCTAGAAAGAAATAGGTAATCATCAGAATTAACCATTAGTATAAAATAATATAATTATTACAATGGTGTATAATATAATGATTATGAGTTAACTTGGAGTGATTTGATGTTGTCACGCTTTTCAAATAGGCTTGTGTGGCTGTTTGGCGCAAGTCTATTTTTACTGATCAACTTTTGCAATTTTCTTTACTATAACCAGCAATATTGGCCGTTTTCTTTGACACCAATTCGCATATTGGGCTTAAGTGTTTTCTTCGCTGCTGTAACCGTTGTGGGATTATGGGTGTTAAAAGTAATTTGGCCGTATTTTAATCAGCACTGGGAATTATGGTTATTAGGATTAGCACTATTGTTACGAGTTGTCTGGGTTTTAGTCGCTAAGACACCACCAACGCAAGATTATTTTCAGTTACATCGAGCAAGTTTAGCATTTGCACATGGTGTTTCGGACTTTGCCACTCAGAATCAATACGTGAATTTTTCACCGTACATGTTAGGCTTTGTTTTATATCAAGGCAGTATTATTAAGTTATTTGGTGATAGTCTATTGTTATTACAATTACTAAATTGTATTTTCAGTGTTGTCACGATTTATTTTGTTGGTCAAATCACTTATCGATTATACGGTAAGCGGGCTCAAATTTTGGCGATGTTAATGATGACTGTATATGTCCCGAATGTCGTAGTAACTTCAGTGCTAACTAATGATATTTTAGCCGTTGCATTTTTTATGCTGGCAATTTGGTTGTTAGTCGCCTACCCATTGACGTGGAAAAATGGGACTGTGATAGGATTAGTTATCTTTGCCGGGAACTTTATTAGACCACTGGCGTCAATTATTTTGTTGGCGGTGACATTGTACGAACTTTTCATTGATTTGCCAACACAGCAACATAAACGGGGAGTCGTCTTAGGGCTAGTGAGTTTATTATTCGCCTTTGGCATCGCAAATCTTGGCAGTAACTATTTAGTACAAGCTACTGGAATTAGTCCCCAATCAATTACAACGACAAATACGGATTGGAAATTGGCACTTGGATTAAACGCAGACTCAGATGGTAAATGGAATCCAACTGATTACAGTGTCGTTAATGTCGGTAAAACGCCCTCACAGCGACAAAAGCTGGCACACCAATTAGTGGTTCAACGGGCGTCAAATCCTCGAAAATTGGTTGGACTTTTTGTAAAAAGTTTGCCATCATGTGGGCGGACATTGATACAACCATTTCTTGGGGAACTAAGCATACAAACATACCGAAATTAGTTGTGGGTATGCTTTGCGTGATACAAAAAGCGATGTATTTGGTGATTACAGTATTAGTCAGTTGGACCCTGTTAAAAAATCCGCGAGGCTTAGAAAATTTGATTGTTACTTTATTGATCGGATATATATTAGTCCATCTAGGAATTGAAATTCAAACTAGATATCGCTATTTTGCTATGCCGCTAATGATGATTTTGGCCGGTGGAGCACCATTTTCGGCAGTCTATAAACCTATTGATTTAGTATCCCATCGTATGGATGGTTTGAGCTGGGGAAGGTTTTAGCGTTCTAGTGAACTTTGTTGGTTTATAAGAGGTGTCCTTTCAATAGAAAATATTGTCAACGGCAACCGAGCGTTTTACACAGTTATCTGCAAAATTTTCAGAAATTTAAATCATCAAAATTGTCGACTAGCAGGGGAAGTTTTCCCCCAGCTAGTCGACAATTGTTTTAGCTAATAATTTCATTTCTAAGCTTAGCTCCGTTTCCTGTAGCGTTTAATCATTTTTGAGCCAGTGATTAAAATCATGACCAGCATGCCTAAGCCGATGGTTGTTAAGACTTCTGTGTGACGTTCATCAGTTTGCGGTAAGCGTCCGGTATGCAGAACTGCTAAGCCACGCGTCCGAAGGGTAGTTAATTTGGTTGCCTGGACAGGGGCACTTGCTTTCTTGGCTTGAACAATTGCTGAGTCGATTTTGCGTAAAACACGCTTGACTGCCGTTGTTCGTTTTGGTTCTGGTAAAGCTAATGCCGTGTCCAATTCAGTTTCTAGCTCTGTGCTTGTTTCTGGATCATCGACTTCCGTTGGTTGATCAGTTTCGACAACTTCTTTCGGTTCAGGATCTGGTTCAGGATCTTCTTTTTCAGGTTCCGGTTCTGGCTCTGGATCTGGATCTGGATCTGGATCTGGTTCTGGTTCTGGTTCAGGATCTGGTTCTGGTTCCGGTTCAGGTTCAGGATCTGGTTCAGGATCTGGTCCCGGTTCAGGTTCTGGCTCTGGATTTGGTCCTGGTTCCGGTTCAATTCCTGGATCTGGTTCTTCTTCAGGCTCCGGTTCTACCAAACCTTCTTCGCTGTTATCTTGTAAATCCCAGCGATGAGATTCAGCGTGAATTTCCACTCGTTTGGCGATTAAGTTACCATCCATGTTTTTCTTTGCCACTAAAACAGCAGCTGGGGCTAAGACACTACCTGAAAACATCCCATCAAATGCTAGTGTTCCAGCATACGTTTGCTGATTGGCGTGGAAGTTCCAAAGGAGATGGTTGTCGCCATAATCATCATCTTTGTTACCGCGGGTCGTCCCATCTTCGTAAATGATCTCAATGGGGCTGGTACTGTTAAAGTTATGCTGGCCGCCAATGTCTACGTTGATGATAACTGTTTTACCATTAGGGGTAGTTGATAACCCTTTGATAGTCAGCTTTTGTGCCATGGTTAACTGATCAGCGGCTAAATTAATAATAATGCGGTCATTTTCATCTGGAGTAAAGTCGGTGATATCAATGACGCGTTGATTGATGTCTGGAAAATCCGTTTTAGTGTACGTTCTTTGTGGTGTCATTTTACTGATGAGAATATTTCTTTCAGTTAATTTGGCAAATTCATCATTAAAGTTGATATAAGTCTGACCATTTCGATCTTGGTAAACTTCGTCGGCCAACAAATGGTTAATGTCGACATCGTTAACTTTGACTCGTTGAGGATTGCTACGATCGATGGCGATGCCTTCGCCGAAGATGACTTTATTACTACGGATTTCACCAGCAGAGACGAAGGAACCTTCATGAATTTTAGTGATACTTTGAATATAATTAATATCACGATCAATCAGTTCTAATTTGTTGGTCGTACCGAAGTCGGTTATACAGGCGATATTTCCGACGGCGACATTACCGGCTGTGTGGACGCCTAATTCTGCTTCAAAGGCAAAAATGTGGAATTTTGAAGCAATCCCCAAGATGTTTTGTACGTTGGGATGGTCGTCATAGACAGTGCCGCCATCAGGAATTTCATCATCAGATGCCTCTGTAGCGAAGACTTGATTAGTTTGCTCGTCTTCAATAGTGGTATCTTCTGCATCAGAATTTTCAGCTGGAGGTGTTGTTTCGTCCTCGGTTGGTTGCTGATCTGGTGTCGTGCTTTCATCGTTGGTTGTGTCTTCTGTATCGGGTCGTTGATCTGGAACAACGACACTTTGTTCAGTCGTATCGGCAACGGTTGCGTCATGGGTATTTAAGGCAATACTGCCAATGATAGCTAAGGTTGCCATGATTAAGAGCCAAGTTTTTCTGAGTTTAAGCCATGTGGTTTTTCCCCCTCGAGTTTTCATGTCAATGCACCTCACTTACGGTTGTGTTTGGAACGGTCATAAGCCGTCATGTTTAACAAAATGCATGACTAATCACGTCCTTTCATGGTGTGGTGAAGAATTGTGAACCATTTCACTATTCTTATTAACATCATCATATGAAACTTTTGTATTAATGTCAAATTTAATGATAGTCATAAGAAAGCTGTAATTGCTTCGACTAAAAAAAGCCCCGTCCGAAAAAATTCAGACGAGGCTAAAATTAATATTAGAGTAAGTGAATTCCGTTAGCTTCACATTTGTCGATCATGGCTTGTGGCCATAATGCGGCTTGAACTTCGCCAACGTGGGCTTTACCGAGTAAGAGCATGCAGAGGCGTGATTGACCAATTCCACCACCGATTGTGAAGGGGAGTTTGTCATGTAAAATGGCTTGATGATAAGGGTATTGTAGTCGATCTTCAGCATCAGCTAATTTTAATTGTTTTGCCAAAGAGTCAGCGTCGACCCGAATTCCCATGCTAGAAACTTCGAGTGCAAGTTGTAATGGTTCGTACCAGAATAAGATATCACCGTTTAATTGCCAATCATCGTAGTCAGGTGCGCGGCCATCGTGACGCTTGCCACTGTGAAGTTCACCACCGATTTGCATTAAAAAGACGGCACCATATTTTTTAGTAATGGCATTTTCACGTTCTTTAGGCGTCTTGTCAGGGTAGAGGTCTTCCAATTCTTGCGTGGTAATGAAGTGGATTTCATCTGGCAAATGATGGACAGCTTTAGGGAACTTATACCAAACTTCGTGTTCCATATGTTTGATTACTTTGAAAATGGTCTTAACGGTTGCTTGTAAGGTTTCAATGTTACGTTCGTCTTTAGCAATGACCTTTTCCCAGTCCCATTGGTCAACGTAAGCGGAGTGGAGGTTGTCCAAGTCTTCGTCTTTACGAATGGCATTCATGTTCGTGTATAAGCCGGTATGCATATCAAA
Source organism: Lactiplantibacillus daoliensis (assembly GCF_005405005.1). Taxonomy (GTDB): domain Bacteria; phylum Bacillota; class Bacilli; order Lactobacillales; family Lactobacillaceae; genus Lactiplantibacillus; species Lactiplantibacillus daoliensis. The sequence goes on along the minus strand of NZ_BJDH01000001.1, from coordinate 167,462 downwards.
GCTATAACGCTTTAAGGCAACGCGCTTCCATTTGGCTAATGAATGCACAATTTCAATGGTTTCGTCAGGCAAGTCTTGCATGGTGAATGAAACGGGGGTTTCGACACCGTTCAAGTTATCGTTGAGGCCGGAAGCCTTAGTGACGAACATGGGAGCAGACAGGCGTGATAGGTTAAGTTCCTTACCAAATTCGGTTTGGAAGGTTTCACGAATGTAACGGATGGCCTGTTGGGTTTCTTTGACGGACAATTTTGGATCGTATGACTTTGGAATAATTAAATGCATGAGTTCAGTTCTCCTTTGGGTTTTTGGCTAAGATAAAACGAAAAAAGTCTTCCGTCCTTGACATTAATCAAGGGACGAAAGACTTTTTTCGCGGTACCACCCAAGTTGTTTATCTAAAATAAACCAGCTTTTAAACAGTGTACAAACATACACCACCGATGATAACGTACCGGTAAACGACTAATCCTACTTTAACGAAGTTATTTCAGTTAGCAACTAAGAAAGTGTTTTTCGGAACAATCAAGGACTGGTTGGGTTTCCACTATGTCCCAACTCACTGGCAGGTTGATCGAACGTACTCCTCTTTCCTACGTTTTTTATCTTGTGACATTTATATTAGCACTCATTCTTAAAAAGTAAACCCCAAAATTAAAATTTAACGAGACCCTGATGAATAAGGCTCTAATTAATCATTTAGATTATAACGAAGTTTCATTTGTTCAGAACCAGCAATGACCATGTCACCGAGTAATTTCGTTTGCCGTTTCATGGATTCGTCGGCTAATTTTTGATTAGCTGCTTCCAAGTAGGCATTGACGTCTGAATGGTTGTTCAAGTCGGCATCAGTGGCATTTTCGATTTGACGGTAAGCACTCATCGCACCAAGTTCAAAGCTGTTACGCATGTCAACATAGAAGTCGTAGTCAGTATCACCAAGGAGTGCCGTCGTACAGCTCAACCAGTACATGTTGTTCAAATTGAAAGTGCCGTTGGCATCCTTGTAACTAGCAGGGGTGTCGTTTACGTTCGCGTAAAATGGCACAACAGTATTGAACGTGTTGGCACCAAAAGCAAGCCAATGAATCCCAGCAATTTCAGCGGGAACATTGTTCCGAATTTGTAAGATATGCACGTCATGGTTACGGTTAATCCCGATTGGACGGAAGAGCTTTTTGTCGGCTTCAGAACCGCTACCATAAACGTCGTACTTCGTGTTTTCATAGTGAGAACTCAAGACAAATTTTACGTCTTCGATAGAAATCTTCCGGTTGGCATGGCAGATGAATGGCAAGTCTTGCCCCATTGGGTCTTGATCAACGTCTGGTGTGAAGTACTTTTGACCGAACCAAGCGCGTGGATTGTTATAGACCGTATCCTTGATCGTCGCACTACCAAAAATGTGGCGCAAGTTCACTTGATCGAAGTCAGGATTCAAGTGGTTGGTTGCAATCAAGTCTTCCAAATCGTCAGAAGCCATAGTATCTGACGATTTGAAGTCAAAGTCGTCGATATTCATGCGGTTAGGAGCGACGACGTAAGCATCATCGGGAATACGCTTAGCAGCCCAGTGATGGCCACCAATGGTTTCTAACCACCAAATTTCATTGTTGTCAGAAAAGGCGATACCATTTGGTTCATATGTCCCGTATTCCTTTAACAGTGCGCCTAGACGGGTGACTCCTTCCTTAGCAGAATGAATGTAAGGCAAGACTAAAGTTACGAGATCTTCTTCACCAATCCCGTTATCGACCAACGGATCAACACCTTGAATTCGTGAGTTGGTGGTAATGGTTTCAGTGGCAGACATCGCGATGTTTTCACTGTTGATCCCGGCAGCTGGCCAAGTCCCATTGGTTAAAATTGAGTTAGGAATTGAAGTATAACGTAACGGGTTATCAGGCAATTCCACCTTAACTTTACTAATGACAGATTGATAGTGCTTGGGCTGGTCGGCTGGATTAACAACCACCAAACGTTCTGGATCTAAAGCTTCGTGACCATCATCATTTCGAGAAATGATGGTTGAACCATCAATAGAGGCCTTTTTACCAACGAGAATTGTGGTACAAGAGCCTTGAATTCTTTTTGTCATTTTAAACGACACTCCTTTGAAGTTATTAATCTCATTATACGCTTTCCAGGTTAGTAATAGCAGGGGGTGTTTGGGCTGGAATCGGTTTAGCCTTTTTAAGAATATAATTGACGCCACTGACACTTATACCCGCGCTGACAGCAATCTCACGATAAGTCTTACCAGTTGCTCGGAGTTGATGCACGAGTTGATATTTCGTCTGTTGTTGACGCAATTCAGCTTTCTGAACAGCTTTCTGAACAGCTTGCTCAACGGGTTGTGGCCGTTCGAGAATTTGCGGCGCCACAGCTTGAACACGGGCCATTTGATTGACAACGTAATGTGTGGTCTGAGCACCCCACAGTGCGTTGTGTTGATGGGGGTTGAAAATGTTCAGTAAACCGGCAACACCATTTAACGGTAGACTGTGGGCCGTGCTAAGTGGCTTTTTATTGCTACGATTAATTACAATATTAGTATATTGTTCACCATCGAAGACTTGCAGTGGTTGCTTGACGATTGTTTGTTGTATTGCTGATAGGTCTTGAAAGTGTTGGGTCAGCAGCCAGTGTAAGGATTTTAAGTCTTGCCTCTGATCCCAAAAGACTAGTGGGAGCTGTGGTGCTAGGACTTGGTCAATGAAGTCCTTGAGCACTCGAACGGGCTTGGCTGTTTGTTCAAATTCAGCTAATGTTTGCTCACTAGCAGCGAGTGCTGATAGCTTTTTTTGAGGTAAAAAGGCTGGGTAGTCTAATAAGCGGTCAAAATAGACACTGGTTTGTTGATTCGCCTGATAGCTGAGCGCTGCCAACTGGAAAACGGTACTATCGGCACCGTTGATCGTGGTTGGTAGCCAGTGGTAATCACCGGCGTGAAATTGGCGCTTGAAAAAGGTTCCAAACTCGCAATCAACAACGATGTAATGGTTGGGAATGGTTTTGAGTTGTTTAATTGACGGGAAAACCTTTTGAAAATTGGTTTGAAATTTGTCGGAACCAACTGGTAATTTCAGACGATAACCGTAGTGAGAGAGCAATTCTGCTGCCGGTAAGTCATCGGGATTAGCTGCGACCCGAAGTACATTTTTAGGATTAAGCTGTAGTTTTTGATTACTCTTAAAGTGAATCGAATAAAGGTTATTGTTTGGATTAAGAGTGATTTTAGTGACGGTGCCGGTTATAGCCGGTTTTGCAATTGGCGATAAGCTCTGATCGTCGTTAAGCTGCAAAGCGGGGTAACTGACTATGTAGACAAAAGTAGCCACGTTTTTTTGGTTTCGGACCAACATGACCAATGGTTCTACCATGATAAAAAGCCTCCAATTTATTTTTAATTAAAAATAGTCTAGCATGCTAGCACTTGCACGGCTTGACCAACCATGAATTTAGTAATCACAAATTGATGGCGTGTGTTGTAATGGCCATACAAAGCAAGTTGCGCGTTTGGTTTTAATTGATAGTAGAGGGTTAGCGCGTGTTTAACGATGATGCAGTTGACTGGTCGTGCCTGAGTGTCAGTTGGTTGAACGCGCACGTATAGCATGAAAGGGTCTAATTTTAAAATTTTGGTCTGATTGTCGTAGCGACCAGTTAAATTTTTCATTTCCATCGGGATCACCTCAAAATCATTATACGAACATATGTTCTAAAAAGCTAGTAAAAACTGACCTAATCTCAAAAAAATTGTTATGGTCGCTAAAATCACTAATAAAAAACTACAAAAAGCAGTCAACTCTTGGTATGATAAACTTTGGCGAATGAAAGGGGGCCCGACCATGGAACGGGGACGGCGAGCAACATATGAGGAACGAATCGAAATTGTGAAATATACCTTGGCACATGCAAATAACTATCAGGAAGCAGCTGATAAATTTAATGTGTCTTATCCGCAGGTTTACACTTGGGTCCGCAAGTACCGACAAAATGGTGATGAGGGGTTAGTTGATCATCGTGGGCGGCCAAAACAAAATTAATGTCGTACATACAAAATGCTAATTGCGAGAAGTTGAACGCAATTAGCATTTTTTTGGTAGTTATGAACGCGATAAAGTTGTTGCTTCAACGAGACGCGTAGTTGTAAGTCACAGGCTTTCTCGGTAGAATGGAAATACTGAATTATTCAAAGGAGTATTGGGCGATGGACTTAGCGGCGGCGCAGCAAGTGTTAAAAACAACGTTTGGTTACGATGAATTTCGATCGGGTCAAAAAGCGGTCATTGAACAAGTATTAGCTGGACAAAATACGCTGGCAGTAATGCCGACCGGGGGCGGTAAGTCGCTTTGTTATCAAATTCCGGCATTATTATTTGAAGGCTTGACGGTGGTCGTGTCACCGTTGATTTCTTTGATGAAGGATCAGGTCGATGCCTTAAATGACAACGGCATTGCAGCGACATTTATCAATAGCTCCATGGACTATCGTGACATTAATCTGCGGCTACAAGAACTTCGGGCAGGGGACTATACGTTGCTCTACATTGCGCCAGAACGATTGGATTCACCGCAATTTATTCAAGCGCTTGGTAATTTACCAATCAGATTGTTAGCAATTGATGAAGCTCATTGTATTTCACAATGGGGTCACGATTTCCGGCCAAGTTATTTGGCGTTGAGTACCGCTATCGAACAATTACCGACGCATCCGCAAGTCCTGGCTTTGACGGCGACAGCGACCGAACAAGTGGCCCAAGACATTTGTCAACGACTGAAAATCGCACCAGACAAGGAAGTTAATACTGGTTTTGCTCGCGATAACTTGGATTTATCGGTGGTTAAGGATCAAGATACTGATAAGTACATCTTGGATTATTTGGCAGCCAATGCAACTGAAGCGGGTATTATTTATGCCAGCACGCGTAAAGAAGTCACACGGTTGGTGGCTTTATTGAAACGACACCACGTTCAGGCGACCATGTATCACGCAGGGCTAGACGATGACGTACGCCGTAAGAATCAAGAAGATTTCTTGTATGATCGGGTGCAGGTGATGGTGGCGACGAATGCTTTTGGGATGGGAATCGATAAGAGTAATGTTCGCTTTGTCATCCATGCACAGGTGCCGGGAACATTGGAAGCTTATTACCAAGAGGCTGGCCGGGCTGGTCGCGATGGTTTACCAAGCCAGGCAATTTTGATTTATCGTGCCAAAGATATTCAGATTCAACACTTCTTTATTGATGAATCTGAAATGGATGATGAACATAAACATCGTTCTTATCACAAATTGCAATTAATGACGCAGTACGCGAATACACAAGGTTGTTTGCAACAATTTATTCTGAATTATTTTGGTGAGGATTCAGAACCCTGTGGTCGGTGTAGCAACTGTCGAGATGACCGCGCCGCGCAAGATATCACTACAGCCACGCAAAAAGTCTTGTCATGTGTTGTGCGACTCCATTCACGTTTTGGCAAAGGTGTGGTGGCGCAGGTGCTTTGTGGTGCCAATAATCAACGTATTCGTGAGCTTAATTTGAGTGACCTGCCGACTTATGGCATCATGGCAGGACAGCGACAAAAAAGTGTGACTGAGTTGATCGACTTTTTAACGGCGACGGGTTATTTGCAGACGATGGGTGGTCAATACCCGACACTGGCAGTGACGCAAGCAGGGGTGTCTGTCTTGAAAGGCAAGTCACAAGTGATGCGCAAAACGGCACAGACTGTTGAAAAGTCTGTGCCGTTGGATGATGCGTTATTTGAACAATTGCGAACCTTACGACATGGTTTGGCCGAAGAACAACATGTGCCGCCATTTGTCATCTTTTCAGATAAGACTTTACATTCCATGTGTGAATTGTTGCCGGAAAATGATGCCGCCTTTCTTGACGTGAAAGGTGTGGGTGCCAGCAAGTTAGAAAAGTACGGCGAAATCTTTATGGAAACGATTCGTGCTTATGTGCATCAGCCAGCTACCGCCGACTAAGCGTTGCTGGTTTCGTGCTGGCTGGCGTCGTCGGTTTATCTAAGATGCCATAGATATCGCTGGCAACTTTGCCCAACGACTTGACCCCATTCTGGACGTTGGACATCACGACAATATAGGTGCCACCACTGCGACTAAAGTTGTTAACGAGATTCCAACCATTCAAGACACCATGATTGCTGTAGCTCGCCGGATTCACGTAAAATCCCATTCCATAAGTGGAAGAGCTACCAGCGGTGAGCATGTCTTTACGAGCGGCTTTTGAAATGAGTTTGTCGGTCATTAAGGCGTGGTCGAAACGGTACATATCATCGGCCGTCATGTAAAGATTGCCACAGCCAAACAACTGGGATAGGTCTGGCAGTGCCGGAATCGTGTATTGGCCATTTTTAATTTTATAACCCGTTGAGTGGTTGGCGACTTGATCAAAAGTTTTATAATTTCCTGAGGAATCAATGCCAGCCGGTTTAAAAATATGCTTCTCTAAATAGGACATGAGGGATTGGCCGCTGATTTTTTCGACTAAATAAGCTAGCACGGTGTAATTACTATCGAGGTAACGCCAGCGGCCAGGCTGTGAACGGATGCCGCGCTTCTCAATATCTTCGACCAAGGCAGTCGGCGTGATGGCATCATCAGTTTCCGCGTGACCGACAATACCTGACGTATGTGTCAGGAAATTGCGCAGCTTAATGTTGTGACCGTTGGGAAAGTTTGGTAAATAAGTACTGATTGGCGCATCAACTTTTAATTTGCCAGCATCTTGAAGTTGCAGAATGGCAGTGGCGATGATGGCTTTTTGCGCCGACCCAATATAGTATGGTGTGGCGACTTCATTAGGAAGCTTTTTTTCGCGATTACGCAAGCCGTAACCTTTGCGTAGCATGACTCGGCCTTCGCGAACGACGACGACGGTTCCTGAAAAATTGAGATTAGTCATATAGTGATCAAGTGCTTGATTTTTGACCACAGTTGATAACCCTTTTTTGACGGCTGTTTTCGTAGTGGCTGGTTTAGTCTTTGCGACCACAGTTGTCGGCGCGGCTTTTTCTGGTCGGTCAGTGGATTGTAAGAGATCGGTGGTAATCAGTACGATGACGCCAAGTCCCACTAGCAGTGTAGCTACGAGGATCAGGCGACGGAGCCAATTCGGACGGTGATAGTGCATAGTCAATTCCCCCAAAAATTAAGTTTCACTCAAATTACCCTAACTATACCATGCTTGTACAAACTCAAAAATTAAATTTAAGTTGTTTTTTCACCTTGGAGGTGTCGTAGATGCAAATTATTTGGAAAAATACCACGGAACCAGTTTCAATGAAACATTTTTTAACGACGCACGGTATCAGTATGCGATTGATCAAAGAAATTAAACATGGCAATGGTGACTTCATTGTTAATGGCGTCGCTCGTACGGGTGTCATTACGGTTGAAACTGGTGATGCTGCAGGTATTAGCTTACCCGCTGAAGTCGCGGATGATGACATTGCCAGTAGCGAAGTTCCTATTGAGGTGATCTATGAGGATGATAATTGGTTAGTCGTCAATAAAACCGCGGGAGTCACTAGTGTCCCTGGACCTAATAATCAGACTGATACCCTAGTCAATCGGGTCAAAGGTCATTTGTTACGTGAACAAGCTGAAAACTTAAAGCCACATTTGATTACCCGTTTGGATCGCGATACTAGTGGACTAGTGCTGATTGCTAAGCATCGCGTTGCACAAGGAATGCTGACCTATGAACCCATTGGCCACACGTTGAGAAAGACTTATCTCGCCTGGGTTAGTGGCAAGATCACTGCAGCGAAAGGGACGATTAAGGCTCCCATCGGCCGACCAACGGATAGTCCGCGGCGTGAAGTGATGGCAACCGGTCAGAAGGCAATTACTAAATATTGGGTTGAGCAAAACTTTGGCGATACCGTAACAGAGGTCAAATTAGGGCTGGTCACGGGCCGGACACATCAGATTCGGGTGCATTTAACACACCTCGGTCATCCATTATTGGGTGATGAACTATACGGTGGCGATCTAAGCTTGATCAAACGGCAAGCATTACACGCGTCAACGTTGAAATTCAAGGACCCGTTCAGTGGTGAACGGCGTGAATTTACAGCACCATTACCGGCTGATTTGCAAGCGCTGGTTCAAAAACTGGCGCCAATGACTGCAGAGTAATTAAACAAAAAAATAGCCACGCTCTGAACATCATCAACCAGATGACGTTCAGAGCGTGGCCTTTTTAGTCACAATTTAATTAATTTCCAGCAACTGGTTCGGAGTCAGCTGCGAGTGTCGCAAAGGTAGAAGCTAACTGAGCGAGTGGCGCGGTCAAAGTGAGGTAATAAATATGTTCAACGCCGTTACTGCGCATATCAATCACGCCAGCTTCACGCATCAATCGTAGATGATGAGAAACGGCGGGACGTGAAATGTTAACAAGGGCGGTAATATCAGTTACATTTAAACCGTCACCACTGTTCCCCAGAGCAATGATGATTTGTCGGCGGACCTTTTCCGCAAAGATACCAATTAGCTGGGCACTTGCTGCTAATGCTGTTTCAGATTTTTCATAATTAGCCATAACTGAACTAGTCCTTTCAGATTCTATTTGATTCACTTAGACCTGATTCCCCCACGGTGGCTTAAAAGACACTGAAACCGGCTTTGGAACGGGTTAAGCGAACAACTACGCCATGCTTGACGTTTGCGTCGCGATTATTGTCGAGCACAATTTATTTGAATGCGTTAATATCAAGGGTGAAATACTAAGTGGCTCAAATCGTTAAAGTCCGCAAGTTGTCGAGCGGACTGCTGGGCTGACGAGACAACGTTACCTATACTTCATTAAAACAACTCCTTAATTGGTTGTCAATTGTTTTTATTGTAAGCGTTCATTATTAGACACTTAAATCGTTAATGTTTGTTTTATATCCGTATATTTAAAAATGAGGTAAAATAGTTGTTTGTAGGGAGTGAGTCAGATGAAAGTTTTAGGAATTTTGGGATCACATCAGCCAGATGGGGTGACCGGAAAAATGTTGCAGGCTGTTTTAACTGGTGCCAGTCAAACTGCGACGACGGAGTGGGTTAACTTGGCAGATTATGAGATTAAACCAGACCATGATAACCAGCCAAACCCAGTACTGGACAAGCTGGAAGCTAAGTTATTGTCTGCCGATGTTTGGGTACTAGCGGCACCGGTCTATTTGGGAAGCTTATCTGGTGTGATGAAAAACTTTTTGGATTGTTTTCGAAACCGAATTGCCCGTTATAATGCCGTTGGAGAGGCGGTCCCGGACCGTTTTAAGAATAAGCATTATGTAACGATTACTGATTGTTACGCGGGTGGCATTGAAAACTATGTGACTGGCGTGACGGATGCTGCTTTTAAAACGATGGATAAGTTTCTCACCATGGGTGGCTTAATCAAGCTTCGTGAAATTGTGGTGACGCATACTTGGGGAATGCAGAAACTTTCTGCTGCTAAACAAGCTGAAGGGGAACGGGTTGGTCGTAAAGCGGCCTTAAAAAAGGAGCGAGATGATAATACTGTGAAACGATATATTGAATTATTTGCGATGATAGCCGTGATGGCTTTGGTCACAATGGGGATTGAAACAGCGATAGGGCTTGTGATACCACTGCATAATTTCTGGGCGTATTACGGTGTCTTTGTTTTAATATTTTATATTTTATTAGCCTCAATTTTGCACTTTTTCACGGTGGTCAAGCATCGGCGACGTTAATTTGTGCTAACATAAGTGATGTGGGCGCCCTTAGTGTAAAGGATAGCACGCGAGATTTCGGTCCTTGCGATCCGAGTTCGATTCTCGGGGGGCGCAATTATGAAAAAAGTCGGTATTAGCAAGTGAATACTTGTGATACCGGCTTTTTTATAGAAATTGATATTATTTTTTGCAATTGAGTTTATTTTAGTGATTTGACTCAACAACGGCACTAAGTTCATTTACCATAATAGTTGCGCTCTTTTCGATAGTTTTATAGGAAATTGCAATCGTTTTGACAGGCATAGTGATTAAATTTATTTCATGTTTATTCGGATAAACGTTAGTTAACTGAAGAAATGTCGTTAGTCGTTTACAAATGGCGTATTCTTTTTCGGATGACATTATATCAGCGAATATGCCAATGCCGCCTGCAATGATGTCGCCAATAATTATTCGGCTAATTAAGTTATGTTTGTTTTTATTGGTTACTTCTCGAATAATATAACTATTCGTAAGTTGGTTGAATTGATAAGTATGGTCTGGCTGATGAAAGAATCTTTTTCCGTCACTCACGGTAAAAGTCTGTTTGTGCCAGTCGATGGTTTAAGAAGCAGTTTAAATTGATGATTCCGGTAAGTTTCATTTCTGTATTCTCCAATCAAATAAAAAAATATATATTTAAAAAGTCAAATACTTAACGATTTATTATTCATATAATAGCACCGTTGGCAGGCTAGATGAACTTTGTCGTGAAGAAATATTTATGTCATCGCAAGTTTACCGTATAATTTAGATAATAAGATTTCATGAGGAGGCAGTGGCATGCAGGTAACGGGACAATTCATCGCAACAGTTGGCTGGTTAGGGCTGGCGCTGATTGTTAGCGAATTAGGTGCGACCTTAATCTATGAACTTGGCCAGTGGGTTGGGTTTCGATTGATTGGCGCGCGGGTCGTGCAATGGGCAGGATTTCGATATCAATTGACTAAGCGTGATGGTCATTGGCGTTTTAGCCATCCTCTGACGACTTATCCGCATCTAGTCGGTATGCCACCGGCGGATGCGCACAAGTTTAATCATGCCGTTTACTGCTTTGGTGGCGGCCTTTTTAGCCTGATTACGGTAGTGATGAGCCTGGTCACATTGGGACAATTCAAACTGAGTTTTAATCTCTGGCTATTGGCCTTCATCATTTGGATCTGGGCCAACACTTTAAAAATCGGGCAGTTATTGCCGATGAATTTGCACGGCCGGCCAACTGCCGCGAAAGATTTTCAAACGGCACGTGAGTCGGATGCTGCAATGACGGCTGCGTACGTGACGGCGATAGCAACAGCCTTGAATGCGCAAACGGGCAGTGTCGCTGATTTAGACGCGGCGATGATTGAGATGCCTCGTGGTGGCGGTAATCAGAACTATTTTGTCGTCCGTCAAGCCTTTCTAACCTTGGAATGGGGCTTACAGCATGGCTTGAGTACACCTGATTTGCTAACGGGACTGGCGCGGTTAGAACCCAGCTTCAATACATTACCGCCAGCCGATTTAGCGCGATATTTAGATGCAACGCTCTACTGGAATTTTGTGGCTAACCGGACAGAGCCACGTTTGATTGGCTGGTATCAAGATACTGGTGTGCAACAGGTATTACAACGCTATGAGCCACTGGCACAGTATAAGCTCCAAGCAGTCTATGAATGGCGAGTATCCAAGCAGCCGGCAACTGCGTTGGCAAAAGTTGAACGTGGTCTGAAGTTAGCCCAACGGAGTCGTGAGACAACTGAGGTCGCTTGGCTACATGCACTTAAGGTCATGATTGAAAGTGCTTAGGTTCTGGTAAAGATTAGTTAGGAAGCGTTCGGTGGGTGATTAGCAGTGCTAAGCTGAAAGTAGCTTAAGTGAGAAGGGTGAAAAAAGTGAAGCAGCAGATACAACAACATTGGGGGTTATGGCTGACACTGATTGTGATTGTCCTAGGTCTAATTGGGGTCGGTCTGACACGAGTTAACGCCGGTCTGTACCAGCAAACGGTGGCGAAGGTGACTCGCGTTCAAGCAATCGATCGTCATGCGACGACGGATGAATTTAATAACAAAGATGTCACAGCCACTCAGTGGGTCACGGTCACGGTGTTAAATAATCGCCACCAAGGCCGGTCTTATCGGATTAAGAATACGTATACGAAATCGCAAGCCATGGATCAGGATTATCGCGTTGGTAATCAGGTCTTTCTGCGGATCCCAAGTCAAAAGGCCGCTGCGATTACCATTCAAGGGCTTAAACGGGATACGACCTTGGCCTTTGTTGCTTGGCTGACCATTGCGTTATTGTTGCTGATTATGCGTTTCAGTGGCCTGATGGCGTTTTTGAGTGTGGCGTTAAATGCCGTCCTCTTTTATGCGGCCATTCAGATTGATTTGGCCACGAATGGCGGTCACGTCTATACGTTATTCGGCATCTTAGCCGTGATTTTTGCCGTGCTAACCCTCTGGCTGGTATTGGGATTTTCACGCAAGATGTTGGTCACGTTGGGCGCAACCATGGCTGGAACTGGATTAGCTGTTGTGATTAGTTTAATTGTCTTTGCGGTGACTCATGAGCGTGGGGTGACTTACGAAGCAATGCAATATGTGACGCAAGTACCTAAGCCGTTATTCTTGGTAGAAACAATTCTGGGATCACTGGGCGCGGTCATGGATGAATCGACTGATATTGTTGCCTCTTTGTTCCAATTAAAGGAAGAACGGCCAGACATTGCGCCCAATCAAGTCTTCAAGTCTGGGTTACAAATTGGTCATTCAATCATGGGACCTTTAATTAATGTCTTATTTTTGATTTTTATGGCAGATACTTTTTCAATGACCCTACTGTATCTACGCAATGGCAATAATTGGGGCTATACCTTTACGATGAATATGTCATTAGGTATGGTTCAGAGCTTGATTTCGGGCATTGGGATTGTTTTAGCAATTCCGGTGGCTAGCTGGCTGGCTAGTCGCTTAATGCCGCGGGAGGTGACGTCCGCATGAGTACGATTACCGTTTTGGCTCTAGTATTGTTTGCATTGATGACCATTATTGGTGGTAAAACCGGCGCAACAGCCTTTTTAAGCTTGATTTTTAATTTTGGGCTACTGTTTTTAGCCATTGTTCTAATTTCGTGGGGCTTTCCAGCAATGGGCGTCTCATTAGTCATTGGCACTGTGATTCTAGCGTTTACCATCTTCTTCGGCGAAGATAACGAGTTGGCTGCTAAGACCGCCTATATTGCCTCGTTGATTATCATGGTTGCCTTGATTTTACTGATATTTCCTGTGGAACACGTGATTATGGCTCAGGGATTCAGTTTAGAAGATAGTGAAGATTTGGAAGGGATGTCGCTAACTATTGGGGTATCCTTTGTTGGAGTCGCGGTAACAGAAGCGATTCTGAGTACGTTAGGGGCAATTGCGGAAGCCAGCATTGCCATCGCGGCGGGGTTAAGTGAAATTATCGAGCAGCACCCGCACGTGGCAACTAAGCGGCTCTACATTGACGGCATCAGCATTGGCAAGCAGATTATTGGGACGACTTTTAATACGCTGTTTTTCGGCTTTTTCGGTGGCTTTTTAGCACTGTTTATTTGGTTCTCAGGACTACACTACTCTTTTGGGAGTGTGATTAATAATAAAATTTTTGTTGGTGAGGTCTTAATGGTCATGTTCTCGTTGATTGGGGTTATTTTAGCCGTGCCGATTACGACTTGGGTAATGACCTTAGAACATCGCCGCGCAGCTAAGCCGAAAGATTGACGCCGCATCGGTTCTTCTGGTAGGGTGAGGTGTAACTTAGTTGTAGGAGGCAAATATGCAAATTCGAAAAGCACAACCGCAAGATAGTGCCCAAATTGCGCCATTGATTGCGATGATTTATCGGGATATGGAAATGCCGGTCTTGAAAAAGGTCAGTGAAGCTGATTTATTGGCGATGTTAACGCAACTTTATGCGATGCCGGAAAATATTGATGGTTTAGCACAGACCTTTGTTGCGGTTGATGGTAACCAAGTTCTCGGGGTCGCTTTTGGTCATCCCGCAGAAAATGAAGTGGCTGTTAATCAAATTCTAGCGACGGTTTCGGCGGCTCAATCTGGTTTTGATGGCGCACTCGAATTAGGTGGCGAGGCACGGCCTGATGAATGGTACCTGAGCATGTTAGCTGTTGATCCGCAAACCCAGGGTCAAGGTATTGGCAGTCAGTTGTTGAGCGCTTTGCCGGCTTTGGTGGCAGACTTGGGTGAGAAGAAACTTAGCTTGAATGTTGATGATGGCAATCCACGAGCCGCCAAGTTATATCATCGCCAAGGTTTCAAGGTCGATGGTCAATTGATGATTGGCGTCCATCCCTACGAGCACATGGTTAAAAAACTCAAGGTTGAAAGTTAAGAATTGCCGGTCTGCACGAGGACGTCAACAATCTGGTAATGAAAATTGGTCGATCATTGCCGCATCCGGTCGTTGCAGATAACATGCGAACGAGGGACCGGTTCAAGCCTTAGAAACGTCTTGAGCCTCGCCCGGAAACTTTGCTAAAATCGCAAATCTCCCGGACTGTCCGTGGTGTAAGACCGGAAAAAACGCCGGTCAAACGCCACCTGCACGTCCGATGTTATCAGCAACAACCTCCAGCTAATCATTAGTTTTGTGGAGATAAAGTAGTTATTTACGCTTAGTGTAGTCAGTCAAAATCGGTGTGCAGTGTCGGCAAGACTAGTCGGCGTGCCTGGCTGACTAGTCTCGCGGGGCAATTCAAAGACGTGTTTTATCGGATTTGAATTGAGGCGCCAGACCGCACCTCGGCTGGCGCTGGCCCCCACGGCACACCGATTCTGACTGACGGAACGCTGAATTTAGACAAGTCTACTTTACACGTAACGGTCGCCGGTACTGCGACATTAGTGATATTTTTTAGCCTTTCAACCATTAGTTAAAAAATTATAAACATGCAAGAGTCTGAGACCTGATAAGGTTGCGGACTTTTTTATTATGAGCATGACGGGTAAAATGAAATTAACGAGTCAATAATGGAGGAAAAGCAATGCAACTTTATTTTGTACGGCATGGTCGCACGCAATATAACATCGAGAAACGCTTTCAAGGTGGTTCAGCGGATTCACCTTTAGTTGAGAGCGGTATTGCCGGCGCAACCGCCGCTGGTAACTATCTCAAGCAGGTTCAATTTTCTCAAGTTTATAGTAGTCCTCAAGGGCGCGCCTTGGACACGGCGAAGCTGATCACCGCAGAGAATCAGTGGCAACCAACAATTATTGTAGAACCACGTTTCAGTGAATTTGATTTTGGCCGGTGGGACGGTCAACTAGAGAAAGATGTTGAGCCTAAAGATCAGTTAGACAAGGTGATGCACCAACCGGAAGCTTATGATCCGGCTGATGCGAATGGCGGTGAAACATACGCTGCCTTCGTGGCACGCACCACGGCCGCGGTACATGATGTTGTGACCAAGGCGGGTGTTGATAATCCGAACCCCGTGTTAATTGTGTCACACGGGTTGGTCACTACTATGACCATAAAAACATTAATGGGGGTGCCAGTCTCGGGTTTGCGAGCACCATTTGTGGTTGACGGAAAAGTTTTGAACACGGTTGGTCACGGTATTGTGGATAACGATAGTTTAACGATCGTGGAAACTACTGACAATCAAAACTTTAAGTTGAAGACTTGGAATGAAACCGGGTATTTAAGTAAATAGACGCTGACTGAGCGTAAATTAGATCAAAAAATCTGGGAATTTTCTCAGATTTTTTTGTTTACATTAAACTGACTAGTCGTTCTGTCATAATTTTCGCTACATCTCGAGCTTGCCAGAACCGATCGATTAATGGTGCAAACGCATGATTTTGACCTTGGTACTGGACAAAAGTAGTCTCCACACCGGTATCAGCGAGTCGTTCGGCGTAATCCCAGGCTTGAAGCCGGAATGGGTCAAATTCACCCATCATAATAGTTGTGGCAGGTGAACAGCGAAGATCCAACTGATTGATTGGTGAGATGAGGGGCGCTGCGGCGTCAACATTTTCAGGGAGATAATAATCAGTCATAATCGTATCGATTTGACGGAACAAGTCATGGTAATGTTCAAAACGATTCCGCTGACTGGGGATAATTGAAAATTGATCAACATCCCAGAGGGGGCCATGATGATCCGCACCAGGAGCGGTGACCGGATATAACAGTAATTGTTGGTTGATTTGTTGACTTCCCAGTTGCCGATTCAAACTTGCGACGGCCAACGCAATATTAGCGCCAGCTGAGTCCCCGGCAATTGCAATTTTGGCATCAGGTCGGGCTTGCTCCAAATAGTGAATGACGGCTAAGCCATCCAAAATACCCGCTGGGGCCTTGTGTTCGGGTGCCAGACCATAATCAACATTGATGATTTCACAGTGACTACGATCGGCAATTAACTTCAATAAAGCCGTATTATTGCTAGGCTGTCCGCCATAGAAAGCACCCCCGTGGAAATAAACCAGCAGTTGTGGTTGTAACAGAATGGCAGGGGTCAACCATTCCACTGGGACGGTCCGTGTTTGGCATTTGAGTAGCGTTTGTTCAACATTGACCCGATCACCCACGGCATCCGCAATCGGTGGCGTTAAGCTACCGTTTCGGAGCTCCCTGAGATTGTTCTCTAAATGGACAGGTTCTGTCAAGTTAGCCAGATTTTTTAAAACAGCTGGATCAAATTGACCACTGGTGACAGTCTCGTTGAAAGGCTTAGTTATTTTATTAATACCATTAATTTTAACGGCATTCAGATTAGCCATTGGCATCATGATCAAGACCTACTTTCTTAAGACACATGCAGTGCGTTGCTTAAGTTTTATTATAAGTAGGCGATAACCGAATTAATAAAATACTGAATAGTAACTTTAGTGAATAATCGAATTAATCACTGATTAAACCAAGGATTCAAATAGGTGATATTCTACAGCGACGAATTCGTAGTTGAACAGTAGCACCAAGAGGGAATTACTGTAAAAGTAAAGTCTGGCATGGGTCTTTTGGGCAAGTTTGAGTTGCAATTGATGGGCGGTATAGATCTTGGTCAAATGGTAGTAACTTGTTGTCGTGATGACGGTCGTAACAGTTGCGGCTAAAGTAATCATAACAATCGATATTAGTAGGATAACAGGATCGAGGTCTGTCAGAAAAAGCACCCAAATGATTCCGATAATTCCTGAAAGCATTAAGATTATCGCTTGCCAACGCCAGCAACGCTGATAACGTTTGTTGAGTTGTTTGGCTTGGGGATGGGCCTGATTAAAATCTGCTATTTTTACCATAAAAGCTGCGAAGTCGCGTGTACTAAGTAATGTGCCATCGGTGAGTTGATGATTTAGGCGGTTAGCAAGTCCGCTAGTAATCATTAGAATCACGGTCGTTACAATCAATAAAATATAAATGACGATCAAGCTAGATTTCCTCCAATCATAGATGAGTTGAGTATACACTTTGATTGTAAAGTTATTGTAAGTAACCGAGAAAATAGCAAAAAAAGACGCTGAGATTCACTCAGCGCCCTAGAACGGTGTTATTTAAATGGTTGGCTTCAAGGCTAAAGCTTTGGCGGCTTCTTCACTATCATCAAAATGATGCTTAGTCCGGCCTAAGATTTGGTAGTCCTCATGACCTTTCCCAGCAATCAAAACGACATCGCCGGGTTGTGCTTGAGCAATGGCCGTGGCGATGGCTTCATGCCGATCCACATAGACCGGCACATTGGCATCTGGTACACCCGCTACCATGTCTTGTAAGATGGCCTCAGGATCTTCAGTCCGTGGATTGTCGGACGTGAAGATGGGCTTGGTACTACGTTGTACCGCAATTTTAGCCATCTTTGGTCGTTTACCCTTGTCACGATCACCACCACAGCCGACCACGCAATAAATGTCTTTTTTAGCAAAATCTTGGATCGTTTCCAAGGCGTTCAACAAACCATCTGGTGTGTGTGAATAATCCACGATGACACTTACACCCGTATGTGATGGCACGGCTTGGAAACGTCCCTTAACGCCGGGAACTCTTTCAAGCGATGCAATGATTTGGTCTTCGGGAATGCCGCTTGCATAAGCTGCAGCGAAGGCCGCCAACATATTATAAACGTTGAATTGACCAATCAACTTCATCGTGACATGGGTGATGTGTCCAAAGACAGACAGGTCAAATTCGGTCCCATGGCTTTGAATTTGAACGTGCTGCGCATTGATCATGGCATCTGGTTGCAAGCCAAAAGTTAAGACGTGCGCGGACGTATATTGTTCGAACTCTTTTCCAACAGGATCATCGGTGTTTAAAACCGCAACTTTTTCAGTGCCGTTCGCACCATACTTGTTACCAAGTTGGGCGAATAACATGGCTTTGGCTTCTGCATAGTTGGCCATCGTTTTGTGGAAATCCAGATGGTCCTGCGTCAAATTGGTGAAGACGGCGATGTCATAGTCAATTCCCCAAACGCGTCCTAAGACGAGGGCAATTGAAGAAACTTCCATCGCAACGGTATCAACACCGGCATCGCGCATAGCGGCTAAAGTTCGCTGTGTTGTGATGGCATCAGGGGTGGTATTAGCAGTTGGGTACTTTTGATCTTTAATTTTACGATACATCGTCCCAATCAAGCCAGTGGCTTGTTGTTGGTCACGATAGATCTGTTCGATTAAGTGGGTCACAGTGGTTTTACCATTTGTTCCAGTCACACCAATCATCCGCATCTTCTGGCTAGGTGCACCATAGAAAACGTCGGCTAAAATGGCCATGGCACGTTCTGTGTTTTGAACATAAATAACCGGAACACTCACGTTGATTGGTTTCTGGGCAACAATAATTTTTGCACCGGCGGCGACGGCTTGATCGACCAAGGTGTGTCCATCGACATGGTAACCGTCAACGGCAACGAACATCGCGCCTGGCTTGATTTCACGGGTGTCTTGCGTCAGCATCGTCACGTCAAAGTCGGTGGTCAATGCTGGTTGGACCTGTTTGAATTTTAAACACTCAATTAATTTGCTTGCTTTCATTAATTAGACGTCCTTTTTAATTAAAATAGACTACTTAACGCCTTCTAGGATACCATGTGACGAGCTAAAAAGTCGAGGAAGACCAATGTGGCTTACTGATGGTGATAAGGCTAAAAAAGTGCTAGACCATTTTAGGCCTAGCACTTTTCATAGACTTAAGCTTCAATTCCTAAAAATTCATCATGTAGTGCGTTCATTGCGACTTTTAAATCAGCTTCTTTAACAAGCACCCAGATCGTAGTGTAGCTATCGGTCGATTGTAAAATGTCGATGTGTTGGGCACTCAATGCTGTGACGATACGTGCCGTCACACCAGGTGTCCCGGTGATGCCAGCGCCAACCACGGAAACTTTGGCACAGTCACCAATTGCTTGGCAATGAACGTGTGCTTTGGTTAGCAGCTCTTTAGCGACTTTAGCGTCACCGTTGACCAAATTAAAAACTACTTGGTGCTGGGTGATATTAATAAAGTCAACACTCAAATTATGCTGAGCCATCAGTTGGAAAATTTCACTTGAACTCATCGTATCAGTTGGAACCGTAAATTGCGTCAAATTAGTTTGATGCGCAACACCGGTCACGGTGCGATAATGTTCAATTTGAGTCGTCGTGCGATCGGTGACCAACGTTCCAAGTTCATCGGGAGCTTGATAGGTCGAGCGAATGCGCATCGGGACGTGCGCTTGTTCTGCAATTTCAACGGCCCGCGGATGAATCACTTTAGCACCTTCATGCGCCATGTTAGCTAATTCTTCATAGCTGATGGCTTTGATGAAGCGGGCGTGAGTGACTAAACGTGGATCCGCCGTCATCATTCCGTTAACATCGGTAAAGATGTCAACCCGTTTGGCCTTCAACGCCGCCCCTAAAATCGCAGCGGAAGTATCGGAACCGCCCCGGCCAATCGTTGTGATATGACCGTCTTCAGTAGCACCTTGGAAGCCAGTGACGACAACCACATCGGCATCGACGAAGGCTTCTTGAATTGGTTTAGGATCAACCCGTAAAATCTTGGCATTCTGAAAGTCATCATTGGTGACAATTCCAGCGTCGTGGCCGGTCATTGCGATGACATTCAAGCCTTGTTCACGTGCAAGTTCGGTAAAGACAGCGGTCGAAATTGTTTCGCCAACTGAAACTAACATATCAAGTTCCCGGTTAGTTAAACGTGACGATTCCCCGTGAACTAGACCTAATAAGGAATCAGTGGCATAGGGGGCACCTTTACGGCCAATCGCAGAAACAACGACGATGACTTTGTCACCTTGGTCGACTGCGTATTGAACGTGGCGCAACGCTTGTTTACGGGCTGCATCGTCTTTAACGGACGTGCCGCCAAATTTTTGAACAATGATTTCCATCAGAATTAAGACTCCTCGATTGCACTCGCATGTGCGTTAGCAGTGGGACTATCCATCAAGTTGTCACTTTCAACGTAAATCTTGTGCCACATCATGAAGGTCAAGACAGTCCAGAGTTTCCGTGAGTTATCACGTACGCCGGCTTTGTGATCGTCTAACAACTTCAAGAAGTAGGACTTATCAAAGTATTCGTCAGTTTGTGAGTCATTGATAATTTGTTTAGCCCAATCATACATTTCATCTTTTAACCAGAATCGGATTGGCACTGGGAAGCCAAGTTTCTTACGATGTAAGACGTGTTCAGGCACAATGTCTTCGACGGCTTTTCGTAAGATGTACTTGGTCGTGCCATGACTAATTCGTAAGTCAGCTGGAATTTCAGCTGCCAAGTTGTAAACTTCGCGGTCGACAAATGGGGTCCGTAACTCTAAACTGGAAGCCATCGTGGTCCGATCGGCGTTGTGTAATAAGTCACCGTTCAACCAAGTGTGCATATCGATGAATTGCATCCGACTAATTGGGTCGTAATCCACGGATTCATCGTAAAACGGTTGTGTAATTGATTGGAACGGATGATTTTGGTTATAGTTTTTGATGAATTTTTTCTTTTCATCTTCGCCAAAAATGAAGGCATTCCCAACGTACCGATTTTGCAATGGTGTCGTGCCACGCATTAAGAATGAGCGGCCACGCATTCCTTCAGGCATCATTAAAGCAATCTTCTTCAATGCGCCATTAATTGGTTTCGTGTAACGGAATGGTTTCAGAGATTCTGGTTCGTGATAAATGGTATAGCCACCGAATAATTCATCGGCACCTTCGCCGGTCAAAGCGACTTTAACGTGCTTAACGGCTTCCTTAGCCAAGAAATACTGAGGAACAGCGGCCGGATCAGCCAACGGATCATCCATACTCCAAACAAAGTGTGGGAAGGCCTTCATGAAGGCTTCCGGTGTAATAATGTTGCTGTAATTCTTAACACCCAAAATTTGGGCCGTTTCCTGAGCAACATCTAATTCACTGTAACCTTCGCGTTCGAAACCAACCGAGATCGTTTCAAGGTTAGGATTATAGTTTTTGGCAATTGCTACTATAATAGAAGAATCAATCCCACCAGATAAGAATGATCCGACTGGAACGTCAGAGCGCATATGAATTTTAACGGAATCAATCAAGGCATCCTTGATTTTTTGAGCGTATTCATTTTCGGAACGTTTAACTGGGTGAAATTCACGATGATAGTAACGAGTAATTTGAGGAGCAGCGCCCAACTTCTTAGTGAGCGAGCAACCTGGTGCTAACATCTTGATTTCCTTCGTCAACGTTTCGGGTTCTGGGACGAATTGGAAAGTCATGTAATCTTGCAATGCATTTTTATCGAAGGTTTTATCCTTTAAAATCTTGTAGATCGATTTGCTTTCAGAAGCATAGTAGAAGTCTGAACCTTGAACAGCATAATAGAAAGGTTTGATACCAAACTGGTCACGCGCAGCAAAGAGCGTCTTTTCCTGTTTGTCCCAGATAACGAATGCAAACATCCCACGGAAGTATTTGGTACAGTTGTCCTTGTACTTAGCATACATTCCTAAAATGACTTCGGAATCGGAACTCGTTTTGAATTCGTAGCCCTCCGCTTTAAGTTGTTCCCGTAATTCAATGTAGTTATAAATTTCACCATTGAAAGTCATCCAATAACGTTCATTGTCGTATGACAGCGGTTGATGACCACCAGCCAAGTCAATAATACTTAAGCGACGGAACCCCATTGTAATGTTGTCATCAGCAAAGTAACCATCATCATCGGGACCCCGATGGACAATCATCTTTGTCATTTCGTGGATCGTTTGATCGTAGGCGTCGTTATCCGTTTTCGTCCGATCAGTTAAACAACCAGCAAAACCGCACATGTGTGTTCATCTCTCAATCTTTAAGTTTAAATTTTAAGTGTCTAAATTGTACTCATGTTTTGTTGTTAATTTACCCGATTTTACCGTTTAAGTAAAGCAATCATGGGCATTGTAACGGATTCTTACCGAATTGCCATCTTGTATTTGAAAAAAAGATGATCAATCTAGCATGTCAAAACTAATATTCCATTTATATCTAGTTTTCATGAGTGCACTTGAACTATTATACTTGCTTTGAGAACTAAGATAAAGATGATTAAGCGTTTCGTAGCGGTTACAAAGTAAAATAAATTTAATATAATTGACTTTTTTGATTGCGCCGACCCCACGGATTCCAGCTTAAATATTACAAAATATTACAAAAAGGGCCGTTTATTACAATTGGACGCTGAATTAGTAATCTGATTGCTATTGGCTTGTCATATTCAGTCCGTATACTTAGCTCCTGTTGTTAAGTCCGGTGACCAAATGGCATCGAACTTTATGAAACTAACCAAAAAACACAGGAGTGAAACTATTTATATGAAGATCAAGAGTTTACTATTATCAACTGCAGCCGCGGCTAGTTTGTTTGTCCTCGGCACAACTGCTGCCAACGCCGACACCGTTACGGTTAAAGCTGGCGACACCGTTAGTGCATTGGCCGACACTTATAACACCACGATTTCGGCAATTGAAACAGCTAACTCATTAGCGAACGTTAACTTAATTATCGTTGGCCAACAGTTGGAAGTAAATGGCACGACGACTCAAGCTGTCGCAACCCCAGCTTCACAAGCACCGGTCCAATCGCAGGCACCGGCTGCCTCACAAGCCCCAGCTCAGTCTCAAGCCCCTGTACAATCACAGGCACCAGTTCAATCACAGGCTGCTTCAGCAGCTCCCGTTGTTTCGCAAGCTCCTGCACAATCACAAGCCGCACCAGCTGCAACGACACCGAGTTATTCAACTAATGGTTCAGACAGCGCTGCTAAAGCTTGGATTGCTAACAAGGAATCTGGCGGTTCATACTCAGCTACCAATGGTCGATACATTGGTAAGTATCAATTAGACGCATCATACTTAAATGGTGACTATTCAGCTGCAAATCAAGAACGTGTTGCCAACAACTATGTTTCATCACGTTATGGTTCATGGGCAGCAGCACAATCTTTCTGGCAAGCTAACGGCTGGTACTAAACTCAGCTTAAATATCTGCTAAAAGTAAAAAGAACGTGTTGACCACTAATTAGTGGTTGGCACGTTCTTTTTGGTGTTCAGGGGAGGTAGGAGCGTGAAACTGTCATTGCAATAAAAAAGAACCGTCACAATGACGATTCTGATTAGTCATGATGAAAGTTAGCCCATGCCAACTAGGCGGAGCAGGGCCATAGCAACGACTCCAGTAATAACGACTGCTAGTAAACTCTTGGTTAGAACGCCAGCGAGAATGGCTGGAATTGACGCATAGATGTTTTCAAGGTTGAATCCGGGCCATTGTCCAGCGTGGTAAACGAGCAAACTTTCAACAAAAATGGCTGTCATAATGGCGACAGGCACGAATGACAGAAAGTTGATTAACCATTTGGGAACGGCCAAGTTTTTGATGATCGCGAACGGGACCACCCGTGAGAGCCAGGTCACGAGTCCAGATAGCAAAATTGTGACCAGCACGTAATTAGTCATGCGGAGTCACCACCATTCCAAAACCACAGCCGAGCAAGGTGGCGATGAGTAATGCAATATTACCAGGGAAGAAACGCATTAAAAAGAACATGGCAATCGCGACGAATAGGACGACTAACAATTGCGTTTTTAACGTTTTACTGCGATCGGTAATAATTTGTAAATAGAGTAAGCCAATAAACATACCGACCACGGCAAAGTCGAGGCCGAATTGGTTGGGGTCGGCGATTAAGTTACCCAGTAAACAGCCGACCACCGTTGCGGCGGCCCAGACTAAATAGGCGATAATATTTGCTGCATGTAACCAGCGTGGTCGTAACTTTTGCTGCGTCTGATTGAGTTTGTTCATACTCAAGGCAAAGGTTTCATCGGTTAAAAGAGACCCCAAAGCAATATTTTGCAAAAGCGAATCCTTTTTGAAGTATTGCGCAATTGACAGACTCATTAAAATCATTCGCGAATTAATGAGAAAAGTTGAGAGAACGATGGCAGAAATCGGACTGCCGGCGAGTAACATACTGATAATAATAAATTGTGCCGAGCCGGCATATACAATTAACGACATCAGTAAGACAGCCAGGACTGATAAGTGGCTGGTATTCGCTACGATCCCCATGGCTAAGCCAACACCGATGTAACCGAATAATGTTGGGACCACATCTTTGGCCCCACTTTTAAAAGTCAAACTTGAATCCATATGGTTCCAATAGCCTCCTCGAAATGACCCAAAAAAATCAGTGAGTCTAGTTTACACTTTTTGGTGAAAATAATGAAGAACTTTATCATACCATTTTAATGTTCCGGACACGAAATTATTACTTGCATTTGCAGGTGACTGGGCGTAACATAAGCACATTGATTTTTTGAAAGGACAAATGGTGAGAGAAAATGACTCTGGAACAATTAGCAGCCCGTAGCGGGGTCGCTGCTGATAAAATCGTTGCTTACACGCAAGCTGGTTTGTTACCATGCAAGGACGCCCATGCGACGTTCAATGCTGACGATCAATATTGGCTAGATATGGTCAATTGCTTCTTAGAAAATGGCTCATCCGTTGAGGACTTAAAAGATTTGATGCCACTATGTGAACAGTGCGCCACCAATTAGCCCTAAATCAGGATACTGCAATCGTGCAAACGAGTTTGATGAAAATCAAGCTCGTTTTTTGTTCACCCGGGAAATAATTGCGGCTACCAAAGAAAAACTTTTTTTGCGATAATTGAGAAAAAGGGTTGCTCATGACGCCACGTCATCCCGTATAACAAGCGTTGGAGGTGAAATCTATGTCACAATACACGACCGGTGAGATGGCTAAATTAGCGCAAGTTTCGGTGCGCACGATTCAATATTATGATCAACGTCAGTTATTAACACCCAGTGCCAAGTCTGAGGGTGGGCGACGCTTGTATAGTGTAGCCGATTTGAATCGCTTGAAGTTGATCTTATTGCTGAAGCAGTTAGGACTTTCTTTGAAGTCGATTCAAGCGGTATTGGCTAGTCCAGAGGCGCCGAAAGTCCTAAGACTCTTATTAGTTGAGCAGGCCAATGCTCTACGAAAGCAAGTTGATACGACGCAACAACAATTAAGTCAAATTGAACAGTTGCAACGGGGCTTGACTGATTTAACGAACTTACCGATAAATTCAATTACCGACATAGATCAATTAATGACAAATCAACATGGATTAGCACGGATTCATCGGGACTTACTGATTTGGGGCGGCTGTTTAGATGTGATTGAGATTGGTACGTTAATCTGGGGGTCCACCCAAGGACAATGGTGGCCATTTATGATTGGCTTAGTCCTTGCTGTGATTGGCGCATTTTGGTTGACAGTGCGTTATTTTCGCGCCGTCAATTATGTTTGCCCAAATTGTCAGACCATTTTTAGGCCAACATACTGGCAGATGGTGTTTGCACGTCACACGGTTAAAACTCGCAAACTAACTTGTCCGCATTGTCATGGCAGCTATTTCTGCGTTGAACATTATAATCATTAATTAGGGTATGTCGTACCAGGAACTGTTAGTGTTGTGCTCAGAACAATCGGTCACGATGTCAATAATCAGGCAGTGAAGACTCGACAATGACTTGTACAGCCTTTGTGATAATCTCAAGCATTAGAACTTTAATCAAAAAAGGGGAGCCCACATCAGTCGATAATGACTGAATGTGAGCTCCCTCTTTATGATGTTTGACTATTTAGCTTGTTTGACAGTTTGAATCATCTTTTGCATGGCAGTGGCCTGATATTGTGCTGCAGCTTGTTTTTCAAGCTGGGCCAATTGCGTTGCTGACATGGTTGGATTCTTGATCATGGCAGCTTTAACTGCGTTTTGAACGTAAGTCTTAGCCTGGACCTTTAATGTGGCCGACTGTTGCTTAGCGAGCTTGCTGAGCTGTTTAGCTTGAGACGTGCTAAGCACCGCCCAAGTCTTTTGAACGTAGAAAGTATTGGTGCGCTTAATCAATTGTTTGTCGTTGTCGGCAATCCCAAACCAGAGCTTGGCCGTGCCACTCTTGTAAGTCCAGCGAGTCGTCTTGGTGACTAGCTTAGTTGAACCGGTGGTGGTTTTGACCTGGTTCGACGTTTTGACATTGGCCGCCGTTGTGATGGCTTTTTTCTGATTGGCCGCCGTTTTATAAATGTAAACACGATGCTGGTCGGATGTCCCAACTGATTGGTAGAGTAACATGTCGAGTTGGGAACTGCCAGCGGATTTCAAAGTCACGGTCTTAGTGGTCGTGACCTTTTTCATACCAAAATGCTGGCTGTCATTCATGACGACGAGCACCAATGAACTGACCAATGAAATAGCGAAGAGGACGCTTAAACCATATTTTAGCCAAGAAGCTGGCATATAAATAAAGGTCAAAAACAAGGCGATAGCACTAATTATTAACAGCGCGATAATCATTAGGCGTCAACCTCCTTTTTAGTAATCTTGGTTGAATGGGCCTTATCTTGCATAAAGAAGGCCACAATTAAGCCAACGACACAGAAGGCAACAGCAACATAGAACGCAGCGTGATAGCCACTCAAAGTTGCGTTGAAATAGTTATCTTGGTAACCTAAAGGATTCTGTTTGAGCATTGACTTAGCTGGTGCTTGCGATGTCGTCACATTTGATAAAACTGAAGTCAAAATGGCGGTCCCAATGGAACTGGCGATTTGACGGACTGTGTTGTTGACTGCGGTCCCATGGCCCATCATGTCTAATGGCAAGGCATTCATCCCAGCAGTTGTGGCTGGCATCATAACCATTGAAATCCCAAACATCCGAATCGCGTATAAGACGACGATATAAATGGTTGGGGTGGTACGAGTGATGAACATGAATGGCACGGTCCCAGCAGTTAAGAGGAACATCCCTAGAATTGCAAGGCGTTTTGCCCCAAAACGGTCAAAGGCTTGGCCAGTAATTGGACTCATAATCCCCATCATTAAGGCACCGGCCAATAAGGTTAAGCCAGAATCAAAGGCGGAAAAGCCATGAATAATTTGCAAGTAGAGCGGAATGACCATTTCGGCGCCGACCATTGCCATGTTGGTGACGGAACTTAAAACAGCCGCAATAGTAAAGCGAACGTGCTTGAAAACGCGAAAATCCAAGAATGGTTTGGCCATCGTTAATTGACGCCAAACAAATAAGATAATCCCAATAACCCCAATTGCTAACATGACTAAGACTTTGGTTGAAGTCCAACCGTCATCACCAACAGAGGAGAAGCCGTAAAGTAAACTCCCAAAGCCCAAGGTTGACAGTGCCAATGATAGAAAGTCGAGTTTTGGTTTCGAGGTTTCTAAGACGTCAGCCATAAAGAAGAAGCCAGCAATCAGTACCACGGCAACGATAGGAATAATCATCCCAAATAAGTCACGCCAGCTCATATTATCAATGACCCAACCAGAAAGTGTCGGGCCAATTGCAGGGGCTAAACCGATCACAATCCCGGCCATCCCCATGGCGGCCCCACGTTTGTCAGCAGGGAAAATCGTTAACATAATCGTTTGTAACAGCGGCATCGTGACACCGACACCCACAGCTTGGATCAACCGACCAGTGAGCAATAATTGGAAATTAGGGGCGGTGAAACAAATAATGGTCCCAATTTCAAAAATGGTCATGGCAGAAAGGTACAGCCACTTGGTACTGAAACGGGTACTTAACCAGGCGCTAACTGGGATCATAATCCCATTAACAAGTAAGAAACCAGTCGTTAACCATTGAACAGTCGAAGTGGTAATCGTGAAGGCCTTCATTAAAGTTGGAAAGGCAGTCGTTAAAATCGTTTGGTTCAGGACGGTACAAAAGGTCCCAATTAATAAAATAGCAATGAGTAAGCCACGTTTATATGGCTTCCCATTCGTATCAACAGCAGTTGACAAGCAAATCCCTTCTCTCTAAAAAACTACGTTGTCTAATATAATCGGATTTTATGCTTTTGTCAACAAACTTGACATCGATGTTAAAAAATATATACTAAGTATTGTAAATTGAAGAAAAGAGGTCGCCCAGTGAACAATCAGAATGCAGAATTCTTAAAAAAATTAAAAGCACAAGTGACTAAACACAAATTTACGGTTGGAATTAGTGATCTAGCTAAGACGACCGGGGTTTCACAAACGCAATTACGTTATTGGGAACAAAAAGGCTATATTCACAGTCAAAAAGTAACTGAAAAAAATACGGTGCATCGTTTTTCATATGGCACACTCATGCGCGTTCATTTTATTAAAGCAATGTTGGATGAAGGTTTTACTTTAGCGGCTGCGTCACAACGCGCAACGGAACAGAGCACACAAATGGAGATGATGCGGATCTTTACAACCAATGCTTTTCAGGGTGTTGAAGAACGCGAGGGTCATCACATGATCAACTTGGGGTACTTTGATGAGGCACATACCCAGAACTTGTATGTTTTTATCGTTGATAATGAACCTCATTATCGTGTTTATCCCCAAAAATAAGCTGGCCAAATTAGCTTCTAACTTGTGAAACCGGTTAATTAATGGTAGATTTAAGTCGGTAAGTATCGGTCAGTCATGCGGACAACAAGTTTCCCACTCGTCAACCGATCTTATGGCTGGGTTGACCGTTGTCATGTTGGTCGTGTTTTGAAGTTTAACTTTGCAAAGAGATTTACAACAGAGCGCGAAATTAGCGCTGAGAGATGCCTGGTTTAGTTCAGGTAGTGATCGTGCATAAAACAACGTGTAATTGAATCTAGAAGTAGTTTTCAATTGTCCGGTGATGATATTTACTAGTAGGACCCAAGTGTTGTGGGAAAGCTTGGGTCTTTTTTATTGGCAAGAGTGTGAGGTCAACCGGGTTGCTTCCGAGCATAGCCTAGCCACCAGTATCATGCGGTTTTCGCATGGTGCTGGTGGCGTAGCTAAGCGGAGGACGCAGGTTGGCGGAACACGTTTCGGCTATTTAATTTAGAACTAACGCTCTGAGAATGCAGGCAACAAAAAATGAGGTCAACACAATTGTGCTGACCTCATTGATTAAGTTTAACGGTGGTTGTTTATGATCTGGAGAGTTGCGCGAAATGACTCGCGTACCATTCATCCCAACTGAGTGCTGGATTGCCACTTTCAAAATATTTTTGATCGAGACGGTCGATAAGACTGAGGTAGGCTTGGTATGAAAAGTTAAGACTATCTGTCAAACGTTCAGCTTTGGTCATGTAGCGGCCAAGTGTCAAATGTTCGTTAATATCAGTCATGTAGTTAACGACGTCATAGTTAGACATTAACTCGAGATTGTTGGCATCAAAAAGCTGTTGATAAAACTTAGCAAAGTCTTCAACGGCTTTATGTTGCAAGCTATCGTTGAGTTGGGTAATGGATAATTGAGCATCATCATTCACGATGCGGTTCCTCCTTAGTATTGAAGCACGATCCGAAAAAAATAAATTTTAAAACGGCGATGACCCGTAAGTCATCGTTTTGCGCTACAATTTAATTATGGCACGATTAGCGTGGCTTTTCAAAAAAATGTCCAAATTATGCGGCTTAATTAATCAGTAGCTAAAAAATGTTAAATGGTGTACGATAATTTAATTAAGCAGACAGATAAATTTAGTTGAGGTGACGTAAATTCATGACCCCCATGAAGGAAGATTACTTAAAAATCATTTTCGAACTTGGTGGTACGAAGAAGAAGGTGTCGAACAAGCAGATTGCACTCAGCTTAGACATCGCAGCTGGTTCCGTGACGGAAATGGTTGGTAAATTAGTGCAGGACGGTTTAGCAAAGCATACGCCTTATGCCGGAATTTCATTAACGCCTGAAGGCATCCGCTATGCAGAAACCTTGGTTCGTAAGCATCGAATCTGGGAAGACTTTTTGGTTGATAAGCTGGATTATGATTTGCCAGATGTTCACTCTGAGGCGGAAGTCTTGGAGCATGTGACTAGCGAGCGGCTGGTTGATTCCTTAGAGTCTTATTTGGGTCATCCAACGCATTGTCCCCATGGTGGGGCTATTCCGGATAAGGATGGTCATTACACCGAGGACAGTCATACTGCACTGGCCGATACGGAAGATGGCAGCGTGGTTTCGATTGAACGGTTTATTGATAACCATGATTTGTTAGTGTACTTACATGACATTGCTCTGAAAATCGGTCAGGCGGTCAAAGTTGTGAAGCATGATCCGTTCGAAGGACCAGTCACGATCGAAGTTCAAGCAACTGGCCAACAGATTCCGGTTAGTTACAAAGCAGCCCACAATATCTTCGTAAGTTAGTGGCTGCTTCAAAAAGCTGTGATGTGCGTTGATCACTTAATTCTGAATTTTTAATCGTTTGATAAAAGAATTTAGGAAATTCGCGTGATTCGCTATCCTTTTCGAAAACAATATGCTACAATTACTCTTGTAGCTTGGTTAGGTAATTTTGGTCAGATCGTTTCAATAAACTATCCCCATTTGCACCGAATCATGATTTACATTAATTTATATGTGCAAAAAAGCACTAGGAGGATTTTTTATTATGGAACATGGAACAGTTAAATGGTTTAACGCCGATAAAGGTTTTGGTTTTATCACTCGCGAAAACGGTAGCGATGTATTCGTACATTTCTCAGCTATCCAAGAAGACGGCTTCAAGACTCTTGAAGAAGGCCAAGCTGTAGCATTCGACGTTGAAGAAAGCGATCGTGGCCCACAAGCAGTTAACGTTACTAAAGACTAATTAACGGCTTAAAAGGCTTTTCTCTGATTCGTTAGAGAAACTTCAAAGACCGGTTATGGAAGGAAACTTCCGTAGCCGGTTTTTTTCGGCCTTTTTTGTTTTGGGGGTAGCTGTAAGCTCAAAATTAGCTTAAAGTTAGGCTATTAAGAAATGAGTTTCATTTAGGGGGTGCCATGATGACCACAGATGAATTGATTATTGCAACTTGCTTACGTGCTGGCAAGATAATGGTAGAAAATGGATCTGAAATTTCACGTGTTGATGATACCATGATTCGAATTGCTCAGAATGCGGGAGTGGTACAGGCGAATACCTACGTGACAATTACGGGGGTTATGATGTCAATTCAGGGCCGCAATGCGACACAGATTGCGGCCGTGACTAAACGGACGATTGATTTGGAAAAAGTGGCTCAGGTGAACCAATTGTCACGTGAGTTCGCCGATCAATCCATTGATTTACCAACACTGCATGCGCGATTAGGACAGTTAGACCAAGCGTCACGGTCATTTCCCCTCTGGTTACAATTAGTTGGGGCGGCCTTGGTTAGTGGGCCATTGATGATTATGTTTCGTCAGGAAACCATCAATACTTGGCCGACGGTTGTGATTGGTACCCTGGGATACTTAGTGTTCTATCTTTTAAATCGTTATTTAAAAATTAAGTTCTTGAGTGAGTTAGTGGCGGCGTTATTCATTGGTTTTGCGGCGGAGTGGGCTTATCAGATCGGATGGGGGACGAATATCAATGATATTATTATTGGGTCATTGATGCCGCTAGTGCCCGGCGTGCCACTGACAAATGCCGTCCGTGATATTTTAGCGGGAAATTTCGTGAGTGGTCCCGCCCGAGCGGTTGAAGCATTGATTAGTGCGGCGGCATTGGGATTTGGCATCGCTGTGGTGATTACGATTTTTTAGAGGAGGCGTGCTAATGGGTGTGATTGGACAATTAATGTTGGCTTATTTAGCCGTCTTGGGCTTTGGCTTAATTATCAATATTCCCCGACATGCCTTAAATGTCGCCGGCTGGATTGGGACCATCACTTGGGGTGGCTATCTCATCGTGCAAGCTTATGGCGGTGGTGTGGTACTCGGCAGTTTTATCGGTTCGGTCGGTATCGGCGTACTCAGTAATCTAGTCGCTCATTATAAGAAAATGCCGTCGATTATTTTTAATATTCCGAGTCTGGTTTCATTTGTGCCGGGGAGCCAGGCTTATCAAATGGTGCGTAACTTCGCGTTAGGTCAGTACGATCAAGCTGTAGGTTTTATGCTACAGGTAGTTGTCATTACTGGTGCGATTGCGTTAGGCTTTTTGGTTGCCGAGCTATTAAATCAATTGATTGCTTTTTGCCAACAACAATGGCGCAGATTAAAAGTTTAAGGAGACTAGGGTCATCACAAACCATGTGATGGCTTTTTTAGTCGCAGCAACTGAAGATTGCCATATTTTTGTGTTAAAAATTTGCCTTCGACCAACTCGAAGCCTGTATACTTAGAGAACTTTAAATAATAGGGGATTTTGCAGATGAAACGAAAGTGGTTAGGGCTCTTTTTAGGCTTGGTCATCATTTTAGGGGTGAGCTTAGCCAGCTGTACGCAACACAAAATTTCAACAAGGGCGAGTCAAAAGTTGACGCCGACCTTGTTTTTTCACGGTGGTGGTAGTAGCTATCATGCTGAAGAACAGATGGCTAATGCTGCGAAAAAAGCCGGTGCGACTAATACAATCATTCGCGCGATGGTGGACAAGACTGGGCGGGTTAAACTAGTTGGGACGATCAAAACGGGCGCAACCAATCCGATTGTCGAAGTGAATTATGAAAATAATCGCGAGCTAAACTATCGTAAGCATGGCGAATGGGCGACTAATGTGGTCAAGGCGTTGCAAAAGCAATATCATTTCAAGTCGATAAATATGGTCGGACACTCATTAGGTAACATTTCGCTGATTTATTATTCGTTGCAAAATTCAGGCAACACTAAGTTACCGAAATTGCGTAAACAAGTCGATATTGCTGGCCATTTTGCTGGCTTGAATTTTGACAAGTTACCGGCCGCAGTCACACAACCGGCCGGCTTGAGCCTGAACTCGGCTGGAAAACCCAATCACATGAATGCGACTTATCGCGAAATGACGAAACTGCGACAAGTGTTGCCGAAAAATCAGGTGAGTGTGTTAAATCTGTACGGTAATATTGGTGGTCAGACGGATGGGACGGTGCCGAATGTGTCCTCGCTGTCTTTGAAGTATCTGGTCAGTCCACGGGCAAAGTCTTATCGGGAAAAGGTGTTCACGGGGAAGCTTGCACGCCATTCAAAATTACATGAGAATCCCAAAGTCGATCGGACCTTGATTCACTTTCTGTGGGGAAAATAATTAAAGAGGTTGAAAGGCTCAAAAATATCACAAATATCACAAATGTCGCAGCGCCAGTAACCATTACATCTAAAGTAGATTCGCTCAAATTCAACGCTCCGTCAGTCAAAATTGGTGTGCTGTGGGGGACGGTGCCAGCCAAAGGACGGTCTGGCACCTCAATTCAAAGCCGAAGAAGCACGTCTTTGAATTGCCCCGCGAAATTAGTCAACTAAGAACGCTGACTAATTTCGCCGACACTGCACACCGATTTTAATTGACTCCGCTAAGCGTGACTAACTGATTTACAAAAGAGCTACTGATTAGCTGAAGGCTGTTGCTGTTAGCATCGGACGTGCAGGTGGCGTTTGACCGGGTGTTATTTTTGCCGGTCTTACACCACGGACGGTTCGGGAGATTTGCGGTTTTGGCAAAGCTTCCGGGCGAGGGTCAAGACGTTTCTGAGGCTTGAACCAGTCCCTTGTTCGCATGCTATCAGTAACAATCGGAAGCGGCAGTCATCGACTAATCTTCACCGCCTTATTATTGAAATAGTGGTGCAGACCGACAATTTTTAACTTGCAGCCTTTAGAAAATAATCAAAACGGTATCGTAACTGAGACAATTGTCAGTTGCGGTACCGTTTTTGTAATCAGGGTTAATTCAGTTTAGTTGATTCGGCAGCGTTGAATAGCCAGACCCCTTGTGGCGTTTGTTGGTAGGCCATCTCGGTAACCTTACCAGTTCTTAAATCAGTGAAGATGAATTTGATTTCATCGTTGTTGCGAGTCGCATAGCGTACGCTTAAGCCATTGGTCGGATTGTCTTTGATTTTTTCAATGGCAGCGCCCAGTGTTGGGCCATCTGGGTACTGACTCGCTAGTTCAAATTTTGGTTGTGACATTTCTTCAACTCCATGTTAGTTAATAGCTTCATTATAGCATTTGAATTAAGGCCGATGCTGCACAAAAAAACTATCGAGGTTAGTCGATAGTTTTAGTAAGTTGCTTATTTGGCGTACATTGAACCGGTGGTAGCTTCCTTAAGATCTAAGGACTTCCGTAAAACGTTCGTCACACGTTGCTTTTCAGTTTGAGGAACGACTTCGAAGGATTGACCGTTGATCATTTTGCCATTACCTTGGGCGTGATCTGAGACGATGTTCTTCGTCGCAACCCGATAATTAGAAACAATGCTGGTTAAGTTTCCGAATGTTAAATCGGTCCGCGTTTCTTTGGCTAACGACTTCAAGAAATCCTGTTTCATCAAGTTAGTGGCATTAGTACTTTTACTAATAATGGTAGTGATTAATTGCCGTTGTCGTTGTTGTCGACCATAGTCACCTAAGGGATCATCATAACGCATTCGTGAATATGCTAAAGCCTTGGCACCATTCATGTGTGTCTCACTACCTTTTGTAAAGGTATAGCCAATGTAGTTAAAACTTCGGATTGGTGTAATATCAACTCCACCAATTTCATCTACAACTTTTTTCATACCACCCATATTGATCAGAGCGTAGTAATCAATTGGCACATTTAGCCATTTTTGGACAGTTTTAATGGTCGTTCCTGCACTACCATACGCATAAGCTGCATTTAGTTTTGAAGGGAAGTCTTGTTCAAAACCAGAAACTGCGACTTCTGAATCTCGTGGAAGACTCATTAGTGTGGTAGTTTTAGTTTTAGGGTTGATAGTTGCTATGATAATACTATCTGTTCGGCCCTTGTAGTCCCGACCCATAGCCCCAGTATCGGTTCCTAATAACAAAATTGAAACTGGCTTTTTTCCGTTTAAAATGGCATCAGTATTCCGTGACTTTTTAATCCCACTACTTTGATAGACGATCTTAGCGGCGTTACGCGCATTAAAATAAGTCCGTGCAGCAAAGGCGCCAATTCCGACCAGTAATACTGCTAAAATAACTAAAAGCGTATTCCGTACTGGATGCTTCTTCTTAGGACCCTTACCCCCAGATTTTTCCTGACGCATCTGTGAACGACTTGGCATTTCTTCCATAAATTTTTCCTCCAAATAGTTATGTAAAAACTATACATAGTTTAGCATTCTTTAGTGTCATCGGAAACAAATTTCAAATAACCCCGAAGAAGTTTTTGGTCCCGTAACCCATTCTCAATCATACCTGTTTTGTGACAATAAAGGGCGCGTTTTGTGCTTTCTTTGTGATTTTTTAAGGTTCCCTAAACAAATGAGACGACTTTTTAGCCCGTTAACCAATTATGGTATAATTTTATTAATTGTTAATATTAATGGGGGTTCTAATTTTGATGATCGATAAGTCGCGTAGCCGGCCGGTCAAATTTGTTGTTGCGGTGATATTATTTGCGTATTTAAGCTACTTTATTCAGTCTGGCGCGGTCGGTATCGATTTATTGGATGCGGGTTTGACGTCGGCGGCAACACTTAAAGTTAATGGCTTCTTTACGGCAATTTTCAAGCTGATCAGTTGGTTGGCCTCGCCTGGTCGCGACATTTTTTGGGCGGTTCTTTTAGCATTTTTATTGTACGGGTTTAAGTACAAAATTCAGGCCTTTTGGTCGCTGGGATTGATGGCCGGTGGGGTAATTCTAGATTTCATTGTTAAACACGTCATCGCACGGGCGCGACCCATTGGACATTTAGCAACGGATACGGGTTACAGTTACCCAAGTGGTCACACCATTGGGACTTTCGTATTGGTCGCGACGGTAATTATCATCATTGTGCCGGAAATTGATAATTATCGACTAGCACAAACGATTAAATGGGTTAGTGTTGTGTGGCTATTACTTGTCATGGTAGCGCGCGTGTATTTACAAGCCCATTATCCGACTGATACGATTGGCGCGGTTTTGTTAGGTTGGCTGTGGCTTGAAGTGATGGAGTGGTTGTATGTTTTCTATGCGCCAACATTGCTAAAGTGGCGACTATTTTATCGCTCGTATTTGTAAATTAACTGAATAAACCGAAATGTGGCAATTTAAAATTTGCTCAGATAGCGAAAGCCCAGGAAAAATTTCCTGGGCTTTTTTACTATCTTAGGATTGTTTGGCTTGTTGGTGAAGCCATTCTAAGGCCAGCTCGAACCAATGTGCCGCGTGGGGCAGGTTGGCATCTGGTTTCCAAGCGGTTTGTAAATTGGCGAGCGCTAAGCCATGTGGTCCATGATCAAAGAGATGTAGTTCATAGGGTAATTGTTGCTTAGCGAGGGCCGTGGCGTAGGCTAAAGTGTTGGTGGCTGGGATCAAGGGATCATCTGCGGTTGCCCAAATAAAAGTCGGGCGATTATAACCATTGATTTGTTCATCTGCCGCCATTTCGTTAGGCTGTGTCGTCCATTTGGCGAGCGTGGCCGCATCGGTTGGATAGCCATAGGTCGGATTAATGACGGGATAACTTAAGATAACATTTGCGATTGTTAATTCCGATGCGGGCACTTGCATTCGTTGTGGCAGCAGTGTGTGCCAATAGTCGTTGTAAAGGGCGACAATGTGACCGCCGGCACTGAAACCGACTGGTGTAATTTGATTAGTATCGATATGCCAAGCCGTGGCGTTTTGGTGGATGAGCTGAATGGCGCGTCCTAGATCTAAGACTGGTGCCAGGCCCAGTGGTTGATGGTCGCTGATTAATGTATATTCGAGATAAAAGGCCTGATAACCGCGGCCAGCAAAGGCTAGCGCCAGTGTTTCGGCTTGGCCAACTGGAATTTGGTGATAGCCACCACCGGGCACAATAATGATGGCGGGGAGTGTCGTTTGTGCTGTATTTTGATCCAATGAGTGGAGTAGTCCGGTCAGTTGGGCGGGGCCAGTTGCTAATTTTTGTTGAATAACTTGCATGCAATCACCTCTATTGATATGGTTAACGTAACTAGTATAACGCAAGCAAGGGGGTCCAGTGATGCTGAAGGCAACGCCAAATCTACAAAATGAACAGTTGCGGTTACGGCCATTCGTGAATCAGGATGCCACCGATTATTTTGAAATGGTACGCGATCCACAAGTGGCAGTGAATGCCGGTTTCACGCCGGCCAATAGTTTAGTTGAGGCTGAATATTTACTAAGCCGGCAACTAAAATTAGCAACGGTGTTTGCGATTGAATTAAAGCCCGCCGCTAAAGTGATTGGAAGCGTTGGGTTATATGAGCGGATGAACGCACAAGGTGAGCCAGCGCCACAACAGATGGATCTTGGTTATATGTTGACAGCCACTGCTTGGGGGCACGGCTATATGACTGCGGCGGTGCGTTTGATTATCAATTACGCGTTTCAGGACTTAAAATTACGTCGGTTAACCGCGAGTTGTCTGGCACCAAACATCGCATCGAAGTTAATCTTGATGCATGCTGGTTTCAGACAATATGATCAGGTGACCCATCCAGCCTATGCTCAGTTTGGTGCGGGCCAAACTGAATTGTTTTTTGAGTTATTACCCGCAAATGGAGATGAAACTAATGCAACTCGCTAAATCATTCGAACAGGCGGCTTGTGTGCTGGTTTTACTGGCGACGCAGCGACCTGATATTCCACTGACATCGGATGTGATTCATGAACGGATTGGCGGTTCGGCGTCGTATATTCGAAAAATCATTCGAAAACTAGTGGTGGCAGACTTGGTAGCGTCCACTAGTGGGAATAATGGTGGTGTTCAATTAGCACGTTCGCCAGAAACGATTTCAATCAAAGATGTGGTCTTGGCGATTGAAGGACCGCTGCATACTTTCCCAGATCGTGGTTACTTCGATCAAGTTTTTAAAGACGTTCAACCGGTTGCGGACGAAGGCACAAAAGTCGTCAACGGCATTTTCTCACAAGCTGATCAGCTGTGGCTTGAGTTTTTAAGTGGTCAGAAGATTGCGGCCCTCATCAAGGATTTATTGGCGGTGAGCCAAATTCCAGTCTTAAATTGGAACAATCAATCCGAGGATAAAATGGGTCAATTAAACCAGATTTTGGCGCGGATGCGGACCGCTAAGTGAGTGACCGTACAAAGTAGGTAAAAATGTATGCGGTTTCTGGCATGAATTTGCTGGAAACAGGAAGTTTGCGGGATTGCTGTCGTGGTTGCTCACAGAAACTTTATTTCACAAGTGAACAATCGCTGTTATTACAGCGTTATCTATGGTATTCTAACATTAATTTTCACAAATAGGAGCGAGCAAAAAATGGCAGATAAAAAGTATTATGGCGCCGATGCTATCGTTGATAGTCTGGCTAATCATGACGTTAAGTATGTTTTTGGGATTCCCGGTGCGAAGATCGACCGCGTTTTCGAACGCTTAGATCATCCAGTAAACCCCAAGAGCCCTAAGTTAATCGTGACTCGTCACGAACAAAATGCCGCTTTCATCGCGGCTGGTATCGGGCGAATTACTGGTAAGCCCGGGGTCGTAATGACGACTTCTGGTCCAGGGGCAAGTAATTTAGCTACTGGGTTAGTGACTGCCACGGCTGAAGGCGATCCAGTTTTGGCTATTTCTGGTCAAGTTCAGCGAGCAGATTTGTTGCGTTTGACCCATCAAAGCATGGACAACGCGGCCTTGTTTGAACCAATTACAAAATACAGTGTTGAAGTTCAAGAACCAGAAAATGTCTCTGAAGTTATTGCAAATGCCTATCAATCTGCGGTTGCAGCTAAGCAAGGGGCCAGTTTTGTCAGTGTTCCTCAAGACGTTACGGATTCAATTGTTCGCCGTCCAGTGATCAATCCACTGCAAGCACCTAAACTCGGGCCTGCTAGTCCGGTTGAAGCCACTTTGTTGGCCCAAAAAATCAAAGCCGCTA
The DNA here is from genome assembly GCF_005405005.1 of Lactiplantibacillus daoliensis. Taxonomy (GTDB): domain Bacteria; phylum Bacillota; class Bacilli; order Lactobacillales; family Lactobacillaceae; genus Lactiplantibacillus; species Lactiplantibacillus daoliensis. Next base: position 128,380 of record NZ_BJDH01000001.1, on the reverse strand, counting down.
AGTTGCCAGTCTTACTGGTTGGGATGCGAGCTTCATCACCAGAAGTCACTAAGGCGATTCGGAACTTGGTCACAACGGCCAATTTACCGGTTGTGGAAACTTTCCAAGCTGCCGGTGTGATTTCACGTGATTTGGAAGCAGAACATTTCTTTGGTCGTGTCGGTTTATTCCGGAACCAACCAGGGGATATGTTATTGAAGAAATCCGACTTGGTCATTGCAGTCGGCTACGATCCAATCGAATATGAACCACGTAACTGGAATGCAGAAGGTAAGTCACGTATTGTCGTTATTGACGCCATGCGTGCCGAAATTGACCACAACTTCCAACCAGAAACAGAATTAGTCGGTGATATTGCCCAAACGTTGGACTTTTTGTTGCCTTATATGACTGGTTACGATATTAGTACAGAATCAAAAGCTTATTTGAGTGAATTACAAGAGAAGCTTAAGACGCGTGATTTTGTGCCAAATATCGATGCCGATTCTAAATTGAGTCATCCTTTATCCGTGATTGCGGCTTTGCAACAGCGGGTGACAGATGAAATGACGGTGACGGTCGATGTCGGGAGTTTCTATATTTGGATGGCCCGTCATTTCCGGAGTTATGAACCACGTCATTTATTGTTCAGTAATGGGATGCAGACGTTGGGGGTTGCTTTACCTTGGGCGATTGCGGCAGCTTTAGTTCGGCCAAATACGCAAATCGTATCGGTATCTGGTGATGGTGGCTTCTTATTCTCTAGCCAAGAATTGGAAACAGCGGTTCGGTTACATTTGAACATCGTTCACTTAGTTTGGAACGATGGTAATTATGACATGGTTAAGTTCCAAGAAGAAATGAAATACGGTCAGGACGCAGCGGTTAAATTTGGCCCAGTTGATTTTGTGAAGTATGCTGAAAGCTTTGGTGCTAAAGGACTGCGGGTCAATGCTCCCGCTGAATTGGACGCTGTCTTAGATGAAGCCTTTAAGACAGAAGGGCCAGTTGTGGTTGATATTCCAATTGACTATTCTGACAACCAAGCACTTGGTAAAACAATGTTGCCTGATCAATTCTATTAGACTGATTGTCGTTTTTACAGTTGTCAAATTGAAATGGCTTTTGTATAATGGTTGAGTATATCGAAAGAAGAGGACGCGGTTAACATGAGTAGCCAGTCGGAATCGGGTAACCGGTGTTGATGATTGGTGAAAGGGGCGATCGCCGAAATGATCTTGACTGTTACCGTCGAGATTGTTGGGCCTTGGTTGAACAAATCAAGGACTGTCGCAACTGGGATTCAGTTGCGGAGCGCTGTCGACGATGAAATCAGCATTTAACATGACCATCTGATGAAGTCTTTTTGCGCAGTTTGCAGAAGGACTTTTTATTTTGGAAAAGTGATGCCAGAATCGGTGGAAACACTTTTAGATATAAATATACGACTTTAAGTCAAAACTTGATTGGTTAATCAACAAGATTAGTGCTGACTTGCCACTCTGGTTGGGCAAAAATTGGCTGGAACGTGGTGGCCACGGTTGTGAGCCAAAGTGCGGTCTCACAAGCCGGGCTTTATCTAAGACGGCACAAAAACACCGTCTAAGATAAATTTCACCACTGAGCCAATTTTGGCCTGCCCGACGTTAAATTCTGTTTACAAAGGAAGGCATGAATCTAGCCGAGAGGTTGCCAGCTGAAAGGCTCAGCCGTGTAATTTTCCTTAGTGTGGGTGGTTTTCCCGGACTTAGGAAAAGGCCAGTTTTGAAGACCGTTTTTTGGCTTCAAAATGGCCCACAGCGTTCCAGCCTTTCAGCTGGCAACCGGCAGGCGGCAAGGTTAATCAGATTGATCACCATCAGGATTAACGAAAGAGTCAAACATTTTTTGGAGGTTTCTGCATGGCAGAAGAACAACAGCATGAAGTGAAGCGCTCGTTACAGACGCGCCATCTCTCCATGATTGCGTTAGGCGGTAGTATTGGGACCGGGTTGTTTGTGGCATCCGGTTCCGCAATCTCAACGGCGGGGCCAGGTGGCGCGTTACTGGCCTACGTCGGTATTGGGATTATGGTGTATTTCTTAATGACCAGTTTGGGTGAAATGGCGACATATTTACCGGTCTCTGGGTCATTTTCAACGTATTCAACACGGTTTGTGGATCCGGCACTTGGATTTGCGATGGGGTGGAATTATTGGTTTAACTGGGCGATTACGTTAGCGGTTGATATTAGTACTGCTGCAATCGTCATGCAATTTTGGTTGCCCCACATTCCTGGTTGGGTCTTTAGTCTGATTGCATTGATTCTAATTTTCACAATCAATGCTTTGTCAGTACGTTCCTTCGGTGAAACCGAGTATTGGTTATCCTTGATCAAAGTTGTCACTGTCCTGATTTTCTTGGTCGTCGGTGTTTTGACGATTTTTGGGATTATGGGGAGCAGTGCCACGGATCTCAGCAACTTTACGTATAAAAAGGCACCCTTTGTTGGTGGGATTCCAACGATTTTAAGTGTTTTCGTTGTTGCTGGGTTCTCATTTCAAGGAACTGAATTGATTGGGATCACGGCGGGTGAATCTGCTACGCCTGAAAAGAGTATCCCAGCAGCCATCAAACAGGTCTTCTGGCGAATCTTATTATTTTATATCTTAGCGATTTTCGTGATTGCGGCGATTATTCCTTATACGTCTAAGGACTTATTAGGATCATCTGCAACCGATATTGCCATCAGTCCGTTTACGTTAGTCTTTAAAAAGGCCGGGTTGGCAGCCGCTGCGAGTGTCATGAACGCTGTCATTTTAACGTCAGTGTTATCTGCCGCTAATTCAGGCATGTACGCGTCGACACGGATGCTTTACTCACTTTCGAAACAAGGTTATGCTCCGAAAACCTTTGGACGTGTCAATGGCCGTGGGATTCCGGTGATGGCTTTGTTAGGGACGACCGTTATTGGGTTATTAACCTTCCTCTCAAGCATGTTTGGTGACCGGATTTACATCTTCTTAGTCTCCGCTAGTGGTTTAACTGGTTTTATCGCTTGGTTGGGGATTGCGATTTCACACTTGCGGTTCCGACAAGCCTTTGTTAAGCAAGGCCATAAATTGAGTGAGTTACGTTATCACGCAAAATTGTTCCCATTTGGGCCGTTGTTTGCCTTCTTCCTCTGTATGATCGTTATCATTGGTCAAGACTTGCATTCATTTGCAACCTTGGATTGGCAAGCCATCGGAGTAACGTACATGAGTATTCCATTATTTATTATTTTGTTTTTCTATTACAAGATTCGTTATCATACAAAATTGATTCCGTTGGATGAAGTGGATCTTTCGAAGCACCATTTAGACGATTAATCGTTGAAGTGTCTGGACAAAATTGTTCAGGCGCTTTTTTAGTAGTTAGATAAAATAACTTATCATTAAGAAGTCTCAAAGAAAGAGGTTGAGTAATTGCAAACTGGTTAAATGATGTTACGCTGACAACAGAAAGGCAGCGAGCATAGTTGAAAAAGAGAATGATAATGAGCCTGGCACTGTTAACACTGGCAGGATTATTGACGGGTTGCACTGAGCTCAGTTCAATGAGCAGTGCAATCACGCACAGTGTGCAGATTAGCCGAGGACAAACCAAGCGTGAAAAGTTAATCAGTGAGTTACCTAAAGGGGTGACTGCTACGGATGCTGATTTAATCGTGGTCAATAAGTGGCATAAGCATAATGAGCTGACCTTTAGCAAATCGACTCTTGATAATCAGACGATTCGAACCTCAGCATTAAAACCACTAACGGCCTTCTTGAAAGGAGCGAAAGTAGCCGGTTATCCAGCGACATTGGTTTCAGGGTATCGGTCAGTTGCAGATCAAGAAACGGTTTGGAATCAATTCAGACTTATGAAAATGAGGGTAAAAGTGAGAAGCAGGCGTTGAAACTGACTAAAGAATTTGTGGCAATGCCACGAGCGAGTGAACACCAGACGGGTTTGGCCGCGGATATTATGAACACGAAATGGTATAACGACAATGATAATCAGTTACTTTCAAAATCCGATCAGACGGACGGTCAGAAATGGTTAATTACTCATGCACCTGATTACGGCTTCGTCTTGCGATTTACCAAAGCTGGCGAAGCTTCAACCGGAATTACCTATGAGTCCTGGTATTTTCGTTACGTCGGCAAAAAGAGTGCGGCCTTTATGACTAAACACAACTTAACGTTGGAACAATACATCTCATTATTAAAATCACGCGAAAAAGCGGCAAAGTAATCTTGTAACCAGATATTGCATTTTAGCAAGGGTGTGCGTACAATATGTAGTGTTGCTTTAATAAACAGATGAAATATTGGTCATGAATAAAGGAGAGAACCCCATGCTTGTAATGTCAGGAACAATTGGTGCTGGTAAGACCAGTTTGACGCAATTAGTTGCCGATCACTTCGGTTCAAAAGCGTTTTATGAATCGGTCGATGACAATCCCATTTTGCCATTATTCTATAAGGATCCTAAAAAATATGCTTTTTTGCTACAAATTTATTTTTTAAATAAGCGACTTGATAGTATTAAATCCGCATTTTCCAATGACCTTGACGTCTTGGATCGCTCGATTTTTGAAGATTCCTTGTTATTCCATTTAAATGGTGACTTGGGCCGAGCAACAAGTACGGAAGTGGATATTTATGATTCCTTATTAAAAAATATGATGCAAGAATTGCCAGAAGCTGAACACCAAAAGAGTCCTGATTTATTAATCCATATTAATATTTCGTTTGATACGATGTTAAAACGGATTCAAAAGCGGGGACGCTCATATGAACAAATTGACCAAGACCCAGATCTGTATAAGTATTATGAAACCTTGAATGATCGTTACACACAATGGTATGCTGACTATGATCGCAGTCCTAAGATGCAAATCGATGGTGATCAACTTGACTTTGTGGCCGATCCAGCCGCACGTCAACAAGTTATTAAATTAATTGATGATAAGGTTGCTAGTTTAGCCTAGTTGCCTTATAGTAATAGCAGAATATTAAACACGGCGCGTTTTAAGTAGACAATCAGAGAACCGGTGGGTGGTGTGAACCGGATGTCGAAACTCCGACGCGACAAAGTGGGCAGGTAATACTGCACGGCAGAGCCGTTATCCGTTTGAGGGTGGGATTCTTAGTAATCCTGAACTTGGGTGGTACCGCGAATCGCAGTTTCTTCGTCCCAATTTGGGCGTAGAGACTGCTTTTTTGATTGCAAATTTTAAGGAGGATTTTTTAGATGTTAGATGTCAAACAAATTCGTCAAAAACCAGATTTCTTTAAAGAACAATTAGGGCACCGTGGTGTGCCAGCGGAACAAATCGATGCTTTGATCAAAGCGGATGCTGATCGGCGTGACTTTATTGCCAAGAGTGAACAGTTGAAATCGACTCGGAATCAAGTTTCCGGTGAAATTTCACAATTAAAACGTAACAAGGAAGATGCCAGTGCCCAAATTGCAGAAATGCAAAAAGTTAGTGCTGAAATTAAAACCTTGGATGAAGATCGTCGTAAAGCCGAAGTTGAAGTGCAAGATATGGCTGCTCATTTACCAAATGTGCCACATCCAGACGTACCAGTTAGCCTAAATGAAGACGATTCGGTTGAACTACGTCGTATCGGTACGCCCCGTAAATTCGATTTTGAACCTAAAGCACACTGGGAACTCGGTGAAAGCCTTGGTATTTTAGATTTCGAGCGTGGGGCCAAGGTTTCCGGCAGCCGTTTCTTGTACTACATGGGTGATGGCGCCAAACTTGAACGAGCCGTTTATAATTTCTTCTTGGATCAGCATGAAGCAGAGGGCTATACCGAAGTGTTGCCACCTTATATGGTGACCGACGAATCCATGTATGGGACCGGTCAATTTCCTAAGTTTAAGGATGATGCGTTCCGGATTACGACGCAAGATTTGAGCTTGATTCCAACTGCTGAAGTGCCATTGGTCAACTATTACCGTGATGAAGTGATTCCAGCCGAAAAATTGCCAGTTTACTTTACCGCTTTAACGCCAGCGTTCCGTGAAGAAGCGGGGAGTGCCGGTCGTGATACCAAAGGCTTGATTCGTTTACATCAATTCAACAAGGTTGAAATGGTTAAATTCACTAAGCCTGAAGATTCATGGGATGAACTTGAAAAATTAACCAATAATGCTGAATCATTATTGAAGAAGCTTGGACTGCCATATCATGTCATTACATTAACCTCTGGCGACATGAGTTTCACGGCCGCGATGACTCATGATTTGGAAGTTTGGTTCCCAGAACAAAACAAGTATCGTGAAATCTCAAGTTGTTCAAACTGTACTGATTTCCAAGCCCGGCGCGCGCATATCCAATATCGCGATGACGATGGCAAGCTTCAATTTGTGCACACATTAAATGGGAGTGGCTTAGCTGTTGGTCGGACAGTTGCCGCCATCATGGAAAACTATCAAAATGCCGATGGGTCGATTACGATTCCTGATGTTTTGGTGCCTTACATGCACGGTAAGACTAAGATTACGAAAAACTAGGATAGGTTGTTAAAAGAGAATCGCCATTATTGGTGGTTCTTTTTGTTTACGTTGTTAGTAGGTCGCGTTCATGAACTGAATCGTGACCAGATTATCTAAAAAACTAACTTGATTGAATATATTCAGGGTATTCTTGCAAAAGTTTTGATAACTTTTACTCAAAATGGCAAGCTGCTTTGAGTATTTTTGTGAGTAAATGACTGGTTTAAACTCAAAAAGCCAGGCGATTGGGCCGTATTAATCCCGATGTTAAAATTAATTTAGTTTCTAAAACAGCGAAATAACAGCATTCTGCGAGTCAATCGCGTTTTTGAGTCAAAAAGATTTCATTTAGGGGTTTGCTAATTTTGCGTGCAGTGCTATAATATTTCTTGTCGGAAAAATATGCGTTTCAAAAGTATATTTATCCAAAAAGATTTAAAAACATGTTGACAGCTATTCAACATGATGGTAAAGTTAAATAGTTGTCACGGCTTATCAGTAAGCATTGTCTGATTCGACAACAAGGCATGATTAGTTTAATCATGCGGGTGTGGCGGAACTGGCAGACGCGCTAGATTTAGGTTCTAGTGTCTTACGACGTGGGGGTTCGAGTCCCTTCACCCGCACATGCCGACTTAGCTCAGTTGGCAGAGCATCTCACTAGTAATGAGGAGGTCGGAGGTTCGAATCCTCTAGTCGGCATTTTCCATCAATTTAATAGTTTTTATGCGGAAGTAGTTCAGTGGTAGAACATCACCTTGCCATGGTGGGGGTCGCGAGTTCGAATCTCGTCTTCCGCTTTTAATTTGCCGGGGTGGCGGAATTGGCAGACGCACAGGACTTAAAATCCTGCGGTTAGTGATAACCGTACCGGTTCGATCCCGGTCCTCGGCATTTTAAATATGCACCCATAGCGCAATTGGATAGAGTGTCTGACTACGAATCAGAAGGTTGTAGGTTCGACTCCTACTGGGTGCATTTAGTATCGGGAAGTAGCTCAGCTTGGTAGAGCACCTGGTTTGGGACCAGGGGGTCGCAGGTTCGAATCCTGTCTTCCCGATCGATTCCCAACAGTCTTAGTTATTGTAACTAGGGCTTTTTATTTAAACTTTTTAACGGGAAGTAGCTCAGCTTGGTAGAGCACTACGTTCGGGACGTAGGGGTCGCAGGTTCAAATCCTGTTTTCCCGATTACGACTAAACCACAAAAAATCCAGTCAATTTGGCTGGATTTTTTTGTCGCCTTTTTTAATGTGAACTGGCCTGGTGTTGATAGGTCGCGATAACGGTGAGCAACTGTTTAATATCTGATGGCGTGACATCGCCGATAGAACCAATCCGAAAACTAGGCGTAGTCGTGACTTTTCCGGGATAAATCACGAAACCATGTGCTTTCAAAAATTGATAAAAGTGAGGAAAGTCGAAGGTTGGCGTGGGGTACTTAAATGACGTGATAATTGGTCCTTGTACCGCTGGTTGAATCACTAGCGTAAAACCGAGCTGTTGCATCCCGGTACTTAGGACTTCTTGATTTTCCCGATAGCGTTGATAGCGCTTAGTCACGCCGCCTTCTAGGGCTAGTTCTTTGAGCGCCTGTGAAAAAGCGTGGACAACGTGAGTCGGTGAGGTGAAGCGCCATTTCCCCGGAAACTTGGTCATCGTTTGCCACTGGTCGTACAGATCAAGACACAGTGAGCGGGCATTACCAGCGGTTTGAGCGAGCTGTTGTCGATTGGCAATAACAAAAGCAAAGCCTGGGACACCTTGGATACACTTGTTGGCGCTACTAATCAGATAATCACAGCCCAGTTGGTCAACGCTCAGTGGCACACCGCCCAAACTCGACATGGCATCAATGATACTGATGATATGTCGGGCTTTGAGTAGTGGCATAATTTGGTCAATTGGATTCAAGATCCCGGTGGTGGTTTCACTGTGGATCATAGCGAAATGGGTGACTTCTGGATGGGCATCAAGTGCCTGAGCAATACGCGCCGGGTCAACCGCTTGATCTTCATCAAAACAAATATCGATGTGTGGAATTTGATAGTAGGCGGCGATATCGCTGATTCGCTGGCCATAGGCACCATTGATGGCAATCATCAGTAAGGCGCCTTCAGGTGGAATTGCGGTTCCAATCGTGGCTTCAACGCCATAGCTGCCACTTCCCTGGATTAGGATACTGGTATAGCGCTCAGGACTGGCCTGTGCAACGGCCAATAGTTGTGACCGCACGCTCTCGGTGATATTACGGTAGTCTTGATCCCAAGTACAATAATCAATCTGCATAGCGGCTTTCACCGTTGCCGTGGTACTCAGTGGACCGGGAGTCAGCAATAGATAAGGTTGTTTCATAATTTTTCTCCTTCGCGATTTAATGTCGTAATTAAAGCCGGCAGTTCAGCCATTGACGTCAAAATAAAGTCAGCCTGAACACCGTGGTACTGATCACTGACCATTTGGCGTGCGTTAGCTTGCTCGACAGGTGTCAGTGCTGCAAATTCGGCTTCCGTTAAGCCCATCAAATTACTCCCGTCAACCATTCCGACACTGAGGCAACCAGCATTTTTGGCCTCAAGAATGTCATTGATCGAATCACCAACTTTTAGTACCGCTTGTCGGTCAGTGATGCCAAGTAAATCGCAGGCGTGTGCTAGCATTGCTGCGGCTGGTCGCCCGACACCGTTCGTTTGTTCCGAGGTGACATTGACGCGTGGCTGGTAGCCTTGTTCGGCGGCCACGGGGAGGACGATCTTGAGCATGTCGGCGTCGTAGCCCGACGTGGTGCCATAAGGTAGTTGATTGTCAGTTAAATAGGTGATGACAGCGGCCATGCCTGGCTTGAGTTGCGCAAAATTAGGCAGTTCAGTTAGAAGCCGCTGCTTGAAATCATGATAAATCTGGTCACGGTCCGTGGCGGTAGGCAGCCGGTGGTAAAGCTGTTGCCAGGTTGTTTGAACGTCTGGCAATGCCATGATTTTGCGAATGTGTTGGGCTTTATCAAGCCCCATATCACGGCGGATCTCTGCCACGGTTAAGTCGATACCGGCGGTTTTAAAGGCTTGTTGAAAGGCAAAGATTGGCGCCTGGCTACCGTAGTCAATCGTTGTCCCGGCCCAGTCAAAAATTACTGCTTGAATACTCATTGTAAAAGACCTCATTTTATTTTTTTTGCACTCGTACCGTCCGTGGTGAGTGTTTTAGTTCTGTTTCTGAAGGTTGCAAGTTGAAAATCACGACTTGTGCCACTACCTCAATAATTAGGCCATGAAAACTCGTCGCTTCCAGTTGGTGCTGATCACATGCGGGCGAAGTATCAGCGCTAACTTCCAGCTAATCAGTGGTTCTTTTTTAATGAAAACATTATTCACGCTCAGCGGAGTCAGTCAAAACTGGTGTGTAGTGTTGGTAAAATTAGTCGGCGTTTTTAGCCGACTAATTTTACGGGGCAATTCAAAGACGTGTTTTATCGGCTTTGAATTGAGGTGCCAGACCGTACTTTGGCTGGCACCATTCCCCACGGCACATCGATTTTGACTGACGGAACGTAGACGTAACGGTTACTGGTATTAGGACAGTTGTAACGTTTTTGCTGCTTTTAGTTCTGTTTCAAATAATGACCGCGCAATTTCATGGAAATGACTTCCAAGATGATTGCGACACCTAAGAGTAAATAAACGATTAGACCGACTTCGTGAAAATTGAAGTAAAAGCCACTGGCCATAAATAAGTAATAGCCAATATCATTAGCGCCCGCTGCTGCCCCAACCGCCACGGCGTTGGCAAAGTTGATTTCAAACCGAATGAAGGTCCAACTGAGCAAAGCCGGGATAATTGACGGCAGAATCGCTTGAAAAACGATCGGTAAAAAACGCACCCCACTGGCTTTTAAGGCTTCAATGGTTTCGGTGGGGGTGGCTTCAATACTTTCAGAGTAAGCTTTGACTAAATAGGCGATGCTATGAAAGGTTAGGCCAACGACCGCGGCACTGGCGCCTAATCCCATGACGACAGAGTAGATCAGCACCCATAAGATGGTTGGAATGGCACGAATAAAGGCCATGACCGCTTTGATGCCGGTTGCCAGCCAGTTAGGGGCTAAGTTACGCGCCGCGCCCATAGCAATAAAGAACGCAAAAACCGCGCCGAGAATAGTGGTGAGCAGGCCGAGCGATACGCTGGTAGCAAGGGCCCGTAAGAGCAGTGGCCAAGTGTCTTGTCCAACGCTTGGGTGGAGAAACATGAGGGTCAAGTTGCTTCCTAAACTACTGATGGCGTCATTGACTTTCAGGCCGCTAGTATTCAAGGTGACCAAGGTATAGATAGTCACAACGGTTAAGCCTGCCAGTACAAGACGTAACACACGTCGTGGGCGCGTCGTGAGCGAGAGCTTGGTAGGTACTCGTGCTTGTGAGGGTATTTCAGACTTCATGCGATGGCCTTCCTAATTTTAGTTGAGGTGAGTTCAAGTGTGATGACCAGGATGGCAATCAATAGAACGATTAAGCCAGCGGCGTCATAACGAAAACTTTTGAAATAATAATTAAAAAGAAAACCGATGCCCGTCCCCGTTAAAATACCAACTAAGGTTGCGTCTCTAAGATTATTTTCTATCATATAAAGTAACCAGCTGGTTAACGTCGTGGCGACCTCCGGCAAAACACCACAAAAGACACATTGCGTATAAGTTGCCCCAACCGCTCGTAAGGCGCTGAGTTTGTCAGGATCCAAATCTTCGATAGTTTCGGTAAAAGCACGGGTGAGATAGCCGAGCGTCATGAAAAATAAGGCGAGAAAGCCTGTGAAGTCACTCTGTTTAAATGAAAAAAGTAAGATCATGGACCAAGCAACGACTGGAATGATACGGACCAATGAGGCGCCTAATCGAATTACCAGATGCCAATAAGGAGCTGGTGCGGTGGGCTTAGCACCTAAGATGGCAAAGAAGAGACTAAACAATCCGGCGCAGATGGTCGAGGCAATCGCGATGAGCAAAGTTCGCCATAGTTGAAAGCTAATGGCGCTAAGATAGGAGAGCGACCGTTCAGTTGGAATGAAGTTTTTGAACAACCAGATCAAACCAGCGGGGACTTGTGTCAGGGCCGTCATGGTTTGAAAGTTGACCAGGGCCATCGAAAGCCAGTAGATGCCAATCAGGATTAAGAGAATGACCGTCAATTGGATTCTGCGCCGGCGGAAAAAGTGTTGCGGTGTCAGTTGATTAGGCATGCGCAGACACCTCTTTAGTCGGTGCTTGACGATAGATTGCTTGTAGTTTTTCAGGGGTGAGTGCGCGTTGTGGACCTTCATAGACGATGGTTCCTTGATTAATGCCAACAATATGGTCAGCGTAAGTTTGGGCAATTTCCAACTGATGCAGGTTGATGAGAATAATGAGCTGTTTACTCTGGGCCAATTCGCGCAAAATATCCATCACTAGTTTTGTCGATTTGGGGTCCAACGAGGCAATCGGTTCATCACATAGGATCATCTTCGGATGTTGCATCAGGGCGCGTGCAATGCCGACGCGTTGCTGTTGCCCACCACTAAGTTGATCACAGCGTTGTAAGGCAAAATCGCCGAGGCCAACTGCTTTCAGTAGCTCAAGGGCTTCATTTTTTTCGGCCGTACTGTACAGCCCGAGAATGCCAGCGAGCGTCGATTTAGCACCAAGGCGCCCATGCAGGACGTTTTCCAGTGCTGTCAGCGGTCCGATTAAATTATAGTTTTGAAAAATCATGCCAATGTGGTGGCGAATTTGACGCAACTCGGCGGGCTTTGCTTGCCGAATATCGGTATCGTCTAAGAGAATCTGACCAGCATCGTCGCGAATGAGCTGATTGACACTTCGCAGAATAGTTGTTTTTCCGGCGCCAGATGGGCCGATGATGGCGGTGACTTCACCAGGCTTTGCCGTAAAACTCACTGATTTTAAAGATTGTTTTTGCCGATTATAGGATTTATCGAGACCAATAACTTTTAGCATGGCGAGCTCCTTTCTGTAATGGGCGCTTAATAACCCACTAACTCATGGGTCGGCTTGTACCAGCTGTCGGTAACTTTGACCAATTTCGTTTTTGCCGAAGCCTTCTGAAACATCATTGGCACTTTCGCGTTTGGCGCAGAGAAAATTTTAGCATTGGTCGCGAATGACTTGGAGGTAAAGACCGTTGCCAGCTTCTGTTCGTCCTTGGCACTCAATGTTTTAGCGTTGTAGACCCAGGGTCCTTGTTGTACCGTCATTTTGGCGATGTCAACGATTTGATGACCCTTTAGGCTGGTAAAGGGGGCCGCAGCGTTATTCTTGACGGTAAAGGTCGTCCCCACCTGGTTCCAAGTGCCAGTCGTTGCGTCGAGATAGGGGGTCAAATCCTCGTCATCGAATGCAGCGACGTCAACGTCACCCTTGAGTAAGTTGATCGCTGAACCTTGGTGAGAACCGCCGTACAGCACTTTACTGAAAAAGCCACCACTCTGTGTCAGTTTATCGGTGTTTTTGATCTTAAATTCACGACTGATCTCTGAGAGTGGAACGAGGAAGCCGGAAGTTGAGCTGTTGGAGACGTACGAAATGCGCTCACCTTTAATATGGTTGAGACTGTAATGACCGTCTTGGACGTATTTGGCAGCGTCTTTCTTTTGGACCATCAAATAAGCATGATACGTGGCATTTTTGAGACCACCGTTGGCATCTGAAAGTGTGGCAAACGGCTTGACTTGCTTACTGATGTGATTAGCTTGGATGTAGCCATTGGCCCCCATATAAGCTAATTGCGCTTTACCGGAAGCAATGGCTTGGATTGCCACATTGTAGTCAGTGGTCGTTTGCAGGTTAACTTTTTTACCAGTGGCCTTTTCAATCGTTTTCTGTAAGGCTGTTCGTGAACCAGCAAAACTCTTAGCGGACTCATTCGGATAAAAAACGACGTTGATGGTTTTAGTATTGGCTGCGGAAGACGGCTTGCTAGCACACCCAGCTAACCCTAGCGTCAATAGGGTGATACCACCAAGACTTAATAACTGACGATTAATTTTGCCCATATGTTTTAATTACCTCCGTTAATTTTTGGGAACATCGGCCAGCATACGGTGTTTGTGTAAAGAGTCATGAGTTATCTTGTAAACTTTAGGTATATGTTGTGTAAATCTGTTTTAAAAAGTGAGTCGTAGCAAGGGGTTATCACTGATGTTTCAGGAAATAGTGGGTCACCAGTTAGTTTGTTAAGCTAATCGCTAAAGCGCAGTTAGCTTAAAACGATTGTGTGACTGGCAATCAGCGTTTTCGGACTGGAATCAGTCTCTTCTGCGCTGATCCGAATTTCATCAGTTGGTCATGATAGTTCACTGATGAAATTATTGAAAAATTTTTAAGTTATCCGGTCAATTTTCGGTCCAATCAATTGAATGCAGGTTCGCTGCGTGCTATGCTTTAACAACCGTGAGAGGCTATCTGCACCGCCATTTAGGTGAAATTCTTTGCAATTTGTTTTTATCCTCGTATAATGAAAGTCAATATTAGTCAAAGATAATGTAAAGGGTGAAGCAGATGCAAAGTCAAAATATCTCCGATATCATCGAAAAATATTTAAAAAGTATTTTGGCGGACGCTGAGCATGTTGAAATTCGGCGGTCAGAAATTGCTGACTTATTCAACGTGGTCCCTTCTCAAATCAATTATGTGATTAAGACTCGTTTCACGATTCAAAATGGTTACTTGGTTGAAAGTAAACGTGGCGGTGGTGGTTACATTCGAATCGAGAAGGTTAACCTCCTGGATGATGCTGACGTTTTGGACACCCTGATTCAAGTGATTGGGGATTCAATAACGCAACGGGATGCCTACGCGGTCGTCCAAAGTCTCTATGAAGATGATGTGTTAAATCGCAGGGAAGCCCAATTAATTTTAGTCGCGACAGATCGTAACACGCTTGGCGTGGATGATCATGACTTGGAAAATAGTCTACGGGCGCGCATTATTATTGGAATCTTGAACCACCTGCGTTATGAAAGTTAAAGAAAGCGAGGAATCGCAATGGATAACCTATTTACCCCGAGTGCCAAGAGTGTCTTAGTTTTAGCGCAAGAGCAGGCTAAGTATTTTAAACATCAAGCAGTGGGAACGGAACATTTATTATTAGCATTGGCAATCGAGAAAAATGGGATTGCTAATAAAGTCTTGCAACAATATGCGGTCACAGAGGACGATATTCGTGAAGAGATTGAACGCTTCACGGGTTACGGGACCTTAAGCAATGTTGGCAAGGATACCTATTTGCCTTATTCACCGAAAGCAAAGGAAATTTTATCAGTTGCTGGTGATGAAGCTAAACGGTTAGGTGCCAACAAAATTGGGACTGAACATTTGTTATTAGCGATGTTGTCAGATGAAAGTATCCTGTCCTCGCGTATTTTAATGAACTTAAATCTAGACTTAGGTCAAACCCGCAAAGTGGTCTTACGCAAGCTCGGTGTCAGTGATGCGATGGGCAAGCGGAAGAACAACAGTCAAGTCCGTGGGGGGAAGAAGGCGGAAGGCACGCCAACTTTAGACTCACTGGCTCGTGATTTGACTCAGTTAGCCAGTGAACAACAGATGGATCCCGTGGTTGGTCGTTCGAAAGAAGTCAAACGGGTGATTCAAATCTTGTCACGGCGGACGAAGAATAACCCCGTCTTGATCGGTGAACCCGGTGTTGGTAAAACAGCGATTGCTGAGGGCTTAGCCCAAAAGATCGTCGCTGGGGATGTCCCTAGTGACATGGCTGACAAACGGCTAATGATGCTGGACATGGGTTCTTTAGTTGCTGGGACCAAATATCGTGGTGAATTCGAAGATCGTTTGAAGAAAGTAATCGATGAAATTTATAACGACGGTCATGTTATTCTCTTTATTGATGAATTACACACCTTGATTGGTGCCGGTGGTGCTGAAGGCGCGATTGATGCGTCTAACATTTTGAAGCCTGCGTTAGCACGTGGTGAACTTCAAACAATTGGTGCCACGACGCTCAATGAATATCAAAAGTATATTGAATCTGATGCGGCGCTTGAACGGCGCTTTGCCACTGTAATGGTCGATGAACCAACGCCGGATGAAGCGGTCGAAATTTTGACTGGTCTACGCCCACGCTATGAAGAACATCATCACGTCAATATTACGGATGAAGCGGTTGAACAGGCCGTTAAGCTTTCTAGTCGGTATATCAGTGATCGTTTCTTACCAGATAAGGCGATTGATTTGATGGATGAAGCTTCAGCGAAGGTCCGTATTGACCAGATGGATCAACCAACTAAATTGTCAAAGAATCAAGATAAATTAGCTGAGTTGCGCCAACAAAAAGAAACGGCCATTGAGGATCAAGATTTCGAGCAAGCGGCCGATATTCGTAAGCAAGAGATGAAACTCAAGGATCGTTTGGACAGTATCGCGGCAGCCCAAGCAGCTGCCAACGAAGCCAGTGACAAGCCAAAGTACGCTTTGGATGTTACCGCTGAAGATATTGCGCAAGTCGTTGCTGAATGGACTGGAGTGCCACTGACTCAGTTGCAAAAGACTGAAAGTGAACGTCTGGTTAATTTGGAAAAGATTCTGCATGAACGGGTCGTTGGTCAGCCAGAAGCTGTTTCAGCGGTCGCACGTGCCATTCGGCGTGCGCGAAGCGGTTTGAAAGATCCAAGCCGACCAATCGGTTCCTTCATGTTCCTTGGCCCAACTGGGGTCGGGAAAACTGAGTTGGCTAAGGCACTTGCACAGGCAATGTTTGGTTCAGAAGACAACATGATTCGGATTGATATGTCTGAATATATGGAACATTACTCGACTAGCCGTTTGATTGGATCAGCACCAGGCTATGTCGGTTACGATGAAGGTGGGCAATTAACGGAAAAGGTTCGTCAAAAACCATATTCCGTTGTCCTCTTTGATGAAGTTGAAAAGGCCCATCCAGATGTCTTCAACATTTTGTTACAAGTGCTGGATGACGGGTACTTGACTGATTCTAAGGGACGTAAAGTCGATTTTCGGAATACGATTTTGATCATGACGTCTAACTTAGGTGCGACGACTTTGCGGGATGAAAAGTCTGTTGGGTTCGGTGCAACGGATAAGGCTAATGATTACAAAGCTGTTTCAGCAACGATTCATGAAGAACTACGGAAGGCCTTTCGTCCTGAGTTCTTGAACCGTATCGATGAAACAATCGTGTTCCATTCCTTAAATCGGGATGAATTACATGAAATCGTGAAGTTGATGGCAACCGAAATTGTTGATCGGGTGGCCCAACAGGGCATTAAGATCAAGATTACGCCGGCAGCGATTGATGTCGTCGCGAAGGCTGGTTTTGATCCTGAGTACGGTGCACGACCAATTCGCCGGGCATTGCAGACCGAAGTTGAAGACCGGTTGAGTGAATCACTCTTAACTGGTGAGATCAAGGTTAACGATCAAGTCACGATTGGAGCAAGCAAAGGCACGATTACAATTAATGTCAAAAGCCAACCCAAGTCAGACGGTCGTTCAGCAGTTTCTTCTAAATAAATGAAATGGAGCGTTCAGGCAATCATTGCTTGAACGTTTTTTGTTCGTTACACTAAACTAGGCTAGTAGTAATCAGTAAAAAAATGGTGTAAATTATAAGTGAAAGAACGATAGATCGGTTAGCTTTTTTGGACACCAGTTAACAGCTCACCTTTAGTCGTTTGATTGAGATAAGCTAACGGAACCTTAGTTGTAAGAAGAGAAAGGTGAGGATTTGAATGGTAACGCGTGCGGAACAACTGGCTAAAACGCATCAGGCAATTTTAGATGCCGCACGAAAATTATTCCTAAAGCATGGTTACGCTGCGACCAGCACTCGTGACATTGCAAATGCGATTGGAATCACTCAGCCAGCTTTGTATCATCATTTTAAAGATAAAGAAGTTATTTTTTTGGCAGTAATTACGACCGTTGGTGGTGAGATCAAAGTCGGCTTAGATCAAATCTTATCCAAAACGGGGCAGGACCCTTTGGAACAGTTGACGGATGTCTCTTTACTGCTCACGCACAAACATCCAGCTGACATTTTCACATTGATTCATACCAGCTTCAAAGATTTGTCACGCGAACATATTGGTCAGTTGGCGGGAATTTTCCGTAGTGATTACGTGCAACCATTGCAAGCGTTTTTTGAACAACCACAACTGCAGCTCCAAGCGGGTGTCACGCCGGCAATGGCTGCGAACTTTTACCTGACGAGTTTAAGCCCACTGTTCAATAGTTTTCATCGTATTGGCGATCCAGCTGCTGATGAGCGGACACAGGTTCAAATACTACTTAAGATGATTTTATTCGGTGTAGCGCACACGGAGATAACTAAATAAACGATTAATACGTTTTGGCAAGTCATTCGGTTGACAGTCAACCGGTTTCGATGTATATTATAACTTGTCTGTAACCGTGAACTTGAACAAAAGCGCAATCTATTGTCTGCGCGTTTTGTTAATATAAGCCCAAAAATAGTCCAACTTAAATGGCTATTTTTGGTTTTTTTATGCCCAAATTTCGGTTTTTAGTGCATTTGTAACACAAATGTAATATTTGCTGATGGGCCGGGTCACGGAATAATAAGAAGGGGTGAACAACTTGGCCGGACATTTAGTTAAATACGGTAAACACCGTACCCGTAGAAGTTATGCACGTATCAAGGAAGTTCTTGATTTGCCTAACTTGATCGAAATCCAATCTGATTCATATCAGTGGTTCTTGGATGAAGGTCTCCGGGAAATGTTTGAAGATATTTTGCCAATCGACGATTTTGCAGGGAAACTTTCACTTGAATTTGTCGACTATCAACTATTAGAACCAAAGTACACCGTCGATGAAGCCCGTGAACATGATGCGAACTATTCTGCACCACTGCATGTGACTTTACGGCTGACTAACCATGAAACTGGCGAAATCAAGTCGCAAGATGTATTCTTTGGCGATTTCCCATTAATGACTGAACAAGGGACTTTTATTATTAATGGTGCCGAACGGGTCATTGTTTCACAATTGGTTCGTTCACCCGGTGTCTACTTTAATGAAGAATTAGATAAAAATGGTCGTCCTAGCTACGGTACCACTGTGATTCCTAACCGTGGGGCTTGGCTAGAACTTGAAACCGATGCAAAGAACATTTCTTACGTCCGGATTGACCGAACCCGGAAGATTCCATTAACGGAATTAGTTCGTGCTTTAGGTTATGGTTCAGACGACGATATCATCGATATGTTAGGCGAAACTGACAGTTTGATTAACACCTTGGAAAAGGATGTTCATAAGAACACCGATGATTCCCGTGTTGAAGAATCATTAAAAGACATCTACGAACGACTACGTCCTGGTGAACCTAAGACGGCAGATAGTTCACGGAGTCTATTGACTGCACGCTTCTTTGATCCTAAACGTTACGACTTTGCACCTGTTGGTCGTTACAAGGTTAACAAGAAGTTAAGCATGAAGACCCGTTTGATGGGCTTAACCTTAGCTGAAACTTTAGCTGATCCTGACACTGGTGAAGTCATTGCGCAAAAGGGTGACGTCATTGATAAGAATGTCATGGCTAAATTATCCTCATATTTGGAAAGTGACGATTTCAAGACAGTTACTTATACGCCATCTGACGAAGCAGTTGTCACAAATCCAATGGTTTTGCAGGTAGTGAAAGTTTACTCACAAAACGATCCTGAAAAGGTTGTTAACGTGATTGGCAATGGCAACATTGACCTTAAGTTCAAACACATTTTACCTGCAGATATCATTGCTTCCATTAACTACTTCTTCAACTTGCAAGAAGGCATCGGGACGACCGATGATATTGATCACTTGGGTAACCGACGGATTCGTTCCGTAGGTGAATTGTTACAAAACCAATTCCGAATCGGGTTATCTCGGATGGAACGGGTTGTTCGTGAACGGATGTCAATTCAAGACGCTGCCACGGTAACACCACAACAATTGATCAACATTCGACCAGTTGTTGCTTCGATTAAAGAATTCTTTGGGTCTTCACAATTGTCTCAATTCATGGACCAAACCAATCCATTAGGCGAATTGACGCATAAGCGTCGTTTATCAGCCTTAGGACCTGGTGGTTTGACTCGTGATCGGGCCGGTTATGAAGTTCGAGACGTGCATTATACCCACTATGGTCGGATGTGCCCAATTGAAACTCCTGAAGGTCCTAACATTGGTTTGATTAACAGTTTGTCTTCTTATGCCAAGGTTAACCGTTATGGCTTCATCGAAACGCCTTATCGTCGTGTCGATTGGACGACCCATAAAGTTACCGATAAGATTGACTATTTAGCTGCTGATGAAGAAGACCAATTTGTCATTGCCCAAGCGAACTCGCCATTGAATGATGATGGTTCTTTCGTTGAAGATACCGTTTTGGCCCGTAAAAAGGAAGAAAACTTGGAAATCTCCATCGAAGACGTCGATTACATGGACGTTTCGCCTAAGCAAGTTGTTGCCGTTGCCACCGCATGTATTCCTTTCTTGGAAAACGATGACTCTAACCGGGCCTTAATGGGTGCCAACATGCAACGACAAGCCGTTCCTTTGGTTGATCCTCATGCCCCATTAATCGGGACTGGGATTGAATACAAAGCAGCGCATGACTCTGGGATTGCTTTAATTAACCGGCATGAAGGAACTGTTGAGTATGTTGATGCACGCGAAATTCGTGTTCGGCGTGATGATGGTTCTTTAGATACCTACAAATTAATGAAATTCCGTCGTTCTAACGGTGGTAAGAACTACAACCAACGTCCAATCGTCAAAACTGGCGATCACGTTGATAACGACGAAGTCTTAGCCGATGGTCCAGCAATGGAAGGCGGGGAATTAGCTTTAGGGCAAAACCCATTAGTTGCCTTCATGACTTGGAATGGTTATAACTTCGAAGATGCCATCATTATTAATGAACGGTTAGTCCGTGAAGATGTTTACACGTCAATTCATATTGAAGAATATGAATCAGAAGCACGTGATACGAAACTTGGACCTGAAGAAATGACTCGCGAAATTCCTAACGTTGGGGAAGATGCTTTGCGTAACCTTGACGAAGATGGGATTATCCGCGTTGGTGCTGAAGTTAAAGATGGTGACATCTTAGTTGGTAAAGTGACGCCTAAAGGGGTCACCGAATTATCAGCTGAAGAACGTTTGTTACATGCCATCTTCGGTGAAAAAGCGCGTGAAGTTCGGGATACCTCCCTCCGAGTACCACATGGTGGTGGCGGGATTATCCAAGATGTTAAGATCTTCACCCGTGAAAATGGTGACGAATTATCACCTGGTGTGAACATGATGGTTCGTGTTTACATTGCTCAAAAACGTAAGATTCAAGTCGGTGACAAGATGGCCGGACGACATGGTAACAAAGGGACTGTTTCAATCGTGGTTCCTCAAGAAGACATGCCGTACATGCCTGATGGGACCCCAATTGATATTATGTTGAGCCCAATGGGTGTGCCTTCACGTATGAACATCGGACAAGTTTTGGAATTGCATTTAGGTATGGCTGCTCGTAAATTGGGTATTCATATGGCTACGCCTGTCTTTGATGGGGCGCGTGATTCTGATATTTGGAAGGCTGTTCGTGAAGCCGGAATCGATGCCGATGGTAAGTCAATCGTCTATGATGGGCGGACTGGTGAACCATTTGACAAACGTATCGCCGTTGGGGTTATGCATTATATGAAGCTTAGCCACATGGTCGATGATAAGATTCATGCCCGTTCAATCGGACCTTACTCTTTAGTTACGCAACAACCACTTGGTGGGAAAGCCCAATTTGGGGGCCAACGTTTCGGTGAAATGGAAGTTTGGGCCTTGGAAGCTTATGGGGCTGCTTACACCTTGCAAGAAATCTTGACTTACAAGTCTGATGACGTGGTTGGTCGTGTTAAGACCTATGAAGCCATTGTTAAGGGCGAACCAATTCCTAAGCCAGGCGTGCCAGAATCATTCCGCGTGTTGGTCAAGGAATTACAAGCATTAGGACTTGATATGAAGGTCTTAGATGCTGAAGATAAAGAAATTGAATTGCGGGATATGGATGACGATGACGACGATGTCGTTAACGTGGATGCCTTGAGCAAAATCCAGCAAGAAAATGAACAAAAAGCCGCTGATAAGCCAGCTAAGACTGACAAACCAGCTGCAACTGAAACAACAAACGCTCACCAGGATAATCAATAAAAAGGGAGGTCGGTCCTTTGATCGATGTCAACAAGTTTGAAAGCATGCAAATCGGTCTGGCATCCCCAGACAAGATTCGTAGCTGGTCATACGGCGAAGTTAAAAAGCCTGAAACCATTAACTACCGGACATTGAAACCTGAGAAAGACGGTCTGTTTGATGAACGTATCTTCGGTCCTACTAAGGATTGGGAATGTGCGTGTGGTAAATACAAACGGATCCGTTATAAGGGTATCGTCTGTGACCGTTGTGGTGTCGAAGTTACTCGTAGTAAAGTCCGTCGTGAACGGATGGGGCATATCGAACTCGCCGCACCAGTGACACATATCTGGTATTTCAAGGGTATTCCTAGCCGGATGGGCCTTGTCTTAGACATGAGCCCACGGGCACTTGAAGAAATCATTTACTTCGCTTCATACGTTGTTATCGAACCTGGTAACACACCACTTGAAAAGAAGCAATTGCTTTCAGAACGTGAATACCGTGAAAAGAAAGCCCAATACGGCAATGAATTTGATGCTGAAATGGGTGCTGAAGCCATCAAGCGCTTATTGAATAACGTGGATCTTGAAAAAGAAGCACGTGATTTGAAGGAAGCTTTGAAGGATGCATCTGGTCAAAAACGGACACGTGCCGTTCGTCGTTTGGATATCATTGAAGCCTTCGTGACTTCTGGTAACCAACCGGCTTGGATGGTCATGGATGCTATTCCGGTCATTCCCCCGGACTTACGGCCAATGGTTCAATTGGAAGGTGGGCGTTTTGCCACTTCTGACTTGAATGATTTGTACCGTCGGGTCATTAACCGTAACAACCGTTTGAAACGTTTATTGGACTTAAATGCTCCTGGCATTATCGTTCAAAACGAAAAACGGATGCTTCAAGAGGCTGTTGATGCCTTGATCGATAACGGTCGGCGTGGCCGTCCCGTTGCTGGTCCTGGTAACCGGCCATTGAAGTCTCTTTCACACATGTTGAAAGGGAAGCAAGGTCGGTTCCGTCAAAACTTACTTGGTAAGCGGGTTGATTATTCTGGTCGTTCGGTTATTGATGTTGGCCCATTCTTGAAGATGAACCAAATGGGGTTACCTCGTCAAATGGCGTTGGAACTCTTCAAACCATTCATCATGAAGGAATTGGTTAAACGCGAATTAGCTTCTAATATCAAGAACGCTAAGCGGAAGATCGAACGGGCTGATGATGATGTTTGGGGCGTCTTAGAAGACGTCATCAAAGAACATCCCGTGTTATTAAACCGGGCTCCTACGCTTCACCGTTTAGGGATTCAAGCGTTCGAACCTGTTTTGGTTAGTGGTAAAGCAATGCGGTTGCATCCATTGGCTTGTGAAGCTTACAATGCCGATTTTGATGGTGACCAAATGGCCATTCATTTGCCTTTGTCAGATGAAGCCCAAGCTGAAGCACGTTTGTTAATGTTAGCTGCCCATCATATCTTGGCGCCTAAAGACGGGAAACCCGTTGTTACGCCATCTCAAGATATGGTTATCGGTAACTACTACTTGACGACTGAAGAAGTTGGTCGTGAAGGCGAAGGAATGATCTTTAAAGACTTGAATGAAGCTCAAAAAGCTTATCAAGCTGGTTATGTTCACATGCATAGTCGGATTGGTCTTCAAGTTTCATCAATGCCTGACAAGCCTTTCACGGACGAAGAAAAACAAGAAGTCTTAGTAACTACGGTTGGTAAAGCAATCTTCAACAATATCTTACCTGGCAAGTTCCCATACTTGAACGAACCAACGAATGATAATTTGATTGATGGTACACCTGATCGTTACTTCTTGAAGCCTGGCGAAAATATCCATGACTTCTTAGATGGGCAAGAGTTAATCATGCCATTTAAGAAGGGCTTCTTAGCTGATATTATCGCTGAAGTTTATAAGCAATATCATGTGACGGCAACGTCACTCTTGCTTGACCGGATGAAAGACTTAGGTTACAACATTTCAACTAAGTCTGGTTTGACGGTTGGGGTTGCCGATATTACTGACTTGAAAGAAAAGCCAGCCATTATTGACGAAGCCCATAAGCAAGTTAATACGATTTCAAAACAGTTCCGTCGTGGGTTAATTACCGACGATGAACGTTATGAACGGGTCATTGGTGTTTGGAACGACGCCAAGGATCAAATTCAACAAAAACTGATTGAAAGTTTCAGCCCAGATAACCCTATCTTCATGATGAGTGATTCTGGTGCCCGTGGTAACATTTCTAACTTTACTCAGTTGGCTGGGATGCGTGGTTTGATGGCTGCCCCTAATGGGAAGATCATGGAATTACCTATTCTTTCAAACTTCCGTGAAGGTCTCTCTGTCTTGGAAATGTTTATTTCTACCCATGGGGCTCGTAAAGGGATGACCGATACGGCCTTGAAGACTGCCAACTCAGGTTACTTGACTCGTCGACTTGTCGATGTTGCCCAAGATGTCATTGTGCGTGAAAAGGATTGTGGGACTGATCGTGGTTTACGGATCAGCGCTATCATGGACGGTAACGAAGTCATCGAACCATTGTACGACCGGATTCTTGGTCGTTACACGATGAAGACGATCTTTGATCCTGAAACACATGAAGAAATCGTTGGTAACAACGTTATGATTGATGAAGATTTGGCACAAAAGATTGTTGACGCTGGCGTTACCGAAGTCACGATTCGTTCAGCATTCACTTGCAACACTAAACATGGGGTTTGTGAACACTGTTATGGTCGTAACATGGCTACCGGTGACGAAGTTGAAGTCGGTGAAGCTGTCGGGACTGTTGCTGCTCAATCAATCGGTGAACCCGGGACCCAATTAACCATGCGGACTTTCCATACTGGTGGTGTTGCCGGAGACGATATTACCCAAGGGTTGCCTCGTGTTCAAGAAATTGTTGAATCACGTAATCCTAAAGGTCGTGCTGAAATCACTGAAGTAACAGGGACGGTTCAATCAATTGAAGAAAATCCAGCGGAACGGACGAAGGAAGTTACGATTAAGGGTGAAACTGATACTCGGACTTACACTTTACCGTTAACTGCACGGATGGCGGTTAGTGAAGGCGACTTTATTCACCGTGGTGCTGCGTTAAACGTTGGGTCAATTGATCCAAAGCAATTAATTCAAGTTCGCGATGTCTTATCTACTGAAAACTACTTGCTCCGTGAAGTCCAACGGGTTTATCGGATGCAAGGGGTTGAAATTGGTGATAAGCACGTTGAAATCATGATTCGTCAGATGCTTCGTAAGGTCCGGATCATGGATCCAGGTGACACTGATGTCTTGCCTGGGACTTTGATGGATATTGCTGACTTCAAAGATGAAAACTACAAGACGTTGATTGCTGGTGGAATTCCAGCAACGTCACGGCCAGTTATTCTTGGGATTACCAAGGCTGCTTTGGAAACTAATAGTTTCTTATCAGCGGCTTCATTCCAGGAAACAACTCGGGTCTTAACTGATGCGGCTATTCGTGGTAAGAACGATCCATTGATCGGTCTTAAGGAAAATGTCATCATTGGTAAGATCATTCCTGCCGGAACTGGTATGCCTAATTATCGTCATATCAAGCCGAAGGAAGTTGGCAACGTGGCTGATGGTGTCTACTCAATCAGCGACCTTGAAAAACAAATGCAAGAACAAGATGCTAGCAAGTAATTGCTAATCGTCTTAAGCGGGACGACCAGTCAAATGGTTGTCCCGCTTTTTTTGACTCATGTTGAATTTGAGCAAAATTCGAGTAGTATTAAGTGCAAGCAGTACGATGAGAGGTGGGCGTAAAATGTTAAAAGATGATCAGATTGTGTGGGCGATTCATCAAATGGAAGCTGAAATTGGACCAGTGGAGCCGTCATTAGATTCAAGAACCCCATTCCAATATTTGGTATCGGTTATTCTAAGCGCACAAGCGACAGATGTTTCAGTCAATAAAGTGACACCTGAGTTATTTGACCGTTACCCAGATCCTAAAGCATTGATGACTGCTGATGTTGAAGCGGTTGAGCAGATTATTAAAAGTGTAGGGTTGTTTCATAATAAGGCACGTAACATTATCAAAACTGCTCGAATTGTTCACGAAGACTTAAATGACGTTGTCCCAGCAGATCGCAAAGGCATTATGGCGTTACCTGGTGCTGGCCGGAAAACCGCCAATGTGGTTTTAAGTGATGTTTTTGACCAAGCAACCTTTGCCGTTGATACGCATGTTTCTGCAATTTCCAAACGGCTGCATTTTGTTGAAAAGGACGCTTCGCCGTTACAAGTTGAGAAAAAGATTGTTAGTGTATTACCGGCCGAGGGGTTACATCGAGCCCACCATACCATGATTGAATTCGGACGCAAGTATTCGATGAAATTAGCCCCAGCCAAAGAAGTTTGCCAGTTGATCATTGATTGCGATCAATTGAATGAGGAAAACGAAGCCTTATTGTCATGATGCAAAACAACGGCATGCGAGTGAATTCCGCATGCCGTTGTTTGATTATTTAGTTCAATTGGGTTAATAAGATGAATGCCCAAGTCATGAATGGGACAAATGGCAGTTGCCGTCGTTGGGGTGGTAGGATAAAAACGGCGAGTGCCGCGCCGGAAGCTAGGATGAGACTATTTAAAACTAATGTCGGTGACGCCAGGCAAGCCAACAAAACGAGGATATCAACGTCGCCTGCGCCGAATTTTTTTGTTCGCCAAGCAAGCAGATACAAACAGATCAGTAGGATGATTAGAATTAACAGCGGCACTGAAA
Source organism: Lactiplantibacillus daoliensis (assembly GCF_005405005.1). GTDB lineage: Bacteria > Bacillota > Bacilli > Lactobacillales > Lactobacillaceae > Lactiplantibacillus > Lactiplantibacillus daoliensis. The sequence goes on along the minus strand of NZ_BJDH01000001.1, from coordinate 101,908 downwards.
ACGTTAAGGGGTGTGCCCAAAGCCCAATGAGTGCGGGAATAATTAGGGTGATGGGGAAAACAGCAAAGTGAGCCTGATCGGTGAGGCTGTTAAAGAGTAAAACGGCGTAACCTAATAATAATGGTGCACTGGTGGCAAGGGGGCCTTGCCAATTAAGTAGCAAGAGACTGCCACAAATGAGTTCGATCCAAGTTGAGCGTAAACTAATCTGCATGTGACAATCAAAACAGCGACCGCGCTGGAGACAGACGCCTAATAGTGGCATTAGTTGCCAATACCGCAATTGATGCTGACATTTTGGACAAATGGACCGTTGATTAGTGTATAATGACTTCATGCCGTTGTGCCGTTCGGCCATGCAAGTGATGAATGAGCCGCAGCAAGCGCCACTAATGAACATGATTGTATTGAGTAAAAGCATCGTTAACCACCTTTCTATGGGTTAACTACGCAATTTATTTGTGTCGTCACTGTTGACACGTTACTTTCATCATGATACTCTAGTAAAGGTGCTTTTTGCAGACAGATTCCTGTATAGGAATACAGACATGCTGACTGGTCGGCTAAGCGCATAAACGCCATCGTTCGGGGGTTATTTTTTTGTTAAAAAAAGAACCACCTGGATGTGTGGACTTAAAAATCAGACATTTTTGGAAGGAGGACACTTTAGAACATGCCAACAATTAACCAATTAATTCGTAAAGGTCGTAAATCTAAAGTATCAAAATCAAATGCCCCAGCTTTAAACTTCGGGTATAACAGTTACAAGAAGGTTGCTACTAATAACCCTGCACCACAAAAACGTGGGGTTGCAACTCGTGTCGGCACAATGACTCCTAAGAAGCCTAACTCAGCTTTGCGGAAGTATGCACGTGTCCGTTTATCTAACTTGATTGAAGTTACCGCTTATATTCCTGGTATTGGTCACAACCTCCAAGAACATAGTGTTGTTTTGATTCGTGGTGGACGTGTAAAGGATTTACCTGGTGTACGTTATCACGTTATCCGTGGTACTTTAGATACGGCCGGCGTTGAAGATCGTCGTCAAAGTCGTTCTAAGTACGGTACCAAGAAGCCAAAGGAATAAAGGAGGTAAGTTAAATGCCAAGAAAAGGACAACCAGCAAAGCGCGAAGTTTTGCCAGATCCAATGTACGATTCTAAGTTAGTAACGCGTTTAATTAACCACTTAATGTTAGATGGTAAACGTGGGACTGCATCAACTATCTTGTATGATGCGTTTGATCAAATTAAGGAACAAACTGGAAACGAACCTTTAGATGTCTTCGAAGAAGCTATGAAGAACGTTATGCCAGTACTTGAAGTTAAGGCTCGCCGTGTCGGTGGTTCTAACTATCAAGTTCCTATCGAAGTTCGTCCAGACCGTAAGACGACCTTAGCACTTCGTTGGATCGTTCAATATGCACGTTCACGTGGTGAACACACCATGTCAGACCGGTTAGCACGTGAAATCATGGATGCTGCCAACAATACTGGTGCCTCAGTTAAGAAGCGTGAAGATACGCATAAAATGGCTGAAGCCAACCGTGCCTTTGCACATTATCGTTGGTAAGATTTCTATGATTTGGTTGAAGCTTAACTTTAACTAAACGTAACAACAAGGTGGCTATTATATGTGAGCATATAGTAGTCATTTTTTGAAAAAAGTTTTATACTTTTCCCTACTATATTAATAGTAGGTTTTACTGTTAATTCCATTTAATTGAGAGGAGTAACACATTTTCTAATGGCTAATACAAGAGAATTTTCACTCGATAAGACTCGTAACATTGGTATCATGGCCCATATCGATGCCGGTAAGACCACTACTACCGAACGTATCTTGTACTATACTGGTAAAATCCACAAAATTGGTGAAACCCATGATGGTGCTTCACAAATGGACTGGATGGCCCAGGAACAAGAACGTGGGATTACGATCACCTCTGCTGCGACTACCGCTCAGTGGAAGAACCATCGGATTAACATCATCGATACCCCAGGACACGTTGACTTCACTGTTGAAGTTGAACGGTCACTTCGGGTCTTAGATGGTGCGATTACCGTTTTGGATGCCCAAGCTGGTGTTGAACCTCAAACTGAAACAGTTTGGCGTCAAGCCTCAACGTATAACGTCCCTCGTGTTGTTTTCGTTAACAAGATGGACAAAATCGGTGCGGACTTCAAATATTCTGTAAGTACGATCCATGATCGTTTACAAGCCAATGCCCACGCAATCCAATTACCAATTGGTGCCGAAGACAATTTCGAAGGGGTCATTGACTTGATCGAAATGAAAGCTGACCTTTATGATGAAGATCAACTCGGTACGGAATGGGATACTGTTGACGTTCCTGAAGAATATAAAGCAGACGCCCAAGCTGCTCGTGATGACTTGATTGAAGCTTTAGCTGATATCGATGATGGCATCATGGAAAAATACCTTGGTGGTGAAGAAATCTCTAAAGAAGAGATCAAAGCTGCTATCCGTAAGGGTACTTTGGCACTTGAATTCTTCCCAGTTTTAGCTGGCTCAGCTTTCAAGAACAAGGGTGTTCAAATGTTGATGGATGCGGTTGTTGACTACTTACCATCACCACTTGATGTTAAGCCTTACAAAGCAACCGATCCTGAAAACGATGAAGAAGTTGAATTGATTGCCGGTGACGACAAGCCTTTCGCTGCGTTAGCATTTAAGGTTGCCACCGACCCATTCGTTGGTCGTTTGACATTTATCCGGGTTTACCAAGGTACCTTGGAATCTGGTTCATACGTCTTAAACGCTACCAAGGACAAACGTGAACGTGTTGGTCGTTTACTTCAAATGCATTCTAACCAACGGAAAGAAATCCCAGAAGTCTTCTCTGGTGATATCGCCGCTGCCATTGGTTTGAAGAACACCACTACTGGTGACTCATTGACTTCGATTGAACATCCATATCATTTGGAATCAATGGAATTCCCTGATCCCGTTATCCAGGTTGCCGTTGAACCTAAGACTAAGGCTGACCAAGATAAGATGAACGTTGCCTTACAAAAGCTTTCTGAAGAAGATCCTACTTTCAAGGCTGAAACTAACCAAGAAACTGGTGAAACTTTGATTGCTGGGATGGGTGAATTACATTTGGACATCATCGTTGACCGGATGCGTCGTGAATTCAACGTTGAAGCCACTGTTGGTGCACCTCAAGTTTCTTATCGTGAAACCTTTACTAAGGACACTAAGGTCCAAGGTAAGTTCGTTCACCAATCTGGTGGTAAAGGTCAATATGGGGATGTTTGGGTTGAATTTACACCTAACGAAGAAGGTAAAGGCTTCGAATTCGAAGATGCCATCGTCGGTGGGGTTGTTCCTCGCGAATACATTCCTTCAGTTGAACAAGGCTTGAAGGAATCAATGGCTAACGGTGTGTTAGCTGGTTATCCTTTAGTTGACGTTAAGGCTAAATTGTATGATGGTTCTTACCATGATGTCGATTCTAGTGAAGCAGCCTTCAAGATTGCCGCTTCATTAGCCTTACGGAATGCAGCTAAGTCAGCTGGTCCTGTTATCCTTGAACCTATCATGAAGGTTGATATCGTTGCCCCAGAAGATTACTTAGGTGATGTTATGGGTCACGTTACCGCTCGTCGTGGTACGATTGAAGGGATGGAAGAACGTGGGAATGCTCAAGAAGTTCATGCGTTTGTTCCTTTAGCTGAAATGTTTGGTTATGCAACCACATTACGTTCAGCTACCCAAGGCCGTGGGACTTTCACAATGACATTTGATCATTACGAAAAGGTACCTAAGTCTGTTCAAGCAGAAATCATCAAGAAAAATGGCGGCACTCCAGCCGAAGATTAATCTTGATTCTAAAAAGTCGTTAAGCAATTTTGCTTAGCGGCTTTTTTTTACGGTAAATTGGCGGTGAGTGTGATCGTTACCGCTTCTGGTTGCTGTCGATGGCATGGGGCCGTGGAACGGGGCCATGCCTAAAGTCCAAGTCTTGCCCCTCGCCCAGAACACTTGCATAGCCCGCAAGTGTCCCGGTCGGTCCGTGGTGTAACGTCGGCAAAATTCATGCCGACCTAACGCCACCATCACGACTGATGCGATCGGCAGCAACCTTCAGCTAGTTGAGTGTTGTTGTTTGCGATAGATACGTTTGAAATCAGAATATCTATCGAAATCGAAGCGGTAGCGTCTGAGAAAGGATTGCTGGGCAGAAAATATTGAAGAGTGATTTAAAGACAGGGATGAGTGCGTAATTTCTGATAGTACAAATGAAAAAATGGTGTTAGCACTGTTTGAGTCACGTGAAGAGAAAAGTGGGTATATTCCAAGCAACTTAAGATTTAAGCTGCAAGCACGTGTCTTGATCAAAATAGAAAGCTTCTATAATAATAGCTGATTCCAAACTGCCAGGATGGCTAAGCAGATGACCTAAGCGCAAAGTGGTTAACGAGGTCGCTGTCGTGTTTAGGTCTTGAACTTTGCCAGCAGCCAACAAGACACTGATTGAGTGACTAGAGGCGGGGAAATGCTCAGCCGCCAAATTTTGCTTAGTCGGTCGGGTTAAGACCGAGTTAGCAAAGGCCCAGTTTTCGAGACCGCACTGTGGCTCGAAAATGGTCGGCAGCGTTCCAGCGTTTCCCCGCCGCAGGGAACGGAAAGTGTGCGTCATGCTAAAAATTTAGTGGAATTAGCCCATCGATCTAAAAAAATATGTGCAACGACTTGAAATGAACAATAACCGCGCGTATTATGTTAAATAACGTCGTGCGTTAATTACTAATTCGTTTTAAGCCAATTGGTCAATGGTGATCACAGTAGGTTAAAACAGAAATAACCAACAACGATAAAAGTAACGATGAAAAGTTTGGTTCGCGAATAAAAGTTTAAAAAGACTACTATTCTCAACGAATTTATGTTACATTTATTGATGCTGGTTCAAAAAAGGTAACACGGTTTACAACGATGGTTCGAAAAAAGTGCGCGAGCGCTTGCTATTACAAAGCTTTTCAGTTATTATAGATTGTGCTTGGTATTTAGAAGGGGAGTACTGTACCCCCCAGCATCAAGTAGTCGTAGTTAGCTTTGATGTGAAAGGTTGCGACACGCCCGGCGTCATTGTCATGGAGCGCGGCGGTAATTTTCACGGAGCTAGTCTTATTTTCAAAATAGACGAAGGAGGTCACAACAATGGCAAAGCAAAAAATTCGTATTCGTTTAAAAGCGTACGAACACCGTATTCTTGATCAGTCAGCTGACAAGATTGTTGAAACGGCAAAGAGAACTGGTGCTACTATTTCAGGTCCAATTCCATTGCCCACTGATCGGACTATCTATACGGTTCTCCGTTCACCACATAAGTTCAAGAAGTCACGCGAACAATTCGAAATGCGGACTCACAAGCGTTTAATCGATATCGTTAACCCAACGCCTAAGACAGTCGACTCATTAATGAAGTTAGACTTGCCTAGCGGTGTAGATATTGAAATCAAGCTTTAGTTTTTCAAAATAAAATCAATTAATTGGAGGTGTACTCATGACCACTAAAGGAATCTTAGGGAAAAAGGTAGGAATGACGCAAGTCTTCACCGAAGCCGGCGAATTAATTCCAGTTACAGTTATTGCAACTGAACCTAACGTTGTGTTGCAAGTTAAAACCATCGAAAACGACGGTTACGAAGCAATTCAATTAGGTATCGACGACAAACGCGAAGTCTTAACGAACAAACCTGCTCAAGGTCATGCAGCAAAAGCAAAAACGACTCCTAAGCGCTTCATTCGTGAAATTCGTAATGTTGAGCTTGGAGATTACACAGTAGGTGACGAAGTCAAGGCTGATATTTTCGCAGCCGGTGACGCTGTCGATGTTACGGGTATCACTAAAGGTCATGGTTACCAAGGTAATATCCACAAAGATGGTCAAAGTCGTGGACCTATGTCTCATGGTTCTCGTTACCATCGTCGTCCTGGTTCATTAGGTGCCATTATCAACCGTGTCTTCAAAGGTAAGAAATTACCAGGCCGGATGGGTAATCACCAACGGACGATGCAAAACTTAACGGTGGTTCGTGCCGACGTTGAAAACAACGTTTTATTAATTAAGGGTAATGTCCCTGGCGCAAACAAATCATTCGTTACAATTAAAACATCTGTAAAGAGTAAATAAGAAAGGAGGACATAATACATGACTAGCGTAGCATTATATAAACAAGACGGTACGCAAAATGGTGACGTTACTTTAAACGACGCAGTGTTTGGTGTTGAACCTAACGAAAACGTTGTTTTTGATGCCATCTTGATGCAACGTGCATCTTTGCGTCAAGGGACTCATGCTGTTAAGAACCGTAGTGCTCGTCGCGGTGGTGGTCGTAAACCATGGCGTCAAAAGGGTACTGGTCGGGCTCGTCAAGGTTCTATCCGTTCGCCACAATGGCGTAAAGGTGGGATTGTTTTCGGACCTACACCACGTTCATACAGTTACAAATTACCAAAGAAGGTAATGCGCTTAGCTTTGAAGTCTGTCCTTTCTCAAAAGGTCTTAGACAACAGCTTAGTTGCAGTTGAAGGTTTAGCTTTCGACGCACCAAAGACTAAGGATTTTGCTAACGTATTAAACAACCTCAATGTCGACACCAAGACACTTGTTTTGGTTGAAGAGGACAATGAAAAGGCTGCTTTGGCAGGTCGTAACTTACCAAATGTTAAGATCCTAAAAGCCAAAGGTGTTAACGTCTTAGATGTCGCTAATAGTGACAAATTAGTCGTTACCCAAAAAGCCCTCGATCAATTAGGGGAGGCGCTCGCATAATGGAAGCACGCGATGTAATTTTACGCCCTGTCGTTACTGAAGCATCTATGGCTGGCTTGGATGACAAGCGCTATACTTTCGATGTCAACGTACAGGCTACTAAAACGCAAGTTAAAAAGGCTATCGAAGAAATCTTCGATGTCAAAGTTGTAAAAGTTAACGTCATGAACGTTAAAGGGAAGTTTAAGCGTCAAGGTCGTTTCGCCGGTTATACTAAGAAGCGTCGTAAGGCTATTGTTACCTTAACTCCTGATTCAAAAGAAATTAAATTGTTCAACGACGCTCAACAATAAATCTAATTTAGGAGGTTACTCTAGTGGGTATTAGAAAGTATAAACCAACCACTAACGGCCGTCGTAATATGACCGGTTCTGATTTTGCTGAAATTACTAAGACAAAACCAGAAAAGTCATTATTAGACTCACAAAGCCATACAGCTGGTCGTAACAGTTATGGTCACATCACTGTTCGTCATCGTGGTGGCGGTCATAAACAACAATACCGTTTAGTTGACTTCAAACGTATTAAAGATGAAGTTCCAGCAACGGTTAAAGCAATCGAATATGATCCTAACCGGACTGCTAACATTGCCTTATTGGTATATGCTGACGGTGTAAAATCATATATCTTAGCACCAAAAGGTTTGGAAGTTGGGATGCAAGTTCAATCTGGTGTCGATGCCGATATCAAGGTTGGGAACGCATTACCATTAAACAACATTCCAGTTGGTACGATTGTGCATAACATTGAATTAAAGCCTGGTAAGGGTGGGCAATTAGCTCGTTCTGCTGGCGCTTCTGCGCAATTACTTGGTAAGGAAGGCAAATATGCAATTATTCGTTTGGCTTCTGGTGAAGTTCGTTTAGTTCTATTAACTGCTCGTGCCACTGTTGGTACTGTTGGTAATGAACAACATGAATTGATCAACTCAGGTAAAGCCGGTCGTACGCGTTGGCAAGGCAAACGTCCAACGGTTCGTGGTTCTGTTATGAACCCTAACGATCACCCTCATGGTGGTGGTGAAGGTAAAGCACCAATCGGTCATCCATCTCCTATGTCACCATGGGGTAAGAAGACTCTTGGTAAGAAGACTCGGAACAAGAAGGCTCGTTCAAACAAGCTTATTGTTCGTGGTCGTCGTCCAGGCAAACACTAAAATTTGAAATTACTGTAGTTCTCGAGAGGAGGTCACACGATGGGTCGAAGTTTAAAGAAGGGACCTTTCGCAGATTCGCATTTATTGAAAAAAGTGGATGCACAATCTGATTCTGACAAGAAATCTGTCATCAAGACGTGGTCACGTCGTTCAACAATTTTCCCAAGTTTTATTGGGTTAACAATCGCAGTTTATGATGGTCGCAAGCATGTCCCTGTTTATATCCAAGACGATATGGTTGGTCATAAGTTAGGTGAATTCGTACCTACACGGACTTTCCATGGTCATGGTACAGACGATAAGACAACGAAGTAATAGTTAGGAGGATATAAAGAATGGCTGAACAAGTAACATCTGCACATGCAACTGCAAAAACTGTTCGTATCGCCGCTCGTAAGGTCCGCCTAGTTGTCGATCTTATCAGAGGTAAAAGCGTTGCTGAAGCATTAGCAATCTTGAAGTTTACGCCACGCGGTGGTTCACCAGTAGTTGAAAAAGTACTATTGTCTGCTGTCGCTAACGCTGAAAATAACTTTGACTTAGATCGTGAAGATTTGGTCGTAAGTGAAGCCTTCGTCAATGAAGGACCAACCTTAAAACGGTTCCGTCCTCGTGCCAAAGGTTCTGCTTCACCAATCAACAAGCGGACAAGCCACATTACGATCACAGTTACTGAAAAATAGGAGGGATAACGCGTGGGTCAAAAAGTAAATCCAACCGGATTACGTGTCGGAATCATTCGCGACTGGGAAGCAAAATGGTATGCTGAAAAAGATTTTGCAACTTACTTAAACGAAGATTTACGTATCCGTAAGTATATTGAAAAACGACTTGCCGACGCTTCCGTCTCCACCGTTGAAATCGAACGCGCTGCAAATCGCGTGAACATTTCAATCCATACCGCTAAACCAGGGATGGTTATTGGTAAGGGTGGTTCTGAAGTAGAAGCACTTCGTAAAGAATTAAACGAATTAACTGGTAAACGTGTACACATCAACATCATCGAAATCAAGAAACCTGATTTAGATGCTAAATTAGTTGGTGAAAGTATTGCTCGTCAATTGGAAGGCCGTGTTGCTTTCCGTCGTGCAATGCGTGGTGCTATGCAACGTACTATGCGTTCAGGCGCCAAAGGGATCAAGACTCAAGTTGCTGGTCGTTTGAATGGTGCCGACATGTCACGTGTCGAAACTTACTCAGATGGTACGGTTCCATTGCATACGCTTCGTGCGGACATTGACTACTCATGGGTAGAAGCAATGACAACCTATGGTAAACTTGGTGTTAAGACCTGGATCTACCGTGGCGAAATTTTGCCAGAAAAGAAATCTGCAGATAAAGGAGGAAAATAAACATGCTAGTACCTAAACGGGTTAAATTCCGTCGTGTTCACCGTGGTAAGATGCGCGGTGAAGCAAAAGGCGGTAAGTCAGTTGCTTTTGGTGAATATGGTTTACAAACACTAGAATCACACTGGATTAGTAATCGACAGATTGAAGCTGCTCGTGTTGCTATGAACCGTTACATGAAGCGTGGCGGTAAAGTATGGATTAAGATTTTCCCTCACAAGTCCTACACTGAAAAAGGTGTCGGCGTGCGGATGGGTAATGGGAAAGGTACTCCTGCAGGTTGGGTTGCCCCAGTAAAACGTAACAAGGTTATGTTTGAAGTCGGTGGCGTATCTGAAGAAGTTGCTCGCGAAGCTTTACGCTTAGCAGGCACCAAGTTACCCGTGAAAACCAAGATTATTAAGCGCGAGGAAGTAGGTGGCGAATCAGATGAAGGCTAAGGAAATTAAAGCATTGTCCACTACTGAAATGCTCGAAAAAGAAAAGTCTTATAAAGACGAACTCTTCAACTTGCGTTTTCAATTGGCCACTGGTCAGCTTGAAAATACCGCTCGTTTAAAGCAAGTTCGTAAAAATATCGCACGTATCAAAACTGCGTTGCGTGAACAAGAATTAAACAAGTAGCCTATAAAAGGAGGCAATCAACGAATGAGTGAAGATACTCGTAATAGCCGCAAGGTTATCCAAGGACGCGTTGTTTCAGATAAGATGGATAAAACCATCGTTGTTGTCCGTGAAACATACAAGAACCATCCTGTATACGGCAAACGTGTTCGTTATTCAAAGAAATACAAAGCTCATGATGAAAATAATGAAGCTCATGTTGGCGATATCGTCCGGATCATGGAAACTCGTCCTCTATCAGCTACAAAGCGTTTCCGCTTACTTGACGTCGTTCAAAAAGCTGTTATTATCTAGTTTATTAGCTGAAGAATATTAAATGAAGGGAGGACACTTACTGTGATCCAACAAGAAAGTCGTTTAAAAGTTGCTGATAACTCCGGTGCCCGTGAAATCCTGACTATCAAGGTTTTAGGTGGCTCAGGTCGTAAGACTGCTAACATCGGTGATATTATTGTCGCTACGGTCAAACAAGCAACACCCGGTGGTGTTGTCAAAGCTCATGATGTTGTTAAGGCGGTAATCGTTCGGACTAAGTCTGGCGTTCATCGTAATGACGGTTCATACATCAAGTTTGATGAAAATGCTGCAGTTATTATTCGTGACGACAAGACTCCACAAGGTACTCGTATCTTCGGACCTGTCGCTCGTGAATTACGTGATAAAGACTTCATGCGTATTGTTTCATTAGCGCCAGAAGTTCTGTAATCACACACCGTAAATAAGGAGGTGCGCAACCTAATGTTGATTAAAACAGGTGATAAAGTTCGTGTCATCAGTGGTAAGGATCGTGGCCAAGAAGGTACTGTTAAGTCAGTAATCAAGGCTAAGAACCGTGTCGTTGTTGAAGGTGTTAACAAGATCAAGAAACACCAAAAGCCTACGAACGTTAACCCACAAGGCGGTATCGTTGATGTTGAAGCAGCTTTAGATGCTTCAAACGTTATGGTCCTTGACCCATCTACTAACGAACCTACTCGTTTGGGTGTTCGTCGTGAAGACGGGAAGCGTGTCCGCTACGCTAAAAAGAGCGGCAAAGATTTAGAAAACTAAAACACTGACTGAAAGGAGGAAGCAAGTTTCATGGAAAACCGTTTAAAAGCTCAATATGAAAAAGAAATCGTGCCAGCATTAGTTGACAAGTTCAACTACACTTCAGTAATGCAAGTGCCTAAGATGGCAAAGATTGTTTTGAACATGGGTGTTGGTGATGCAGTTACCAACGCTAAGAACTTAGACGAAGCAGTTGAAGAATTGACTTTGATCTCTGGCCAAAAACCTTTGGTTACACGAGCAAAGAAATCTATCGCTGGTTTCCGTCTTCGTGAAGGCATGGCAATTGGTGCTAAAGTTGACTTACGTGGCGAACGTATGTATGACTTCTTGGACAAGTTGATCAATGTATCATTACCACGTGTTCGTGACTTCCATGGTGTTAGCACGCGTTCATTCGATGGTCGCGGTAACTACACATTGGGTGTCCGTGAACAATTGATCTTCCCAGAAATCAACTATGATAATGTTAACCGTGTTCGCGGTTTAGACATTGTAATCGTCACAACAGCTGACAGTGATGAAGAATCACGTGAGTTGTTAACTCAATTTGGCATGCCATTTGCTAAATAATCGAAGGGAGTTTATCTAAGTTGGCTAAAAAATCACAAATTGTTAGACAACAACGCGGTGCGAAGTTTGCAGTTCAAAACTACACACGTTGCGAACGTTGCGGTCGTCCACATTCAGTTTACCGTAAATTCCACTTGTGCCGTATCTGCCTCCGCGAATTGGCCCACAAAGGTCAAATTCCTGGCATGAAAAAGGCTAGCTGGTAAAAACAAACCCAAGTTAAAGGAGGTTAAACTTTCATGATGACTGATCCAATCGCAGATTTCTTGACTCGTATCCGTAACGCTAACATGGTACGCCACGACTCATTAGAAGTTCCTGCATCAAAAATCAAACGCAACATTGCCGAAATTTTAAAGAATGAAGGTTTTGTTCGCGACGTTGAATATATCGATGATGACAAACAGGGCATCATCCGTGTCTTCTTGAAGTATGGTAAAGACAACGAACGTGTTATCTCAGGTTTGAAGCGTATTTCAAAGCCAGGCTTACGTTCATATGTTAAAGCTGATGCTGTTCCTAAGGTTTTAAACGGCTTAGGGATTGCTATCATCTCAACTTCAGAAGGTGTAATTACTGATAAAGAAGCTCGCGCCAAGAAGCTTGGCGGCGAAGTTTTAGCTTACGTTTGGTAATAAATAATTAAGACGGGAGGTGCAATTAAGTGAGTCGTATTGGTTATAAAACAATTAATATCCCTGCTGGGGTAGAAGTATCACAAGATGGCGAAGTTGTGACTGTCAAGGGTCCTAAGGGAACTTTAACTCGTAACATTGCTAGTGATATTACAATGACAGTTGAAGGCAGCGAAGTTAACTTCACTCGCCCAACTGATGACTTTAAGATGAAGGCATTACACGGTACTACCCGTGCTAATGTTAACAACATGGTCGAAGGTGTTACTAAAGGCTTTACTAAGAATCTTCAATTGGTCGGTGTTGGTTACCGTGCCCAATTACAAGGTAAGAAATTAGTATTAAGCGTTGGTTACTCACATCCTGTTGAATTTGAAACGCCAGAAAACTTAACAGTTGAAGTTCCTGACAACACTCATATCAATATCTCTGGTATTGGTAAGCAAGCTGTTGGTGACTTTGCTGCTGAAGTTCGGGCAATTCGTTCACCTGAACCTTACAAAGGTAAAGGGATTCGTTACGTCGATGAATATGTTCGTCGTAAGGAAGGTAAAACTGGTAAATAATGCAGCTTAGTGCTGTCCATAACTATATATTAAGAGGTGACTATTGTGATTTCAAAACCAGATAAAAATAAGACACGTCAACGTCGTCACGCACGTGTCCGCGGTAAGATTTCTGGTACTGCTGAGCGCCCACGCTTAAATGTTTATCGTTCAAACAAAAACATCTACGCTCAAATTATTGATGATGTAGAGGGTGTAACGCTCGCAAGTGCCTCAACATTAGATAGCGAAGTATCAGGCAACACCAAGACCGAAAAGGCCGCTTCCGTTGGTGAAGTTGTTGCAAAACGTGCTGCTGAAAAGAAGATTGCTGATGTTGTCTTCGATCGTGGCGGTTACTTATATCACGGCCGGGTTCAAGCTTTAGCTGAAGCTGCTCGTGAAAACGGACTTAAATTCTAATAAAGGAGGAATAATACCACATGACTTTCATTGATCCATCAAAATTAGATCTTGACGATAACGTTGTTGCCATTAACCGGATTACTAAAGTTGTCAAAGGTGGTCGTCGTCTTCGTTTTGCCGCATTGGTAATCGTTGGTGACCACAAAGGACACGTTGGTTTCGGTACTGGTAAAGCTCAAGAAGTTCCAGAAGCAATTCGGAAAGCATCCGAAGCTGCTAAAAAGAACTTGATCACTGTACCAATGGTCGGTACAACCATTCCTCATGAAGCTCTCGGTGTATTCGGCGGTGGCCGCATTTTGCTTAAGCCTGCCGTTGAAGGTTCTGGTGTTGCCGCTGGTGGCGCCGTTCGTGCCGTCATGGAATTGGCTGGTATTGATGATGTAACAAGTAAGCGTCTTGGCTCCAACACCCCAGTTAACGTTGTTCGTGCAACGTTCGAAGGGTTGAAGAGCTTACGAAAAGCAGACCAAATTGCTGCTTTACGTGGCGTTTCAGTTGAACATTTAGCTGAATAGGGAGGACAAACAACATGGCTCAATTAAAGATCACTTTAGTGCGCAGTGCGGCTCATCGTCTTCCTAAGCAACGTAAAATCGTTAAGGAATTAGGTTTAGGCCGAGTTAACAGCTCAGTTGTAAAACCTGATGACGCAGCTACTCGCGGTCAAATCTTCCTCATTGCTCATTTGATCGATGTTGAAGTAATTAAGTAATTAAAATTTTTAAAGAGGAGGTGCCTACTAAATGAAGTTACATGAATTAACTCCAAGTGAAGGTTCACGTTTTTCACGCCGTCGCATTGGTCGTGGCGACTCAAGTGGCCAAGGTAAAACTTCTGGTCGTGGTCAAAAAGGTCAAAAGGCGCGTGGTAAGGTTCGTGTTGGTTTCGAAGGTGGCCAAATGCCATTGTATCGTCGGATTCCAAAACGTGGATTTACTAACATCAACCGTAAAGAATTTGCGGTTGTTAACCTTGATGGCTTAAATCGCTTTGATGATGGTGCCGAAGTAACACCAGAATCATTGAAAGAAGCTGGCTTGGTTAAAAAGAGTGCTGCCGTTAAGATCCTTGGTAACGGTAAACTCGACAAAAAGTTAACAGTTAAGGCTAATAAGTTCTCCGAAACTGCCGTTAAGGCAATCGAAGCAGCTGGCGGTAAAACTGAGGTGATCTAACTTGCTGACTACCATGAAGGACGCTCTGAAAGTTAAGGATATTCGGAATAAAATTCTGTTCACGTTGGGCGTTTTGATTGTATTTCGTCTTGGCTCTTATATCACAGTCCCAGGAGTTAATGCACAAGCGCTGCAATCCGTTGCATCTTCTGGGCTGATAAGTATGTTGAATACATTCAGTGGTGGCGGTTTAACTAATTATTCCATCCTTGCTATGGGGGTATCCCCTTACATTACTGCACAAATCATTGTTCAATTGTTACAAATGGACATTGTTCCGAAGTTTGTTGAATGGGGCAAACAAGGTGAAGTCGGTCGACGGAAACTTAACCAAGCGACCCGTTGGTTGACCATTATCTTGGCCTTTGTTCAATCGATTGGGATTACGGCTGGGTTTAACTCTTTAAGTTCGCTTAAATTAGTTAATAACCCAAGCGTAACGACATATCTAACCATTGGGGTTATTTTAACCGGTGGTGCAATGTTGACAACCTGGATGGGTGATATGATCACTGATCGTGGGATGGGTAATGGTGTTTCCATCATTATCTTTGCCGGGATCATTGCTCGTACCCCAACCTCGTTATACCAAATCTATCAAGAACAATTCGTCAATGTTTCAAAGAGCGATTGGTGGCAGAGTATTTTGTTTGTCATCGGATTATTATTACTTGTTTTGATCATCGTTATGTTTGTAACGTGGGTTGAACAAGCGAATGATCGGATTCCAATTCAATACACTCGCCGTGCAGCTGGTGCACCTGATAGTAGTTATCTACCATTAAAGGTGAATGTTGCTGGGGTTATTCCTGTTATCTTCGCGAGTTCTTTCATTGCAACACCACAAACAATTTTGCTAGGTTTCCAAGCCAGTCACGGCGATGAAACTTGGTACACAGTCATGAGTAACATCTTTAACATGCAGTCAACGACCGGAGCAATCTTATACACTGTTCTGATTGTGCTTTTCACTTTCTTCTATGCGTTTGTTCAGGTCAATCCTGAAAAACTATCGAAGAACTTACAAAAGCAAGGCAGCTATATTCCAGGCGTCTGGCCTGGTAAAGACACCCAAGACTGGGTTTCAAAATTGTTAATGCGACTTAGTACGGTCGGTGCCCTTTACCTTGGATTAATTTCCTTGATTCCATTATTAGCCTCAGATATCTTTGGCTTAGATGAATCAATTGGTTTAGGTGGGACGAGTTTACTAATCGTTGTTGGGGTTGCGCTTGAAACAATTCGTCAAATTAAAGGATTGATGATGAAGCGAGACTACGTCGGCTTTATTCGTTAATCAGCGAGTGTGTTGGGGAGACTCAGCACATTTGTGCATTATAGGAGGAAATTACGATGTCAACAATGAACCTGATTTTAATGGGTTTACCAGGTGCCGGTAAGGGTACTCAAGCACAGAAGATCCTTGAAGATTTTGATATTCCTCATATCTCAACGGGTGATATCTTCCGGGCAGCAATTAAGAATGAAACCAAGATGGGCTTGGAAGCTAAAAAGTATATTGACCAAGGCAACTTGGTCCCAGACGAAGTCACTAACGGCATCGTTAAGGATCGTTTAGCTGAAGCTGATACTGCTAATGGCTTTCTGCTTGATGGTTATCCACGTAATATTGATCAAGCCCATGCCCTTGAACAGATCGGTAAAGATTTGAACAAGCCATTGGACGGCGTCATCAACATTCATGTTGAACCTTCAGTATTAGTTG
Organism: Lactiplantibacillus daoliensis; assembly: GCF_005405005.1. GTDB lineage: Bacteria > Bacillota > Bacilli > Lactobacillales > Lactobacillaceae > Lactiplantibacillus > Lactiplantibacillus daoliensis. The sequence continues at coordinate 85,844 of NZ_BJDH01000001.1, read as the reverse complement.
AACGACTTTCGGGTCGGTTCATCTGCCGGACATGTGGTACAACTTATCATAAGTTGTACAAGATGCCTAAGGTTGAAGGAACTTGTGATGTTTGTGGCGGTCATGATTTCTATCAACGAGATGATGATAAGCCTGCGACTGTTAAGAATCGTTTGGATGTTAACGTTAAGTTAAACACACCTTTAATTGATTTTTATGGTCAAGAAAAATTGCTCTACAATGTCGATGGTGATCGCGACATCGATGACGTTTATAAAGATATTAAGTCAATTCTTGATAATCTTTAGGCCAGTATGCCCACCAACTCGCGCGGTAGTTGCTTTTGCAACCCCGTTGTGATAAACTTATTCAGGTTTAGCCGTTGATTCATTTTAATGTTTTTTAAACTTAATTTTAATAACGACTGGTTCAAAAGTGGACCATCAACGTGGCAACACGAAACCAGATAATAGGGGAGGGACTCATACTTGGCAAAAGAAGACGTCATTGAAATTCAAGGCACTATCAAGGAAACATTGCCTAATGCAATGTTTAAAGTAGAACTTGAAAACGGCGCTGAAATCTTGGCACACGTTTCAGGTAAAATCCGTATGCATTACATTCGGATCTTACCTGGTGACAAGGTCACAGTCGAAATGTCACCTTATGATTTAACTAAGGGTCGGATTACCTATCGTTTCAAGTAGGCCGACACTTTGTACCTTATAGGAGGTAAATATTCATGAAAGTAAGACCATCTGTCAAGCCTATGTGCGAACACTGCAAAGTTATTCGTCGTAAAGGCCGTGTGATGATTATCTGCTCTGCTAATCCAAAGCATAAGCAACGCCAAGGTAAATAATTTAACTAAGTCGGAGGTGAAAAATTAATGGCTCGTATTGAAGGAATTGACTTACCCCGTGACAAGCGAATTGTCATCGGATTAACTTACATTTTCGGTATCGGGAATACTTCTGCCCAAAAGATTTTGGCAGAAGCCGGTGTTTCTGAAGACGTCCGTGTACGCGACTTAACTCCTGAACAGGAAGATAAGATCCGTGCCGTCGTTGATGGTTACAAAACTGAAGGTGACTTACGTCGTGAAGTTAGCTTGAACATCAAGTTACTTCAAGAAATTGGTTCATACCGTGGGATGCGTCATCGTCGTGGTTTACCAGTTCGTGGTCAACATACGAAGAACAATGCTCGTACTCGTAAGGGTAAAAAAGTTAGCATCGCTGGACGTAAAAAATAATTATAAGGGAGGTTTTCGAATTTTATGGCAACTAGAAAGACAACCCGTCGTCGTCGGGTAAAAAAGAATATTGAATCCGGTGTGGCTCACATCCATTCAACATTCAACAACACACTTGTTATGATTACTGACATGCAAGGGAACGCAATTGCTTGGTCTTCAGCTGGCTCATTAGGTTTCAAGGGTAGTCGTAAGTCAACTCCTTTTGCTGCTCAAATGGCTGCAGAAGCTGCTGCTAAGGCATCAATGGAACATGGCATGAAGACCGTTGAAGTCGCTGTTAAGGGCCCTGGTTCAGGTCGTGAAGCTGCAATCCGTGCTTTACAAGCTACTGGTTTGGAAGTTAGTGCAATTCGCGATGTTACACCAGTTCCTCATAATGGTTCTCGTCCTCCAAAGCGCCGTCGTGTTTAATCTGTGACGTTCATTTTGAGGGCTAACTTCATTTTGTACGCACAACTACTAAACACAACGCGTTTTGAAAGGGGTAAAAGATAAGAATGATTGAATTTGAAAAACCTAACATTCATAAAATTGATGAAAACGACAACTATGGTAAGTTTGTTGTAGAACCACTTGAACGTGGTTATGGTACAACTTTAGGGAATTCACTTCGTCGGATTCTTCTTTCTTCTTTACCTGGCGCTGCTGTTACCAGTATTCAAATTGATGGTGTGCTTCATGAATTTTCAACGGTTGAAGGGGTAACAGAAGATGTTACTGCCATCATCTTGAATGTGAAGAAGATCGCGCTTAAGTTAGAATCAGATGAAACCAAGACATTGGAAATCGATGTTAAGGGTCCTGCGAACGTTACCGCCGGTGATATCATTGGTGATGCGGACGTTGAAGTCTTGAATCCTGACTTAGCAATTTGTACGGTAGCAGACGGTGCACACTTCCATATGCGTATGACCGCTAATACTGGTCGTGGTTATGTTTCCGCTGAGGATAACAAACATCGTGAAGATGATATGCCAATTGGCGTTTTACCTGTTGATTCATTATATTCTCCAATTGAACGTGTCAACTACCAAGTTGAAAACACGCGGGTTGGTCAACGTGATGATTTCGATAAGTTAACCTTAGACGTTTGGACAAATGGTTCAATCACTCCAAGTGAAGCCATTAGTCTGTCAGCCAAAATCCTGACTGATCACCTTTCAATCTTCGTAAACCTCACTGATGAAGCTAAGAACACTGATGTGATGGTAGAGAAGGAAGAAACGCATAAGGAAAAGATGTTAGAAATGACGATTGAAGAGTTAGATCTCTCCGTTCGTTCATATAATTGTTTGAAGCGTGCTGGTATCAACACGGTTCAAGAATTAACTAACAAGACTGAAGCTGATATGATGAAGGTTCGCAACCTTGGACGCAAGTCACTTGAGGAAGTTAAAGCAAAATTAGCTGACCTTGGGTTATCATTACGCAAAGAAGACTAATACAAGGGAGGATATTCGTTCATGAGTTACCGTAAATTACAACGTACAAGTTCACAACGTCGTGCCTTACTTCGTGATTTAACAAGTGCATTGATCGTAAACGGTCGTATCGAAACTACCGAAGCTCGCGCTAAGGAAGTTCGTTCAACGACTGATAAGATGATTTCATTAGCTAAGAAGGGCGATTTACACGCTCGTCGTCAAGCTGCTACTTTTGTTCGCGACATTGTTGCTGATGTTAAAGAAGAAGAAGACAACGTAACTGTACAAACTGCATTGCAAAAACTATTTAGTGACTTAGGTCCTAAGTACGCTGACCGCAATGGTGGTTATACGCGAATTTACAAGACTATGCCTCGTCGTGGCGATGCCGCACAGATGGTTGTCTTGGAACTCGTTGACTAATTAAATTGTTTTACGGATCACTGGGATTGATGGTTGACGGACGCTATGATGTTGGTTACTGCAACAAGTAACTTTAGTCTAGTTCGGAAGTTATTTATGTTAAACATAGATGGCATATCGCAATCTTAAGTGATTTTTTTTGGCGCAAGCCAACGAAGGCCTCGCTTTGTAAGTTAACTAACTTACTGAGTGAGGCCTTTTTTGTGCTTTCAGATAGCGGACGTAACACTGTGTTTGCCGTTGAATTCGTGTTGGGATTAGTTTTGTTGAAAAATAAAAAAGTCTCGTTCACGTGATTTATCGTGAGCGGGACTTGAATTCATTAATTATGACGAGTTAATAATTGCTTCGTGAGTTGAATGAGCGCTTCGCGTGCTGGAACAGCTGGTAACTTATGCAGCAACTTAAGTGCGTTGTCGGTGTACTTTGATGCCAAGGCTTGTGCTTGGGATACACCACCAGCGTTAATGACGAGTGCCTGGACGCGTTCTAAGTCTGCTTGGCTAACGTTACCTTGTTGTCTTAACAATGGTAGTAACTCGCGTCGTGCGTCAGTTTGCAGGGCAAAGATCAATGGTGAGGTATAAACACCTTCGGCCACATCTTCTAAGATCGGCTTGCCAATTTCTTGGCTAGTTTCTTGATAATCAAGAATATCGTCTAAGATTTGAAAGGCCATCCCAATCGCCATCCCAGCCTTTTGCGCGCGAGCAGCGAACAGTTGACTGGCTCCGGATTCGAAGGCACCTAAGAAACAACTTAACGCAAATAATTCCGCCGTTTTTCCTTGGATTTGTTCCAAGTATTGTGCCATGGTGATATCAATCCGATAATGGCGGTCGGTTTGTTGGACTTCACCAACAAGGATCTTTTCCATTTTCGCCGAGTTGAGCTGAATGCTTTTAAAACTGCTGGAATAGTGGGAAAGAATTTTGAAGACGACCACAAACAGGTAGTCACCCGCATAAACGGCTACATCCTTACCAAATTGGGCTTGAATGCTCGTGGTATGGCGTCGAATCGTGGCATCGTCAATAATATCATCATGAATCAAAGTGGCCGTATGCAGTGTCTCAAGCGAGGCAGCCAAGGCAATCATGCGCTGACGGTCGGTGTCTTTAAATTGTGAAAATAGTAAGCAGTAGGCAGGACGTAATAGCTTACCACCGCTGTGAATCATTTCCAAGATAGCATCGGTAATGGCCGTATCCGCAATATTGATATTATCGTTCATCAATTGCATGACTTGTTTAAGTTCCGGTTGTAAGGCGGGATAATCGCGCCAAAGTGGATTTAATTGCGTTGCTTGCATGGACGCGTTACTCCTTTCTCGATTTTTCATGATTAAAACGTAAATATTTTAAAATCGTGACGTGCGTGAATAAGTAGTTAGCGGCGATCCCGAGGGCACCACCGGCGGCTAGGCCAATAATCGACAAGACTGGCAAATAGAGCATGACGGTCCAGGTCTGCGCAATCAGACTAGCAACGAGTAATTGGCCCACGTTATGCATGACGCCACCGGTCGCAGAAATTCCGATTAAGCTGACCCGTTTTGGCCCCAGCTGCTTGACCAATAGCATCGAAAACAAGCTCAAAAAGGCGCCGCCAAAACTATACAAGAATGTGGAGAGTGTGCCACCCAGCAAGGCTGTTAGAATGAGCCGTAACCAGGTGAGGGTGATCACATCGCGAAATGAGAGCGTAAAAATTGCCACGATCGTAATGAGATTAGCCAAGCCCAGTTTGGCGCCTGGCGCGAAGGCAAACGGAAAGGGAATCATCCGTTCCAAAATGCCGATAATGACTCCCTGAGCGACTAGCAGGGCAATATAAATATTACGATGTGTTTTATTAGTTTGTTCATACGAATTATTCACTGATTTTTACTCCGTGACCAGTCCGTTACCGCCAGATTGGACATGGCCGGTACTGGACTTAATTTCAACCAAGAGTTTGTGTGGCAAACAAACAATTGTTTGTCCGGGTTTATGAATCCAACCTCGTCGCACACAAACCTGGTCGGAACAGTTGGCGTCAGTAATGGCGACCCGTTTGGGTTCAAAGGTGACACGATTATAGTCACCGTGGGCATCACGATAGGTAAAGTGCATCGTTTTGGTCAAGGCTGTGATGTTGACGCGTTTGAGCACTTTGCCGTCGTGTGACACGACGGCCGTCAAATTATGCTGCCGCTTTTGGGCATTTTTTTTAGCCACCTGGGCTTCTCGAACGGCTTGTTGATGTTGCTGATACGAGAAGATTGCAAGGGGAGCGAACGACAAAATAAGTAAGCCGACAATGATGACAATGTCGAATGGCCGAATCATATCGCCGTAGCGTTTGAATACTTGCCAAGTTGCGCGCAATCGTTTCATTGCCGAACCTCCATTTTAGATTGAATAAAAAATGGTTCAAGGTAAAAGCTACCCTTGAACCATCGGGAAACTATTTAATTAATTATAACGCATCTAGCGGGTTTTGACAGCATCGTAATGTGAGCTGACATTCCCATACCACCAGTGGCCGAGATGTTTTTGCATCCACGGAACAACCCAGAAGTCTAAACCAAATGTCCGGCCGGAACCGTTCATTAATGCTAAGGCTGCAAAGATCATCCACAAGTTGACCCAGTAGAACATTCCTGATAAACAGAAGACGACAACCAAGCCGATGGTAATGGCATTAGCTAACCAAGTGAAGAGGCCGAAGAAGATACATAAAGCAACGGCGATTTCCACACAGGTCATCAATTTCTGGAAGAAGAAGGCCATTTGCATGTTTGGAATGAAGACCTTGGTAACAGATTCGAACCAAGTCGGCATCTTGTCAAACACAAGCAATGGATCTTTACCATACATGTAAGACAAACTGAAGATTCCTTTAGCTGCCTTAGTTGTTGATTCACTGGCACCACTAGTTGCGGAAACTTGTAACCAAGAGAAGGAGGTTAATCGTAGTTTGTCAACAAACCATGATTCTTTACCTTGAACCTTAGTCCAGCAATCCCACAACCACATTGCACCATAGAAGAACCGTAGTGGCACACTCCACAATACGTTACCCATGCGTGAGGTCCAACCGCGGAAAACATTACGACGGTTGCGAGTCCGGAAAAATTCGTGCATGAAGTACTGGAATAAATAATAGCCAGAGAAAATTTGAACATAATAGAGCCAGTTAATCGCGTGTTTCAATAAGACCGCGATGAAACCAGATACATTCCAGTTATCCAATACTTGAGCAACGGCATACTTCGAACCAATCGAGTCAACGGAAGCTTGATAAGCACCGTGGAATGGCTTGATTTCTTTATCAACGTGGTCAATATTCTTGATAATGCCTTGAACGGCAGTTGCGGCTGTTTCTTCGGCACCTTGCACGATTTGTGGAACGGGACGTGGTTGGCCAGGTTCTTGGTAGCTAGTTGAGTCACCAGCTAAGAAGACGTTCTTCGCATCCTTAGCTTGCATGAATTCGTTAGCAACCAAACGACCACCACGAGGGTTAGTTTCCATGCCAAAGTTCTTAACGACACTATTAGCACGAACCCCAGCGGTCCAAATCAATGTATAGGTTGGAATTGGTTCTTTGTCTTTCAAGGTAACGTGATCTTCAAAGACTTCAGTAATCATGGAGTTGGTCATAATGTCAACGCCATGTTTAGTCATATACTTAGCAGCTTTACCAGCTTGCGTCCGATTCAACATGTTGATAATCGTTGGCGCAGCTTCGACTAATTGAATGGTGATTTCGCTAGGATCAAGTTTGTTGTCCTTGGCTAACACATCTCGATATTCAATTAATTCACCAACTAATTCAGAACCGGTAAACCCGGAACCACACACAGTCAAAGTCAACATGGCTTTGCGTTTAGCTGGATCAAGTTCAGCAGCTCCGCGACGGATAATGTCGGCTAAATGAGCACGTAAGGCCATTGCTTGTTCAAATGACCATAACTCATAACCGTGTTCCTTAACTCCGGGGGTTCCGAAGTCATTGGATTCGCCACCTAAACTAATTAACAGTTGATCATATTGATAACTGCCATGTTCAGTCGTGACGGTTTGTTTGTCTTTGTCGACTCCCGTAACTGTATCAGTGACGAGACGGACGTTTTTGCGACGTGAGAATAACCGTTGCAGATCATATTGAATATGTTCTGGTTCAACTCGTTCTGTCGCAACTTCATGTAGTTCGGTCATATACGTGAAGTATGAATGCCGGTCAATCAACGTGATTTCGACGTCAGCATTTTTTTTGAAATGCTTGGCTAATTTCTTCGTTGCGTAGACGCCGGCAAAACCCGCACCGACAACGACAATATTTTTCTTTGCCATTGCGTAACAACTCCCTTGAATAAATAATGTAAAAAAATAATAATTCCACTTACAATTATATAAGTAATGTAAACGTTTGTCTATGAATTATTGATTAGAATGCATAATTAATCACATTATGTTCAAGCGGAATTTTTGCGTTATAATAAAAGAATACTAAAGCGTCACCATTGTTATGGTTATTACATTTAGTACGAATATTTTTATAAATTTGATTGACTATCCCGTTAATTAACGTTAAGATTAATGTGAATTTTCATACAAAAAGGTTAGGAGTGGGAAATATGAAGTTGAAGTCAGTTATTACAAGTGCATCAGTTGTTGCCATTTCAGCAATGGCATTCTCGGGTATTGGGGGCAGTTTCACAAGCTTAAACGCCTCAGCTAAGACTGCTAAGTTAACCGCTGGTAAGAAGATGAAAGCGGGTACTTATAAGCTTGAAGAAAAGAACTACTCACATGGTTACAAGACTAAGTTCAGTATTACCGTTAACAAGAAAGGTAAGATTACTAAGTCAAACTATGACCAAGTTAACAAGAAGGGCAAGTCAAAGGTTGATGACGCTTCATACAACAAGCAAATGAAGAAAGTTTCAAAAACCAACCCTAAGACTTACGAACCTAAGTTGAACAAAGCCTTAGAAGGTGCCGCTGCTACTGGTAACGTTGGGACGATCGACGTTGTTTCTGGTGCAACTGAATCATCAAAGACTTTCCAAAACTACGCACAACAATTAGTACAAGCTGCCCAAGCTGGTAAGAAGAGCACCATCAAGATCAACAATGGCGCTAAGATGAAAGACGGCACTTATACTTTGAAAGAAAAGAACTACTCACATGGTTATAAAGTTACATTCTCTATGACTGTTAAGGATAACAAGATTACTAAATCTAACTACGACCAAGTTAACAAGAACGGCAAGTCAAAGACTGAAGATGCTTCATACAACAAGCAAATGAAGAAGGTTGCTAAGACTGATCCTAAGACTTATACACCTGCTTTGAACAAGTCATTGGTTAAGAACAGTGACCCAACTAAGGTTGACGTTGTCACTGGTGCGACTGAATCATCCAATACCTTCGTATTGTATGCTGAACAATTACAAAATGCTGCTCAAAATGGTAACACTAAGACCATTACGGTTAACAACATGGTCTTCTCTGACTAGCACTTATTACATTTAATTATTTTTTAGAGGCCTGAGGCGTATCTGTCTCGGGCCTTTTGTTTTCGGTGAACGCTAATCTGGCTAACGGAAAATCGCGGTCAGTAACCCGAAACTTTGGTATAATGACGATTGAAAATATTTAAGGGGAAGTCACGTTATGAAACTGAGAAAATGGATTCAGTTAGGATTGATACTGGCATTGGTTGTCCCACTGACAGCTTGCGGTCAGAGTAAGGCAGCTAAGGAGGCCAGTGATCGGCCTAAGCCGACAAAAGTGGTGCAAACGCCAAGTGAAGATACCCAGTTTATGATGGGGACGGTCGTGACCTTACGTGTTTATAATAAGGGTAAGGACAAAGTCGTTGATGGCGCCTTTAAGCTTTTGAAAAAGGAAGCTAAGGAAGTAACCACTAATGCCAAAGGTTCCGAGATCGATAAAGTCAACAATGCCGCGGGTAAGCACCCTGTCGTGGTCAGCAAGGACATTTATCCGATTTTGAAGAAGGCTTACTACTATAGTAAGAACTCTGATGAATCATTTGATATGGCCATTGGGTCAATTACGCAACTTTGGCGGATTGGGTTCTCAGATGCACGGGTTCCTAGTCAATCAGAAATTGACACGAATGTTAAGTTAGTTGACTATACTAAAGTTAAATTAAATGATAAAAAACATTCCGTTTATTTGGAAAAGAAGGGCATGCAACTGGATCTTGGCGGAATCGCTAAGGGCTATATGACCGACCAAGTTCGCAACTACTTCTTAGATCATGGTGTCTCAACAGCGATTATTGACCTTGGTGGGAATATCTATGTAATGGGTGACAGTCCTAAAGGGACCAAGTCTGGTAATTGGACGGTTGGGATTCAAGACCCTAAACAATCACGGGGGACTTCAATTGGTTCGTTACCAGCAAAGAACATGTCGATTGTGACCTCTGGGATTTATGAACGCTTCCTCAGAAAGAATGGCAAAGTCTACAGTCATTTAATGGATCCTAAGACTGGGGCACCGTTCGAAAATAACTTGATGGGCGTTTCAATTATCTCTAAAAAGTCGACGGATGGGGATGGCTTGTCTACAGCTACCTTTGATAAGGGCTTAAAAGATGGGATGAAGTATATTAACGGCAAGTCCGATGAAGGCGTTGGCGCAATCTTTATCACTAAAGACAAAAAAGTTTATGTTTCGAATAATTTGAAGAAAAAGTTTACCTTATTTAGTGATACTGGGTATAAGTACGGCCCAGCTAGTGATTTGAAGTGATACTTCACTGAGTATATCTTGTATGAGGCTATTTGGCGCTCCGGTTGGACTGGCAGATGCTGGAACGTGGTGGCCACGGTTACGAGCCACAGAGCGGTCTCGTAAGCCGGGCTTTTACTAAGTCGAGAAAATCACTCGGCTAAGTAAAATAGCACCACTGAGCATCTGCCAGCCCAACCGGAGCTGTAGCAGTGGGCAAGCTTTACGCGATGCTTGTAAGTATCATTTAGAAGTTCATTCGGGTAAGCAGCGGAGTAAGTAATGCAAGATGAACAGTAACTAATATCTATTACGGTTGAATGTGATATGATTAGAACCATAAAATTATGGAAATGAGGGACGACGGTGAGTCAGATTATTGACGTTGCACATTTAAATTATCGTTACCCGCAACAGTCGGCGGATGACTTGACGTTAAAAGACATTTCGTTTTCGGTGGCGGATGGTGAATGGGTGGCAATTGTCGGCCATAATGGCTCGGGTAAATCCACGTTAGCGAAAAATATTAATGGATTATTGGCCCCCGTTTCCGGGACAGTGACGGTGGATGGACAAGTCCTCTCAGAAAAGACTGTCTGGGATATTCGCAAAAAAATTGGGATGGTTTTTCAAAACCCTGATAATCAATTTGTGGGTGCGACGGTTGAAGATGACGTTGCTTTCAGTTTGGAAAATCAGGGTGTTCCGCGTGACGAAATGTTGACGCGGGTTCACGACGCTTTAGTCCAGGTCAATATGGCTGAATTTGCGACGCGTGAACCAGCGCGTTTATCTGGTGGGCAAAAGCAACGGGTCGCTTTAGCGGGGATGATTGCCGCACGACCACGGATTCTGATTTTAGATGAAGCCACGTCAATGCTTGATCCACAAGGGCGTTATGAAGTGCTGCAAACGATCCAACAAATGAAGATCAACTCTGATTTGACCGTGTTGTCGATCACACATGACATTGATGAGGCCGCGAGTGCGAATCGCGTCTTGGTCGTCAATGACGGCCGGCTTGTCGAAGAAGGTCAACCGGCTGATATTTTTAAGCATGGTCCGGCTTTGATTAAAATGGGACTCGACATGCCCTACGCTGAGCGGCTAAAAGCGGCCTTAAAACGGCAAGGCGTTAAAGTTCCGGCTGACTATTTAACGGAGAAAGGGATGGCAGACTGGTTATGGCAATTGATTTCAAACAAGTAGATTTTACTTACCAACCGGGCACCCCTTTTGAAACGAAGGCGTTAACCGACATTAACTTGACCATTCCAGATGGGTCTTATACCGCATTGATTGGTCATACTGGAAGTGGCAAATCCACATTGTTGCAACATCTAAACGCCTTGCTCAAACCAACTAGTGGGACAGTCACAATTGGTGAGCGCGTGATTACGCCAGCGACGAGTAATAAAGATCTAAAATCGTTGCGTCAACAAGTTGGGATTGTCTTTCAGTTTCCAGAAAATCAGTTGTTTGAAGAAACTGTCGTGAAGGACATTGCGTTTGGTCCACAGAATTTTGGCGTTAGTGAAACCGAAGCTTTGGAGACGGCTGAGAAAATGTTAACACTAGTGGGACTAGATAAGAGCTTGTTGGACCGATCGCCATTTGACCTCTCTGGGGGCCAAATGCGACGGGTCGCAATTGCTGGTGTCTTGGCGATGCAGCCAAAAATTTTGGTGCTGGACGAACCGACTGCGGGATTGGACCCTCAGGGACGTTTAGACATGATGGAAATGTTTGCCCGGTTACGTCGTGAACAAGGTCTCACCGTTGTGCTGGTAACCCATCAGATGGATGATGTTGCTAATTATGCGGATCATGTGATTGTGATGGATCAAGGCCGAGTGGTTAAGACTGGGACGCCCCAAGAAATTTTCAAAGATCCCCAATGGTTGGTTGAACATCAACTGGGATTGCCGAAAACAACTGCGTTTGCGCAACAATTAATGGCTAAGGGCTTGCAGTTTAATCCAATCCCATTGACTGAAGATCAGCTGGCTGCGGCATTAGTGGCGCAATTACCAGCGACCGTGTTTGGGGGTGCTGAATCCCATGATGAATAAACTGATTTTTGGGCGTTATATTCCTGGTAAGTCGGTCATTCACCACATGGACCCGCGTGCCAAACTATTATTAAGCTTTTATTTTATTGGGATTATCTTCATCGCGAATAATTGGCAGACTTATGTGGCCTTATTTGTTTTTACGTTATTAGCAATTAAATTATCCGGTGTTAAATGGTCGTTTTTCATCAATGGGGTTAAACCGTTGATTTGGCTGATTCTGTTCACGGTTATCTTACAAGTGCTCTTCAGCGGGAGTGGCGGTCACGTTTACTTCAAATGGGGGATTATTACCATTAGTCAACTCGGGTTAGTGAATGGGATTTATATTTTTTGTCGCTTCGTGTTGATTATTTTTATGTCAACGTTGTTAACGTTAACGACGCCGCCATTGGAATTATCGGATGCGATTGAATATATTCTAATGCCATTAAAAGTGGTTCATTTTCCCGTGTACGAAGTTGCGTTAATGCTGTCAATTGCGCTACGGTTTGTCCCAACTTTAATGGATGAAACCGAAAAGATCATGAATGCGCAACGCGCGCGGGGTGTGGATTTTGGTGAAGGCAATATCTTTCAACAAATGCGGGCGATTGTGCCATTATTGATCCCATTATTTGTGAGTTCCTTCAACCGGGCAGAAGATTTAGCGACGGCGATGGAAGCCCGTGGTTATCAAGGTGGCGAAGGCCGCAGTAAATTCCGAATCTTGAAATGGCAAGCCCGTGACAGCTGGGCGACTGTTAGTTTCGTTGCTTTGACGATTATTTTAGTTGTGCTACGAGCATAAGTTCTAAAGGCGGGCAAACTTGCCGCCTTTTTAGGTTAATGGAGGAAAAGCGTGGTTACGAGATATAAAATTACCTTGGCGTATGACGGCACTAATTTTGCTGGTTTTCAACGACAACCACATCAGCGAACCGTCGAACAAGTCTTAACTAAAGCGGTCAATAAAATGGCGAAAGACCCGGTCGAACCAGTTGTGGTATATGGGGCTGGGCGGACGGATGCCGGTGTCCATGCTTTTGGACAAGTGGTTCATTTTGATTTACCAACGGCAATCAATGCTGAAGGGGTCCGGCGGGGGCTAAATAGTTTGTTGCCAGTGGACATGTTGGTCAAAAAAGTCGAGTGCGTGCCCCTTGATTTTCACGCACGATATGATACAGTTGGTAAACGTTATTGGTACCGGGCGTATCAAAATGAGTTCGTTGATCCATTCAAACGGAATTACACGGGTCATTTTAAATTTACGGCCGATATTGAACGCATTCAGCAAGCAATTCCAGCATTAGTTGGTAAGCATGATTTCACCACCTTTGTGGCCTCTGGGTCGCAGGCGCATGACCATGTGCGGGAAATCTATTCTGCCAAAGCATGGGCGTTAGACGATGGTGAAATTCAGTTTGAATTTTGCGGGAGCGGCTTTTTATATAACCAGGTGCGAATTATGGTGGCGGTGCTCATGGAAATTGGGCAAGGTCGGCGTGAAGTTAACTGCATTCCAGCCTTAATTGCGGCGAAGAATCGTGCTCAAGCGCGGGGGACTGCGCCGGCATCTGGACTCTATATGAAAAAGGTCTATTATGACCGGGCTGAGTTACAGTCGGACTTAAAAACTTATTGACTTCTCGGGCTAAATTAGGTAAACTAATCGTTGGTATTGTTTGCCCCACGATAAGCCCCGGAAATCTTATTGAGTGTCAAGCAAAACAGAAAATGGAGGAACACAACGTGCGTACAACATATATGGCTAAACCAGGTGAAATTGATCGTAAATGGTATGTAGTTGATGCAACTGATCTACCTTTAGGTCGTTTATCAACTGTCGTTGCATCAATCTTGCGTGGTAAGAACAAACCAACATTCACACCTAATGTGGATACTGGTGACAACGTAATTGTAATTAATGCAAGTAAGATTGCTTTAACTGGTAAGAAGGCAGAACGGAAGATTTATTATCACCATACTGCCTATGCTGGTGGTCTAAAGGAACGGACTGCTGGTGACTTCCGTGAAAAGGAACCTGAAAAATTAATTGAAACTTCAGTTAAGGGTATGCTTCCTCACAACTCTTTAGGTCATAAAATGGGCTTGAAGTTGCATGTTTATGCTGGTGCAGAACATACGCAACAAGCACAAAAGCCTGAAGTTTTGGACATCACTAACTTAATCTAAGGAGGAAACTACATTGGCTCAAGTACAATATCGCGGCACAGGCCGTCGTAAAGATTCAGTCGCCCGCGTACGTTTAGTACCAGGTTCTGGTAAGATTGTTATGAATGACAAATCAGTTGATGATTACATTCCATTTGCAGATATTCGCAAGGAATTGTTACAACCATTTGAAGTAACTGAAACAACTGATCAATATGATGTTTTAGTTAACGTTATCGGTGGTGGGTTCCACGGCCAAGCCGGCGCAACTCGTCATGGTATCGCTCGGGCATTGCTTGAAGTTGACCCAGATTTCCGCGGTCCTTTGAAGCGCGCAGGTCTTTTGACTCGTGACGCTCGTATGAAGGAACGTAAGAAGCCAGGTTTGAAGAAAGCCCGGAAAGCTTCACAATTCTCAAAGCGTTAATATTTTTAGAAAAAGCGTTGCATTATCAACATTTTCTGAATCCAAAAAAAGAGTACTCGTCCATTTGGGCAAGTGCTTTTTTTGTTACGGTTACATTTCAATTGTAAATTCGCCATTTTCACGTTGTATTGTCAGTAGTGGTATTTAATGTTCAACATAATTAGTTCGACTGGCCGTGGATGCTCTCCCCAAAAAAATTAATTTACTAATATCATTATTTACCCCACACATTCGGGGATTAGCTAATTGCTGATATATCAATAATTAGCTGTGCTTTTTCTTATAAATCAACAAACGATGCGCTTCCGACCCGTTCAAAAGGTGACTAGCATTTTATTTTTACTATGATAACATTCAGTAAAGGATATTAACTAAAATTTCTAGTCATTTAAGGGGAGCATTTATGATGAGAAACAGGGGAAAACTAGCTAATCTATTAATGGTTTTATTACTGATGCTACAAATTCTGGCGATACCGATGGGAGTGATCAGCGCTAATACGACGCAGGCCGCGTCAGCAGTCGGTGGCGGCGTTGAATTGTTCAGCATTAAGCAGGGGAGTGACAAGCCCACGGAAAAGCTTAGTATCAGCTCATACAGTGGTGATTATAAAATTATCGCTAAGTTGAACAATCAGACTCATGAGTCGTTTAATGGTGGTAAAATCCGACTTCGGTTCGATCGACGTGATTTTGATCAGCCAACAGCCGAAGGACTAGCCAAACCCGCCGACAACGACTTCGCTGATAAGCTGGAGGGTGGTAAAGTCATTACGAGCGATCCCCAAAGCTGGATTATTGAGTATTCTTTAAAGCAAGTGAGTGCAGGCGAAAATTTAGAAATTCCCTCAGTGGTTCAGCCCAAGCGTTTAAATGTTGATCAGACCCGTGGAACCATTGTTGAGGAAATCCGAGATCAGCATGATCAGGTGGTTAACACAGCAAGTAAGGGTTATTATATTGATTCTTCACCGCTAGTTGACAGAGGCTTCGGTATGTCTCAAGTTACAGTTACTGGTCAATATTCTGACTTAAATTATTATTACAATTACGAGGGCAAGGAAAATCAGCTGAAGCCGAATGGTGACGGGACCTATACAACATTGTCTGACCAAACCACTAATATGTATGTCTATTATTTATACAACACCAATGACAGTCGAAATATTGAAGTGACCATGGATCTTAGCAAGTTAAATCTTTTAAAGTTTAATACGGATGCTCCGAATGGTTGGACCTATGATGCAGCCACGAAGCAAGCAACTCGGACATTTACGCCTAGTGAATTTCTTGGCGATCGTCCAAAGCGGTATTTGCCGTTGAAAGTTTCTAAAGGGAGCCAGCTTACTTTTAACACGAATAACGACTATCAGGAACGAGTTGGCTATTCGGTGAAGTACGAGGGCAGTAGCATCCCCGTTACCAGTAATCATAGTTGGCCGGCAACCCTTAAGTTGAAGAGTGGTCAAAATTGGGATCCAGTGCCAGAGGGGAAAGGGGTTCATAATGAAACTAACCGTGACCAAGCTGTATTATCGGATGTAAATGGACAAACCAAAGTGCGTTATTCTGTCCAGACGGCTGGTCAAATTGCAGGCGGAGGTTTTCAGCATATTCCGGCAGGGGTGACGTTACCGGTTTCAAAGTTAAAGGCGACGTTACCAACAGACTTTTATCAGGATAACAATCTGCAAAGCTTTGCCTTAAAAACCGCTAGAACACCGAACTTACCTGGAATGACCGATAATCATTTGTATGGGATTAATGCTGATGGTAGCAAGGATTTACTGAAAGACAATTTAGGCGTTACTCCCTGGAACGCGACGAAGCTGACCAAAAAATATCAAGGCTTTCAATTGGAATTTGATCATCCCATTGAGGTGACCAATCAAGATGCCGCTTTCGGATTCAATCTTGTGGCAACAATGACCGAACAAAGTTTGGAGAAGTTCCGGAAAGACCCCACTAAGAACGTTAAATATTACACACTAGAGACAGTGTATGCGCAGTATCCTGGTTTTTATAACGGTGCTTTTGAGAGTGGCCGCGGATATGACAGATTCTATTTGTATAAGTATAAGCAGGGGAGTAGTCAACCCCCTGAGATCAGCAGTGGTGATAAGGAAGATCAATTGAATGTCGTGAACGGGCACGATTTTACGATTAAACGCAGTATGAGTTTGTATAATAATTATGCAAATACACAGCCAGAAAACGCCAAGGTTTACTTTATGGTCCCTGAGCATACGCGACTGGCTGTGGATCAGAGTGGTCTGAGAGGGCTGTCTAAGCCACAAGTCATTCCCAATTTTCATAACAGTGGACGAACAGCCATAGTAGCGGATTTATTACCAGTAAACAGTGATAAAAACGGAAATAATCAGTACGAGATTAGTTTGCCATTAGATGCCGCACAGTTACGTCAAGGCGACAATTATCAAATTGAAAGTTATGTGGTTTATAACAATAATGATGGTAGCTATGACTTGAATAATCCAGCGGGATTAAAGTCGATTGTGACGCCCACACTGACTGGTGGAGATAAGTATCAGTTATATACTGATACGAAAGATCCGAATAAAGGTCTTAAACTAGCTAATACTACGTTAAATTATATGCCGATTGCTGGATTGAAAGTCAGTAATTTAGTTGCCAAAGGTGACGGTGGTTATTCCTCTGACTTGGGTGCTTATGGCTACGCAGGTGACGTGATTAAGTATCGGACTAATTTGTACAATGGTTATAGTGAAGCTGCCAAGAAGATTGGGTTAGTGAACTATCTGCCGGTTGCAGGGGCTAATGGTTCAAAATTCGATGTCAAGTTAGCAGGACCAGTGACAGTTAAAAACCAGACTGCTGTAACCGCCAGTCCGATTGATTATGAGAAAGCCTTTAAGGTTTACTATGCAACTGCTAAGCCAAGTTATGGGGCTGATGATTATAGTGATTCGGTTGTTTGGCAAACGGCGTCCCAGCTAGCACCAACTGATTATCCAAAAGTGACCATGCTTAAAATGGTGTTGGACCCGGCCGTACCATTTGACCCGAAAGCAGAAGTTAATTTTGACTATCCAGCGCAAATCACCACAGCTGAAACGCCTGAAAATAGTCAGGCCGTCAATCAAGTCCAATTAATTAATGGTTCGGGGACCTATTACAATGTGAACCAGGCCAAAGTAACGATGAACTATCCAGTTAATGCGGTTCAAACGACCAAAGTCGATAGTGTGACTGGGAATCCACTGTATGGTGCTAAATTCCGATTACTGGACAATAATGGCACGACAATGGGGTCACAATTGTATGAAACCAATGCGAATGGTCAATTTCAAATTAGTAGTCTCAAAGCTGGCAAATACTATCTAGAGGAAGTTGCAGCACCGGCCGGCTATGTGTTACCACAAGGTGACGAGGCTAAAACTGCCTTTGCGATTGGAACTGCGGCGAATACGCCGACGACGGTGAAAATAACCAATGTTTCCAAGACCAACCCACAAGGTAGTGTGCTAATTAGTAATCAAGATACGGCTACCGGTAAACCGTTGAATGGTGGTCGTTTCAGTTTGAGCCGCGTGACGGCAATCGGCGAGACTAACATTGACACTAATCTGTTGATTAAAGCGAACGGCCAACTTGACCGTTCGGGGTTATTACCAGGAAAGTATCGCATTCGACAAAATACAGCAACTAAAGGTTACTTGATTAATGACCACGTATTCGATTTCACAGTTAATGCGGGTGAAACCACTAATGTGTTAGTCAAGAATTCACCGACCCCAGAACCAGTTAAAGGACAAATCACGATTGTTAATCACGAAAAGGGCCAACCAGCTAAGCCGGTTGTGGGTAGTGAATTTGAATTAATAGCTCAAAAGACTGGTAAACAAGTTGGTGACAAGTTAGTGACTAATAAGAATGGACTGATTAGTCAAACAGAATTACCGGCGGGTGACTATCAATTGAAACAAGTTTCGGTACCAGTTGGCTATGTTTTGAATACTGAAACGCAAGTTGTTAAAATTTCAAAGGATACGCCAAAAGTGACTATCAAATTTGTAAATGAGCCAAAACCAGTGACCCCGGAGCCAGCAATTAAAGGTCAATTAACGATTATTAATCACGAAAAAAATCGGCCAACTAAATTGATTGTTGGCAGTGAATTCGAATTGATTGATCAGAAAACCGGTAAGCAAGTTGATGGCAAGCTTGTCACCGATAAGTGGGGTCAGATTATCCAAAATAACTTACCGGTTGGTGCCTATCAATTGAAACAGGTGTCGGTTCCGGATGGTTATCAATTGAGTACTGAAAGTCCAGTGGTGATAATCTCCAAGAAAACGACAACAGTCACGGTGAAATTCATGAATACGATTAAAACAACAACTTCGAAACCAAATATTGATCAGCCACAGCAATCGGGGATTAAAGAAACGCCTAAGCTACAAGCAAGTTCTACTGTAAAATCTGCGGATGCCGTTCAAACAACAAAGCCAACGGCAAATGCTAAAGCTGAATCGACCACAAGTCGTCAAAAATCAAAGGCTAAAAATTTGCCACAATCGAATGAGCAATTGTCGATGGGCTTGCTAGTTCTGGGCATCCTGTTGTTAGTCTTGATTTTGGCATACGTCTGGAAAAAATCAAAATCTTCAAAGCATTAAGTTAATCCGTATCTCAAGTCTTTTTGGAATATAAAAGCGCACTCGTCTGTTGGCGGGTGCGCTTTTCCAATACAATTAAATCAGTTTTCGCAGGATGATGAAATTAGCGACGAGTAAACAGCTACAAATACCCAAAACAATCATCAACTGTTGTCCAATCAGCCAACGATGATCAGTCAGTAAGGCTAACAAAATGGCGTAGCTAACGGTCATTATTAGGCCAATCAAGATACCTAAATTATATAGGGTTGAATTAAAGGTTGTCACCAATTTTGTTGGTTTTAGTTGTGGCCGACTGGTTTTAATGAGATGGACAACTAGCCATTGTAGCAGCGAAGCCCCGGCTACCCATCGCATACTGATAGTCCATTTAGTACTAATTAATAGCCCTAGGTAGAGGAGGCTAACGGTACCGATAAACCAATGATCGATGGTGGTGAGTAAGTTTTTAGAAGTTAAGGTTTGTTTTAGATTGATAGTCATGTAATCGTCTCCAAAGTGTTTTTTACAGTTTAGCAAGGATCTCATGCAGATGCGAGAATTTGCGAACGTTATCAGTTTGTTGGGCGTTGGCTTGATTACCGGAGTTGCATTTTTCCTGCAGCAACGACTCAGTTTTCAGGCAAGTTGCGGGTCGTCAGTACCAACTCGATTTTAAATGATATGGTTCAACAAGTTGGTGGTGATAAAGTGGACGCCTACTCAATCGTCAAACGAGGGACTGACCCATATGAATATGATCCGCAACCAAGTGACATTACGGCCACAGCAGATGCGGATGTCATCTTCTATAATGGGCTACGATTAGAGACTGGGGGAAACGGCTGGTTTTGAAAACTGGTTCAGTCGTCGAAAAAGACCGTTGGCAAAAATGTCTAGCGGCAAGGCAGGGGATACCGGTCCGTTATTTGACGACCAATCGTCATGAACCAGACCCGCATGCCTGGTTAGATTTGGCAAATGGGCAGCAATACGTGAAACATATTAGTCAAGTACTGCAGCAGAAAGATCCTGCCAATGCGGTTTATTATCGGTAAAACGCGCAAGTCTATCAAGCCAAGTTACAAAAGTTGCATCAAAGTTCTCAGACAAAATTTGCTAAGCTTCCGACGGATCAACGTGTCTTAGTGACTTCTGAGGGCGCCTTTAAAATATTTTGCAGCAGCCTATCAAATTAAAGCGGCCTATATTTGGGAGGTTAATACGGAATCTCAGGGAACTCCCGAACAGATGCAAACCGTTATTAGCCAAATTCGGCAATCTAACGTGCAGAAGTTGTTTGTTGAAACGTCAGTCTCACCGAAGTCAATGCAGAAGTTGTCCAAAGAAACCAACTTGCCAATTAAGGCAACCTTGTATACCGATTCTTTAGGGGCTACTGGATCAACTGGTGCGACCTATTATGACATGATGCGCTGGAATTTGACTCAAATCTATCAAGGTTTAGCGGCGTCATAAAAAAGTCTGGCTTAACGAAAACGTTAGGCCAGACTTTTTTAATATTGATCAACGATTAGTCTTCTTGTTCAAATGAGAGTTCGGTCATGGACAACTCTAGATCGTCTAAGACATCATTCTCGCTGAGAAAGGCCGCCCAAGCTTTGGGCGTTTGCTCGCGGGTATGAGGCGCAATCTTGCCGCGAATATTTTCGATCACTTTATCCAGCATCTTGTCAGCTTGACGGTCAATTTCCGCGTCGTTGAAACGGCGGGCAGGTAACCGGTCCATATTTTGCTTATTTAAATAGTCAGTACACTTTTCCATGAAAATGCTGACGACTTGTGAATTTTCGGTTAGATATGTTTTTAAGGTGTCATTGTCCAAAATAAATTCCTCCTACTAAATGTCTTAACTATAACACAGCGGTTAGTTTAATCTGACTCAAGGGCGCTGTGTAGAATTTCTAATAGCCGTAATTGTGGTGGCGTTAAAATGTGTGACGTGCGATAAACAATACTCGTGATGAATTCTGGTTGCTCATCATCGAGTAGTTCCAGGCGGACGACGTTATCGTTGTAATGGTCAACGACGGTCGTTAAAAAGCCAACACCAACGTTTTCAGCAATCAATTTCATTAAAACATGGGTGTCGTTAGATCGAAAGACGACATTGGGCCGAAAATGATTGCGGCGGGTGAGCTTATTGAAGGCCGTGTTATGCACAAAGTTACTATTGAAGAAAACAAAATCTTCGTGGCGAAGTTCACTAAAGTAAAGTCGTTTCCGATTGGCTAATGGATGATCGCGCGAAACAAAGATACTAAAGGGTTGCCGGTCAAATTCTTCAGCCAAAAGAGTTTGATAGGAGAGGGGCTCGACGGAACCGAGAAGTGCCATATCTACACGGCCGTTCCGGACGGCTTCACGCAAGGCAATCGAACCACCTTCAATAGTCTGAATATTGGCCAACATGCCAGCGGCTGAAAGTTTCGTGGCAATTTGAGGGAAATAATGATTTTCAATAATCGGCGGTAATCCCAAGACGATTTGTTGCTGAGTTAAATTATGGATTTCTTGATGAGCGATATTTAACTGACGCAAAACGATGACGGCGTGTTCTGCCAATTGCTCGCCACTGGCGGTCGGTGTCAGCTCGTTGTGAACGCGGTCACGGATGATCAACTTCGTGTTGAATTCAGTCTCTAAGCGTTTGAGGGCCGTCGTAATCGTTGGTTGACTGACATTAAAAAAAGTTGCAACTTTTGAAAAGTTTTTTTGTAAAATTAATTGATGAAAATAGTCTAAGTCTTTTGTGTTCATTTTAACTCCTTTGAAACGGGCATTTTTAGCTACCTTATAAATATTATTTATATCATAGCATAGATTTGACTATATGTTTTACCCGGCGCTAAACTGTTGTTTGTAAATTAATAAAGCTTGTTTAACCGCACATGATTAATGACCATTGATTGGTCATCTAACTTATTAAAAAAATGGAGGAATTATAAAGATGACTCAAACTGCAGATACAATTTTAAATAACCCATTTTTAAATAAAGGGACGGCGTTTACGAAAGCTGAACGTCAAGAATTAGGTTTAACCGGGACATTACCAAGTGCCGTTCAAACGATTGAAGAACAAACGACTCAAGCTTATGGCCAATTCCAAAGCAAAGCAACTCGTTTGGAAAAGCGAATTTTCTTGATGAACTTGTTCAATGAAAATCGGACTTTGTTCTACCATTTGATGGATGAACATGTCGTTGAATTCATGCCAATCGTTTATGATCCAGTGGTTGCTGATTCAATCGAACAATACAATCAATTATTCTTAGACCCACAAAATGCTGCGTTTGTGTCAGTTGATGCACCTGAAGACGTTGAAGCAACGTTGAAAAACGCCGCTGAAGGCCGTGATATTCGCTTAGTCGTTGTGACTGATGCGGAAGGTATCTTAGGCATGGGTGACTGGGGTGTCAACGGGGTTGATATCGCCGTTGGTAAATTAATGGTCTACACGGCTGCTGCCGGGATCGACCCTTCACAAGTATTACCTGTCAGCATTGATGCTGGGACGAACAACCAAAAGTTATTGGATGATCCAATGTATCTTGGTAATCGTCACAAACGGGTTTATGGCGATCAGTACTACGACGTCATCGACAAGTTTGTTAAAGCAGAACAAAAGTTGTTCCCAGAATCACTCTTACATTGGGAAGACTTTGGTCGTTCAAACGCTCAAGTCATCTTGGACAAGTACAAGGATGATATCGCCACGTTTAACGATGATATCCAAGGAACTGGGATGGTTGTTTTAGCAGGGATCTTAGGTGCTTTGAACATTTCTAAGGAAAGTATCAAGGATCAAAAGATCTTATCATTCGGTGCTGGGACTGCCGGCATGGGAATTGCTAACCAAATCATGGACGAACTCATGCAAGCTGGTTTGACCGAAGCGGAAGCTAAACAACACTTCTATGCGGTCGACAAGCAAGGCTTGCTCTTTGACGATACTGATGACTTAACACCAGCTCAAAAAGAATTTACGCGTTCACGTAGCGAATTTAGCAATGCGGATGAGTTAACAAACTTGGAAGCTGTTGTTAAAGCTGTTCATCCAACCGTTATGATTGGGACGTCAACCCAACCTGGAACCTTCACGGAAAGCATTATTAAGGAAATGGCTGCACATACTGAGCGGCCAATTATCTTCCCATTATCAAACCCAACCAAATTAGCGGAAGCTAAAGCGGAAGACTTGATTAAGTGGACGGATGGCCGGGCCTTAGTTGCTACTGGTATTCCTGCTGATGATGTTGAATACAACGGTGTCACTTATCAAATCGGGCAAGGTAACAACGCTCTAATGTACCCTGGACTTGGTTTTGGCTTGATTGCCTCAACTGCCAAAGTTTTAAACAGTGAAACCTTATCAGCAGCTTGCCATGCTTTAGGTGGAATCGTTGATACTTCAAAGCCTGGGGCAGCCGTATTGCCTCCTGTCGCGAAGATTACGGAATTTTCACAAAAATTAGCTGAAGTCGTTGCGCAAAGTGTCATCGACCAAAAGCTTAACAAAGAACCAATCACAAGTGCCAAGCAAGCCGTTGCTGACATGAAGTGGGTTCCTGAATATAAGTAATTAGTGGTCGCCTAAGAGAGACGATTTGATTAATTAAAAAAATGTTGAAAGTAGGACTGAAAACTTATGGCTGTTTTATGGAATTCAATCCAAAGTGTGCTCGTGGTCGTCTTGATCATGGTACTTGGATTTATCTTACGTCGTACCGGCTGGTTCGCAGATAGTTTTGCGGGGAATATCTCAAAATTTATTAAGAATATTGCTTTGCCAGCATCAATCTTTGTGTCCGTCTTGAGTCGGTTGACTCGTGGACAATTAGGCTCATTCTCTGGCTATCTTGCTTATGCCTTCATCGCCGTTATTATCGGTTACTTGATTGCGTTTGCCTTGGTCAAGATTATGAAGATTCGTCCCGGTCGTAAAGGAATCTTTATTAACGCGGTCGTCAACGCGAATACGATTTTCATCGGGTTACCTTTGAACATCGCATTGTTCGGCGAAAAGAGTATGACTTACTTCTTAGTTTATTATATTGTGAACACTGTTTCGACTTGGGCGTTTGGGGTCTTCTTGATTTCGAACGATGATCCAACGAAGCCTAAGGAAAAGACACACAATAAGATTGACTGGAAGAAAGTTATCCCAATGCCACTAGTTGGGTTCATTGTTGCCTTAGTCTTCTTGTTATTGAATATTCCAATCTTGAAGGTTTCCTTCATTAACTCAACGTTAACTTACGTTGGTAACTTGGTTACACCGCTTTCCTTGATCTATATCGGGATCGTATTAGCGGATGCTGGTTTGGGCAGTATCAAATTTGACCGTGATACGATTGTTGCCTTGATTGGTCGCTTCGTCTTGTCACCAATCGTGATGATTGCGGTAATCATGGTTGCTGGTAATGTTGGCGCTAGCTTCCCAACTATGGCTTCGCAAACCTTGATCGTTCAATCGGCAACGCCAATGCTCGCTGTTTTGCCAATCTTGGCGAATGAAGCGCATGGTGATGTGGAATACGCGACAAATGTGGTCACGACCAGTACCGTCTTGTTCATCATCGTGGTACCAATCTTGATGTCATTGATTCAATTTATCTAGGATTAAAGCCTTATTAAAAAAGAACTCGCCATTTTGGCTGAGTTCTTTTTTGTTTATCATGTTTTGGGTGTGCAACGGTGATTTAGTTAAAATGGCTAAATGATGATAAATCGCATAATAACACGTTTTCATTGCCGATTATTTGAAAAAATAATCGGATTTACTTGACTAATGTCGATAAAATCAATAAAATTAACAACGTTGCATTAATAAGAGTTTAATTAGGAGGCACTCATTTGATGAAAGCGTCACAGCGGTTATTGGTGAAAAAGCCAGTGAATCCCGCAAATTTTAATAAGAGTGGTTTGGCAAAGTCGCTTGATGCCTTTAGCCTAACCATGATGGGGGTTGGGGCGATTGTTGGCTCCGGGATCTTTATCACGCCTGGGATTATTGCGGCGAAATATGCTGGTCCGGCTGCGATGCTGTCATTCGTGATTGCTGCGGCCGTCTGTTCGTTGGCGGCATTATGTTACGCTGAATTTGCCTCAACGATTCCATTAGCAGGGAGTGCCTATACATACGTCTATACGGTTTTTGGTGAGTTCTTAGCGTGGATTTTAGGTTGGTCCTTAATTTCAGAATATCTATTTGCCGTCTCTTCGGTAGCGGTTAGTTGGTCTGCTTACTTTCAAAACCTACTCAGTGGTTTTGGCATTAAGTTGCCGGAATTCTTATCAGCGGCGGCTGGGACTGCGGGATCACCACATGCCGGCTTTAATTTGATTGCGTTTATCGTGGTCTTAGCCATCTCGTTACTGTTAGTTGGTGGCGTCCAAGAATCAACACGGGTCAATTCAATTATGGTTGTGGTAAAGATCATGGTGATCGTCTTATTTATTGGCGTAGCAATCTTCTTTGTCAAGCCTGCTAATTTCCATCCATTCATGCCGCATGGGGTCCATGGCCTGGTCAAAGGGGCGTCATTAGCCTTTTATGCTTATATTGGATTCGACGCAGTTTCGACGGCTTCAGAAGAAGTTAAGAATCCCAAGCGTGATATGCCAATTGGGATTATCGGTTCGTTGATCGTGGCTTCAATTCTATACGTTGCCATGGCAGCCGTGTTGGTCGGCGTGGTACATTATACGAAATTAAACGTTGGCGATCCGGTGGCGTATGCCTTAGCTGTCATTCATCAAAACTGGGCAGCCGGAATTGTCTCGTTAGGTGCAGTTGTTGGGATGACGACTGTTTTGATTGTCATGCTCTATGGTGGGACCCGGCTGTTATTTGCGATTAGTCGGGACGGTTTGTTACCGAAAGCATTTCGGACTTTAAGCCCCAAGACTAAAGTGCCAGTGAAAAGTACTTGGATCTTTGGCATTATTGCTAGTATCTTCGCGGCGGTAATCCCATTGGATAAAATTGCTGAATTGGTGAACATTGGGACGTTATTTGCATTTGCAATGGTTTCGATTGGGGTCGTTTTCTTGCGGAAGCATGAAACCCTCCAACAGATCAATAGT
This sequence comes from Lactiplantibacillus daoliensis, assembly GCF_005405005.1. Taxonomy (GTDB): domain Bacteria; phylum Bacillota; class Bacilli; order Lactobacillales; family Lactobacillaceae; genus Lactiplantibacillus; species Lactiplantibacillus daoliensis. Next base: position 59,600 of record NZ_BJDH01000001.1, on the reverse strand, counting down.
TCATTTAAAGTGCCATTCTATCCAGTATTACCAGTCGTTTCATTCTTAGCCTGTCTGTACCTGATGATCAATCTACAAGTTTTCACTTGGCAGATGTTTGGTATTTGGATTACGATTGGGATTATTATTTATTTCGTTTATAGTTATCACCATTCTCGCATTCGTGAACAATTGCGGGAAGAAGAGACCAAATAGCGCCAGTCAAAGCGAGTCCAATAGCGGCTCGTTTTTTAGTAGTGTCAGCTTTCATCCAATGCTATAATTGAGTCTATTATTAAGACGAACTTTCAGGGAGGAATCACGAATGCAGCGACGATCCAATGCGTATCATATTAGTATTTTGGCAGTCTTGATTGCCATTGTGATTGTTCAAAATGTGGTCCCGTTTTTCGGCTATATTCCAATTCTGGGATTAAGCCTAACCACGATTCATATTACAGTGATTATTGCGGCAGTGGTCCTTGGACCGAAGGATGGTGCGATAGTCGGTGGTGCCTGGGGGTTAATTGACTGGTTACGTGCATTTATCGCACCAACGAGCGCTTTGGCACCGCTAGTATTTACGAATCCCTTAGTTTCAGTGCTCCCGAGAATCTTGATTGGGGTGGTAGCTGGTTGGGTGTTTATCGCACTTAAGAAGCATCTAAAGCCGGCACTCAGCTTAACATTTGCCGGGGTAGCGGGCTCGCTGACAAACACGTTATTAGTTCTTGGATTGATTGGCACGTTGTATCGCCATGCTGCTGCCGGATTTTATCAGGTTGATTTGAGCAAACTGATGCCGTATTTGCTAGGAATTATCGGAACAAATGGGGTACCAGAAGCGATTCTAGCCGGAATTTTAGTGCCACTGATTGGTGGCCCGTTGTTACGGTATCGTGGGCATAAGCAGTGAGTTAAATAAAGCTGTCAATAAAAAATGGATTCGAGGATTATTTCCCCGAATCCATTTTTATTAGTCAATTGCTTTAACTTGCTTTTGACTAATGATGACTTTGTTGTGGTACTTATCCACAATTTCTGGATCAGTACTTTCAAATGTAATTAAATATGAATTGACGTAGGCTTTGGCAATCTCGCCTGTAAAGTCTTGCCCTTCAAGCTTGAAAGCCACTTTTGTGCCGATTTCCATGCGTTGGCCTCTTCTCTGGTTAATGCCATTAAATATAGCACGGATTAACGGAATGTCAACTGACCTAACAAGTCTGGTTTAACCAAAGATTTTAGCAAAACGACGGCGTAGTCCGAGGAAGAGTCCAGTAGTCATGGTCATGATGCTGGCGCCTAGGGCAACGAGACCGTTGTGCGCTTGATCATCGGTTTGCGGTAAGACAGTTGCTGTAGTAGCAGTTGTCTGCGTTTTAACTGTGGTATTGGTATTATTATTAACCAATGCTTTGATCGTGGCGTGAACAGGTGCGACGGTAACCGCCTGAGTCGTGTCATGTAATAGACTGGCAGTAACTGCGGAACCACTATGATCATTGGCAACTAATTTTTGATCAACTTGAGCTAAAGCTGCCTTGATTGTGGCTTTTTTGCTAGCCGTTGCGGCTGCTTCAGAAGTAGTACCACCGGCTTGGTCTGAGTTGAGGTTATCATCGGTGACAACCGTCTGGGCATTGTTGTGATTGTCTGTGTCAATGTTAGCTTCTTTGGTTGTTGTTTCAGAATCACTGGTCGTCGCTGCGGTGTTGTCGTTCGTGACGACTTCACCGGTATCCACATCGGTAGGAGCAATACCCCCATCAATGTCGTTGTCATCTTCAACTACCGGTAAGACAACTGGTGTTTCGGGAACACCAAGTGCTTCAGCTAAAAATGATTTCAGATGGTCGGTGTATTGTAAGATCGCCCCATTGGCCATGGCATGACCACCAACTTGTCCAGGGAGAATCCAAACGTCCTTAATTTTAGAATTATTTGCGGCTGCCAATTCTAATGAATTTGTATAAGGAATAAAGTTGTCATCTTCGGTGTGAATTAACATCAATGGTACCGTGACCTTGCTTGCTGCGGTGGTCCCAGAAATATCAGCCAATGAGAAGCCTTGCTTTTGCTGTAATTCAGCATCAATGTCGGCTACAATTTTATCGTAAGACAGGAATGGCAAGCTAGTAATGGCTGGTAAACCAAACGATTGTAACTTAGCAGAGATTGCGCCGATGGCATTTTGGTAAAGGCTACTGCCCAAACCTGGCATCGTTGCATAACCGGCATCAGAAATAACCGCCTTAACAGATTTAGATAGGCCAGGAACGGATGCAGCTTCGATAACGGTATCGGCTCCTAGAGATTGACCATAGAAGACAACTTCACTATCAGCACCGTTCCGAGCGTCAACCATTTTAACCCAGTTGAGCCAGTCATATTTATCTTGATAGCCAAAAGTGATGTCGTTGCCGTCACTTAAAAATTGACCACGTTGACTTGGCATTAAGACGTTGTAGCCCAAGTCATACCAAATTTTAGAAACATAGCCGATCCAATCGGGTTCTTCAGTCCAGCCTTGTCCGATGACCACGGTCTTAGTTGAATCACCATTTTGGATATAAGTGGCCCGAACGAGCTGAGTTGGGTTGTTGTATTCTGGTAGTTCCCAAGTTTCTTTATTAACATTTTTATACCAAGTGACCGCTTCGGGATAATAGGTCTCAGAAGCAGCACGGTCAGCAGCGTATGCTACTGGGTCCAAACCAGTCCAAAAGTCTGAAACCGCGTAACGGCTAGGATCAAGCAGTGTACGGAACTTAGAGAGGGCTTGCGACCCAGAACCGGTAAAGGCAACCTGATACAGTGCCTTGGCAACCAGTGAACTGGCAATGTCGGTTGGCAACTCTTTTAAGTTGCTGATCATTTCGTCTAATTTGGCTTTGACAGCGGGGAATTTGCTACTGTTCTCTGCAGTTGCCCCAAGATCTTTCACGGCTGCCACGATATCGCTTACATCTAAGGTGACTGTCTTAGTGACGGTTTTAGTTGTGGTGTCAACACTCTTCCAAGTCACGCTGTAAGGGCCGTTCTTGGTTACCGTGATGGTGCCATGGTTATCTAATGTCGTGTCATCGGTGGTGTAGACGGGACCATGTTCGTTAGCAACCACTGAACTAGCCTGCACTGCCGGGGCAGTTGTTGGTTGAACTTTCTCAGTTAGCGTCGTAGTTGGTTGCGTGCCATCGTTGACAGTTGTGTTCGCAGCTGGTTCAGCAGGCACAGCCGGCGTGGTTGGTTTGACATCATCGTTAGTCACTGTCGTCGGTTGTGTCTCTTCGACTGGTGGTGTCACAACTGATGGGACTGTGGTAGGCATATTTGCCGTTGTGGTTGTTGGTTGAGTAGCCGGTGCTTCGACCGTTTCAGTTGGTGTCGTCGGCGCTGCCGTGGTAGGTTGAACGGTTTCTGAGACGGTTGTGGGCGTTGGTAAGGCATTGGTTGCCGCCATGGCATTTGTGGTCAACATTAAGCCACTTCCAAGCCCAGCGACAGTGATGCCGGCGTAGACCCAACGTCTGCCAGGCTTAAACATCTTGAAATGTGTTGTGGTGGGAATCCCCGAAGTTGTTTGATTCATATACTTACTCCTCTTAATAATTTATTCTATTCGACATTATGAATATACCATGTGAAAATGCGTTTAGTTCAATTTACGCAAGGATTCACCGACAAATAAGGCGGTTTTCAATGAACCCGGTAAGTTGTTCATAGTTAAAACGATTAATTGTGAAAAATAGTTACAAAAAGACTGATATACCGCTATTTGATTGAATTTGGCTCATATCGTTTTTGTGTAAAATTGTTCAATCTACCGTTATCCCACTGTTAGCAGCAATCTGGGCAAAAATGATTGTCAACTAACAAACTGAATAACAGGACCAACGCGGGTTTGAAAATTAGCGTATTTGACTAATTTTCGAATAAAAGTTGAGATTGATTGAATTTTCACTTATCAGTTGATATGATAGGGGTGAATCGATTGGTTCCGCTTACGCAGGTGAACCAACTAGTTTAATAAAAAGGGGGGACCTTTATGAATCTCGGATTAAGTATTTTATCCTTAGCGCGGTTCCAATTTGCGATGACAACGGTGTTTCATTTCTTCTTCGTGCCATTATCAATTGGGTTAGCATTAGTTGTTGCAATTATGGAAACAATTTATGTTGTAAAGAAAGATGTGCTTTACAAACATATGGCGCAATTCTGGGGACGGATTTTCTTACTTAGCTTCGCCGTCGGGGTTGTGACGGGGATTATTCAAGAATTCCAATTTGGGATGAACTGGTCTGATTATTCACGTTTTATGGGTGACATTTTCGGGGCGCCACTAGCGATTGAAGCGTTAGTTGCGTTCTTCATGGAATCCACGTTTATTGGGCTTTGGATGTTTGGTTGGGATCGTTTCAATGCCAAAATCCATTGTGCATTTATTTGGTTAACATCGATTGGGACTATGATCTCAGCGATGTGGATTTTAGCGGCAAACAGTTTCATGCAAAATCCAGTCGGGTTTATGATCAATGCTAAAACTGGCCGTGCACAAATGACCAGCTTTAGCGCAGTTATCAAGAACCCGCAGCTCTGGGTCGAATTACCACACGTGTTATTCGGTGCCTTTGTGACTGGATCATTTGTGGTTGCTGGGATGGCGGCCTTTTCACTACTCAGGAAGAAGAATGTGACCTTCTTCCGTAAGTCACTCAAAGTCAGTTTGATTATTGGCCTGGTTGCAACTTTAGGCGTTGTTGCTGTCGGTGATTTGCAAACGCGTTATATCATTAAAGAACAACCGATGAAGTTTGCGGCAACCGAAGGCTTATACAAAGACTCTGGTTCGCCAGCCGCTTGGTCCATTATTTCTGGTATGGATACCAAGAATCATAAAACCAATTGGTCTGTTGAAGTGCCATATGTCTTGGATATCTTGAGTTATCACAAACTATCTGGGAATGTTAAAGGTCAGAATACGATCAATAAGGAATTCCACGCGAAATATGATAAGAAGTTTGGTAAGAACATGAACTACTATGTGCCAACCAAGACTTTGTTCTGGAGTTTCCGGGTAATGACGATTTCTGGTGGGTTATTCGCCTTAATTGCGATTGTCGGGTTGATCTTTAATCGCGCCAGTTCAGATTTGATTATGCGTCAACGTTGGTTCTTATGGGTCCTTGGCATTTGCACGTTCTTACCATTTGCTGCCAATACAACTGGCTGGTTGATTACTGAATTAGGTCGTTATCCATGGGTTGTCTATGGGTTGTTAACGATTGCTGATGCGGTTTCACCAAATGTCAGCGTGGCGTCCTTATTAATTTCCAACATTGTTTACTTCTGTGTCTTCAGTGGTCTTGGCGTTGTCATGATTGTCTTATCACGACGGGCTTTGCATCATGGTCCAGATGACTTGTTGAAAGCCGCTGATGACGCACCATATGATCCTTATGGTAAGGGGGCGCTCAGTCATGAGTAACTTACAACTATTATGGTTTGTGCTAGTTGGCGTTTTATTTAGTGGTTTCTTCTTCCTGGAAGGATTTGACTTCGGGGTTGGGATGACGATTAAGAGTTTGGCCCAGACACGTGCTGAACGAGATGTTGTGATTCACACCATTGGTCCACATTGGGATGCCAATGAAGTTTGGTTAATTACTGCTGGTGGGGCGATGTTCGCTTCGTTCCCAATGTGGTATGCGAGCTTATTCTCCGGTTTTTATCTGATTTTACTTTTGATCTTGGTTGCCTTGATTATGCGGGGCGTTTCGTTTGAATTCCGAAGCCGGATGGAAAGTGATGCCGGTCGAAACTTTTGGGAATGGGCAGCTGCGATTGGGAGTTTCTTGGCAGCCTTCCTATTTGGGATGATGTTCACCGCGATGGTCAAAGGGATGCCAATCAATGCGCATGGCGACATGACCGCGCACTTCACTGACTACGTCAACCTATTCTCGATTGTTGGTGGGGTTGCAGTTACTTTGCTCTGCTACTTGCATGGGTTAAACTTTATTCGCCTAAAGACGACCGGGACATTGCGTGCCCGGGCCTTACAATGGGCTAAACCATTATATTGGGTATTGTTTGCTGGTGAAGTGGTCTTTGCCATTCTCTTGTACTTCAATACTGACTTCTTTACGAAGAAACCAATTTCAACTTTGATTTTGGTGGTGGTATTAGTTGTCTTGACTTGTTTAGCCACTTGGGGTGTTTATGGTAATCATGAATGGTTATCATTTATCAGCAGTGGGTTATCTTTGATTGATGTCGTTGTGCTGTTATTTAACGGTTTGTTCCCACGGGTCATGGTCGCTAACAATTCAGTTAACAGCATTTTAATTAAGGATGCTTCGAACTCACCATACACGTTACACTTGATGACTGTGATTGCTTTGAGTGTCTTACCAATTATGTTGGTTTACTTCATTTGGAGTTATTGGGTTTTCTACAAGCGTTTAGCTTCCTAGTGAGTTTTACCCACCAAATCATTAAAGCGGTGGTACAATTAAATTGCACGAACAGGGTCGTGACTTGGCCGAGTGCCAAGTCACGGCCTTTTAATATTTTAAGCGGGGGTGACGGAGATGTTTGATCCGGCGCTATTTAAACTTCCCGGAATGCGGCGGTTAACAGTGATTTTAGCCTTGTTGGCCGTGGTTGAGGGAATTTGTATTATTATCCAGGCTCAATTTCTATCCCTAGCGATTGTCGGGCTTTGGCAACTTAAGACGTTGGCAACGATCGTCCAACCAATGCTAATCTTTGCAATTGCTTGGACAGCTCGTCAATTGTTAGTTGTCTTTAAAAACCGATTGATGTATCCCATTGTTGAGAAAACCAGTGGTGACATGCGTCGTCAGGTGATGCAAAAATTATATCGGTTAGGACCAAGTTACGTTGCCAAGACCGGGACGGGTAATGTCGTGACCACCGCGTTAGAAGGCATTGATAAGGTGCAGACTTACTTAATGCTGGTGGTCATCAAGGTGATCGATATGATGATCATTCCGTGGGTGATTTTAATCTATATTGCGTGGCTACGTTGGCGTGAAGCGTTATTCTTGTTAGCTATCTTTCCATTAATTATTGTTTTTATGATTATTCTTGGTTACGCAGCGCAAGCGAAAGCCGACAAGCAATATGTCGGGTACCAACGGATGTCGAATCATTTTGTCGATACGTTACGGGGACTGCCAACTCTGAAGCAATTGGGGCTCAGCAAACAGTATGCTTCAAATGTTTATCAAGTGAGCGAGGGTTATCGTAAGCAAACGATGGCGGTTATTAAAGTTGCGATGTTATCCACATTTGCCTTGGACTTCTTCACAACACTATCGATTGCCGTAGTGGCAGTCTTCTTAGGCTTTGGTTTAATCAATGGCACGATTACGTTGTTGCCAGCGTTGGTCATCTTGGTGTTGTCACCAGATTACTTTTTGCCATTACGGACGTTTGCGAGTGACTACCATGCGACGTTGAATGGTAAAAATGCGTTTGCGGATGTGCAAAAGATGTTAGCGCTGCCGGTACCGACTCATCGTGATCAATTAGGTACAGAACCATTGGATTGGCAAGCTGGCAGCCGTTTGAGCTTAAGTCAGGTCGATTTTAGTTATGATGACGAACAACCGGCTTTAAAGCAACTGAATTTAACCGCGCATGGTTATCAGCGAATCGGGATTATCGGGGCGTCTGGCTCAGGTAAATCGACCTTGATCAACTTGCTGGGGGGCTTTTTATCACCAATGCCTGAACATGGCACGATTGAAGTGAATGGGCAAGCGGTCAGTCATCTGAATCAGACCGCTTGGCAACAGAGTTTCTTCTATATTCCTCAAAGTCCATATTTATTCCATGCGACACTGGCGGAAAATATTGCCTTTTATCAGCCAGATGCTGGCGTGAGTGCGATTGGACAGGCGGCAGCCAAGGCTGGTTTGACTGATTGGATCAAGACACTACCAGATGGCTTAAACACGCAAATTGGTGAAGGTGCCCGTGGGGTCAGTGGCGGACAAGCCCAACGAATTGCATTAGCCCGAGCATTCTTGGATAACTCACGGAAGATTCTCTTGTTTGATGAACCCACAGCCCATCTAGACATTGAAACCGAAGCTGAATTAAAGCAGACGATTTTACCCGTTTTTGAAAATCACTTGGTCTTTTTTGCGACTCATCGGTTACATTGGATCAATCAAATGGATTATGTGTTAGTGCTGGATCACGGTAAAATTGTCGAACAAGGCACGCCAGCTGAACTGGTAGCGCACAACGGCGCGTATGTTCGATTACGTGATGAAATGGTAGGTGCGATCTGATGAAAGCCTTTTTTGAAACTTTTAAGCATGATACTTGGGTAATGCCTTATCTGCGTAAGTATAAAAAACTATTAACATTAACACTCTTTCTGGGACTAATGACGTTTTTCTGTGGGTCGGCACTGATGTTTAACTCCGGTTATCTGATCAGTAAGGCGGCTCGCCATCCATATAATATTTTGATGATTTATGTCCCGATTGTGCTAACCCGTGCCTTTGGGATTGGTCGTCCTGCTTTTCGCTATGCAGAACGAATCACAAGTCACAATTGGGTGCTGCGTATCGTTTCAGATTTCCGAAAAAAGCTCTATCAAGCAGTTGCGAAGCACGCTGTAGCGATTCGCCAGAACTTTCAAACCGGTGATGTCCTCAGTATTTTAGCGGATGACATCGACCACATTGAAAATCTCTATCTGCGGACCGTTTTTCCAACAGTGATTGCCTGGCTGATGTATCTGGTTATTGTGATTGCACTGGGCTTCTTCAGTTGGTGGTTCGGGTTATTGATGTTACTAATGCTTGGATTGATTGTGATTGTCATGCCATTGTGGTCGGTATTGCTAAATGGCGCGCGTGAAACACAGAGCCGTAAGATTCAACAGACGTTTTATACACAGTTAACGGATGCTGTGATGGGCTTAGGCGACTGGTTGATCTCTGGTCGTCAAGCTGATTTCAACGATCGACAAACGGCGCCAATTGACCAAATTGCGACCATCCGGCGTGCGGATCACCGTTTCCAGTGGTGGCGCGACTTTACAATTCAATTGTTATTTGGAGTGATTTGTCTGGCATTATTAATTTGGAGTAGCTTTTATTGGACGACCGACAAGGCCAGCTCGAATTGGATTGCGGCATTCGTTTTATCGGTCTTTCCATTAGTGGATGCGTTCCAATCTGTGAGTCAAGGGGTCAGTGAATGGCCAAGTTATCAGCGCTCAATTCGGCGGGTCAACGCGTTGGATACGACGCCGACGGATGAAACTGATCAGACGAGTTTGACGGAGCCTTTTAGCAGTTTGCAGGTTGCAGATTTGGATTTCCAATACACGGCCGGCAATCGTCAAATCTTTAAACATTTGAATTTGAGTTTGACTGCGGGCGAAAAACTAGCTCTATTAGGGCCATCGGGTACCGGGAAGAGTACGTTGCTTAAATTAATTTTGGGCGATTTACAACCAACCAATGGCAGTATTCAGTTAAATGATGTGCCGATTAGCCGTCTACAAAATGAACGCGCCAAGTTATTCGGTGTGCTCGACCAACAGCCGTACTTATTCAATACGTCGATTATGAATAATGTCCGGATGGGAAATCCAGACGCGACGGATGAACAAGTTAAAGCGGCCTTGAAATCGGTCGAGTTAGCGCCACTGATTGAAAGTTTGCCGGCCGGTTATGACACGGTTGTCGAAGAAGGTGGCGCGCGTTTCTCTGGTGGTGAACGTCAACGGATTGCGTTGGCTCGTATCTTGCTGCAAGACGCGCCAATCATTATCTTGGATGAACCAACGGTCAGTTTGGATCCGATTACGGAAGCGCATTTGTTGGCAACTGTTTTCCGAGTCTTGCAGGATAAAACAATCTTGTGGGTCACCCATCATTTGGCCGGAATTAATTATGTCGATCAAGTTCGTTTCCTGGAAGCTGGGCAGTTCGATATGGCGGGGACACCGCAGGAACTTTATGCGACCGCGCCTCGGTTTAAACGGTTGTATGATTTGGATCAAGGGAACGACTAAAGTCTTTCTAAATTTCAAAAACAGTGTAACGACCCCGCAACCGAGTCGTTACACTGTTTTTGAGTTAATTACTAAAGGCTGTAAGCTAAAAGTTACCAGTCTGCGCCACGCTGTCAATAATCAGGTGGTGAGAGCTAGTCGATTGATACCGCTTCCGGTTGTTGCTGATAACATGCGAACGAGGGACCGGTTCAAGCCTCAGCAACGTCTTGAACCTCGCCCGGAAGCTTTGCCAAAACCGCAAATCTCCCGGACCGTCCGTGGTGTAAGACCGGCAGAAAACACCGGTCAAACGCCACCTGCACGTTCGATGCTATCAGCAACAACCTCCAGCTAATCAGTGGTTATCAGTTGATTACGTTTAGCAGAGTCAGTCAAAATCGGTGTGCAGTACACCAGACCGTGCTGTGGCTGGCGGTGTCCCCCACAGCACACTGGCTTTGACTGACGGAGTGCTAAATTTAGGTGAGTCTAGACGTAATGGTTACTGCTACCTTTGCGATGTTTTTGAGCCTTTCAACTTTTAGTTAATTAGGCAACTTAAAGGGCGTTTACCGTAATTAAGCGAGTGTTATTTGAATTAATGACAAGTTGGATTTGATGGCGCAGATTACTGACATAGTAATTTTTACCGCGCTTTTCAATTGAACTGGTCATATCAGTGAGAATTGTGGCGACCAATGTTCGGATCTCGGCTGGACTCAGATTGGTTCCAAGCTTCTTATTCACTCGTTGATAGACGAGTTCAGTGTAACAAACAGCTTTTTCGAGTTCAGTTAATTTTGACATGGCTTTACTGACTTGCACTAGTGATTTCGAACTAGGAGTTGTGTGACCAGTCGGCGGATGGTTTGCTGCGTTGCGCCAGCGGGCAAGTCGTTAATTAAGCTCAAGGCTTGTTGCGTGTACCCAGTCGCCAGCTGTTGAGCCTGTGTGACGCCGCCGAGTGCAATGACTTGATCGCGAATGTTCAGGAGCTGGTCGTTGTTAATCTCAGCACCTGGCATAGGAAGTTGCTCAGCTAAGCTAGGATCGGTTTGCAGGGCATAAATTAGGGGGAGTGAATAGACACCATCTTTCAGGTCACTCAAGACCGGTTTGTGGGTCAACTTTTCATCGCCTGCATAATCCAAAATATCATCAAGCATTTGATAGGCGAGTCCAAGTTGGTGTCCAATCTGTCGCGCTAATTGAACGATTTCTGCGGGAGCCTTGGCCAAATGGGCCCCTTGTTCACAGCTCAAACTAAATAAACGAGCGGTTTTGCCAGTAGCGACGGCTAAGTAATCGTTCAGTGTGGTGCTTGGATTAAAGTTATGTGCCATTTGGTCAAGTTCACCTTGCAAGATACCACGCATGGCCGCAGTGTTGCGAGTCACGTCGTCGCGACTCAGCGCTGCAATCAGCACTTGGTCAAAGTAACAGGTGAAGAGTAAATCACCGGCATAGATGGCGTTGCGCTGTCCATAGTCTTGATGAATGGTCGTAACGTGCCGCCGTTCTTTCGCTTCGTCGATCACGTCGTCGTGAATTAATGTGGCAACGTGCAATAACTCCATTGCTGCCGCACCAGCTTGTAACCGTTCAGGATTCTGGTCGGTGCCGTACGTGCTAAATAAATAAAAAAATCCTGGTCGTAAAAATTTTCCCCCGGCAGCTAGAAGCTCGTGAACCCGATCGTTAATCTCAGGGTTGTTTATTTGAACTTGCGCTAAAAGGTACGGTTTTAGCGCCTTTAACTGTTGATGTACTGGTGTATTTGGTTGCCAGATACTCTGAATCATACTTGTTCACCCCGTCGGTGGGGGTGTGTCAAAACTTGCAGCCCCACGCATTCTAAAATACAATCTAACTTAAAGGTACAAAACACTTGAAAACTTGTCAATCAAAAGGAGAGTCAATTCTTGAAACCGAAAGTTTTTCTAGAGTTCGTGGAGATAAAATCACTCATTGCGAGTGTCTTACCATTTGTCTTGGGTAGTTTGTATGCTGTTTATAATTATCATCAAGTTCATTTGGGTTATTTAATCTTATTTTTTATTGCTTCTTCATTATTTCATATGGCAACGAATGCCAATGATAATTATCAAGACTTTTTACATGCGCCACGGGACGCTGCCAACCAAGAATTCTTGGAAGATACTAACGTCGTCGGTGCCAATCAGATTTCAATCAAACAGGCGCGCACATTGACCTTTGGACTGGGTGGTATCTCGCTGATTTTGGGAATTTGGCTAGTGACGCAGACCGGTTTGCCGCTATTGTGGATGGGAATTTATTCTTATGCTGTGGGTTACTTTTATGCCGGCGGACCCAAGCCAATTTCATCGGGGCCTTTCGGTGAATTTTTCTCGGGTTTCACGATGGGATTTATGATCTTCTGGATTTCGGTTTATATCAATACTTATGATGTTGCGCCAATTACTTGGCAGTCGACATTGAATGTTTTGGTTTCTGCGGGATTGGCAATTTTTGCGATTTCAAATATTATGCTGGCTAACAATATTTGTGATATGGATGAGGATATTGCGTTGGGTCGGCATACCATCGTCTCCTATTTTGGTAAACCAGTAATGCTCCAAGTTTTTGCTTGGAGTTACATTGTAGGTTATATTTGTCTGATGGTCGCGGTTTGGATTGGTGTCTTACCAAAGCTTAGTTTGTTGACCTTACTAAGTGTGATTCCAGTGTTGAAAAATACGCGTCAGTTCATGCATAAGCAAGTTAAACGAGAAACCTTTATCTTAGCAATCAAGAATGCCAGCATTATTTGCTTGTCATTCGTAGTATTCATGGGTCTTGGGTTGATTTTTTAAGCTGTAATTTGAAACAGCTGGGGTTACTTCTGTGGCAATGATTGTTACAATAAGAGTCATAACGTGGAAGTGAGGTGAACGACACATGTTAATCTTAAACGGAATTTTAGCTTTGATTGCGATCCGCAACGTCGGTGCTGAGTCGCAATTGGAGATTCGTTCAAAATATCGTTGGGGACAATTAGTTGTTGCTGGATTATTGGTTATTTTTGGTGCTGGCACGACTGGCGGGTTGACAAGTTTTGCTGACCTGTTGTTTTGGTCATTATTTATGTTGATCAATATTATGATGGGGACCGGTGGGGTTGCAGCTCACAGACTTGTTCTACCTGGTGCTTGGTTTCGGCGAACAATTAAGTTTGATGAGATTGCTGGCATTGAAATTGCGGCGATCCCAACGATTCCTGCCCTTGAGAAGAAGACCCGCGTAATCGTGAAGTTCATCTTAAACTCACATCGAGAAATCAGTCTAGTTTTTAGTGGGACGGTTACAACAGTTCAGGCAGCGTTACAGGCGAAATTTGGGCAACGTGTTGCCATTGAAGTTTCTAAATTTGAATAGTGAATGATAAGTACGCTGATGATGAGTCATAATCGGCGTGCTTTTTTGATGTTCAAAGCAAAAAGAGCCTGATTTCTCAGACTCCTTAGTGATAACTATTTATTTTTCAAATGGATACTGGTAATCCCATTGGTTGCGTGCTGCCGTCATGACAGCCATGACATCCGTGGTTTTGACCAAACTTGTATTTAGCAGTTGGCCTGCAACCATCTTCTGCATGTCAGCAATTTCATAGTTCATGGCTTGTTTACTGTCACCCGCCTGAATGACAGTTGTTTCACCTGATGAATCCGTGAACAACGCTTGAGCAGCGCGAGGATAGCTTTCAATGGTAAAGTAGCCTTTTTCGTAGGCGACAATTCCTTGTTTAGGCATCTTGGCCCGGAAGGTCAGTGCGACGGTTGCCAGTTCGTTATTGGCGGTGCGTAAGCTAATGGTTTCGGCTTCATCGACGCCCGTTTCGGCGCGATGCATGGTCGTGCCGGTAATATAAGGCGTTGCGGTTAAAAATTCACGTACAAAGGCGAGGGCATAGACCCCAATATCTAATAATGCCCCGCCTGCCAGTGCGGGATTGAAGAAACGATTGGTTGGGTCCAATTTCTTATAACTGCCAAAACTAGCCTGAACCATTTTTAAAGGACCTAAGTCATGTTCACGCGCGAAGTCATGCAATTTTTGATATAGTGGCATGTGATAGAGTGTCATAGCTTCGGCTAAGACTAGCTGATTTTTGGTAGCTAAGTCAGTTGCTGCGGTCAATTGGGCACTTGTCATGGTGATGGCCTTTTCACTAAAAACATGTTTACCGGCTTCAAGTGCTGGTATAATCGTGTCAATGTGATAATTGTGAGGTGTCGCCACGTAGATGATGTCAACCAAGGGGTCAGCAAGTAGGTTGTCGAGCTGGTCATAAGCTTTAGGAATGTGATGTTCTGCTGCAAATACATCCGCTTTGGCTTGTGAACGTGAACAAACTGCATAAATCTCACCATCAGGTTGATCAAAATACTTAACGAAACTGTGAGCAATATTGCCGAGTCCGACAATCGCCCAGTGAAATGTTTTAGGCATAGCAAGATCCTCCTCAGCCTAGTTTTAGGAACACGTTCATTTTAGCAGAAAAATGACTTTTTTAACGTTTTAATTTAGATGAAAAGTCGTTAAAATAGGAAGTAATCACGATTTGTAGAAAGGAGTCGCTCGCATGGCCAAAAAACGGCAACCAGCAAGAGGCATTTTAATCAGAAATCAGCGGATTCAATGGGTGAATGTCTTAGTTGCCATTTTAGTTCTTGGCAGTTTGGGTTGGTCAATCAAGGCTAAACTATTAGCGACTTCCGAGCCAAGTACGACTGTCAGCAAGCCCGCGACACCGATTTTGACGCACACGGCGTTTATTCAAAAATTAGTACCAGATGCGCAGGAGATGCAGGCGAAATATCATGTGTTGGCGAGTATCAGTTTGAGTCAGGCCATTCTTGAGTCAAATTGGGGTCGGAGCACGAATGCAACTCAGAATAATAACTTGTTTGGTGTCAAGGCTAACGCTGGTGAAAAAGGAAAGCTGATGACGACTCAAGAATATCATGATGGGGACTATCACAATGAAAAGCAACGTTTTCGAGTGTACGACAGTTGGCATGAGTCGATGGTGGGACATGCAAGAAAGCTAGCGTATGGGACGACTTGGGACAAAAATCACTACCAGGCAGTCATTCAGGCCACTGATTATCAGACTGCAGCCGAGGCGCTAGTGACTGCTGGTTATGCGACCGATCCGAGTTATGCACAAAAATTAATTAATATTATTCAAAAATATGACTTACAACGGTATGATAAGAAGTAAGTCAGTTAAAATTAACTAAGTATGAAAAGGCTACCGGTTTAATCCGTTAGTCAATCAGAATTTTCAGGAGGCTATTATGCGACAACTTGAACAACGCATTTTGCAAGACGGTCGGGTGTTACCTGGCGAAGTATTAAAAGTCGATGGTTTTTTAAATCATCAAGTTGATCCCGATTTAATGTTTGCCATCGGTTCTGAATTTGCGCACTTATTCCGAGAACTCGGTATTACCAAAATTTTAACCGTTGAATCTTCTGGAATTGCACCGGCCGTGATGACCGGATTACAGCTCCATGTCCCAGTGGTGTTCGCGCGTAAGCACAAATCTGTTACGTTGATTGACGACTTATTCACGGCTGAAGTTTATTCATATACGAAAAAGACGTCGAATCAAATTTCGATTTCTAAGAAGTTTTTAGGTGCGGCTGATAAAGTTTTGATTATCGATGATTTCTTAGCGAATGGTCAAGCGGTACAGGGATTATTTGAAATCTGTGACCAAGCGCATGCGGAAATTATGGGCGCCGGGATGGTGATTGAAAAAGTCTTCCAGACCGGTCATCAAATGATTAAAGATCGTGGTGTACGGTTGGAGTCCTTGGCACAAATCACTTCATTTGAGGGCAATCGGGTTCACTTTGCTTCTGAAGCGACTGATTAGTTAAGTGAAAGCTGGCGATAAGATGCAGATTGATTTTGGCATGTTGGGCCTTATTTTTGTCATTAATTTTGCTTATATTACGTTGAATACTTTGCGTTTTTTACTGGTCATGCGCGGGTATCGTTATTTTGCCGCATTCATGTCAGTGATAGAAATTACAATTTATGTGCTCGGCTTATCATTAGTCTTGAATCGACTAGATAATCCGATTAATTTAATTGTATATGCGCTAGGTTATGGGGTCGGTGTCTACGTTGGGATGATGCTGGAAGACAAGCTGGCACTTGGTTACACTATGATTTCGGTTATCTTACCGGACCCGAAGTCACCGTTGCCGGCTGTCCTGAGAAGTAACGGGTTTGGCGTCACTCAGCACGTTGCCTATGGTTTGGAGGGTGAACGGTTAGCCCTAGAAATTTTAGCCCCCCGTAAGAATGAACGCCGGTTGTATGATTTGATCAAGACAACCGCCCCGAACGCCTTTATTATTGCGTATGAGCCTCGCTATATCTCTGGTGGTTTTTGGTTAAAACGAGTCAAACGTCGAAATGCTCGTGGAAAAAGGTAAGCTAGGGCTTGCAACCGCGCGGTGTGGAACGTATGATTATAAACGGATAAGAATTCCGAAAAAATTTAAATTGATTTAATGAGAAGAAAGTAGGGACGAATGTGGACAACTCGGTTTTAAATCCAGGTGGTACTTTAGGCATTATTGGGAATAGTACCAACGGTGTTGGATTGGTAATTGCCGCGCGTAATGCTGGCATTAATGTCGGGGTTTACGGTGATGACGAAAATACTGAGACCATGGAACTGGCAGATTTTCGTGTTGTCGGAGCCCTCAATGATCAACAACAGTTACAAAATTTTGCTGAACGCTGTGATGTCGTGACCTATGAGTCAGAAACAGTTGATGCGTCAGTGGTTAACTTTTTAGCCGGCCATACGACCGTGCCACAAGGTGCAGATGCTTTAGAAATTATGCAAGACCGTTCACTCGAACGCGCTTTCTTTAGTCAATTAAACTTGAATGTGGCGCCTTCCGCAACCATTGTAAGTTTAGATGATGTTTATCAAGCGATTGGGTCAATTGGTTATCCAAGCATTTTGAAGCCAATCCAAAAGGGACTGGGTCAAAATCGCCAGCTTGCCATCAAGACGCAAACTGATATCGTTAAAGCGGCCGATTTACTCGACTGGGGGACTTATTTGTTGGAATCCCTGATTCCCTATGATAAAGAACTTTCGGTTGTTGTTGCGAAAACACCGACTAGTACAGAGTATTTTCCAATAGTTGAAAATCGGTACCGTGATCATCAACTGATGACCACGATTGTACCGGCTCAAATTGATGGAGCAGTCGCTGATGAAATCTTACGGATTACGAAAGAAATCAGTGACAATCTCAGCTACACTGGCGTGTTTGAAGTTGCCTTCTTCTTAACTGAGAGTGGTAACTTATATGTTAAACGGGTGGTACCCGCGATGCATCAAGCTGGGTATGTCTTTGACCGGGCGACAAATATTAGCATGGCTGAGCAGCATTTGCGGGCAATCGCTGGATTACCGTTGATGCCGATTAAGTTATTACAGCCAGTTGTTGTGGTCTACTTCACGACGGCTCAGGTGAATGGCATTCGAACCCAATGGCAGATTAAACCAAACTGGTTCTTTAATTTCTATCATCGAACGAAGTTACAATCTGAAAAAGCAGTGGTTGCTGGCCATGTCTTGGTCGAAGCTGAAACTGTGAAGGAAGCCTTGGATCAGATTGATGATACTGGGATTTGGCGAATTGATCGTCCAATTAACATCAATGATGCCACGCCCACGAGTGAGTAGAATAAAATGATTTTTTTTGATAGTCGTTGAACCTGAAATGGTTGACGGCTATTTTTCGTTTTTTTTTACCGCCAGGGGATCTCAATTCTGATTGCCCCCAATTGACCTTGATTTTAGTTGTCCAATTGGTTTGTTCTGAAGTGAGGACGGTTATAATGAACTTAGTGTGTAGGGGTTGAACTCAGATAGCGTAGGTTGAATTAAATAGCCGAAACGTGCAAAAATCGGCCGACCACTCCGCTTGCTACGCTAGGCCGTGAATGCCTAACCCGCATTGACGACTTAGTTAGGCAATACTCATGGTCGAAGCGCCGGTTTTTACACTCTTGTCCCGAGCATAAACGCCCAAAATTTGCTATAATATTTACTGACTGATTTTTAGAAAGGGTGGCGAACAGCGTGTCGAAAGAAAGCCTATTGGCAGGAATGAATGACAAGCAGCAAGAAGCCGTATTAGACACTGAAGGACCGCTACTAATTATGGCCGGTGCCGGCTCTGGGAAGACCCGAGTTTTAACGCATCGAGTAGCCTATTTAATTGAAGAAAAAGGGGTTAATCCCTGGAACGTTTTAGCAATTACATTTACGAATAAAGCTGCCCGCGAAATGCGTGAACGGGTCGGTAAGTTATTGGGTGAATCTGCTCGCGATGTATGGGTTTCTACGTTCCATGCTCTGTGTGTACGGATTTTACGCCGTGACATTGAGCAAATTGGATATAGTCGTGCTTTTACGATTGCCGGAACGAGTGAACAACGGACATTAGTTAAACGAATTTTGAATGATCAAAATATTGATTCTAAAAAATTCGATCCGCGTTCAATCTTATCCGCAATCTCCAATGCGAAGAATGATTTGCAGACCCCTGCGATGTATAAGGAGTCGGCAGCCAGTCCTTTTGAGAGCATTGTGGCCGATGTTTACGATCAATATCAACATGAATTAGCAGCAGATCAGGCAGTCGATTTTGACGACTTGATCATGTTGACAATTCAATTATTCAAGAGTCATCCAGAGACATTAGGCTGGTATCAGGATAAATTCCATTATATTCATGTCGATGAATATCAAGATACCAATAATGCGCAATATACCTTAGTCAATCTGCTCGCTGAGAAATATAAGAATCTCTGCGTGGTTGGTGATGCAGATCAATCGATTTATGGTTGGCGTGGCGCGAACATGGAAAACATTCTTGATTTTGAAAAAGATTATCCACAGGCTGACAGTGTCATGTTGGAACAAAATTATCGTTCCACGAAGACGATTTTAGCGGCGGCGAACAAGGTGATTAATAACAACACCACGCGTCGTCCTAAAAAATTGTGGACTGAAAATGATGAGGGTAGTCAGATTTCTTATTATCGTGGTCAAAGCGAAAATGATGAAACCCACTATGTCATTTCTAAGATTCAAGAAGAAATGGCAGAAAATAAATATAATTATGGCGATTTTGCTATTCTTTATCGAACCAATGCGCAATCCCGTGTCATGGAAGAATCACTGGTTAAAGCTAATGTGCCGTATACGATGGTCGGTGGTAACAAATTCTATGATCGTAAGGAAATCCGGGACGTGTTGTCGTACTTAACTTTAGTCGTCAATGACCAAGATTCCATCAACTTTGAACGGGTCGTGAATGAACCGAAGCGTGGCATTGGTCAGACGAGTGTCGATAAGTTGCGGGCATTTGCGGATGAAGCGGGCTACTCCATGTTGGAAGCCGCTAGCAACGTCGATATGGCGAATGGCATTTCAACCCGCGCGAAGGGTGGTATTGCCAAGTTCGCCGCGACGATGAATGAGTTGCGTGCGATGCGCGAATTCTTGTCAGTTACTGATTTGACGGAAGAAATCTTGAAGCGTTCTGGCTATATGAAGGCTTTGAAGGATGCCAAAGTAGCCAAACCACTGGAATCACAGACACGTATCGAAAACATTGAAGAATTCTTATCTGTCACGAAACAATTTGATGATAGTTATCAACCTGAAGATGAAGAAAGCGACAAGTTTGTTGATTTCTTAGCCGATTTAGCGCTGGTTTCTGATGTGGATAACGTGGAGGAAGAACCCCAAGCAGTAACGCTAATGACGTTGCATGCGGCCAAGGGACTCGAATTCCCGGTTGTTTTCATGATTGGGATGGAAGAAGGTATCTTCCCGTTGTCTCGTGCCATGATGGACGAAGATGAGCTGGAAGAAGAGCGTCGATTGGCCTACGTTGGGATTACGCGAGCGGAGCAGAAACTCTACTTGACCAATGCGTACTCACGGATGCTGTATGGTCGCCGTCAAAGCAACCAGGCCTCACGATTTGTTGAAGAAATTGATCAAAGCTTGATTAAGAATGATAATCAATTAGAAGGCGGCATGACCGGTGGACCAGAAGTGCCATTTGCCACCAAGAAAGCTTTGACACCACGCTATAAGAAGAATCCGGTCGGGACTCGCCCAACCGTTAAAAAGGCTAGTGGGACTGGTGCTGATAAGAACAGTTGGCGCATTGGTGACAAAGTCACCCATCGTAAATGGGGAACTGGGACAGTTGTTAAAGTCACTGGTGCCGGTGAAGATGCTGAGCTGGACATTGCATTCAAATCAGAAGGTATCAAGCGTTTATTGGCAGCCTTTGCGCCAATTCAAAAAGTCCAAGATTAAAAATCTTTGAGGGGGCTAAACAGATGGCAAAAGAACCCATTGCATCTTTAAATGCAACCGCGGCAGCCGCTGAAGCAGCGGACTTACGGGTTGAGCTAAATCAGTGGCGGCGCGACTATTATGATCAGGATGCGCCTAAAGTTGAAGATGATGTTTATGATCGTGAGTATGCTCGCTTAGTCGCGTTAGAAACGGCTTTTCCAACCCTTGTGACGCCGGATTCGCCAACCCAACTCGTTGGCGGGACGGTTAAAGCTGGCTTTACAAAGGTTCAGCATGAAATTCCAATGTTGTCACTTGGTGATGTCTTTTCGCACGGCGAGTTACAAGAATTTGATGATCGTTTGCGTCAAAATGTGACGGAACCCTTTGACTATAACTGTGAGCTCAAAATTGATGGCCTGGCGCTCTCATTGCGCTATGAGAATGGTCGACTTGTTCAAGGGTCGACGCGTGGCAATGGGACGATTGGTGAAGATATTACGCAAAATATCATGACCATCGACTCTATTCCACATCAACTCAGTCGTCCATTGACGATTGAAGTTCGTGGCGAATGCTACATGCCTAAGGCGGCGTTTGCCGCACTCAATGAGCGCCGTGAAGCTGCCGGTGATCCTATCTTTGCGAATCCACGGAATGCTGCGGCTGGGTCATTGCGGCAATTAGATACCAAGGTGACGGCTGAACGTCAATTGAGTACGTTTATGTATAACGTGGCAGATTACGACGTGTTAACGGCACGGACACAAAGTGAAATGCTGACAGAGTTTGCAGATTTGGGCTTTGCAATTAATCCGGACTTCAAAGTCGCTAAGTCGATGGCGGATGTTTACAGTTACATTGACCATTATCAAAATGAACGGCCAGACCTGCCTTATGGCATTGATGGTATCGTCATTAAGGCTAATCCATTGCCTTTACAACGGTCATTGGGTGCGACGGTCAAAGTACCACGTTGGGCGATTGCATTCAAGTTTCCACCTGATGAGCAACCAACCTTGCTTGAGGATGTAGAATGGACGGTCGGTCGGACCGGGGTAGTCACACCAACTGCGGTGATGACACCGGTTCAGTTAGCCGGAACAACGGTAGCTCGGGCTTCGCTGCATAATCCAGATTACGTGCAAGCTAAAGACGTACGGCTTGGTGATACAGTGCTGTTGCACAAGGCTGGCGATATTATTCCAGAAATTGCTTCAGTCGATTTGAGCAAGCGGCCTAAGGATGCCGAGCCGTTACCAATCCCAACGCACTGTCCATCCTGTGGGGCACCGTTGGTCCATTTGGAAGATGAGGTCGCATTGCGTTGTATTAATCCTAAATGCCCCGCTCAGGTTCAAGAAGGCCTAGTCCATTTTGCCTCACGGAATGCGATGAACATTGACGGCCTTGGTCCCAAATTGATTGCGCAACTCTATACCAATAAATTGGTTACCGATGTTGCTGATTTATATCGGCTGACCAAGGATCAATTATTGGGATTAGATAAAGTAAAGGATAAATCTGCTGAAAATCTCTTGACAGCGATTGACCGTAGTCGCAATAATTCACTAGAACGGTTATTATTCGGCTTGGGTATTCGGCATGTTGGGGCCAAGGTCGCCCGATTGATTGCGCAACATTTTGGCGCCATTGAGCCGTTAATGGCTGCCGATCAAGCTGAAATTGCGGCAATTGATTCGATGGGTGATATTATTGCGAATGCGGTGGTGCAATATTTTGACAGTGCGGATGTTCAAACACTGATTAGTGAGTTGCAAGCTGTACAAGTTAATACCACTTATCAGGGCCCTAGTGAAACAGCAACCGAAGATAGTCAAAGTTGGTTTGCTGGTAAACGAGTCGTCTTAACCGGGAAGTTACAAAGCTTTACTCGTCCAGCCGCAACTGAATGGCTGGAAAAACACGGTGCCACCGTGACTGGCAGTGTCTCCAAAAAGACCGATTTAGTTATTGCGGGCGCCGATGCGGGTAGCAAGCTACAAAAAGCACAACAATTGGCAGTGACTGTCTGGGATGAAGCTCGGTTCAGCACGACAATGAGGGAGGATACAGAAGCGTGAACATTAAACGCATACGCACAGTTGGGTTAGTCGCGGTTGTTGCGATTGCCTTAGCAGCTTGTGGAAATTTAAAAAACTCATCTTTTGGGTCGAATAGTACGAGCACGACCACCACGGGTTCGAAGGAAACGACCACGACGGGGACGACGGATACAGATTTTTATCAAGGGGTTATTAAAAATGGTCGCTACACGACGAGTAAGTCGCGGGGTGTCGTTGTGGCTCAAAATGATAATGTGATGAACTTGAAGAGCTTTGAAACCGGCCTCTTGGATGTCTCGAAGAAGCAATTCTCGACGAGTAAGTACGTTTACCAAGAAGGGCAGTATCTGAATACGGCTACGGTCCAGAAATGGTTAGGTCGGAAATCAAGCTCAAATCCAAACGGGTTAAATCCGGTTAACAATGGTAAAAAAGACGCGAATACGCGGAATCCAATTTATTTACAACAATTGGAAGAACAAGATTATATGATTCAAAATGGGAGTAAAGTGAGTCTTGGCGGGGTCACCGTTGGACTTGGGATGAACTCAGTCGATTACTATACGAAGGTTCAATATGGTGCGACTTATCAGACAACGATTTCAGATACGGTCTTAACTGAACAAGGTAAGAAGATGGCGAATACCGTGCTACAACGGTTGCGTCAAAAGACGGCCTTGAAGAACGTCCCAATCGTTTTAGCACTTTACAAGCAGTCTTCAAATGATAGTCTAGTAGGTGGGAACATGGTGGCCTATGCGGTTTCAAAGAATGGGTCAACGTCCATTTCTAACTGGAAGGCGTTGAATTGGCAAAACTATGTGTTCCCAGCAACTTCTGAGTCGAAGAACACTGGCGCGAATAGCAATGATGAAGCTGATTTCAGCTCATTTAAGTCGCACGTTCAGAACTTCTTCCCGAACTTGTCAGGTGTGACGGCGAATGCCCATTACAAAGACAAGTCCTTGAGTAAGTTAAGTGTTAACATCACCACTAAATTTTATAGTGAGACCGAAATTATCAGCTTTACGCAATACGTTGCGACTGCTGCTAAGCGGTACTTGCCATCTGGTGTGCCGGTTGAGATCACCGTCAAGAGTGCCAATGGTGACGTCCAAAGCTTCTTAGCGCGGACGGCCAAAGGGAGTTCTTATTACACCCATGTCTTTAGTGACCAAGGCGATAACTAATTAATTGATTAAGTAAGCAATGTAGAAAGAAGGAAATTTGATGGCTGAAGAACGCATTAATGCTGAACAAGTCGCCCACGTCGCTGGGTTGGCTAAACTTGAATTCACGCCGGACCAACTAGAAACCTTTACTGGGCAACTTGAAAAAATTATTGGCATGTTTGAAGAGTTAAGCACCGTTGATACTGAAGGAGTTCCTGTGACATCACGTGTTACCGATCGTCACAACGCTTTGCGTGAAGATGTGGCAGTCAAGAGTGACGAACGGGCCGCTTTATTAGCCAATGCGCCTGAAACGGCAAATGGCTTAATTAAAGTGCCAGCAATTATTGATGAAAGTGGGGACGGCGAATAATGGATTTTTTCAACCAAGATTTGACTAGTCTACACAGTGACTTAGTGGCTAAAAAGCTGAGTGCCGAAGAATTGACGAAGGCGACTTTTGCGAATCTGAAGCAGACGGATGCCAAAATCGATTCTTTCTTGAATTTAAATGAAGATGCGGCTTTAGCAGCGGCCAAGGCCTTAGATGCTAAAGGAATTAATGCTGAAAATGTTTTAGCGGGGATTCCAGTGGGGGTCAAGGATAATATCGTGACCAAAGACTTAACTACAACCGCGGCATCCAAGATGCTTGAAAACTTTGTGCCCGTTTATAATGCGACGGTCGTTGATAAAATGACCCAAAATGACATGATCATCGTCGGTAAAACGAACATGGATGAATTTGCCATGGGTGGTTCGACCGAAAATTCTGCTTTCAAAGTGACTAAGAATCCATGGGATGTTAGTCGGGTACCAGGTGGTTCATCTGGTGGTTCTGCCGCTGCCGTTGCTGCTGGGATTGTCCCCGTTGCTTATGGTTCAGATACTGGTGGCTCAATTCGTCAACCAGCGTCCTTTAACGGTATCGTTGGGATGAAACCAACATACGGTCGGGTTTCTCGTTGGGGCTTGATTGCGTTTGGGTCTTCTTTAGACCAAATCGGCCCAATGACCCGCACAGTTAAAGATAACGCCGCTGCCTTGAATCTGATTGCAGGTAACGATGTTCATGATGGGACTTCTTCTGAACGTGAAGTACCTGATTTTACTGCTGGTTTGACTGGCGATATTAAAGGAATGAAGATTGCCTTACCAAAAGAATATATGGATGACGGGATTGATCCAAAGGTTCGCGAAGTCATCAAAGCTGCCGTTAAGCAGTTTGAAGATTTGGGTGCAACGGTTGAAGAAGTTTCGTTACCACATAGTCGTTATGGGGTTTCCGCTTACTATATCATCGCTTCTTCTGAAGCTTCCTCAAACTTACAACGGTTTGATGGGATTCGGTATGGTTTCCGGGCAAAAGATGTCAAAAACTTGGAAGACGTTTATGTACGCAGTCGTTCAGAAGGCTTCGGTGACGAAGTTAAGCGCCGGATCATGCTAGGGACGTTCTCCTTATCCGCTGGTTATTACGATGCTTACTTCCACAAGGCTGGTCAAGTTCGGACCATGATCATCAATGATTTCAATAAAGCCTTTGAAGATTATGATTTGATTATCGGACCAACCGCACCAACACCAGCATTTAAGATTGGTGATGAAATTTCCGACCCAATCACAATGTATATGAATGATGTTTTGACGATTCCAGTGAACTTAGCTGGTTTGCCAGGGATGTCAATTCCAGCTGGTTTTGCCGATGGCATGCCAGTCGGTTTACAATTGATCGGTAAATCGTTTGATGAAAGCACGCTTTATAAGGCGGGTTATGCCTTTGAACAAGCGACTGATTTTCATCAAGCAACCCCAGATTTAGGAGGTCAGCATTAATGAATTTTGAAACAACTATTGGACTTGAAGTCCACGTTGAATTAAAAACGAATTCAAAGATCTTTAGTCCATCACCAGTTCAATTCGGCGCTGAATCCAACGCCAATACGAACGTGATCGATTGGGGCTATCCTGGGGTCTTACCAACGGCGAATAAGGGTGTTGTTGAAGCTGGTATCAAGGCAGCAACGGCACTACATGCTGAAATTGAGCACGAAACTTATTTTGACCGGAAGAACTACTTCTATCCTGATAACCCCAAGGCCTATCAAATTACGCAACACGAAAAACCAATTGCGCATGATGGCTGGATTGAAATCGAAGTTGATGGTCAGAAGAAAAAAGTCGGTATCGAAGAAATGCATATTGAAGAAGATGCTGGGAAAAACACCCATGAAAACGACTATTCCTACGTCGATTTAAATCGTCAAGGGACGCCATTGATTGAAATCGTCTCGAAACCAGAAATCAATTCACCAGCCGAAGCCTATGCCTACTGTGAAGCGCTTCGTCAACGGATTCAATTTACTGGGGTTTCAGACGTTAAGATGGAAGAAGGTTCTATGCGGGTCGATGTCAACATTTCCATCCGACCAGCCGGTTCTGATAAATACGGTGTTAAAACCGAAATGAAGAACTTGAACTCGTTCAACTATGTGAAGAAATCACTCGAATTTGAAGAACAACGCCAACAACGCGTGCTCATGTCTGGTGGTCAAGTCCAACAAGAAACCCGGCGTTTTGACGAAGTTTCCGGTCAGACTATTTTGATGCGGGTCAAGGAAGGTAGCGACGATTATCGTTACTTCCCAGAACCAGATGTTCCAGCCGTTTCAATCAGTGATGACTGGATCAAGGACGTTCAGAAGACAATTCCAGAAATGCCAGGTTCTCGTCGTGACCGTTATGTGAATGACTTTGGCTTAACTGCTTATGATGCCGGTGTCTTGACACAGACGAAGGAAATGTCTGACTTCTTTGACGCAACTGTCAAAGAAGGGGCTGATCCGAAGTTAACTTCAAACTACTTGCAAGGGGACGTAAACGCGTTCTTGAACGAGAACAAAGTTGATTTGCAAGACACGAAGTTGACCCCAACCAATTTGGCAGGCATGATCAAAATGATTTCCGACGAAACGATTTCAAGTAAAATCGCGAAGAAGGTCTTCAAGGCCATCATGCAAGGAACTGAACCCGTTAAGTGGGTTAATGACAAGGGCTTGATCCAATTATCAGACCCAGCCAAGTTACAACCAATTATTGATAATGTTTTAGAGAACAATCAACAATCAATTGATGACTTTAAGAATGGTAAAGACCGGGCAGTTGGTTACTTAGTGGGTCAAATCATGAAGCAAACCCATGGCCAAGCCAATCCTAAAGTAGTTAACAAGTTGTTGATGACATCATTAAAAGCACGGTAATCAAGAAGAGTGTGTTGATGGGCGGGAGCTGCTGAGCATTGCCTAGCCATAAGTATCATGCGTGTTTGGCATGGTGCTTATGGCGTAGCAAGCGCAGGCCGCTGCCCATCATAAGCACGTTTCGGCTATCTAGCTAGAAACGGCGTCACTAATTCTTTACTGCGAGACGCGGAGGAAAAGAAACATGCGTAAACGGGCACGGATCATTTATAACCCGACATCGGGGCGTGAAGCTTTAGCTCATGACCTCGTTGAAATTCTTGGAATTTTTGAACAAGCTGGGTACGAAACCAGTACCTATGCAACAACGCCAGCGCCCAATTCAGCGGCTGATGAGGCGCGCCGGTGTGCCAAAGACGGGTTTGAGTTACTCGTAGCGGCAGGTGGTGATGGGACCATCAATCAAGTTGTCAACGGGATCGCCGGCTTAAAACGGCGGCCACGCATGGCAATCATCCCCGCTGGTACGACCAATGATTATGCCCGGGCGCTACGCATTCCGCGTAATGATCCGGTCGCGGCGGCGAAAGTCGTCTTGAAGAATCAAACGGTCAATATGGATATTGGTCAAGCTGGCGAGCAGTATTTTATTAATATTGCAGCGGGTGGTTTGTTGACGGAACTCACTTATGATGTGCCGTCACAACTGAAATCCATTTTTGGCTATGCGGCGTATTTGGCCAAAGGGGCTGAATTGTTACCACGGGTTAAACCGGTTGAAATGGACCTGAAGTATGACGGGGGTCATTTTACTGGGAAAGCTTCGATGTTCTTCTTGGCGTTGACGAACTCGGTCGGGGGCTTCGAACAAATCGTACCGGATGCCTCATTGGATGATGGCAAGTTTACCATGATTATTGTGAAAACCAGTAACGTGGCTAAGATGCTACACTTGATGACATTGGTCTTAAACGGTGGGAAGCATATCAATGACCCAAGTATCATTTACGTGAAAACACGTAAGGTGGTTGCTCGGGCTTTAGATGATCGTTTAATGATCAATATTGATGGGGAATATGGTGGCGATGCGCCGATGACGTTCCGGGATTTGAAGCAACATATTGAAATGTATGCGGACACGGATCGGATTCCAGATGAAGCGATTACGGACCCAGAATTACAAAATGCCGAACGTAATTTTGTGTCAGCAGTCGATCAATTGCCAGAAGCAAAAGCCGAATCAGAAACTGAATAACTTGCTTAAATTACCGTTTACCGATACAATGGTGGACGGTAATTTTTTTAGAGTGCGTTGATGGGCGGTAGTTGGTGAGCAAGGCCTAACGGTTGACTTAATGCGGTTTGTGCATTGAGTTGGTCGTGTAGTCTACGAAGCCAACTGCCCATCATGAGCACGTTTTAAAAAATAAACAGTTCGCGTAACCAAAGAAAGTAAAAAGAGGAAACCAATACATGAAAGTTGATTTACCAGTTTATAAAGGCGAAGTCTTAGATGTGACCATCATGGACTTAACTTATCAAGGGATGGGTGTTGCTAAAGTTGACAACTACCCAATCTTTATTGAAAATGCTTTACCTGAAGAAAAGATTTCGGTTAAGGTCACCAAGACAACCAAAAACTTTGCATTTGGTGAAGTTGAAAAGATTGAACAAGTTAGTCCTCATCGGGTCAACCCTAAAGGCCGTGTATACCGCCAAACCGGGATCGCACCATTACAACATCTGGAATACTCTGAACAATTGAAGTTCAAGCAACATCAAATTGCTGAATTATTTGCGAAGGTTCATATGGATGATGTGGAAGTCTTGCCAACTATCGGGATGGAAAATCCTACCCAATATCGGAACAAGGCTCAAGTCCCAGTGCGCCAAGTACAAGGCAAGTTAACGACTGGCTTCTTTAAGAAGAGCAGTCATCAATTGATGCCGATTGAAGATTACTACATTCAAGATCCAGCGATTGATCATGCCATCATTGTGGTGCGTGACATTTTACGTAAATATCATGAAGCGGCCTTCGATGAATTTCATCACAGTGGGACGATTCGGACAATTATGGTTCGTCGTGGTTACTACAGTCATGAAATGATGGTTGTCATCGTGACGCGGACGAAACATTTACCAATGGCTGATGTCGTTGTAGAAGAGATTCAAGCGGCTTTACCTGAAGTCGTCTCAGTGATTCAGAATGTGAACCAAAAGCGAACTAACGTCATCTTAGGACCGGTTAACAACGTGTTAGCTGGTAAGTCAACCATTAATGACCAATTATTGGGCTTAACGTTTGCAATTTCTGCACAATCATTCTATCAGGTGAATCCACAACAAACCGAAAAATTGTATCAATTGGCAATTGACCAAGCTGGTTTAACCGGTAATGAAACTGTCATTGATGCTTATTCCGGGATTGGGACAATTTCATTAACCATGGCGCAACATGCCAAGCAAGTTTATGGTGTTGATATCGTGCCAGCTGCGATTGATAATGCGCGTCAAAATGCTGACAAAAATGGCATCAAGAATGCTAAGTTTGTTCTGGATAGTGCTGAAAAAGCCATGGCTAAATGGGCCGAAGATGGCATCAAACCAGATGTTGTCGTTGTTGATCCACCACGTAAGGGCTTAGACGAAGCCTTTATCGAAAGTGCCGCTGAAATGGGGCCAAAGCGTGTGGTTTACATTAGTTGTAACCCATCAACGTTAGTTCGTGACGTCCAACGTTTTGGCGAACATGGCTATCATATTGCCGCACCAGTACAACCAGTGGACCAATTCCCACAAACACCACATATTGAAAGTGTTACCGTGTTAGTTAAAGACTAAATTTAAGTTAAAAGCAGCGTGAAAATCGATTTGATTTTCGCGCTGCTTTTTTATGTCGTCAATTACGGATGATTCAAAGAGAGTGACTGGCTGAAATTGTTTTTGCTAGTCATAATGCGGCTAATCAGAATGTTTTTTGAACGGTTGTCGGGCAAGTAAAAGACAATAAAGTTATCAATTGGCATAAAGCGGATGCCGTAACTATACCAAGGCTCATCCATATAACGCTGATGTCTGTTTGGAAAAGTAGTAAGTGTGTCAATGGTATCAAGAATTTTCTTAACTTTTGAGTTAATTAGTGTGTGTGATAGTGATTTAAGCAAAAAATAGTTTTTGATGCTTAAAATATCTTGTCTTGCTTCCTTGGAATAATTAATATGCCAGTTTTCACTCATTATTTAGTTGTCCTCAGTCATTTCAGCTCGTATCTGAGCGGATGAAAAGGTTTGGTGTTGATCGAGTCCTTTTTGAATAGCGGCATCAAAATCCGCCTTAGAAATATTGTCGTAATTAAGTGGCAAGTCAGGTAGCTTGATTTCAAATGGAATTTTACGTTGAATCACAACTTGTTGTAAGAACATATTTAGTGCCGTGGACATTGGAATCTGCAACTGATTAAGGACAGTTTCGGCCTGAGCCTTTAATTCTGGGGTTACGCGTGTATAAATACTAGTCGTTTTTTTTATTTCAGTTGGCAAAATACATCACCTCTATTTTGTAGAATAGGATAATATTATCATCATTACTGATGATATGCAATTCAAAAGATTGCATATAGATGGCAAATGTAATTTTAACCGTGTTATCAATAATGAAACATAGGCTTCAGGTTAAAGTTAGGCAAGGCTATTATTTACTAAAGAAAGACTCAAAACCATCACACCTAAAGTAGACTTGCCAATTTTGACTGCCTCCGTTAAACGTAATCAACTGATAATCACTGATTAGCTGGAGGTTATTGCTGATAGCATCGGACGTGCAGGTGGCGTTTGACCGGTGTTTTTACCGGCCATACACCACGGACGGTTCGGGAGATTTGCGGTTTTAGCAAAGCTTCTGGGAGAGGTTCAAGACGTTCCTAAGGCTTGAACCTCTCCCTCGTCCGTATGTTATCAGCAACAACCGGAAGCGGCAGTAATCGACTAGTTTTCAGTGCTTGATTGTTGAAGTAGCGGTGTAGACCGGCAATTTTTAACTTTCAACTTTTAGTTATTTTAAAAAAAGGCATAAACCCTCAATTGAGTTTATGTCTTCTGCTAATTTAATGGATTGAGCGTGCTTGGGCTTGTTTGATTAATTTAGCAATCAACACTGGTTCTTGCTGTTTTGCTTGCGCAGAAGCTGCCTGCTCAATATTTTTAGTCAAT
Source organism: Lactiplantibacillus daoliensis (assembly GCF_005405005.1). Taxonomy (GTDB): domain Bacteria; phylum Bacillota; class Bacilli; order Lactobacillales; family Lactobacillaceae; genus Lactiplantibacillus; species Lactiplantibacillus daoliensis. Next base: position 28,533 of record NZ_BJDH01000001.1, on the reverse strand, counting down.
GCGGCGACTTGTTTGGTGGAAAGGCTAGGGTCAGCGATTCGCGCCGCTTGAACTTTAGCAGTGACCGTTGCCTTGATGGTCGCATTAGCTTTGGTTGATTCAGACTTAGCTTGGTTATCAAGCCATTTTGCTTGGCTAACACTTAATGTTGCCCAGGTCTTGGGTAGTGTAAAGGTGTTCTGCCGTTTGACGAGGGTTTTATGACTACCTGTGCCAGCATATAGCCAGCGCCAGAAATTATTTTTATAAGTCCAACGGGTTGTTTTCGTCGTCAGGCGGGCCGTTTTGATATGGGCTGTTTTCACACGATTAACGGTTTTTAAACTAACTGCGGTATGTTGCCGTTGATGGTTAGTGGTGGTGCGATAGACATAGACTTTTTCTGTATCAGATTTTTTAACTGGTTCAAAAAGTAACAGTTTAACATAGGGATTAGCAACGGTAGATTTTAAGGTGGTCGTTTGGCTAGTCGTAGTTTGCCGCATGCCCCAATGCTTGGTATCATTGCCAATCATCAATACCGCGGCGCTGACCAATAAAATCAAACCTAAATCACCGATGAGATGTCGTTTCCAACCTTGCTTGAAGGCTAGGTAACCGACAATAAAACCAATTAGCCCTAGACTTAAAATAATGATAATCATTGAATATCACCAGCTTTCGGAGTTCGTTTAACCATTAACGCAAAGATCATGGCGAGGATGCCCATTGCAGTGGCAACTAGAAAAGCCGCGTGAAATCCTTGCATGGCCGCTGCGTAGCTTTGGTCACGATAAGCCAGTGGGGCACTGGTCAACAGTGCCTTAGCTGGTTTAGCAGCAGCCATGACGTTTGCTAGCACACTCCCAAGAATGGCGGTCCCCATGGAGGTCATAATCTGACGCATCGTGCTATTGATTGCGGTCCCATGACTGAGCTGAATGCCGGTCAAATCAACGGAACTAGCTGCGGTTAGAGGCATTGCAACCAACGCGACACCGCTCATTAGGACGATATACTCCATAACGATATATGAATAGGGCGTGTGCTGTGTGAGTAATGCAAACGGCAACGTACCAAGTGTTAAGAGAAACGTTCCCATCAGGGCGAGACGACGGCCACCAATGTGATCGTACGCACGGCCACTGATTAGACTGATAATGCCGTATAGTAGCGCTCCAGGTAAGATTGTTAACCCCGATTGCAGTGGTGTTAGGCCACGAACATTTTGCAAATACATCGGTAGGACAACCTGAATCCCAATCATGGCGGTATTAGCTAAGGCAGTAATCATCGAAGCTATCGTAAATGATGGAATTTTTAGTAAACGGATGTTTAACAAGGGCTCGGCTTGGGGCCATTCGCGGTGGACAAAAAAGCCAATGAATAATAGGCCGATTAGGATACTAATAATGACGATTTTTGACGCCCAGCCATCCTTACCAACGGATGAAAAGCCGTACAATAAACTGCCGAAACCGATGGTCGACCAAGCAATGGCCCAACCATCAATCGCGGATTTTTTCAGTGGAATAACTGGTCGTACCGTGTAACAAGCCAGCGCTAAGACGATGGCAACTGGTGGAATCATGAGGCCAAATAAGTCACGCCAGCTGGCATTGTCTAAAATCCAACCGGAAACCGTGGGTCCTAAAGCAGGCGCTAAACCGATCACGATGCCGCCTAATCCCATCATGGTGCCACGTTTTTCAGGTGGATAGATGACGAGCAAGACTGTTTGAATCGTTGGGAAAGTTACCCCGATTCCGACTGCCTGTACGAGTCGTCCGAGTAAGATCAATTGAAAATTGTTAGCTGTGTAACTGATGATTAGCCCGATCAAAAAGCAACTCAGTGCGGCCGTATAGATCAGACGTAAGCTAAAGTTATTCAATAACCACGCGCTGACGGGAATCATAATTCCCATGACTAGTAATGAGCCAGTTGTCAGCCATTGAACCGTTGCACTGGAAATTGAAAAACGCGACATCATCGTTGGATAGGCCGTGACCAGCATATTCGTCGTGAGCGCGGTACAGAAAGTTCCTAAAACTAATGTAATCGTTAGCCAAAGTTGACTATAACGTTTACCATTCGTATCCATTATTTTTAAGCCCCATTTAATCTTGATTTTAAACTGACTAAATCAGTTTAAAGCTATTATAGGCTTTTTCTAAAAAAAAACAAACAAGGGGTGGTGTTCGCATAGCTAACCTAATAAAATAGGTTATAATGACTAGTGAATGAATTTTGAGGGTGAGGGGAATAACATGGTTAAAAGAAGAACACTAACCCAAGCGAAAGTGTTAGCAACGGCTAACCAACTAATCGAAACAAATGGTTTAAATGGCTTGACGATTCGAGATTTGGCAGTTGCTTTAGACGTGCGGCCACAATCTATTTATAATTATGTTGATAGTTTGAGTGATTTGTTGGATCAAGTTGGCTTGCAATTCGTCCAGGGGGTATCGGATCGATTGACTGAAAAGTTGAATGATGCCGGTAAGGAAGAAAAGCTAATGGTCTTTGCACAAGAATTTCGTGACGCTTGCAAACGTCATGTGGGACTAGCACCGTTGCTATTGAGTATGACGGATTCAGTTAAGAGTCCGAAGACCCAGAAAGCATTGATCAAGTTATATCAAGATATGTTCCGACCATTACAATTAGATGATAGTTCGCGAGTTGAAAATACGCTCTATCGATCAACCTTGTTTGGTTTTATTATTCAAGAAATCGGTGGCTTTTTCACATTATCAACTGCAGAATTGGACACGCGTTTTACGCAGGTCATGCAATTAGCGATTGATGAAGAAAATATTGCCTAACCTAAAAAATGACTGTTTCTCCTAATTTGAGGAAACAGTCATTTTTTGATTCGGTTAGCGTTGCTGTTGTCGATAAATATGATAAGCTATCAATACTAATCCAACGATGAGAATTGCGCGAATGAGCCAACCGGTCAACAGTATAGTCAGAATGAGCTGAAACCAGGCAGTTAATGCCAAGTAACCACCACCTTTCAGAATGGGGACTTTTAAAAATGAGTGACGAAAAAACTTTTCTCGCACGGTTGGGACAGACTTTAAAACAAGCACGCAAAGCGCAACACTTGACACAAAAGCAACTTGCAACGGGAATCTGCGCGCAGTCATTGATCAGCGCCATTGAGCTGGGTCAGTATTTACCAAATGCCACGGTGTTTGCCCAGCTCTGTCAACGGCTTGGGTTATCAATGGATCAAGCGGTTTTGGCACATTATCCTCAAATTGCGGAACAAACGGTGTTTAATCGCCAAGTTGAAGCACTGTGTAATCAGCATGCCTACGCCGACTTAGCTGACTATTTGGACGAATTCGAACGGACGATGACCGCGTTAACCGACCATGATTTGGCAATTTTCTACTATTATCGCGCGGTTGCGAGTTACCAGGGGCGACACGCTGTAATTGACGCTCAACGTGATTTGAAATTGAGCTTAGCTTTGGTGGGCGGGCAGGATAGCTTGCGACCACTAATTCTTAGTGCGGCTGGCGTTTTTGAGTCACAAGCCGGTCAGTTGAAATTAGCGCAGCAATGGTTTGATAACGCCCAACAGCTGGTCAAAAAGTTGCCCTATGATGAAAATTTCAACTGTGTCGCCTATCAAATGGGCTTGTGCCAATTTAAAGCGGGTAAGTTTGCGCGCGCGACTCAAACCTTGCAAGCGGGTGTCACAGCCATTACCGCTCAGCAGTCACACTATTTATTAGCGGATACGTTGGTTTTAATGGCGGCCTGCTTGGATCAACTGGGTGACAGTGGGGCGGCCCAAACGGCTGAGACGGAAGGTCAGCTGTTGGCCGATCTGTTTAAGTTGCAGTTGTATCAATTTTGACTGGTATAGCTGAGCAATGTCCGTCCACGTCGACCAGCTTGCTGAGCGGCATGTCGGGCTTGTACAACGGCATGAAAATCATAAGTGCCAGCAATTGCGGCGGTAAGTTGTCCCGTTGCCAGCTGTTCAAGCAGGCGGCGATACGTCTGTGGCCAGATTGGACCACTGACGAAGTGAAAGGATTGTGTGGCATCATGCGGTTGCCATTGTGGTAGGCCAATTGACCAAAGTTTTAGTTGTGGTCGCCCAGCTGCCAGCAGATTTAGCAGTTGGGTATTGCCGACTGTATCTAATAGAACGGTTGGTTTGGGTAGGACTGCTAGTTGTTCATCTAAGGTTGTCGTGTAATCTACCGTAAAATCTGCCCCAAGTTGCAATAACCAGTTGCGATTTGCTGGTCGACTTAGCGCGATGACTGTCACGCCTTGCTGATGCAATAATTGAATTAAATAGCTGCCAACCCCGCCAGCTGAACCCGTCACGAGGACTGTCATTCCGGCCTGGACCTTGGCGGCTTGGATGAGTTTAACAGCCGCATCCGCACCGCCAATTAAAGTGGTCGCGGCAGCTAACGAAACTTGAGTCGGCACGGTTAGTAATAGCGGTGTGGGTCCTAATAAGTTTTGTTCCCGGGCAGCGCCATGAAAGTTAACCGTTAAAACACGTTGGCCGACTAGTTTTGCCTGTCTTAATTGACCAACTGCGGTGACGATTCCAGTGAGCGCATAACTAGGGACATAGGGTGGGCGTGCGGCATTGAGATGAGTAAGTTCACCGGTAGCACTTCGCCAATCCCATGGTAAGACGGGGGTATAGGCAGTTTGAACTTGAACTTGAGTGGCAGTTGGTTGGACGGCAGGTACCGTGGTGAGTTGAATGCCTGCGTCACCGTTGAAGTCAGTTTGCTGAATGAGTTCCATGATGGATGCCTCCTCTGATTAATAGCTTAAGAATAATGAGTCACGACGAAAAATAAAAATCAGTATTCTGATAAAAAAACGCCAGTTTACCAATTGGATTTTTTTTAGACACATTACTTTGACACACACAGTAATTGGTGGTAAATTATGATTATTGAAATTACTATGTGACACACAATACTAAATCTGAAAGGAAGGTCGGCATGCAACCAGAAATTTCAAAAGAGACAATCCGTGGTCATACCACCACGATTGTGCTGAATATTTTGAATCAAGGGGATAGCTATGGTTATGCGATTGCGAAGACCATTAAGTCGCTGAGCCATGGGGCTTATGATATCAATGAAGCGACCTTGTATACTGTTTTTCGCCGTTTAGAAAAAAATGGTGAGATTGCAAGTTATTGGGGCAATGAAACCCAGGGCGGTCGCCGCAAATATTATCAGATTACCGCGCAAGGCCAACAAACGCTAGAACATAATGTGGCGGAATGGCATTTTGCCAAGCAAGTTATTGATGAATTGATCTTAGGGAGGATTGACGCAGATGTCAGAAAAGATTGAACAATTGGTCGCGATGCGGCTTAGCACTTATTTTAAAACGCAAACCATGACGCCAGCGATGACTGAGTTAAAAACGGAGTTAGCAACGGACTTAAACGAGGCTGCTAATGATAAAAAAGAAAGTGGTCTGGATGCGGAGGCCGCTGTCGCGGAAGCTTTTAGTGACTTTGGCGATATCAATGAGCTGATTCAGCAGGTCAACCATGAGAACGGTAACGAGACTAACCTGCATGCCCATCATGTTGTTATGGATAGTGATGGTCTGGAGATTGATGACGGTGACACGTTAAAAATTAATTCTGACGGTATTACCGTCAAGGATGGTCGGGTCTTTAGTGCAGATGCGACGGGCGTTTCAATCAACAATGGTGCCATTAAAGCTGACAAAAATGGCTTAAAACTTGGTGATTTGATCATCAATGATGAGGGGATTCATCAACACACGCAGGCAGCAGCGGAACCTAACTTTGGTACACCGGTACAACCGTTGAATTTAGCTGGGGAATATCACGATAATTTGCCATTAGTGAATGAACAACGGTTTGCCATGGCTGGCCTTGATGACCTGTCGATTAGTTACCGGTCGGCGCGAGTTAAGGTTTTGCCGACAGTCGGTGGCGATGACGAGATTATTATTCGGGAATATATGAATCACAATAACACGACATATCAGGCCACAACGGTTCAGGCTGGCACGACCTTGACGATTGAACAGGGTAAGGTGCCATTTCTAATTCCATTGCGGGTGCATGTGCAAATCTTGGTTCCTACTAAATATCTCGGCAACTTACAATTGGCCAGCGCTTCGGGAACAGTTTTAATGGCTGGCTTAACTCGTTTAAACGTGGTTAATCTACGGGTGACTAGTGGCAGTTGCAAACTGGATACCGTCACGGCGCAAGCGTTGAGTACAGAGGTCGTTTCTGGCAGTCTGGTGATGAGCAGTGTTCACGTGACGGATCAATTTGGGATGTTAGTCAAAAGTGGCCGGCTCAAGTTGGCTAAGGTTCAAGCTGGTCAATTCACGGTCAATGTGACCAGTGGTAGTATCCAAGGCAACGAGCTGGTTGGTGGGGGAAGTTGGACGGCGAAATCCGGGTCAATGAAACTCGCATTTGAGCGTTTGACTGGTGATTTGAACCTCAGTGACAAGAGTGGTTCGATTAAGTTTGGCTTGCCACGCGACGCTAGTTATCGTTATGAATTGGAAGCGCGTAGTGGTCGGGTGATTGCTCCCGCCAATTCGCAACCAGAACATATTGCGGATGGCTATCAAACGGGGCGAGTCGGGACAACGGCTAAGTATACCGTCAAAGGTCGAACGACTTCTGGTTCAATTCGGCTATATTAAAGGTTTTCAAGATTGATATTCCTATGTTGGAACTTGTTTTTTTTAATTCTAAACTAAGGTTGAAAGACTCCAAAATATCACAACTATAGCAGTAACCGTCACATCTAAAGTAGACTTATCCAAATTAAGCGCTCCGTCAGTCAAAATCGGTGTGCTGTGGGGGACGGCGCCAGCTGAAGTACGGTCTGGTACCTCAATTCCAAGCCGACAAAACACGTCTTTGAATTGCCCCGCAAGATTGGTCAGACAAGAACATCGACTAATCTTGCTGACACTGCACACCAATTCCGACTGACTCCGCTAAGCAATAAACAACTGGTTTATCTGTTAAAAAACACTGATTAGCTGGAGGTTGTTGCTGATAACATCGGACGTGCAGGTGGCGTTTGACCGGCGATTTTTAACCTTCAACCTTTAGTTCTAAATCAAAGATGCGACCTTGAAAATAGGGGCGCGTCTTTTTTTCTGAAAATAACGGTCAGTTTTTCTTTTCGTCTGGGGTCGTAAAAGGCTATAATCAAATCAATGAGTAAACGGAAAATGGGGCGTTGCAGCATGGCAATCAGTGAACAACAACTAATTAATCGGTTGGTACCAACTTTTTTACGGGTACGACAGACCGATTTTTATCGTGTCATCCAGCGAACAGTAATGCTAACTTTTCCATTTGTCTTGATTGGCAGTTTTAGCCAGATTATCCAACTAACTTTATTGACAAAAACGGGCTTTTTGGCGAGTATTTTTCATTTGTCGACTTGGGTGCCATATTATAAATATTTACATTATCCGTTTGACAGTCTCACTGACTTGACACTGAATAGCGTGGCGATTATTGCAGCGTTTGGCGCAGCCAAATATTACGCCAAAATTTATCATCGCGATGATCAGTTGGCTGGACTAACTGGGGCAATTGCACTACTGCTAGTGGCCTATGACTACTCGGATCAAGGTCAAGGATCATTTAATCCGGTCTTAATTGGGACGAATGGGCTAACGAGTGCGATTATCATTGGTATGATTGTGGGCGTCTTTTTTCGTTTATTGGGTAAATCGACGGATACGCCGCGCCAAAGCCATACAACGCAAATCTTGGATCGGACATTTGCGTCGCTGTTGCCAATGACCTTGAGCTTTTTACTTGCGGTCGGTGCTGGATTGGCGATTAATTGGTTGATGTTATTGGATTATTCGGAACAGACGTTGGAACAATTACAAAAGATAGCAATGACTAGCCACAGTGTTGGTCTGATGTTCGGTGTGGCGGCATTATCGTTAATCATGGAAATTTTAGGCTTTGCGGGACCTTTTCAACAACGGATTCTTGCTAATACGCCGTCGATGACGACTAATTTAAATTATGCGCTCAGCCATCACTCGGCGTATCACGTGCCATATCCATATACGGCCCATACTTTGTATGAGGCGTTTGGGACCTTTGGCGGGACGGGGATGCTACTGGCGTTGATTATTGCCATTATTATCAGCAGTCATAATCATAATTATCACGTGGTTGCACGTTGGAGTCTTGTACCAGCGTTGTTTAATAGTAATGGCCCAATGATGACGGGGTTACCGATTTTGTATAACCTGATTTATGCCGTCCCATTTGTGTTGGCACCCTTGATTAATATGGCCGTTGCCGCACTGGCAATTTGGTTACACTGGTTGCCACCAATGGTCTATCCAGTGCCATTGGGGACACCGGGGCCATTGATTGCATTCATTGGAACCAACGGGAATTGGATGGCCCTCGTGATTGGGATGCTAGATTTGGCGATCTCCGTTTTGATTTATTTGCCGTTTATGCACTTGGCCGAGGCCACACTGCACGCCGCTCATGAAGAAATTTTGCGATCGGAGATGACCGGCAATGAAAATTAATTTATGGCAACAGCGTCGGCGCAACAGTTTATGGGTGCTGGTCCTCGTAGCTGTCTTTTTAGCCGCGTTAATTTTTCCAGCTTATCAATGGACCCAGGCCAACGTTAAGTCAATGGCTGGTCGCCATGACTCACGAATGTCGCCAGTGATCTTAATACCTGGTAGCAGTGCGACACAAAATCGCTTCGATCGACTCGTGACCCAGTTGAACAAGGCAGATAAGCAACGGCATAGCTTGATTAAGCTGACGGTTAAAACGGATGGGACAATCAAGTCAACCGGAACGTTGCGTCCACGGGATAATGAACCGTTTATTGTCGTCGGTTTTGAAAATAATAAAGACGGCTATGGTAATATTCAGAAACAAGCCAAATGGTTTTCATTGGCATTCAAGCTGCTCGCTCGTCGGTACCAATTTAATAATTTTAAGGCGATTGGTCATTCGAACGGTGGGTTGGTTTACACTTACTTTTTCGAACACTACTTCACTCGTGATGATATTACGGTGAAAAAATTGATGACGATTGGGTCGCCGTATAATTTCTCAGAAGCAAACCTTAGTCATAAAACCCAAATGTTAGCTGATTTTATTAAGTATCGCGATCGGCTACCAAAGCAACTGGCCGTGTTCTCAGTTGCCGGGACTGAAAATTATGATTCAGATGGATTAGTGCCTGCTCGTAGTGTTGAAGCCGGTAAATATGTTTATCAAGGACAAGTTAAGCACTACACAGAAGTCACGGTGACGGGTGACAATGCGCAACATTCGGATTTGCCACAAAATGAACAAATCGTGAGTTTGATTCAAGAGTATATTTTAGACAGCAAGAAGAAGACGCCGACGAAAGCCTTGATGGGCGCAAACTAGTTAGGCGTTAGTGAAGTAAAATAGCAGTCAATTGATTCTCGTTTAGAAAAATCAATTGACTGCTATTTATTTAGAATTACTTAAATTTGGCTAACTGCTGATAAATGGGCTGATAAGCAGTGGCGAGTTGTTCATAAATTGGATATAACTCGCGATAGATGGCAACGTTGGTCTCTTTCGGGAGCTGTTGTTGGTCGTTAGCAACCATTGTCTGAACTGCGCTGAGGTCAGGGATCAACCCTAAGCTTGCTAAACCTAACACGGCAGCGCCTAAACTTGAGCTCTCAAAGCTCGCCGGGATGGTTACGGTCGTATCAAAACTATCAGCTAAGATTTGACGCCAAGTTTCGGAACGGGTAAAACCGCCGCTGGCCTGTAAGTTTGTGAAGGGGCCAGTCAGTGCTTGCACCATTTTGGCGACATGGGCCAGATTGAAGCAGATTCCTTCTAGAGCAGCTCGGGCCAGATCTGCGCGCGAATGCCGAGCGGTTAAGCCAAAGTAGGCGCCACGCGCATTCGCATCCCAAAGTGGGGCACGCTCACCATTCAGATAAGGGTGCATGAGTAACCCGTGGCTACCAGCAGGAACTTGGGTAGCCAGACGAGTAATCTGTTCATAGGTCAGCGGTTTATCAGGATTTTCCGTGGCGAACAACGTTGTTTGGACCCAATGTAAAACGTTACCGCCATTATTGACTGGTCCACCAATGACCCAACGGTTTGGCGCCAGATAATAGCAGAATAGACGGCCTTGTGGATCAAGTTTTGGTTGATCAGTGACGACTCGCACAGCTCCGGAAGTTCCAATCGTGATGGCGGCAACGCCGGGTTCGATGGCATTAACGCCTAAGTTAGCCAGACAACCATCACTGGCGCCGACAATTAATGGTGTATTAGGTGACAGTCCCAATTGTTTGGCAAGCTGTGGTGTTAAGCCAGTTAGTTGGGTCGTCGTATCTACTAGTTGTGGTAGTTGTTCGGCGCGGACTTGGGCCAATTGTAATGCTTGTGAGTCCCACTTGAGCTGATGGAGATCAAACAATCCCGTCGCATTGGCGATTGAATAGTCGGTGACGAGTTGACCACATAGACGCTGTAACACGTAAGCTTTAATATCAACAAACCAGCGTGCTTGCTGATGCAAGGCGGGCTGCGTTTGGGCTAACCAGACCAACTTTGACAATGGCGTCATCGGATGTATGGGAGTTCCCGTGCGCCAGTATAATGCGTGTGCATCTGGCCGTTCGCGTAACTGTTGGGCAGCGGAGGCAGCCCGGTTGTCTGCCCAAGTGTACATACGGGTCAATGGCGCAAAGTGGTCATCAAGCAGAATCAAACTATGCATGGCCGCCGAGAAGCTGATCCCGGCGATTGGTTGGGTAGCTTTAGCCGTTACTTCGGTTAGACCTGTGATGACGGCGTCGTAAATTGCCGCCGGATCTTCTTCAGCCATGCCAACTTCGGTTTGATAAAGGGGGTAGCCATGATTGGCACTAGCGATAGCGGTGCCCGTCTGATCGTATAACACGATTTTAGTGCTGGTAGTGCCGATGTCGACACCAATAATTTCTGTCATAAGCGTAATCCTTTCAAAGCCTTTAATACTCTTAGTTTAGTCAACTTTGGTAGCGGTCGCAATGAGAAATCTACGGGGATTTGAGAAACTGTGGTAAAATTTGGTCATGGAGGTGGGCAGCGTGTCTGCAAAAGCCACACATCGTAATCGCGTTTTGACCTTGATTCGGTCGTACTATCCTAATTTAAGTCACACGGATCGCAAAATTGCGGATTATATCATTCAGGACCCCGTCAAGACGGCGGCCCAATCAATTTCAGATTTAGCAGCGGCAGTGGGCGTATCGACGGCCACTGTCTCGCGTTTTGTTAAACGAATTAGTTTTAATAGCTTCCGAGATTTTTCACGGGAATTAACGGCGGCTGAACCGCTGGAACGAACAAATGCGGAAGCCTTTCAGGATGTTGAAAAACAGACAACGTTGAAAGGTATTGCGGATTCAACGTTTAATAGTATCCGCAGTTCCTTGGACCAGACGAGTCAAGTCATGACCGAGGCTGATCTAGCCAAGGCCGTCAACTTGTTAACGACTGCCCATACGATAGGCTTCTATGGACTCGGTGGATCAGCTGTGGCGGCACTAGATGGTTATCATAAGTTCGTGCGGACGGGTATTTTTTGTGCGCAAAATAGTGACTATGATATGCAACTAATGCAAGCAGCACAAATGACCACTAAAGACGTGGCGGTTGTCATTTCGCACACCGGTCGGAATCAACAGACGTTGCAGCTGTTGTCGACGTTGGTCGCACAAAAAGTGCCGGTCATCGCGCTGACCAGCTTTGGCAACTCTCCGTTGGCACAAGCTAGTACGGTGGCATTTATTTCAGTGGCGGAAGAGGTCAACTACCGTTCCGAGGGGCTTACCTCGTTAATTGCGCAAATGAGTATTATTGATAGTTTATTTTTAATGACAGCTGTCCATGGTAACGGTCAGATGGCAGCTAGTCTAGGGCGCGTCCGGCAGACGATAAGTCGCACTCGGACAGAACTCTAGTACTGATTTTTGTAAGATGGGATGGATTGGATGACAAAACGACAGCATTTTCGACCAGTATATGCGCAGACTCGCGGTGCTAAATGGCGTCGTCGATTGAGCTGGCTGTTCCTTGTGTTGCTAATCGTTGGGCTGGTGTGGAGCGGCTTGCAGTGGCTGCACAATCGCCAGGCAGAGGTAGTTAAAGGTTTTGATGTCCGTGGCATCGCGGTCACGCAAAATGATGGTTATTTAGACTTTGATGCGTTGGAACATGATGGACTCAAATTTGTGTATCTCAAAAGTACGCAAGGGGCTAGCTATACGGATGACAATTTTTCTAGCAATTATTCACGTGTTTTGGGGACTAGTCTAGGCGTGGGCGTTTCACAGGTCTTCAGCTTTTCTAGTTCTGGTAAGGCGCAAGCGGCCTATTTTGAAAAAGTCGTGGATCAGAATATTGGGAATCTGCCAATTGCGATTCAAGTCCAGTATTATGGTGATTACACGGCCAAAACGGTCAATACGCGAGCCGCGCAAACACAATTGCGGGCATTAGTGTTGAAGCTGACTGAGCATTATGATCGCACGTGTGTGATTTGGGCCACACCAGCCGTTGCTAAGCAGTTGGTGGCGCCAGTCATTACTAAATCGCCACTGTGGTTGGCAACGAGTGAGACACATAAACGGCCACAGCGGGTTATCTTCATGAACTATTCTGATCGAGCGGTTTATCGCCAAAATGGTACAACTCAGGAATTCACAGGAGTCGTTTTCAACGGAACCAATCAGGATTATCAAGATTTAGTCGCTGCCGGTTTAAACTAAGGACTGACGGAGCGCTGAATTTGGAAAGGTCTACTTTAGCCGTAACGGTCACTGATACTGCTATATTTGTGATGCGTTTTAGTCTTGTAGCTTTTAGTTAATGAGATAAAAAAATTGCGACCGTTAATTGGTCGCAATTTTTTAGTTGGCAGCTTTATTGAGGCTACTCGGGGAGAGAATCACGTAGTTGCGATTGTCCGCTTCGTCGAATAAACTCACTGGTCGCTGTTCATTGGCTCGCACTTGTAAGTGAAAACCGTATTTATCAAGTAAAACTAGTTCACTAGGTGAAATTGATTCCACCGTTGCTGGCATGGCCCGACCATCGATGCGAATGATCATGTTTGGATCAATTTCGAGCTTGTGATCCCGGTGATGTTCTTCGTCGCGATAGGTCCAAGTCCCAGCATAAAAGACGGCTAAGTCGCCAGTTGCCGTTTTTGAGGGGTGCTGCTTGCGGAGAAATGTGCTTGAGAGTCCTGCCAATAATGATAAGCCAAATAAGATGGCGCCACGTCGCTTCACCGGATCAACCTTCTTTCATTAAGTTTACTCTTAAAATATACCACTAATGAAAGGCGAACGTCACGCAATAACCTGTTTCTTAGCAAAGCTTTTAGACCACTGTTACCTGTTGGTAATGAAAGTAATATTTCGTAAAATTTTGTGCAGGTTACTGCTATTTTTTAGATGGACCAATCTTTTTTATTTTAAGGTTGAAATGTCCGAAATAACGCTCAAAAGGGGTAAACTAGCATTAGTGATTAATTGCGTTTCGTGAAATTTAAAACGGTACCATTCACTTAGAGGAGTGCTGAGTATGTTAAAATTAGGAATCATTGGAACGAACTGGATTACGCAGCAATTTATTGATGCCGCGCAAGCGTCTGGTGCGTGGCAGTTGACGACGGTCTATTCACGACAGTTGGCTCGGGCCAAAGAATTTGCCGCAACGAATCAGGTGGCAGAAACTTTTGATGATTTAGAACAGTTTTTTAGTCAAGGAAGCTTTGACGCGGTCTACATTGCGTCACCAAATAGCTTGCATTTTGAACAGGCTAAGTTGGCGTTACAGTATGAAAAGCACGTGATCGTCGAAAAGCCGGCGGTTGCAAATCCAGCTGAATTTGCACAGTTAGACGCTTGTTTGGCTGCCCATCCGAACTGTCTGTTGTTTGAAGCGGCACGCCAGGTTCATGAAGTGAACTTCAAGCGAGTTAAAGACCAAATTGCTAAAATGACACAGATTCAAGGGGCCACCTTGACCTATATGAAGTACTCTTCACGGTATGATGCTGTTTTGGCCGGTAAAACGCCAAACATCTTCTCGTTAGATTTTGCGGGTGGTGCCTTGCAGGACTTGGGTGTTTACTTAGTTTATGATGCGGTTGGGTGGTTTGGGTTACCGGTTAAGGAGACTTATGTGCCGACGCTGACACGGACTAATGTTGATGGCAAAGGGATCGCAATCTTAAATTATCCAAACTTTACAATTACTTTGAATGTCGGTAAGACGAGTAATTCATTTTTGCCATCTGAGATCAATGGGTTGCGTGATGCAATTGTAATGAACAATCCGGCTGAGCTCGCACAAGTCGCTTATCATGATGTAACCGGACAAGTCAAAACAATTGGGGTGCAACCCGACGCTAATCCCATGTTGGCGGAAGCCCGTGATTTTGCGGCGGTCATCAATGATCCAACTGGTCACAAAACAGATTATCAAAATTGGCGGCAATTGAGCCGCGATGTTAATCAATTATTATTTAATTTACGGCAATCCGGTCACATTTACTTTAATGATGCTGAACGGCAGTTGTCCGCTAAATAGAAATGAGGAACTATGTTAGACGTATTTAAGGAAAAATTTGCCGCGGCGGGCTTTACAGAATTTTCGCCGATTCAAACGGCAGTGGCAACACCGATGGCTGAAGGCACCTCTGTGCTTGGTTTAGCCCCAACTGGCTCTGGTAAGACGTTGGCGTTCACTTGGCCGATGTTAGCCAATATTCGGGTTGGTGAAGGCACCCAAGCAATGATTCTGGCACCATCACAAGAGTTGGCGATGCAGACGACGAACGTGGTGCGTGACTGGGCAAAATTAATTGATGCCAAGGTATTGGCGATTACTGGTGGCGCCAATGTTAAACGCCAAACTGAAAAGTTGAAGAAGCATCCGGAAATTGTCGTTGGGACGCCTGGGCGAATGACGAATATGATTGCGGATGGCAAGCTTAAGCTGGGTCATTTGAAATTGATGATTGTCGACGAAGCGGATGAATTGCTGACGGATGAAACGTTAGATCAAATTCGTGAAATCTTGGATGCGACCTTTGCTGAAACGTTACAATTAGGCTTCTTCTCAGCCACGGAAACCAAAATTTTAGATGAATTGCCACGTTGGTTTGGTCAAGAGGTCGAAAAAATTGACGTGCGCGCAATTGATCAAACACAGGGGATCGTTCGGCACCGCACGATGGAAGTCGGCAATCGACATCGTGTGGATCTACTGAAAAGAATCAGTCGTGTGGATCGAATGCGAGCGTTAGTTTTCTTCAATAAAATGCAAGAACTACAGCATGTTGCGCTCGAACTACGGCATCAACATGTGAGCTATGTCGCGTTAACGAGTAATCAACGCCAAGTTGAACGAGAAAAGGCATTACGCTTATTCCGGCAAGGTAAGGTAGAACTTTTGTTAACGACTGATTTGGCTGCTCGGGGATTAGATGTGCCAGAATTGCCAGCGGTTATTAATTATCAACTGCCGAAAGATGTTACGACTTATATTCATCGTAGCGGTCGAACGGGGCGGATGGGCGCTGAAGGGTTAGTTTTGACGCTCGGTGATGATCATGATATTCGAGACTTCAAGAAAATGATGAAAACGACTGAATACGACCTCAAACCGGGTTATTTGGTCGATTATCAAATCGTTGATACGAAGCCAGACAAGGTCAAGCCTCCGCTAACTTTTGATCATCCAAGTAGTGTGACGGCAGCGGCGACCGGACGGCATCGTGTCGAAGGTGCTGGTCATCCGGACACGGTTAAACGTGGTGCCACACCTAGTCGAGCAGTGCCAGTTAAACCCGACGAATTTAATGCGCCAAAGAAGCATAAAGGGCACAACAAGCATTCCAAGAAAAAAGGCATGCGGAAGAAGAATCGTGACCGTTTCACCAAGTAAGAATTGAAAAATTTTTCAATCCGTGAGATGATATCTTACGGATTGAGTTTGGCCTCATAGCACAACTGGATAGGGCACCCGCCTCCTAAGCGGTTGATTCCGGTTCAAGTCCGGATGGGGTCATTCTGATAACTATTGAATCGCTTCACACTTGCCGATAAGGGTAGTGTGAAGCGATTTTTGTCAGGACCGGTTGGAATGATTAACCCTGATAATGACACTGGCACAGAGTAAACGTCTAGAACCGATCTGATTGATAGCTGTTTTTCTTTCTGAATTTATGGCATATTCATGAAATGGAGGGTGCTAATGACCTATTTATTATTATTACGTGGTGTGAATGTGGGTGGCAATCATCGTGTGCCAATGGCGACATTGCGTGAATTGTTTACCGTTGCTGGTTGTACGCAAGTTCATTCATATATTAATAGCGGCAATTTGTTTTTTACCAGTGGACTTGCCCGTCCCGAAATCGAAGCTTTAGTGATGGCGATTTTGACGACTAACTTTGACTTTCCGATTGATTTTCGGGTGTTGACTGAGACAGAATTCAAAGCAGATTTGGCCTTAGCACCAAGTTGGTGGGGCGCGGATGCAACTTTGCGACATAATGCGCTGTTTAAATTACAATCGTATGATCGAGCACATGATGATTGGTTACCAACCAAGTTAACCGCATACGATCAAGTGTTAATTACCCCGAATATCATCTTTTGGACCTCGACGTTACGCGTGAACTATAGTAAGTCGTTCTATTCTAAATTGCTGGGTACACTTTTTTATCAACAGACTAGTGCTCGCAATTTCAATACCACGATGAAATTGGCCCAATTATTTGAGCCATAGCTGAAGGGCGAAAGTCTCAAAAACATTACAACTGAAGGATTACCAGTAACCGTCACGTCATTAGATGTACCCAAATTTAGTACGCCGTCAGTCAAAATCGGCGTGCTAGGGGAGACTCTAACTTGCAAAGGACCAAAATAAAACGCCACTCCCCAAAAACGGTAGTGGCGTTTGGTGTCGCTCAGCGAATCACAATAACATTGCATGGAGCATGATCGACCACGTAACTCGTTGTCGATCCAACGGCCACGCGGTGTGGGGAGTCTTTGCCAGTTGCACCAAGGACAATTAAATCAATTTCAGGATGTTGTTTCGCATAATCAATAATTAGGCGCTTGGGATTACCATAAGCGACTTCGGTTCTGAAGGCCGTCACTGTCGTTGTTTGAACGAACTGGCGTCGATCGGCCATGGCGGCCTGTGCATGTGCTGCTTCGGCATCTAATAATTCACTCAAAACTGGATCTAACGCGGGTGTATGGTAGGCACTATCATCGACGACATATAGCGTCGTTAAAGCCGCTTGATGGCGTTGGGCAATGATCACGGCTTCGTTGAATGCGGCTTGTGCAGCAGTTGAACTGTCCACTGGAATTAAGACGTGCTGATAAGTGTTTGGCATCATGACCACCTCCATTAATTTGTTTTAATCATAACTGATTTATGAACGCTTAGGAAGCTAAATGCACCTTTAAAGTAAGTCTAGTCGCCAATTAACGGTTGAGCGTGTATATTATGATTAAGCAGGCATATAGAGGGGATGAGTTTGATTAAGCAATTTGCAAATCAATTATTGAACTGGGAAACGTGGCTGAATCGGCGTCGCTATTTTCACGCATTACGGGACACCTTAACCTTGCTATTTCCATTAGTATTGATTGGCGCTTTTATCAATGTTTTTAACCAAGCAATTTTTCAGAAAAGTGGCTTCATCGCCCAAATTTATCACTTAAATCGTTGGTTTCCAGGATTCAAAGCATTGACGACTTATACTACCATGTTGAGTTTGACGCTCAACGGGGTGATTGCTGTGGTCGCAGCATTTACGGCAGCTAATTTTGCGGTCCGGGCGCAACGACGAGATAACTTATTGGCGGGATTAACGGCGGCAGTGAGTTTTTGTCTGTTAAATTTTAATTACGCTGCGTTCACTAAACAAAATCAACCAACGAGTTCACGATTCCTTGAGCAAAATTTAGGTTCGCAAGGAATTTTCCTTGCCTTATTAGTTGGCCTGATTACTGGCTGGCTATTCAATCACCTGGCGTTCAAAACACATACTCATCAATTGATTGAGACTCGCACGCACTTATTGAGTCGAGCAAAAGAGAACTGGTTGCCAATGACCGTCACTTTATTAGGCTTTAGTTTGTTAAGCTATGGGATTAGTTTTGTAAGCAAAAATGGGCTCAATGGGCTATTCTATACGGTATTCCGGTTGCCATTTTTCAATCCGGGCAGCGCTTTTCTGAACATCGTGAGTGTGACTTTTTTGAGTAACTTTTTCTGGGTGATTGGGATTATTGGTCCGATTGATTTTAGTGGTAATAGCTCAGTCAGTACGGTTCAAAATTTGGAATATGCACTGCAACATGGTTCAGCTTGGGGCGCACCAAATCCAATCACACTACATACGATCTTCGATAGCTTTGCCAACGTTGGTGGGCCAGGGATGACGTTGGCATTGGTGATTGCGATTCTGTGGCGTTCTCACAATGCAGACTTTCGCACGGTAGCCAAAGCGAGTTGGCTGCCTAGCTTGTTTAATTTTAATCAACCGTTGTTAGTGGGCTTGCCGATTATGTTTAGTCCTATTTTAGCAATACCATTTTTAATGGCGCCATTAGCTAGTCTATTGATTACTTGGAGTGCGCTGAAACTGGGAGTCATGCCACCAGTGGTCTATCCGGTTGGTCGAACTATGCCGGGATTTTTGGTTGGCTGGTTAGGGAGCGGTGGTGATTGGCGAGCTTTGCTGGTCAGTTTGGTGAATTTGTCAGTGGCAACGGCCATTTATTTACCGTTCATCTTACTAGAAAATCGCGTTGTTGAGGGGAGGCCTACTGATGAAACGTAATTGGTGGCGATGGGCACTCGGTGTGCTCGTGTTGATTGGGATTTGTTGGCCGGCCTATACTTGGTCTAAAGCAAATATCAAGTCACTCAAAACAGCCGGTCGGACACGCATGGCTCCGGTTATCATGGTGCCAGGTTCCAGTGCTAGTCAGAATCGCTTTGATGATTTGATTACGGAATTAGGTAAGGAAACGCCACAGCAACATAGCGTTTTGAAGTTGACCGTGCAGACAAGCGGAAAAATCAAATATAGTGGTAATATCGGTCGGAATGACAATCAACCATTTATTATTGTGGCCTTTGGGAATAATAAGGATGGCAAAGCAAATATTGATCAGCAAGCCGTTTGGCTGAATATCGCCTTCAAGGATTTGGTGAAGACGTATAAATTCAATCACTTTCGCGCCCTGGGACATTCGAACGGTGGGTTGATCTGGACCTTATTCTTAGAGCGTTATCTGAAACAATCACCAAAAGTGCATATTGATCGGTTGATGACGATTGCCGCGCCGTTTAATATGGAATCAACCAGTACTACGACTAAAACGAGCATGTTTAAAGAGCTCTATCAGTATCGTAGCGGATTGCCTAATGGGTTAACGGCGTATTCGATTGCGGGAACTGAAAATTATACGAGTGATGGTACGGTACCCTACAATAGTGTTAACTATGGCAAGTATATTTTTCAAGATGAAATTAAGCATTTTACGGAAATTACGGTCACTGGTGCCAATACGGCCCATTCCGATTTACCGCAAAATAAGCAGATTGTTAGTTTGATTCGGCAGTATCTCTTGGATGAAAATGTCCCAAGTAAAATTCGAAAGCAAAATCAGCAACAACCGAGAAATTGAGCAAAAACGCCAATCATTTAGTCTGAATTTTCAGTCTGAATGATCGGCGCTTGGTTTAACGGTGATGGTTGACGCGGTGACGTTTAGGATTAGTTACCTTATATCGCTTAGCAGTATGCTTAACTTTTAGACGCAGACGCATCATTGTGCGCGGTGCGGGTCGTCGTGATGCCTTAGCAGTCATGATTGGTGTGACGACTAGACTCGTCATGATTCCCAAAGTTAAGCCCATGATTCCGAGTTTTCTAAACTTCAACGTCATTTACCTCCTTGATGAGTTAAGTTAAGGTTAGCTGTTTGTCGTCAGCTGGTCAATGCGAGGTGAACGAATATTTACCAAACTTTTACGCGTCGTTAATAAAGAATTAACGAAAACCAGCGAAATATGATTGTATTTTAGCAGGCTTTCCTTTAAGGTGAAGATATTAACAAAAAGGGAGTTACACAACATGAATATTGAAATCTTAAACTCAGCGATTCAAGATCTCCATTTCCAAATCGTTTACGATCGAGACGAAAGTAAGGATGAACCTGGCAAGGGTAAATTCAGTTATACCCCGGCTAATCCAGATGTTAAGAAGACTTTCGGTGATGATATCGTTCAAGCTCAATTAGAAGTGACCTATAAGGAAGAGATGTATGATCTTTCTGCGACTGTTTTCGCTATCGTGCGTTTGAGTGGTGAAATGGTCGGTATTATTGAACGTCAATCAGGGGATAAAAAAGTTGAAGATGATGAACAAGCAATGTTAGATAACTTGAACAATGCCATCATTCCAGCTCTTTCGGCCAAAGCCCGTGCTTACGCTGCCTTGCTTTCAACTGAAGCTAGCAATTTTGCCATTATGCCAGCCGACTTTGATAACCAACAAGCAAACGATCCCGACGCTGAATAGTTCAGCCATCACCAAAACGACTTGCAGCTTCTTGCAGGTCGTTTTTAGTTTGAATAAGTAAAGGGTGAAAGATTTAAAAACATTACAAATGTCGCAGTACCAGTAGCCAGTACGTCTAAAGTAGACTTGTCTAAATTTAGCGCTCCGTCAGTCAAATGTAAATAATTTGTCAATCACTCCAGACCACTGATTAGCTGGAGTCTGTTGCTGATAGCTTCGGACGTGCAGGTGGCGTTAGACCGGCGTTCTTTTGCCGGCCTTACACCACGGACGGTCTGGGAGATTTGCAGTTTTGGCAAAGTTTCCGGGCGAGGTTCAAGACGTTTCTGAGGCTTGAACCGGTCCCTCGTCTGCATGTTAGCGGCAACAACCGGAAGCAGCAGTGATCATCTGTCTGCCATCACCTGATTGTTGACGTAGTGGTGCAGACTGGCAATTTTTAACTTGCAACCTTTAGTTGGATAAGTTAATTAGTTGAGTATGGAAAACATCTGTTTAGTTTGTGTAACCGTTAACATGAATGGTATAATAAGTTTAAGCCTAGATAAGAACTGTTAGCTTGCATTGGTGATCAGTTGGAAGTGTCAAAAGGTTTTTGGAGGGTTTGCAATTATCGAATTGGTTCGTCGCGCCAAAATGGTTTTGTCAAAGTTGGGGGTGGCGGTTTGAGTGAAGTTGAGCCGTCAGCACACATACTTTTTCATTTCACAAATGCGCACATAGAATTGACAACCAAACGACGATCAAGTAGCGGTGTGAGATTACGGATTTTGCGTAATTCTGCACCGTTTTTTAGTTGCTGAACTCAGCGCGTTAAAATAGCTGAAAACTGAATCGTGAAAGCGTATACTTAATCGTGAGGGGAGTGACCGACATGTTTAAACCAATGGCATCTGTATTTACCAATCATCAAATCGCCGGACATTACCGGGCTATTGATCGGGCTCAAAAGTGTATTGTGCCGTTTCATTTTGAAATTCAAGGGGTCGAATATCCCAAACCAGCCCCTGAGCGTAATTGGTTGCGGCGCTTATCAGGGACTCAGAGTGAAAAGCATGCCGTGGTCGAATTGACGCCGACTAAGGTCGTGTTATGGTCACCAGAACAACGTAATTTAGGTGAGATGGCGTTGGCTGATGTGAAATTGATTCAACTCGGCGCCATTCGCTGGCATGTGACACAGCGACTCGATCCACGACATGCCTTTCGGGCGACGATTTTTGTAGTGACTGATAAAGGAAATTATTATTTTGCAAATTCTGATATGGAAGTCTTACCAGCTATTTTTAAATTCGCACACAAGCACCAGATTCCAGTTGAAGATCCATTACGGTTATTACCATTATTGAAACTTGGCTGGCAGGTCGCTGCGGTGACGTTGCATGAAACCTATGCACAGTTAGTTGAACATACCGGTTATCCTAATTCTAAAGTTTAATGGTTGCTATAAATATAAAAAGAACCGTTTGTCAGTCATAATCGACTTGGCAAACGGTTCTTTTTGTGCTGGTTGCAGTTAAACGAGCCCTTGGGCCAGCATCGCATCGGCAACTTTGGTGAAGCCGGCAATGTTAGCACCACTCAAGTAGTCACCACTAACTTGGTATTCATCGGCAGCAGCTACCGATTGGGCGAAGATATTTTGCATGATTTGCTTCAAGCGCGTATCGACCTCTTCAAAGGTCCAACTTAAACGCAGACTATTTTGACTCATTTCAAGTGCCGAAACCGCAACACCACCGGCATTGGCAGCTTTGGCGGGACCGTACAAGATCCCCGCTGCTTGATAGGCAGCAATCGCTTCTGGGGTGCTTGGCATATTGGCGCCTTCAGCCACAGCTTTCGCGCCATTGGCAATGACCGTTTGCGCTTTGTCGCCGTCGATTTCGTTTTGGGTGGCACATGGTAAGGCAATATCATAACTTAATTTAGCGGTCCAGACAGAGCCTTCATGATAAGTGGCCCCGTCAACACGATCAGCATACTCACTGATACGTCCGCGTTCAACTTCTTTGATCTGTTTAACGAGGTCGAAGTTAATCCCATTTTCGTCAATGACATAGCCATTTGAGTCGGAACAGGTAAGCACTTTGCCACCTAGTTCAGTGACTTTTTGAATGGCATAGATAGCGACGTTACCGGCACCGGAAATGGCGACCCGTTGACTTGCGAAGGTGGCGTGATTGGCTTTAAGCATTTCGTCGGTGTAGTAGGCTAAGCCATAACCAGTGGCTTCAGTCCGGGCAAGTGAGCCACCATAGGAAAGTCCTTTACCCGTCAAGACACCGCGATCGGCACCGCGTAAACGTTTGTATTGCCCATAGAGGTAACCAATTTCACGCCCACCAACGCCAATATCACCGGCTGGCACGTCAGTATCCAAGCCAATATATTTGCTGAGTTCGGTCATGAAACTTTGGCAAAAACGCATGATTTCATTGTCTGATTTTCCTTTAGGGTCAAAGTCAGAACCACCTTTGCCACCGCCAATTGGTAAGCCAGTCAAAGCGTTCTTGAAAATTTGTTCAAAGCCTAAGAATTTTACAATACTTAGGTTGACGGAAGGGTGTAGCCGCAAGCCACCCTTGTAAGGGCCGATGGCTGAATTAAATTGAACCCGGAATCCTCGATTGACGCGGGCATGCCCAGCATCATCTAACCAAGGGACTCGGAATTGAATGACACGTTCTGGTTCAGTTAGTCGTTCCAAAATATTGGCTTCAATATATTCAGGATGAGCTTCAAAAACTGGTGTCATCGTTTTAAAGAAGTCGTGGACGGCCTCTAAAAATTCAGCTTGATTTGGATCACGGTGTTCAATGACACTGTAAACAGTTTGTAAATAGTCGGTTGCTTTACTCAATATAATCATCCTTCCATTAATATGTATATGTTAACTATGATTCATATTCTAATGGTTTTGTTCGGTAATTGCACGAGTTAAATTGACCAACTTTCCTTGAATTTTTGTTGATTGTGCAATATTTCGATAAAAATAATAATGTTTACATATTTAATGATAAATATCTGTTCGCTGGCTTAACATAAGTTTGGTTTTACGTGCATTTCCGTTGTGACCGTCGTATTCTAGCGGCATAAAAGATTGGAGGGGAGACTCATGAGAAACGTCAACCATTGGTGATAACTGTAATTACGGGCTTGCTGGTGATGATTGGACTAAGTAGTTGGGCGGTGAAGAGAACCCTTGCGCCTAAAATGATTCAACGGACAAGCGATAGTGTGGCAATTGTCGTGAAAAAGCCTGCTACTTTAAAGTCACAACATCGTGCCGGCAATTACACGAAGGCACAAGCACTCGCAAAAATTGATACTGTGATGAAAAACGCGCACATCATGGGCACACTGTTGGTAACTAACAATGGGACTGCAGGTGTGATGACACGGTCATACGGTTATGCTGATGTGGCTAGTGCTAAGAAAAATAGCGCTGATGAGGTCTATCCCTTGGCGTCACTACAAAAGGCAATCACTGGCACGGTGATTCAAGGCTTGATCAATCAAGGCAAATTAAAAATGACAACGCCGCTCAGTCTGTATTTCCGCCGAATTCCTTATGCCAAGAATATTACGATACGTGATTTGTTGGACCATCGCTCGGGGTTGCGAATGGGAGAACCCGTGCCAGCCTCAATTTTGCCAAATGAGGCAGCAGAGATTAACTACACCGTTAACCACTTAAGGTCGACTAATAATCATGCTTTCGCCTATTCTAATGCAAACTTCACGATGCTGGCCGGGGTGATCCGGAAAGCTACTGGGAAGTCTTATATGGAAAATGTACAGACAATGATCTTGAAGCCACTCGGCATGCATCACACCTATAATTATAACCAGATCCCGATTAATATCATTGATCCTAATTCTTACCAGTTGACGAAAGGCTATTCTCAGAGTGCAGTGATTTCAAAGTCGTTGCAGTCGAGCGAATTAGGGGCGGGTAGTTTATACAGTAGTGTCGGGGATTATTATAAATTTATTAACGGATTGTTCACGGGAAAATTAGTGGGAAGAGCTGGGTTTAACGAATTATCTGCTGATCAAAAAATTAGCTATGCTGGCGGGATTTATTATTTGGGTCATGGCAATGTACGCATTGGTGGCAGCGACAATTCGTTTCAGACATACTTTATGGGAACAACGGATGCGAAGATTGGGGTTGTTTTATTTGATAATCAAGGGGTATTTAATGGTGACAATAGCGTGGGTTTTGCGATTCAAGCGATTCTTGCCAAATCTGATCCGTTTTGATTGGAGCAGGCAGAAAAACATCAAGCCGGTGCAAAACTGGCTTGGTGTTTTTCTTTGGTTTGTCAGATTAACGAGTTATTAATATTGAGTGACTTTGAAATTTATAGCGACTAAACTAGCGGCAGTCAAAGGATGAGGGGGAGATTTTGATGCGACGATTACAACTGTTAGGTTATCTTGGGGGAATGAGTCTGTTAATTGGTGGGCCGATGACCGCGACGGCTGCGAGCATACCAAATTTTGTTTGGGTTAAGGCTGACTCTGGGCAGGTGGCGGTCTATTCAGAATTACCGCGTAAGTCAGCTAGTAAACCACATGAAAAGCGGGTTTCCAGCACGTCAGTTTTTCGAGTCATTCAGCAGCAGTCGGGGGTGCATGGTGTCTATTTGGACTTAGCTCACTTCGGCTGGGTAGCCAAAGCTGCCACGGTAAAATTAACCCACGTGAAATCAAACGGGACTTTGTCGATTGTTAAGCAGCAACGATTGACGGCCCAGATTGCGAGTCTAAATGGTCGTCAATCGATTAGTTTAACGACTAATGGTCCCATTGCCACGCAAACGCACACAAATTATCGGGAGTTGAAGCGGTCACAATTACAACGCGACGGCGTTCATGTTAGCAAGGTCGCCTGGACTGATTTTGGCCAGTTTTATTGGTTACAAGGTCGGCAGGTCGCTGGCTGGGTCAATGCGAGTCAACTACGGCTAAAGCCTGTGATCAAACGCGAAGCGGTCCGGGTTACTAAACGAGTTGTCGAGCCAACTAAAAAAGTGCCTGTCTCAGCTAAAAAGAAGAGTTTGGTTAAAACGGAAAAGGTTAATCATCGTGGCACCATCTATGTCAAGCCGGTGCGCCAAGTAAGTGTCGCAACTAAGACGCGTGTGACGGCCAAAACGGTTACCCGACCAATACCGGTAAAAGTTAAACTAGTGGCACGACCAGATGTTGTTTCGAAGCCAGCTTTACGAAATAAGCTCAAGCCACAACCAATCGTGGTCAAAAAGGTGACACCAGCAACTACCAAGCCAGCGACACCAGTTAAAACGGCCAATCAAAAGTCAACAGTTCAAACGGCTGTGCCGACCAAGCAGGTAAAGACGAACCCAGTTGTGAGCAAGCCAGTGACGGCAACGAACGTGAAGCCAACCACGCAACCGACAACAGCACCTGCCAAGCCTACATCAACAATCACGCCAGCCGTTGCACCGACGAAGCTCTCGCCAACAATGGCTAAAATCGATGCGATTATGACGCAAAACCATTTTATGGGGACGTTGTTGGTGACGAATAGTGGACCAAGCGGGGTTAAGATTCAAGCATTTGGCGATGCAAATGTCGCTGATAAGGTCGCAAATACGACTGATGAAGCCTACCCGTTAGCGTCGTTACAAAAGGCAGTGACTGGCGCACTCGTCCAGCAGCTGATTAATAGTGGCAAACTGACGATGTCAACCACGTTGGCTAAATTTTATCCAACCGTGCCGTATGCTTCTCAGATTACGATTCGAGAATTACTTGATCATACGTCCGGTATTCGGATGGGAGAGCCGGTGCCAGCGACTATTCTGCCAGATGAAGCGGCAGCAGTTGCGTTTACCTTGAGTCATTTGACGTCAACGAATCAGCACGTTTGGAGTTATTCGAATGCTAATTTCACGTTACTCGCGGGCATTATTAGCCAAGTCACGGGGCAGTCGTATTGGCATAACGTGCAGACTGGGATTATTGCGCCGTTAAAATTGAAAAATATGTATTTGTATAATCAAGTGCCAACCGGTGCAATCACGCCAGCTTCGTACACGTATGAAGCGACGGGATCTAAGGCGGATGCGATTTCGTTGGTCTTGCTTTCTAGTGAGTTAGGTTGCGGTAATTTGTATGCTAGTGTCAGTGATTACTATACCGTGATTAATAGTTTACTATCCGGGAAACTGGATGGACGGGCTGGTATTAACCAATTGGCGGATGATTATGCGTTGCAGTATTCCGGTGGGATTTATTATCAAGCCGGTAATTTGGTTCGAATTGGTGGAGCGGATAACTCATTCCATACAGTTTATGTCGGCACTAATGATGGTCGTGTGGGGGTAGTACTCTTTACCAATCAAAGTGGTTGGACGGCAGCAAACAATGCGGCTAAACAAATTTTAAAGTTGGTTAATACCAATGAACAGTTATAATTATTTCGATGAGACTCGCAGCGATGTGGGCCTTTTTTTAGAACTTTTTTAAAATGATGGAAAAGTTAGCGACACAAGCGGTTTAACGTTATGATAGGTATAATGAGAATTTTGTAGAAAGTGTGTGGACGATGACTAAAAAATTAAGAGTAATGACGATTTTTGGCACCCGGCCCGAAGCCATCAAAATGGCGCCAATTGTGTTGCAATTGCAACAACAGACCGATAAGTTTATTCCGATTACCGTTGTGACGGCGCAACACCGAGAGATGCTTGATCAAGTATTGGCTATCTTTAAGCTAAAACCAGATTACGACCTAAACATTATGAAGCCCAATCAGACCCTTGCAGGCATTACCAGTCGGGTGTTGACAAAACTCGATGCCATCATGGACGAAGCCAAGCCAGATATTGTTCTTGTCCATGGTGATACGACGACGACCTTCGCGGCAAGTGTGTCGGCATTTTATCATCAGATTCCAGTTGGTCATGTCGAAGCAGGCTTACGAACGTGGGACAAATATTCACCTTACCCCGAAGAGATGAATCGGCAGTTGACGGATGTGTTAGCTGATTTGTACTTTGCGCCGACGAAGTTAAGTGAAGCGAACCTGTTGCGAGAAAATCATCCCGCTAGTCAGATCGTGGTGACTGGTAACACGGCCATTGATGCACTCAAACAGACCGTTCGCGAGGATTATCAGCATGCTGCGCTAGATCTTGTTCAACCTGGACATCGCATGATCTTACTCACGATGCATCGCCGTGAAAATCAAGGGGCACCGATGGTAGCTGTTTTTGAGACTATCAAGGCAGTTGTCGCGAGTCATCCAGATGTTGAAGTCGTTTATCCAGTTCATTTGAGCCCAATAGTGCAAACTGTTGCCAAGCGTATTTTAGGCAATACTGAGCGGATCCACTTGATTCAGCCGCTGGATGTCGTAGATTTCCACAATATGTCTGCGCGTAGTTACTTCATCATGACAGATTCGGGTGGCGTGCAGGAAGAAGCACCTTCCTTGAATAAACCGGTGCTCGTTTTGCGTGAGACAACGGAGCGGCCGGAAGGAGTCACTGCCGGTACTTTGAAGCTGGTTGGGACTAAGCCAGAGGTCGTGCGTTCCGCAATGGAAAGTTTGTTGGGCAATCCGGCTGAATATAACCGCATGGCTACAGCTAAAAACCCTTATGGGGATGGACATGCGGCTGAATATATTTTAAAAGCTATTTGGGAACATTTTAATCGATGATATAAAAAGCCCGTCGCAATTTTTGTGTGTACTAGTCCCTGTCAAGTTGACAGGTGAAATAATATAATTTTTCGAGTTCTGTCTAAGCGGCTTTGCCGCGGTATTCTACCGCGGTGAAGCCGCTTCTTTGTGTTGTCCGGTCAATATAGT